>LJSU01000010.1 GCA_001314705.1 Rhodobacteraceae bacterium HLUCCO07
TGACCTTGCCGGTGGGCATGCGCGTTGTGTCCCCTCGCGTTCGCTGTCGTGTCGAGCGCAGTGCTCGAACCCCGAGGATACCGCCGCGAGATGGCCCCAGGAAACGGGGTACGAGCCTTTCAGGCTGCGGCACTACCCTGGACGGGTGCCAGAAGAATCCTTCGTGATGAGCAACCGCCTCGAGCGCGTGCTCGCCTACATGGTCGCAGGCGTCATCCTGCTGAGCCTCGCGAGCTTCGTCGCACTCATCGTCGGCACGGCGGCAGGTCTCGAACGGGGCGACTTCGCGGAGGGCATCTGGCCGCTCGTGACGATGATGCCGCTCGTCGGCCTGCCGATCGGCTTCGTCCTCATCATCGTGCTGCTCGTCGTCAGTGCTGTGCGCCGGGGGCGAGCTGCCAAGGATGCCGGCAACTAGCTCAGCCTCCCTCGCGCTCGCCGCGCGACTGCGCGACCTCGATGACGCGGAGGCCGCGGCGATCGAGCACTTCGGCCTGCGCCGGGTGACCGCCGACGAGGTGGCCGAACTGGCCCAGCTCTTCACCGTGCTGCCCCCGCCCCCGCCGCCGCCGCCACCGGGCGCGTGACGCGCGGCCCTGCCACCGCCTGACCGTTCCCCTGCCCTTCATCTTGCCCCAGATACTCCCGCCGGAGGCATGAAATCCCGTGTCAAAGACCCCGCCCCCCGCACCGACGGCCGACCCGCCACCGCAAGAGCACCGCTTTCCATGTCCGCAATGCGGCTCCGATTACCGCTTCGATCCGGGCGCGGGCCGGCTCATCTGCGACCATTGCGGGCATGAAGAGCCGATCGCCGGGAGCGGCGCCGACCTGCACCCGATCAGGGAGCTTGATTTCAAGGCCGCGATCGACGCGCGCTTGCCCGAACAGGAGATCGAGGAAACCCGCGTCACCCGCTGTACCGGCTGCGGCGCCGAGGTCGAGTTCGATCCCGATATCCACGCCCTCGAATGCCCGTTCTGCGCCACGCCCGTCGTCGCCGATACCGGCACGCACCGCCATATCAAGCCGCGCGGCGTTCTGCCCTTCGCGCTTGACGAACGCGCCGCGAAACAGGCGATGAACGACTGGCTGGGGCGGCTCTGGTTCGCCCCGAACGGTTTGCAGGACTACGCGCGCAAGGGACGCAGGATGCAGGGCATCTACGTGCCGTTCTGGACCTTCGACGCCCAGACCCGCTCGAGCTATACCGGCGAACGCGGCACGGTCTATTACGTCACCCGCACGGTCACGCGCAATGGCAAGCGGGTGCAGCAGCGGGTGCAGAAGATCCGCTGGCACCGCGCCTCGGGCCGGGTGGCGCGGTTCTTCGACGATGTGCTGGTGCTGGCCTCTCGCAGCCTGCCCAAGCGGTTCACCGACGGGCTGGCGCCCTGGGACCTGTCCGCGCTCGAACCCTATCAGCCCGAATTTCTCGCCGGGTTCCGCGCCGAGGCCTACCAGGTCGCGCTTGACGAAGGGTTCACCGAGGCCCGCCACGACATGGACCGGGTGATCCAGCGCGACGTGCGGTTCGACATCGGCGGCGACCGCCAGCGCATCCACACGATCGACACGGAGGTGTCCGACGTGACGTTCAAGCATGTGCTGCTGCCGGTCTGGCTTGCGGCCTACAGGTATCGCGGGCAAAGCTACCGCTTCGTCGTCAACGGCCGCACCGGCCGGGTGCAGGGCGAACGGCCCTGGTCGGCGTGGAAAATCGCCTTCGCCGTCATCCTCGGCCTGGTCCTGGCCGGCGGGGCCGGCTATCTCATCGCACTCGAACAGGGGGCCCTATGACCGCATTCGACACGCTGACCGATATCCTCGATTCCCGCTATTCCTGCCGCGCCTTCCGCCCCGACCCCGTCCCGCGCGAGACGGTGGAGCAGATCGTCACCGCCGCGGGCCGCGTGCCGTCCTGGTGCAACGCCCAGCCGTGGCAGGCCATCGTCACCGCCCCGCCCGAAACCGACCGCTTCCGCGAGGCGCTTTTCGCCCATGCCTCCGCCAACAGCTCCAAGCCCGATCTCGACTGGCCCAAACAATATACCGGCCCCTACCAGGAGCGGCGGCGCACCTGCGGCTGGCAGTTGTACGAGGCGGTGGGAATCGAGAAAAGCGACCGTGCGGGCAGAACGGCGCAGATGATGGAGAATTTCCGCCTCTTCGGCGCGCCTCATGTGGCGATCCTGACCTCCGAGGCCGATCTGGGCACCTATGGCGTGATGGATTGCGGCGGCTTCATCACCGGGTTCTGCCTCGCCGCACAGGCGCTGGGCGTGGCGACGATCCCGCAGGCGGCCATCGCCGGACATGGCCGCTTCGTGCACGATTTCTTCGACATTCCCGACACCCGCCTGGTGATCGCCGCGATCTCGTTCGGATACGAAGACGCGGACCACCCCGCCAACGCCTTCCGCACAACCCGCGCCCCGCTGGACGAGGTGCTGGACTGGCGCACGGGATAGACCTGCCAGGACCGGCCCCCGGTCCGCGGCAACAGACACCAACGTCACTTCCGGGGCGTGACGGGCGATCGAACGTTTCGCGGGTCTCTTGTTACATGCCTGTCACTTTCGGCTGGCAAGAGTGCACCCGCCCCTGGATCGAAGGATTGCAAGATGGACGTGACATATTCCGCGCGCCTGCCCGAAACCGCGCAGGAGGTTCTGATCCCCGGCGGGATAGACACCCCGCATGGGCGCTGTGTCGCCGTCGAGGCGCCGGGCCTGACCGAGATCCGTGAGGCGACCACCGGACAGCGCGCCTTTCGCATGGCACCCGTGGGAGACGACGTTGCAATCACCTTTCGCTTCGGACCGTCGACCAGCCCCTATCCCGACGCGATGTTCGCGCCGCGCGCATCGCAATTCACCCGCTTCGCCGAGGAACTGGTCGCCGAAATCGGTGCGGTCGGCAGCACCCTGACCGGGACCGACCGCGCCCGCGCCGTGGCCTGTCATGTCGCCGAGCGTTTCACCTACGGGCATCCGGAAACCGCCTTCAACGACGGTCTGGACACGATCCCCGCGCTGGGATGCGGCGTCACCGAAGGCTCCTGCGTGGACATAAACACCTATTTCATCGCTGCCCTGCGCGCTGCCGGGATCGAGGCGGGCTATATCACCGGCTACTTTTTCCCGCAGGAGAATGGCGGCACCTGCAAGGATGGTCATTGCTGGGTCGTGACGCGGATCGGGGGCGCAACGCTCGAATGGGACATCGCGCACCACCTCAAGCTCGGGACACGAGACATCCGCCCGGGCCTCAATCCCAAGCCGGGACGGCGCTTCGCCTGTTTCCATTCGATGGGGCTGGATTTTCCCGATCTCGGTATCGGCGGGATCAAGGCGCTGATCGAACCGGTCGCGATCGCCAACGGGCGGGTCATCAGGTTCGACGCGCCCGAGATCCGGCTGCACGAGGTCGCAACCGCATAGCGCCGCACCCGGCACAACCGGCGAGCGCACGGATCGGCCCGAACGAGACCCTTGTGTGAAATCCCTGCCGCGCGGCCCCGGTGGCTGCGCTACGGTTGCGGCCGGGGGCGCGTCCCGTGGGGAAGCTGGACAAGGCCGGCATTTCGTTGCCGGCCCCATTGCCCGGCATCGCAATCGCTCCCACACTGGTGACAGGAACCTTGCGACTGGGTGGCCGGGCAAACGCGGAGGATCGTCATCACCTATTTCCAGAGCCTCTCTGCCGCCGGTTTCGCGGCGACCGCGATCAGTTTCGGCCCCGGGCGCATCGGTTTCGGCCTTTTCGTGCCAGAGTTCAGATCGGCATTCTCGATGTCGACCCCGGCCATCGGTCTTGTGTCCAGCCTCGGCTTTCTCGGCTTCCTTGTCGGGCTTGTAATCGCGCAGGCCATGCTCACGCGGCGGGGGCCGGCGACGCCGGTCCTGGCGGGCCTGCTTGCCGCCACGCTCGGCATGGGACTTGTCGCCCTCGCGTCCGACGTTTGCTTGCTGGCCATCGGCGTGTTCTTCTCGGCGTCGAGCGCCGGCTTCGCCTGGACACCGTTCAACGACGCAGTGCACCGCAAGATCCGCGAGGTGGACCGACCGGCGGCGCTTTCGGAGATCAGCACCGGCACCAGCGTCGGGGTCGCCATGGCGGGCCTCGCGGCACTTGCCATGGTGCTGAGTGGTTTGTCCTGGCGGGTTTGCTGGGCGTTCTTCGCGATTGCCGCCACCGCCGCGCTGATTGCCAACTGGGCCGCCCTGCGCGGGGTCGAGAAGAGCCCGGAAGCCAACCCGGAGCGGCGATGGCAGGATGTGTTGCAGATCGGGGCGCTGCCCCTGTTCTCCATTGCCTTCGTCTACGGCACGACTTCGGCAATCTACATCTCCTTTGCGGCCGACCACATGTTGGCCAGGGGCGGCGTTCCGGGCGTCCCCGCCGCGGCCGCTCCCGCCCTGATCTTCATGTTTTATGGCGTTTTCGGCCTGGCCGGGCTTTTCACCGATCGCGTGAAGGACGCGATCCGCCTGCTGTGGCTCTTGCGGCTCGTGATGCTGGCCGGGGCGCTGTCGGTCGCATTGGTCGCCGCCCTGCCCGGCAGCTGGACGGGGCTGGTCTTGTCGGCCGGGTTGCAGGGCCTGCACGTCATGATGACAAGCGCGATCCTCGCTTTCTGGTCAGAGCGCCTGTTCCCCTCGAAGCCGTCATTCAGTTTCACGGCGGCCCTTCTCGCCACGGCGGTGGGCAGCGTCGCGGGACCGGCGCTCGCCGCCGTCGCTGCGGATGCGTTTGGGGCCGGGGCCATGTTCATTGCCACCGCAGCACTGCCGGCGGCAACGGCCCTCCTGCTGCGTGACCGCCATGCGCGGGAGCATCCCCTGAGGGTCGCGGCCTTCTGACAATTCGGGTGTTCGGGCGCCCGCCCTGCGGGGGGTCAAACGCCTGACTTGCCACGCGCATCCTGCCGGCGGATGGCCCGTGATCTTGCGAGGCTTTGCAAATCCTCGACCGCGTCACTCTCATCGACAATTTCGGCACCGAGCAACGTTTCTATGACGTCTTCCATGGTCACAAGGCCGGCCGTTCCACCATATTCATCTACGACCAGTGCGATATGCGTCTCATTCTCCATGAGCAGATCGAACAACGTATCGAGGTCTGTTTTTTCCGGAATGTGTTGAATGTCGCGCATGAAGTCTGAAACGGTCTTGTCCTTGCCGCCCCGCAATCCGGCCAGAAAAAGGTCGCGCGTCAGCGCGAAGCCTTTGACGTCATCTATGTTCTCGCCGGTCACGATATAGCGGGAAACCGGGAACGTGTCCCTGGACCTCACGAAGGCATCGACTTTCTCGTCAGCGCCAACATGCTCGATGACCGTGCGCGGCGTCATGATTTCCTTGGCGGATATCTCCGAAAGGCGAAACAGGTTGGCCATGACACGCGTTTCGTTTTCCTCGACAATCCCGAGACGCTGGCCCGCAGTTGTCAGCGCCATAATCTCGTCGCGCGACACTTCCGCGTGACGTTCACCACCCGTCAGCAGCCGTGTAATCGCCTGGCTCATCCATACCAAGGGCAGCTGAATGATTATCAGCCAGGGAATCACCCGTACCGCAAAGTGTGCCAGGCCGCGCCAATAAGTGGCGCCAAGCGTCTTGGGAATGATCTCGGACAGGACGAGAATGCCAAACGTCAATACGGCGGAAAAGATGCCCACGCCGGTATCATCGAACACGACGGCAGCCTGCGCACCGGCTCCGGTGGCGCCGAGGGTATGTGCAATCGTGTTGAGCGAAAGGATGGCCGCGAGTGGGCGTTCGATATCGGCCCGCAACGTCCTGAGTTTATTCGCGAAACGCGGCTGCTCTTCCTCGGCGGCTTCGACATAGGATGGCGTGATGGATAACAGGACTGCTTCGAGGATCGAGCAAAGAAACGACAACCCGATCGCCAGCAGCACAAAGATAATCAGCAATGTCATCGCGGTGTCTTTCGTTTTCTAGATTGAACAGTCAACTAACTATAGCATGGTGCGCCCCATTCCAAGGTCCGACCCGGGCTGAGACCGGCCGCTCCATGTCATTTGTGAGCCAGCCAAACTGCATTTGATCAAGGAACCCTTGCACTGGGCGCGAAGGAGCCGGACGGCCTAATGCCCGATGATCTCGACCCGACGGTTCCTGGCGCGGCCCCTCTCCGTCGCGTTGCTGGCGACAGGCTCTGTCTCTCCTCGACCCTCAGAGGTGATGGCCATACCTTCCAGATCGGGGTGGCGACCCAGGTATGTCTGAACCGAAGCCGCACGTTGACGTGAAAGCTCAAGATTGTAGGCGTTGCTCCCTTCGGAGTCGGTATGTCCGACGACACGGAACCGGTCGAGATCGGCTTCGGCAATATCCTCCGCGAGCGCATCCAGAGCCGCCCGCGCCTCCTCGCGCAGCTCGGTGCTGTCCACTGCAAACAGAACTTTGCCGTCCAGAACGAACCGCGTCGTGGAGCCGATCGCCGCGACCGCATCTATATCGCTGCCTGCGAACCGCGTGCCGCAATCGATCCCGTCATCGGTCAAGCGCACATAGCGGAAATTCCTATCCGCAGCGACGCGTCCGGAGATATCCACCTCGGCGCGGCCGCCGCTGATCTCGCCCAGCTCCTCCCAGGTCTTTCCGTCTTCCGAAATCGCAAGGCTCATCGCTTCGACATTGGGACCCACTTCGAACACGTACAGGTCAGGCCCTTCGACGTCGATCAAGGCATTGTCGGTGAACTGAAGGATGACCGACCCATCGCAACCAAGGGAGAGGAAGCTGCCATCGTCGACATCACCGGAAAAATCAGGCGCATGAAGCGCGGCCTGTGGGTCGCCAGCAGTCTGCTCGATCTCACCAGTTCCCCGATGGTAATCAACGACCACATCGGCGAAGGATCGATCCCCCTGCGGCAACGTCACCTTGCCCCGCTTGCCGTCCTGATAGTCGCGGCTCTCGGTCGATTGGGCCGCAACCTGACCAGCGAAGGCGACAAGAGTCACCGTCAGGATTAGAGACAAGAAAGAAGAATGCATCAAAGTGACTCCCGCAATTCGGCAATTTGGCTGTGGAAAGCTCACCATCTTTCGAATGCCACGTAAACCCGGCAGGGAGGTTGAACGCAGACCGAGCCATGTTTCTTGGTAGACGGCAAGATGCGGCCCTTCCAGCACAAGGCGAGCTGGGGCCGAGCGGCTGCACGAATGTCGAGAAAGGGCCGGAGACCGGCCGACCGCAACACTTGCGTGAACCGGCACCGTCCGCCTGCGCCTCGGCACCGTCATCCGACGCCTCCCCCCACCGCGCGCCCGGTTAACCTTCGGCCCTCGCCCCGACCCGCGCTCCCCGGCAGCCGGGCGGCAGCCGGATGGCAGCCGGATGTCACCCCCCTTTTTCACCCTCGATTCGAGTGTTAACGCAGGCCGGACCGCCGCCAGATCCCCCTTGCCAACCCATCCGATTCCGGCTATGCGCCACGCTTCATGCGGGGCTACAGCCTTGGAGGAGCCCCGCCTCAAACAGGAGAACTCTCATGGCTGGACAGATCCCAGATCTTCACGCCGAGGCACGGACGGGGACAGGCAAGGGCGCCGCTCGTCAGGCACGCCGCGATGGCATGGTGCCCGGTATCGTCTACGGCGGCGACGTTGACCCGCTGCCCATCAACATTCCTTATAACGCGTTGATCAAGCGCCTGAAAAACGGCCGCTTTCTCTCGACCCTGTGGAACCTCAAGGTCGAGGGCCAGGACGATGTGCGCGTCATCTGCCGCAGCGTTCAGCGCGACGTGGTCAAGGATCTGCCCACCCATATCGACCTCTTGCGCCTGCGCCGCACCAGTCGGATCAGCCTCTTCATTCATGTCAATTTCATCAATGAAGACAAGGCCCCGGGCCTCAAGAAGGGCGGCGTGCTGACCGTGGTGCGCCCCGAGGTCGAGCTGAACGTCGTCGCCGGCGACATCCCCGAACTGATCACCGTCGATCTCGAAGGGATGGATATCGGCGACATCGTCCACATCTCCGACGTCACCCTGCCCGAGGGCGCCAAGCCCACGGTCGAGCGTGATTTCGTGATCGCCAACATCTCGGCCCCGTCGAGCCTGCGCGCATCCGAGGATGAAGAAGCCGAGGAAGTGGCCGCCGACGAGGTGGCAACCGTCGCCGAATCCGAGGCGTCGGACGACTGATCCCCGGGTATCGGGACGAACAGGAAGCGCGGCCCTCGGGGGCCGCGTTTTCTTTTGCGGCAATGGCTTGCGCCACGGCGATTGATTCCCGCACGCAACCGTCCTAGACCTTGGCGCGACCGCAAAAGGGGGCGCCACCCATGCAGATTTTTGTCGGCCTCGGCAATCCCGGGGCGAAATATGCCCATAACCGGCACAATATCGGTTTCATGGCCATCGACCGGATCGCCGAGGAACACGGCTTCGGCCCGTGGAAATCACGCTTCCAGGGGCTGGTGAGCGAGGGGCGGCTGGGCGATGACAAGATCCTGCTTCTCAAGCCCCAGACCTTCATGAACCTCTCGGGTCAGTCGATCGGCGAGGCCATGCGCTTTTACAAGCTCGACTCGACCGACATCACCGTTTTCCACGACGAGTTGGACCTCGCGCCCGGCAAGCTTCGGGTCAAGCATGGCGGTGGACATGCAGGCCATAACGGTCTGCGCTCGATTCACGACCACATCGGCCCGCATTATACCCGCGTGCGCCTCGGGATAGGGCATCCCGGCCACAAGGATCGCGTCGCGGCCTATGTGCTCCACGACTTCGCCAAATCCGACGCGGATTGGCTCGACGACGTGATGCGTGGCTGCGCCGATGGCGCGCCCGACCTGGCACGGGGCGATACCGGGCGCTTTCTCAATGCGGTGGCGTCGCGGGTGAAACCGCCCCGCTCCTCGACCAGGCCTGACGACAGGCCCCGCGCGAAACCGGACGCGCCCAAGCCTACCCCCCGGCCCGAGACACCCGAGCACCTCCCGAAAGAGGACACCCGCTCCCCCTTGCAGAAACTGGTGGACCGTTTCCGCTGATCCCACAAGGAGGGTGGCAAGCCAGTCGCCCACGAGGCATCCATGAATGCCGGTTGCAATGGCCGATGCCCCCGACGCGCAAGGGAGAATTCTTTGCACGTGGCAGCCATGGCAAGTATGCCTGTTCCGACCACACCCGCGACGTGATGATCGCCACCGACGCCGCAGACCGCGACTTTCGCGAAACGGACCTGCACGACCGAAACATCGCGATGTTTCGCGCATCGCCGCCACGCTTGAGAAGGAGACACCATGAAGGCCGAACCTGAACGCCCCGTCAACGTGTTTGGCGCCCCGCTCGCCCCCTGTTCGAGCGATCCCGTGACCGGTTTTTTCCGCGACGGGCATTGCAACACCTGCGAGGCCGACATGGGCTCTCACACCGTCTGTTGCGAGATGACGGCCGAGTTCCTCGCCTATGAGAAATACGTGGGCAACGACCTCAGCACCCCGCGCCCGGAGTTCGATTTCGCGGGCCTCAAACCCGGCGACCACTGGTGCGTCTGCGCCGCGCGTTTCCTTCAGGCCGCCGACGAAGGCTGCGCGCCGCGCGTCAACCTTGCCGCCACCCATGCCCGCGCGCTCGACATCGTGCCGCTCTCGGTGCTCGAAGCACATGCCGCGCGGTGAAGACGCATTGCCTGCCCTGCCCGCCGGTGCTACGTGATGCCCATGCCAGCGAAAGCATCCGCTTCAGCAAGCCATTCCATTCCGACAGACAGAGGGAGGCTTGAATGAGCTTCATTGCCATGAACCGGTTCCGGGTCGCGCCCGGACGCGAGGACGAGTTCGAAAACATCTGGAAGAGCCGCGAAAGCAAGCTCAAGGAACTGAAAGGCTTCCGCGAGTTTCGCCTGCTCAAGGGCCCGGAGATCGACGGCTGCCGCCTTTATGCCAGCCACGTGATCTGGGACAGCCGCGAGGATTTCGAAGCCTGGACCAAGTCCCAGCAGTTCCGAGACGCCCACAAGAACGCAGGCTCCGGCCGCACCGAGGGCGTGATGATGGGCCCGCCGCAATTCGAAGGGTTCGAAACGGTCGTGCACGAAAGCTGATATGCCGCGCGTGGCCGGCGCCCTGCCCCAGCCGCGCGTCACTCAGTCCAGTTCGCGCCCCTCGGTGTCGGACATGTCAAAGCCCAGGTGCTTGGCGACTGTATAGATGTCCTTGTCGCCACGCCCGCACATGTTCATCACGATGATATGTTCGCGCGGCAGGTCCGGCGCGATCTTCATCACATGGGCCAGTGCATGGCTTGGCTCCAGCGCCGGGATGATTCCTTCCGTGGCGCAGGAAAGCTGAAACGCCTCGAGCGCCTCGCGGTCGGTGATCGAGACATATTCGGCACGGCCGGTGTCGTGGAGCCAGCTATGCTCCGGTCCGATCCCCGGATAATCCAGCCCTGCCGAGATCGAGAACCCTTCGAGGATCTGGCCGTCGTCGTCCTGCAAGAGATAGGTGCGGTTGCCATGCAGCACCCCCGGCCGCCCCCCGGTAAGCGAGGCGCAATGTTCCATCTTGTCGTTGACGCCCTTGCCGCCCGCTTCCACGCCGATGATCCGAACAGAGGGATCATCGAGGAACGGAAAGAAAAGCCCCATCGCGTTCGACCCGCCGCCAATGGCCGCAATCACCGTGTCGGGCAGACGCCCCTCGCCCTCCTGTTCGGCCAGTTGCCAGCGCACCTCCTTGCCGATGATCGACTGGAAATCGCGCACCATCGCCGGATAGGGATGCGGCCCCGCCACAGTGCCGATGCAATAGAACGTGTCGCGCACATTCGTCACCCAGTCGCGCAGCGCGTCGTTCATCGCGTCCTTCAACGTGCCGCGGCCGGATGTGACCGGGATCACCTCGGCCCCCAGCAGGCGCATGCGAAACACGTTGGGCGCCTGACGCTCGACATCGTGCTTGCCCATGTAGACCACGCATTGCAGGCCGAACTTGGCACATACCGTGGCCGTGGCCACGCCATGCTGGCCCGCGCCGGTCTCGGCGATGATGCGTTTCTTGCCCATGCGCCGCGCCAGCAGGATCTGGCCCAGCACGTTGTTGATCTTGTGCGCACCGGTATGGTTCAACTCGTCGCGCTTCATGTAAATGCTGGCACCGCCCAGATGGTCACTCAGCCGCTCGGCGAAATAAAGCGGGCTGGGGCGACCGACATAGTGTTTCCACAGATCGTCCATCTCGGCCCAGAATTCGGGATCGTCCTTGGCTTTCTCGTATTCGGCCTCGAGCTCGAGGATCAGCGGCATCAGCGTCTCCGAGACGAACCGCCCGCCGTAATTGCCGAACCGCCCACGCTCGTCCGGGCCGTTCATGAAACTGTTGAAAAGATCGTCGGCCATGCTGCGCCTCCCGGTTGCTTCAGCGTGATGTAAACCTGAACGCCGCAAGGGGCAATAGAGGGCGGGGCACGCGCCCGTTTCTATCCCCCGAGCAGCTTCTTGAACCCCACATGGCTCGCCTCGAAACCCAGCGATTGATAGAAGCGGCGGCTTTCCGTGCGGGCCGCATTCATGGTGAGCTGGACAAGGCGGCATCCGGCCGCCCGCGCCCTTGCCTCGACATCGGCAAACATCGTCCGCCCCACGCCTGCCCCCCGCAGGTCCGAGGCCACGCGCACCGATTCCACCTGCGCCCGCCGCGCCGCGGCCAGGCTCAGACCCGAGATGAACGTGACCTGATAGGTGGCGACGATCCGCCCCACCTCGTCTTCGCCCACGATCAGGTGGTTGGTTCCCTCATCGCGCATCGCCTCGAAGGCGGCAAGATAGGGCTCCAGCTCCCGGCGTTCCCGCGCCGCGCCCAGCATGTCATCGGCCAGAAGCGCCACCACGGCCGGCACATCGGCGATGCCCGCCGCGCGGAATGTCACGCGCATCGCGCCGCCTCAACGAAGGCCCGCATCAGGCCCGCATCCTTCACCCCCGGCGCGCTTTCGATGCCCGACGCGGTATCGACCTGCCGCGCGCCGGTAAGCCGGATCGCCTCGGCCACGTTCTCAGGGGTGAGCCCCCCGGCCAGCATCCACGGCTTCGCCCATGCGCGCCCGGCCACAAGCCGCCAGTCGAACGGGATACCATTGCCACCCGGCAAGGGGGCGTCCCCTGGCGGCTTGGCATCAAGAAGGATCTGGTCGGCAACGGCCTCATACCCGGCCAGCGCCTCGAGATCGGCCCTTTCACGGACCCCGACCACCTTCATCACCGGCAAGCCATGGCGCGCCTTGACCTCGGCCACGCGCTCCGGGCTTTCAGCCCCGTGCAACTGGATCATGTCGAGCGGCACCTGCCCGGTGATCGCGTCCAGTTCCGCATCGGACGCATCGACCACCAGCGCGACCTTGGCCACACCCACCGGCGTTTCCACCGCAAGGTCGCGCGCCTGATCCGGCGTCACGTATCGCGGACTTCTGGGAAAGAAATTGAACCCGACATAGCTCGCCCCCGCCTGCGCGGCGGCAAGGATATCCTCGGGTCGGGTCAGACCGCAGAATTTCACCCTGATGCTCATGGCCCTGACCTATGTGAAAGCGGAGGGCCTGAAAACCGTCCCTGCTCTTTCTTGGAAAAAATACTCGAAATCCCGCAGCCCGAAACGGGCGTCACGGCTCGCGGGGTTCAGCGTGACTGGTCCAGCAGCGCCAGGACCTCGTCCGTCTTGTCACTCTTGCCCTCGCCGCGCTTCAGGCGCTGCATTTCGCGCTTGAGCGCCTTGACCTCGCCGTCCTTGCGCGCGGCATCGGCGCGGTGCCTGTGCTCGCGCAGCCATTCCCAGACGAAGCCGATCATCAGCCCCGCCACGATCGCCGCGAAGATCACGATGAAAAGCGGCAGCTCGACCGACCGGGTCAGCCCGAACAGGTTGCCCAGCTCCTCGGGCAAAAGCCGCAGCTCGACCATGCCACGATTGGCCATCGCGACCGAGATCAGACAAAGGGCCAAGAGGCCCAGGAACGCATAGCGGATATAGCGCATTCACGATTTCCCGTTCAGTCGATCACGCAACAGCTTGCCGGTCTTGAAGAAGGGCACGTGCTTTTCCTCGACCTCGACCGCCTCCCCGGTGCGCGGGTTGCGCCCGATGCGCGCGTCACGCTGCTTGACCGAAAAAGCCCCGAAGCCGCGCAGCTCGACGCGGTTGCCGTTGGCCATCGCTTCAGTGATTTCCTCGAATATGGTGTTCACGATACGCTCGACGTCGCGTTGATAAAGATGCGGATTCTCATCGGCGATCTTTTGAATCAGTTCCGATCGTATCATCGGATCACTCTCCCCGGGGTTGTTTTCGCAGGCATCTCTTTTTCTCGGACTATAGAGAGAATTGATCGCGCAAGGAACATCAAACCCAAATGTCGGGCAGAAGATTTCAGGCCAAAACCCGCCGATACCGGCAAATCCGCATGCGCCAGCACCCCGGGCGGACTGATAACACCGTCGTGAGGCATGGCGCCGCAGTGCGGCGAAACCCTTGATTCGGCAAAACAAACGGCCCCGCCAGGGTGGCGGGGCCGGCTTGCAGTTTTCGCGACAGGATTACTTTTCGTCGCTCTTGAGCGCCGCGCCCAGGATGTCGCCCAGGCTCGCACCGGAGTCGGACGAGCCGTATTGCGCCACGGCTTCCTTCTCTTCGGCGATCTCGCGCGCCTTGATCGACAGGCCCAGACGGCGGGTCTTGCTGTCCACGTTGGTCACGCGCACATCGACCTTGTCACCGACCGAGAACCGCTCGGGGCGTTGTTCGGAACGATCGCGCGACAGGTCCGAACGGCGGATGAAGGATTTCATGCCCTCGTATTCCACCTCGATGCCGCCATCCTCGATCGCCGTCACCTCGACGGTGATGATCGAGCCGCGCTTCACGCCGCCCACGGCCTCGGCGAACTTGTCACCACCCAGCGCCTTGATGCTGAGCGAGATGCGCTCCTTCTCGACATCGACTTCCGACACGACGGCCTGGACCACATCGCCCTTGCGATAGTTCTGGATCGCATCCTCGCCGCGCTCGTCCCAGCTCAGGTCCGAAAGGTGAACCATGCCGTCGATATCGCCGTCGAGACCGATGAACAGACCGAATTCGGTGATGTTCTTGACCTCGCCCTCGACCTCGGTGCCCTCGGGATGGGTTTCGGCGAACACTTCCCACGGGTTGCGCATGGTCTGCTTGAGGCCAAGGCTCACGCGACGTTTCGCGGGATCGATCTCGAGGATCATGACATCGACTTCCTGGCTGGTCGATACGATCTTGCCGGGATGCACGTTCTTCTTGGTCCAGCTCATTTCCGAGACATGAACCAGCCCCTCGATGCCGGGTTCCAGTTCGACGAAGGCACCGTAATCGGTGATGTTGGTCACACGGCCCTTGTGAACCGAACCGAGCGGGTATTTCGCACCCACCAGGTCCCACGGATCTTCCTGCAGCTGCTTCATGCCGAGGCTGATGCGATGGGTTTCCTTGTTGATCTTGATGACCTGCACCTTGATGGTCTCGCCGATCGACAGGATCTCGCTGGGATGGTTGACCCGGCGCCACGCCATGTCGGTGACGTGCAACAGGCCATCGACACCGCCCAGATCGACAAAGGCGCCATATTCGGTGATGTTCTTGACAACACCTTCCACGGTCTGCCCCTCGGTCAGGTTGCCGATCACTTCGGCGCGCTGTTCGGCACGGCTCTCTTCGAGGATGGCACGGCGCGAGACCACGATGTTGCCGCGGCGACGGTCCATCTTGAGGATCTGGAACGGCTGTTTCAGACCCATCAGCGGCCCGGCGTCGCGCACCGGGCGAACATCGACCTGGCTGCCGGGCAGGAAGGCCACGGCTCCGCCGAGATCGACGGTAAAGCCACCCTTGACGCGGCCAAAGATCGCACCCTCGACCCGTTCCTCGTCGGCATAGGCTTTCTCCAGCCGGTCCCAGGCCGCTTCGCGGCGGGCCATTTCGTGGCTGATGACGGCTTCGCCCCGGGCGTTCTCCGCTGCGCGCAGGAACACTTCGACCTCGTCACCGACGGAAATGTCGGGCGCTTCGCCGGGGTTTGCAAATTCCTTGAGATCGACGCGGCCTTCCATCTTGTAGCCGACATCGATGATGGCCTGTCCCGCTTCGATCGCGATGACCTTGCCCTTGACGACGCTGCCCTCTTCGGGCGTGTCCATTTCGAAGCTTTCGTTCAGGAGGGCTTCGAATTCCTCCATCGTTGCGTTTTGAGCCATGTGGCGTATCAGTCCTTTTAGATGCTTTTCCGGCCGCGCGGTTGTCTCCGCCGGTCTTTGGGGGTTTCGTTGGTCAGACGGTGCGCAAAACAAAGAGGGCCGGAAACCGCCCGACCCTGCTCGTCTCTTTCGTTTCGCGGCGTTTCCCGCCTTGTCGACGCGGGTGTCTTAGGCGGTTCGGGCCTTGAACGCAAGGATTAAGAGCGCTCTCACCTTGTCGAGGCGCAGCATTTTGCCCGCGCAACCGCCGGTCAAGCCTCTTCACGGTCCGACCACCACGCGGCGATCTCCTCTGCGCTGATCTGGGCCGCCGGCCCGATTCCCACCACGCGCGAGACTGCGGGGGGCTGCTCCAACCGCGTGATCTCGACCGAAGGGCCGACCTTGTGGAACTCGAATCCGCCTTCGGGTCCACGCATGAACCCCTTGACCCGGTAGAGCCCCGCCGGCGCCGCCTCGAGCCGCGCGCGCAACGCTTCGTGATCCATCACCTCGTCACTGTCATGCCCCCACGTGACATAGGCGCCATGGTCCGCACCGGTCCCGCGCCCCGTGCCCGGCTCGATCCCGCCCAGCAAGAGCGGCGCCACCGCCTCCAGCCCGTCCAGCGCCACGGTGGGCGCGGGCGACATCGTGGCAAGCTGCATCGCCAGCGCGCCCGGCACCTCGGCGCCGCATTTCGACACCAGAAGGAGATCCGCCACCCCGACCTGCCCGCGAATCTGCGCCCCGATCTGCGCATCCGCCGCCAGCACGGCAAAATTCCCCGCATCCACGACAAGTGCGATTCCGCCATATTCCATCTCGGGCTCGGCCCGCGCCGCGTCGGCGATCTTCTTGGGGTCTGCGATCCCGCTCGCCTCGATCACGAGGTGATCGGGGCGCGGCACACGGTCCAGCACGTCGCCAAGCGCCATGAAGAGATCCGCGCCCATCGTGCAGCACACGCAGCCATTGGTCAGCTCGATCGTGTCCTCGCCCACGCTTTTCAAGAGCTCCGCATCGATATTGACCGATCCGAAATCATTGACCATCACCATCAGGCGCAGCCCGTGATCCTCGCGCAAGAGCCGGTTGATCAGCGTGGTCTTGCCCGCCCCCAGATAGCCCCCGACAACGGTGAGTGGCAGCCTGTCCATGTCGCCTTCCTCGTCAACCAAGCCATTGGCGATCCCGGGAGGACTCGAACCCCCAACCTGCTGATTAGAAGTCAGCTGCTCTATCCAGTTGAGCTACGGGACCGCTCTTGACTGAATGCCGCCTCGGCGCCGCAAAGGCAAGCGCGGGTCGGCATCGGCTTCAGTGCGTCCAGACCTGACGCCGGCTGGTGGCAAAATTGTCGCCATAACCACCGGGGCGGATGTTGGGTTTGCGTTTGTGCGGACGCAGGACCACCGCGTCGATCCCCTTCGACTCGGCATAGGCCAGCGCCGCTTCCTTGGTCGGGAATTTCATCCGCACCTGCGACTGGGTGTCCCCGGACGAGGTCCAGCCCATCAGCGGGTCGATGTCGCGCGCCTCGGCAGGCGCGAATTCCAGCACCCAGTGCTTGGTCTTGGCGGTGCCGGACGTCATGGCATTGCGGCTCGGCTGATAGATGCGCGCGGGCATGTGGTCTCTCCTCGACGATCGGGGCAGTCCCCTCCCGTCTACCGCTTTCCGACCGTCCGTCGCAAGCCGGAAGTGACCGGGCAGGGATGCCGCGCCGCGCGCCGCGTTAACGCCTGTGACCCGCGTTTTCGCCGCATTGCGGCGGTGCACGCCTGGCAGCCGGGCAGCAGCCGGGAGTCACCCCGCGGTTTCTCGCCGAAAACTCGCGTTAACCCCGCCGAACGCTGCACCCTGCGCTAGCGGTGGCGCAGCCGCGCGCGCAGGCTCTGCCAACCGCCCGGGCTGACCAGAAAGGACAGCAGAAACCCGCAGGCAAAGCCCCCAAGATCGGCCAGCCAATCGCTGCGCGCCCCGAAAAGTAGCCCGAAAATCAACTGGATGACCATCAGGAACCCGATCAGCACAAAGGCCCGCGCCCGGTTTTCGCCCGCCTGCCCGAGACGCAGCCACAGGATGAAACTGAACGCCCCGATCAGCCCGTAAACCCCCGGATAGGCGCCGAAGATATAGCCCGGGTCGCTCAGCACCAGCGCCCAGATCACCGCCCCGCCGATACCCGACCCAAAGAACAGCACCAACATCGCCCACCACGCGAATACATCGCCCACGAACTTGCCCAGCGCCAGCAGCAGAACACCCGCGATGATCATGTGCGTGAGCGATCCATGTACGAAAAGATAGGTCACGAACCGCATGAGATGCACGGCCGGAAACACCCTCTGCTCCAGCATCCAGTCAATGACCGCACCGTTGATCCCATAGGTCTGGATCGCACCCGCGCGCCATCCCACCGCGCCCGGACCACCGATATATCCCATGTTTCCAAGGCTCAAGACCGCCTCGATGCCCAGCATCACAAGAAACAGCCCCACCACCACGGGCGGCATGGGGTTGACCGGGCCGGGATTGAACTCTTTGCTCATGCCTCACTTCCTTGACGGCGCTATTCCCCATGGGTAAGCCAGCCGCACCCATAAATCCAGACGGAGAAACGGCCATGACAGACGCAGCGGGCGGGGCGGGTTTCACGCCCCGGGTGTTCTCGGGGATTCAGCCCTCGGGCAACCTGCATCTGGGCAATTATCTCGGCGCGCTCAAACGCTTCGTGGAAATGCAGAACAACGGGATCGAGTCGATCTACTGCATGGTCGATCTGCACGCCATCACCGTCTGGCAGGACCCCGCCGACCTGCGCAACGCCACGCGCGAACTGGCCGCCGGGTTCATAGCGGCCGGACTCGATCCGGAAAAATCCATTCTTTTCAACCAGTCACAAGTGGCCGAACACACCCAGCTCGCCTGGATCTTCAACTGCGTCGCCCGCATGGGCTGGATGCAGCGGATGACCCAGTGGAAGGACAAGGCCGGCAAGAACCAGCAGAATGCCTCACTCGGGCTCTTCGCCTATCCGTCGCTCATGGCCGCAGACATCCTTGCCTATCACGCCACCCACGTCCCCGTGGGCGAGGACCAGAAGCAGCATCTCGAACTGACCCGCGACATCGCGATCAAGTTCAACCACGATTACGGCGTCGATTTCTTCCCGATCACCGAACCGGTGATCGAAGGGGCGGCGACGCGAGTCATGAGCCTGCGCGACGGATCGAAGAAAATGTCGAAATCCGACACCTCGGATGCCAGCCGCATCAACATGACCGACGACGCCGACACGATCGCGCGCAAGATCCGCAAGGCCAAGACCGATCCCGACGCCCTGCCCTCCGAGGCCAAGGGGCTTGATGACCGCCCGGAGGCGCGCAACCTTGTTAATATTTATGCGGCATTGTCCGAACAGGGCGTCGATGCGGTGCTGCACGATCAGGGCGGAAAACAGTTTTCCGAGTTCAAGCCGATGCTGGCCGATCTCGCGGTCGCGAAACTGGCCCCGATCTCGTCTGAAATGGCCCGGCTGATGCAGGACAAGGCCGAGATCGACCGTATACTGCATAATGGTGCCGCCCGTGCCCGCGCGATTGCCGCGCCGATCCTGGACCGCACCTACGACATTGTCGGCATGGTGCGTTAACCGTTCGTTAACGATTCCGGGGGCACATTGTGTCACAGCACCGATCTGCCCCCTTTACGCCCCTGTCCCCACGCCATAACCTCACGCCCAAGTGAGGAGACAAGACAAATGGCAGTTGGCAGCAACATCAGGACCTATTTCAACGGCACATGGCACGAGGGCGAAGTGCCGGTCATGACATCCGCCGATCACGGATCGTGGCTCGGAACCACGGTGTTCGACGGCGCGCGGTATTTCAACGGGCTCGCGCCCGATCTCGACGCCCATTGCGCCCGGGTCAATCGCTCGGCCGCGGCGTTGATGCTCAACCCCACGGTCGAGGCCGCCCGCATGGTCGAGATCATCCGCGAAGGTATTGAGATGTATGACAAATCCGAGGCCGTCTATATTCGCCCGATGTATTGGGGCATCGACGGCGACATGACCACAAGCGCGATCGCACCCAAACCCGATGACACCGGGTTTTGCGTCTGCCTCGAAGTGATCCCGATGGCCGATCCGGGCGCCACCACCACGCTCACCCGCACCCGTTTCCGCCGCCCGGTGCTCGACGATGCGGTGGTGAACGCCAAGGCGGGCTGCCTCTATCCCAACAACGCCCGGATGCTTAAAGAGGCGAAGTCCAAGGGCTTTGGCAATGCGCTTGTCGCCGACGCCATGGGCAACGTGGCCGAAACCGCGACCGCCAACGTGTTCATGGTCAAGGATGGCGAGATCTTTACCCCGATCCCGAACGGTACCTTCCTGTCCGGCATCACCCGGGGGCGCCATATCTCGAACCTCGCAGGCGAGGGCATCAAGGTCCATGAGACCGTGCTCACCTTCGAGGATTTCCACGACGCCGACGAGGTCTTCCTCTCGGGCAACATGTCCAAGGTCACGCCGGTCACGGCCTTCGACGACACGCAATACCAGGTTGGTCCTGTCACTCGCCGGGTGCGCGAACTTTATTGGGACTGGGCCGCGTCGAACGGCTAGAATGAACCAAAGGCCCGTAACAGGACCGGCCCCAGTGACAGGAGAAAACCGAATGCGGAAATTCCTCGTCGTCCTCGATGACAGTCGTGAATGCCTCAACGCCATGCGCTTCGCGGCCATGCGCGCCGCCAAGACCGGCGGCGGGGTCGAGGTGCTCGCCGTCATACCGCCGGAAGAATTCAACCACTGGATCGGCGTCGGCGATCTGATGCGCGAAGAGGCCCGCGAGAGGATCGAGGCGCATTTCGAGGTCTTCGCCAAATGGATGCGCGACAAGCAGAATGTCGACCCCAAACTCGTGATCCGCGAAGGCGATCCCATGACTGAGATCCTAGCCCAGATCAGGGACGATTCCGCAATCGGGGTGCTCGTTCTGGGCGCCGGGGTCGACAAGAAGGGTCCGGGCCCACTTGTCACGGAACTCACCCGTTCATCAGGCAGCCTGAGCATTCCGATTACCATCGTCCCCGGAGACATGTCGCGCGAACGGCTCGAGGCGATCACCTGAAACTTTAGAATCGTTCCAAACCTTGACTTCACGATGCAAGGCGCGCATATCATGAAGTGAAACGAAAAGGTGTGCCAGATATGTTCATTCAAACCGAGTCCACGCCCAACCCGGCCACGCTCAAGTTCCTGCCAGGTCAGACCGTGATGGAAAGTGGCACTGCCGACTTTCCGGCAGCCGTTGACGCAAACGTCTCGCCACTGGCCGCTCGCGTGTTTGGCATCGACGGGGTCAAGGGGGTGTTTCTGGGAAACGATTTCGTGACCGTGACAAAGGCCGACGACGTTGAATGGGATCACGTCAAGCCGGCCATCCTCGGCGCGATCATGGAGCATTTCCAGTCGGGTGCGCCTGTCATGGCCGATGGGGCCCAGAGCACCAGCGGACATGCCGAAAACGATGGGCCGGACAGCGGAATCATAGATCAGATCAAGGTGTTGCTCGATACACGTGTGCGCCCGGCCGTGGCGCAGGATGGTGGCGACATCACCTTTCACGGGTTTGAAAAAGGGGTCGTTTATCTCCACATGCAAGGCGCTTGCGCCGGTTGCCCCTCGTCTACCCTGACGCTCAAGATGGGGATCGAGAACCTGTTGCGCCACTATATCCCCGAGGTGACCGAGGTGCGCCCGATTGGGGTCTGACACGCATATTCTGGCCTTTGACACATCGGCGGCGCATTGCGCCGCCGCTTTGCTGTCAGGCCATTCGCTTGGATCCTTGCGCGAGGAAAACATGGGCCGCGGCCAGGCGGAGCGCCTCATGCCCTTGCTTGACGAAACTCTGACGGAGGCCGGGCTCGGCTGGAACGATCTGAGCGCGATCGGCGTCGGAACCGGACCGGGAAACTTCACCGGTATTCGCATCTCGGTCGCCACGGCACGCGGCCTTGCGCTGGCGCTTGGCATCCCCGCCATCGGAGTCACCCGGTTCGACACGCTTGCCTTTGGTCAACCACGCCCCTGCATCACCCTTGTCGATGCGCCGCGCGGTCAAGTCTATCTCCAGCGTTTCGAAGAGTCCGGGGCGGCCCCGCCGAAGCTGAGCATGTTGGACGAGATCGACGCCAGGTCCGGGTATCTGAACCAACGATGGATCGGCTCCCATGCAGAAGAATGCGCCGCACGCCTGTCTGGCGTGGTGTCCGAACCGACCCTCGCCGGCGTCGAGGCCATCGCGCGAATCGCAGCCAACCGCATCGAGACGAACACGACGCCCCCGGCCCCCCTCTACATCCGCCCTGCTGATGCCGCGCCCGCCCGCGATGCTGCACCCGAACTCCTAGATGACACCTGAGACGCTCGCCGAGATTCACGAACGCGCCTTTGCCGACGAACGTGGATGGCGCGCGCATGAATTTTCTGAACTGCTTTCAAGCGATCATGTGTTCCTGACCACGACCGAAAACGCCTTTGCGCTTGGGCGTGTAATCGCGGATGAAGCCGAATTGCTGACCCTGGCAACCGATCCCGGCGCGCGCCGGCAAGGACAGGCCCGCACCTGTCTGAAACGGTTCGAGGACATGGCCAGAACACGCGGCGCAACCCGCACTTTTCTGGAAGTATCCGCCGAGAACACGGCGGCACACAGGCTTTACAAGACCTGCGGCTACACCCTGATTGCAAGACGCAGCGCCTACTATTCCTATCAGGACGGTCGGCATAGTGATGCGTTGATCATGGAGAAGCGCATCGGGACCTGACCACCAGCCCTTCTTACAGGTGCTGCCAACCAACCTGACCAAAGTGATTCTCACCGCGCGTGTTGGCAGGGCGACTCCACCCGAAGCCGGCGGCCGGCCCCACATGAACGAGCCGTGAACTCGAACAGAAATGCATGCCGACTCGTGGATAATTTGACCTAACGTGCTGCAAAGCCGCATTCGCCTCCTTGCATTGCCGATCTCTCCCGCGCTAGCTACAACCATGCAAATCTATCTCCCCATCGCCGAAGTGTCGGTCAACGCGTTTCTCCTGCTTGGTCTTGGCGGGATCGTTGGCATCTTGTCTGGCATGTTCGGGGTGGGTGGCGGCTTCCTGATGACACCGCTCCTGTTCTTCATCGGCATCCCACCCGCCGTTGCGGTTGCAACCGAAGCCAATCAGATCGTCGCCTCGTCATTCTCGGGTGTGCTGGCCCATCTCAAGCGAAAGACCGTCGATCTCAAGATGGGTACGGTGCTCCTGATCGGCGGCCTCGTCGGTGCAGCTTTAGGTGTCTTGCTGTTCAATTTCCTTAAGGCGTTGGGTCAGGTCGAGCTTCTGGTCAAGCTGTCCTACGTCGTTTTTCTTGGTGTCGTGGGTGGTTTGATGTTCATCGAGAGCGTCAATGCGATCCGTCGCTCGCGAAATGCAGGAGCCGCGACGGTGCCCAGACGCCGGCAACGCAACTGGGTGCACAGCCTGCCCTTCAAGATGCGCTTTCGCGCCTCGGGCCTCTATATCTCGGTGATCCCGCCGCTCCTGATCGGGCTGTCCGTCGGCGTCCTCGCGGCGATCATGGGTGTGGGCGGGGGCTTCATCATGGTTCCGGCGATGATCTATCTGCTCGGCATGCCGACCAAGGTGGTGGTTGGAACCTCGCTGTTCCAGATCATTTTTGTGACCGCATTCACAACGATGCTGCATGCGACCACCAACTACACGGTCGACATGGCACTGGCCGTCTTGCTTCTGATCGGCGGCGTGATTGGCGCCCAGATCGGCACACGTATCGGCGTTCACATGAAAGCCGAGCAATTGCGTGTCCTTCTGGCCATGATGGTGCTTGTCGTTTGTGCGAAACTCGCGCTGGAGCTGCTCTTGCAACCTGCAGAGCTTTATTCCCTCGGCGCGGCTGGGGGTCATTGATGCGCCGTCTTCTGGCCCTTTTCCTTGTGTTGCTGCCCTTCACGGCAGCCGATGCCGGCGAAGAGGTCGTTCTGGGATTGAGCCAAAACCGGGTTGCGATCACCGCCAATTTCGATGGGTCGGAGATCCTGATTTTCGGTGCCGTCAAGCGCGATAGCCCGCCCCCGGCAAACCAGCCTCTGGATGTGATCGTCACGATCGAAGGTCCATCTCTTCCCGTAACTGTCCGCCGCAAGGAAAAACGCTACGGGATCTGGATCAATACCGATGCGCTGGAAATTGACTCGGCTCCTGTCTTCTACGCAGTGGCGACCAGCGGCCCCTTCAATGAAATAATCTCCGACTCTGATGACTTGCGGCATCACGTATCGATTCCGCGCTCGATTCGGTTTGTTGGGGCGCCCGGCCATATCATGGACGCCGATACTTTTTCCGAGGCCCTCATCCGAATTCGAAGCAAGAACGGTCTGTACCAGTTCCTGGAAAACGCCATCAGCGTCGATCAGCAGACATTGTTCAGAACATCAATCGCCCTTCCCTCAAATCTTACCGAGGGCGATTACAAGACGCGTGTATTCCTGTTGAGGGATCGAGATGTTGTTGCGGATTATGAAGCCGTGATCAACGTGCGCAAAGTTGGGCTGGAACGCTTCCTGTTCAACCTGTCGCGGGAACAACCTGTCATCTATGGCTTGCTGTCGCTCGCAATTGCCATCGCGGCCGGTTGGGGCGCTTCGGCAGCTTTCAGGATCTTTCGTCGAGCTTGACCTGTCGCTTCCCCAATCACCCGCGTCCGATGAAAGGCATCTTTGTCGCCATGATCGTCATGAACTGCACATTTGCCTCCGGTGGCAGCGTGGCCATCTGAAAGACGGCATCCGCAACATGTGAAACGTCCATCACCGGCGGCGGATTTTCGGGATTGCGGCGGATCAATCCTTCGAGAAGTTCGGTTCGCGCGTTGCCTATGTCGATTTGACCGCAGGCGATATCGAAAGCCCGCCCATCGAGCGACAACGACTTGGTCATGCCCGTGATCGCGTGTTTCGTCGTCGTATAGGCGATCGACCTGTCACGCGGCGCATGCGCCGAAATCGAACCGTTGTTGATGATCCGACCACCCTGCGGAGCTTGCGCCCGCATGGCGCGAAATGCCGCGCGCGCCATAAGAAACATACCGTTGAGATTCACATCCACCACTGTGCGCCACTCGTCCAATCCGATTTCGTCAATCAGGCTGGCCGGACCGAACATCCCGGCATTGTTGAAGAGGACATCGAACCGTCCCGCGCGCTCAAGAAAGGCTGAAACAGCTGCATCCACATTGGCTTCAGAAACGACATCACCGGGCAGGGTCACCGCATTCTCGAACCCCGCGGCCACATCCTCCAGCGCATCGCGGCGCCGTGCCATCAACCCTACATACCAGCCCTCTGCAAGAAAGCGACGGGCTGTGGCACGCCCTATTCCGGCGCTTGCGCCGGTGATCAGGATCGATTTCATATGTCTGTTCCTTCAAGCTCAAGCGGCACAACGGGAACGGCAAGATCGTCGGTCCTTAACTGCTCGGTCGGCTTCGACAGGCGGTTCCGCACCACCCAGAAAAGCCGTTCTTGTGCCCGCGTGATCGCGACATAGGCAAGGCGTTTCCAGAGCGGTTGCCCCGCCTCCATACGCCCCATGCGCGCCGCTGCATATAAATCCGGGGCGAAGACCTGCACGTTCTCCCATTGCGAGCCCTGCGCCTTGTGGATCGTGACCGCGGCCCCGTGCAGGAAAGTCGCCCCCATTCGGGCCGCGAAGGGAATGAACGGCTCTTCCTCGTCCGGTTTTTCAATCTTCACGATTGACGCGGCCGACACCTGAGGATCCGGCGCTCCAATCACATGCAAGCGGGAAAATCCGGCCTTGCGTCCGGGCCCCAAATAGATAACCTGCGCCCCCTTGATCAGTCCGCGCGCCTCCAGGTCGAGCCGCTTTTTGCGATGCTTCAGCGGAAGCTCGAGACCGTCACAAATCAGCGGTTCGCCCGGCAGCAATTCCATTTCGGGCGCATCATGCACCCGCCGAAATACATTGATGAGGCGAATTCGGGTCGCATTGCGCCACACCAACACCGGGCTCCGCGCCATCAGGTCAACCTCGACGCGCTGCCCCCAGACAACGCGATCATCGCGACGCGCAGACTCCTCGACCATGGTTTCAAAGTCTTCGAAACCCAAGTCAGGGTCGGATAGTGCATGCGCAAGATCGAGGATCGGATTGTCGGCGTCCTGACGGTGAACGCGATGCAAGATCAGTTTCGCATCGTCATCAAGCTTGTCGAAGACCATCGTGCCGGACTGATTGACCGGTGCGAGCTGCGCAGGATCACCGAACAGCACGAGCATCGGGAAGATTTCGCGCAGGTCGTCGAATTGTCGGTCATCGAGCATCGAGGCCTCGTCAACGAACCCAACATCGAGCGGCTCTTCGCGACGTTTCCAGCCGGTAATGAAATCCGAGCCACGCAATCCAGCCGCCGCTAGGGCCCCGGGAATGGAACGGTGTGTCTTGAAGAACGCCGCCGCCCGTTCGAGCGCAATGTCAGTCAACCCTTCGATATCGGGGCGCTCACCCTCTCCAGCCAACCATTCCGCGATGCGCTCATATTCCGGGTCATAGACGGGCGTGTAAAGGATGCGATGGATCGTGGTCGCAGGTACGCGACGTGTCCGCAATACGCTGGCAGCCTTGTTCGTCGGGGCCAACACGGCCAATGTGCGGCGATCCTTGCGGCGGCGGCTTTCGTAGTCGCCGGAAACCACTTCCACGCTACAGTTCTCCATCGCCTTGAACAGTTCGGCCAAAAGAAGTGTCTTGCCCGAACCGGCCTTGCCGACGATGGCCAGAACCGCGCCCTTGCCCTCACGCGGCGGTGTCAGAATACAATCTTCAAGATCGATACCCATTTCGCACAAGGCTTGCGCAATGCGGTCGAAGGCATCTGCCTGATCATGGGAAAAGGTCGGACTGGGCGAATTCATGCGCAGACATTATCGAGCGGCCTCACCATTCACAACATGGCGCCTTTGCTCAAAGAGCAAGTGCCCCGTTTTCGCCGGGTCCAAGGCACCGGTCAGACCACAGGGGCATGATAATCTCCGACATTTCTGGGGATTGCGGGTTCGTGATAGGCAATGCACCGGGCTGGCGCGAGTCCCAATGCCGGAACGCGGATCGCCCATGCACAACCCGTGTTCCGCATGGGCGATTCTCGTTACCTTCCAAAGTCAGGACTTGCCCGCCGTAACCACATCTTCCACCGTACGAAGCCCGGTCGTCGGCGCTTGAACGAGGACCGCCATGTTGCCGGGCTTGTGTTCGTTTCGCATCATCTTGATATGTGCATGCGGAATCTCGTTCCAGGGAAACACTTCCGACATGCAAGGATCAAGACGCCGCTCGACCATGAGGCGGTTGGCAGATGCTGCCTGCTTGAGATGCGCGAAATGCGAACCCTGCAGGCGCTTCTGATGCATCCAGACATAGCGGACATCAAAGGTGCAATTGAAACCGGTGGTCCCGGCACAGATCACGACCATTCCACCCTTCTTGCAAACGAAGGTCGAGACGGGAAACGTCGCCTCGCCCGGGTGCTCGAAGACGATATCGACATTGTTGCCCTTGCCCGTGATATCCCAGATCGCCTTGCCGAACTTGCGAACCTCGTTGAACCACTGCTTGTATTCCTCGGTGTTGACCGTCGGAAGCTGCCCCCAGCAGTTGAAATCCTTGCGGTTGATCACGCCCTTGGCGCCGAGATCCATGACAAAATCGCGCTTGTCCTCGTCGGAGATCACGCCGATCGCGTTACCACCAGCTGCGTTGATCAACTGGATCGCATAGGATCCGAGCCCGCCCGACGCACCCCATACCAGCACGTTCTGCCCGGGCTTGAGTTCATGCGGGTGATGCCCGAAGAGCATCCGGTAGGCCGTGGCGAGGGTCAGCGTGTAGCAAGCCGACTCCTCCCAGGTCAGATGCTTGGGGCGCGGCAGGAGCTGTTGAGCCTGCACACGAGTGAATTGCGCGAACGAACCGTCATGAGTCTCATATCCCCAGATCCGCTGGGTGGGAGAAAACATCGGGTCACCACCGTTGCATTCCTCGTCGTCGCCGTCATCCTGATTACAGTGAATGACCACCTCGTCACCGACTTTCCAGGTTTTCACCTTGTCGCCGACCTTCCAGACAATACCCGAGGCATCGGACCCGGCGATATGATAGGGTTGCCTGTGACCATCGAACGGGCTGATCGGCACACCGAGGCCGGCCCAGACACCGTTGTAGTTCACACCTGCGGCCATCACGAGAACCAGCACTTCGTGACTGTCAATCTCCCAGGTGTCCACGACTTCGACCTGAAACGACTTGTCCGGCTCGCCATGCCGCTCACGGCGGATCGCCCATGCATACATCTGCTTGGGCACATGTCCCAGCGGCGGCATTTCCCCGATTTCGTAGAGATCTTTCTCAGGCGCGTCATAGGAGGCGATCCCGATATCCGTATCCAGTGCCATGTCATGCTCCCTTGCAACTGTGCCGCAGCGCAGAATCGCGGCTGTTCAAGACGGGATACCGAGCATCACGCAACAATGCAATCCCCTAGCGCCGCATATTGAAATTTTATAACCTCGCAGCCGCAGAAAAATCGCTGTGACGCGGCTTTTCGAAAAGATGTTCAATCGAGGCCGCATAGAAGGCGACAAGCGCCCGTCCTTCCTGCGTCACCGTGAACCGGCCATTATTTTCCTCCACCAGCTCACGGCCAAGGAGATTTCGCAATCCAACTTCCACGGCATACGACAGATCGTCGTGGGGCAAATACAAATGCGCCTCAGGCAATCGAGCCACAATATCATTGACGCGTTCTTTCAGTGCCGGGCGATCCAGCGGAGCGGACGCGACAAGCAACGCCGACGCCACCAGCGGAACGGGCAGCACCGGGATCTCTTTTCCGATCCGCCACATCAACTGCCGGGCAAGTTTCTGAATTGTGTTATTGGGTTCGTCCTCAAGAAACCTGCGCAGATTCACAGGCGGCCCGAAACTCACTCCCGCATAGCCGAACCGATGATAGCGGCCCCGCAGCCGAAGCCAGGCCTGCTTGAACAGAAACCGAAGAATAACCGAAATTCTTGCCCGAAAGCGCCGCTCGCCGATCTGTTCGGCCTTCACGAGGATTCGATCTTCGAAAACACGATCGTAATTGATTGCCACCGGCACGAAAACGACATCGCGCGATGACAGATCATGCCTTTCGACGATGTATTTCAATATTCCAAGCTTGGGCTCGGCCAATGCCCCGTCAAGCGACAAGCCACCTTCGGGAAACACGGCCTGCATCACCCCGGCGTCCGTCGCCAGGCGAATATAGCGCTCCAGCACCTTGTGATAGAGGGCATTGCGCGACTTGCGCCGGATAAAATAGGCGCCCATCGCCTTGATCAGGCGGCTCAGAGGCCAAACCTGCGCCCATTCGCCAACAGCATAGGACAGCGCACTGCGCTCGGCGGCCAGGTAGGTGACGAGGACATAGTCCATGTTCGATCTATGATTCATCACGAAGACCACAGTGGCTTCGGGGTCAATCGCCTTGAGGTGATCTTCGGCATGGTGCCCGAGCCGGACATGGTAAAGCGAGGTGCTGATCAGTCTTGCCAGCTTGATGGCCAGACCGAAATAGAGCGATGCACTGAAGGACGGAACGATTTCGCGCGCATACCCCCTTGCCCTCTGAAACGCGACATTCTCGGGCACGCCCTCGCGGCGGGCATGTTCGATGATGGCCTTTGAAACCTCGGGATCATAAATGAGACGTTGAATCATGTCATAGCGACGCGCCAGCTTGAATGGCTGGATCGGTCGCTCCAGCCGTTCGTTCAGGCGCGCGACGACCCTTTCCATGCGCAGGCGGAAGAACCAGCGCACGGAAGGAAACAGGAAATGCGACGCGAAGGTGACCGCAGCAAAGGCGAGAATCACGATCAAAAGCCAGAGCGGCATGGTTACGGAACTTGTCATCGGCACACCGTGGCAGGGTTTTCACCAAGGGTAAATCACCCCATGCCGCGACGCAGCGAATTGACAGCGCCACAAAATTCCAAGTATCAACATCATGACGCAAGAAAATTGCCCACCCGATTCACGAGGCCACCCATGTCGCAGACACAAGAAGACCGCCAGACCAGCAGGTCCGATCGCCAGGCCGATCGTCCGTGGCTTATCCGCACTTACTCCGGCCATTCGACTGCCAAAGCCTCGAACGCGCTCTACCGGGGCAACCTCGCCAAGGGCCAGACCGGGCTTTCGGTGGCCTTCGACCTGCCGACCCAGACAGGATATGACAGCGACCACGTTCTGGCCCGGGGTGAGGTCGGCAAGGTCGGCGTTCCAATCTGCCATCTTGGCGACATGCGCACGCTGTTCGATCAGATCCCTCTCGATCAGATGAACACCTCGATGACGATCAACGCGACCGCACCATGGCTGTTGGCACTTTACATCGCGGTGGCTGAGGAACAGGGCGCGGACGTGACCAAGCTGCAAGGCACAGTACAAAACGATATCATTAAGGAATACCTAAGCCGCGGCACGTATGTCTGCCCGCCGAAACCATCGCTGAAACTCATCGGTGACGTCGCGGAATACTGCTATGCCAACGTACCGAAATGGAACCCGATGAACGTGTGTTCCTATCACCTGCAAGAGGCCGGTGCCACGCCCGAGCAGGAACTGGCTTTTGCGCTGGCCACCGCGATTGCCGTTCTCGACGAGTTGAAACCGCGCGTTCCACCCGAGGATTTCCCGGCGCTGTGCGGACGGATTTCCTTCTTCGTCAATGCCGGCATCCGGTTCGTCACAGAAATGTGCAAGATGCGCGCCTTTGTCGACCTGTGGGACGAGATCCTGCTTGACCGCTACGGCGTCGAAAACCCGAAATTCCGCCGCTTCCGCTATGGTGTCCAGGTCAACAGCCTTGGCCTGACCGAGCAGCAGCCGGAAAACAATGTCTACCGCATCCTCATCGAGATGCTGGCTGTGACCCTGTCGAAAAAGGCCCGTGCCCGCGCGGTACAACTTCCGGCCTGGAACGAGGCGCTTGGCCTGCCGCGCCCATGGGATCAGCAATGGTCGATGCGGATGCAGCAAATCATGGCATATGAGACCGATCTTCTCGAATATGACGACCTGTTCGACAACAACCCGGCAGTCGATGCCAGGGTCGCCGCGTTGAAAGAGGGCGCGCGACATGAGCTTGAAACACTCGACGGGATGGGCGGCGCGGTGGCCGCGATCGAATACATGAAGGCCCGCCTCGTCGATTCCAACGCCGAACGATTGAACCGGATCGAAGCCGGTGAAACCGTGGTCGTCGGGGTCAACAAATGGATCGAGGGCGAACCCAGCCCCCTGACGAGTGGCGAGGGTGGTATCCTGACGGTTGATCCGGCGGTCGAGGCAGAACAGATCGAGCGGCTCGATGACTGGCGCGCCAGCCGCGATTCTACCGCCGTGGATCGGGCATTGGCCGACCTGCGTGCTGCCGCCACAAGCGGGGCGAATATCATGGAACCGTCGATCACCGCGGCCAAGGCCGGCGTCACGACCGGTGAGTGGGCCGAAGTCATGCGCGAGGTTTTCGGCGAATACCGTGGCCCCACGGGCGTTTCGCGGGCGGTTTCCAACAAGACCGAGGGACTCGACGACATTCGGGCGGCGGTGGACACCGTGAGCGACCGTCTCGGACGCCGGCTCAAGTTTCTGGTCGGCAAGCCGGGGCTTGACGGTCATTCCAACGGCGCCGAACAGATCGCCTTTCGTGCCCGCGATTGCGGGATGGATATCGAGTACGAAGGTATCCGGCTGACCCCCGAAGAGATCGTCGAGGCGGCAAAGGAGAGCGCCGCTCATGTGATCGGTCTGTCGATTCTGTCAGGCAGCCACATGCCCCTCGTCGAAGATACGCTGAACCGCTTGCGCGATGCGGGTCTTGGCCATGTGCCGGTGATCGTAGGGGGGATAATTCCCGCAGAAGACGCGAAAACCCTGCGCGATCTCGGCGTCGCGCAGGTCTACACTCCCAAGGATTTCGAGCTCAACACCATAATGATGGATATCGTGAGCCTGGCTGATCCCAAGGAAATCGCAGCCGAATAGGGCACCGTTTCAAAGGGCAGCTACTATGTGGCTGCCCTTTGAGAATTCGAAAACGGCCGCTGCGCTACGGCTTACTCTTCCTGCTCGGATTGAAGCCGCGCCATGATCCGAGCATTCAGATCCTCGTCCTGCCGGGCGGCTTCTGAAATGGCCAGGTAGTCGTCGATCGTCAACTCTTCCACCGACTCGACGGCGGAGGCGGCTGCCGTATTGGCTTCCTCGATGATCTCGTTACGCTTGGTCTCATCCTCGGTGGCTTGAATCTTGGGCATGTACTCGTTCTGCACATCCTGCACCGCGAGCGCCGCATCAACAAAGGCGTTCACCTGCGTCTCGGTGACGTCTTCGGCGGCAATACTCGGCACCTCGCCTTGTTGGGCGTCGCTTTGTTGAGCAACGACCGGCGTGGAAAAACCAAGCGCGATGGCGGCGATGGCAGTCAGGAATTTCGGTTTGAGTTTCAACAGTCTTCTCCATTTTTGCGCATGTCTCCCCGGCTTGGGGACAAGACAGAGTTGGAACATCGGAACGGGAATTTCAAACAGGCAGGCGGAAAAATGCCCATCGCCAGCCGACTTTGACCATTGCTCCCGCACCACGCGGTTGGCAAAGTGAAGCGACATAACGTGGAAAAACGCCATGGACACCGTCATCAACCCCCTGAGCTCCGCCGACGAGCACGATTGGCGCCGTCTCTGGACCGGCTATCTGGAATTCTACGAAACCGCTGTCCCGGAAGACGTTTATCAGACGACTTTCGCCCGCCTTTGCGACCCCGACCATCCGCGCCAGAACGGGCTGATCGCGCGGCAGGACGGGCGCGCGGTGGGGCTCGTGCACTACATTTTCCATCCGCACAATTGGCGGGTCGAAGATGTGTGTTACCTGCAAGATCTGTACGCTGACCCGGATGTGCGCGGAACCGGTGTCGGACGCAAGCTGATCGAGGCGGTCTATGCCGCGGCAGATGCCAATGGCACCCCTTCGGTCTATTGGATGACGCAGGATTTCAACGAAACGGCGCGGCGGCTTTACGACCGGATCGCCACCCTCACGCCATTCATCAAGTACCAGAGGTAAGCGCCGCATGACCATCCATATCGGTGCGAAACCGGGCGAGATCGCCCAGATCGTTCTCATGCCAGGCGATCCGTTGCGTGCCAAATGGGCCGCCGAGACGTTTCTGGATAACCCCAAAACTGTCAATGAAACCCGGGGGATGCTGGGGTTCACCGGAACCTGGCGGGGCCAGCGCGTGACCATTCAGGGGTCGGGCATGGGGATGCCGAGCCTGTCGATCTATGCCAATGAGTTGATCCGCGATTTCGGGGCGAAAACGCTGATCCGCATCGGGTCGTGCGGGGCGATGCAGGACAGTGTGAACCTCCGCGACCTTGTGATCGCGATGACGGCGAGCAGCATTTCGACACCGTCGCGCGGTATTTTCCGAGAGCTGCAATTCGCCCCCTGCGCCGATCATGGCCTGCTGGAACGCGCGGTCGCGGCAGCGCGGGCCCGGGGGGTGTCGCCGCATGTCGGCGGCATCTATTCGGCGGACGCGTTCTATGACGAACGTCCTGATCTCAATGAAGAAATGACGCGCCACGGCGTCCTCGCGGTCGAGATGGAAGCGGCCGAGCTTTACACCGTGGCGGCGCGGTTCGGGGTGCGGGCCTTGGCGGTGCTGACCGTCTCGGACAATCTCTTGCGCCAGGAAGCGCTCTCGAGCGCCGAGCGCGAGCGCAGCTTTGGCGACATGGTGGAGATTGCGCTGGAAGCGGCCTTCGGCTGACCCCACCGTTCGCTGCGGTTAACGGCACATATTCCGCCAGTTTCGGGGGGTGACTCCCGGCTGCCGCCCGGCTGCCATCCGGCTGCCGGGGTATGACGGGTATTTTCACGATAAACTTGGTTAACCCGGCGCGCGCCGGTCAGCGCCCGTGGCTGCGGTCGTAGCCGTTGACCGGCGGCGAGGTCCACCCATCCAGCGCGCCCGGCTGCGGGGCAAAGACCTCGACCAGGAGCGGGTGACAGGCGGCCGCATCCGAGGAATGCTCGGACGAGCAATCGCCCCCCGGACAGGCCGACAATGCACCCAGAAGGTCGATCTCGGCGAAGAAGTCGAGATGATCGCCCGGCCGCACCGGCGACGCCTTCATGAAATATTGCCCGGTGTCGCGGGTGAAGCCGGTGCACATGAAGACGTTGAGCACGTCATGCACATGCGGTTCGGCCTCGTGCAGGCTCATGCCGGTTTCATATGCCAGCGCGCGGGTCAGGTTGGAATGACAGCAATGGTGATACTGCGTGCCCGAGAGCAGGTTGCCGGTATAGGGATCGCATCGCGTGCCGATCACGTCATGGACCGACCCGCCATATTGGTCGATCCCATACCATGAAAGCGTGTCCTCGATGATGGTGGCCATCGGGCGCAGATGCGGGAAGGACGACCACATCCGCTCGCCCGTGGTCAGGTGGGTGCCATGCAGCGCGCGGGACTTGCCCGAGTAGAAGCGCTCGGAAAGGTCATGCGCGTTCCACAGGTTGAGGTCGCCCACCTGTGGCCCCTCGACCGGGGAAATGCGAAAGACATGCCCGGCGGGCACGCGGAAGGCACGGGCATCGCGCGGCGGCACCAGCACCTCGCCGGTCTTGTCTGCGCCGTCTCGCGCCGCGCGGTAGAGCGCGAGATCGGGCGCGGGCAGGCTGTCGTTGGGATAGCAGATCACGGGCGCGATGGCGCGGCGGGCATCGGCGTCGGCGGGCGGGTGCATGGCGGTCCTCCGGTTCGGTTTCACGCGACATTCGGACATGCGGACCCAAAGCGCAACCAGGCACGATATCAATGCCCGGGCGGCGCGTCCGGGCGCAGGCAGACGCGTGGCGGGTTGCCGTCGGACGTGGTCGTGCGTGCACCGCAGGCCATGCAGCGAAAGTCGCGCTTGCCGTCATCGCCCATGCCCTGCGCACGCCAGCGGCAATGGCGCATGGCGCGGTTGGAAAAGATCAGGATCAGAATGAAGGCCAGGATCAGGCCGACAACGATGATCATTCAGGGCCTCTTGCAGCGGGCAGGCGTGGAGCCCGTTCCATAACGCGCGCATCAATTGGAGAAAAGGCGGCGGCATGAACTCTGCCGTCAGAGCCAGCGCGCTGGTCCTCGCGATCCGGGGCCAGTTCAACGGGTCATCACCTCGACCGAAAGGATCGTGGGCAGGTGGCGGGCAATTTCGGACCAGGTTTCGCCCGCGTCAAAACTGGCAAAGAGCGAGCCGGTGTTGGTACCGAAATAGACGCCCGCCGGATCGGCCCGGTCGGTCGCCATGGCCTGACGCAGAACCGTGAAGAAACAGGACTCGCCCGGCAGGCCGGCGCGCTTGTCGCTCCATGTCTCGCCGCCGTCGGTCGATTTCCAGACCGCCGCGCGGGCGTCCGGGGGAAACCGGCCCGCCATGTCACCGTTCAGCGGGATCACCCAGAGGGATCGCGGATCGGAGGGATGCACCGCGATCGGAAATCCGAATGTCGAGGGCAGGCCGGTGCCGATGTCATCCCAATGGCGCCCATCATCGCGTGACCGCCATGTGCCGTGGTGGTTCTGCTGGTAGATCGTGCCATCGGCGGCACGGGCCATGTTGTGCACGCAATGGCCGATCTCGCCCCCGGAGGGTGCGGCGGGGTGATCATGCGTCGCCTGCGCCGCCGCGTTCGAAAGCCGGTTGCGCCGATCCCAGCTTGCGCCGCCATCCTCGGTTGCGAATACGCCCGCGGCGGAAATGCCCAGCCACATCCGCGCCGGATCGTCAGGGGCGGTAAGGATCGTGTGCAGTGTCAGCCCTGCCGCGCCGGGGTTCCAGTCGTCACGGTCGGGAAACTCCGCCAAGGCCGCGTTGCGCTCCCATGTCTTGCCGTTGTCGCGGCTCACGTAGAGGTTCGCGGGCTTGGCACCGGCATAGAGCGCATCACCGGCATGATGCAGCGACCAGATCGCGTCGATCTCGCCGGGGAAGGGGAAATCCTTGGGCTCCCAGCCGATCATCGCGGCGAGGTCGGCATCACTGGCCGCCCATTCATCGACAAGCCCGCCCGCGAGATGCGACAGGGTCCAGTTTTGCCCGCCATCGTCCGAGTGCCAGACCCCGGCGCCATGCCACTCGCCGCCACCCGCCGCCCAGATCGAACCGGACACGGGGTCGCCGAGAACATGATTGATCGGCCAGCCGTCGCAATGCGGACCGGACACGCGCCAATCTGCCCGTTCACCGGGTGAGGTGATCAGAAAGGCCCCCTTGGTGGTGCCGAGGCATATGGTGGTTTCCATCGTGCAACCCTCCCTCGCGGGAAGGTTGGCATGGATTCGCGATCCCGTCGCCCCGAGCGGCGGTCACACCACGCGGTTGACCATCATGCGCTTGATCTCGGCAATCGACTTGGCCGGGTTCAGGCCCTTGGGGCAGGTCTTGGTGCAGTTCATGATGGTGTGGCAGCGGTAGAGCTTGAACGGGTCTTCGAGATCGTCGAGCCGTTCGCCCGTGGCCTCGTCGCGGCTGTCGATGATCCAGCGATAGGCATGCAGCAGCGCGGCCGGGCCGAGATACTTGTCGCCATTCCACCAGTAGGACGGGCAGGAGGTCGAACAGCACGCGCACATCACGCATTCATAGAGCCCGTCGAGTTTCTCGCGATCCTCGATCGACTGCTTCCACTCCTTCGCGGGGCGGTTGGTCTTGGTTTCCAGCCACGGCATGATGCTGGCATGCTGGGCATAGAAATGCGTGAGGTCGGGAATGAGATCCTTGACCACCGGCATGTGCGGTAGCGGATAGATCTTCACGTCGCCCTTCACCTCGTCCATGCCGTAAATGCAGGCGAGCGTGTTGATCCCGTCGATATTCATCGCGCAGGAGCCGCAGATCCCCTCGCGGCACGAGCGGCGGAAGGTCAGCGTCGGGTCGATATTGTTCTTGATGTAGATCAGCGCATCCAGAACCATCGGCCCGCAATCGTCGAGATCGACGAAATAGGTGTCGAGCTGCGGATTCTTGCCGTCATCGGGGTTCCACCGATAGATCTGGAACTTGCGCACGTTCTTGCCCTCGGGCTTTGGCCAGGTCTTGCCAGTGGTCATGCGACTGTTCTTTGGTAGAGTCAGTTGAACCATTGTCGGTCTCCTTAGAACGTCCGCGCCTTGGGCGCGATTTTCTTGATCGCGATGCCGCCCTCTTTCTCGGTGGTGAGCGGATCCTTGATCACGTCGCGATAGGAAAGCGTCACCTCGGCGCCATCGACCCGCGCGATGCTGTGCACACGCCAGTTCTTGTCGTCGCGCTCGGGGTGATCCTCGTGCGCGTGGGCGCCACGGCTTTCCTTGCGGGCCTCGGCGCTGACGATGGTGGCCATCGCGTTGGGCATGAGGTTGGTCAGTTCCAGCGTCTCCATCAGGTCGCTGTTCCACACCAGGCTTCGGTCGGTAACCGAAAGGTCATCCACCTTGCCGGCGATGGAGATCATCTTTTCGACCCCGTCGGAGAGGGTCTTGGCGGCGCGGAACACGGCGGCGTCGGATTGCATGGTCTTTTGCATCTCGAGCCGCAATTCGGCGGTCGGGACGCTACCCTTGGCATGGCGCAGCCCGTCGAACCGGTCGAACGCCTTGTCCACCGATGCCGTGTTGAGAGCCGGGTTGGCGGATTCGGCATCGACCACCTTGCCCGCGCGGATCGCGGCGGCACGGCCAAAGACCACGAGGTCGATGAGCGAGTTGGAACCCAGCCGGTTGGCGCCATGCACCGAGGCACAGGCGGCCTCGCCCACGGCCATGAGGCCGGGCACCACGGCATTGGGATCGCTCTTGGTGGGGTTGAGCACCTCGCCCCAGTAATTCGTGGGGATGCCGCCCATGTTGTAATGCACCGTGGGCAGCACCGGGATCGGTTCCTTGGTGACATCGACGCCGGCAAAGATGCGCGCGCTTTCCGAGATGCCGGGCAGGCGCAGTTGCAGCGCCTCGGCGGGCAGGTGGCTGAGGTTGAGGTGGATGTGATCGCCCTCGGGGCCGACGCCGCGGCCCTCGCGGATTTCCATGGTCATCGAGCGGCTGACATAGTCGCGCGGGGCGAGATCCTTGTACTGGGGCGCATAACGCTCCATGAAGCGTTCGCCCTCGGAATTGGTGAGGTATCCGCCCTCGCCGCGCGCGCCCTCGGTGATGAGACAGCCCGCGCCATAGATGCCGGTGGGGTGGAACTGCACGAATTCCATGTCCTGAAGCGGCAGGCCCGCGCGCGCCACCATGCCGTTGCCGTCGCCGGTGCAGGTATGGGCCGAGGTCGCGCTGAAATAGGCGCGGCCATAGCCGCCGGTGGCCAGCACGACCATCTTGGCGTTGAAGACATGCATGGTGCCGTCATCGAGTTTCCAGCACACCACGCCGGTGCAGGCGCCGTCGTCGCTCATGACGAGGTCGATGGCGAAATACTCGACATAGAACTCGGCCTTCTGCTTGAGGCTTTGTCCGTAGAGCGTGTGCAGGATCGCGTGGCCGGTGCGGTCGGCGGCGGCACAGGTGCGCTGCACCGCGGGGCCTTCGCCGAACTCGGTGGTGTGGCCACCAAAGGGCCGCTGATAGATCTTGCCTTCTTCGGTGCGCGAGAAGGGCACGCCGTAGTGTTCGAGCTCGTACACCGCCTTGGGCGCCTCGCGGGCAAGGTATTCCATCGCGTCGGTATCGCCCAGCCAGTCGGAGCCCTTCACCGTGTCATACATGTGCCATTGCCAATGGTCCGGCCCCATGTTCGACAGCGAGGCGGCGATACCGCCCTGCGCCGCGACAGTGTGCGAGCGGGTCGGGAAGACCTTGGTCACGCAGGCGGTGCGCAAACCCTGTTCGGCCATGCCCAGCGTGGCACGCAGGCCCGCGCCGCCGGCGCCGACCACGACCACGTCATATTCATGTGTCTCGTATTCGTAAGCAGCCATGGTCAATCCTTCACAGTGCGATCTTGGCGAGCGCGTAAAGCCCGGTGGCGATGATGGTCCAGCTCAGGCCCACCACGAGCATGATCAGCGCCTTGCGCAGGGTGCCCTGCCAGTAATCCTCGATCATCATCTTGGCGCCGTTCTTGAAATGCATCATCCCCACCAGCAGGGTGAGCGCGGTCAGGATCGCCGGGAAGGGGCGCGCGAAGGTGGCCAGCACCTCTTCGCGTGTGCCGCCCAGCGCGCTGCCGAAGACGATCAGGAAGGTGGGCACCAGGAAGGCCAGGCCGACGGAACTGACGGTCATGTACCAGTGATGTTCGGTGCCGGTATGCGCGGCCCCCTTGCCTTCGGCGCGTTTGCGGTCGGTCAGGTAACGCATGGCTCGGCCCTCACACGATCAGGATGGTGATGACGGTCAGGACGACCGACCCGACAAGACAGGCGATGCCCAGCTTCTCGGCGGTTTCGATCTCGAGCCCATGGCCCGCGTCGAAATAGAGATGCCGCAGCCCGGCAAGGTAATGATACCAGATGCCCAGCAGCGAGAGCGTCATCACCAGGTCGCCAAACCAGGAGGTCATCACCGCGTTGGCGGTGGCGAAAGACGCATCCGACACCGCCGCGGACAGAAGCCACCAGACCACGAGGATCACGGCCACGATGAGCGCATTGCCTGTGATCCGCGTCAGGATCGAGGTGATCGAGGTGAGCTGCGGGCGGTAAATCTGGATATGCGGGCTGAGCGGGCGTTCGACGGGTTTTGTCTCGGCCATGGGCGATCCCCCTGTTGTTCGGTTTGCACACGTCAGTATACGTGCGATGCCTGTCACATGATTAAAACGGATTGCAGGGCGGTGTCACGGGTGTTTGACATGTGACGCGACGGTTTTGGGTAAATTCTTCGAAGAATCCGTCTATTTGTGATCACGGAATTATTCGTGTGATCACAATTCAGGCGGCGATATGAAATCCGCAAAGACCGCACCCGAATTCCGAGAAGGCGACTCCCATTTGTGATCACAAAACACGTGGCCAATCAAAAGAATAACCCGGATTCGACCGCTCCCCGGCGAGCAGGCACACAGACCCGGCCAGGCAAGCCATGTGCAGGCTCTTTCTTGGGGAAAATACTCTCGGGGGTTTGGGGGTGAAACCCCCAAGGCCTGCGTGGCCTGAACGCAGTCTGACCTGATGCGCCGCAGGCGCGCATTCCGGGCAAGACCTGACACAGTATGAATCGCGCATCAAACCGGCATCAACGCCCAGTAGTCGAGATCGAGCAGGACGCCCGGACGGTATTTGCCATCCGCGCCCTTCAATTCGCCCACCGACCCGTCCGAGGTGGCCACAAGCCGCAGGCGGATCGCGCCGACACCCGGCGCGGGCGTTTCGGCCTTGTCGAGCACTTCGGACCACGCCTTGACCGTCAGCCCGGCAAAGCACGGGTTTGCATGCGCCCCGCCGTTCAGCCCCGCGATCATCTGCGCGTTGGCCAGCCCGTTGAACGACAGCGCGCGGGCCATCGAGATCACGTGCCCGCCATAGATGAGCCGCTGGCCATCGGGGCGCAAGGTGGCGTCGAAATGCACCTTGGCGGTGTTCTGCCACAGGCGCGTGGCGATCATGTGCTCGGCCTCCTCGATGGTGATGCCGTCCACGTGGTCGATCACCTCGCCCACGGCGTAGTCGCCCCAGCGATGCGCCTCGCCCGCGAGCGCGAAATCGTAGCCCGTGAAATCAAGCCCCTCGGGGATCGCCAGATCGGCAGCATCCAGCGCCGGTTTGAGATCGGGCACCACGATTTCTGGCGCGGGGGCATCCGGATCGTTCTTGCGCACCATCACCCAGCGCACATAGCTCAGCACCGGCTCGTCCATCTGGTTGAGCCCGGTGGTGCGCACCCAGACGACACCGGACTTGCCGTTGGAGTTCTGCTTGAGGCCGATCACCTCGGACACCGAACGCAGCGTGTCGCCGGGATAGACGGGCCTGAGCCAGCGCCCTTCGGCATAGCCGAGATTGGCCACCGCGTTGAGCGAGATGTCGGGCACGGTCTTGCCAAAAACCACGTGGAACGCGGCGAGGTCATCGAGCGGGCTGCCCTCCAGCCCGCATTCAGCCGCGAACACGTCCGACGAGTAAAGCGCGTGCCGCGCCGGGTAGAGCGCGTGGTAGAGCGCCCGCTCGCCCTCGCCCACGGTGCGCGGGACGGCGTGCTCGATCACCTCGCCCAGTCTGTAATCCTCGAAGAACCGGCCCGGATTGGTCTTGGCCATATGCGCGCACTCCTGATTTTGCGGATCATCCGAAGGGGTAATAGCCCAGCCAAGCATGGATGAGCGAAATCACCCCGAACACGACGACGGTGCCGACGACGGCGCCGATCTCCTTGCCCATGGGGGCAGGGGCGGGTTTCTGCCATTCGGTCTGGCGGTTGATCAGGATCACCTCGACCACCGCCCAGGCCAGCAGCCCGCCAAAGAGGATGAACGACGGCAGATCGCCATTGACCAGCAGATGCCCCAGTGCCCATGCCTTGACCGCCGTCAGCTGCGGGTGGCGAATGATCCGTGCGGCGCGGGTTTTCATCCCCGAGGCGGCAAAGAGATAGACCGAGATCAGCATCAAGAGGTTGTTGATCCCCGTCATCATCGGCGAGCGGCCCCAGTAGATCGTGCCGGGATCGGCCGCGCGGTAGCCCACCACCATGAGCACCAGCGACACCAGAAGCGCCAGCGCCACGCCGCCCTTGGCCCTGTCGCCCATCGCGGCACGGCGAGCCGGGGCAAGACGCTTGAAGAGATGGGCAAGCGACCACAGGAGGACGCCGAGGATCAGAAGGGTCATGGGGATGCCTTTTCGTTCGGAACGGTGGGTTGGCCCCCACCCTACAATGAGGCGATCGAACTGGCCATCGAAAGAACCTTTTTCGCAGTCTCGACATGCAGGTTCTCGACGATCTTGCCATCGACCACGGCGACCCCCTGCCCGGTGCGCTCGACCTCCTCGAAGGCTTCGATCTGGCGGCGGGCGAGGTCGATCTCGGCCTCGGACGGCGAAAAGACGGCATTGGTCACGTCGACCTGCGCGGGGTGGATGAGGGTCTTGCCGTCAAAGCCCAGGTCGCGGCCCTGTTCGCATTCGGCGCGCAGGCCCTCGTCGTCCTTGAACTGGTTATAGACGCCATCGACCGCCACGACCCCATGCGCTCGCGCCGCCAGCAGCATCATCTGGAGCGCGCCCATCAGCGGCAGACGGTCGGCCCGGGCGCGGCAGTTGAGCTCCTTGGCAAGGTCGTTGGTGCCCGCGACGAACCCGTGCACCTGCGGATGCGCGGCCACCTCCATCGCGTTCCAGACGCCGTGGCAGGTCTCCATCATCGCCCAGATCGGCATCTTGCCCACCAGGTCGCCCAGCGCCTGCACGTCGAGCGCGTTGTTGACCTTGGGCAAGAGGATGGCATCGGCCTCCATGTCCTTGACCGCCAGCGCATCCTCGCGCCCCCATCGGGTATCGAGCGCGTTGATCCGCACGATCCTTGCCCGGTTGCCATAGCCGCCCTCCTTGAGCGCCTTGGCCAGCGTGGTGCGGGCCTCGACCTTGGCATCGGGTGTCACCGCGTCCTCAAGGTCAAAGATGATCGCATCCACCGGCAGCCCCCGCGCCTTGTCGAGCGCGCGCTCTTTCGAGCCGGGGATGTAGAGGACGGAACGGTAGGGGCGCACGGTCATGGGATTCTCCGGTAATATTGTTGCGCGGATAGAGCATTTTTTGCTCGAAATGTTCAAGAGATTTCTCGCCGCGGCGCAGAAGAGGCGGCGTATTCGACCCAACGCCCGGGGGCAGCGATGCAGGATGAAGCGGGCCTTGCCCGGAACAGCGGCGAAGCCGCCCGGGCAGCGCCCGACCGCCCCCCGGGCGGGCGCTTCTGCAACGTCGGACTGCCGGGGAATTGTTGAGATATGCCGCCGAATAAACTGCGCAATACAATCGCTGGAAGTGCCCACCCGCGGTCGGCCGCTGCCCTTCTGTCGACTGTCCGAACAAGGCTCGTCGCCGCCATGTGATCGTTTTGCTCCGGGATGTCGGACCAATGACCGACACCCGGCTGACATCGAATCCCAGACATCAGGTCAAGAACCCTGGCTCAGCCCGTCCCAGACCAGTTTCGCCCCCGTCACGGTCAGGAGCACATAGGTCAGCGCAAAGAACACCCGTTCGGGAATGGCGAAATGCGCCCGCACCCCCAGCCATGTGCCGAAAAGCGCGAACGGCGCCAGCCACAGACCGGCCCAAAGGGTTTCGGCGGTGAAAATCCCGAGAAACCCGTAAGGTGCGGCCTTGAGGACGTTGTTGGCCCAGAACACGATCACGGTGGTGGCCTGGAACTCGGTCTTGCCGGGGCGTTTCGACAAGAGGTAGACCGCCGCCGCAGGCCCGCCGGCATGGGCCACGAAGCTGGTGAACCCCGCCGCCAGCCCGGCCACCAACCCACCCCAGAACGGTATGGGCCGCCCCGCCACGGGAATTTTCCCGGCCCGCCCGGCGATCTGCCAGGCCACGAACAAGAGCGCGATCCCCCCGATCAGGAGCCGCAGGTGATCGGCATCGGCCACCGTGTAGAAGGCCGCGCCAAGCACCACGCCGGGCAGCGAGCCAAGGATCAGCACGAGCGCGTCATGCGTGTTCCAGCGTTTCCAATAGGGTTTGAGCGTGGCCAGGTCGATCAGCATCAGGAGCGGCAACATGACCCCGATCGCCGCCCCCGGCTCCATCACCAGCGCCAGAATCGCCGCCGAGGCAAAGGCCGCGCCCGAGCCGAAACCGCCCTTGGATATACCCGCGAAAACAACCGCTGGGCCGGCGATGGCAAAAAAGCTCAGGTCCAGTGGCGGCACGGGATGGTCCTCGTTAAATTACGGTTTCCCAACCTCTTTAACCTTTCACGCACGGGCGCGACAGGCCGACGTGACCGCCGCGTCACGACGTGGAACCCTTGCAGTGCGCGCCGGATCGGCTTAGGCAGTCGCGAAATTGGCAACCACCCGGAGTGAAACCAAATGGCCAGACCCAAAATCGCACTGATCGGCGCAGGCATGATCGGCGGCACCCTTGCCCATATGGCGGCAATGAAAGAGCTGGGCGATATCATCCTGTTCGACATCGCCGAGGGCATCCCCGAAGGCAAGGCGCTCGACATCGCGGAATCCGGCCCCTCGGAAGGGTTCGACGTGAAGCTCAAGGGCACGCAGGATTATGCCGATATCGCGGGCGCCGATGTGTGCATCGTCACCGCCGGTGTGCCGCGCAAGCCGGGGATGAGCCGCGATGACCTTCTGGGTATCAACCTCAAGGTCATGAAGGCCGTGGGTGAAGGCATCAAGGCCAATGCACCGGACGCGTTCGTGATCTGCATCACCAACCCGCTCGACGCGATGGTCTGGGCGCTGCGCGAGTTCTCGGGCCTGCCGCATGAGAAGGTCTGCGGCATGGCGGGCGTTCTCGACTCTGCACGGTTCCGGCATTTCCTGTCCGAGGAATTCAAGGTCTCGATGCGCGATGTCACCGCCTTCGTGCTGGGCGGGCATGGCGACACGATGGTGCCGCTCACGCGTTATTCCACCGTTGCGGGCATCCCGCTGCCCGACCTCGTGAAGATGGGCTGGACCACGCAGGACAAGCTCGACGCGATCGTGCAGCGCACCCGTGACGGCGGCGCCGAGATCGTCGGCCTTCTGAAAAGCGGCAGCGCCTATTACGCACCGGCCACCAGCGCGATCGAAATGGCAATCTCCTATCTCAAGGATCAAAAGCGCGTGCTGCCCTGCGCGGCCCATGTCGATGGCCCCTACGGGCTCGACGGGTTTTACGTGGGCGTGCCCACGGTGATCGGCGCGGGCGGGGTCGAGCGGGTGATCGACATCAAGCTCACCAAGGACGAGCAGGCGATGTTCGACAAGTCGGTCGATGCCGTGAAGGGCCTTGTGAAGGCCTGCAAGGAGATCGACAGCTCGCTGGCATGAATGCCGCGAAATGATGTATTAGGGGCCCGCTGCGACCGCCGCGGGCCCCTTTTCATCGGCCGCTCTCCTGCGCGGCGGCCAGGGCCCGGTCAAAGCTGCGCGCGGAAAGGTCCAGGCTGTCTGCCAGCCCGAAATGCGCCAGTCCCGCCCTCGGATCGATTGCCGCATCCTCGATCAGGCCCAGGGCGCGCAACGTCCGTTCCCCGGGCTTTGAAAGCACTTTCATACGGCGATGAAAGGCCAGCAAGGCCGCGTCATCGTGCATGTGAGCGTCGAAAAACTCCAGCAGGCGCCTGCGGGCCTGCGCCCGCCTCATATCCCCCTCCGGCCGCTTGAGCGTGCAATAGCGTTTCATCTTTCCGATCCAGTGGCGCTCTGTCAGGCCGTCGAAATGCAGCAACACCGCGCTGCTGGCGGTGATGCGCCGCGGGCTCTCCATGCGACGGCCCTCCGTTCGCATGGGGCGCGGGCGATGAATGCCCATGATCAACCCCTTCCGCCCTGTCCGGACGAGGCACTTTCCGACCGCATGTCCGAAAAAGCCGCCATCGGCATAGCGGGCCAGGTCACCCAGCACATGCCGCTGATTGCCGAAACGCGCCTTGTAATGCTTGCGGAACACGCCAGAGAACAGGTCCGGATCGGTGTCGCGTTCAAGGTAAACGCGCTCGCGCACGTCCAGATGCACGAGCGAGAACGCCCCCGGGACATGGGCCAGCTCGATACCAAGCGCGCGCGTGCAACTGATGAACTCGTCACCGTCGAGATGGGCCAGCCAATCCGCGTCGGATCTGCGATAGGCATCGGCCGCGTTCTCGATCTGTCGTGCCTCCACCGGCTTGGGTCGCGAGCCACCGGTGAGGCGTTTCCAATGGGCATCGTCGCACAGTGTCACATCGCAGCCGGGCACCTGTTCCAGGCGCGCCTTGAGGTCCGGATCGGGGCGATCGAGGTAAAGATGAATCCGATGCGCGCCGAGCAGGGCGTGATGCGCGGCAAAGGCCAAGAGCAGCTCGGGGCGTTCCGCCACCGTCGCCACGACAGACCAACTTGCCGGCGTTGCCTGCATCCCTCACCTCTCGTTATATTGCTTGTCTTGCGCGAACTGTCCCACGGTCATCTTTCGATTTCCACCGCGAATCCACATCCCGGGCAGGGTCGGGCGGATCACCGGCGGCGCGCCGCGTCCGCCTTGATGGTCAGCCGGGCCAGCGGGCGACCAGCTCCGCAAGGCGCGGATTGGGACTGTTTTCATGCGCCCGGCGCAAATCGTCGTCAAAGCGCGCTGCCGACAGGTCGGGCACATCTTCGAGCACCCGCGCGATGACCGGCGCCGGATCGAAAGGCGCGGTGTCGCACAATCCCAGCGCGGCCAGCCGCGCCATCTGCGCGGGCGCAAGAACCTGCACCCGCTCGTAAAGCGCCCGCACCGCGGCGATATCCCCTTCATTGCGAAGCGCGGCCACCTGCCGCATCCGGTGTGGTCCGTTCATCCCGGCCTGAACCTCGGCCGCGTGTTCACCATAGCGCAGGAGCTTGACCAACCAGTGCAGCGGCGTCAGCCCGTCGAAATGCAGCAACTCCACCGCCTGTGCCTTCAGCGCGGAATGGGCGGGCAGAGGGTCCGCCTTGCCCGCGCGGGGCCGGTGAATGCGGATCTGGTAGTCGAACCCGGTGGGTGTGAACGCCTTGCCGCTGGCATGGCTGCTCATCCCGCCGTCGAGGAAATCCGCCGCCTCGCCGTAAAGCGCAAGATGCAGGCGCGGCGGCACCCGCGCAGGGCGGCGAAACACCCCGTCGAACAGCCCCACCTGCGCCGCATCGCGTGGCATGACCCGCTCGGCCGGGGGCACCGAGACATACCCGAACCCGCGTGGAAAGGCGGCCAGTTCGGCCAGCATCGCCTCAACACCGCGCATGGGGCGCAGGAATTCGTCGGCATCGAGATGGATCAGCCAGTCGACATCGGCCAGGCGATAGGCATGGGTCGCATTGAGCCCCTGCCGCCGGTTCTGCGCCTCGGGGCGCCGCCGTGCCAGACGTTGCCAATGATCCGTGTCGCAGAGCGTCAATCGCACGCCGGGCAACGCGGCCAGCGTTTCGGCCGCCCGATCGTCCGGGTCGTCGAGATAGACATGCGCTTCGCGCGCGCCGAGGCCAAGGTGATAGGCCACGTTCGCCAGCACCAGATTGCCCGGCTCGCGCGCGGTCATCACGATGCCCCAGCCTGGCGCGCTCATCCCCGCCACGGTGCCGCCGCTTTCATCGGCCTGCCCTTTCCTGCCTGCGACGAAAGGTTCCATATCAATCGGTGCAAGTCCAGCGTGCCGGGATGATTCTCTTTCCGCGACCAGCGAAACGATGCATGTCTCATTTTGTGATCACAGCCGGAAATCGTGTGATCACAAAATGTAAAAATTCTGCGAAATTCCATGTATCATTCGATTTGCACTTAGGTTTCGGAAAAGCTTATGCCACTAGGAAGGGCAACGTAAACCACACAGGTGAGCCGATGAACATTCACGAATATCAGGCCAAGGCGCTGTTGCGCTCTTATGGTGCGCCGGTCAGCGACGGGCGCGTCGTGACCCGGGCCGAAGAGGCCAAGACCGCCGCGGGCGAAATGGACGGACCGCTCTGGGTGGTCAAGGCACAGATTCACGCGGGCGGCCGCGGCAAGGGCAGCTTCAAGGAGGCCGATGCCGGCGAAAAGGGCGGTGTGCGCCTTGCCAAGTCCGTGGAGGAGGCCGAGCTTGAAGCCAAGCGGATGCTGGGCCGCACGCTGGTCACGAAACAGACCGGCCCGGCGGGCAAGCAGGTCAACCGCATCTATATCGAGGACGGCTCGGACATCGAGGCGGAGTTCTACCTCGCGCTTCTGGTCGATCGGCAAACCAGCCGCGTATCCTTTGTCGCCTCGACCGAGGGCGGCATGGATATCGAGGAAGTCGCCGAAAGCACGCCCGAGAAGATCCTGAGCTTCTCGGTCGATCCGGCCACCGGGTATCAGCCGTTCCACGGCCGCCGCATCGCCTTCATGCTGGGCCTCACGGGCGCGCAGATAAAGCAATGCGTCGCGCTGATGGGCACGCTTTACAAGCTCTTCATCGAAAAAGACGTCGAGATGCTTGAGATCAACCCGCTGATCCTCACCGACAAGGGCGATCTCAAATGCCTCGACGCCAAGATGGGGTTCGACGGCAACGCGATCTATCGCCACCCCGATATCGCCGACCTGCGCGACACGACCGAGGAAGACCCCAAGGAGCTTGAGGCCAGCAAGTATGACCTCAACTATATCGCGCTCGACGGGGAAATCGGCTGCATGGTGAACGGCGCGGGGCTGGCCATGGCGACGATGGACATCATCAAGCTTTATGGCGCGGAACCGGCCAACTTCCTCGACGTGGGCGGCGGCGCGACCAAGGACAAGGTGACCGAGGCGTTCAAGATCATCACCAGCGATCCGCAGGTCAAGGGCATCCTCGTCAACATCTTCGGCGGCATCATGCGCTGTGACGTGATCGCCGAGGGCGTGATCGCCGCGGTGAAGGAGGTCGGTCTCGAGGTGCCGCTCGTGGTGCGGCTCGAAGGGACGAATGTCGAGAAGGGCAAGGAGATCATCAAGAATTCCGGCCTCGACGTGATCGCCGCGGACGACCTCAAGGACGGCGCGGAAAAGATCGTGAAAGCGGTGAAGGGATAAGAAAATGGCAGTTCTCATCGACGAAAATACCAAGGTCATCTGTCAGGGCTTCACCGGCTCTCAGGGCACGTTCCACTCCGAACAGGCCATCGCCTATGGCACGAAAATGGTCGGCGGCGTGACGCCGGGCAAGGGCGGGCAGAGCCATCTTGACCTGCCCGTGTTCAACAGCGTTCACGAGGCGCGGCACGAGACCGGCGCCAATGCCTCCGTGATCTACGTGCCGCCGCCCTTTGCCGCGGATTCGATCCTCGAGGCGATCGACGCCGAGATGGACGTGATCGTCTGCATCACCGAGGGCATCCCGGTGCTCGACATGATGAAGGTCAAGCGCGCGCTGGAAGACAGCACATCGGTGCTCATCGGCCCCAACTGCCCCGGCGTGATCACGCCCGACGCCTGCAAGATCGGCATCATGCCCGGCCATATCCACAAGCGCGGCTCCTGCGGGGTGGTTTCGCGCTCGGGCACGCTCACCTACGAGGCGGTCAAGCAGACCACAGACGTGGGGCTGGGCCAATCGACCTGCGTGGGTATCGGCGGCGATCCGATCAAGGGAACCGAGCATATCGACGTGCTCGAATGGTTCCTCGCCGACGACGAGACGCAAAGCATCATCATGATCGGCGAGATCGGCGGCTCGGCCGAGGAAGAGGCCGCGCAATTCCTGAAAGACGAGGCCAAGCGCGGCCGCAAGAAGCCGGTCGCCGGCTTCATCGCCGGGCGCACCGCCCCCCCGGGCCGTCGCATGGGCCACGCGGGCGCCATCGTCGCCGGTGGCAAGGGCGGCGCCGACGACAAGATCGAGGCCATGCGCTCCGCCGGGATCGTGGTGGCCGACAGCCCCGCGCAACTGGGCGAGGCGATGCTAGACGCGATCGAAAAGGGCTGACAGCCGAGCGAAAGGCGCGCAGATGGATTTCCAGACCAGTGTGAAAACCTGCCTGACGCAGAACTACGTCACCTTTTCGGGTCGCGCGTCGCGCCCCGAATACTGGTGGTTCGCGCTGTTCGTTTTCCTTGGCACGTTGGTCTTTGGCGTGCTTGATGCGCTGGTGTTCGGCACATCCGGCGGACCGGGTCAGCATGCCGGGGAAACGCGCATCTTCGCGCCCCTGTTCCAGCTTGCCACCTTTCTGCCATTCCTGGCCGTGGGGTGGCGCAGAATGCACGACAGCGGACGCCCCGGCTGGTGGTTGCTGCTGCCGGTCCTAGTGTCTCTCGGCCTTGGCCTCATCTTTACCGGTGGCATGCTGGGGATAATGTCGCGCGGGACCATGCCGATGCCCGGCTTTGGTCTGGGCGGATTTGCCGTGATCTGGCTGATCCAGGTCGCGCTGTTCATTCTTGTCGTCTGGTGGCTGACCCGCCCCGGCCAATCAGGCCCCAATGATTACGGTCCTCAACCCACGAGGTAATCGCCATGACCGAACATTCCCCCAATGACCAGTTTCGTGCCTCCTCCTTCATGCAGGGGCACAATGCCGAGTATCTCGAACAGCTTTATGCGCGATATACCGATGACCCCGGATCGGTCGATGAAGGCTGGATCGAGTTCTTCAAGCAGATGGGCGATACCGAAAAGGACGTGCAGGCCGAGGCCAAGGGGCCAAGCTGGGCGCGCCGCGACTGGCCGCCCATGCCGCAGGACGATCTGACCGGTGCCTTGACCGGCGACTGGGCGCCGCTGCCCGACGAGATGGAAACCGCCGCCGAGAAGATCCGCGACAAGGCCAGCGCCGCGGGTGTCGAGGTCACCGACGAGGCGATCAAGCGTGCCGTGCTCGATTCGATCCGCGCGCTGATGATCATCCGCGCCTATCGCATCCGCGGCCACCTCGTGGCCGATCTCGACCCGCTGGGCATGCGCAGCCAGACCCCGCATCCCGAGCTTGACCCGAAATCCTACGGCTTCACCGAGGCCGACATGGACCGGCCGATCTTCATCGACAAGGTCTTGGGGCTCGACTTCGCCACGATGCGCGAGATCATCGACATCGTGAAGCGCACCTATTGCGGCACCTTCGCGTTGCAATACATGCATATCTCCGATCCCGAACAGGCCGGCTGGCTCAAGGAGCGGATCGAGGGCTATGGCAAGGAAATCGCCTTTACCAAGAACGGGCGCAAGGCGATCCTCAACAAGCTTGTCGAGGCCGAGGGGTTCGAGAAGTTCCTGCATGTCAAGTACATGGGCACCAAGCGGTTCGGACTTGACGGGGGCGAGGCGCTCATTCCCGCGATGGAACAGATCATCAAGCGCGGCGGCAACCTCGGCGTGCAGGACATCGTGATCGGCATGCCCCACCGCGGCAGGCTCAGCGTGCTGGCCAACGTGATGGGCAAACCCTACCGCGCCATTTTCAACGAGTTCCAGGGCGGCAGCTTCAAACCCGACGAGGTCGATGGTTCGGGCGATGTGAAATATCACCTCGGGGCCTCGTCGGATCGCGAATTCGACGGCAACACCGTGCACCTGTCGCTCACCGCCAACCCCTCGCATCTCGAAGCGGTCAACCCGGTGGTCATCGGCAAGGTCCGCGCCAAGCAGGACCAGCTGAATGATACCGACCGCACCAAGGTGCTGCCGATCCTGCTGCATGGCGATGCGGCCTTTGCCGGACAGGGCGTGGTGGCCGAATGTTTCGGGCTTTCGGGCCTCAAGGGGCACAAGACCGGCGGCACGATCCATATCATCGTCAACAACCAGATCGGGTTTACCACCGCGCCGCACCTGTCGCGCTCGTCGCCCTATCCCACCGATATCGCGCTGATGGTCGAGGCACCGATCTTCCACGTCAACGGCGACGATCCCGAGGCGGTGGTCCACGCCGCCAAGGTCGCGACCGAGTTCCGCCAGAAGTTCCACAAGGACGTGGTCATCGACGTGTTCTGCTATCGCCGCTTCGGTCATAACGAGGGCGACGAGCCGATGTTCACCAACCCGGTGATGTACAAGCGGATCAAGACGCACAAGACCACGCTCAGCCTCTATACCGACCGCCTGGTTCAGGACGGGCTGATTCCCGAAGGCGAGATCGAGGACATGAAGGCCGCGTTCCAAGCCTATCTCAACGACGAGTTCGAGGCCGGCAAGGATTACAAGCCCAACAAGGCCGACTGGCTCGATGGCCGCTGGAGCCATCTCGACAAGCGCGACGCCGACGAATACCAGCGCGGCGAAACCGCGATCAAGCCCGAGACGATGGAAGAGGTGGGCCGCGCGCTGACCCGCGCGCCCGAAGGCTTCCCGCTGCACCGGACGGTTTCACGCCTGCTCGACGCCAAGCGCGAGATGTTCGAAACCGGGCGCGGCTTCGACTGGGCCACGAGCGAGGCGCTGGCCTTCGGCTCGCTGCTGACCGAAGGATACCCGGTGCGCCTCTCCGGCCAGGACAGCACCCGCGGCACGTTCAGCCAGCGCCATTCCGGCCTGATCGACCAGGAAACCGAGGATCGCTATTTCCCGCTCAACAACATCCGCGAGGGCCAGGCGCAATACGAGGTCATCGACTCGATGCTCTCGGAATACGCGGTGCTGGGGTTCGAATACGGCTACAGCCTCGCCGAACCCAACGCGCTCACCCTGTGGGAGGCGCAGTTCGGCGATTTCGCCAACGGTGCGCAGATCATGTTCGACCAGTTCATCAGTTCGGGCGAAAGCAAATGGCTGCGCATGTCGGGGCTAACCGTCCTTTTGCCGCATGGCTACGAGGGCCAGGGGCCCGAGCACTCCTCGGCCCGGCTCGAGCGGTTCCTGCAAATGTGCGGCGGCGACAACTGGATCGTGGCCAATTGCACCACGCCGGCCAACTATTTCCACATCCTGCGGCGGCAATTGCACCGCTCTTTCCGCAAACCGCTCATCCTGATGACGCCGAAATCGCTGCTCCGGCACAAGCTGGCGGTCTCGAACGCCGAGGATTTCACCACCGGGTCGAGCTTTCACCGCGTGCTCTGGGACGACGCCGAGAAGGGCCATTCCGACACCAGGCTGGTGGCAGATGACAAGGTTCGCCGCGTCGTGATGTGTTCGGGCAAGGTCTATTACGACCTGCTCGAAGCGCGCGACGAGGCCGGGATCGACGACATCTACCTGCTCAGGATCGAGCAGTTCTATCCCTTCCCCGCGATGAGCCTCGTGAAAGAGCTCGAACGGTTCAAGAAGGCCGAGATGATCTGGTGCCAGGAAGAACCCAAGAACCAGGGCGCGTGGAGCTTCATCGAACCCAATATCGAATGGGTGCTGGGCCGCATCAAGGCCAAGCACAAACGCCCCGCCTATGTCGGGCGCCCCGCAGCGGCCTCGCCCGCAACGGGCTTGGCAAAACAGCACAAGGCACAACAGGACGCGCTGGTCAAAGACGCGCTCAATCTGGAAGGGAACTGATACATGGCAACCGAAGTCCGCGTGCCCACCCTGGGCGAAAGCGTCACCGAAGCCACCGTCGCCACCTGGTTCAAGCAACCCGGCGATAGCGTCGCGGTGGATGAAATGCTGTGCGAACTGGAAACCGACAAGGTCACGGTCGAGGTGCCCTCGCCCGCCGCCGGAACGCTGGGCGAAATCGTCGCCGCCGAGGGCGATACCGTGGGGGTGGATGCGCTCCTGGCGATGATCTCGGAAAGCGGCGAGGCAACGCCCGAAAAGCCGAAGTCCGAAGACAAAGCCACCAAGGAGGACAAGCCCGCCAAACCCGCCAAGGCCCCCGCGAAAAGCGACGGTGACACGGTCGATGTGATGGTCCCGGCCCTTGGGGAAAGCGTGAGCGAGGCCACGGTCTCGACCTGGTTCAAGAAGGTCGGCGACAGCGTCGCGCAGGACGAGATGCTCTGCGAGCTGGAAACCGACAAGGTCTCGGTCGAGGTACCCGCCCCGGCCGCCGGCGTTCTGGTCGAGATCCTCGCCGAAGAGGGCAGCACGGTCGAGGCCAGCGCCAAACTGGCCAGGATCAGCGGCTCGGCCGATGGCACGGTCGAACCCGGGCCGCGTCCGGGCGCCGAAGAGCCGAAGGAAAGCGGCGATGACGAAGACACCGGCAAGGATGTCGAGAACGCCCCGTCGGCCGAAAAGATGATGGCCGAGGCCGGGCTCGACCCCTCGCAGGTCAAGGGCACGGGCCGCGACGGGCGGATCATGAAGGAAGACGTGCAAAAGGCCATTGCCACAGGCACGTCCGATGCCCGCACCAGCACCCCGGCGCCCGAGCCCAAACCCGCCGCCAGCACGCCACGCGCGCCGGTCCCGGCCGATGACGCCGCGCGCGAGGAACGGGTCAAGATGACCCGCCTGCGCCAGACCATCGCCCGCCGCCTCAAGGACGCGCAGAACACCGCCGCGATCCTGACCACCTATAACGAGGTCGACATGGGCGCGGTGATGGACCTGCGCAACACCTACAAGGACGAGTTCGAGAAGAAACACGGCGTGCGGCTGGGCTTCATGTCCTTCTTCACCAAGGCCTGCGTGCATGCCCTCAAGGAAGTGCCCGAGGTCAATGCCGAGATCGACGGCACCGATATCGTCTACAAGAATTTCGTGCATATGGGCGTCGCCGCGGGCACCCCTCAGGGCCTCGTCGTGCCGGTGATCCGCGACGTGGATTCCAAATCCTTCGCCCAGATCGAGAAGGAAATCGGCGAAAAGGGCAAACGCGCCCGCGACGGCAAGCTTTCCATGGCCGAGATGCAGGGCGGCACGTTCACCCTGTCGAACGGCGGCGTCTATGGCTCGCTCATGTCCTGTCCTCGCCCATCCTCAACCCGCCGCAATCGGGCATCCTCGGCATGCACAAGATCCAGGACCGGCCCATGGTCGTCAAAGGCGAGATCGTGATCCGCCCGATGATGTATCTGGCCCTCAGCTACGATCACCGCATCGTCGACGGCAAAGGCGCCGTGACCTTTCTCGTGCGCGTGAAAGAGGCGCTGGAGGATCCACGGCGGTTGTTGATGGATTTGTAAAGCACAGAAACATTTGATGTGGAGACGATGAAGCGTCGTCTCCACATCGGGCACAAGCGCAAGCGATTTGGGTGACAGGGTCATGGACATAAAAGACTTCATAAAAGAAACGATCACCGGAATCGTGGAAGCCACTCTAGAGCTGCAAGAAAAGTATGAAGTCGAAGATGTAATCGTGAATCCACCTGTCTCTGTTGAGGAACGCGATCTCTATGAAGAAAATGGTCCAGCGCACACGTATCGTAGAATAGAGACGATTGAATTTGACGTCGCTGTCACAGCGGGCACCGAAACCGGAGGTGGCGGGAAAGCAGGTCTTAAAATCCTATCTGTGGAAGCCGGTATCGACGGAAAACATGTTCATTCGGCGCAAGAAGCCAGCCGCGTGAAATTTTCTATCCCGATAACTCTGAGTCCAAGCGGGGCTGAGGCAAAGAACCGCGAAGAATCTGAAAGACGTACAAAAGCTACAAAAGACGCAATGGCCCAACGGCGAAATCGTAGAGGGACAGGCGATAGCTGGATGTCGTAGTAACTACCAATATACTAAAGTCGATTGAGCATTCATGACCCCCGAACTCACCGCCCTCACCCTCGCCGCCCTCCTGCAGGCCGTGCAATTCGTCCTCTACGCCGTGCCCGCCAACCTGGAGCTCGGCCCCGGCTACACCATGTCGGCGCGCGACCGCGAACCCTCCAAGCCGCTCTCCGACAAGACCGCCCGCCTCGGCCGGGCGCTCACCAACCATTTCGAGGGGCTGATCCTCTTCACCATCGCCGTGGTCGTGATCACGCTCACGGGCCAGGCCACCGCCTTCACCGCCGCCTGCGCCTGGACCTACCTCGCCGCGCGCGTCCTCTACATCCCCGCCTATTACTTCGGGCTGCGCCCGGGCCGGTCGCTCATCTGGGGCGTGGGGTTCCTCGCCACGCTGCTCATGCTCTTGGCAGCGCTCATCTGATGCTTCATCTTGCCTGAAATACTCCGGGGGAGTCGCCGCTTGCGGCGACGGGGGCAGCGCCCCCTCCAACGCAAAGGAAAGGACACTGACCCATGGCCTCTTACGACGTGATCATCATCGGCGCTGGCCCCGGCGGCTATGTCTGTGCCATCCGGTGCGCCCAGCTCGGGCTCAAGACCGCGGTGGTCGAGGGGCGCGAGACGCTGGGCGGCACCTGCCTCAACGTCGGCTGCATCCCCTCGAAGGCGCTCTTGCATTCAAGCCACATGCTGCACGAGGCCGAGCACAATTTCGCCGCCATGGGCCTCAAGGGCAAATCGCCCAGCGTCGACTGGAAACAGATGCTGGCCTACAAGGACGAAACCGTCGGCCAGAACACCGGCGGCATCGAATTCCTGTTCAAGAAGAACAAGATCGACTGGATCAAGGGCTGGGCCAGCATCCCCGAGGCGGGCAAGGTCAAGGTCGGCGACGACACCCATGACGCCGGGAAGATCGTGATCGCCACCGGCTCGGAACCGGCCAGCATCCCCGGCGTCGAGATCGACGAGAAAACCGTGGTCAGTTCCACCGGCGCGCTCGAACTCTCCAAGGTGCCGAAAAAGATGGTGGTGATCGGCGCGGGCGTGATCGGGCTCGAACTGGGCAGCGTCTATGCCCGCCTGGGCTCCGAGGTGACGGTGCTCGAATACATGGATGCGGTCTGCCCCGGCATGGATGCCGATGTGCAGCGCACCTTCAAGCGTATCCTCGAGAAACAGGGGATGGAGATCATCACCGGCGCGGCGGTCAAGGAGACCGAGGCGATGAAGACCAAGGCCAAGGTCACCTATGCGCCCAAGAAGGGCGGCGATGACATCACGCTCGATGCCGATATCGTGCTCGTTGCCACCGGGCGCAAACCCTATGCCGACGGGCTGGGCCTCAAGGATCTCGGCGTCAAGATGACGGATCGCGGCCAGATCGACGTCGATGAGCAGTGGAAAACCTCGGTGGAGGGCATCCATGCCATCGGCGACGTGATCCCCGGCCCGATGCTCGCCCACAAGGCCGAAGACGAGGGCATGGCGCTGGCCGAGGTGCTGGCGGGCAAGCATGGCCATGTGAATTACGGCGTGATCCCCGGCGTGGTCTATACCACCCCCGAGGTCGCCACCGTCGGCCAGACCGAGGCCGAGGTCAAGGATGCGGGGCTGAAGCCCAAGGTGGGCAAGTTCAACTTCATGGGCAACGCGCGCGCCAAGGCGGTGCACCAGTCCGAAGGCTTCGTCAAGATCATCGCCCATCCCGAGACCGACCGCATCCTCGGCGCCGCGATCATCGGCCCTGCGGCGGGCGACCTCATTCACGAGATCTGCGTCGCGATGGAATTCGGCGCCTCGGCCGAGGATCTGGCACTGACCTGTCACGCGCACCCGACCTATTCCGAGGCGGTGCGCGAGGCGGCACTGGCCTGCGGCGACGGGCCGATCCACAGCTGAGCAAGGATCATCGCCCACCCACCCCCAAAGACGCGCGAAGGCGGTCATCTCACCGCCCGAGCGCGTCTTTCACCAGAGCGTTTTCGTCATCCGCTGGGGCAGTTCCTCGTCAAACTCCCGCGCCGCGATCTCGCCCTCGGTCATCTCGGCCAGGATCTCGCCCAGGCTGGGCAGCCCGGCGCTGTCGTCCCGGTTCCAGATCCCCGACCGGATCAGCGATTTGGGACATTGCGCATAGACTTCGGCCAGCTCGATCACGATCACCGTCGCGGGCTGACGGCCCTTCTGCGCGAACCGCGCGCGCAATTGCGCGTCGTCGCTCAGCCAGGCCCGCCCGTTGACCCGCACCACCATCCTGTCGCCCGGCACCATGAACATGACCGCGATCCGGCCGTCGCGGACGATGTTGCGCAAACTGTCGAGCCGGTTGTTGCCACGCCAGTCGGGCATCAGAAGCGTCCGGTCGTCCAGCACCTCAACCACCGGGCCATCGTCGCCGCGCGGGCTGGCATCACAGCCCTCCGCGCCCACGGTGGCGATCACGCAAAAGCGCGACGCCATGATCCAGCGGCGGTAAAGCGGCGTCAGACACGACGCCACCTTGCGCAGGGCCGCATCGCTGGGCGACCCGTAAAGCGCCTCGAGTTCCTCAATCGTCTCGAGCTTTCGGTAACTCTCCGTCATATCCCGCCTCCCGCATCAGCGCATTCGATCCGGCCTCGATCTCGTTTTCCAGACGCGCCATGAACGGCTTCTGCGCCATCCCCGGCTCCAGCCGCGGCATGAACTCGACCACCGCGTGGCCCGGCTTGCGCAGCATCGTGCCCTTGGGCCAGAAAAGGCCCGCATTCGTCGCCGTCGGCACGCAGGGCTGGCCCAACTGGTTGTAAAGCACGTAAGAGCCCACCTTGAACGAGCGGTAATCACCCGGCTTCACCCGCGTGCCCTGCGGATAGATCACCAGCTGTCCCGGCGGCACCCGGCCCGATCTCACATCTTCCATCATCCGCTTGATCGCGGCCCCCCGCTTGCCGCGCGCCACCGGCACGCATCCCAGCCGCCAGGCGTAGATCCCGATGATCGGCGTCCAGAGAAGCTCGCGCTTCATGATGAAGCGCGGCCGCGGCAGCGCCTGAAAGATGATCAGGATGTCAAGAAACGACTGGTGCTTGGCCACGACGAGGCATTCCTCGCCCGGCACCGCGCCGCGCACCTCCCAGGTGATGCCCACCATCCAGCGCGCGGTGAACTGCACCCAATAGGTATAGGCCTTGCACGCGATCAGCGCGCCCTGCGGCGACAGCACCGCCCAGGGCAGGAACACGATGCCGAGGATCGCCATCGCCACCGCGTTCACGACCACGAAGAGGATCGACATGATCCAGCGCCAGATCAGCACCATCACCTGAGCCCTTTCAACGTCTTTCGCGCTGCAATGCGCGTGGCGGCAAAAGCCACCACCGCCGCCAGCGGCGGAATGATCAGCGGCCAGAGCCAGCCCGCCCCGGCATACCCCAGACCACTGAGAAACCCGCCCGCTTCCTGCGCCGCGGGCAGAAACCATACCGCGACCAGCCCCGCCACCATGCCCAGCGCCGCCCCCGACAGCGCACGCAGGGTAAAGCGGCGCACGAAAGCCTTGGCGATATAGCTGTCGCGCGCGCCCACCAGCCGCAGCACCGCGATCACCTGGGCATTCGCCGCCAGCGCCGCATTGGCCGCCAGCGTGATCATCGCCGCCATCGCCGTGAAGATGAGCCCGATCGACAGCCAGCCCAGCACGCGCAGCTTCGACGCCGCCTCGACCAGCGGCCGGCGCCAGCGGGTGTGATCGTCAAGCACCGCGCCCGGGACCTCGGCCTGAAGCCTCAGCCGCAGCCCGTCGGCGTCATAGCCCGGTTCGTCCTCGATGATCTCGATCAGTTGCGGAATCGGCAGGGTTTCGACCGGTATGTCCGGCCCGAACCACGGTTCCAGAAGCGCGCGCTGCTCGTCCTCCGACAGGGCCCGCGCGCGCGCCACTCCTGCCGTGGTCTCAAGCACCCTGAGCGCCGCCTCGGTCTGCTCGTCCATCTGTTCGGCCGGCGCCGAGATGCGCAAGGTGGCCGAGCGGCTCAACTCCTCGCCCCAGCGTTCGGCCAACCGCCCCGCCGCCAGCGACAGGGCCAGCGCGAACACCGCCAGGAATGCCATGATACCCGAAGTGATCAACGTCAGCCGCGCGGTGAACCCGGTGGGCGGCACAAGCCGGTCGGCCTGCGGATCGCCCACCAGAAGGGCCGCGATCTCCGATAGCGCCCGCCTCACAGGTCCGCCCCCGCAAGATGAAGCTGCCGGTTGGCAATCCGCAGAACCCGCGCCTGCACCTGGGTCTTGGCCGCCCGGATCAGGCCGAGATCGTGCGAGGCGATCATCACCGTCTTGCCCATCCGGTTCAACTCGACCAGCAGTTTCAGCAGCCGCTGCGACATCTCCCAGTCCACGTTGCCGGTGGGTTCATCGGCCAGGATCACGTCGGGCGACATGATCACCGCCCGCGCCAGCGCCGCGCGCTGACGTTCGCCCCCCGAAAGCTCGGGCGGCAACGCGTCGGCCCGCGCCTTGAGCCCGACCCAGCCGAGCAATTCGCGCAGGTTGGCCAATTCGTCAATATGCGACCGGCCCGACACGGTAAGCGGCAGCGCCACGTTGTCGGCCACCGGCAGATGGTCGAGGAATTGCACATCCTGATGCACCACCCCGATACGGCGGCGCGCCATCGCCACGTCATCGCGGCTCATCGTGCGCACATCGCGGTCAAAAAGCCGCACCTGCCCCGAGGTCGGCACCAGCGCGCCGTAGCACAGCTTGAGAAACGTGGTCTTGCCCGACCCCGAAGGACCGGTCAGGAAATGGAACGATCCAGGTTGCATCGCGAAACTGATGCCGCTCAGGAGTTCGCCCCCACCATAGCTGTAGGCCACGTTGTCAAGCTCGATCACGGTCCGGCCCCCTGCCATGTCTGCCCGGTCGGCCCACCGCCCCGGTCGGTCCTTATTGCCTCAGCCTTGCACAGGATTCAATCCGGCCCGTTATGCGGAAATGGCACGGAATGACGCAAATGCAGCAATTGCTTTGCGTTTTGCGCGCGAAAGGTTACAAGATGTGGTAAAGAGATGAGGCAAATGCCGGCCTACGGCGACAGGTGAGACGATGCGGCTGATCTGCCCGAATTGCGGGGCCCAATACGAGGTGCCCGACGACGTCATCCCGGAAACCGGGCGAGACGTGCAATGCTCGAATTGCGGCGACACCTGGTTCCAGAAACATCCCGACCATGACGCGGAACTCGCCGAGGAACTGGGCCAGCCGCTCGGCGACACCGATTGGACCGACAGCGACGCCGAGCCCACCGAGGACTGGCACGACCATGACCGGCCCCATGCCGGGGCCGCCGCCCCGCCCGAGGCCGCATGGCCGGACGAGATCGACGAGATCGAGGAACCGACCGCGCCGGCGCCGCAAGCCAGCAGCGGGGACGCCCCCGAGGACCCATTGTCGAGCGAAGAGGCGCGCGACGACGAGGCCCCGGTCGAACCCGGCCCTGCCCCGCAGCCGCGCGAACTGCCCGAAGACGTGCGCGAGGTTCTGCGCGAAGAGGCCGAACGCGAACGCGAGGCCCGCGCCGCGGCGGCGTCAGGCGGGCTCGAAACCCAGCCCGATCTCGGCCTTGACGAGTCGCCGGGCGACGCCAGCCAACGAGAACGCGAGGCCCGCCTGCGCATGGCGCGGATGCGCGGCATGTCCGAGAAAGAAGCCATGACCGCGGCCGGCCTCTCGCAGCTGTCGGCCAATGCGTCACGCCGCGATCTCCTGCCCGATATCGACGAGATCAATTCGACGCTGCGCAAGAATTCCGAGCGCCAGCCCACCGCCAGCACCGAACCGGCCGAGGCGGCAGCGCCGGCAACGCAACAATCGGGCTTTTCGCGTGGCTTTTCCTACATGCTGCTGCTTTTCGCCCTGTTGCTGGCACTTTACGTCTTTTCCGGCAAGCTGGCCGAAATGGTGCCCCAACTCGGGCCCCTGCTTGAAAGCTATGTCGATTGGGTCAATCGCGCGCGGCTCTGGCTCGACTCGCAGGTGGCCGCGCTGGTGCAATGGCTCGACAGCATGACATCCGAAGCCGCCGCGCCAGCCGGTGATGGCGGAACCTGACCGGCTTCATCAAGCCCTGAAGAGAGAGCGTCCCCGCGTCACGCCATAGGCGTGCCACCGGCACGATGAGCGGGGTGACACCGATCAGGGGCGATGCTCAGAACCGGTCCAGCAACCGTTCGAGATAGTCGCGCTCGCTCTCCGGCCGGGCCCGCTCGCCCGAACGGCGACGCAACTCTTCGAGCAGGTCTTGCGCGCGGCGATAGACGTCCTCGCCCTGGAGCATGTTGTCCTCGACCCCGGTCGCGCCCCTCTGGTTGCGGCCCAGCGGGTCCGATCGGTCCTGCCCGGGCCTGCCATCCGTCGACTGCCCCTCGTCACCGTCATTTTCGCCCTGCTCCTCGGCCATCTGCTCGCCCAGCTCGCGCATGCCCTCGCGCAGGTTGTCCATGGCTTCAGCCTGCCGGTCGATCGCCTCGGGCAGGTCGCCCTCGCGCAGGGCCTCTTCCGCGCCGTCCATCGCCCGGCCCGCCCGGTCAAGCGCCTCGCGCGCGGCGTCTCCGCCCGGCGTCCCCGCCCCGGGCAGCGCGCCGCGCTGCTGATCGAGCTGGCGGCGCAGCTGGTTCTGCCGCTCGGCCAGCGACTCGGCCGGATCCTGCGGCGCACCCTCCTGTCCCGGGCGTTCACCCTCGCCGTCCTGACCCGGTTCCCCGGCCTGGCCTTCGCCCTCGCCGTCGCGCTCGCCTTCGCGGCCCATGCCGCCCTGTCCGCCCTCGTTGCCGCGCGATTGGCCGGATTCGCCGCCCGGGTTGAACCGGTCCTGCAAATCGCGGAAAGCCTCGTCCGAAAGGCCCTGCTGATCGCGCAGGGTCTCGGACAGGCCCTCCATCGCCTGGTCCCCGGGCGACTGGCCGCCCTGCCCGCCCTGGCCTTCGGTCATGCGCATGTTTTCCATCATCTGCTGCAACTCTTCCAGCGCCTGCTGCGCCTCGGCCATGCGGCCCTGTTCCATCAGTTCCTGGATACGGTCCATCATGCGTTGCAGGTCGTCCTGCGTCATGGTCATCGTGTTCTCGTCGCTCTCGCCCTGATCGGGCTGATCGGAGTCGCCGTCGCGCTTGTTCTGCTCGGCGAATTCGCGTTGCAACTGTTCGAGGTAATCGCGCGTCGCCTCGCGCAGGTCGTCCATCAGCCGCGCGATCTCGGCATCCGAGGCACCGTTCTTCATCGCCACGGTCAGTCGTTCCTGCGCCTGGCGCATCCGCTCGAGCGCGTCCGCCAGGGTTCCTTCCTCCAGAAGCAGCGCCAGGTCCCAAAGCGCCTCGGCGATCTCGTCTCGGGTCTCGTCCGAGATGCCGTATTCGGCCCCGGTCTCGATCCGGCGCAGGATGAACCGCAGCCTGAGGTAGTCCGATTCACGGTCAAAGAGCCCCTCTTCGGGCTTGTAGGACACCGCCCGCAGCACCTGCGCAATGCGCCGTGCATTGTCACGGTTCCACAGAAGATCGCGGCGCATCTCGGCCACCACCGCCGCCATCGGGTCAAAGAACCGCCGCGCGGCAAGGTCGATTTCCTGCACCGGGCTCTTGCCGACATTGCCGCCCGCGTCCTCGGCCCTGAGTTCGAGCTTCACCGGCAGGTTGGCCCAGGGATGCTGGCTGAAATCCTCGACCAGCACGTCCTCGAAATCCTCCCGACCGCGTGCCACCGGCAGCGGCAGCGCGACCTCGATCGCATCGCGCGGCTCGGGCTCGATGGACAGGCCGTAACGCCGGTCCACCCGGTCTTCGTCCAGCGTGATCCGCGCACGCCCCGCCACGACACCGTAATCGTCGCGCGCCTCGAAGGGCATGGTAAAGTCGCCCACCGCGCTGGCCTCGGCCGGCCCGGTCGCATCGACCTCCGGTGCAGCGTCAGGGATCACCGCCATGTCCCAGCTGCGGCCGCCCGGCCCCTCGATGGCAAGACTGCCCTCCTCGGCCAGTGCGAAATCCTGCGCCGGCTCGGATGCCTGGCCAGTGCCCTCGGCAGGCTCGACAGGCTTGCCCGACACGTCCTCCACCACCCGAAGCGCCCCCGAGGGCCCGTAAAGCCGCACTGTGATCCGGCTGCCCTCCGGCGCGGCAATCTCGCCCGCGTCTTGATCGTTGAGGTAAAGCGTCGGCTTCCCGGTGTAACCCGGCGGCGAGATCCAGCCTTCCCAACTCGCGCCGATGCCGGCCTCGGCACTGCCCACACCCGGGGCCATGTCGGCGACACTGCCAACCCGGAAGAACGAGCCGAAGAGGAGCGCCACCAGCAACACCAGCGCCGCCATGTATCGCAAGCCGAAGGGATCGCGCGCCGAAACCCGCAGGTCGGGCCGCACCGGGCGCGCGCCCTCGGCCCGCGCGCGCATCCGCGCCTGGTGCGCCTCCCAGACCGCGCGCGAGGCCGAATCGCCCGCACCGATCGCCTGTGCATCCATCAGCGCCTGGATCGGACGCCCCGCCATCGTGGCATCGAGCCGCGCCAGAACCTCGTGTTCGCGCGGCAGGCGAAACGCCCGCACACCCCACGACAGCAACGCCAGCCCCGCCACCAGTGCCACGACCGCGACGGCCCAGACGACCTCGACCGGCACCAGATCGTGCAGGCCCAGCATCAGAGCACCAAGCACGGCGAACGCCAGCGACCACACCGGCCAGAACGCGCGCGTGAACCGCTCGGCCACCATACCCGCCCGCGTCAGCCCGATGGGCCAGCGCAGCCGCCTCAGAATCTCCTGGCCGGTCCGATCGGCGATAACGGCGCTCCTTTCACGGCAGCGGCCCCCGACATGACGGCCCCTGCCTTCACAACCAACACGGAATGGTATCGCGATTCAGCATCTCGTCCAAGGTGGGTCTGGCCCGGATGACAGCGAATTGATCGCCCCGCACGAGGATCTCGGGCACCAGCGGGCGGGAATTGTATTCGCTCGCCATCACCGCGCCATAGGCCCCCGCCCCGCGAAACGCCACCAGGTCGCCCTCGCCGACGGCCGCCATGTCGCGCGCCCGGGCAAACGTGTCGCCGGTCTCGCAAACCGGGCCCACAACGTCATAGCGCGCACCTTCGGCCCCCGCCGCCGGTTCGCGCACGGGCACAATCTCGTGATGCGCGTCATACATCGCCGGGCGGATCAGGTCGTTCATCGCCGCGTCGAGGATCAGGAAATCGCGCCCCTCGCCCGATTTGACGTAGATCACCCCGGCGACCAGTATCCCCGCATTGCCGGCGACGAGCCGCCCCGGCTCGATCTCGATCTCGCAGCCCAGGTGCCCCACCGTCTCGCGAATCACCGCGCCATAGTCACCGGGCAGCGGCGGCACCTCGTTCGATGTCGTGTAGGGAATCCCGAGCCCCCCGCCCAGGTCGAGCCGCCTGATGTCATGCCCGTCCGCGCGCAGGGCCTCGGTCAACTCGGCCACCTTGGCATAGGCCAGCCAGAACGGTTCAAGGTCAGTGAGCTGGCTGCCGATATGCACGTCGATACCGACCACCTCCACCCCCTCCAGCGCTGCCGCCTCGGCAAAGACCGCCCGCGCCCGCGAAATCGGGATCCCGAACTTGTTCTCGCTCTTGCCGGTGGCGATCTTGGCATGGGTGCGCGCGTCCACATCCGGGTTGACCCGCACCGTCACCGGCGCCCGCACCCCCATCGCGCGCGCCACCTCGTCGAGCGCGCGCATCTCCGGCTCGCTCTCGACGTTGAACTGCCGGATGCCGCCTTCGAGTGCCATGCGCATCTCTGCCCGGGTCTTGCCCACCCCGGAAAAGACGATCCGCTCGCCCCGCACGCCCGCCGCCCTGGCGCGGGCATATTCGCCGCCCGACACCACGTCCATCCCCGCGCCCATGTCACCCAGGAGCTTCACGATGGCAAGGTTGCTCGCCGCCTTCATGGCATAGCAGACAAGGTGGTCCATGCCCGCCAGCGCCTCGTCGAACAGGCGGAAATGCCGCTCCAGCGTCGCCGCCGAATAGCAATAAAACGGCGTGCCTACCGCCGCCGCGATCTCGGCGACGGAAACATCCTCGGCGAACAGTTCACCGTCGCGGTAAAGAAAATGATCCATGGCGCATCCCTGTTGCCCTGCCCCCGGACATAACCAAACCCGCCAGACAGGAAAAGCGCCCGTGCTTCATCTTGCCTGGAATACTCCCGCCGGAGGCGTCCGACGATGCGTCGCGCCCCGCATCACGCGCGTCTCAGAACCGCCTTCCCATGTCCGAAGGCCCGCGCACCCAGCCCATGCTGGCCGAGCCGCTCACCGTCAGCCCAGCATCGCGCGTCGGCGTCTCCGGCTCGCCATCCGCGCCGCAGCCCGCCAGCACCGTCACCAATCCCATGATCGTCAAGGCTCTCATTCCAACACCGCCTTCCAGCGTGCCACCTGTTCGCGCACCCGCGCCGGCGCCGTGCCGCCATACGACACCCGCGAGGCCACGGAATTCGCCACCCCGAGGACCGAGAACACGTCGTCGGTGATCGCGCCATGCACCGATTGCATATCCTCAAGCGTCAGGTCGGGCAAATCACAGCCGCGGGATTCCGCCAATGCCACAAGGCTCCCGGTGACGTGATGCGCCTCGCGAAACGGCATGTCGAGCGCCCGCACCAGCCAGTCGGCGAGGTCGGTCGCGGTGGAAAACCCCGTCGTCGCCGCCGCCTCCAGCGCCACGCGATTGGCCTGCATGTCGCGCACCATCCCCGCCATCGCCGCCAGCGCCAGCATCAGGTTGTCCGCGGCATCGAACACCTGTTCCTTGTCCTCCTGCATATCCTTGGAATAGGCCAGAGGCAGCCCCTTCATCACCGTCATCAAGGCGACATTGGCCCCGAAGATGCGCCCGATCTTGGCACGGATCAGCTCGGCCGCGTCCGGGTTGCGCTTTTGCGGCATGATCGAGGAGCCGGTGGACCAGCGATCCGACATCTTGACGAACCGGAACTGCGCCGAGGACCAGATCACCAGTTCCTCGGCCAGCCGGCTCAGATGCATCGCGCAGATGCTCGCCCCCGACAGGAATTCCAGCGCGAAATCGCGATCCGACACGGCATCGAGGCTGTTGGCGCAGGGGCGGTCAAAACCCAGTTCTTTCGCTGTCATCTCGCGGTCGATCGGAAAGGACGTGCCCGCCAGCGCCGCCGCGCCCAAGGGGCATTCGTTCATCCGCGCCCGTGCATCGCGAAAGCGCGAGAGGTCGCGGCCCAGCATCTCGACATAGGCCATCATGTGATGGCCCCATGTCACCGGCTGCGCCACCTGCAGATGGGTGAAACCCGGCATCACCCAATCCGCCCCCGCCTCGGCCTGCTCCAGAAGCGCGCGCATCAGCGCGACAAGCGCGCCATCCACCGCGTCGATCTGGTCGCGCACCCACAGCCGGAAATCGGTGGCCACCTGGTCATTGCGCGAACGGGCCGTGTGCAGCCGCCCCGCCGCCTCGCCGATCAGCTCCCTGAGCCGCGCCTCGACATTCATGTGAATATCCTCGAGCGCGGTCGAAAACTCGAATGTCCCGGTCTCGATCTCTGACAAAACGGTGAGCAGCCCTTCCCTCATCGCCTCGGCATCATTATCACTCACGATGCCCTTGGCGGCCAGCATGGCGGCATGGGCCCTCGAACCGGCAATATCCTGTGCCGCCATCCGCTGGTCGAACCCGATCGAGGCGTTGATCGCCTCCATGATCGCATCCGGCCCCGCGGCAAAGCGGCCGCCCCACATCGCGTTCGAGGTTTTTTCGGTCATGTCACCTGGCCCATGGAAGGAAAGTCGATAATGTCGCGTTCCGCGCTGATCTATACCGCCCTCGCCGCAATCGCAATCGTGGCCGTCGCCGTCCTTGCCCTGCGCGACCCGGCACAGCCGATTCCGGAGACGCTGGAAAACCGCGCCGAGCTCGAAGGGCTGCGCGAAGGCACGATGAAGAAACTCTCCTTCCACGCCAGCCCCAAACCGGTGAGCGCCGAGCAATACGACACCGAATCCGGGGCCAAGGCCACGCTCGCCGATCATCAGGGTCGCCATGTGGTCCTGAATTTCTGGGCCACATGGTGCGCGCCCTGCCGTAAGGAAATGCCCATGCTCGCGGAGTTGCAGGAGGAATTCGGCGGCGAGAGGTTCGAGGTGCTCACCATCGCCACGGGCCGCAACAATCCCGGCCAGATGGAGAAGTTCTTTGACGAGATCGGCGTGAGCAACCTGCCGCTGCACCGCGACCCGTCCTCGGCACTGGCGCGCGACATGGCGGTGCTGGGTTTGCCGGTCACCGTGATCCTCTCTCCGGAGGGGGCCGAGATCGCCCGCATGACAGGCGATGCCGAATGGGATTCCGAAAGCGCCAAGGCGATCATCACGGCCTTGCTCGCGCAAGCCGGTTGACCTCGGCGGCCTCCCGGGGGCGTCAGCGGTTTCGACATTGCGTGCCTGCGGCACACAGGATTCCTTGTTTGGGGGCGCTGCCCCCAAGGTGCAAGATCCCGTTGGGATCTTGCACCGCCCCCCGGAGTATTTTTCGCAAGATGAAGCATGGCAAAGGCCGGAAGGTTAACGATTCGCCGCCGCCGGTCAGACGGTTTTGCCCGCAGCCGGGTGGCAGCCGCGCAGTGCACGCGTGTCACCCCCCGATTTCGCGGCGCCTTGCCCCGGTTAACATGGCGCCCGCCGCCTTGCGTTCCGGCCGCGTCCGGGACAAGACTGCGACCGGATCGTAAAAGGAAGCGGGACCATGACGGAAACCATGATCGCCGTGATCGGCGGCTCGGGCCTTTATGACATCGACGGGCTGGCAGGGGCGGAATGGCGCAGCGTGGAAACCCCTTGGGGCGAACCCTCGGACCAGATCCTGACGGGCAGTCTCAATGGTGTGAAGATGGCCTTCCTGCCCCGACACGGGCGCGGCCATGTCCATTCGCCCACATCGGTGCCCTACCGCGCCAATATCGACGCGCTGAAGCGTCTCGGTGCAACCGATGTGATCAGCGTCTCGGCCTGCGGCAGCTTTCGCGAAGAAATGCGCCCGGGCGATTTTGTCGTTGTGAATCAATTCATTGACCGCACATTCGCGCGCGAGAAATCGTTCTTCGGCCCCGGTCTCGTGGCCCATGTGAGCGTCGCGCATCCGACCTGTCCGCGGCTCTCGGCGGCCTGCCTCGCCGCGGGGCGCGACGCAGGCGTCACCATGCACGAGGGCGGCACGTATCTTGCCATGGAGGGGCCGCAATTCTCGACCCTGGCCGAGTCGCGGATGTATCGCGACGCCTGGGGCGCCGACGTGATCGGCATGACCAACATGCCCGAGGCGAAACTCGCCCGGGAGGCCGAGCTTTGCTATGCCTCGATCGCGATGGTGACCGATTTCGACAGCTGGCACCCCGAGCATGGCGAGGTTGATGTGACTGAAATCATTGCCATTCTGATGGGCAACGCCGACAAGGGGCGCAACATGGTGCGCGGATTGCCCGCGCTTCTGGGCGCGGATCGCGCGCCCTGCCCGCACGGCTGTGACCGGGCGCTGGAATATGCCATCCTGACCGCACCCGATGCGCGTGACCCGGCGATGGTGGACAAGCTCTCGGCAGTGGCCGGGCGCGTGCTTAACGTTTGATCAGGGAAACCAGGCGACCATGAAAACCGTCAAGGACTACATCCGCACCATCGTCGATTTCCCGCATGAAGGGATCATGTTCCGCGATGTCACCACGCTTTTCGCTGATCCGCGCGGGTTCCGCATGGCCATCGACCAGATGCTGCACCCGTTCGCGGGACAGGAGATCGACAAGGTCGTGGGGCTGGAGGCGCGCGGCTTCATCCTCGGCGGGGCCATCGCGCACCAGCTCTCCACGGGTTTCGTGCCGGTCCGCAAGAAGGGCAAGCTGCCCGGCCCGGTGATCTCCGAGGAATACCATCTTGAATACGGCGAGGCCGTGGTCGAACTGCATGACGACGCGATCACCGCGGGCGAGAAGATCCTCGTCGTCGACGACCTCCTGGCCACCGGCGGCACCGCGGCGGCGGGTATCCGCCTGATCGAGCGGCTGGGCGGCGAGATCGTGGGCTGTTCCTTCATCATCGACCTGCCGGCGCTGGGCGGGCGCAAGAAGCTCGAGGCCATGGGGATGGAGGTCGAGACCCTGTGCGCGTTCGACGGGCTTTAACCTTCCATATCAACAATTTATAGGGCAGTTACCCCGCCGCCGAGCCACCCACGGTCAGCCCGCCGATGAGCGTCGTCGGCTGGCCCACGCCCACCGGCACCCACTGGCCCGCCTTGCCGCAATTGCCCATGCCCGGATCGAGCGCCATGTCATTGCCCAGCCCGCGGATATTCATCAGCGCCGTGGCCCCGTCCCCGATCAGTGTTGCACCATTGACCGGCGCGCCCACCTTGCCGTCCTTCACGCGATAGGCTTCGGTGCAGGAAAAGACGAACTTGCCGTTGGTGATGTCCACCTGGCCACCGCCGAAGCCCACGGCATAGATCCCGTCCTTCAACTCCGCCAGCAGATCGCCCGGATCGGCCTCACCGCCCAGCATGTAGGTATTGGTCATGCGCGGCATCGGCGCATGGGCAAAGCTCTCGCGGCGACCATTGCCGGTGGGTTGAACCCCCATCAGGCGGGCGTTCTGCCGGTCCTGCATGAAGCCGGTCAGGATACCGTCCTCGATCAGCGTGGTGCGCGACGAGGGCGTGCCCTCGTCATCGAACGAGATCGAGCCGCGCCGGTCGGGGATCGTGCCATCGTCCACCACCGTCACGCCGGGGGCCGCGATGCGTTGCCCCATCAGACCGGCAAAGGCCGAACTGCCCTTGCGATTGAAATCGCCTTCAAGGCCATGGCCGATCGCCTCGTGCAACAGGATGCCGGGCCAGCCAGGGCCCAGCACCACGTCCATCACCCCCGCAGGTGCGGGTTCCGCACGCAGGTTGACCAGGGCGATCCTGAGCGCCTCGCGCGCCTTGGCCTGCCAGTCCTCGGGGTCGAGCAGCCCCGACAGCGCCACGCGCCCGCCGCCGCCGGCCGAGCCGCTCTCGCGGCGGCCGTTGTGTTCGACGATCACGCTCACGTTGAGGCGGGTCATCGGGCGCACGTCGCGCAGGTGCTGGCCATCGGGGCGCAGGATCTCGACCTCCTGGCACGAGGCCGCGATGGTCGCCGAAACCTGCACCACGCGGCTGTCGAGGCCCCTCAGAAAGGCGTCGATCTCACGCAGGGTCTCGATCTTGACCGGGAAGGCCGCATCCCCGATCGGGTCATGATCGGCATAGAGGCGGCGATTGGTCGGCGCCGGCCCGGCGGCCATCGCGCCGCCGCCCTGCCCCACCGCCAGGCGTGCGGTCTCGACCGCGCGGGTCACGGAAGCCTGCGAAATCTCGGTCGAGTGACCGTATCCCGCCACCTCGCCGCGCACCGCGCGCAACCCGAATCCTTCGGACGCGTCATAACTGGCGGTCTTTACCCGCCCGTCGTCGAAATGCAGCGCCTCGGCGCGGCGCCGTTCGAGGAAAAGCTCGCCATCATCCGCCCCGTCGGTCGCCTGACGTAACAGATCAAGGGTCTTTTCGATATCGAGCGCCTGCTCGAAGGGGCGGAAAGATATCTCGGACATTCCTGTTTCTTCCTGTCTTCCATGCACGCCGAATTTGATCTATGTCAAAAAAAGCGTCCGTTTGCCGCGGTTGGATTTCTTGTCTCTTCATCCAGAATATGGTTTTTAACCGGGGCAAAACAACGGCCAATCGCCCGCGCGATGCGCGCACTGCCTGATGAACAGAAGAACCACAGAAAACCGACCAGGGTGTCCCATGCGAATTTTTACCAGCTTCCTGACCCTCCTGACCGCCTTTGCGGCCATGCCCGCACTGGCTCAGAGCGGGCTGGACTCCATCGGCAAGCCCGTCGACCGGTCGACCGGGTTTCAACCTGCCGCCACGGAACTCGCCCGCGACCTTCAATGGCTTGACGGAATGATCAACGTGATCATCATTGGCATATGCCTTCTGGTGATCGCCCTCGTCGGCATCATCATCCTGCGTTACAATCGCCGCGCCAACGCCAATCCGGCAAACTTTACGCACAACACGCCGATCGAGATCGCCTGGACGCTCGGCCCGGTGATCATCCTCGTTTTCATCGGGGCGTTTTCGCTTCCGGTCCTGTTCAAGCAACAGGAAATTCCGGAAGGCGAGGTTCACATCAAGGTCACGGGTCACCAGTGGTACTGGTCCTATGAATACACCGATCACGATTTCATCTTCGACAGCTACATGATCGGCCAACCCGCCAGCCTCAATGAATCCGCGCGGCCAGAAGATGCCGATGTGACGCCCTATGTTCTGGATGACGCGATGCGCGCCAAGCTGGTCGATGCAGGCTTCAACGAAGACGAATTCCTGCTGGCCACCGACACCTCGGTGATCGTTCCGGTGGACAAGACCGTGGTGATGACCGTCACCGCGAGCGACGTGATCCATTCCTGGACCGTTCCGGCCTTCGGCGTGAAACAGGACGGCGTGCCCGGGCGCCTGGCCCAGCTTTGGTTCACACCCGAGAAAGAGGGCGTCTATTTCGGCCAGTGCTCGGAGCTTTGTGGCAAGGATCACGCCTACATGCCGATCACCGTAAAGGTGGTCAGCCAGGACACATACGACGCATGGGTCGAGGCGATGGAAGACTCCTCCGACTACGTGCAACTGGCCTCCCTCGACTGAAAAGGAAATGACCGGCCCCGGACCCAGCGGTTCGGGGCCACCTGAAAGAGGCATCCTGGATGACCGATACCAGCATCAACAATCAGGCCACGACCGGCACAGGCACCGGCGACGCCGAGTTCGGCGATTACTTCGCCCTGCTCAAGCCGCGGGTGATGTCGCTGGTCGTGTTCACGGCCCTTGTCGGTCTGCTGGCGGCGCCGGTGGACGTGCATCCCGTGATCGGATTTGCCTCGATCCTGTTCATCGCCCTTGGCGGCGGGGCCTCGGGCGCGCTCAACATGTGGTGGGATGCCGATATCGACCGTATCATGAAACGCACCCGGAACCGCCCGATCCCGGCCGGTCGGGTCAGCGAGGGCGAGGCGCTGTCCTTCGGCGCCTTCCTCGCGGCGTTTTCGATAGTGATGCTGGGCCTTGCGGCCAATCTCGTCGCTGCCGCGATCCTGGCTTTCACCATCTTCTTCTACGTGGTGATCTATACCATGTGGCTGAAACGCTGGACGCCACAGAACATCGTGATCGGCGGCGCCGCCGGGGCTTTTCCGCCGATGATCGGCTGGGCCGTGGCCACCGGCGGGATCAGCGTGGAATCGGTGCTGATGTTCACCCTCATCTTCATGTGGACGCCACCGCATTTCTGGGCGCTGGCGCTGTTCATGAAATCCGACTATCACGAGGCCCGCGTGCCGATGCTGACCGTGACCCACGGGCGCCGTGCCACGCGCCTGCACATCCTGGTCTATACGATTCTGCTCGTATCGGTTGCAATCGGCACCGGGTTCACCGCCATCGGCGGCCCGGTCTATCTCACCGTGGCGTTGCTGCTCAACGCGCTGTTCCTCAAGGGCGCCTTCGACATCTGGCGGCGCAACGAGGCACAGGCCGAGGGCGACGGCTACCGCGCAGAAAAGAAGCTCTTCGCGCTGTCGCTCGTCTATCTCTTCGGCCATTTCGGCGCGATTCTCGCGGAATCGACCCTGGGCCAATTCGGCATGGGGGGCTGGTGATCGATGGCGATCAAGGTCGAACATGAACTGCACAAGCGCCGCCTGGGGCGCAATATCGGCCTCGGGCTGGTGCTCGTGGGATTTGTCGCACTGGTGTTCGGGCTGACCGTGGTCAAGGTCGAACGCGGCGATTTCTCGGCCAATCCGCCACGCGCGGAAGGGGGTGAATGATGGCAATGGACGGCAAACGCAAGACCCTGCTGCAGACCGTGGGCCTGGTCGTGACGATGGGCGCACTGGCCTGGGCTTCGGTGCCCTTCTACGACTGGTTCTGCCGCGTCACCGGCTTCGGCGGCGTCACGCAGGAGGCCGGGGCAGATAGCGACGAAATCCTCGACCGCACCATCAAGGTGCGCTTCGATGCTTCCAAGGCGCGCGGTTTCGACTGGGAATTCAAGCCCATGCAACGCGAGATGGAATTGCGGATCGGTGAAACCGGGCTTGCTTTCTACGAAGCCTACAACCCCACCGACCGGCCAATCGCCGGACAGGCCAGCTATAACGTCACGCCCTATGATGCCGGCGGTTTCTTCTCCAAGATTGAATGCTTCTGCTTTACCGAACAGGTGCTGCAACCGGGCGAACGGGTCGAGATGCCGGTCACGTTCTTCGTCGATCCCGAGATCGTTGATGACCGCGACGCGAAACACGTCCACACCATCACGCTGGGCTATACCTTCTACGAAATCGACCTGCCCGAAAGCGAGGCCGAGGACTCACAAGCCGCGCTTGACACGCAGTCGGAACAAAGCAACCTGAACTGATCAATAAGCCTCCCGCAAGGGAACACGACGAGGGTAAAAATGGCGCACGAAAAGAACCACGACTATCACATCCTGAACCCCTCCATCTGGCCCCTGCTGGGCGCGCTGGCCGGGTTCATCATGCTCTTCGGGGCGGTGCTCTACATGCATGACGTGACCGCTTGGATCATGATCATCGGTTTCGTGTTCACCTGTTACGTCATGTATGGCTGGTGGGCCGACGTGGTGGCCGAATCCAATGTCGGCGACCATACCCCGGTGGTGAAGATCGGCCTGCGCTATGGCGTGGTGCTCTTTATCATCTCGGAAGTGATGTTTTTCGCGGCCTGGTTCTGGACCTTCTTCAAGCACGCACTTTACCCGATGGGTCCCGAAAGCCCGATGGTCGACGGCCAATGGCCCCCCGCCGGCATCGAGACCTTCGATCCCTGGCACCTGCCGCTGATCAACACTTTGATCCTGTTGTGCTCGGGGATGGCTGCGACATGGGCACACCATGCACTGGCCCATGAAAACAACCGCGAAGACATGAAATGGGGCCTGGTGATCGCGATCGTTCTGGGCGTGTTCTTCACCATCCTGCAAGCCTATGAATACAGCCATGCCGCCTTCGGCTTTGCCGGCAACATCTATGGCGCATCCTTCTTCATGGCCACCGGCTTTCACGGCTTCCACGTGATCATCGGCACGATCTTCCTTGCGGTCTGCCTGTTCCGCCTGATGGCCGGGCATTTCACGCAGGAAAGTCACGTCGGCTTCGAGGCCGCGGCCTGGTATTGGCACTTTGTCGATGTGGTCTGGCTCTTCCTCTTCGCCTCGATCTATATCTGGGGCGCCTGAGCCACGGCCGCACATGCACGAAAGCTACCGGACGCCCCGCCCTGACAGCGGGGCGTTTGCTTTGACAGAGGGGCCTCGTGGCCCGCCCACCCCTCTTGGCCACCGATCCAATCCGGGCTAGAACCCGACCCCGCGACACACCCGCTTTTCCCGAGGCTCCCTTGCGCCGCAACCTGCCCTTCCTGATCTTTTCCGCCGCCGTGCTGGTGCTCTTCATCAGCCTGGGCAACTGGCAGGTCCGGCGCCTGGCCGAGAAAGAGTCGTATCTGGCCGAAATAGAGGCCCGCATCGGCGCCGCCCCCGTCGCCATCCCCGCTGCACCTGATCCGCAGGCCGACCGCTTTCTCGCCGTCACCACCAAGGGGCGCCTCACCGGGCCCGAAATCCACGTTCTCGTCTCCACCCGCGACCTCGGGGCAGGCTATCGCGTCATTCGCGCGTTCGAGACAGAGGGCCGCCGCGTTCTCGTCGATCTCGGCTTCATCCGCCTGGGCGACAAGGACACGCCCCGCCCATCCCGGGATGTCACGATCGACGGCAATCTCTACTGGCCCGACGAGACCGACAGCTACACCCCCGAGAACGACCGCGAGGCCAACATCTGGTATGCGCGTGACGTCCCACCGCTGGCCGACGCCCTCGACACCGAGGAAACGCTGGTCGTCGCGCGCACGATCGACCCGCCCGACCCCGCCATTACTCCCCTGCCGACCGACACATCCGGCATCCCCAACCGGCACATGGAATACCTGCTCACATGGTATGGATTGGCCGTAACTTGGGTGGTAATGACGCTCTACTTTCTCTTCCGCCGCCGCGCGACCGCCAGGAAAGGCAGCCGATGAACTACATCTCGACCCGCGGCACCGCCCCAGTGCTGGATTTCGAAGACACGATGCTCACCGGCCTTGCCCGCGACGGCGGGCTCTACCTGCCCGAGGCCATTCCGTCCCTGACGACGGGCGAGATCGCGGCGCTGGCCGGGCTTTCCTACGAGGAATGCGCCTTTCGCATCATGCGCCCCTTCATCGGCGACGCCTTCACCGACGACGCGTTCCGCGGAATAATCGCCCGCGCCTATGCCGGTTTCAACCACGCCGCCCGTGCGCCGCTGGTGCAGCTTGCCCCGGGGCATTTCCTGCTCGAACTCTTCCACGGCCCGACGCTCGCGTTCAAGGATTTCGCGATGCAGCTCATCGGCCAGATGTTTCAGGCAGCGTTGGAGCGCAACGGCCAACGCGTCACCATCGTCGGCGCCACCAGCGGCGACACCGGGTCGGCGGCGATCGAGGCGTTCAGGGGGCTCGACAATGTCGATGTCTTCATCCTTTTCCCGCATGGCCGCGTCTCCGAAGTGCAGCGCCGCCAGATGACCACCCCCACCGAGGCCAATGTCCACGCCCTCGCCGTGACCGGGGATTTCGACGATTGCCAGGCCCGTGTGAAGGACATGTTCAACCATTTCGACTTTCGCGACAGGGTCGGGCTGGCAGGGGTGAACTCGATCAACTTCGCCCGCGTGCTGGCGCAGGTGGTCTATTACTTCACCTCGGCCGTGTCGCTCGGTGCCCCCGCCCGGTCGGTCAGTTTCACCGTGCCCACCGGCAATTTCGGCGACATCTTCGCGGGCTATCTGGCAAAGCGTATGGGCCTGCCCATCGACCGGCTGGTCGTGGCCACCAACCAGAACGACATCCTGCACCGCTGCCTTTCGTCCGCCGAGTATCGTCCCGACGGCGTGGCGCCCTCGATCAGCCCGTCGATGGACATCCAGGTCAGCTCGAATTTCGAGCGCGCCCTGTTCGAGGCATATGGGCGGGACGGCGCCGCCGTGGCGCAACTCATGGATGAGTTGAAGGCGGGCGGGTTCAGCGTCAGCCAGGGCGCGCTCCAGGCCCTGCGCGAGGTCTATGACAGCGGCCGTGCCTCCGAGGACGAGACCCGCGCCACCATCGCGCGGTTGCAGCGGACAACGGGCGAACTTCTCTGTCCCCATTCTGCCGTAGGCGTCAAGGTGGCCGAGGAAATGCGTGATCCCTCCACGCCGATGATCACGCTGGCCACCGCGCATCCGGCCAAATTCCCGGATGCTGTCGAAGAGGCGACCGGCATCCGCCCGCCCCTGCCCGCGCACATGGCCGACCTTTTCGACCGCCCCGAGCGCGTGACCCGGGTCGAGAACGACCTGACCGAAATCGAAACCCTGATCGAGGAGCGCCGCCGACCGTGACTGTCCAGATCACCACCCTTTCCAACGGATTTCGCATCGTGACCGAGCGCATGCCGGGGCTGCAATCCGCCTCGGTCGGCCTCTGGATCACCGCCGGCGGCCGCAACGAACGCGAAGACCAGAACGGCATCGCACATTTTCTCGAACACATGGCCTTCAAGGGCACCGCACGACGCTCCACGCTCCAGATCGCCGAGGCGATCGAGGATGTGGGGGGCTACATGAACGCCTATACCTCGCGCGAGGCGACGGCCTATTACGCCCGGGTTCTGGGGCAGGACGTGGGCCTCGCGCTCGACGTGATCGCCGATATCCTCCTGAACCCGGTCTTCGCTCCCGAAGAGATCGGCATCGAGCGCGGCGTGATCCTTCAGGAGATCGGCCAGGCACTCGACACGCCCGATGACGTGATCTTCGACTGGCTCCAGGAACGCGCCTATCCCGACCAGCCCATCGGCCGCACCATCCTCGGCCCGCCGGACCGGGTGCGCGGCTTCTCGCGCGAGGATCTGCGCGCCTTCGTGGCCGAACATTACGCGCCCGGCAACATGATCCTCGCCGCCGCGGGCGACGTCGATCACGACGCGCTCGTGCGTCAGGCCGAAACGCTCTTCGGGCAGCTTGCACCCGCGCAACCCGGCCTGATCCAGCCAGCGAAATTCGCAGGCGGGGAGTTCCGCAAGGAAAAGCCGCTCGAACAGGCCCATCTCGCACTGGCGTTCGAGGCGCCGGACTATCTCGATCCCGAGATTTACACCGCTCAGGTCTATGCCAACGCGCTGGGTGGAGGCATGTCCTCGCGCCTCTTTCAGGAAATCCGCGAAAGACGCGGCCTTTGCTATACGATCTTCGCCTCGGCCGGGGCCTATTCCGACGCCGGGCTGATAACAATCTATGCCGGAACGAGCGGCGAGCAGATGCCCGACCTCGCGCGCATCACCATCGACGAGATGCGCCGCGCCGCCGACGACATGAGCGAAGAAGAAATCGAACGCGCGCGCGCCCAGATGCGCGCGGGGCTTCTCATGGGGCTTGAAAGCCCCTCGAACCGGGCCGAACGCATGGCGCGCATGGTCCAGATCTGGGGCACCGTGCCGACACCCGAAGAGGTGGTCGAGAAGATCGACGCCGTGACCCGTGCCGGCGTACGCGATTTTGCCGGTCGCATGATCGGCGAGGCGGGGGCGGTGATGGCGCTCTACGGGCCGGTTGCAGGTACGCCCGACCTGGCCACGCTCGACCGGCAAAGGCGCGCTGCGTGATGCTCTCGCGGGTGCACCGCAAGCTGCGGATCGAAACCGACCGCCTGACCCTGCGCGCGCCCACGCATTCCGATTTCAACGCCTGGACCGGACTGCGCCGCATGTCCGAGGCGTTCCTGACACCATGGGAGCCGGCCTGGGCGCATGACCATCTCAGCCGCCGCGCCTTCACCAACCGTGTCTACTGGGCGCAACGGTCGATCGGGGCAGGCACGGCGCTGCCCCTCTTCATGCTGCGGCGCGCCGATAATGCGCTCGTGGGGGCGATCACGCTCGACAATATCCGCCGCGGCCCGGCCCAGGCGGGCACCCTGGGCTACTGGGTCGGCGAGAACTTTGCCCGACAGGGCTACATGCGCGAGGCGATCGAGGCCGTGGTGCACCACGCCTATCACCGCATGGACCTCAGCCGGATCGAGGCCGCCTGCCTCCCCGAGAATACCGCCTCGCGCGCGGTGCTCGAAAAATCGGGCTTCAAATACGAGGGCGTCGCGCAAAGCTATCTTCAGATCAACGGGCGCTGGCGGACCCATGTTCTCTATGCCGCGCTTCGCAGCGACCGGCGCGGACGCACCGAGGCGGGCTGACTACGGGCGGGAACCGGCACTCCCTGCTCACCGAAACGTCAACTGATTTCACCGCAAAGCTGCTAGACTGCCGTCATGCTGCGATTGATCCTTGCCCTTTCTTTCGTCCTTCTTGCCCCTGCCGCGCAGGCCCAGACCCGCACGCCCAGCCATTGCATCGCCATCGCCGATGCCGCCCCCGGCCTCGAATACCTGCACAAGGCCGGTTTTCGTGACCCCGTCTCCGATCACGCGGTGCGCATCCGCTACATCGCCCATGCCTCCTTCCTGATCCAGACACCCGCGGGCGTGAACGCCGTCACCGATTTCACGGGCAATATCGGCAACACCACGCTGATTCCCGATATCGTCACCATGAACCACGCCCATGGCACCCACTGGACCGCCAATCCCGACCCGGCCATTCCCCATGTGCTCAGGGGCTGGGGCGAGGAATTCGGCGAGGGCGTCGATCATTATCTCGAATATCGTGACATGGCAGTGCGCAACGTGCCCACCGATATCCGCTCGGGCGCTGGCGGGTCCGAACCCTTCGGGAACTCGATCTTCGTGTTCGAGGTCGAGGGGCTGTGTATCGGCCACCTGGGCCACCTGCATCACGAACCCAACCCGGCGCAATATGCCGCGCTCGGACGGCTCGACGTGGTCATGGCCGCGGTTGATGGCGGCTATACCGTCGATCAGCCGACGATGATTCGCATCCTCAAGAAGCTGAAATCCTCGGTGGTGATCCCCATGCACTGGTTCGGCGATACCACGCTCCAGAGATTCATCGACGGGATGCGCGACGAGTTCGACATCGTGCGCAGCGGCGAATCCAACCTCACCGTCTCGCTGCGCGACCTGCCCGCGCGCCCCACGGTGCATGTCCTCATGCCCCGCTATCTGCGCGACACCGATTGAGATCAGGAGGACGGCACGTCGCGTCTCGACGCGCACACGGGGCGCGCGTAAGACTTGTGCCATGATGCTCAACCCCGTCGATGACAGCTTTCGCGCCACGCTCGCCCGGCTCCTGCCCGACCGCGCCCTGCGCCCGGTCGCACCGCATTACCTCGAAGAGCCGCGCGGCAAATGGCATGGGCAGGCCGGGGTGGTGGTCGCCCCCGCATCGGTCGAAGAGGTCTCGGTCGCCCTTGCCGCCGCGAATGACGCGCGCGTGCCGGTCGTGCCCTATGGCGGCGGCACCGGCCTTGTCGGCGCGCAGGTCATGCCCGATGGCCCGGCGCCTATGCTCCTGTCGCTCGAACGGATGACCGCGATTCGCGCGATCCATCCACGGGAAAACCTCGCCATTGTCGAGGCCGGGGCGATCCTGTCGGACATCCACGACGCGGTGGCGCGCGAAAACCGGCTTTTCCCGCTCTCGATCGCGGCCAAAGGCTCGGCCCGGATCGGGGGCAACCTTGCCACCAACGCGGGCGGGGTCAATGTGCTGCGCTATGGCAATACCCGCGAACTCTGCCTCGGGATCGAGGCGGTGCTGCCCGACGGGCGGGTGATGAACACGCTCTCGCGCCTGCGAAAGGACAACACAGGCTATGACCTGCGCGATCTCCTGATCGGTTCCGAGGGCACGTTGGGCGTGATCACCGCCGCCACCCTGAAACTCGCCCCGGTTCCAGCCGCCACCGGCACGGCCCTTCTCGTTGTCGAAAGCCCCGCCGCGGCGCTCGATCTCTTGGCCATGGCGCGCGAGCGCGTCGGCGAATCGGTCAGCGCCTTCGAGCTGATCAGCGGCGCGGGCCTTGGCTTCCTGCGCGAGGTCATGCCCGAGATGCGCCAGCCCTTTGCCGATGATCCCGACTGGTGCGTTCTCGTCGAACTGGGCCTGCCCCGCGGCCTTGACCCCGCAGAGACGCTGGAGGCGCTCTTTGCCGAAGCACTTGAGGCCGGGCTCGTCAGCGACGGCACCATCGCGCAATCGCTGGCCCAGCGCGACGCGCTGTGGGAGTTGCGCGAACAACTGCCCGAGGCCAATCGCCGAATCGGCTCGATCTCATCGCATGACATCTCGCTGCCGCTCTCCGAGGTGCCCGGCTTCATCACCCGCGCCGATGCCGCGCTGTCCGGTCTGGGCGACTTCCGAACGAATTGTTTCGGGCACCTGGGCGATGGAAACCTGCATTACAATGTGTTTCCGGGCCGCGGGCGCAGCCGCGACGACTATCCCGGTGCCGGCGAAAAGCTGCAGCGCCTGATCCATGACATCACCGCCGACATGGGCGGCTCGTTCAGTGCAGAACATGGCGTCGGACGGCTCAAGACGGGTGACCTGGAGCGCTATGGCGATCCCGTCAAGCTGGCGCTGATGCGACAGATCAAACAGGTTTTCGATCCCAACGGCATCATGAATCCCGGCGCTGTCCTGCGCGGCTGATCGACAAAACCTCGCTCGGACCGGATCGGTTTACCGGGCGTTAACCATCCGTGCGCTAGAGATGATCTCGTAGCAAGGCGGAGTCACGATGTCCGAAGGCAATCATCCTTCCACTCACCCCCCACTCCCACCCACCACGGAAGATGATCGGGTGTCGTGGCTTCGCCTGCTGCGCTCGCGACGGGTCGGCATTTCCACCTTCTACCGGCTTATGGCCGAACATGGCAACGCCGCCGCCGCGCTCGGGGCGCTGCCCCGCGTGGCGCGGGAGGCAGGGATGGACGATTACACACCCTGCCCCGAAACCGTGGCCGTGGCCGAGATGCGCCAGGCGCACAAGGCAAGGGCGCGAATGATCTGTATCGGTGACACCGGCTATCCCGCACAGCTTCTCGACCTGGACGACCCGCCGCCGATCCTCTGGGCACAGGGCGATCCGTCGCTGCTCACGCGCCCGATGATCGCGCTTGTGGGCGCGCGCAACGCCTCGTCCCTGGGCGGGCGCATGGCCCGCGCCCTGGCCGCCGACCTGGGGAAAAGGGGCTATGTAATCGTCTCGGGGCTGGCGCGCGGCATCGATACCGCCGCGCACAAGGCCAGCCTTGCCACTGGAACCGTCGCGGTGATGGCGGGCGGGGTCGATGTGGTCTATCCTTCCGAGAACACCGCGCTGGCCTCCGAGATCGACAGATCCGGCTTGCGCCTGTCGGAAATGCCCATGGGCACGGTCCCGCAGGCCCGGCATTTCCCGCGCCGCAACAGGCTCATCTCGGGTCTGGCCAAGGCCGTCGTTCTGACCGAGGCGGCGGCGAAATCTGGCAGTCTCATCACCGCGAAATGTGCGCTCGACCAGGGGCGCGAGGTGCTGGCCGTGCCCGGCCACCCGTTCGACGCCCGCGCGGCGGGCTGCAACATGCTCATCCGCGATGGCGCGCGGCTGGTGCGCGACGCCGCCGACGTGGTCGAGGCGCTGAGCCCGCTCGCCGCGGCCGCACCCGAACCGCAACAGGCCGAAATGCCGCTTCCCGCCGACATTCCTCCACCACCGCCGGAAAAGCGCAGCCTGCGCGACACCGCGAAACTGCACCGGATGATCCTCGACCGGCTGGGCCCCTCCCCCCTGGCCGAGGATCAGCTCATCCGCGACCTGGGCGCCCCCGCCAACACGGTGGCCCCCGTACTCGTCGATCTCGAACTCGAGGGGCGGATCAATCGTCAATCCGGCGGGTTGCTCAGCCTTGCGGCATCCACCCCGGCTCAGCCCGCACAGAACTCGGGCAGCACGGCGAAGTAATCGGCACAGAACTCCGGGTCCGCATACCACACATCCGTCGCGCCGATCATCCAATGCACCGCCACCCATGTATCGCCCACCTTGCGGTAAAGGGCCTGCAATCTGCTGGCGTCCATCACTTCTGCCATGATCTCGCCGCGCAGGAAACCGGGTGTCGTGCGAATGTCGATCGCGCCGCCCCCTGGACGCTGCGCCTGGACGCTGGCAAAAGCCACAGCGAACGGCAGGCCCTGCCCATCGGCCAGCCGCAACTCGTGCACCACGAACTCGACCGGGCGGCCCAGCACCCATTCGGCATGCGGGCGCAGCGCATCCATCAGCGCCTTGCGCGTCTCGCTGCCGCGGGCGGGCTCGACGAAATCGGCCCGCGCATCCGGTATCGGCCCACCAATGCCCAGCATGACCCCGACAATCAACCCGATGATGATCCGCATCGCGTTTCCCTTCGTAGTGGTGAGACACCCGAAAGCCGGGCAAAACGATGCGGAAAGACTGGGGCTTTCACGACGCATTGACAATACCCCCTTCCCCAACCCATGTTCCGCCGCCATAGAGGCGCGGTCGAGTCGAAAGGAATTAAATGCCAGTTGTCGTTGTGGAATCCCCCGCCAAGGCCAAGACCATCAACAAGTATCTTGGCAAGGATTACACCGTGCTGGCATCCTATGGCCATGTGCGCGACCTGCCGCCCAAGGACGGCTCGGTCGATCCAGACCACGATTTCGACATGAAATGGGAGATCGGCGCCGACAGCCGCAAACATGTCAAGGCCATCGCCGACGCGCTCAAGGACGATCAGGAGCTCATCCTCGCCACCGACCCCGACCGCGAGGGCGAGGCGATCAGCTGGCACCTCGAAGAAGCCCTGCGCAAGCGACGCGCGTTGAAAAAGGACACGCCGGTCAGCCGGGTGGTGTTCAACGCCATCACCCAATCGGCCGTGACCGAAGCGATGCAGAACCCGCGCCAGATCGACCAGCCCCTGGTCGATGCCTATCTCGCGCGCCGTGCGCTCGATTATCTCGTCGGCTTCAACCTCTCGCCGGTGCTCTGGCGCAAGCTGCCCGGCGCACGCAGCGCGGGCCGGGTGCAATCGGTCTGCCTGCGCCTCATCGTCGAACGCGAGATGGAGATCGAGGCATTCACCCCCCGCGAATACTGGTCCGTCAAGGCCAACCTCGTCACCCCACGTGGCCAGGAATACGAGGCCCGGCTGACCGTCCTCGCCGGCAAGAAGCTCGACAAGTTCGACATCGAGAACGCGACCCAGGCCGAGCTTGCGGTTCAGGCCGTCGAGAGCCGCGACCTCACCGTCAAGTCGGTCGAAGCCAAACCCGCCAGCCGCAACCCCGCCCCGCCCTTCATGACCTCGACCCTTCAGCAAGAGGCCAGCCGCAAGTTCGGCATGGGCGCGCGACAGGCGATGTCCGCCGCCCAGCGCCTCTACGAGGCCGGGCACATCACCTATATGCGCACCGACGGCATCGACATGGCCCCCGAGGCGGTCAGCGCCGCGCGCGATGCGATCGCGGCACGCTTCGGAGCCGAATTCGTGCCCGGAAAGCCGCGTATCTACAAGAACAAGGCCAAGAACGCGCAAGAGGCGCATGAATGTATCCGCCCCACCGACATGGCCGCCGATGCCGATGCGCTCAAACTCAAGGACACCGATCAGCGCAGGCTCTATGACCTGATCTGGAAACGCACGCTGGCCTGCCAGATGGAAAGCGCCCGGCTTGAGCGCACGACCGTCACCATTGCCAGCCGCGACAACCAGGTCGAGCTGCGCGCCACCGGTCAGGTCGTCCTCTTCGAGGGTTTCCTCAAGGTCTATGAAGAGGGCCGCGACGATCAGGTCGTCGACGAGGACGACCGCCGCCTGCCCCAGGTCACCGAAGGTGAGGCCGCCACCAAGCGCGATGTCGCCTCCGAACAGCATTTCACCCAGCCCCCGCCCCGCTATACCGAGGCGACACTGGTCAAGCGCATGGAAGAGCTCGGCATCGGCCGCCCCTCGACCTATGCCAGCATCGTCACCACGATCCAGGAGCGCGAATATGTCCGCAAGGAACAGAACCGCCTCATCCCCGAGGACAAGGGTCGGATCGTCACCATCTTCCTGCTGAACTTCTTTCGCAAATACGTGGGCTATGAATTCACCGCCCAGCTCGAGGAAGAGCTCGACGAGGTGAGCGCGGGTCAACGCGACTACAAGGCCGTGCTGGCGCAATTCTGGCGCGATTTCTCCGCCGCCATCGCCGAAACATCCGAGTTGCGCATCACCCAGGTGCTCGACGTGCTCGACGAAGCGCTTGCCGATCAGCTTTACCCGCCGCGCGAGGACGGCTCCGATCCGCGCATCTGCCCCAAATGCGGACAGGGGCGGTTGCATCTCAAGACCTCGCGCACCGGGGGCTTCGTGGGCTGCGGCAATTACCCCGAATGCACCTATACCCGCCCCATCGCGGGCGAGGGCGCCGATGGTGACGAACGGCTTCTGGGCGAGGACCAGGGCGACGAGATCTGGCTCAAGTCGGGACGCTTCGGCCCTTACGTACAGCGCGGCGAACCGACCCCGGAGAACAAGAAGCCGCCCCGCGCCTCGCTGCCCAAGGGCTGGTCCAAGGACGAGATGACGCTGGAAAAGGCGCTCACTCTCCTGAGCCTGCCGCGCAAGGTGGGCGATCACCCCGAAGGCGGCGAGATTCTCGCCAATTTCGGCCGCTTCGGCCCCTTCGTGATGCACCAGCGCCCCGACGAGGCCAAGCCTGTCTATGCCAACCTCAAGGAACAGTCGGACGTTTTCGAGATCGGCATGAACCGCGCGGTCGAATTGCTCGCCGAAAAGCGCGCCAATCCGGGCCGCGGCCGGCGGGCGGCGGCCAAGCCGCTCAAGGAACTGGGCGATCATCCCGACAAGGGCGGCCCGGTCAACGTGCTCGACGGGCGCTATGGGCCATATGTGAAATGGGACAAGATCAACGCGACCCTGCCCAAGGACACCGACCCGCAAGCCGTGACCATGGACATGGCCGTCGCCCTGATCGACGAGAAAGCCGGGAAAAAGGGCGGCGCGAAAGCCAAGGCAAAGAAAACCACCGCCGGGAAAAAGCCCGGCGCCACACCCAAGGCCGCCAATGGGTAGCGCCCTGGCCGCGCCTGATCGTCAACACATCGTGCCTCACATTTCAACACGCGGATGTGACTGGCCTTCGGCGAGCGCCACCTGATATCAAGCCTTGGCGATTTACCTTGCGGACGAGCCGATCAGGAGCAGTCAGATGACACGTAGCAGAACAACGCGGCGCGGCTTCATCTATGGAACGGGCGCCGGTCTCTTTCTCCCGGCCATCCTGCGCGCGCAGGACCAGCCTCCCGAGATCGAGGTTTCCCCCGAGGTGACACGACGCAACACCTCGTCCTTCACGGCCCAGGACTGGCGCGATCATTTCGACACGATCGGCGAGGCCGCGATTCTCTGCGACACCGTCTCGCGCGCCCTGCATTACTGGTCCAAGGATGGCGACTACCGCCTCTATCCCACCTCCGTTCCGCGCACGGATGAACTCACCAAGCGCGGCTATACCGAGATCGTGCGCAAGAAGGTCGGCCCGAGTTGGACCCCGACCGCTTCGCAGAAGGAACGTTTCCCCGATTGGGAGCCTATCGGGCCCGGCCCGGACAATCCGCTCGGCACCCATGCGATGTATCTCGGCTGGCCCGCCTATATCATCCACGGCACCCACGACACGCGCAAGATCGGGCGCAAGTCGTCCGACGGCTGCATCGGGCTTTACAACGAGAAGATCGAGGAGCTCTTCGCGATCTCTCCGATCGGCACACAGGTGCGCATCATCTGAGCGTGCCTGCGCGTTTTTCGGTTCTTCGCATCGGCCGAGGGCTGCCGGCGATGCACGGCGCGTTGAACCGGTCGCACCGTGTTTTCACTTTTCCTGCCCGCCCTCGCCCCATTCCGGCCACGTTCCGCGCCTAGTCCCTGAAGCCGTGACAACGAGACGGAGAGCGACAGGATGCTCGGCAAATACTCTCTCTGGTTCCTGGCAGGCACGGTGGTTGGCCTCGTGCGCGGCGGCAACAGCCTCCTGGCGCAGATGGGCGAGGGCGAGGCTCAGACCTCCTATGCCACCACGCAACTCGTTCTCGCGGCCCTTCCTTATACCGGGCTGGCGCTGCTCATCTGCTTTGTCCTGCGCCGCGTCACCGGACATGGCCGCACATCGGCCTGACGCGGCCCGGTTCCGATCCCGCGATATTGACTTCCCCGCACACGCGCGTCACATACGGGCCAAGCACCGAGAGGGAGTTTCCGATGAACAAGATCTATCCCAATGCCGCCGCCGCACTCGATGGCATCCTGCATGACGACATGCTGATCGCCGCCGGCGGGTTCGGCCTTTGCGGCATCCCCGAACTTCTGCTCGACGCGATCCGCGACGCCGGGGTCAAGAACCTGACCTTCGCGTCGAACAACGCGGGCGTGGACGATTTCGGCATTGGTATCCTGCTGCAAACCAAGCAGGTGAGAAAGATGATGGCCTCCTATGTCGGCGAGAATGCCGAGTTCATGCGCCAGTATCTCTCGGGCGAGCTCGAGCTTGAATTCAACCCCCAGGGCACGCTGGCCGAGCGGATGCGCGCAGGCGGGGCGGGCATTCCGGGCTTCTACACCAAGACCGGCGTCGGCACCCAGATCGCCGAGGGCAAGGAACACAAGGATTTCAACGGCGAAACCTATATCATGGAGGAAGGCATCTTCGCCGATCTCTCCATCGTCAAGGCGTGGAAGGCCGACACCACCGGCAACGCGATCTTCCGCAAGACCGCGCGCAACTTCAACCCGCCCGCCGCCATGTGCGGACGCATCTGCGTAATGGAGGTCGAAGAGATCGTCGAACCCGGCACGCTCGACCCCGACAAGATTCACCTGCCCGGCATCTACGTGCACCGCCTGATCCAGGGCGAACACGAAAAGCGCATCGAAAAGCGCACCACCCGCCCGGCAGCCTGATGGAGGCGCAATAGATGGATCGCGATGAGGCCCTCAACCGCCGCGGCGATTTGATCGAGGAACGGACAAGCGACTACATCCGCCGCTCCAAGCGGATCGTGCTCGACACCTTCGGCATCGAGGCGGCCAAGGAGCAATCCACGCTCACGCTGCAACTCGCCACCGCCATGATCCATCTCGAAGCGGCCGAATTGAACGCGGCCTCGCTGCGCCGCATCGCCAGGACGCTCGAACAGAAAGACGGCTGATCATGGCCCGCCGCCCCGCAGGCCGGCGTTCCCCCTACGCGGACCTCCCGCGCGCCGCCTTCTGGCGCTCGGCCATGCGCGCACCCGACGAGGCAACCGTCGCCGCGCTCTATCGCCCGAAATTCGACCTCACACCGCAAACACGCCTGATGACCGCGGGAAGCTGCTTTGCCCAGCACCTGCACCGCACGCTCACGCGCGCCGGCTGGAACGTGCTTCAGGGTGAAGGCACGGGGCGGCTTCTGCCGGCCTCACTCGCCCGCGATTATGGCTACAACATCTATTCGGCGCGCTATGGCAACATCTACACCGCCCGGCAGCTGCGCCAACTCATCGAGGACGCGCTTTCGGACACCCCGCGCCCTGCACCGGTCTGGACTCGCGACGGGCGGGTCTTCGACGCGCTGCGCCCCACGGTCGAACCGCACGGGCTCGACAGTGCCGACCTGGTGCAGGAGGCGCGGCGCGACCATCTGGCCTGCGTGCGCGGGGTGCTGGCCGAAACCGACGTTCTGATCTTCACGCTCGGCCTGACCGAATGCTGGATCGACCGCGCCACCGGCCTTGCCCTGCCCACCGCGCCCGGCACCGTGGCCGGGCAATTCGATCCCGATACGGTGACATTCCACAATTTCACCTACCCCGAGGTTCTGGCTGATCTCTGCGCCAGCCGCGATCTTCTGCACGCGGCGGGATATCCGGTCCGAATCCTGCTGACCGTCTCGCCCGTGCCGCTCACCGCCACTGCAAGCGACGCGCATGTGGGCGTGGCCACCACCTACTCCAAATCGGTGCTGCGCGCGGTCTGCGGCGTGCTGGAGGCGCAAGATCCCGATTTCGACTATTTCCCCGCTTACGAAATCATCACCACAACCGCCGCCGGTGGCCCCCATTTCGCCCGCAACAGGCGCGATCCGTCGGCCACCGGCGTCGATACCGTTCTGGGCGTGTTTGCCATGGCCCATGGCGACGGCCCTGCCCCCGAAACCGCCCCCCCGCCGACCGAAGCGCCCGACACCGGCAAGACCGCCGAAGAGGTCGCCTGCGAAGAGATCCTGCTCGAGGCGTTCCGCAAATGATCCGGGTGGCCATCATCGGGAATTCCCATATCGGCGCCTATGCCGAGGCGGCAGAGACAATCCGCGCCGCGTTTCCGACGGTTGAATTGTCCTTTTTCGCCTTTCCGCGGCATGACCTGCGCTCGGCGGACCTGGGCGATGACGGCTGGCTGCGCGCACGGGGCGATCACGACTCCGCCCTGCCCTCCGAGATCGACCTTGCCGCGCAGGACCGTGTCATCGTCGCGGGTCAGCCCTTTGCCATGATCGGCCTCAACGCGCTTCTGGCCGAGTTCGACATCCTGGGCTGGCCCGGAACCGGCAAGGCGCGCCGTCTTTCGCCCGCACTTTTCGCCGACTACACCCGGCAGGCCGTCACCGGCGCGGCCGGGCGCCTGATGAAATGGTTCGGTGATGACGGCCAGGGGCGTTTCACATACCTGGCCCAGCCTCTCGTCACCGACCGGGCCCGGCCCGGAAGCTCGAAAATGGCGACGCTGGCCTTTCATCCCGCCGCGCTGCACATCTTCGAGCAGTGGCACAGCGCGCTCGCCGCCACCGCAAGCGACATGCCTTGCCCGATCGTGCCACAACCGCCCGAATTGCGCGCCAGCGAGGTCTTTACCCCGCGCCGTTTCGCCCGCGCCGCCACGTTGCCGGCCGATCGCGCACCCGCGCCCGCCGACCATATCCACATGAGCGCCGAATACGCGCTCGCCCATTTCCGGGCCATTGCAAAAACCTGGCCAGAATTGCATAACAGCCCCGAACGACCCCCCGGCCCTTTGCCGATAAAGGAGAGCGAATAAATGCCATGGGACCGCAATCAGATGGCCGCCCGCGCCGCGCAAGAGCTTGAGGACGGCATGTATGTCAATCTCGGCATCGGTATCCCGACACTGGTGTCGAACTATATCCCCGAAGGCGTTCACGTCACGCTGCAATCCGAGAACGGCATGCTCGGCATGGGCCCCTTCCCGGTCGAGGGCACCGAAGACCCCGATCTCATCAACGCGGGCAAGCAGACCATCACCGAGCTGCCCCACACCTCCTATTTCGACAGCGCCACCAGTTTCGGCATGATCCGCGGCGGCAAGATCGCGATGGCGATCCTCGGCGCGATGGAAGTCTCCGAAAAGGGCGACCTTGCCAACTGGATGATCCCCGGCAAGCTGGTCAAGGGCATGGGCGGCGCGATGGACCTCGTCGCCGGGGTCGGCCGCGTGATCGTGGTGATGGACCACACCAACAAGGCCGGTGAGTCCAAGCTTCTCAAGGAATGCACCCTGCCGCTCACCGGCAAGGGCGTGGTCGATGTGATCATCACCAACCTCGCGGTGCTGGAGGTCGAGCACAAGGGCCTGCATATCGCCGAGCTGGCCCCCGGCGTCACCCGCGAAGAGGTGATCGCCGCAACCGAGGCCCATATCGTCTGAGGATACGCGCTGAACGGGGCTGCGGGCGCACCTCTGCGCCCCGGCCCTCAGCCGTCTTTCCTCACCTCGACATTGAAGACACAGCCGTCACTGAGCAGTTGCGGCGGCGTACGGCACAGCCCGCGCGCCGTCTGGAACGCGGCCAGCACCTTGGGCACGTAATCGCGCGTCTCGGCATAGGGCGGCACGCCGTGGTGGGCTTTCACCGCGTTCTCGCCCGCGTTGTAGCCCGCCAGCACGAGGATCGGGTCACGGTCGAACTCCTTCATCAGGAAATCCAGGAACGCCACCCCGCCGTTGATATTGTCGGCGGACAACGACACGTCACCCACCCCGAACCGCACCGCCGTCGCCGGCATGAGTTGCATCAGCCCCGAGGCCCCGGCATGGCTCACCGCGTCGTTCCGGCCCGACGATTCCACCGCGATCACGGCCAGAACCAGCGCCGGCGAGACCTCGGTGCCCACCGTCGCACGCAGGATGTCCGCGCCCTGCGCGCGCGCGATGTCCTGCAGGCTTTGAAGCCTTGGCGCCCGCACCGCCTCGGCCCCGCCGGGCGGGTTGGCAATCCGGGCCAACGCCTCTTCGAGCCGCCCGGGGCCGCTTTCTTCGATCTCGGGTGACACCGAATCCCAGAACCAGCCATAACGCCCCTTTGCCGTCACCGCCGCATCCCCCGGTTCGCGGGGCGCCCCCTCCGCGGGTTCGGTCTCCGCGCGCTCCTCGGGCTCGATCTGGATGGTGATCCGCCTGTCCGCGTCGGGCTTGGGCGGTTTCACCCGCTTGAAGGTAAACTCGGGAAAGGGTGGCGGGGTCTCGGCACGGGCCGGCGCGGGCTGCATTGCCCCGCCCAGCAGCGCCACGGCCGTCATCGTGATGATCGCTCGCATGGGTGCGATATGTCCCGCCTCGTTTCTCTTTGCGCCCATGATCGCAGAAAACGCGCCGCCGGGCCAGAATCCACCGCCAAATCATTGGAATTTTTGCCACATTTGCCACGCAAACCCGCGAAAGATCGGCCCGGTAGAACTTTTTTCATTTTTCTTTCCAAAAGATTTCAATGACTTAATCGTAAACAGGGGGATGCCTGCGAAATTCAATGGAAATGCTGAAATCACGCCCAATTCCTGCCCGAATCCACTGGCTATATACAACCATACCAAGACGGCGACGGGCCAAGTGAGAGAGAAACGGCCCACCACCTCGCTGCCAAGGTTACGCAAACTTAACTGATCCTTTGGAGGGACGAACCATGATCAAATTTTTCAAGAACTTCCACAACGACGAAGACGGCGCAGTCACGGTTGACTGGGTTGTCCTGACCGCAGCCGTCGTGGGCCTGGCCGTGGCCGCCTACAGCTCGATCGAAGGCGGCGCCACCGACCTGACGGATAACACCGCGACCTTTATCGAAGGCCAAGACCCCGGCGGAGAATGATGCTTGGCTGACCTGATCAGTCAACCTGATCAGTCAAAAGGGGGGGCCGTATCCCGGTGGGAAACGGCCCCCTTTTTACCAAGAGACCGGGTATCAACAACCTAGGCCAGATTGCCACCGATCCGAACTTGACGTTTTGGGAGACATGATGAGCATGAAACAGTATCTAGAATCCTTCACCAAGGAAGAATGCGGCGCCATCACGGTGGACTGGGTTGTACTCACCGCACTTGTCGCAACGCTTCTGGCTGCCGGTTACGGCCTCATGGAAAGCGCCACGAGTACTACAGCGGGCGCAACCGGTGATTACATGAGCGACCGGTCCTTCTGACCGCCGCCCCCCCGCGCCAACGATCCGCGCAGCCTGCCAGATCAACCAGATCGGAAATCCTGCCTTTCGGGGCGGGATTTCGATTTTGCCCACCGACCCCCACAGACCAGGCGGTTTCCGGAACCGGGATCCCATCGCCCCTGCGAACGCGCGTTCGGCAATCACGACGGGCGGCACGGCCTGCCCCGAAATGCCCCCGGAGCATCACGCGCATTTCTCAATCTCGCCATATTCCAACGGCATATACTCGTGGAATGTTTTCGCGATCTTCCGCGGCCCTCGCCATCGGGACCGGGTGCAAATATTGGAAAGGGTAAATCATGCGTGCCGTATTCGGACTCGTTCTCATCGCCGGGCTGGGCCTTGCCGGCCTCGCAGTCTACATGATCCAGGAAAGATTCACCGCCTACGAAAACGAGATCGCCCGACAGCGCGCCGCCAATGGCGGCGCCACGGACATGGTCGAGCTTTACGTGGCGAACAAGCCGATGAAATACGGCGACGAGGTCAAGCCCGAGAACGTGCGCCGGGTCAAATGGCCTGCCAACCTCCAGCCGCAGGGCGCCTTCCATGACAAGGACGCGCTCTTTCCCGATCCGACCCGCCAGCGCGTGATGCTGCGCGCCATCGAACCGAACGAGGCACTGACCGAGGTCAAGGTGACCAAGCCGGGTGAAAGCGCCGGCATCACCTCGCTGCTCGAACGCGGCATGCGCGCCTTCGCGATCAAGGTCGATGTCGCCTCGGGCGTCTCGGGTTTCCTGCGGCCGGGCAATACGGTCGATATCTACTGGTCCGGCCAGGTCAGGGGCGAACGGACGAACCGCGAGGTGACCAAGATGATCGAGAGCGGGGTCAAGATCATCGCCATCGACCAATCCGCCAATGTCGACGCCGCCGAGGCGAAAATCGCCCGCACCGTCACCGTCGCCGTGCGCCCCAAACAGGTGGCCAGGCTGGAACAGGCCCAGTCGAGCGGGCGCCTCTCGCTGTCCCTCGTCGGCAACGACGACGACACCATTTCCGAACAGATCGAGATCGACCAGAACAGCCTTCTGGGCATCGTAGAGGCGCCGGAACCCGAGAAAACGGTCGAAAAAGAGGAATGCACGATCCGCACCCGCAAGGGGGGCGAAGTGGTCGAAATCCCGATACCCTGCACCAACTGATGGGGCTGGGCCACAAAGATCAACCATATGAAGGGGGTGCCGCACCGGTGCCCCCTTGTCATGACAACGGCCCGGCCACCCGCCTGTTGCGGGTTGTCCACATAAAAGAAGGCACGGAAGCCTTTGATTATTGCAAAAAAAGCGAAATTGACGCATTGTCCGGACAATTGAGGGCGCAAAGACCCCAAAACCGAGGCGTGATCGGAGAGGCAGGTCACTATGAAAAAGAGCAGTTTTCTCACCGCGGCCGTGACGGGTCTGGCACTGTGGCTTGCGCATCTGCCCGACGCCGGGCTGGCGGAGGAACTCAAAGTCGTCAAACGCGGCACGTCGGCCGACCTGAGCGTGCCGATGAACCGGGCCATCGTGGTCGAGAGCGAGGTTCCCTTTGCCGAACTCAGCATCGCGAACCCCTCGATCGCCGATATTTCCTCGCTCAGCGACCGCACGATCTATGTGCTGGGCAAGGCACCGGGGCTGACCACGCTCACCATTCTCGATGCCGCCGGGCAGCTCATCACCAATGTCGATGTGCGCGTTTCGGCCGATATCAGCGAATTCAAGGAACGCCTGCGCCAGATCCTGCCGGACGAAAAGATCGAGGTGCGCACCGCCAATGACGGCATCGTGCTGTCGGGCACGGTCTCCTCGGCCCAGAAACTGCAACGCGCGCTCGACCTGGCCGAACGCTACGCACCCGAACGCGTATCGAACCTGATGAGCGTCGGCGGCGTGCAACAGGTCATGCTGAAGGTCCGCTTTGCCGAGATGCAGCGCTCCGTGTCAAAATCGCTGTCCAGCTCGCTTGCGCTCAACGGCGACATGTTCGGCGGCGGGCTGGGCGTGAACGGCGGCACCAACACCAACAACAATTCCGGCGCCATCGCCAATTCCCTTGGCGGCAATGTCCCGGACGTGTCGGAAAACAACGGCGCCATGGTTTTCGGCTTCAATGCCGGCTCGGTGGAGGTCGGCGTTCTGCTCGAAGCTCTTGAATCCAAGGGCGTCGTGCGCACACTGGCCGAACCCAACCTGACCGCCCTCTCCGGCCAGGAGGCGAAATTCCTCGCCGGTGGCGAATACCCGATCCCCGTCGCGCAGGAGGGCGGTACGGTCACCATCGAGTTCAAACCCTTCGGGGTCGAGTTGAACTTCATCCCGCGCGTGGTCGATGGCGATCTGATCAACCTCGAACTCGACGCCGCGGTCAGCTCGATCGACCCCTCGAACAGCGCCACGTTCAACAATTTCTCGGTCGATGCCTTCCGCCGCCGCGAAACCTCGACCACGGTCGAGATGCGCGACGGCGAAAGCTTCGCCATCGCCGGCCTCCTCCAGGACGATTTCCGTGACATGAGCGGTCAGGTGCCGTGGCTGGGCGATGTCCCGGTTCTGGGCGCTCTGTTCCGCTCGGCCGATTACAGCCGCGAACAATCCGAACTGGTCATCATCATCACCGCCCACCTCGTCACGCCGACCCGGGGCGAGGCGCTGGCCCTTCCGACCGACCGGATCAGGCCGCCAAGCGAGAAGGATCTCTTTCTCAACGGTATCGTGGCACGTGACGCCCGCCGCCCGACCAAGGGCGCCGCCGGCGAGGTGGCCAAGCAGGATTTCAACGGCTCCTATGGCTATGTAATGGACTGAGGCAATGCAGGGGCATTCGACCATGAGACTTCTCATCACACCCATCGCGCTTCTGGCGCTCGTCGGGTGCTCGGCGGATGACCCCGCAGGGCAATCATTCTTCCGCGAGGCGGGGTCGGACATAGATGGCGGCCATTTCGGCAATGCCACGATGAACAACACCCAGATCATGTCGGGCGAAAAGGATTTCGTCGTGTCATTGGCCAAGCGCTTCTCCAAGGAAGTGCCCTCGACCATCAATTTCGCCTTCGATTCGGCCGAGCTCGATGCCGGAGCCCGCGACACGCTGCGCCAGCAGGCGCAATGGATCCGGCAGTTCCCCGAAGTGCGGTTCCGCGTCTATGGACATGCGGACAAACCCGGCTCCAACGCCTACAACAAGCAGCTCGGGATGCGCCGAGCACAGGCCGTCGTTGCCTTCCTGTCCAGCCAGGGCGTATCACGCTCGCGGCTCGAGGCCGTCGCGTCCTTCGGCGAAACCAGGCCGGTCATCGCCACCGAAGGCCGCGACCGTCGCAACCGCCGCGCCGTCACCGAGGTGACGGGCTTCCTGCGAAACCATCCCAACGTGATGGACGGAAAATATGCTCAGGTGGTCTATCGCGAGTATGTCGAAAGCGCCACGTCGCCCACGGGGCTGAGCGGCATCTCCGGCTCGGATTTCCAGGCCTCGGAATGATCCCGCCCACCCCGTGATCGCATCGCCGCCGGCTGCGATGTCCAGCCGCGCAAGGGCGCGGCGATTCTCCCTATCTCACGGGAAAACAACCACAAAAAGAGTGTGCTTCGCGCCCTTGCCGCTGTGGGTGATAAATCATGAACGATCCGCCCGAATGGCCGCGATCGTCTCATGATACCGCACAATTACGATCTTTTGGCCCTAATGTTGCCCCGATTTCCAGTGAAATTGCCCCCAGTTGAACGAGTCTTCCCCGAATAACGCGGGGCATGGCCGATCCGGGCGACGGGAGCCCCTGCAACCTGCCGCCAGAGCATCAGGCGGACGGCCGACCATAAAAGGACATGAGGCAATGACGGATAACGAAAATCTGCAAACTGATCTCAGCCCGGTTTTGGCCTGCACGATCAGTCGCGACGTGCAGAACTTCGACCTGTTGATCGAGGACATGGAGGCCGCGCTTGGCGAGCAATGGGGCGACCTGGGTTTCACCGAGGCCATGGCCTTCTTCAGCCAGCCCGAGGCCGAAGCGCTCGAGTTCATTGCCATTGCCATCGACGAAAGCGACGAGGAAAAGCTCGTCATGCTGGGCGAGATCATCGAGACCGCCAAGCAGAAGGGCATCAAGGTCATCCTGATTGCCGAAGACGTCAGCCCCGCCGCCCTGCATCAGCTCCTGCGCCAGGGGGCCGACGAATTCGTCCCCTATCCGCTTCCCGAGAACGAGTTGCAGGCCGCGATCGACCGTCTGCGGGAGCCCGAGATTCCAGAGCCCGTCGCCCCCCCCCAGGCCGCGGCCGCTCCGGTCGGCCGCGCCGCCCCCGGGTATCGCGACGGCGTGATGCTGGCCGTGCACGGGCTCGCCGGCGGGACCGGCGCGACCACCTTCGCGGTCAACCTTGCGTGGGAACTTGCCACCATCGACAAGACCGACCCGCCCAGGGTCTGCCTCATCGACCTCGATCTGCCCCGCCGCGAAGCCATCTTCGAGCTTTGGTCCGACACCGAAGGGATGGATGACGACGTGTTCAAACAGGCACTCGTGACCTTCGAGGACAAGCTCTCGGTGCTCACCGCCCCCTCCGAGATGCTGCCGCTCGACATCATTTCCTCGACCGATGTCAACGCCGTGCTCGACCGCGCACGACGCCATTTCGATTATGTGCTGATCGACATGCCCTCGACCATGGTGCAATGGACCGAATCCGTACTGAACGCCGCCCAGATCTATTTCGTCACGCTCGAACTCGACATGCGCTCGGCCCAGAACGCATTGCGCGTCAAGCGCGCGCTCCAGGCCGAGGAACTGCCGATAGATAAACTGCGCTACGTGCTCAATCGCGGGCCGAAATTCACCGATCTCAACGGCAAGTCCCGCGTCAAGCGCCTCGCCGAAAGCCTCGATATCTCGATCGAGGTGCAACTTCCCGATGGCGGCAAGCAGGTGACGCAAGGCGCCGATCACGGTCTGCCACTGGCCAACGCGGCGGCCAAGAACCCGCTGCGCAAGGAGATCGCCAAACTCGCATCATCGCTGCATGAACTGGGCCGCGACGAAGCCGAAGCCGCCTGAGGAGCTCGACCAGGATGTTCTCGCGATACAAGAAAGACGCAAATCCCGGCAAACCCGCGGGCGCCGCGCCGAAGGGCAAGATTGCGGAATTGCCAAAGCAAACCACGCCGGGCGCCGGGGGCGCACCCGATGCGCCCGCCTCGCTGCGTCGGCAAAAGGCCGCGGTCCCGGCCCGCTCTGCCACCGCCGACAAGGAACAGAAACGCAAGGAACGCATGGCCGAGCTCAAGCTCGAGCTGCACCGCGAGCTTCTGGAAAACCTCAACCTTGCCGCGCTCGACACCGCGTCCGAACAGGATCTGCGCGCCGAGATCAACGAGATCACCAACGAGGTGCTGAACCAGAAGGCGGTCGTGCTCAACCGCGAGGACCGCACCCAGCTCAACAAGGAGCTCTACTTCGAGGTCAAGGGTCTCGGGCCCCTCGAGACGCTCTTGCAGGATGACAGCGTGAACGACATCCTCGTCAACGGCCCGCAACAGATCTTTGTCGAGCGCGATGGCCGTCTCGAGCTGACCGATATCACCTTCAAGGATGAGCGCCACCTGATGCGGATCATCGACAAGATCGTGTCGGCCGTGGGCCGCCGCGTCGATGAATCGAACCCCTATGTCGACGCCCGCCTCGCGGACGGGTCGCGCTTCAACGCAATGGTGCCGCCGGTCGCGGTCGACGGGTCGCTGGTCTCGATCCGCAAGTTCAAGAAGGACAAGCTCGGCATCGACGACCTGGTGCGCTTCGGTGCCTTCTCCGAGGAGATGGCCGCCTATCTCCAGGCCGCGGTGGCCTGCCGGCTCAACATCATCGTCTCGGGCGGGACGGGTTCCGGTAAAACCACCACGCTCAACGCGCTCAGTTCGTTCATCGACGATGCCGAACGCATCCTCACCATCGAGGACACGGCCGAACTTCAACTCCAGCAAACCCATGTCGGCCGGATGGAAAGCCGCCCGCCCAACGTCGAGGGCAAGGGCGAGGTGAGCCCGCGCGACTGTCTCAAGAACGCGCTGCGGATGCGCCCCGATCGCATCATCGTCGGCGAGACACGCGGTGAAGAGGTGATCGACATGCTGCAGGCCATGAATACCGGCCATGACGGTTCGATGACCACGATTCACGCCAACAACGCCCGCGACGGCATTTCGCGCCTTGAGAACATGATCGCCATGGCCGGCATCGAAATGCCGCTGAAGGCCGTGCGATCGCAGATCGCCTCCGCCGTCAATCTCATCGTGCAGGCCAACCGGCTCCAGGACGGCTCGCGCCGGATGACCTCGATCACCGAGATCACCGGCATGGAGGGCGACGTCATCTCGATGCAGGAGGTCTTTCGCTTCCAGCGCGTCGGCCTCACCCCCGAAAACAAGATCATCGGCCATTTCACGGCCACCGGCGTGCGGTCGCACTTTTCCGAACGCTTCCGGCTCTGGGGCTATGACCTGCCGCCCTCGATCTTCGAACCCATCGCAGCGGAGTAACACCCATGGCCATCAGTGCAGAGCTCATCATCTACGGGCTGATCTTCATCGGTGTTCTCGTGCTTGTCGAGGGCATCTACCTGACGGTGTTCGGCAAGTCGATCTCGCTCAACAGCCGGGTCAACCGCCGGCTCGAAATGCTCCAGAAGGGCACCAACCGCGAAGAGGTCATGGAAAAGCTGCGCAAGGAGATGAGCCAGCACATGCGCTCGCGCTCCATCCCGCTCTATTCCCTGCTTGCCTCACAGGCGCAAAAGGCCGCCATCGCCTTCACCCCCAGACAGCTCATCATGCTGATGGTGGGGCTGTCGGGCCTGTCCTTCCTGGGCATGACCGTCGGCACCGAGACGGCGGTCCCCCTGCGCGCCGCCCTTTCCATCGCGATGGGCGTCGGCGGGGTCTATTTCTGGGTCAGTTCCAAGGCCAACAAACGCATGGCCATGATCGAGGAACAGCTCCCCGACGCGGTCGAGCTCATGGTGCGCTCGCTGCGGGTGGGGCATCCGTTCTCCTCGGCCGTGCAGATCGTCTCGAAAGAGGTCAAGGACCCGCTGGCCACCGAGTTCGGCATCATCGCCGACGAGTCGGCCTATGGCCGCGACATGGGCGAGGCCCTCAAGGACATGGCCGAACGCATCGACCTTCAGGATCTGCGCTTTCTCGCCGTTGCCGTCACCATCCAGCAGCAATCCGGCGGCAACCTCGCCGAGATTCTCGCCGGCCTGGCCAAGGTGATCCGCTCGCGCTTCCGCCTCTTCCGTCGGGTCAAGGCCATCACCGCCGAGGCAAAATGGTCGGGCAAGTTCCTGTCGGGCTTCCCGGTGGTCGCCCTGATCGCGATCAACGTGCTGGATCCGAACTACTATGACGAGGTGCTCGACCATCCCTGGTTCATCCCCGCCTGTCTTTTCGTCGCCGGCTTCCTGACACTCAATCTCATCGTCATGCGCTGGCTGACCAATATCAAAGTCTGAGCCGCGAAAGGGTTTCACGATGCAAGGTATCAACGATATGCTGGTGGACACGCTCGGACCGATGGGCCCGCTGATAGCGGTGGGCATGCTGGGCGTGGTGATGGTGCTGCTCACCCTGCCCATGTTTCTCGCCAAGCGCGAGGACCCGCTCGAAAAGCTCAAGAAGGAACAGAAGAAACCCCGCGGCAGGCTCGAGTCCAAGGAAAAGCTCCGCGCCAAGCAACGCAATGACAAGCTCGCGAAATACGCCTCGTTCCTCGAACCCAAAAGCGAGGAGGAACTGGCCGGGATCAAGCTCAAGCTGTTGCAGGCCGGCTATCGCGACCGCGACGCGGTGCGCTATTTCCACTTCGCGCAATTTGCGCTGGGCATTCTCTTCCTGACCCTCGGGGTGGTCTATTTCATCACGTTCAAATCCGGCGCCGAGGCCACGACCCAGCAGACGATCATGTATATCCTCGGCCCCGGCGCCGCCGGCTATCTGCTGCCCAAGTACTGGGTCAACAAGCGCCAGGGCGCCCGGGAGGAGGAAATCACCAACGGCTTTCCGGACGCGCTCGACATGATGCTGGTCTGCGTCGAGGCCGGCCAGTCGCTCGACCAGGCGATCATCCGCGTCGCCCGGGAAATCCGCCCCTCCTTTCCCGCCCTGGCAGACGAATTCGAAATCGTCGCGCTCGAGATGAAGGCCGGCAAGGACAAGGCGACCGTGTTCAACGACCTCGCCGAACGCTGCGGGGTGCAGGACGTGTCGAGCTTTACCACCGTGCTGGTGCAGTCCCAGGCCTTCGGCACACCGATCTCGGACGCGCTGCGTGTCTTTGCCAGCGAGATGCGCGACAAGCGCGTGATGCGCGCCGAAGAGGCCGCCAACAAGCTGCCCACCAAGATGACGCTGGCCACGATGCTGCTGACCGTGCCGCCGCTCCTGATCATCCTCGTGGGTCCGTCGGTCCACGGCATCACCCAGCTGGGCAACATGGCGGGACCCTGAGGCGGGTCGCGACCGGGCCGGCGGGCGAACCGGGGTTTCAGAAACGCAGTTTCCACAATCCCGATGCCCGCCCCCGTCCGGGTGATGCAGTAACGCGCCGGTCACCGCCAATCCCGCGCCCGGCACGGTAAAATCGCTTAGCACTGCCGCGATCCTGTCGTAGACAGGCACTCAACGACAGCACCGATCCCGTTCGGAACCATGAGCAGACCGTATCTTCGCCTCTTCATCGCATCGGCCGCGCTTGCCGCGACGCTCGCGCTCCCGGGCTGCGCGCCGCAGACCGGGCCCGACGGTGACGGCCCTTTCGCGCCCGGCGCCGACCCCCGCGCCGAATCGGTGGACGGGCTCACCGTCGGGAACCGCCTGATGCAGGCGGGCGAGCACGAACTCGCACTCGAAGCCTTTACCCGTGCGGCCGGCGAACAGGGCCTCACCCCCGACGTGACCGCGGCGCTGGGCTCGGCCAATCTCGGGCTGGGGCGCCTCGGACAGGCCGAGACCCTCCTGCGCCGCGCGGTCCGCGCCGACGAGGCCGTGCCCGAAGCCTGGAACAATCTCGGCGTGGTGCTGATGGAAAAAGGCGATTTCGCCGAGGCGAGCCAGATGTTCCGCCGCGCCTACGCGCTCGACAATGGCGAAAGTGACTCAATTCGCGACAATTTGCGCTTGGCCCTCGCAAAAATCGAAAATCCCGATTATGATGAGAGTGAGCAACAAGACTACAAACTGGTCCGGCGGGGCAGCAGCGATTACCTGATCCGCCAGATTCCATGAGAACGGGACCGGAAAAAGAAGACGAGGCCGAGGCAGCAAAAGGACGCAGGCAACATGCGCCAGTTCAAGATTCTCTTCCTGTGCCTGTCGGGTACGGCATTCCTCGCGGCATGTGACAAGAACGCCGATAGCGACGAGGTGAACCGCGCCATGCAGAACGTCAACGTGGTTGACGAAAGCAACCTCAACGACATCATGCTGAGCGTGGCCGATCCCAACGAGGCCGTGACCTATTTCAAGCGCGCCACGGATGATCAACCCGACCGCACCGACCTGCAACGCGGGCTGGCGCAATCGCTGATCCGTGCCAAGCGCCCGTCCGAGGCGGTCCCGGCCTATGAAAAGCTGGTCGAGATGGAGGACGCCACCAACGAGGACAAGGTCGGCCTGGCCGATGCGCTCATTCGTACTGACGACTGGGATCGCGCCAAGGCCACGCTCGATGCGGTGCCGCCCACCCACGAGACCTTCAAACGCTATCGGCTCGAAGCGATGATCGCCGATTCCGAGGAAGACTGGGAAAAGGCCGACAGCTTTTATGAAATCGCGGCAGGCCTGACGACCAAACCTGCCGGCCTGCTCAACAACTGGGGCTATTCCAAGCTCACGCGCGGCGACTATTCCGAGGCCGAACGCCTGTTCTCCGAGGCGCTGAAACAGGACAGGAAGCTCTTCACCGCCAAGAACAACATGGTCCTGGCCCGTGGCGCGCAACGCAACTACAACCTCCCGGTGATGCCGATGGAACAGACCGAGCGCGCCGAGCTTCTGCACACGCTGGCAATGTCCGCGATCAAGCAGGGCGATGTCGAGATCGGCAAGGGCCTCCTGCGCGAGGCGATCGACACGCATCCCCAGCATTTCGAGGCCGCCGTCCGCTCGCTGCGCGCGCTTGAATCGAACGTCAGCAACTAGGGTCTGTCGGCAATAATGGATCTTTCGGCCCAAAACGCGCTCTGGTTCGCACCCCTCGTCTGGCCGATTTGTCTCTGGGTTGCCTGGTCCGACATGGCGACCATGCGCATTCCCAACAAGGCCGTGATGGCGCTTGTGCTGGTCTTTCTCGGGCTGGGGCTGTTCCTGATGCCATGGGACCTGTTCCTGTGGCGCCTGTCACAGCTCGTCATCTTGCTGGGGGTCGGCATTTTTCTCAATGCGGCCGGCATGGTCGGCGCGGGCGATGCCAAGTTCGCCGCCGCCGCCGCCCCTTTTGTCGCGCTGGGTGATCTGCGGCTGTTGCTCGCGCTCTTCGCCGCGAACCTGCTGGCCGCGTTCGTCACCCACCGCCTGATCAGGATTTCACCCCTGCGCCGCCTCGCCCCGGGCTGGGAAAGCTGGCACCGTCGCTGGGACTTCCCGATGGGGCTCAGCCTCGGCGCCACCCTGGCGATCTATCTCGGCCTTGGCATCTTCTACGGAAGCTAGAGTCCGTTGCGGCGAACCGGAGTCGACTGACACCCCGCGAAAGCGCTGCCCCCGACCCGTGGCAGCGTGAATCCGATCGGGTGCGACAGGCCGTAACGGGCCGTCACCCCTGCCGGTTTGCCCCAAACTTTCCCCGGTTTTGCCACGATCTGCGCCCCGCCCACCATCATTTGCCCATCTTGCCGGGGCAATCTTCGCTTCAAAGAGGCTTTGTTTCCGCCCCGCTCGCATGAACGGGCGGTGCGGCCTTCAATGAACGAGCAGCCCCGGAGCGAGGCCCCAGATGAACATGCAAGCCACAAGCGTTGTCGCCCCCCCGCCGCCCAAGTCGCTCACCGAGATGCAGCTTCCCGTCATCATGATGCGCGACATTCTCCTCAAGACCATGTTCCGCAAGAATGTCAGCGAGGTGAGCGAGATTGCCAAGGCGATCTGCCTGCCCCGGCAGGTCACGCAGGATCTCGTCGACATGGGCCGCGAACAGCGCCTGATCGAGGCGACCGGCACGCTCAACGCCAATTCGGGCGGCGAGATGGGCTATCAACTCACCGATGCGGGCAAGTCGCGCGCGCTCGACGCGCTCGCGCAATCGGAATATTTCGGCGCCATGCCGGTGCCCCTCGATGTCTACCGCGAACAGGTCAAGCGCCAGTCGATCCGCAACATCCAGATCACCCGCGAGCAACTCACCAACGCCATGGGCCATCTTGTGCTGCCCGACAGTTTGCTCGACCATCTCGGCCCCGCCGTCGGCGCCGGCCGCTCGATCCTGATGTATGGCCCGCCCGGCAACGGCAAAAGCTCGATCTCCAACGGCATCCGCGATGCGATGGGCGACAAGGTCTTCGTGCCCCGTGCCATCGAATATTCCGGCCAGGTGATCACCGTCTATGACCCGATCGTGCATTCCAAGGCCGAAGAGGAAGAGGACAACCCGAATTCGCTTCGCCGCCGCGCAACCTTTGATTCGCGGTACGTGAAATGCGACCGACCCACGGTGATCACAGGGGGCGAGTTGTCGCTCTCCATGCTCGATCTGGTCTACAACCCCACCGCGCGCACCTACCAGGCGCCGCTGCAACTCAAATCGACGGGGGGCATCTTCATCGTCGATGACCTCGGACGCCAGGCCGAGCCGCCACAGGCGCTGGTCAACCGCTGGATCGTGCCGCTCGAAGAGTCAAAGGACATCCTCGCCCTGCAATCGGGTGAAAAATTCGAGGTGCCCTTCGACACGCTGGTGATCTTTTCCACCAACTTCCACCCCAACGAGATCTTCGACCAGGCCGCGCTGCGCCGGATCTTCTTCAAGATCAAGATCGACGGCCCGGATCAGGAGGGCTTTCTCAAGATCTTCGCCATGGTCGCCCGCAAGAAGGGCATGGAACTGGACGAGGCCGCCCTGGTCCACCTTCTCAAGGTCAAGTATCCGACCATCAAGAATGTCTATGCCAATTACCAGCCCGTGTTCCTGATCGACCAGATGATCGCGATCTGCGATTTCGAGGGCATCCCCTACAAGATGTCGCCGGACCTGATCGACCGGGCCTGGGCCAACATGTTCGTCAAGGACGAGAAGATCGTGAAGTGATCGAGGGCGCAGCGCCGACCCGCGGGTTGGCGCAATAGCGCCGCCCCATAGGGGCGGGTCGGCGCTGCCCGGGCTGCAAGCAGCCCCGGCGGGGCGGTTCCCCCACCCCACCGCGCGCATCCTTAACCCTTTTCGCCACCACCCGGCCCCACACACCCCGGCAGCCGGGCGGCAGCCGGATGGCAGCCGGATGTCACCCCCCCGATTTCCGGCCCCCGACCGGCGTTAACCCCCTCGCACGGTGCGGCAAGAGCCTCTAGATAAGGGGCCATGCACGTCCTGCCCGCCCCCATCGCAAAGTGGTTCGCCGCCCGCGGCTGGTCGCCCCATCCGCACCAGGCCGACATGCTCGCCCGCGCCAGCGACCCGGCCACGCTGCTCATTGCCCCCACCGGTGGCGGCAAGACGCTTGCGGGCTTCCTGCCCACGCTGGCGGAACTCGCCCAAGCACCGCACAAGGGCTTGCACACGCTCTATATTTCCCCGCTCAAGGCGCTCGCCGCCGACATCAAGCGTAACCTTCTGAGCCCGGTCGAGGAGATGAGCTTGGCCGTCCGCATCGACGACCGTTCCGGCGACACCACCCAGACCCGCAAGAAGGCCCAGCGCGCCGACCCGCCGCATATCCTTCTGACCACGCCCGAAAGCCTCGCCTTGCTGCTCTCCTACCCCGATGCGCCACGGATTTTCCAAGGTCTGCAACGGGTTATCGTCGACGAGATCCACGCCCTCGCCGAATCGAAACGCGGCGATCAGCTCTTCCTCGCCCTCTCGCGCCTGCAAGCCCTGGCCCCCGGCCTGCGCCGCGTCGGCCTCTCGGCCACGGTCGATGACCCGGCCGCGATCGCCGCGCTGCTGGCCCGGCACCCCGATCCCTGCACGATCCTTGCGGCCGATCCCGGCCCGGCGCCGCAGATAGGGATGCTCGAAACCACCGAAGCCCCGCCCTGGTCGGGCGGCGGTGCAGCCTATGCCATCCCCGCCGTGCTGGACGAGGTGCGCCGCCACCGCACCACGCTCATCTTTCACAACACCCGCGCCCAGGCGGAGATTTTCTTTCACAATCTGTGGCTTGCCAACGACGAAGGGCTGCCCGTCGGCATCCATCACGGCTCGCTTTCGCGCGAAAGCCGCGAACGGGTCGAGGCGGCGATGGTGCGCGGCGATCTGCGCGCCATCGTCTGCACCGGAAGCCTCGATCTCGGGCTCGACTGGGGCGATGTCGACCTGGTGATCCAGGTGGGCGCGCCCAAGAACGTCAAGCGGCTGGTCCAGCGGATCGGGCGCGCCAACCATCGCTACAACGCGCCGTCCAAGGCGCTTCTGGTGCCTGCCAACCGCTTCGAGGTGGTCGAATGCCACGCCGCACTCGAAGCCGCCCGCGCCGGCGATCTCGACGGCGCGCCACGTGGGCCCGGCCCGCTCGATGTGCTTTGCCAGCATATCCTGATTCGTGCCTGCGCCGGTCCGTTTACCGCCGATTCACTTTTTTCCGAGATCCTCACCGCCGGGCCATATGCGACTCTCTCTCGCGAAGATTTCGACGCCTGCCTCGATTTTGCCGCCACCGGCGGATACGCGCTGCGCGCCTATGACCGCTGGCAGCGATTGATGCTGCGCGACGGGCAATGGCAATTGCGCGATCCCCGCGCCGCTTCGCGCATCCGCATGAATATCGGCACCATTCAGGACAGTGAATTGCTCAAGGTCCGCCTCAGGGGCCGCGGCAAGCCGCTGGGCGAGGTCGAGGAAGGCTTCGCTGCATCGCTCAGCCCCGGCGATACCTTCCTGATCGGCGGGCGCGTCGTGCGCTTTGACGGCTTGCGCGAACTCACCGTCGAGGTCTCGCCCCACGCCGCCAAGTCCCCGAAGATCGCCGTGTTCTCGGGCACCAAGTTCGCCACCTCCACGCAGCTTTGCCAGCGTATCCTGGCCATGCTCGGACAGGAGGACTGGCCCGACCTGCCCGACCACACCCGTGACTGGCTGCACCTGCAACGCAAGGTCTCGCGCCTGCCCGAACCGGGCCGGCTGCTCGCTGAGAGTTTCCCGCATGACGGGCGCGAACATCTCTGCCTTTACGGCTTTGCCGGGCGCAACGCGCAGCAGACGCTGGGCCTTCTGCTGACCAAGCGGATGGAAGAGACGGGGCTTGCCCCCATGGGCTTCGTCTCTACCGATTACGCCACGCTGATCTGGGGGCTTGACCCGGTCCATGATGCCGCAGACCTTCTTGATATCAATGCCTTGCGTGACGGGCTCGACGGGTGGCTCGCGGGCAACGCGGTGATGAAACGCAGCTTTCGCGCCGTTGCCACCATCGCCGGGCTGATCGAACGCATGAGCCCCGGCGCCCGAAAATCCGGGCGGCAGGCCACGTTTTCCTCCGACATCCTCTATGACACGCTGCTGAAATACGACCCCGATCACCTGCTGATGCGCGTCACCCGGGCCGAGGCGATGCGCGGCCTCGTCGATTTCGCCCGCATCGAGGAACTCGCCGACCGCACCCGGGGCCGCATCGACACGCTGCGCCTGCCCCGCGTCACCCCGCTTGCGGCACCGCTCCTGCTCGAAGCCGGGCGCGTGCCCGTCAGCGGCAGCGCCGACGAGCGCCTGCTGGCCGAGGAAACCGCCCGCCTCATGAAACAGGCAGGTCTCGATCAGAACGGCAAAATCCCCTTGTAGATCCGTCGCGAAACCCGCACCAAAACCGTATGAACGCCCATGCCTTCACCCTTGCCGGGGCCGAGTTGCAGGCCCGCGGTTCCGGCGCGCTTTTCTGGCCCGCGCAGAACCTCTTGTGCGTTTCCGACCTGCACCTTGGCAAATCCGAACGCATGGCGCGCCGCGTCGGCGCCACCCTGCCCCCCTATGACACCGCCGAAACGCTGGCCCGGCTCGATGCGGATCTTGCTGAAACCCGCGCCGAAACCGTCATCTGCCTTGGCGACAGCTTCGATGATCGCGAGGCCGCCCACGCCCTGCCCCATTCCGAAAAGATATGGATTTCAAGGCTCCAGGCCGGGCGCCGCTGGGTCTGGATCGCGGGCAACCACGATCCCGGCCCGCTCGACCTCGGTGGTGCGCATCTCGCCGAACTGCCGCGCGGCCCGCTCACCTTTCGCCATGTCGCCCGGCCCGGCCAGGCGGGCGAGGTCTCGGGCCATTACCACCCCAAGGCCCGGATCTCCCTGCGCGGGCGCACGATCTCACGCCCCTGTTTCCTGATCGACGACGCCCGCGTGATCCTGCCCGCCTATGGCACCTACACCGGCGGGTTGCGCAGCAGCTCAGAGGCGCTGGCGGCACTCATGTGCCCAGAGGCCGTCGCCATCCTCACCGGCCCGTCACCACGTCCGGTGCCGATGCCACGCTAAAGCGTTCCGCCCGATCCATGCGCCGCGAACACGGCGGAACGCGTCAGGGAATGTCGATCCCCGCCGCCTCCAGCTCCGGGCGATACCTGCGGGTCAACGGCACCTGATCGCCATTGCACAGCACGACCTGCCATTTCGCAGCACCTGCCCGCTCCACCCGCTCGATCGCCTCGCGTGCAATCCAATGCGAGCGATGGGTGCTATAGCCTTCGACCGGCTCCATCTCGCGAATCGCGTCGCTCAACCGCATGCGCAGCATTTCGGTGCCCTCCGTCGTGACCACCTCGACATGATGGTCCTGCGCCGAGAGCCGCAGGATCGGGCCGCGCCTTTCGCGCGGCAGGCGCTCGGCAAGCCGGGGCAGCATCTCCTCGTCAGGGCACAGGGCCGGCTCGATCCGAACCGCCCGCCGAAAGCCCAGCACAACCAGGCTGATTGCCAGGACATGCCACGCGACTGTCACGACCGAAGGTGGCCCCATCACTCCGGCGCCCGGCATCCTCGGCGCGAGCCAAAGCACCATCAGGGTAATCACCGGCACGATCACCACCAGATGAACCGCTTCCAGAAGCCACGTGCGCCCGGCCGGAACGAGCGACTCGATCCACACCCGTATCCCCCGCCCCACCGCGATCGAAAGCCCCACGAAGACCATCCAGAATATCGCACACTGAGGCAGGGTCATCGCCTCATAGGTGCCGAACGGCCCGGCCAGTGTTGCGACGACACCGATCACCATCCACAAGAGCAGGCTGACCGGAGAACAAATCCGTGAAATGAAATTGCGCACTTGAACCCGATTGAACCAATACCGTCGTTTCAGGCACGCCTCTCATGTCGCGCCCGAACGGGTATGTAGCGCAGGCAGCCGGGTCTGCACAACCCCACGGTGATGCGACTTCACGTCTCTCCCCCAATGGCCGGTCCGTGTGAGCTCAGGCCGTCAGCCCCTCTGGCTCGGACAGCCCGTGCATCCGGCAACAGGCGGTCACGGTATTGGCCAGCAGGCAGGCAATGGTCATCGGTCCGACACCGCCCGGAACCGGCGTGATGGCCCCGGCCACCTCGGCGCAGCTTTCGAAATGGCAGTCGCCCACGAGCCGGGTCTTGCCTTGCCCCTTCTCGGGCGCGTCGATCCGGTTGATGCCGACATCGATCACCGTCGCGCCGGGCCTGATCCAGTCGCCCGTCACCATCTCGGGTCGGCCCACCGCCGCCACCACGATATCGGCACGCCGCGTGACCTCCTCGATCTCCTTCGTGCGGCTGTGCGCGATCGTCACCGTGCAGCTGTCGCGCAACAAGAGCTGCGCCATCGGCTTGCCGACGATATTGCTGCGCCCGACCACCACCGCGTTCATCCCCGACAGGTTGCCATGGTGGTCACGCAGCATCATCAGGCAACCCAGCGGCGTGCAGGGCACCATGGCCTTCTGCCCCGTCGCCAGCAGGCCGACATTCGAGATGTGAAACCCGTCCACATCCTTTTCCGGCGCGATCGCGTTGATCACCAGATCCTCGTCGAGATGCGCCGGAAGCGGCAATTGCACGAGGATCCCATGCACCGCCGGATCGGCATTCAATTGCGCGATCAGGTCCAGCAACTCGCCTTCGCCGGTGCTCGCATCAAGCCGATGTTCATAGGAGTTCATCCCCGTCTCGACCGTCTGCTTGCCCTTCGAGCGCACATAGACCTGGCTGGCCGGGTCTTCCCCCACCAGGACCACCGCCAGCCCCGGGGTCACCCCGTGCACCTGCTTGAGACGCGACACGTGGCCCGCCACCTTCTCGCGCACCACGCCCGCGAATGCCTTGCCGTCAATGATCTGCGCGCCCATGGCCCTGCCCTTTCATCTTGCCCCAAATACTCCCGCCGGAGGCCCGGCCAGGCCCGGCTCGATGCCGGGTCTGGCCGTTTTCCAGCCTCAGAACAAGCCCTCGATCTGCCCCATGTCATTGAGCCCGATCTCCAGCGCCGCGGGTTTGCGCGGCAGGCCCGGCATGGTCATGATCTCGCCGCAGATCACCACCACGAACCCGGCCCCCGCCGACAGGCGCACCTCGCGCACCGGCACGCTGTGCCCGGTGGGCGCGCCGCGCAGGTTGGGATCGGTCGAGAAACTGTATTGCGTCTTGGCCATGCAGACCGGCAGGTGGCCGAACCCCGCGTCCTCCCACTGTTTCAGCTGGTCGCGGATCTTCTTGTCGGCCAGAACCTCGTCGGCGCGATAGATCGCCGTGGCGATACGCTCGATCTTCTCGAAAAGGCCCATGTCGTCACGGTAAAGCGGTGCGAACTGGCTCACGCCGCTCTCGGCGATCTCCGCCACGCGGGTGGCCAGCTCCTCGGTGCCTTCCGAGCCCTTGGCCCAATGCTGGCACAGGATCGCCTCCGCCCCTTGCGTGGCCACGTAATCCTTGACCGCCTGCACCTCGGCATCGGTGTCGGTGACGAAATGGTTGATCGCCACCACCACCGGCACGCCGAACTGCTTGAGATTGCCGATATGACGGCCAAGGTTGGCACAGCCCTCGTTGACCGCGTCCACGTTTTCCTCTCCCAGGTCGGCCTTGGCCACGCCGCCATTCATCTTCATCGCCCGCACCGTGGCGACAAGCACCACGCAATCGGGCGCCAGCCCCGCCTTGCGGCACTTGATGTTCATGAATTTCTCGGCCCCGAGATCGGCGCCGAACCCGGCCTCGGTCACCACGAAATCGGCCAGCTTGAGCGCGGTCCTGGTGGCAATGACCGAGTTGCAGCCATGCGCGATATTGGCGAACGGCCCGCCATGCACGAAAGCGGGGTTGTTCTCGAGCGTCTGCACCAGGTTGGGCTGCATCGCATCCTTCAGAAGTACCGTCATCGCCCCGTCCGCCCCGATATCGCGGCAATAGATCGGCTCGCGCTCGCGGGTATAGGCCACGATGATATCGCCCAGCCGCTTCTCCAGGTCGTCTAGATCGCGCGCAAGGCACAGGATCGCCATGACCTCGCTCGCGACGGTGATGTCGAACCCGGTCTGGCGCGAGAACCCGTTCGGCACGCCGCCCAGCCCCACCACGACATCGCGCAGCGCCCGGTCGTTCATGTCCATCACCCGGCGCCAGACGATCCGGCGCTCGTCGATGCCAAGCTCGTTGCCCCAGTAGATATGGTTGTCGATCATCGCCGACAGAAGGTTATGCGCACTGGTGATCGCGTGGAAATCGCCGGTGAAATGCAGGTTCATCTCTTCCATCGGCACGACCTGCGCATACCCGCCGCCCGCGGCGCCCCCCTTCATGCCAAAGCACGGCCCGAGGCTCGCCTCGCGGATACAGATCGCCGCCTTCCTGCCAATCCGGTTAAGCCCGTCGCCAAGGCCCACCGTGGTCGTGGTCTTGCCCTCGCCTGCGGGCGTCGGGTTGATCGCGGTCACGAGGATCAGCTTGCCATTCGCATTGCCCTCGACGCTGTTGATGAACTCCTGGCTGACCTTGGCCTTGTTATGCCCATAGGGCAGCAGGTGATCGGCATCTATGCCGAGCTTGGCACCGATCTCCTGGATCGGGCGCTTGCTGGCGTCGCGGGCGATCTCGATGTCGGATTTATGGCTCATGGGGCGCGGACCTCTCTGATGGCGCTTCGTATGCGTGTCTGATTTCGCTCTTACGCGTCCAATCCCCGCAATGGCTGCGCGAATCCGACATAATCGCCCCCGCTTGCGTCGGTCTTGCCCGGGGGTCGTTTCCGATCGGAAAATACCCCCCTATCCGCGCCTTGCAACCTCCAGATGCTCCCACGTCCGCTGATCGGGCACGTGCAACCGCATCGCGTCGCCAAGCCGAAGCGCACCGGGCCGCTCGACCCATGCGGTGACGCCGCGCCGCCCCTCGGCCGCCCGCTTGAACGCCCGTCCGAACCCGGGATGCACCGCCTCGATTTCCTTTGCGGGCAACTGGCAGGGCCGGTTCTCCATATCCACGACCAAGGTCGCCCCGCCCGGCGCCTGCAAGCGCGACGACGGCGGCAGGTAGGTGAAATCCGGCAACCCGCGCAGGACCAGCGACGCCCCCAGGAGCCCCGGATCAAGCCGATCCAGCCCCATCTCGGCGGCAATCGCCTCCAGCTCCTCCTGAGACAAGACCGAAAGCTGGCGCACATTGGCGATCTCGGTGCCCCTGGGATGCTGGTCGAGCACGCGCGAACACGACGCCCGCGTCACCCCGCCATGCGCCTCGCCCTTGATGCCACCCCAATCGAGCGCCACCGCCTCCAACGGCTCCGCCGCCAGCGCCGCGTCGCGATCCGCAACCCGACCCAGCCACATCACCTCACCGAAAAACTCCGTCGCCTTCAATGCCGGCATCGCGCGCCCTCCTTCGACCCGGCCATACCCTGCGACGCGCGCCGCCCCGGCACAACCGCGAACCTGTCTCTTCCTGACCTGACATTCACCGCCCGGTCATCACCGCTCGGTCAGCTTCAATTCGATCCGCCGGTTCTGCGCCCGCGCCTCGGGGCTGTCGCCCGGGGCCACCGGCTGGAACTCGCCGAACCCGTTGGCCGACAACCGGAACGGCGGCACGCCCAGCTCATCGGCCATGTAGCGCACGACCGAGAGCGCCCGCGCCTGGCTCAGCTCCCAGTTGTCCTCGAACTCCGCACCGGAAATGACCGGCACGTTGTCGGTATGCCCGTCGACCTGGATCACCCAGTCGATCTCCTCCGGAATATCCACCGCCACCTCGGTCAGAAGCCCGGCAACGCGCGCGATCTGGGCCTCCCCTTCCTCCGACAAATCCGCACTGCCGGGTGCGAACAGCACTTCGGAGGAGAACACGAACCGGTCGCCTTCGATCCGCACACCCTCTCGCCCTGCAAGAATTGCGCGCAGCCGGCCGAAGAACTCGCTGCGGTATTGCTCCAGGTCCTGCTTCTCGGCCTCAAGCCGGGCCTTTTCCTCGGCCAGCCGCCGCGCCTCGGCCTCTTCCAGCTCACGCCGCTTGCGCTCTTCCGCCGCCGCCCGCGCCAGTGCCGCGTTGAGATCGCGGCCAAGCGTCTGAACCTCGACATTCGCCGCCGCCTCACGCTCCTTGTAATCGTCCAGCAGCGCCTGAAGCGATCCCAGTTGCGAGCGCAGCGCCGCAACCTGCTGGTTCAAGAGCGCCTGCCGCCGCTCTGCCTCGGCCGTCTTTTCCTCTTCCCCGGCCAGTTCGCGCCGCGCCGCGGACAGAAGGGCCGCACGCTCCTCCGCTTCGCTCAGCGCCTCCTCGGCCTCCTGTTCCGCGGCCCGTTTCGCGGCCAGCGCCCGCGCGAGTTGCCGGCGAATGTCCTCGCGGTCGTTCAAGGCCTCTTCGGCCGACTCCTTTTCCGCCAGTGCCGCGGCCAGCCGCCGCCGCAGATCGCCGATTTCGCCCTGCGCGGCCTCGGCGTCCTGTTCCGCCTCGGACGCCTGCTTGGCCAGCTGCGCCTCCGCCGCTTCGAGCCGTTCGGCCAGATCGGCGCGCGTGACCTCGCTTTCTTCGCGCCCCTCGCGGGCCTCGGCCAGTGCGGCCTGTGCGGCGGCCAGCCGCTCCTCGAAACTGCGCCGCTCCTCGGCCTGCCCCTCGCGGGCCTCGGCCAGCGCCGCCTCCGCTGCCGCCAGCCGCGCCTCGAGCCCCGCGCGCTCGGCCTCGAGCTCCGCCTCGAGCCCCTCGGTCGCGTCGCGGCTGCGCGCCAATGCCGCCTCGAGTGTGGCAACCTGTGCCGCCAGCGACGCCGCGGCACCGCCACGATCATCGGCCTCGGCCTGCGCTTCGGCCAACGCCGCCTCGGCCGTGGCCAGCCGCTCGGCCCAGCTTTCCTCGCGCGCGGACAGTTGCGTTTCCAGCTGCGCGGCCTGCGCCTGTGTGTCCACCAGTGCCGCCTCGAGCGTGGCCAGCCGCGCCTCCAGCGTGCCCGCCCGGCCGCGTGCGCTCTCCCCTTCGGCCAGCGCCTCCGCCAGCGCCGCTTCGAGCGAGTCGATCCGGTCCGCCTGCTGTGCCGCCTCTTGCTCGGCGTCCGACAACGCCTGCTGGCGGTCCTCCCCGGCCAGCAATGCCGTTGCCAGCGCCATTTCGAGTTCGTCGATCCGAACCGCCCGCTGCGACGCTTCCTCTTCCACTTCCGAAAGCTCCGCCTGCGTCTGGTCACCCTCCAGAAGCGCCGCGGCGAGCCGCGCCTCGAGCGCCTCGCTCGTCTCCTCTGCTGCCGCGAGAAGTGTCAGCGTCTCTTCTGCGCGCCGGCGCTGTTCTTCCAGCGCCAGGGTCATCGCGGTCAGTTCCGTGTCGGCATTTTCCAACCGCTCGCGCAACGCCTCTGCCGCTGCCGCCTCGGCCAGCCGCGCCTCCTCTTCCTCGCTCAACTGCTCTTCAAGCTCGTCCCTCTCGGCCACGAGCCCCGCTTGCGCGCTTTCCAGATCGGCCTTTTCGCTGCGCAGCGAAGCAACCAATGCCTCGAGCGCCTCGCGCCGCGCCGCGGCAAGGCGCGCGGCCTCCTCTCCGGCGTCGATCTCCTCGCGCGCCTGCGCCAGCGCGAGGTTGAGCGCCTCGCGCTCGCTCACGAGCTCGGCCTCGCGATCCTCCAGCCCGGAAATCCTTTCCCGGTCCTCGGCCTGTTCCGCCAGAAGCCCCGCCACCTGTTCCTCGAATGTCGCGATCCGACCCCGCGCGGTCTCAAGCTCTCCCTGCGCGGTCTCGAGCTCCGCGCCCAGCGCCGAACGCTCGGCCCTGAGCCGCTCGATCACCGAGGCCTGCCGCTCCGCCTCGGCCTCGGCCGTCTCGATCGTGCTGGCCAACTCGCTTTCAAGCTCGGACGCGCGGCGCTGTTCGACGCCCAGCGCCTGCGCCAGCGCCGTCACCTCGGCCGACAGCGTGTCAAGCTCGCTCTCCTGCCCGGTGATCGTCTCGCGCAGCACGAACTGCACCAGCATGAAGATGGTCAGCACGAACATCAGAACCAGCAAGAGGCCGGTCATCGCATCGACGAAACCCGGCCAGATCGAGGCCTGGAACCGCTGCCCTGTGCGCCGAGACAGCGCCATGGCCTACTCTCCTCCCTCCCGGTCGCGTTGGTGCTCGGGCGCCAGCTTCAACGTGCGCACCGGTCGCGTTCCCCGCCGCTCCAGAACCCGCACAAGCGCGTTGATGTCGTTGCGCAGCTCGGTCATGGTCTCGTGGCGGCCGGCGCTGATCTCTTCGAGAATGCGCAGCATCTGCACGTCGATCGACCTGAGCCGCATCCGGCTCTCCGCGTCGATCCCGCCTGCCTCCTGTTGCGGGCGGTTCTGCATTTCGTAAAGGATCGCCTCCTGCCCCTCGGCCACGCGCATCAACGCCGTATGCACCGGGTTCTGGTCGCTCATCCGATAGGTCATCCGCTCGATCGCATCGGCCAGCGTGCCCAGCTTCTCGTCCACCATCGCCCGGCTCATGTCGGACTGGGCGAACATCTGCTGCATCTCTTCCATCTGCTCGGCCATGTGATCCACGAGCCCGGCCAGAACCGCCTGTTCACCGCCGTCCCCGTCCTGGTCGCCACTGGCAAACCCCAGCCGGGTGATCGACGACAACCATTCCTCCAACTCGCGGTAGAACCGGTTCTGCCCATGCCCGGCGAACAGCTCCAGCAGGCCCACGATCAACGACCCGGCCAACCCCAGAAGCGACGAGGCAAAGGCCACCCCCATGCCCCCCAGCTGGGTCTCGAGTCCGCCCATCAACCGGTTGAACACCTCGACGCCCTGCTCGCCCTCCTCCGGGGCAAGGCTGCGAATGGTGTCCACCACCGCCGGCACGGTCGTGGCCAGACCATAGAACGTGCCCAGAAGGCCAAGGAAAATCAGCATGTTGACGATATAGCGCGTGATCTCGCGCTCTTCGTCGATGCGCTGCGCCACCGAATCGAGGATCGACCGGGCCGAGGACGAACTGATCTGCATCCGCTGGCCCCGCCCCCGCAACAGCGTCGCCAGCGGCGCAAGAAGCTGCGGCGCGCGCACCCCGTCGACCTCGGCCTGTCCGCTGGCAAAGGACTCGATCCAGCGCACCGACCGCGACATCTGGAACACCTGCCAGAAACAGGCCAGCACACCGATGACGAATACGAAGAAGATGAACCCGTTGAGATAGGGGTTGGCGGTAAAGACCGGCATCACCCTTGGCAGGGCGAAAAAGATCCCCACCCCGGCCAAGCCCAGCACGACCAGCATCATCACGATCTGGCGCACAGGGTGGGAAAACTGCGGCTCGGCCTCGCGGTCCGGCTGGTCCATCTGGACGGTTCCTGACACGTTGTTTCGTTGAGCGCCAATGATAGGGGTTCACCACGCCCAAGCCAAGGAATATTGATGTTTCAGTGCGGCTTGTCCGCCGTTCCTCATGGCACGTGGTGATAATTGCGAACCCGCCGCGCCAGCCATTGAAGATCGGGGTCGTGAATGCCCATCTCGTCGAGATGCATCACCGTGTTGACCAGGTATTCATCGTTGGGCCCCATGCCCCCCTCGGCCCCCGCGATGATCCGCGCCTGCTCCTCCAGATCGAGCCCGCCGCAATACTGCCCATGCGCGGCATCGACCACGTAGCACAGTGCCTCGATCTCGCCGCCATCCTCCAGCACGACCGGCAGGCGCCGCTCCAGATAGGCCGCGGACACCAGTTCGCGTTCGCGCAGGTAATCCAGCGTCGCGTCCTCGTGCCCCGGCTCCACCCGCAGCGCGATCCCGTCGCACCACGCCCTTTCGGTCGCATCGAGCGCCAGCACGAGCCCCGGACGTTCGGGCGTTCCGCGATGATGGATCGAGCGCATGCAGAACGTGCGCGCATAACCCGTCAGCCGCGCCTGTCGCCGCTCGGCCAGCGGGAAACCCGGCTTCCACATCAATGATCCGTATCCGAACACCCACATGCTCTGGCCCTTTCTTCTGCGGGGCAGTAAACAGCACGTCGCGGCTCGGACAACAAGGGGGCGACGCGTGAAACGTCTGTTGATCTTCATTATCGTCGCCGGGCTGGGCTGGTCGGGCTATTGGTATGCCGCCATGACCGGCACCCGCAGCGGCTTCGAGACATGGTTCGAGGCACGCCGCGCCGAGGGCTGGCAGGCCGATTACACCGAACTTGCGATACGCGGCTTTCCCAACCGGGTCGATGCCACCTTCGAAAACCCGGCGCTGGCCGATCCCGACAGCGGGCTCGCGTGGTCGGCCCCGTTCTTCCAGATCTTCGCGCTCACCTACCGGCCCAACCATGTCATCGCCGCCTGGCCCGAGACCCAGCGCCTCTCGACCCCGCTGGCCCATTACGACATCACCAGCAAGGACATGCGCGCCAGCCTGGTGACCGAGGCCGCGCCTTCCCTGCCGCTGGAACGGATGAACCTTGTCGCCGGTGCCATGGCGATCACCACCGACACGGGTGCGGTCTCCACGCTCGACGGGGTGCAGGCCGCCGTGAACCGCCTGCCCGGCGCCACCTCGGCCTATCGCTTCGCGATCAACGCCGACGGCCTCACCCCCGACCTGCCCGACCGGGTCAATCTGCAAGCCGTGCCACGACGCCTCGACGCGCTGCGCGCCGATCTCGAGGTCGAGTTCGATGCAGCCTGGGATCTCTCGGCTCTGTCCGACGCCCGCCCCCAGCCACAGCGCATCCGGCTCAGGCTGGCCGAGGCGCGCTGGGGCCAGCTTGAACTCAAGCTCGCCGGAACGCTCGATGTGGACCGTGACGGACAGCCTTCCGGCCAACTCACCGTCAAGGCACAGAACTGGCGCGACATCCTCATGCTCGCCCGCGACCTGGGCTGGATCGGATCGGTCTGGAGTGAACGCCTCGAACAAGGGCTGTCGCTCGCGGCACAGCTTTCCGGCAATCCCGAAACCCTCGACATCCCGCTCGACTTCGCCAATGGCCGCGTCTCGCTCGGCCCGGTCCCGCTCGGCCCCGCCCCGGTGCTGCGTCTCAGGTAAGGATTGGCGCCGCGCTGGCGCGCGTCGCTCAGTGGCGGGGGCCTCGCTGCGCTCGGCCCCCGCCGCATAATTCACCTGCGTTCATTCACCCTCGCCGCCGCGCCATTGGCAAGCCCGGGCCAATGAGTATTTTCTCCAAGAAAGAACACATGCGCGCCCATGCTCTTTCTTGGCAAAAATACTCGAAATTCCAACCGGGACAGTTTTCCCGGGGCGAGGCAGCGCGCGGTGCATTGATCAATTTTTCCTTGACCGATGCCGCGGCGCGGCGGTGCACGCCCGGCAGCCGGGGCGCAGCCGAAGATCACCCCCCTTCTTCGCGACACATGGCGACGCGTTAACTACGGGGCGCGGTGCGACAACATGCCATTAACGGCAGTATGTCCCCGAGCGATAGCGCGCCGTGTCGAAATGGAAATGATCGCGGTGATAGCGGTCGGCCTCGGGGCCGAGGACGGTCCCGAAGGGGCCACAGGCGCGCGCATGCATCTGCCTGAGCGCACGCCCGCGCCAGCCCTGGCTCCAGTGGTTCAATACATTGATTTCGCGCCCATTTTTCAACTTCACACCCGCCACATCAATGGCCCGCCCCTTGCCGTGTTCCGAGATTTTCGCCCCGGTCTTGCTGTTGCGTGTCCGGCAGGCATAATGCGCCGCGACCCGAATTTCCGCCGCACCGCCGCCACGCTTGCCGATGGCGGGTTTCATCCCCGATTCCACCCATGTCTTCAGGGCCTTGGCCGTGGTGCAATCGACCACCGCCCGCTGACTCAGCGCGACACCGGCTACCGAACGCAACCTTACCGCGTCCTTAACCCCGCATCCGCCAATCTTGCCCGGCACACGCCCCACCGTCTCGCCCTGAATTGCCGGATCGCCACACACCATGCCACGTCGAATCGCCCGCTGACGCTTGGACGCGAAAAGCCGAACCCTCTCGCCACGCGGCTTCGGACGCAACACGCGCCCAAGGCCGCGCTGCCTCTGCGGTTCGGCCCTAGCCGCCGGGGCATCGCCCTCGACACGCGCCACCGGGCGCTGCGATGATTCGGGCGCATTGGCACATGCGACCAAAGGTGAAACCATAAAAACAAGCATTATCAATAGGTTGCTGTTCATCTTGGCTTCACCCTGCCGAAATCGGGTGCATCCGTGTCCTGCCCTGCCTCGATGATCCCGCGCCGGATCGAGCGGGTGTGGCTGAAATAGTCGAACAATTGCTCTCCGTCGCCCGTGCGGATCGCACGTTGCAACGCGAACAATTCCTCGGTGAAGCGCCCGAGGATTTCCAGCGTCGCTTCCTTGTTGTTGAGAAACACGTCGCGCCACATGGTCGGGTCCGACGCCGCGATCCGGGTGAAATCGCGAAACCCCGCGGCCGAGAACTTGATCACCTCCTGCTCGCTTACTCGTCGGAAATCGTCGGCCACACCGACCATCGTATAGGCGATAAGGTGGGGAATATGGCTCACGATGGCGCAAAGCAGGTCGTGATGTTCGACCTCCATCACCTCGGTATTGGCCCCCAGCATCCGCCACAACGCTGCCACCCGCTCGACCGCCTGCGCGTCGGTTCCCTCGCCCGGCACGATCAGGCACCAGCGGTTGTCGAAGAGCTCGGCAAAGCCCGAGCGCGGCCCCGAATGTTCGGTCCCCGCCATCGGATGCGTCGGAACAAAATGAACGTTTTCAGGAAGATGCGGCGCCACCGCTTCGACCACCGCGGCCTTGACCGAGCCCACGTCAGACACCGTGGCCCCGGGTTTCAGGACCGGTGCAATCTCGCGCGCCACCGCGCCCATCACCCCCACAGGCACGCACAGCACGACCAGATCGGCGTCGCGCGCGGCCTCGGCGGCACTGTCGCACACCCGGTCGACAAGGCCGATCTCGCGCGCGATCTTTCGCGTCTCGGCGCTTCGGGCATGGCCGGTGATCTCACCCTCGTAACCGGCCCGGCGCAACGCAAGGCTCATCGAACCGGCGATCAGGCCCAGCCCGATCAGGGCAATACGCGCGTAGGGCTCGGCCATCATTGCCCCTCCCGCCAGCGTTGCAGCACGGCGATCACGCGGCCTGTCTGCGCCGCATCGCCCACGGTGATGCGCAACCCCTCTGGAATGCCGTAGCCTGTCACCCGCCGCACGATGATCCCGTCCCGTTGCAAGGCCGCATCCGCCGCTCCCGCCTGGCCTTCGTCGGCAAAACGGGCAAGCGCGAAATTGGCGTGGCTGTCATCGCAGGCGATGTCCATCTCCCGCAACGCCCCGGTCAGTCTCATCCGCTGTTCGGCATTGAGCGCGGCACAGCGCGCAACCCAGTCGCGATCACGCACCGCCGCCTCGGCCGCGGCCAGTTGCAGCACCGAAAGGTTGAACGGCTGGCGGATGCGGGTCATCACGTCGATCATCGCACGCGGGCCGAAGCCCCAGCCGACACGCAGCCCGCCCAGCCCGTAAATCTTGGAAAATGTGCGTGTCATCAAGACGTTGGGCAGACATTCCGCAAGTGCTGCACCGCCATCATAGCCATCGGCATACTCGGTATAGGCCCCGTCGATCACGAGGATCACATGGCCCGGCAGCGCCTCGGCCAGCCGTTCGAGCTCCCCTTGCGGCAGCATCGTGCCGGTCGGATTTCCCGGGTTGGCGATCAGCACCAGCCGCGTCCGCCCGGTCACCGCCGCCAGGATCGCGTCCACGTCCACCACGCGCCCCACCTCCGCCACGCAGACCGGTGTCGCCCCGGCCATATGCGCCAGGATCGGGTACATCGAGAACCCGTGCTCGGTGTGGATGATCTCGTCTCCCGGGCCGCTGAAGGCCTGCGTCACGAACTGCAGCACCTCGTCCGACCCGACCCCGCAAATGATACGCTCGGGATCAAGCCCATGGACCGCGCCGATCGCCGCCCGCAGGTCCGCATGATCGGTCGGCGGGTAAAGATGCACGTCCGCCGACGCACTGGCCAGCGCCTCGCGCGCCACCGGCGGCGATCCGAGCGGGTTCTCGTTCGACGACAGCTTGAGAACCTCGTCATGCCCGGCCAGGCGCGACTTGCCACCGACATAAAGGTCGATCTCCATGATACCCGGTTGGGGTTCGATCTTGTGCATCGCGGTCTCCTCGGGGTGTTGATAACGGTCCGACGCGATCCGATCCAGACGGAAAGGCGCCGCGCCGGCATGAACCGGGCACAAAAAAGGGCCGCGTCGGCAACCCGTCGCGACCCTTCCGATCCTGCCTGCGAAGCGGCTTAGTTCTTCGCGTAGAATTCGACGACGAGGTTCGGTTCCATCATCACCGGATAGGGCACATCGCCCAGCGACGGCGTGCGCACGAAGGTCGCGGTCAGCTTGGAATGGTCCGCGTCGATGTAATCGGGCACGTCACGTTCGGGCAGTTGGGTCGCCTCAAGGATGGCGGCCATCTGCTTGGACTTGTCGCGCACCTCGATCACGTCGCCCTCGGATACGCGGTAGGAGGGGATGTTGACCCGCTTGCCATTGACCAGAACATGGCCGTGGTTCACGAACTGGCGGGCGGCAAAGACGGTCGGCACGAACTTGGCGCGATACACGACCGCGTCGAGACGGCGCTCCAGCAGGCCGATCAGGTGCTCACCAGTGTCGCCCTTGACCCGCTCGGCCTCGGCATAGATGCGGCGGAACTGCTTTTCGGTCAGGTCGCCATAATAGCCCTTGAGTTTCTGCTTGGCGCGCAGCTGGATTCCGAAATCGCTGAGCTTGCCCTTGCGGCGCTGGCCATGCTGGCCGGGGCCGTATTCGCGGCGGTTGACGGGGGATTTCGGGCGGCCCCAGATGTTTTCGCCCATCCGGCGGTCGATCTTGTACTTGGCAGTCGTGCGTTTGGTCACGGCTGGTCTCCTTCTGATGCATGGCCCCACGGGCCACTATGAAGGGCGTTGTCCTCTGGTCTTACCCGGTTGCCCGGTGCCCGACAGGCGTCCCCTTGCGGGGGCCACCAACACCAATGAAGCCGCGCTTATAGATCAGCGCAGGCGGGTGTCAACCGGAAAGGCAAACCCCAAGCGTACGGATCAGGCCGCCTCGTGCATCAGGATCGCCGCTTCGGATTCGGACAGGTTGCGCCTTGCGTAGTCGCCATAGGAATGCGGGCTGTATTCAAAACCCGGGAACATACCCAGCAACCGCTCGCGATCCTGCGCCCCCAGGGTCGAGATGGCAGTGTTGGCCGGGTGAAAGCTCTCGGTTTCCACGCCATTGGCCCAAACCACCTGATGCGCGGGCAACAAGAGATGCACATAGGTGACCTCGCGCAACTGGCTGTCCGTGACGATATCGCGCCCGTTGATCATGTCCTTGGCGCGCACCAGCACCTCGTCGGTGTTGAAGAGCGCCCGCGCCACGTCACCCTTGACCACCATGCGGTGCTCGGGGCTCACGACCACCTCCTCGTCAGGACGCCCGACTCCCAGCGCCCCGGCCCGGATGCGCACCGGCCTGAGCCGCGGCATCGCGAACAATCGCGCACCGGTCATCCGGCGTGATCCGATCCAAAGGATGTCCTGCGCACCGTTGTCCTTGGTCTGCACCCGATCACCCTCGCGCAGGTCTTCGACACGCCTCGGCCCGTCAGGGGTATCGATCCGTGTGCCGGGGGTGAAGCAGATCACGCCCCCCGCATCCGGCCCCGCCGGATCATGCACCGGTCCCTCATGGCTTTGATGAACCACCCACAATTCCCGGCCACGCGGCGGCATTTCGTTGAAAAACATCAAGAGCGGCGGCTGCCCCGGCGCCACGTCGATCAGGGTAACGGTATAACTGCGTGCGCCATCCGTCACGACGAAATTGTTGTCCATCAGCGGCCCGTCCAATGCGACATCGTCCAGTCGCACCTTGTCGTTCACCGCCACGCCCACAAGCCGCTGCACCATTCGCGCCGCACGCTTGCGGATATTCACTTCCCCGTCCGCCTGTTCCAGCCGCAAAAGCTCGCCCGGGCCATCCACGCGCACCGTTTCTCCGCGCCAGAGCCAAGTCGCACCGACACCCAGCACATGAACCGGCGCCGCGCCCAATCCGTCCACTTCCGTCTGCGACCAGGAGATGACGAACGTGCCACGAAAGCCCGTTCCCATGCCTGATAACCTGCCTTGTCTTTTTTTATTGCCCCGATGGTAGCAGAGGCGATTCGCACGGCCAACCCATCACGCCGGATTTTGCCGCGAAACTGTTGCCAAAAATCCTGATGTTTCACATAAGCAACGGTCTGTAAGGATCGGATTTGCCGTCAAAATCTGAACTTCAACATGGCCGAACCCAAAAGCTGCGGCTCGCTTTGACCCACGACTTCCTCGCTCAGCCATGTCAGCCCGTAGAACCCGCTCGCCCCCCCGCGCGCGCCCTGCCAGTGAAACCCGGCGCGCAGGCGCGTGCGTTCGCGTTCGGGGCGAAAGCCGGGTTCCGGCAGAAACAGGCTCTTTTCGACCCGCGCGATGTCGCCCCCCAAGACGAGGCTCACCCCGCCCGTGTTGCCCCCGGTCACGCGATACCGGTGCCCGGAAACGTGATCGCGTGCCAGCAACTCGCCCGCACCTCCGATCCGCCCCAGGTTCAGATCCGCGCCCGCGCGCAAGAGGGTCTCCACGCCCCACCGCGCCTCCACAAAGGGGCGCAGCTCGGCTGCAGGTGCCAGTTGAAACGGACGCCCTGCCTCTACGACCAGGCGGGGATGCAGCCCGTCACCGATCTGGCCCGCACGCACCGCCGCCGAGGGCCCGTTGATTCCGAGCGCATCATGAATGGACGTCTGAACATCGTCGAGCCGCGTCTGCGGCCCGGTCATGACCAGATCGACTCCCGCCGCGACATCCGTGCCGCCACGCCGAAAATGGCTATGAACCCCCAGTGCCAGCGCACCGGCAAAAGGCCGGTCGATCCGGCCGGGCGGGCTGTTGAGGTATTCCGGCGTAATGATCTCAAGCCCCATCCTGAGCTCGATCACATCACCAAGGCGCTCTGGAAGCCGCCCCCGCCATTCGGGACCCCAGACAAGGCTCGCGACATGCGAGGCGCTGCGCCAGCGGTCACGCCCATCTACCAGCACGTCATTGGACGTCAGGTGGCCAAAACCAAGCCGCACCCGCTCACCGGCCTGCGCCGATGCGCCCCCGGACAGCAAGATCGCCATGACCAGAAAGACAACGCCGGTGCGCGAACCGGACAAGCCCCGCATCAGATCCGCATCCGCGGCACGTCGTGGGGATCAAGCCTGAGCTCGATCAGCAATGGCCCGTCCCGGCTCTCGATCGCCTCGATCGCGGCGTCCAGTTCCTCGGCCGACTGCACGTAAACCCCCTGTCCGCCCAACGCGGTCGCCACCTCGGCAAAACACGGCCAGTCAAATTGCGAAAGCCCAGGGTCCATGCGCTTGTCGAGAAACTGGATATGTTCGGCCCCATAGGCCGAGTCGTTGCACAGGATCACGATCAGATCCTGCTTCAATCGCACGGCGGTGTTGAACTCGTTGACCCCACCCATCATGAAACCACCATCCCCGGTGAACAGCACCACCGGACGGTCAGGGGCGGCGATGCTGGCCCCGATCGCCTCCTGAAGGCCGATCCCGATCGAGCCGAAATTCGTGGTGGCAATGAAGCTCTTCGGATCGGGCGCCGAGATGCGGCACCAGACCTCGGTCATGAAGCGCCCGCCATCGGTGGTCAGGATGCGATCCTTTGGCAAAGCCTCTTCCAGGCGGTCCAGCGCATACACGTAATTGACATAGCCCGGCTTGGCCTTCTCGGCCTGTCCCGGCGGGTGCGCGGTCAGCGTTTCGCGATCCAACTCCTCGGTGAAGCCGCTGGGCGCGATCTCGGCCTCGTCCAGCCAGTAAATGATGTTTTCGGCGGTCAGCCGCGCATCTGCCGCCAGCGCCGCGTCGGGGTGGTAGTTGAAGCTGATCTGGGCCGGGTCCTCGTTGATCTGGATCACCCGCTTGCCCTTCATCAGCTTGCCCTGATCGGTGGTAAAGGCATGCAGGCTGGCACCAAAGGCGACGACGCAATCGGCCTTGTCGATCACCTCATAGGCGGCCGGGGTGCTGAGCGTGCCGAAGATATCCATGTTATAGGGGTGATCATTGAACAACCCCTTGGCCTTCAATGTCGTGGCCAGCGGCGCCTGCAACCTGTCGGCCAGCCGGATAAGGCTGTCACGGGCACCCGTGGCCCCCGCCCCGGCAAGGATAACCGGCCGACGCGCCGAGGCGATCATGCCGATCGCCTGATCCACCCCGTCGCCCTCGGGCACGTAGGCGGGCGTCTCGAACACCTGGAACACCTTCTTTTCATGCACGGTTTCCAACCACATGAAATCGGCCGGCATGTTGAGAACGATGGGCCGTTTCTCGATCTTCGCGCGGTAAAAGGCATGGGCGATGTCATATGATGCCGTCTCGGGCGCACGCATCTGTTCGAACCCGGCCCCCGTCACCTTGACCAGTTCGCGCTGATCGATGCTTTGCAGGTGCTGCGGGTTCATCACCGGCGTATCCCCGGCCAGCAGAACCATGGGCACATGCCCGCGCGCGCCCTCCGCAAGGGCAGTCGTGCAATTGGTCAATGCGGGGCCATGCGTTACCGTCGCCACCCCCACGCGCCCCGCGACATGCGAATAGGCCAGCGCCATCAGAACCGAACTGCCCTCATAGGCAACCGGCACGAATGTGCCACCACAATGGCGCACGAAATGATCGACCATGAAGAGATTGGCGTCCCCCATCAGGCCGAACATGGTATCCACGCCCTGGTCCAGCACCGAACGCGCGATCGACTGATAGGTATAGTCCTTGCTCTCCGACATATTTCCGTGGTCCCTTCCCGTTCGCAACTGTCATGGCACGATCCGGCACGGGGCAAGCGCCCGACATGCCGTGGCTGGTCGGCATTAGACCACGTCGGACCGCCGCCGCCAAGCCGCGCGGTCCTTTCCAATCGCGCCTACATCGCCCGGGTCACGCCGCCATCCACGCGCAAGCTCTGCCCGGTGATATAGCTGCTGTCGTCCGTCAGCAGGAACGCTGCCGCCTTGGCCTGTTCCTCGGCCCGCGCCAATCTGCCCAGCGCCGACATGTCGGCATATTTCTGCGGCAGATCGAGGCTGTCGGTAAAGCCCGGCAAGAGGCAATTCATACGGATATTCGCAGGCCCGTAACGATCCGAGTAAAGCTTGGCAAAGCTCGACACGCCCACGCGGTACACGCTCGAGGTCGGAAAGATCAGCGATGGCTCGAAGGCCGAAAAGGTAGTGATGTTCACGATCGACCCGCCGCCCTGCGCCTCCATCACCGGAGTGAGCAACTTGGCCATCCGGATCACCGGCTTGAGGACCATCTCATGCGCCCGGTCCCAGTCCTCCTCGGCAATCTCCAGCAAATCGCCCTTGGGCGGCCCGCCCACATGGATCAAACAGGCATCGATCCGGCCAAGGCTCTGCATCGCGAGATCGAAGATTGCCTGCGTATCCTCGGCATTTTCGGCCCTGCCGCGATGTGCAACACCGCCGAGTTCCTCGGCCAACCTCTCGCAGCTTTCCGATGGCGACATCAGCGCAAGGCGATAGCCCCGGCTATGCATCTCGCGCGCGGTGGCGGCCCCCATGCCGCGTCCACCGCCGATGACCAGGCAGGTTTTCTCGCTCACGTCTCGTTCCTCCTGTTGCCCTGTTCGCCCACGTCCATGCCGAAACACTTCGGCACCACCATCAAGGCCAACAGGCTCGGACCCGAAACCACCCGAACCGTGGCACTCTGGCCCTTGTCAATTTCCCATTGCCGGAGCACCTCTCTGGGCGTCGGGATCGTAGCTCAGCTTGGAGAGCGCGTCGTTCGCAATGACAATGCCAGGGGTTCGATCCCTCCTGCCTCCACCACCATCTTCCGTCACGCCACATCCGTACTTCGGGTCACTCCGCTTCCGTCACCGTCAACCCAAGCGACCGCCAGGATTGCATGCCACCGCGATAGTAATGGATTTTCTCGGCCGGAAACCCGGCCTCGATCATCCGCCGTGCGGCGGTGGGCGACTGGCCACACCAGGGGCCGTTGCAATAGAGCGCGACCGATTTCACATCCGGGCCATCACAGATGAACCCATCGAAATCCGGCTCGCAACCCAGTTCATGCAGGCGGTCGGCGGCTTCGGTATAGGGCACGTTCACCGCACCGGGGATCGCGCCACCGCGAAAATCGGGCGGCACCCGTCCGTCGATCACCACCACCTCGGGATCGTTCAGAAACTCCAGCATTTCCAACTCGCCGATCGGGGTCACGCCCGGCGCTGGCACGATCGGCTGGATGCAGAAATCCGGGCAGGGCCGCGACGTCATGGAAAAATCGCCCGCCAGCCGGTTGTCATTATCCTGAATCCGGCTGATCTCTACCGGACCCTCGGGTGTCTCGACTGTGACCGACATCATGCCTGGCGCGATATTCACTGGTTCCTGCGCCGCAACGGGTGTCGCCAACAGCGCCACGATCATGGCAAGTTTCTTCATCCGAATACCTCTCTCTCTTTACCTACCTGCTGAATTTGAACCAGGCTCACGTTCACACCCTGACGATGCGGGGCCAGATCCTCCCCCTCTCCGAGGTCAGCGCAGCACATGCACCGAGCATTGCGCGTGACGCACCACCCGCGCCGCAGTCGACCCCAACAGGTAGTCCGAAAACTCGGGTCTATGCGAAGCCATGACGATACAGTCGATGCCCTTCTCCTCGGCATAATCAAGGATCGTGCGTGCCGAATGACCTGCGACCACCACGGGCGTCACGTCTGCAGCGCTTTCCAACTCGGCCTTGAGCGCCGACTCGACTTCTTCCTGCATCTTCTGCATTTGCCCCTCGGGCATCTGAGACTGGACATAGCCCGGCATCTGCTCGACGACGGTCAGTGCGGTGATCTTTGCACCGTCCGCCGCCAATGCGCGCGCCACGTTCAGCGCCGCCTCGGTACTTGGGTCATGATCGGCCGCAATTGGCACCAGAATATTCTTGTACATCTCTTCATCTCCTTTTTGGTATCTCGCATTATTTGGCCAATGATCAACGCAGCACATGCACCGAACAGCCCGCGTGGCGCACTACCTGCGCTGCGGTCGAACCCAGAAAATAATCCTGCAACCCGGGGCGGTGGGACGCAAGAATAATGCAATCGACCCCGTTTTTGCCGGCCCAGTCAAGGATCGAACGGCCCGAGTGGCCCTCGATGACGACCGCCCGGGCATTCTCGATCCCCTCGGCCATCTGCTCAAGCTCGGCCTGAACCGCGCGGCTCGCTTCGTCGACATATTCCTGAGACATATACGAGACCGCATAACTCGGGATATGCTCGACCACGTGCAAGAGCGTGATCTGCGCGCCTTCTCCCGCCAGTACCCGGGCGACGTCTATGGACTTGTCGACATCCCGCTCCGCCTCGAACGATACCGGAACCAGAATATTTGTATACATGTCAGCCCTCCCTCGCTGGCCCTGCATCATCCTGCGTCATCCCGGGACACGGCACATTGATTCAAATCATGAACCTCGCCGTGCCGGGTCGTCGGGTTCAATCAAAACACTCCACGACGTCATACATCACAGGTTCGAAGGTCTTGCACAGTTCATTGATCTTGCGATTGCGTTCGCGCATCTCGTCGGTGCGCAGCATCGCCAGGAAGTCCTCGCGCCGCTCCCACTGCGAGTAGTTTGCGATCCGCGTCTGCGCATCGTTGATATGCAGCCCCGCAGCGATGAAGCCGGGCTGTTTCGAAATGAACGCGGCATAGGCATCCCTGAGCGCATCCATCAGATCCTGCGCCGTTCCAGGGGTCATCTCGAAGGTGGTGATGACGGTTTGGTAACTGTTGTCCTTGGCGATCTTGGGCATGTTTGTCTCCCTCTGGCTTGCCACATCATGGCCTCGCTCCGGATACTCGCGAGGAGCCTAGCAGCCCGCAGGCGAAAAACGAAAGCCGAATCTGGTTAACCCTCTGTTTACCAAGGTTACCCGATAGTGACCTTCGAATCCGGAGGCAGCCCATGATCCGCGCCCTCACCTGTCTGCTTGTTGCCTTTTTCGCCGCAACGCCTGCCCTTGCCGGGGCATGGCCCCGCGCCAAGGGCGAGGTATTCCTGGCGGCTTCAACTCGTGTCGCAGCCACCCGTTTCGAAGGCCCCTACTCGGTCTATTCCACGGCATATCTCGAATATGGCCTCAACGATCGCCTCACCATCGGCCTCGATATCGGGCATGGCATATCGGGCGCGACCAAAACGATCGCCTTCTTGCAACATCCACTGCCCATCGGGTCCGACAGGCACCGCTTCGCCGCGCAGATCGGGCTCGGGCAGGTCTCTGGCAAACCCACGCTGCGCCCCGGCGTCTCCTATGGCCTGGGCTTTGTCCATCCGCGGGGAACAGGCTGGTTCGCCATCGACAGCGTCGCCGAGATCCGGCTCGCCTCGGGGCGCACCGACTACAAGTCCGACATAACGCTTGGCCTGTCCCACGGTGATCGCATGAAAAGCATCTTTCAGGTCCAGACCGGGCTGTCGCATGGCGATCCGTCCTTCATTCGGCTTGCTCCTTCGGTGGCGATCCGGACCGGCGCGCGCAGCCACCTCGAACTTGGCATGACCTGCGGGCTCGTGGGAGATATCCAGACCGGGTTCAAGATCGGGTTCTGGCGGGCATTCTGACCGTTTCCCAACGCGCGACCAGAATAGCGAAAGGGGCGCCCGCACGGACGCCCCACATGACCCCATGAAACCGTGCTCAGAGCACTTCGTCCATCCTGAGCCTGAGCGTTACCTCGCCGCGTACCGCCTGATCGAAAACCAGCTCAACCCGGTCATTGTCCGGCCCGCGCTTTAGGTTGGCATAGGGCTGTTCATGCCGCGCGACATTGGCACTGTTGCGCAGCGCCCCGATCGGCTGAACCGATTCAAGCGTGCGCGCATAGCCGCCGAACGGCAGAGACGGCGCTCCCTCGATCACCCATGTCCGCGCCTCGGTCGACTGGACATGCTTGATTACCCGCGGGTTTTCCGTGGCAATATCAATCAGGTTGTACATGTTCGCATTGAAAGTGATGTTCTTCATGCGGTCATAGTCGAAATCGGCAAAGCTGGTATCCACCCGCTCGACCCGCTCGATAGTGCCGCCGATGGTGCGGAAATGATTGCCGCTCACCGTCATCCCGTTGATGAAATGCCCCTCGCCGCGCGGCTTGGCCACGATGAAGCTGAACCACGGCGCAACATGGCTGCACAGGAAATAGTTGTCGGAAATCGTCAGCGCGCTGAACGACAGTTCCGACGAGAATTCCGGCTCGTTGTCATATTCGTTGGTCCACTCGATGAAGCAATTGTCGATGTAGTTGCCATCAAGCACCGAGCGCGTATTGGTCCCGGCAAAGACGATGCCCGCCGTGCGGATGCCGTTCGACGCGCCGTCGCCCTGAAAGAAATGGTTGCCAGTCACTATGGTCCCGCTCCCGCCCAGGATCGCGAAGTGGCGAAACTTCGATGCCCGGTTGTTGCGCAGCTTCACATCGTTGCCATTGGTGTTGAGCACGATCGACACCCGGTCCTGGCTGAGCATCCCGCCCTCGTCCGAGATGAACTGGCAGCGGTCGATCAACATCCCCTGGCACCCCTCGCCATGGCTCGAGATGCACCGGTCCTTGGGCCGCGTCACAAAGCAATCACGCAGTTGAAAGATCAGTCCCGTCGGCGCAAGCAGAATGCCGCTCGCCACGCCCGAACATTGAAACTCCACATCCGAGATCGAGAATTTCGACAGGTGCTCGAAACCGCTGAAATCGAGGATGTACTTGAACCGCCGGAAGGTGAAATTCTGTGTCCCCTCCGCGTCATAGAGCTCTCGGCTCAACGTGATCTCCTGGGTCGCCACGTTCTTGGCACGCACATAGACCTCGCGCCCGACGCCATTGCCTTCGACAAGCGATCCAACCGGGATATTCGCCACGTTGACCACCCCGGTCAATGTCGTGCCATTGCTGGCTGAATAGGTCGCCTGACTGGTCACCACCTCGGTATCCCAGGCCGACCCGGCCGCGGCGTCAAACTGTCCATTGCGAATGTGGCGGCGCTGGGCATAGGAATCGCGGTTGGCCACCGCCGCCTGCATGTCGATGGGCTCGGTCACGGTGACCCGCCGGCCCCCCATGTCGAGCCCCTCGTGATCGGAATTGTTCAGCAGCGCCTGGAAGGCCTTCTTGAAGGCCAGTTCCTCGTTTCCGAAAGCGTCGATGTAACTGGGCAGATCGAAATCCCTGGTCAACGACAGGATCGCCGCATCGGGCATGACCACCGTGCCTTCGAACTGGACCCGGCTTTCAAAGGTCATGCTGTCACCAAGGAAATACTCGCCCTTGGAAACCAGCACCCGGCGCCCGTTCGCCGCCGCGTCCGCTGCCTCGAAAGCGGGCAGATCGTCGGTCTCCCCGTCACCCAGCGCCCCGTAATCGCGCACATCGACCCAGGGCATCATCTCGCGCAGGAAAACCTTGGTGACATCCTCGATCACGATATCGTCGATCCGCACCACGCCGCCATTCGACCCGGTCAGATCGAGCCCGAAATGACCATAGAGCGGCGCGGCCCCCCAGACCATGTCGACCCCGGTGCGCTGTCCCGCGCCGATGATCGCACTGACTTCGACAACTTCGCCATATTGGGTCAGCGTCACGCTCGGGCCGGTCTCGGTCAGGCCCGGCACATGCGCGCCCCCCGCGCCGCCCGCCCATGCCGCGATGCGCACATTCGGCAGGTTGCCACTGATCGCCTTGACCCGCGCCCTCACCCGCAGATAGCACCCGGGCAAGAGCGGCGTCTCGCCCATGTAACGCAGCCGCTGAACGCTTTCGGCCTTCTGCAGTTCCAGGCATCCGCCGAAATCCTGATCCGCAGGCACGAAGGCGGCGTTCGCCGCATTGTCATAGGTGTCCGACCCCGGGGTTCCATCGCCGCTCGACCAAACGTCGAGCCCACCCGCAAAGGCCGGCGGCATCAGGACCACGCCATCGGTAATCGCCTTGTTCATCCCGTTTCCTTTCCGCAATCCGTGCCAGTGGCCCGGACGATCCATCTGTCTCGAAACTCACGCCCCGGAACGCAGGGCGACCCGGGCAGGAAAGGGGAATACCAACAGGGTATTAATCATACCTGAGACCACCGTGACGGAGCCCGCCACCGCACCGCGCCGCCGCGACAGGGCGCACGCCACGTTAACGTGTTGCGGTTAATCATTTGGAAAGCATCCCCCGGCAGCCGGGTGGCAGCCGGGCGGCAGCCGGATGTCACCCCCCAAAAAAACGCCGGAAGCCGGGCGTTAAACCCGGCTTTCGAAATGGTTAAGATTGGTTCGGGTCAGGCGCTCAACCGGTCCTTGATCCTCGGCCCGACGGCGCCAAAGTCCATCTGTCCGGCATATTTCTGCTTGAGCAGCCCCATCACCTTGCCCATGTCACGGATCGAGTTCGCCTCGGTCTCGGCGATGGCTTTGTCGATCGCCACATCGATCTCGGCTTTACCCAGCTGCCTGGGTAGAAACTCCTCGATTACCGCCACCTCGGCGCGCTCCCGCTCGGCCAGGTCGAGCCGGCCACCCTCTTCGTAGGCGCGCGCGCTCTCATGTCGCTGCTTGAGCATTTTTCCAAGTATCGCAAGCACTTCCGCGTCGCCAACCCCGGCCTCGTTGCCCTCGCCCCGGGCCGCGATATCGCGATCCTTGATCGCAGCATTGATCAGGCGCAACGTCGAAAGACGATCGACCGCCTTGTCTTTCATCGCTTGTTTAAGGGCGGTGTTGACCCGCTCTCGCATGTCCATCTCTAAGGCTATCCCCATGGTTGCCGTAAACGGTGGACAATAACCATTCAAACCGCACGTGACAACCGCCCCGCATCTGCCTCCCTGGCCGGCAGACCACCCCTTGACCACCGCAAGCCCCGACACTAGTTTCCGCGCAGTTTTCCCCCTTGACCCCGCGGAGAGACTCGCATGGCGCTTGACACCCCACCCCGCCCAACCGCCTGCCTCGCCCTCGCCGACGGCACCGTGTTCTACGGTCACGGCTTCGGCGCCACTGGGGAAACCACGGCCGAGCTGTGCTTCAACACCGCGATGACCGGCTATCAGGAAATCATGACCGACCCATCCTATGCCGGGCAGGTCGTGACCTTCACCTTTCCCCATATCGGCAATGTCGGCGTCAATGTCGAGGATGACGAAACCGCCGATCCGGTGGCCGAAGGGATGGTTGTCAAATGGGATCCGACCCAGCCAAGCAACTGGCGGGCCACAGAAACCCTCGCCAATTGGCTTGCCTCGCGCGGGCGTATCGCGATTGGTGGCGTCGATACGCGCCGCCTCACTCGCGCCATCCGCCAGCAAGGCGCGCCACATGTGGCGCTGGCCCACGATCCGCAGGGTGATTTCGACATTGCGGCGCTGGTGGCACGGGCGCGCGGTTTCTCCGGGCTGGTGGGGCTTGACCTCGCCCGCGATGTGACCTGCGCGCAAAGCTACCGCTGGGATGAAATGCGGTGGGCCTGGCCCGAGGGTTATACACGGCAGGCCGAACCCCGGTTCAAGGTGGTCGCCATCGACTATGGCGCCAAGCGCAATATCCTGCGCTGCCTCGCCTCGGTCGGGTGCGATGTCACCGTGCTGCCCGCCACCGCCACTGCGGAAGATGTGCAGACCCATGCGCCCGACGGGCTGTTCCTGTCGAACGGTCCGGGCGATCCGGCCGCGACCGGCGCCTATGCCGTGCCGATGATCCGCGAGATCCTGGACAAAAGCGACATGCCCGTGTTCGGCATTTGCCTTGGCCACCAGATGCTCGCGCTGGCCCTCGGGGCCAGGACCGTCAAGATGAACCACGGTCACCACGGGGCAAACCACCCCGTCAAGGACCTCGAAACCGGCAAGGTCGAGATCACCTCGATGAACCACGGATTCGCCGTGGACAGCCAATCCCTGCCCGAGGGCGTTCTGGAAACCCATGTTTCACTTTTCGATGGTAGCAATTGCGGCATCCGTCTTTCCGACCGCCCGGTCTATTCGGTTCAATACCACCCAGAAGCCTCCCCCGGCCCACAAGACAGCTTCTATCTTTTCGAGAGATTTGCCGAAGCGATGGGAAAACGGGTCCAGACGGTCGAATGACATCATTTTTGTAAATTTTCCGGTCACAACCGTTAACCAAAGTTAACCATTTCGTATCGGCGAGGCCTTGGTTTCTCTCGTATTTTCAGGCTGTTTTAACCTAAAATTAACCCAGATTAAGCGACCCTTCCACGGCAAGAGCGCGCCAAGGCGCCTCAGGGGAAGGATACGCCATGCAACATGCCCGGTCATTTTACGGCGACGACCAGAATGTGGAGGATCTCGGGCGTTTCCTGCAAAAGGCCGGTCTCGTATCAGCCGCCGACCTGCTGGCGGCGCGAAACATCAGGATGCAGTACGGCACCTCGCTTGATCACATCCTGATTTCCGAAGGGAACATCGACGCCGATACGATGGCCGCGGCGTTGGCTCGATTCCACGGGGTTGTTCGCATCGACCCTGAAAGCGATCCGCCTGATCCTGCACTCGCCGAACTGATTGACCTGCAACTTTGCCTCAACCACAGCGTTCTGCCGTGGCGCATGAAGGACAACACCCTGATGATTGCAGCATCACGGTTCGAGGATTTCACACTTATCCTTGCGAACATCGGAGAAGAGGCGCCTCATGCCGAATTGGTGCTGGCCACATCCGCCGAGATACAGGTTGCGCTGGCCCGGCTTCACCGCGACACCCTCACGGCCAAGGCATCCGCGCGGGTGCCTGCATTCGAAAGCTGCCGTGGCTGGGGTCAGGCCGGATGGCGGCGCTTTGGTGTGACGACCGTCGGCCTCGCACTTCTCATGGCCCTGACCTTCGCTTTCCCTTCACATGTCTTCGCCCTTTTGGCAGGCTGGGCCTGCCTGACCTTGCTTATCGCAGCGGGACTGCGCATCGCGTCCTATGTCGCATTCATGGCCGGTCCCGCCGCACCGGCGCCGCCTGCAAAAGCACCCGATATCATCTCACTTCCCAAAGTCTCGGTATTGGTACCACTTTTCAAGGAAACCGAAATCGCACAAGCCCTGGTGCGGCGGCTCGGACGATTAACCTATCCGAAATCCCTGCTCGATATCGTGCTTGTGCTTGAGGAAAACGATAAACTGACACGTGAAACCATCGCCAGGTGCGATCTTCCCGCCTGGATGCGGGTGGTCGAAGTGCCCGAAGGACAGCCCAAGACAAAGCCAAGGGCCATGAATTACGCGCTTGATTTCTGCGATGGGGATATTGTCGGCATCTGGGACGCCGAAGACGAACCGGACCCGGACCAGATCGATCGCGTTGTCGAACGTTTCTTACAGGTTGCCGACGATGTCGTCTGCCTTCAGGGCGTGCTCGACTACTACAACAGCCGCCAGAATTGGCTCGCGCGCTGCTTTACCGTCGAATACGCAACCTGGTTCCGGTTGATGCTGCCCGGTATGTCACGGCTCGGGCTTGCCATTCCGCTTGGCGGCACCACGCTATGGTTTCGCCGCGACGTACTCGAGGAACTGGGCGGGTGGGATGCGCATAACGTCACCGAAGACGCCGACCTCGGGTTTCGTCTCGCAAGGCATGGCTATCGAACCGAGGTGATCAACACCACCACCGGGGAAGAAGCCAATTGCCGTCTATGGCCCTGGGTGCGTCAAAGATCGCGGTGGCTCAAGGGGTACATGGTCACTTATCTGGTTCATATGCGTGATCCGATCAGCTTCTACCGGCAAATGGGACATTTGAAATTCTGGGGGTTTCAGGCGCATTTCATAACGGCCTTGTCACAATTCGTACTCGCGCCGTTCCTGTGGTCATTCTGGCTGGTTCTGCTCGGGCTTCCGCATCCACTTGATCCCATCTTGCCTCGCGGCGTCCTGGTGAATCTCGGCGTCCTGTTTCTGATGATCGAGGCACTTACCGTGTTGATCAATGCAACAGCCGTGTCAGGCCCCCGCCATCGACACCTTCTTCCTTGGGTGCCAACACTGCATTTCTATTTCCCGCTTGGCGCTATTGCGGCCTACAAGGCACTATATGAACTGGTTTTTCGCCCCTTTTTCTGGGATAAAACCCAGCATGGCCATTCCTTGAAAATACCCGAAATCGCGCCCCCCTCATCCGTCGAAGGCACAGGCATCGAGCTTGAGACGGGTCATGAAAGCCCTTGAAATGTGATCCTTCAAGGCCGCCTGTGCGGCATCTTCGTCTCGCTCCTCGATCGCGCGCACGATCATGTCATGTTCGGCCAATGCCGTCTCGCCCCGGCCTTCGACCGCAAGGGAGGTCGTCTCCATGAGGGCCATCGACTGATGGACAAGCGTCAATTGCTGCATGAGAAACCGGTTGTGGGAGGCCAGATGAAGCTGGCGATGAAACCGCCGGTTGGCTCGCGCGAGCGCAGACGGATCATCCACCAGATGGCGGTCATTCTCGACCATATCGCGCAGCACCCGCGTTTCCTCTTCTGTCGCATGTTTCGCTGCCAGTCGCGCCGCAAGCCCCTCCAGTTCCGCGCGCACCACGTAAAGCTCGGCCATCTGGTTGTGATCAAGCGATGCAATGATCAGGCTTCGCCCGTCTCGCGTCAGCAATTGCTGGGTTTCGAGCCTTTGCAGTGCCTCGCGGATCGGCGTCCTTGATACCCCGAAACGTTCTGCAAGATCGCTCTCTACAAGCCGGTCTCCGGGTCGGAATTCACCAAGATCAATCGCCTCAAGAATAAGGGAATAGGCATCGCGCTGTGCAGTTTTCGCCTCTTTCATCCCGTTCCTTTCACGAGTGCACCGGAAACCGGATTAGAACGTCAAAAACGCATGGCTTCAACCCTCACGTCACTTGCATGGCTATCGCGCGTGGAATAAGCCTTGGGAATGCCGCGTGATCTCTTTGCCCACATCACCCATTGGGTCTTCGATCTCGACAACACGCTTTACCCGCCAGGGGTGCGGCTTTTTGACCAGATCGAGTTGCGAATGACGAATTTCGTGATGGAGACGCTGGGAGTCGACCGATCCCAGGCCGACCACCTGCGCATTACATATTGGCGCGAATACGGCACCACACTCGCAGGGTTGATGCAGGAACATGGTATCGACCCAAACCCCTACCTGACAGAGGTGCATGAGATCTCGCTCGAAGCTCTTGCGCCGGATCGCGAACTGCGAGAGCGGATCGACGCCCTTCCCGGGCGCAAGATCGTTTACACCAACGGCTCGGCCCCCTACGCCGAACGTGTGATCGACGCGCGCGGCCTCAAGGGCGCGTTTGATGCCGTTTACGGCGTCGAACATGCCGGGTTTCATCCGAAACCCGATCAGCGCGCCTTCGAACGAATATTCTCGACCGACAGGCTCGATCCCCTCAGAGCAGCGATGTTCGAAGACGATCCTCGGAATCTTGTCGTACCACATGCTCTTGGAATGCGCACGGTGCATGTCGCCCCGACCCCACACAGTGCTACGCATGTCCAGCATCACACGGATGATCTTGCAGGATTTCTAGCGCGTCTGGTCAACTGATGGGCGCACATGTTTCAATCGGTCACAACGTCGCGCTGCGTCAATCCGCGTGTGGCAACCAGAGGTCAAACCACTACAAGATCCTGTGCTCGAACCAAGGAGATGCGCGAATGGCGGACGATAACGGCCAAGACAAATTGCACACCCCACCAGACGACAACGGTGACGAGGCGGCCCTGGCCAGGAAAATAATCCTCGTTCTCATCGTCATTCTTGCACTTTGGGGCGCTGCGATCTTCACATGGGGCATACCGGGCCTGTACATACCGGCGCTGGCCAGCGTGCCCCTGATCTATCTGGTCCTGATCGTCGTAGCAAAGGGTTGACCGAAGCACGCTTAGAAGGTTGCTTGGAAACAGGCCAACCCGTCCGCTAGCCATGGCACAGGAGGTGCGGCGGCATGTCAGAATTCGCTTTCGACATTCTTGTCTCGGGGGGCGGTGTCGCGGGGCTGACCGCTGCAGCGGTCTTCGGCAGTGCCGGCCTCTCTGTTCTGTGCGTCGATCCCGCCCCCCCAGTCACCGAACGTGACGCCAAGGGATCGGATCTGCGGACGACGGCCTTTCTACAACCCGCCCGGCAGCTACTTGAATTTGCAGGGCTTTGGTCCAAGCTCGCGCCGCACGCAGCACCGCTCCAAATCATGCGGATCGTGGATGCGGGCGGCCCGGAGCCAGAACCTCGGCTCACAAAGGACTTCGACGCGGGCGATATCTCGGATCTTCCGTTCGGGTGGAACCTGCCGAATTGGCTCTTGCGTCGCGAGATGGTCGCACGGCTTCAGGATCTGCCGAATGTCGCGTTCCGCCCGGGCATCGGTTTTGCCTCGCTTTTCACGCGTGAGACCGGGGCGCGGGTCGGGTTGAGCGACGGTAGCCGGGTCCAGGTCCGGCTGGTCATCGCTGCGGACGGGCGCGATTCTCCGGTGCGCCATGCCTGCGAAATACCTGTGAAAACAACCCGATACGGGCAAAAGGCGCTGGCTTTTGCGGTGACGCACCCGATCCCGCACAACAATGTTTCAACCGAAATCCACCGCTCGGGCGGACCGTTCACATTGGTGCCTTTGCCGGATTATCAGGGGTTGCCCTCGTCGGCAGTTGTGTGGATGGAACGCGGGCCCGAGGTGGCGCGGCTTGCCGGGCTGGATGAACCCGAGTTCGAAGCGGCGATGAATGAACGATCTTGCGGGCTATTCGGGCCGTTGACGCTGGCCTCGCGGCGGACGGTGTGGCCGATAATCAGCCAGATCGCGGAGCGCATGTATGGCGAACGCGTGGCGCTTGTGGCCGAAGCGGCCCATGTCGTGCCACCGATCGGGGCGCAGGGACTCAACATGTCGTTGAGCGACATGCGCGCACTACTAGATATTGCGCAATCCAGCCCTGACCGGCTGGGGGATCGACAGATGCTCGAAACCTATCACCGGCGTCGGCACACCGAAGTGCAGGCACGGGTGGCGGGGGTTGACCTGTTGAACCGCGCCTCGATGATGGAAAGCCAACCCATGCGCGACCTGCGGGCGGCGGGCTTGGGCGCGATCTATTCACTGGCACCGGTGCGCAAGGCGATGATGCAGCTTGGGCTGGGTGCGCGCGGGTAGGAGTCGTCATCCGATCGGTCCTTCGAGCCTTTCTTCCGACAAAAGCACATTGGCTTCGACCCCGCCCGCACCGGGAAGCGTCATGATGCGGCGGCGCAAAATGCGCTCGAAATCCGGGATGTCTCGGGCGACGACGCGCAGCCGGTAATCGTAGAGACCCAGCACATGCTCGACCGTCTGCACCTCGGGAATTGCTGAGACGGCGCGTTCGAAATCCTCAAGACTGACCCGCCCCTTGGTCGCCAGTTTCACGCCCAGAAACACCGTGACTCCAAAGCCCAGCTTCTCGCGATCAAGCACCAGGCGGCGCTTTCGAATCACACCTGATTCCATCAATCGCTTGATTCGGCGCCATGTCTGAGGCTGCGAAAGACCGATTCGTTTGCCAATGACACCGGCACTAAGGCGGGCATCGGTGGTGAGATGGCGCAGGATGGCGCGGTCGGTATCGTCAAGCGCAATCATACCGGCAGAACCTCGTCAGTCTTGATCCGCGCGACATGCATCAACGCCTCGATATCGGCGATATGCGGCAGGGTCAGGATGCGGTCGCGGTAGACCTGCTGATAATGCGGCATGTCGCGGGCGACAACCGAGAGCCTCGTGTCAACCCGGCCAAGAAACGTCTGTATTTCAAGGACTTCCGGGACCAATCGTGCCGCGGAAAGAAATTCGTCAAAGGCGCGCGATTGTGTCTTGTCGAGCGTGATGCGCAAGGACACCTCAACCGAATAGCCCAGCGCCTGCCAGTCAATGACGATCTCCTGGCCCAGAATGATACCCTTTTCCTCCATCCGCTCAAGCCGCCGCCAGCAGTTCGACGCCGTCAATCCGCAGAGTTCGGCGAGGTGGGTGGTGGGGGAGTCGGGGGCGGCCTGGAGGTGGCGGAGGATGCGGCGGTCGGTGTCGTCGAGCATTGAAAATCACTATTTTCCATAATTCATGAATTGATCTTTTGTTTTTTGCCCGGTTCGAGCAATTTAAGCAAGATATCACGCATGTGACACCCTATGATGCCAATCAGTGGTGGCGGCCTCAGCATCGCCCCGAAGGATCAACACAGACTGAAAGGAACGCACCGATGCGCGTCTATTACGATCGCGATTGCGATATCAACCTGATCAAGGACAAGAAGGTCGCTATCCTCGGCTATGGCAGCCAGGGCCACGCCCATGCACTCAACCTTCGCGACAGCGGCGTCAAGAACGTCGTGGTGGCCCTGCGCGAAGGCAGCGCCAGCGCCCAGAAGGCCGAGGGCGAGGGCCTCAAGGTCATGGGCATCGCCGAAGCGGCGGCCTGGTGCGACCTGATCATGTTCACCATGCCCGACGAGTTGCAGGCCGAGACCTACCGCAAATACGTGCATGACAACCTGCGCGAGGGCGCCGCGATTGCCTTTGCCCATGGCCTCAATGTGCATTTCGGCCTGATCGAGCCGAAACCCGGCGTCGATGTCATCATGATGGCGCCCAAGGGGCCGGGCCACACGGTGCGCGGCGAATACGTCAAGGGCGGCGGCGTGCCCTGCCTTGTCGCGGTCAACAATGACGCGACCGGCAAGGCGCTGGAAATCGGCCTGTCCTACTGCTCGGCCATCGGTGGTGGCCGTTCGGGCGTCATCGAAACCAGTTTCCGCGAAGAGTGCGAAACCGACCTGTTTGGCGAGCAAACGGTCCTGTGCGGCGGGTTGGTCGAACTGATCCGCATGGGGTTCGAGACGCTGGTCGAAGCCGGCTATGCGCCGGAAATGGCCTATTTCGAGTGCCTGCACGAAGTGAAGCTGATCGTCGACCTGATCTATGAAGGCGGCATCGCCAACATGAACTATTCGATCTCCAACACGGCCGAGTATGGCGAATATGTCAGCGGCCCGCGCATCCTTCCCTATAACGAGACCAAGGCGCGGATGAAGGAGGTTCTGAACGACATCCAGAGCGGCAGGTTCGTGCGTGATTTCATGACCGAGAATGCCGTTGGCCAACCCTTCTTCAAGGGCACGCGCCGGATCAACGACGCGCACCAGATCGAGGAAGTCGGCGAGAAACTGCGCGGCATGATGCCCTGGATCTCGGCCGGCAAGATGGTCGACAAGTCGAAGAACTGAGGCGGGGTTTTGGGGCCCGGAACGGACTCGAAACCGCGACCTTTGCTGATTGACGCAGATCGCCCCCGGTTGGCTGGCCGGGGGCTTTTTGATGCGATAAACGGGGAGGCTGGGGAAGGAAAGCGGCGCGGGTTGCATCAAAGCGTTTCAGGTTTCAACGGAATCGAAAACGCGCTGCCTCTCCCTTCGGTCGAACGCGCGTTTCGATCCATTTGTTTTCGTGTAAACCTGAAAAGCT
>LJSU01000033.1 GCA_001314705.1 Rhodobacteraceae bacterium HLUCCO07
CCGTGCATGGACGCACGGATGCTAACGTGGCAGGTGGGTCAGTTTTAGATGATCATAACCCACCCAGGTGGGTCACTTTTGCATGCCGATTCACAGCCCGGTGGGTAGCGCCGTGGCGCGGCTGGTCTGAGCCGCCGGTGATCTGGGCCATGCTGATCGGACTGCCGAGCGCGGGTAAATCGCCCGCTATCGACGCCGCGCTGCAACCGCTGCGCGCAGCCGAGCGCCCCTTGCGTGAAGCCGCAGACGCAGAAAGGAAGGCATGGGCCGAAAAGGCCGAGATTGCCAAGCTGGCCGAATCCACATGGAAGGAAGCGGTCAAGGAAGGGATCAAGGAAGGGCAGACGCCGCCGGACAGACCGAAAGATGCCGATGCAGGGCCGCCCCCGCATATCCCGCGCCTTGTGGTCAATGACGGCACAATCGAGCGGCTGGGCGCGATCCTCGCAAATCAGCCTCGGGGCATCCTGCAAATGCGCGATGAGCTGGCCGGATGGCTGGAGGGTATGGCCCGCTATTCCGGCGGGGGCAGTGATCGACCCTTCTGGTTAGAGGCATATGGCGGGCGCGGATACACCGTCGAGCGCATGGGCCGTGAACCGCTCACAATCGACCGGCTCACCATCGCGGTGATGGGGGGTGTTCAACCCGACCGGCTGAAAACCCTCTTGTTCAAGGCTGATGATGACGGGCTGCTCGCACGCTTCGTGCCGATCTGGCCGGAGCCTGCACCGCTGCGCCGCCCTGGCGCATGGGCCGATGAAGATCTGATGCGGCGGATCATCGAAAAGCTGCTGACGCTCAACCTGTTGACCGATGAGCACGATCAACAGCGCCCTTGGATAGTCGGCTTCACGGATGGCGCGCGCGACCTGATGGATGAATTCCGGCAGGCGGTGCGCGGCTGGGAAGGCGAGGCCGATGGGTTGATGCTTTCCTTCATCGGGAAACTGCCGGGGCTGACTGCGCGCTTGTCGCTGGTGCTGGCGTTTCTCGACTGGGCATCCGAAGGGGCTGACGAGCCGCACCAGATCACCGTCGCGCACTTTGGCCGCGCCGCTCACCTTGTGGAAGCTTATATCTTGCCGATGGCCCGCCGCGCCTATGCGGATGCCGCGACATCAAAGGCCGAGCGCGCCGCCCGGCGGCTTGTGCAGGTGATCCGCGAACAGGGCTGGCTGCGCTTCACGTCCAGCGACGTGTTGCGGCTCGACCGGGCTGGGCTGGGCGCGAAATCCGCGCTCGACCCCGCGCTCGAAATGTTGCTCGACGGCGATGTTATCCGCGCGGTGCAGGTGCCTACCGGCCCACAAGGGGGCAGACCGAAACGGCTCTATGCGGTCAATCCGGTGCTACTCGGGGGGCAGGCATGACACGCTGGTTGCAAGCCGCGCAAAGCGCATCCGAGGCCCGGAAAAAACCGAATTTACCCAAAAAACCCCCTTTGCCCGAGGTTAATTCGGTTTTTTCGGTTAATTCCGGCGGGCAAAGGCCGGATGCAGCGCCCGCGCCCGCCGGGATGACGCCCAACGATCTCGCCCGCGACCTTTACGAAGAACGCGCCGCCATCCGCGAATTCGACGGTGGGCAGGATCGTCCTACGGCCGAACAAGCTGCATGGGCAGAGCACCGAAACGCGGCAGGCATCACCTGGCTGGATGACTGGCGGCGCGAAGCCGACGATCCGCACAACCCCGACAACTGGAAATGAAAGGACACCAGACCATGACCGAGGAAGAGACCTTGACCGCGATCATCCGCGACGAAGAACAAGGGGCCGCAAGCGCGGCGATACAAGCCCGCGTCGATGCTATCCAGCACCTGCCGCAAGGCCCGATGCGCGCCCGGTTTTGCGCCGCTGCGTTTCTCACGGGCGGCTATCAGATGATGCTGGCCCTTGAAGGCGATGCCGCCACGATCCGACAGCTTCGCCGCCTTGCGGACATGATCGAGGCCGCGACCCAACGAAAGGCTTGAGGGGCGCAGGCATGTGGGGTAATATGATACCACGCGATGCGGACGGTTCACGACAACCGCCGCGCCCGCCGATAGACGGGCAGACCTTCGCAAGGCGCGGAGAGGTAGCGACCCCCGAAACCGGGGCGCTGCTGCAATGCGCCCCACAGACGAAGGACACGAAATGACTGTTCAACAGATGAAAGCCGAACGCCGGGCCAAGCTGCGCGATGCGCGCGAAATCTCGCGCGCCATCACCAGTGAAACGCCCGAACGGGAGGCCCGCGCCAAGGAAGCCGAATTCGACGCGCTCATGGCCGAAGCCGATGATCTGGCCGACCGGATCGAAGAAACCGAGGTCCGGAACGAGGGCGACTCGCGCCGCCCGGTCGGGGCAGACGCAGAGGCGCGCGGCACGGCATATCAGGAACTGACCGAAGCCTATGCGCTTCGCAGCAATCAATCGGTTGCCGACTGGACCCGCCAAAACCGCAGCACAGTGCAGGACGAGCTTTCGCCGGGCCGCTACCTGCGCGCCCTGATCCTCGGCCCGAAGGATGACGCCGAACAGCGCGCCCTCGCAGGCGGCACCGACGCCGCCGGGGGCTACACGGTGCCCGAGGTGACGAGCGCCCGCCTGATCGACCTCATGCGCGCCAACAGCGTGCTCTCGCAGGCCGGCGCTCAGACGGTGCCGCTCACGACCGACGAGACGGTTTTCGCTCGCCTGGCATCGGACCCGGTGCCCGCATGGCGCGCGGAAAACGCGGCGGTGACCGAAAGCGACCCAACCTTTTCCCGCGTGCTGCTGAAGCCGAAGTCGCTGGCCGTCATGGTCAGGGCCCCGCTGGAGCTGCTGGAGGACTCCATCAACATGGAGACCGAACTGCCGAATATTCTGGCCCGCGCGCTTGCCGTCGAGGTAGACCGGGCCGGGCTGGTTGGCAGCGGATCGGACAGTGAGCCGACCGGGATTGTCAACTACTCGGCCCTCACGGCAAACAGCTTTGCCGGTGGCGCGCTCGACAGCTACACCCCGCTTATCACCGCCCGCACGGCGCTGCACAGCGCCAACGAACGGCTAACCGGCTATGTGATGTCGCCGCGTGACGAGGGCACGCTTGCCGCGCTTGTGGACAGCACGGGCCAACCAATGCGCAAGCCCGAGGCAATCGCGCAAACGCCGATGCTCTGGACCTCGAACATGCCGACAGACGGCGGCACGGGTGACGACGAGTCGCAGATCATCGCGGGCGACTGGGCGCAACTCATGATGGGGATGCGCTCGAATATCAGGATCGTCACGCTTCGCGAGCGTTTCATGGACAACCTGCAATTCGGTTTCATCGCTCATATCCGGGCAGACTTTGCCGCCGCACGCGACAGCGCCTTTACGGTGCTGGATGCGATCACACCGGCGGCATGATGAACGGCGCGGTGGTATCTCCCCGCCGCGTCACAGGGCAGGCCGGGCTTCACGCAGTTCCCCCGGTCTGCCCGCCCCCAAGGGAGGGGCCATGCAGATCGCTCACAGGCAACAAACGGTAACCGGCGGCATCCCTCGCCTTCCATAAACCGTAACATTCCGAAAGGTGAAAACATGGGCCAGCGTGGCCGAAGATCGCAAGCCGAACTAGAGGTGGCATCGCCTGTTGTTACTGTCACGGCGCCTGACGCCTGCTATTCTTTGCGGGATGAGGAGGCCGAAGTCTGGCAGGCGGTTGTCGAAAGCCTGCCCGCAGACTGGATCACGCCCGGTTCAGCGCCTGTTCTGGCCGCTTACTGCCGAGCCACGGTATCGGCGCGGCGGCTGGGAATGTTGATCGCACAAGAGGAAGCATCACCCGAGTATGATGCCGATCGACACCTTCAATTCATCCGGGCGCACTCGCAGATCGCCGCGACGATCAAGACACTTGCCACAAGCCTCAGACTGACGCCACAGGCGCGATACACGCCGCAACGGGCGGGGACGCAGGCAGGGCGCACGGGCAGCGGCAAGAAGCCTTGGGAGGTATGACCGACAGCCCAGATCGCCGCTTGTGGTGCGCGGTGCTGGGGGCCGCGCTGCATGACGCGGCGCGGGGCAAGGATGAAGGCTGGATAGGCTCACGCGACTTTCAGATTGTTTGCACCTTCGCCGGGCTGGACCCCGAGGCGGTGGCCGAACGCTTCGACCCTGACCGATTCCGCAGGCTTATCCGGGCCGCGTGACAAACGGTTTGACATGATGGCTGCAAGCGGGCAATTTCATTGCACGAGCGGCAACTCGTTAAAAGGGTGCGGCAACTCAAGGTTCGGTAAGGCGCGGATGGCGCGGCAAGGTTTGGCGGTCACGGAATGACCATCAACCTTGAAAGGACTTCGATATGGGCTGGACCTACAAACACCGCAAAATGCGCGACGCGCTTCGCAAGCGATACACCGAGGAAACCGGGCGGGCTGACTATGCTTCGCCCGCGTTCAAGGAATGGCTGAAAGCTCAAGGCGAGATTGAGTGAATTATGGGCCGGGGCATGTGTCCCGGCCTTTTCCATTTGAACCTTATGCCTGGACTTTTGCGCGGACGTGGAACCGGCTGCTGACTTTTGCTTTCTCACTGCGCGCCCGGAGGAAATTCCGAAGGCTCTGACCGGTTCACGGCAGGGCGAAATCGCCTGGCATTGGAACCGCTTTTGTAGCAATGTAGCGGATGTAGCAGGCCCCCCAGCGCTTTAATCAGCTTTTCAGGTGGCACGCCTCGACAGGCTCTTTTCCGGCATATTCCGACACAATCCGCGCTTAGGTGGGGGATAAACCGGGGGCACGATTTTGTGCTTATTGTTTATTTTCAATACCTTAAAGGGGATAATTGGCGGAGGGGACGGGACCGGGATCGGACGTTCTCCACTACATGAAGCCCAGACTGAACTGACAACTATTCGATCGCCACCACACTTCTTCTGCCTCGAACGAGGTAATCACCACGCCCGAAGACAGTCAGGGGAAGATAGCAACCTCCGTCTCCAAGCGCTAAGTGGTGGTTTCACAAGATCCCAGGGATCAGCTCTTTCATGTGGCACGTGCGCGTCAGGCGGGCGTCAATCGCGATCCG
>LJSU01000004.1 GCA_001314705.1 Rhodobacteraceae bacterium HLUCCO07
AGCCAATATTCTCCTGCCATCTCTCTGCTCCTCTTCCCTCCCGGGAAGAGAATCACGAGAATACATGAACTTCAATCATTTGATTGGGTTTGGACCCTAACCGATGCGTGGGTTCAATTGCTCCAGTCGTGGACATGCACGTCGCGACCGGAATGGCCCTTGAGGATCTTCACGGCGAGATCTTCCTTTTCCTTGTTCTCGACGCGGACCCACAAAAGGATGCCACCGTGTTCGATCTGGCTTTGATAATAGTCCCGGTGATGCTTGCCGACGCGGCGGGCCAGCAGGGTCCCGATCGCCGTGGCCGGGGCGCCGCCGATTGCGATGGCAGCGATGGACGCGGCAAGTGTGCTGGCCGGGGTCAGCATTGCCGCCATCGCGACATAGGACCCGAGGAAAAGAAAGCCGCCGATGATCCCGCCTTCAAGCTCGCCGATCGCCTCTTCCGAGACGAAGGTCGCGCGCGGGGCGCTTGGGTCGTCCTCCAGTTCCTCTGAATGCCAGAAGGCATCGCCGAACTTCTCCTTCATGGCCTCCTGACTGCCGAGGAGGCTGATGTCCTGAAGGGAAAACCCGACAAGGCGAAGGTCGTAGAAGGCGGCCTGCAGCGCTTCGAAACTGTCGAAGACGCCGACCGCCTCGGGGACTTTGATAACCGTGATATGGTTTTCTTTTTCGGATGTCATGGTCGTATCGCTTTCAATCTGACAAGAGGTGTCTATGGGATGAACGCTGTCAAACTGAGCATTTATCGGGCGCGAGGACCATGATCGAGATCAGAAAATGGAATGAGACACATGAAAGGGGGCCGTTGAACCGGCCCCTCGATCATTCCCTGCCTGCGTATTCCGATGCCCGTATCTGATGCTTGGTTCCAGATATAGGCGAATCATGGCGAATCAGTCAACATAAAGTGATTCGTTTCCATCGAATCGTTTTGCACGGTGCGGAGGGAACCGCGTCAGCCGTGATCGCGCAGAACGCCACCCGCAAGGTAGAGCGAGCCGCAGATCAGGATGCGGGCGTCCGGGCTGTGGGCGATGATGGCGTGCACGGCCTCGGCCACGGTATCGGCGGTGCTGGCGGGGATGCCCGCGGCGGCGGCGGCACGGGCGGTGTCGGCGGCGGGCAAGGTATTGATCTCGCCCGGGATCGAGACGGCGGTGAGGCTGGCGGCATGGGGTTTGAGCGGCGCCATGTAGCCCGCGACATCCTTGGTGTTCATCATGCCGCAGACCAGGTGGGTGTCGCGCGCGGGCAGTCGGGTCAGGCTTTCGGCCAGGGTCTCGGCGCAGGCGGCGTTGTGACCGCCATCGAGCCAGAATTCGGCCCCGGGCGCCTTGTCGAGCAATGGCCCCGAACGCAGGCGCTGCATCCGGGCGGGCCATGTGGCGTCGCGCGGGACGGCTTCGGCAGCATCCTCGCCCAGTCCGAGCTGGCGCAGGGCCATGAGCGCGGCACCGGCGTTCTGGACCTGGTGCGCGCCGATCAGGATGGGCGGTGGCAGGTCCAGGAGCCCGCGCATGTCCTGAAAGACGAGGCGTCCGCGTTCCTCCCATGCGTCCCAGTCGCGGCCCTGCACCAGGAGCGGCGCGCCGACGGCCTCGGCGCGGGTCTCGATCACCGCCATCGCGTCGGGGTGTTGGCGCGAGACGACGCAGGCCACGCCGGGTTTGAGGATGCCCGCCTTTTCGCCTGCGATCTGCGCGATTGTATCGCCAAGGAATTGCGGATGATCGTAGGAGACCGGCGTGATCATGGTGAGAGCCGGGCGGTCGATCACGTTGGTCGCGTCGAGGCGGCCGCCGAGACCCGTTTCGAGCAGGGTGTAATCGGCGGGCGTGCGCGCCATGGCCAGAAAGGCCGCGCAGGTCGTGATCTCGAAATAGGTGATGGTTTCGCCATTGTTGGCGGCATAGCACTCGTCGAGCACCGCGGAGAGGTGATCCTCGGCGATCAGCTCTCCGGCAAGGCGGATGCGTTCGTGAAAACGCGCGAGATGGGGCGAGGTATAGGCATGGGCGCGCATGCCCGCGCCCTCGATCCCGGCGCGGATCATGGCGAGGGTCGAGCCCTTGCCGTTGGTGCCGGCGACATGGATCACCGGGGGCAGGTCGTCTTGCGGGTTGCCCAGCGCGTCAAGCAGGCGCCAGACGCGGTCGAGCGTGAGGTCGATGATCTTGGGGTGCAGCGCCATCATCCGGTCGAGGATGACGTCGGAATGGGCTGTCATTTCGCGGGTTTCTCGGCGGGTGGCGCGTTGAGCGCTTCGGGGGGGGAGGCCTCGGCGGTGTCGCCCGGCGGGGGCAGGTCGCCCGCGACGGCCGGGTTCAGGCCCATGAGCATTCGGGTGATGGTGATCAACTCGCCGCGCAGCTCGGTCCGGGGGGTGACGCGGTCGAGCATCCCGTGATCGAGGAGATACTCGGCGCGCTGGAAGCCCTCGGGCAGTTTCTCGCCCAGGGTCTGTTCGATCACGCGCGGCCCTGCAAAGCAGATCAGCGCATTGGGCTCGGCGATATGGACATCGCCCAGCATGGCATAGGAGGCCGTCACCCCGCCGGTGGTGGGATGGGTGAGCACGACGATATAGGGCAGGCCCGCCTCCTTGAGCATCTGCACGGCGACGGTGGTGCGGGGCATCTGCATGAGGCTGAGTATCCCCTCTTGCATCCGCGCGCCGCCGGCGGCGGAGAAGAGGATCAGCGGGCGCTTGAGCGCTACGGCGCGCTCGGCGGCGGCGATGATGGCGTTGCCGACATACATCCCCATCGAGCCGCCCATGAACGAGAAATCCTGCGCCGCGGCGACAATGGGCGTGCGCCCCATCTCGCCCTCGGCGACGAGCATCGCCTCTTTCTCGCCGGTGGCTTTCTGGGCGGCGCGCATCCGGTCGGGATAGCGTTTCTGGTCGCGGAACCTGAGCGGGTCTTCGAGCGGGGCAGGCACCTTGATCTCGGAAAACACGCCGCCGTCGAACAGCGCGGAAAAGCGTTCGCGGGGCGTGATCGCCATGTGATGACCGCAAGAGGTGCAGACGTTGAGATTCTCACGCAGTTCGCGGTGGAAGAGCATGTTGCCGCAATTGTCGCATTTCGACCAGAGATTCTCGGGCGTGTCGCGGCGCGAGAAGATCGAGTTGATCCGGGGCCGGACATAGTTGGTGATCCAGTTCATCGCGAGGTGCCCTTGTTGCTTGCCGCCAGGTCATGCGCTGTGCTGTGGGCTGAGATAATTGCACCGGCGGGGAAATGCAATCAGCGCCTGAGAGCGACGCGCGCCACAAGCCACATGAGGCCGACAAGGGCCAGTTCGGCGACAAGGCTGGCGGGCTGGAATGACCGGGCGCCATCGGCGTCGAAGAGAAACAGCGCCAAGCCGGAGTCGCGGCCATGCAATTCGCCGTAGAGCAGGAAGGCATAGGCGTTGTTCACGAGGTGCAGCGCCAGCGCCGGGCCAAGCGATCCCGCCCGCGCGGTGAGGTCCGAGGCGGCGAGCCCGAAGGCAAAGGCCCAGACGACGTATTGGGCGTTGATTCCCAGCGGTGCATGGGCATTCCAGTGGGCGAAGGCAAAGGCGAGGTTTGGAATGGTCAGCCAGACCCACGGCCGCGCATCCCATGCCGCGACCTGCTGTTGCAGGTAGCCGCGATAAAAGAGCTCCTCCGCCCCGGTCTGGATCAACAGTGCGGCCAGCGCCGGGGCCAGCATGACGAGCCATGCGAGCGGCGGGCGGATATGGGCCAGCGCGTCCGTGCTCCACCATGGTGGCGCGATCTCGACCACGAAGAGCAGCAGGACAAGCGGAAGGAGCGTTGCGCGGAACTGGGAAAAGGCGCGGGCGGGCGGGCCAACGAGGCTCGGCAGGGCGCGGCCATGCACGATCCGCAGCACCACCTGCAGGATCACCGCGAGCAGCAGGAACGAGGCGAGGCTGGTCAGCATCCCCGCCGGCGTGGTGCCGTCGAACACGGTTTGCGCGAAACCGGGAGCAAGCCGTTCGAGCACGGCACCAAAGGCGCGCTGGGCCAGTTCGTAAAGGCTTTCGACGATGATGAATCCGAGGATCACCGGGCGCAGGCCGGGCGTTTCGAGCGCCGGCGCGACGAAGCCCCGATGCGCGGCATAGGCCGAGGGGCGCATCGCGGGGCGGTTCATCGTGCCAGCGCGAGTCGCGCAGTCAGCCACGAACAGAGCAGCGCCAGCAGGTCATAGGGCAGCCAGGCTGCAAGCGCGGCGGTTTCATCGAGCGCGAAAGGGTAGTGACCAAGCGCCAGACCGTTGAGTGTACCCTGCGGAGCGGCGATCAGGATCGCGTTGAAATTGATGACGAAATGCAGCGCCAGCGCAGGACCGAGCGTGCCCGAGCGCGCAGTGAGATCGGCCGCGGCGAGCCCGAAAAGCGCCCCGACAAGGACGAACCAGGGGGCGTTGTCCCCCTGGGTCGCCGGATCGTAGTGCAGCATCCCGAAGAGCACCGACGGCACGACGAGCCAGACCGCAGGATGCGGCAGGCGCGCGGCAAGCTGGCTTTGCAGGTAGCCGCGAAAGGCCAGTTCCTCGGCGCTGATCTGGAGAAAGAGCAGGGGAAGGGTCATCGGCAGAAGGGCGAGCCAGCGCAGCATGGACAGGTTAGGCGTGGCGCTCATCGCATCGGGTTCGGGCAGGAGCCAAAGCAGGAATCCCAGCGCCGAAAGCGCGACCGCGGTGCGGAAGAAATCGCTGGCCGCACGGCGCACGGGACCGATCAGCGTGAAGAGGCCACGCCGGTGCAGGGTGTGCAGCACCAGTGCAAGGGCGATGACGATCACCCCGAACGAACCCAGGAGCGCGATCATGCCGCGCGGGGTCGATCCCTGGCTGATTTCGCGGGCGAACGCGGGCCAGTCCCCCGGCCCGACCAGTTTGCCCAGCAAGTTGAAATAGGTGAACCCGAGCGCGTAGTAACACGCCACCAGGATGGCGACGCCCAGCGCCAGCCGCCAGAGCTCGGCCGCGGGGCGGGCCGGGTCGGTCAGGTTCTTGTGTGGGGCGTAGGCATCGCGCATGACAACAAGCAATACCGCGAAGCGGATGACGCCGCCAGAAATTTCAGACCGGGTGGTCGGTCCGGGACGCGGCCAGGCGCAGCACGTCGGCATAGGAGCGGCCGATCTGCATCCGTTCCCCTGCCCCGCGCGCGATCAGCATGTCATGCAGCCGCGGCAGGTTGCGGGAGGGCATGTGCATCACGAGGTGATGTTCGAGGTGGTAGTTCACCCAGTAGGGCGCAACGAAGGCGCGCATCAGCGGCCCGGCCAGCGTGGTTCGGGTGTTGCGCATCGGATCGGTCGTGCGTTCGACGGCACCATGTTCGGCGATGTTCCTGATCCGCACGACGAGCTGATACCATGTCAGCAACGGCAACAGCCAGAAGACCGGGTACCACCACCATGCGCCGATCACGGTGAACAGGACAAGCAGCGCGGCATTGGCCAGGAGGGATCTGCCGACCGACGGCCCCGCGAATGCCTGCGAGAGCCCGTCGGCATCGGGTTCGATGTCGGGGTCGAAGGCGGTCTTGAAGGCGAATGCGATCTGTTGTGCGCGCAGCTTGATCCCGGTGCGGCCGGTCAGGTCGCGGATGATCTTGCGCCGAAGCGAGGATTTCGTGGTCGGGAACGGGGCCGAGAGCACGAGGTCGGGATCCTGGTCGGTCTGGGTGTGGCGGTGGTGCTTGAGATGGTAGCGGCGATAGGCGGCGAGGTCGGCCAGGATCGGGCGTCCACAGAGCCAGTCGCCCACAAGCTCGTTGAGCCTGCGGCTCTTGAACAGCGCGTTATGGGCGGCCTCGTGCATCAGGATGGCAAGGCCGAGCTGGCGTGAGCCGATGATCATCACCGCGAGAACCAGGGTGAGCGGGTTGGGCCACAGCAGGAAAAGCGCCATTGCCGCCGCGATCACGCCCCAGCAGTGGAGCACGAGCCACGCGCCCCAGAGGTCGGAGCGTTCCGCCAGCGGACGGATGTCGTCGGATGTGAAAAGCCTGTGACCCGGTGTCATGCGATCGTCCTCCCTGTGGAGCAGGGTCGGGCAAGTCGGCGGAGGTTGTCAATCGTGACGCGGGGGCGGCTACATCATCGAGGGCAGGTAGAGCACCAGCCCCGGCACCGCCAGCAGGAGCACGAGGCGCACGATGTCCATCGCCCAGAACGGTGTCACGCCACGAAAGATCGTGCCAGTGGAGACATCGCCCACGACGCCCTTGAGCACGAAGACATTGAGTCCCACGGGCGGTGTGATCAGGCTGATCTCGGTGACGACGACCACGACGATGCCGAACCAGACCGGATCGAAGCCGAGACCGGTCACGAGCGGAAAGAAGATCGGCACGGTCAGGAGCAGCATCGAGAGGCTTTCGAACACGGTGCCCAGCAAGATGTAGATCAGCAGGATCACCGCCATCACCATCCATGGCGAGAGGCCCAGTTCGGAGACCATGGTGCGCAGCGACTCGGGCAGGCCGGCGATGTTGACGAAGTTGGAAAAGATCCACGCCCCGATCAGCACCGCGAAAAGCGAGGCGGTGGTCATGGTGGTTTCGCTCAGCACTTCGCGGATGTCGGAGAACGACAGGCTGCGCCGCGCCAGCGCGAGCAGGAAGGCACCCATGGCGCCCATGCCCGCGGCCTCGGTCGGTGAGAACGTCAGATGGATGGGCCAGAAATCGAGGATGCCGTAGAGGCCACCGATAACGAGGCCGAAGAGCAGCAGCACCGCCCACACGCCGCGCAAGGCGCGCATGCGCCCGGTCCAGTCGGTGCGCTGCCCTGCCGGGCCTGCCGCAGGGTTGCGGGCGACGGTGATGCGCACCGCAATGAGGTAAAAGAAGATACCCAGTATCCCCGGGATGATACCCGCGATGAAAAGCTGCCCGATCGAGGTTTCGGTGAGAATGCCATAGATCACCAGGATCACCGAGGGCGGGATCAGGATGCCCAGCGTGCCGCCCGCGGCGATCGAGGCGGTCGAGAGGCTGTCGGCATAGCCGAATTTCCGCATTTCGGGCATGGCGACCTTGGACATGGTGGCCGCGGTGGCCAGCGACGAGCCCGAGATCGCGGCGAAACCGCCACAGGCGACGATGGTGGCCATCGCCAGCCCGCCGCGCATATGGCCCAGAAAGGCATTGGAGACGGCGTAGAGCTCGCGGCTGATTCCGCCCTTGTTGACGAAAAGCCCCATCAGGATGAAGAGCGGCACCACCGAAAGCCCGTAGTCCTGGCTGGTGTCGATGATCAGCCGCGACACCATCGAGATCGCCCCGCGCCAGCTTGTCTCCATCCAGTAGCCGACGAGGCCGACAAACCCCATTGCAAAGGCAATCGGCATGCGCAGCAGGACAAGCGCGAGAACCACGCCAAATCCGATCAGGGCTTCAGTCATTGCGGATCAGTCCCAGTTTGTTCGGTGCGAAAAGAAGGATCAGACCGCGCAGCACCATCACGAGGCCGGTGGCGAAGGTCATGATCGCGATGAACCAGCCCAGATAGAATGTCGGGATGTTCAGATACTCGGTCTGGTCGCCATAGGAGCGCGACCGTTCGGCAAGGACAATGACGCGGGTGGCCGGATAATAGAGCATCGCCCCACAGAGAACCGTGACCACCCCGTCAAGCAGGCGCTTCATGTGCAGCCGGACGAAGATCGGGTCGAGCAGGTCGACCGCGATATGCTGACCGCCGGCCGAAAGGAGCGGCAGGGCGGAAAAGACGATCACCGCAATGGCGATGCGGGTCAGTTCGGTCGCGGCCTCGATCGGCGCGTTGAAGGTCGAGCGCATGACCACGTCGGCAAAGGTCATCACCATCAGCCCGAAAAGGGCGATTGCGGCGACCGTCATCGGCACGGCGACGGAAAGCTGGACCAGTCGTTTCAGAATGGGCATGGGGGACCACCGGATCGGGAACGGGGCCGCGCTTTGCGCGGCCCCGTCCAGTTTGGGTTGGCTCAGTTTGCTTCCTTGGCCATCTCGGCCTTGACCATCTCGTATGCGGCCTGTGCGTCGATGCCGGTATCGGCGATTTCGCCGAGGATCTTTTCGCGCACCTTGGCGGCCATTTCGGCAAAGGTGGCCTGATCTTCCTCGGAGGCGAGAACGATCACGTTGTCCTCGGCCTCTTCGGTGGCGGCACGGGCACGCACGTCGGACGCATCCCATGCAGCGCCCATCATGCGGCTGAAGCGTTCGCCAAAGACCTTTTCGTCAAGCGCCTTTTGCACGTCTTCGGGCAGGCTGTCGAACTTCTCCTGGCTCATCAGAACGGCAAAGGAGCCACGGTAGAAACCGCCGGGCATTTCATAGACGTTCTTGGCCACTTCGTTGAGCTTGAAGCTGATCCGTTCGCCCATGTTCATCGCAACGCCATCGGCGGAGCCGCTGTCGAGGGTTTCATAGACCTTGGGTGCGGGCACCTGAATACCGACAAGGCCGAGCTCGGCGCCGACATCGGCCGAAACGCCGCCACCGAGGCGGGTCTTGAGGCCATCGAGATCGGCCAGCGTGTTCACAGGCTGGTTCGAGTGGATCTGCCCCGGTCCATGGGTCGAAAGGCCGATGAGCTTCACGCCGCGATGCTCGTCGAGTTCCGCGAGGTGCTCTTCGTGGACGCGCCAGTAGGCCACGGACGCGGCCTCGGCGCTGCCCTCGTAACCGGGCAGCTCGATGAGCTTGGTCGCAGTGAAACGGCCCGGCTGGTAGCCGTGGAAGATGATGGTCATGTCGGCGGCGCCGTCCATGACAAGGTCCATCTGCGCGGGCGGGGGCGCGAGGCCCATCTTGACCTCGCCGGTGACCTGCCCGTCGGTGGCCTCTTCCATCATGTCGACAAGCCCTTCGAGCATGTCGACATTGATCGGGTGCGCGGGTGGCAGCCAGCTCGAGATCACCATATTCTCCTGGGCCTGGCTGGCGTTTGCGGCGCAGATCGCGAATGCGGCGCTGGCCATGATGCGTGTCAGTTTCATGTTGGTCGTCCTCCCGGTTTCACAGCCGTCGGCAGGGTCTCCTCCCCACGCGCGGCCATTACATGCAATTTCATATATTCACAGAATCAGTTGGCTGTGAACCTGAAATTTAAAATAATCGACCATGCGGTCGGTTATTCTGTCAAGTGATGTTTGAACACGATGACGCCGGGACAACGCGGCGCCCGCCCCTGGGTTGTGCCTCAGGCCCCGGACTCGCCGCGCGTTTGCTCGTCCGGATCGAGCCGGGCCAGAAGCGCCGCCAGCGCAGGTTTGAGCCGCGCACCGTCACCGCCCTCGAGCTGGGCAAGAAGAGCGGCTTCGTGGGCGCGGGCGTCAGCGACGAGGGTCTCGGCGATCCCGCGCCCCTTTTCGGTGAGATGAACCCGCACCCGGCGGCGGTCGCGCGTGTCGCCCTTGCGAAGCACGAGACCGCGCTCCTCCATCTGGATGATGATTCGGGTCAGGCGCGATTGCTCGATGAGCGAGATCCGGGCCAGGCGGGTGATCATCGCGCCGTCGCGGTCGTGCAGCCAGGCCAGCACCCGCCACTCCGGCACGCGCAGGCCGTGGCTGCGCACATGGGCATGGAACTGTGCGCTGGCGGCCTCGGACGCGGCGGCAAGCAGGTAAAGCAGGTAGTCCGAGACGAATCCCTTGTCCCCGGTCTCATCTTCGCGGGACGCTGTTTGTGGCGGTTGCATCCGGTGGTTCCTTTCCTTGCCCGTCCCTTCTTGAGCCGGGAGTGACGTGAAAAGTCAACGAAAACACCCGGTTTTCGGCCGGGAAGAAAACACTTGACCCAAATTATATGAATTTTCATACTTATTGCCAAGGGAGACGCGAGAATGACGAAACTTGACCTGATCGTTGCAGATCTTCGCCCGTTGACCGCGCGTATTTCGGAATTCACGCTGCAAGCGGCGGATGGCGGGGCCTTGCCGGACTGGGAGGCGGGCGCGCATATCCGGGTGGATGTCGACGGCGGCGACCGGGCCTATTCGCTGATCCGGTTTGCACCCCGAGAGGACGGCGCCTACCGCATCGCTGTGCAGCGCGAGGATGACGGCGCCGGCGGGTCGCGATTCATGCATGGGCTGAAGGAAGGCGACAGGATCAAGGCTGCGCCGCCGAAATGCGATTTCCCGGTGGCGCCGGGCGAGGCGGCGGTTCTGCTCGCCGGGGGAATCGGAATCACGCCGATGATCTCGATGGCCGCGGAATTGAAGGCGGCGGGCGTGCCGTTCGATTTGCATTATGCCGGGCGCAGCCGGGGAGAGATGGGATTCGTCGATGACCTGGCGAATCGTTTCGGCGATGCGCTGCGCGTGCATTGCGACGATGACGAAAGCGCGCTCGACCTTGACGCGGTGATCGGTGCCCTGGGCGAGCGGCATCTTTACATCTGCGGGCCGCGGGGCATGATCGACGCGGCCCGAGGCAAGGCCGAGGCGGCGGGCGTGCCGGGCGCGCGGGTGCATGTGGAGCTTTTCGACAATGCCAGCGCGGCGGCCGGGGGCGACCGGGCGTTCGAGGTGGAAATCGCCTCGTCGGGCGAGGTCTTCACGATCCCGCCGGGACGGAGCATCATCGAGGTGCTGGAGGAAAGCGGGATGGACCTGATCCATGATTGCCAGCGCGGCGATTGCGGCATCTGCCAGACCGAGGTGATCTCGGGCGAGCCCGATCATCGCGACGTGGTTCTGTCGGAGGCCGAAAGGGCCGAGGGCAAGGTCATGCAAATCTGTGTCAGCCGGGCGAAATCGGCACGGCTGGTGCTGGACCTGTAAAGGGAGGAAACCATGGGACGTTACACCGACAATCCACAAGCGGTGGCCGGGCTGGTGCGCGGGCGCGAGGTGCATCGGGATGTCTATATCGACCCCGAGATCTATCGGCTGGAGATGAAGCACCTCTTTGCAAATGCATGGGTGTTCGTGGGTCATGACAGCCAGACCCCCAACAAGGGCGATTATTTCACCACGCAGATCGGCGATCAGCCGGTCATAATGGTCCGGCACACCGACAACGAGATCAAGGTTCTTTACAACCGTTGCCCGCACAAGGGCACCAAGATCGCCATTGATCGCACCGGCAACACCGGCAAGTTCTTTCGCTGTCCCTATCACGCCTGGTCGTTCAAGACCGATGGCTGCCTTTTGGCGATCCCGTTGAAGAAGGGATACGAGGGCACCGGGCTTGAGGAGGCCGAGGGCAGCCGCGGCATGAAACCGGTGGGCGCGGTGCATAATCACCGCGGTTTCGTCTTTGCGCGGCTGGCCGAAGAGGGCATTTCCTTCGAGGAATATTTCGGCGACAGCCTGTCGTCGCTCGACAACATGGTGGACCGCTCGCCCGCCGGGCGGCTCGAGGTGGCGGGGCCGCCGCTGCGCTACATGCATCAGTGCAACTGGAAGATGCTGGTCGAGAACCAGACCGACACCTGTCACCCGATGGTGGCGCATGAATCGAGCGCCGGGACGGCGGTGCAGATATGGAAGGAGATGGGCTATTCCGAGGATGACCCCAAGCCGCCGGCGATGGAGATCATCGCGCCCTTCATGAGCCCCTACGAATTCTTCGAGAACATGGGCATCCGCACATGGCCCAACGGGCATGGCCATACGGGGGTGCATCATTCGATCCATTCGAAATATTCCGAGATCCCCGGCTATCTCGACGCGCTGAGCGAGACATACGGGGCAGAGAAGGCGCAGGCGATCCTGGGCGAGAACCGGCACAACACGGTTTATTTCCCCAACATCATGATCAAGGGGCCGATCCAGCAATTGCGCGTCTTCATCCCATTGGCCGCCGACAAGACGCTGGTCGAGAGCTATATCTATCGGCTGGTCGATGCGCCGGATGAATTGCTGGCGCGGACGGCGATGTATAACCGGATGATCAACGCGCCCACCTCGATCGTGGGGCATGACGACCTCGAGATGTATGAGCGCGCGCAGGAGGGGCTGCATGCCGATGGCCTCGAATGGGTCAACGTGCAGCGGCTTTACGAGGAGGACGAGGATTTCGACGAGGAGCGCGTCGAGAACGGCACCACAGAGCGGCAGATGCGCAACCAGTTCAACGCATGGGTCAAGTTCATGACCGCGTCCATGCAGGGCAAGGAGGCGGCGGAATGAGCATCACGCGCGAGGACCTGATCGATTTCGTCTATGACGAGGCCCGGATGCTGGACGAGGGCCGCTTCGAGGAGTGGCTGGAGCTGTGGCTGGAGGATGGGCATTACTGGATGCCGCTCGACTGGAAACAGGAGGATCCGCTGCATGTGACCTCGCTCCTCTACGAGGACATGTTCATGTTGCGGCTCAGGGTGCAGCGCCTGACCGGCGCGCGGACCTTCAGCCAGAAGCCCAAGAGCCGGTGTCATCACGTGCTCAACCGCCCCTTTGTCGACGAGATGGATCACGAGGCGGGCCGGTTCGTGACCAACACCAACATGCATTACGTGGAAACCCGGCTGGATGAACAGTTCCTGCTGGCGCTCACGGCAGTGCATGAATTGAAGCTGGTCGACGGGCGCTTGCGGATCGCCAACAAGCGGGTCGATCTGCTCAATTGCGATGCGGCTTTCGGCAATATCCAGCTTTTGCCATGATCGCGAGCGATTGCCCAAGCGTTCATGACGCCTTTGCCGCCAGCGCCGCGCGCTGGCCGGTGCGCGACATGTTGAACGTGTTGCCCGAGACGGCGGAGATTTACGGGATCGAGGCGGGTGCGCTGAGCTATGGCGCGGCGCTGGACGAGGTGGCGGCGCTGGCCGGGCGGCTGGCCGAGGCGGGCTATGGCAAGGGGCACCGGGTGATGGTGCTCTTGGAAAACCGGCCCGCGTTCTTTCTTTGGTTCCTTGCGCTCAACCGGATCGGCGCGTCGATCGTGCCGGTGAACCCGGACCTGCGCGCGGCGGAACTTGCCTACATGGCGGGCCATGCCGAGCCGGTTCTGGCGGTGGCCCTGCCCGACCGGGTGGCGGAATTGCGACAGGCGGCAGACGCGGCCGGGGTGGTGATGCCGGTCATCGCGCCGGGCGACGCCCTGCCCGCCCCACGCGCCGGCGGGGCACTGGCCGGGGGCGCGGGCGTGCGGGCCGAGGCGGCGATGCTTTACACCTCGGGGACGACGGGCCAGCCCAAGGGCTGCGTTCTGCCGAACGAGTATTTCCTGATGGCGGGGCGCTGGTATGCCGAGGCCGGGGGGCTTTGTGCGCTTAGCGAGGACGGCGAGCGGATGATCACGCCCTTGCCGATCTTTCACATGAACGCGATGGCCTATTCGCTGATGGCGATGATCGCGGTGGGCGGGTGTCTCACGGCGCTCGACCGGTTTCACCCGCGCACATGGTGGCAATCGGTGCGCGAGAGCGGGGCGACCTGCCTGCATTACCTCGGCGTCATGCCCTCGATGCTGATGGGCCTGCCCGAGAGCGACGCCGACCGCGCGCACGGGGTGCGGTTCGGGTTCGGGGCCGGGGTCGATCCCAAGCTGCATGGCGCGTTCGAGGAACGGTTCGGCTTTCCGCTGGTCGAGGCGTGGGCGATGACCGAGACCGGCGCGGGGGCGGTCATCTGCGCCAACACGCTGCCCCGGCGGGTGGGCGAAAGCTGTCTCGGTCAGCCGGGGCCGGAACTGGAGATCCGCATTGTTGACGATGAAGGCCGCGACTCGGGCGGGAGCCCTGGCGAGTTGCTGGTGCGTCACGCGGGGGATGACCCGAAGCGGGGCTTCTTCGCCGAGTACTACAAGAACCCGGAAGCCACGGCGGAAGCCTGGGCCGGGGGCTGGTTTCATACCGGCGACATCGTGCGGCAGGAGGCGGATGGCGCGATGTTCTTTGTCGATCGCAAGAAGAACGTGATCCGCCGCTCGGGCGAGAATATCGCGGCGGTCGAGGTGGAATCGGTGCTGATGCGGCATCCGCGCGTGCGGGGCGCGGCGGTGGCGGCGGTGCCGGACGCGGTGCGCGGTGACGAGGTGTTCGCCTGCCTGGTGGTCGACAATCCGGTGCCGGAGCTGGCCGAAGAGATCGTCGGCTGGTGCCTGACGCAGCTCGCCTATTACAAGGCGCCGGGTTACGTGGCGTTCGTGGACGCGCTGCCGCTGACCGCGACACAGAAGATCCAGCGCGGCGAGTTGAAGGTTATGGCGGCGGAGCTGGTCGGGGCGCCGGGCACGGCGGACCTGCGCAACATGAAGAAGCGGAACGCGGCATGAGCAAGGGTTATGACGGCGTTGTGCTGACCTCGCCAGTGACGGTGCCCTATGTGCGTTTCGCCCATGAGACGGCGCATTGGTGGATCGCACGGGGCCTCAGGGGCGCGCTCGATGCGGCGGGGATGCGGCCGGGCGATATCGACGGGCTGTCCGTCTCGTCCTTCACGCTCTTTCCCGATACGCCCGTGGGCATGACGCAGCACCTGGGGCTTTGTCTGCGCTATCTCGACACGATCCCGATGGGGGGGGCGTCGGGCGTGGTGGCGGCGCGGCGCGCGGCGCGGGCGGTGCAGGCGGGGGACGCGGACGTGGTGGCCTGTGTCGCGGGCGACATGAACCGGATCGATTCGTTCCGCCAGCTTTTGTCGGCCTTCTCGCGCTTCTCGCTCGATGCGGCCTATCCCTATGGTTACGGCGGGCCAAACGCCAATTTCGCGCTTATCATGAATGCCTACATGGCCGAGTATGGCGCCACGCGCGAGGATTTTGGGCGCATCGCGGTGGCCCAGCGCGACAATGCCCTGCGCAATCCCCATGCGTTGATGAAAAAGCCGCTGACGCTTGACGATTACATGGGCGCGCGGATGATTTCCGACCCGGTGTGCCTCTTTGATTGCGTGATGCCCTGTGCCGGGGCCGAGGCGTTTCTCGTGATGCGCGAGGATGAGGCGCTGCGGCGCGGCCTGCCCTTTGCACGCATGGCCGGGACGATCGAGCGGCACAATGCCTTTGCCGAGGACCCGATGCAGCTGCGCGGGGGTTGGGCAGCGGATATCGACACGCTTTATGACAGTGCCGGGTGCGGGCCGGAGGATATCGACCTCTTGCAGAGTTACGACGATTACCCGGTGATCTCGATGATGCAGATCGAGGATCTGGGCTTTTGCGAGAAGGGCGGCGCGGTGGAGTTCGTGCGCGGCCATGACCTGACCGTAACGGGGGATTTTCCGCACAACACCAGCGGTGGACAATTGTCGGTGGGACAGGCCGGGGCGGCGGGCGGCTACCTCGGCATTGTCGAGGCAATCCGGCAGGTGACGCATCAGGCCGGACCAACGCAGGTCGAGGGCGCGCGCCGCGCGATGGTCTCGGGCTTTGGCATGGTCAACTATGATCGCGGCGTCTGTTCCGCGGTGGCCATACTGGAGGGCGCGTGATGGTGTTGGAACGCCCGAAACGCAAAGACCCGCGCAAGCGCAGTGTGGTGCCGACGCTGCCGCCCCAGATGCGTTCGCGCGCGGCGCTGGGGCTGGCGGTGGCGGCGGGCGCGGGGCGGTTTGCCTTGCAGCATTGCGCCGAGTGCAGCGCGGTTCAGTATCCCCCACGAGATGCATGTCATTCGTGCCTGTCGGTCGATCTGCACTGGCGCGATTGCGCGCCGGAGGGCCGGGTGATGGCCGAAACGGCGGTGCGCGCCTCGCCCGACCCCTATTTCCGCGAGCGGCTGCCGTGGCGCATGGGAACGGTGAAGCTCGATGCCGGGCCGGTGGTCTTGGCGCACCTGGTGGGCGTGTCGCGGGGCGATGCCGTGCGCATGGACCTCAGGCTCGACCGGGCGGGACAGGGGGTGATGGTCGCCCTGCCCGAGGAAAGGAACAGCGAGATGGAAGACGACCCGGTGTTGCGTGCGATGGGCACGCATCCGAAATATCGCCGCGTGCTGGTGAGCGATGCCACGCATCCGGCGGCGGTGCCCCTGATCAAGGGGCTGCTGGCGGCCGAGGCGTCGCATGTCTTTGCCGGTGTGCCCGAGATGTGGCGGCGCCCGCACGGTGTATCGGCGCTTGAAGGCATGGAGGGGGTGAGCCTGATGCCGCTCGACGTGACCGACCCCTTGAGCCTGAAGGAAGCGGCGAGCGAGATCGGCGGCAAGGTCGATATCCTGATCAACACCGCGCGGCATGTGCGCCCGGGCGGCGTCCTGGGACAGGACGTGACCCATGCGCGCGACGAGATGGAGGTGAACGCGCTGGGCCTGATGCGACTGGCGCAGGCATTCGGGCCGGGGATGGCGGCGCGCACGGCGGACGGGGTGAATTCGTCGGCGGCGTTCGTGACGGTGCTTTCGGCGCACGCGCTGTCGCCTGACCCGACCTATGGGGCGTTCAACGCGAGCCAGGCCGCAGCACGGTCGGTGGCACAGACCCTGCGGGCCGAGTTCGCGCCAAGCGGCTTGCGCGTGATGTGCGTCTATGCCGGGCCGCTCGATGATGACTGGCACCAGCCCTTGCCGCCACCCAAGGTGGCGCCGGCGGCCTTGGCGCGATCTATTGTCGATGGGCTCCAGCGTGGGTTCGAGGATGTCTATTGCGGGGATGTGGCCAAGGATATCGCGGAGCGCTGGCGCCGCGATCCGGGCATTCTCGAGCGGGAAATAACGGGGGGACAGGGATGAGCGTTCTGGACAGCCTGACGGCGGCGATGGCGGGGGGCGCGGTCGAGGTTGTGGACCTGACCCACCGGCTCGACCCCGATTTTCCGGTGATCGTGCTGCCGCCCGAGTTCGGTCAATGCGCACGGTTCCGCATGGAGGAAGTGAGCGCCTATGACCATCGCGGACCGGCGTGGAAATGGCATAATCTTACGCTGAACGAGCACACGGGCACGCATTTCGACGCGCCGATCCACTGGGTTTCGGGGCGCGACTGGCCGAATGGCGCGGTGGACGAGATCCCCGCCGGGGATCTCATCGGCCCGGTCTGCCTGATCGACTGTTCCGAGGGCGCGGCAAAGGACGATGATTTCGAGCTGACGCCGCAGATCATCGAAGGCTGGGAGGCCGAGCACGGGCGCATCCCGGCGGGGTCATGGGTGCTGATGCGCACCGACTGGTCGAAGCGGTCGGGCGCGGAGTATCTCAACATGGCCGATGACGGGCCGCATTCGCCCGGGCCGGTGCCGGATGCCGTGCGCGTGTTGGTGCAGCGCGACATTCGCGGGTTCGGCACGGAATGCGTGGGCACGGATGCCGGGCAAGGCGCGCATTACGACCCGCCCTTCCCTGCGCATTACCTGCTGCACGGGGCCGGCAAATACGGGCTGCAATGCCTGTGCAACCTTGACCTTTTGCCGCCCACGGGCGCGGTGCTGATCGCGCCGCCATTGAAGATCAGGGGCGGGACGGGCAGCCCGCTCAGGGTATTGGCACTGGTTCCGGGGAGTGCAGCATGAGTTACGTGGCGGTCATCACGGGGGCGTCGAAGGGAATCGGTTTCGATCTGGCACAGCGTCTTCTGGACAAGGGCTATGCGGTCATCAACCTTTCGCGCAATGCGCCGGAGTTTGCCCATGAGCGGTTCGAGACCATGGCGGTGGACCTTCTCGATGCGGATGCGGTGCGGGAGGTGGCGGCGCGACTGGCGGATCGCGGGGTCACGCACCTTGTGCATAATGCCGGGCTGATCTGGCCCAACCTTCTGGAGGAGGCCGAGCCCGAGGACATCACCGGGCTGGCGCAGCTTCACCTGGGCTCGGCGCTGACACTCCTGAAGGCGGTGCTGCCGGGGATGAAGGAACGCGGTTTCGGACGGGTGATGTTCAACGGGTCGCGCGCGGCGCTTGGCGTGCCGACACGAACCGCCTATGCGGCGACCAAGGCGGGCATGGTGGGCATGGCGCGCACCTGGGCGCTTGAACTGGCGCCGCACGGGATCACCGTGAACGTGGTGGCGCCGGGGCCGATCCGCACCGACAATTTCTGGGGGATCATCCCCAAGGGCTCGGAGCGCGAGGAAGAACTGGCGGGGCGTATCCCGGTGCAGCGGCTGGGCACGGTCGGCGACGTGTCGAACGCGTTCCTGTTCTTCTGCGCGCCGGAAAGCGGGTTCGTCACCGGCCAGGTGCTCTACGTCTGTGGCGGGGCGAGCGTGGGGTCGGTCAGCCTTTGAGGTGACGGCAGGGCGTTGTCCGGTCGGGTCATCCGGCCTTGTGCCGGGCCTGTGGCTTGGCTATTCCGAAATCAACATGTTTCCGGGAGGCCCATCATGACCAAGTTCGACAAATCGAAACTGCCCAGCCGTCACGTGACCGAAGGCCCGCAGCGCGCGCCGCATCGGTCCTATTACTACGCGATGGGCATGAGCGAGGAAGAGATTCACCAGCCGCTGGTCGGTGTCGCCACCTGCTGGAACGAGGCCGCGCCCTGCAACATCGCGCTGAGCCGACAGGCCCAGGCCGTCAAGGGCGGCGTGAAAGAGGCACATGGCAGCCCGCGCGAATTCACCACCATTACAGTCACCGACGGCATCGCGATGGGGCATGAGGGGATGCGCTCGTCGCTGGCGAGCCGCGAGGCGATTGCCGACACGGTGGAACTGACCATGCGCGGGCATTGCTATGACGCGCTGGTCGGGCTGGCGGGTTGCGACAAGAGCCTGCCCGGCATGATGATGGCGATGGTGCGGCTCAACGTGCCGTCGGTCTTTATCTATGGTGGGTCGATCCTGCCGGGCCGTGCGCCACAGGTCGACGAGATTCCCGAGGATTTCCGCAACCGCGACCTCACCGTGCAGGACATGTTCGAGGCCGTGGGGCGGCAACAGAACGGCACCCTCTCCGAGGCGGCGCTGGACATGCTCGAACGCGTGGCCTGCCCGTCGTCGGGGGCCTGCGGCGGACAGTTCACCGCCAACACCATGGCCTGTGTTTCCGAAGCGATCGGCCTCGCGCTGATGAACTCGTCCGGGATGCCCGCCCCTTACGAAAGCCGCGACCAGTATGGCGAGGCGTCGGGGCGTGCGGTGATGAACCTGCTGGAGAAGAACATCCGCGCGCGCGACGTGGTCACGCTCAAGAGCTTGCAGAACGCTGCCCGCGTGGTGGCCTGCACCGGGGGAAGCACCAATGCCGGGTTGCACCTGCCCGCCATCGCCCACGAGGCGGGGATCGACTTCTTCCTCGAAGATGTCTGCGAGATCTTCCGCGACACGCCCTATTTCGTCGATCTCAAGCCCGGCGGGCAATTCGTGGCCAAGGACCTCTACGATGCCGGCGGCATCCCGGTGGTGATGAAGGAATTGCGCAAGGCAGGGCTGATCCACGAGGATTGCATGACCGCAAGCGGCATGAGCATCGGCGAGGAGCTGGAGAAGATCGACCGCGAGGCCGATGGCCGCGTCATATACCCGATCGAGAACCCGCTCACCAGGACCGGTGGCGTCGTCGGCCTCAAGGGCAACCTTGCGCCGGAGGGGGCCATCGTCAAGGTTGCGGGAATCGCGCCCGAGAACCAGGTCTTTACCGGACCCGCCCGCGTTTTCGAATGCGAGGAAGATGCCTTCGAGGCCGTGAAGGCACGCGGCTACGAGGAGGGCGAGGTGATCGTCATCCGCAACGAGGGCCCGGCAGGCGGCCCCGGCATGCGCGAGATGCTGGCCACAACCGCCGCGCTTTCGGGTCAGGGCATGGGCAAGAAGGTCGCGCTCATCACCGACGGGCGGTTCTCGGGGGCGACGCGGGGCTTCTGCGTGGGTCATGTCGGGCCGGAGGCGGCACATGGCGGGCCGATCGCGATGCTCAGGAATGGTGACATGATCACCATCGACGCGATCAAGGGCGAACTTTCGGTCGACATTTCGGACGAGGAACTCGAGGCGCGCAAGGCCGAGTGGAAAGGCCCGCGCGAGACGATCTATGCCAGCGGCGCGATCTGGAAATTCGCCCAGCAGGTTGGCGCCACCTACAAGGGTGCGGTAACCCATCCTGGTGGCAAGGCCGAGAAGCATGTCTACATGGACCTCTAGAGCCGGTTTTTCCGGGCGCATCGGGCGCCCGGGCCTGGCACTTGGGCTGGTTCTGTTTCTGGGCGGCTGTCTCGGCGAAGGCAGCGGTCAGGGGGGTGGGTTTTTCGAGGCGTTGTCAACCCGGGCGCCCGAAGCAGGACCACTCGGCCGGGCAAAGCTGGCCGGAGGGCAGGTCATCGTGGCCGGGCCGACCGGCTATTGCGTGGACCCGAGCTCTCTGGATGCGCGCCCGTCTGGCGGGTTCGCCCTGATCGGGGCATGTTCGGCACTGGGCGGCACCGAGCAATGGCAAGAGCCCGTGGTGATGACGGTGCAGGTGCAACGCCGGCCGTCGCGACAGGCGTCACCGAATGCACAGGCGCTGGCCGAAGCGGTCGCGCCGCTCCGGGTCATTTCACAGGAGGACGGAGAGGGCATATCGCTTGTTCAACTGGCCGAAGGCGGGGATGCCGCCCTGCCCGGCAGCGATCCGCGGCATTGGCGCGGGACGATGATGATCAACGACCATACCGTGGCACTTTCGCTCTATGCGCCCGAGGACAGCGGCGCAGCCGGGCGCAACGGGCGCACATTGCTGATCGCCTTTGCCGACGCCATACTGGAAGCCAGTCCCGTTCGGGACCAATCGGAATAGATGGCCGCGGCACAGGGCGTTGCGTCAAAACGCGAGACCGTGCGGGGGATAGGCGCCGACCAGTGGCGCGAACGGCCACGCGGAATGTTTCACTATTTGTTTCAATGACCCCTTTTCGTTAAATCTGTTTCCGGTAAGACTGTTCCAGGAATTTCAGACAGGATGCGACAGGCAACCGACCCCCGGCAGAGATGGTGAAATTGGGCAACGGAATCGTCAAAAAGCTGCTGCACGAGGTGACTGTCCGGCGTTGGGCACGTGTCGCGCGCGAGGCCGGTTCGACCGATCTGTCGCTCTTGCGGACGCAGCGCGGGCGCGCACGGCGGCTCAAGTCGCATCTCGACAAGCTGATCCATGTCTCGGAAAGCCGGCTGGCGCTTCCGCTCATCGGCTCGCACGCCTTTCCAAGGCCGCATGATTCCGACTGGGCATGGCGGCCCGAACTGTGGCGTGGCCCCTTGCCCGTGCCGGGGATGTCGTCGGTCGCGACCAAGAGCATGCTGGGCAACGAGGTGACACTGTTTCACGATTGCAAACGCTCGGAACTGACCCTGCGCCAGTTGCGCAACCGGCGCGAGGCGGATCTTGCGCCGTTCGGCCTGCGCATGGACGTGTTCAATTTCGACGGCTCGTTCCTGTCGCTCGTGGTCGATCTGCCCGAGGAGGCAGCGCAGGGACTCAAACGCAAGCATCTGATCCGTGTGGATGCGATCGTCGAGATGGAAAAGCCGCTGGAGAGCTTTGCCCGGCTCAACGTGAAGCACGGGCCCAATACCGAGCAGATCGTGCGTGAATTGCCGCTTGGCGCTGAAGAAGTCATGGTCGAGTTCGACCTGGCCTATACCAAGCTGAACGAAAAACGGGTCGACAAGCTTTGGCTCGATCTTATCTTCGAAGGGCCGCAGATGAACCAGGTCACGCTGCGTGACCTGACGTTCAGCCGGCGCCCGCGGGCCGAGCTATAGGGGGTGTGATGGGTGATCTGAGCCTGACCAAGACGCGGATGAAGGAAGGGGTCTGGGAGGGTCTCTTGCGGCGCGAGGGCGAAGCGGATGCGCCGCCGGAGATTACCGTGACGCTGGACGAGGAGCCGATTTCGGGGGTCGAGGTGATCCCGGATCGGGCCGGGGCCTGGGTGTTGCGCGTGGCGGTGCCCGCCACGGCGATCGCCGACGGGGTGCAGACATTCCTGATCCGCGACAAGGCGGCCGATGAGAAGCTTGGGTCGTTCACCCTCCTCGCGGGCGAGGCGCTGGACGACGACATCCGCGCCGAAATCGACCTCCTTCGCGCCGAGCTGGACATGCTCAAGCGCGCATTTCGACGGCATTGCCTTGAGACGATGTAGCACGGGGAACGGGGCACCCGCAGGATGAAGAGGTATGACGAATGATCACCGAAATCGTGCAGTTCGACCTGCCCGTGGGCATGACGCGCGACGAGGCGGTGGCGCTTTACCAGGGAACGGTGCCGCGTTGGGAAGCCAACGAGAAGCTGGTGCGGAAATACTATCTCTTCGACGCCGAGGCGGGGATTGGCGGCGGGGTCTATCTGTGGCCGTCGATCGAGGATGCGAAGGCGGCGCACGACGCGGCATGGTGCGACATGGCCGAAAAGACCTATGGGAGCCGGCCGCGGTTCCAGTATTTCGAAACCCCGTTGATTGTCGACAACGCGCGGTAGGCGCGGCCGCCAACGCAATACCGGTCAGGCGAGGCGTTTCGGGGCACCGGGTCTGGTGGCGGGTGCTTGACGCTGCGTTGAGGGGTGACACGTGATCCACCGGATAGCAATGTGGCCTGCGCAAAGGGAGGCCAACATGACTGGATACCCACATCTTCTGAAGCCGCTCGACCTGGGGCATGTCACGTTGAAGAACCGGGTTCTCATGGGCTCGATGCATACCGGGCTGGAAGAGCGGGGCGATTGGAACCGGGTGGCAGAGTATTACGCCGCGCGGGCGCGCGGGGGCGTGAGCCTGATGGTGACGGGGGGTATCGCGCCGAACAACGAGGGCGGCGTTTTCCCCGGGGCAGCGGGGCTTTATTCGGCGGAGGATATCGCCAACCACCGTCAGGTGACGGATGCAGTGCATGAGGCGGGCGGACGGATCGCGATGCAGATTCTGCATGCCGGGCGTTATGCCTATGGCCCGGAATGCGTGAGTGCGAGCCCTGTGAAAAGCCCGATCTCGCCTTTTGCGCCCAAGGAACTGGACGAGGCGGGCATCGAGAAACAGATCGCCGATTTCGCCACCACCGCCGCGCGGGCGCGCGAGGCGGGGTATGATGGCGTCGAGGTGATGGGCTCCGAAGGGTATTTCATCAACCAGTTCCTTGTGAAACACGTGAACAAGCGCAACGACCGCTGGGGCGGCTCCTATGAGAACCGGATGCGCCTGCCGATCGAGATCATGCAACGGGTGCGCGCGGCGGTGGGAGATGATTTCATCATCATCTACCGGCTGAGCATGATCGACCTGGTGCCCGACGGTTCGACCCACGAGGAGGTGGTGCAACTGGCCCAAGAGGTCGAGAAGGCCGGGGCCTCGATCATCAACACCGGCATCGGCTGGCATGAGGCGCGGGTGCCGACGATTGCCACATCCGTGCCCCGCGCGGCCTTTGCTTGGGTGACGAAAAAGCTGATGGGGAAGGTGTCGATCCCGCTGATCACCTCGAACCGGATCAACACGCCCGAGGTGGCCGAACAGGTTCTGGCCGAAGGATGCGCCGACATGGTGAGCATGGCGCGACCCTTCCTCGCCGATCCGGATTTCGTGCAGAAGGCCGAAAACGGGCGGGCGGAGGAGATTGCACCCTGTATCGCCTGCAACCAGGCCTGTCTCGACCATACGTTCAGCGGCAAGGTCTCAACCTGTCTGGTGAACCCCAAAGCCTGTTTCGAGACCGAGATCGTGATTGAACCCGCAGGCGAAAAAAAGCGCGTCGCCGTGGTCGGCGCGGGCCCCGCGGGGCTGTCGGTGGCGATGACGGCGGCCGAGCGGGGCCATGCGGTGACGCTCTTTGACAAGGCCCCCGAGATCGGCGGGCAGCTCAACATGGCCAAGGTGATCCCCGGCAAGGAAGAGTTTCACGGGCTGGTCGCCTGGTTCGCCACGATGATGGAAAAACACGGGGTTGAATTGCGCCTTGGCACCGAGGCAACGGCGGAAATACTGGACCCGTTCGACGAGGTGATCGTGGCCACGGGTGTGATCCCGCGCGATCCGGGCATTCCGGGGCAGGAGGCGGCGAACGTGCTGTCCTATGTCGATGTGCTGCGCGGCGGGGCCGAGGTGGGCCGCCGCGTCGCGGTGATCGGGGCCGGAGGCATCGGGTTCGATGTTTCCGAGTTCCTTGTGCATGATGGCGAAAGCCCGACCGAGAACCTTGCGCTGTGGCGCGAGGAATGGGGGGTGGGCGACCCCGAGAAGGCACCCGGCGGGTTGGCCGCGGCGGGGCCGCAGCCGCATCCCGCGGCGCGCCAGATAACACTGATGCAGCGCAAGACCAAGGCTCTGGGCAAGGGTCTGGGCAAGACGACCGGCTGGATTCACCGCGCCGCGTTGCGCATGAAGGGGGTCGAGATGGTAGGCGGCGTCAACTACGAGCGGATCGATGCCGACGGCCTGCATGTCAGCAGCGGCGAGGCACGGGAAGATCCGCGCGTGATCGAATGCGATACGATCGTTCTGTGCACCGGCCAGGTGAGCGAACGGTCGCTGGCCGATACGCTCGAGGCGCGGGGCAAATCCTGCCACGTGATCGGCGGGGCAGAACTGGCAGCGGAGCTTGATGCCAAGCGGGCGATCGATCAGGGTGTGCGGCTGGGCGCGCAGCTTTGAGCGCGCCGGGTGGCGCCGGTCACTCGGGGAAAAGCCCCTCGGGCGGGTCGGCGACAAGACGCCCGGAGGCAAGATCGACGGTTGGCACCGCCTCACGGGTGAAGGGCAAAAGCACGCTATCCTTGAGGCCCGGGCCGGTGATTTCAAGCAAATCGCCCGCGCCGTGATTCTGGACCGATTTCACCCGGCCCAGCTCGGCGCCACCGGTATCAAGGACGACAAGCCCGATCAGGTCGGCATGATAGAATTCGTCATCGGGTAGCGAGGGCAGCTTGTCTCTGGGGGCATAAAGCTCGGTCCCGCGCAGCGCATCGGCCTCTTCCTTGGTGGTCACACCGGAAAGGCGGGCGGCAAATCCGCCCTTGACCGGACGGATGATCGCGACCGAAAAGGCGCGACCGCCGTCGCGGGTTGTCAGCGGCGCGTAATCGGCAATTGCCAGCGGATCGGCGGTGAAGCTCTTGAGCCGCACCTCGCCGCGGACGCCATAAGCGCCCGCGATGGCACCGACGCAGATGAGGTCTGTCATGGCCCTGCCTTCGCGGATCGGGGTGGACCGGGCCGGACGGTTCCGGCCCGGACACCGGATTATTCGGCGCTGGCCTCTTCGGTCGCTTCGACCGGGGCAGCAGTGGCTTCGGCGGTTTTGGCCGCCTTGGCCTCGGCCCGTTCCTGTGCGGCCTTGCCCGGAGTGCCCTTCTTGGGGTTGGAGCGCTCTTTCTTGGCGATCACGCCTGCCGCTTCGAGGAACCGCGACACCCGGTCGGTGGTCTGCGCGCCCTGGTCGAGCCAGTACTGCACACGCTCCATATCCATCTTGACGCGATCTTCGCTGTCCTTGGGCAGCAGCGGGTTATAGGTGCCCAGCTTCTCGATGAAACGGCCGTCGCGCGGCATGCGGGAATCGGCCGCGACAATGCGGTAAAAGGGACGTTTTTTCGAGCCGCCGCGGGCGAGCCGGATTTTCATAGCCATGTCGTTTCTCCTTTGAATGGCGGGTTTGGTGGGAAAGCCCCACCCTAGGTTTGATGTTGGCGATGGTGCTGAATCACTTCAGCGATGATGAAATTGAGGAATTTGCGGGCAAATTCCGGGTCGAGATCGGCGTCCTGCGCCAATTGTTCCAACCGTCCGATCTGTTGCGCTTCGCGCGTTGGATCGGAGGGGGGAAGATCGTGTTCGGCCTTGAGCTTGCCCACCGCCTGGGTGTGCTTGAACCGCTCGCCCAACGTATAGACAAGGATTGCATCGAGCCGGTCGATGCTGGCGCGGTGCTCCCTGAGCAGGTCGGCGGCACGGGTGACGGCGTCAGTCAATGGTCCATCCTTTCGGTTTGAAGCGCGGATCGATGAAATTGACCGCGTCCTCCCTGCCCTGCGTGGCGTGGAATGGGGGCGCCTGCGGCAAGGTTCGCCCCAAGGGCGACGTCTTGTCCGGGTCGGCCCGGACAAGGGATCAATGCGAACGCGGCATGATCGAGCGGGCGGCCCGTGACACGCGTGCGATGGGACGGGAAGGCTGCCTTGGCCTCGGGGGAAGCCCCGCACCGGGGTCCGCGGGGGACAAGACACAGGGGTTCCGGCCTGGGGATACTGGTGGTGTGCATCAGGCGTAAGCCTCCATCCCGCCGTTTTCGATATCGGCCGGCGCGAGGTGGCGCCAGATCTCGACCGGTCCATATTCGGGGTCATCGTAGGTCTTTTCGAAGGATGCACCGAGGCGGCGAGCAACAGCCTTTGACGCCTCGTTCCTCGGGTCGATCAGCGAGATAGCGGTGTCCCATCCCAGCACGTCATAGGCATGGGCGCGCGCGGCCAAAGCGGCCTCGGTAGCATAGCCTTTGCCCTGTGCGTGGGGCATGAGCGTCCATCCGATCTCGCGTTCGGCCCAGCCCTCGGGGAACCAAAGGCCGACGCGACCCTGATATTGACCCGTCGCCTTGTCGTCGAGCGCCCAGAAGCCATAGCCGCGAAAGGCCCAGTGCCCGACCAGCATGGCAAGGCTCCGCCAGACCCGGTGCGCCGGAAGCGGACCACCGACAAATCGCGACCCCTCGGTGGCAAAGAAATCGCGTTCGTGCTCGAAATCACTCTCGCGCGGGGCGCGGAGGATCAGGCGCTCGGTCTCCAGAACCGGGATGTCGGGGGCGAATGTCATGCGGCGTTACTTCTTCTTGCCAAGGCCCGAGAGGCCCGAAGGCAGGTTCATGCCGCCGCCCAGACCCGGCAGGCCGCCCCCCTGCCCCATCTGCCGGGCCGCCTTTTCCAGCACCTTCTGGTCCATGCCCTCGGCCATGCCAGCCATGTCCGCGGGCGCACCGCCTTTGCCGAACATGCCCTTCATGGCCTGCTTGAGCATGCCGCCCTTGCCCATCTTCTTCATCATGTCGCCCATCTGGCGCTGCATCTTGAGAAGCTTGTTGAGGTCGGAAACGTCGAGTCCCGCGCCCTTGGCGATGCGTTTCTTGCGGCTGGCCTGAAGGATCTGGGGGTTGGCGCGCTCTTTCTTGGTCATCGACTGGATGAGCGCGATCTGGCGGGCGAGCATCTTGTCGTCGATGCCGGCGCCTTCCATCTGCTTTGCCATCTTGCCCATGCCGGGCATCATGCCCATCACGCCTTCCATGCCGCCCATCTTCTGCATCTGCTCGAGCTGCATCTTGAGATCGTTCATGTTGAAGCGGCCCTTCTGGAACCGTTTCATCATGCGCTCGGCCTGTTCGGCCTCGATGGTTTCCTGTGCCTTCTCGACGAGCGAGACGATATCGCCCATGCCGAGGATGCGGCCTGCGATGCGCTCGGGCTCGAAGGTTTCGAGCGCATCCATCTTTTCGCCGAGACCGACAAAACGGATCGGCTTGCCCGTCACCGCCCGCATCGAAAGCGCCGCGCCGCCGCGCCCGTCGCCGTCCATCCGGGTGAGCACGACACCGGAAATGCCGATCTTGGCGTCGAACTCCTCGGCCACCTCGACGGCAACCTGACCGGTCAGACCATCGACCACCAGAAGCGTCTCGCGGGGATGAACCACGTCGCGGACGTCTTCGACCTCCTGCATCAGGGTTTCGTCGATCTGAAGCCGGCCGGCGGTGTCGAGCATATAGACGTCGTAACCGCCCATCGTCGCCTGTTGCTTGGCCCGGCGGGCGATATCGACGGGTTTCTGGCCCGGCACGATGGGCAGCGTATCGACGCCGATCTGGGTACCCAGAATGGCAAGCTGGTCCATCGCGGCGGGGCGGTAGACGTCGAGCGAAGCCATCAGCACTTTCTTGCCCTCACGCTCCTTGAGGCGCTTGGCGAGCTTGCCGGTGGTGGTGGTCTTGCCGCCACCCTGCAGACCAACCATCAGGATCGGCGCGGGCGGGTTGTCGATCTTGAGCTTGCCGGGGTCCTCGTCACCGGTGAGGGTCTCGACCAAAGCGTCGTGCACGATCTTGACGACCTGTTGACCCGGGGTGACGGATCTGGTCACCGCCTGGCCGGTGGCCTGGTCTTGCACACGCTTTATGAAACTGCGCGCAACGGGGAGCGAGACGTCAGCCTCGAGCAGGGCGACACGCACTTCGCGCAGGGCGGTCTTGACGTCGTCCTCGGAAAGCGCGCCCTGTTTCGTCAGGCGGTCAAAGACACCGGAGAGGCGTTCGGACAGGTTTTCAAACATCTCGTCGGCTCCTTCGACCGTTTCATCTTCATGCCCACCAGATAAGGATGGAGCGGCTCAATGCCAAACGACACATGCCCCCGTGGGCGCGATGCGCTGACGGGGGGCGATCCCGGGACATGGCCCATGGGACCGGAAGTCTGGCGGCTTCCGGGTATTGCGCGGGCATTACGGCGATGACGCGCGGGAGTCAAGTGTCGGCATCGGTGCCTGCCCCATGAAGCGAGGGCAAAGAGTGGGCCGGATGGGGGGTTCGTACGTATGATGACGGAAAGCTGGCAACGAAGAAGCAGGAAAAGACCATGAAGGCAATGGACAAGGGTGTGATCTACGTGGCGACGGGGCACGACTACCGCGATCTTGCCCTGCAATCGGCGCGGTCGTTGCGGCAGGTGGAACCGGGACTGCCGATTGATCTGTTCACCGATGCGCCGGATGCGGTGCCGCGTGATCTGTTCGATGCGGTGCACCCGATCGAGAACCCGCATCGCCGGTCAAAGCTCGACTGCATGAGGCAGACCCGGTTCGAACGCACGCTTTACCTCGATTGCGATACGTTGGTCACGGCCCCGTTGGGCGACCTCTTCGACTTGCTGGGGCGGTTCGAGATGGCGCTGGCCCATGATGTCCGCCGGGCGAGCGACCTGATCCGCGAAGGGCTTGATCACAGCACGCCATATGCCTTTCCGCAGATGAATTCCGGCGTCGTGCTCTACCGCCGGGATAAGCGGGTCATGGATTTCCTGCGCGACTGGGCGCGGCGCTTCGCCGAAGCCGGCGTTGTGCGCGATCAGGTCGTTCTCAAGGACATGCTCTGGCAAGGCGATCTGGCCTTCTACGTGCTGCCACCCGAGTTCAACCTGCGCCGTCTGACCGTTCTGGACGCGTGGGAGCCGGAAGACGCGATCCCGACCATCCTGCACTCGCACCGGCTCATGGATCACATGCGCGGCAGCGGGACGCGGATCACGCAGGTCGACAAGCTGATCGAGGCCGAACGCGCGGCCCTTGGCGAAGAATGGGCTGGCCGGAAGGGAGGCGACGACGCCTTGACGCGCCTTCTCAACCCGCGAGCCAATCGTTGATCGCGTCGGCAATGGCGTGATGATCGCCAATACTGGAGAATGCCAGCGATAGGGGATGACGACCGGCGCTTTGCCCCTGGTCGATCTCAAGCGCAACCCGGTAGAGCGGTCCGCTCTTGCCCGCGCTTTCCTCGACAACCCGCGCGCGAAATCTCGTCGATGGTGTGGCGTACCCGGGAATGCCGCAGGATATTGGCACGGCGGATCTCGACCCAGCCTTCGGGTCTGTAAAAGACCAGCTGAACCCGCCGCACGAACAGATAGAAGGCCGCGGCCCCCATCCCGCCCCCGACCACGAGGAAGATCAATCCCTGCCAGACCCCATCGAGGACCAGGCCGAGCCCGACACCAACAAAGATCAGGATAAAGACAATGAGAATCGCGCCGAGCAGCCAGGGCGTCTCGTCGATGATCAGGAGATCGGCTGTATCGGTCTTGATCTTCATGCTGCCAGGTTAGGCGCAGTTGGAAACCGGTTTCAATTGCAATTCCCAACAGGTGTGGCAGGATTCGCCCGGTATTGTTTGCTGTCGCACAGGAGAGAGCGTGGACAACTGGGACGAGGTTAGGACCGCCTTTCAGGTGGCGCGGCTGGGAACGGTCAGCGGCGCAGCCGAGGTTCTGGGGGTCCATCATGCCACGGTGATCCGTCATGTCGACGCCCTCGAGGGGCGGTTGGGCGTCAAACTGTTCCAGCGCCATTCGCGCGGCTACACCCCCACAGAAGCCGGTGAAGACCTGTTGCGCGTCGCACGGGCGACGGATGACCAGTTCGCCCAGCTGGCCGGGCGCATCAAGGGACGTGGCAACGAGGTCACCGGAGAGCTTGTCGTCACCGCCCTGGCCGAGTTCAGCCGCATCCTGGCGCCGATCCTGGCGACCTTCCAGAACCAGCATCCGGGTCTCGTCGTTCGCCTCAAGGCGAGCGAGCGGTTGTTTCGGCTTGAATATGGCGAGGCGCATGTCGCCATTCGGGCAGGACAGAACGCCCCCGGCGAGCCGGACAATGTCGTGCAGAAGCTGCTGGATCAACCGGTCGGGCTTTACGCCAGCAAGACATATATCGACACCCACGGGCGCCCGTCCGGCCCCGGGGAACTTGGCGATCACCTTTTTGTCGGTACCGACGACACGGGCTCGCGCGCGCCCTTTGCCCAGTGGCTGCGCGCGCATGTTTCCGAGGACCGGATCGTGTTCCGCGCCGATGATTTCCACGCGCAGGAAGAGGCGATCCTGGCCGGGGCGGGACTCGGCTTCATGGCGGTGGAGGATGCAAAGCGGGTGCCTCACCTGTCGGAAGTCATGGCGCCACGCCGGGATTGGGCGATCCCGCTCTGGATCGTGACCCATATGGACCTGCACCGGACGGCCAAGGTGCAGGCCTTCCTCAAGCATCTCAAGCAGACGATTTCGGAGAGGCACAAGCCGTGACAGCTGCGCAGGCCGGGCATCTGGCAATGCTTGCCTTTTCGGCACTGGTGGCGGGATCGTTCTCGCTCGGGGTGATGGCCGCCCCGCATATCGCGCCTGCCGCGCTCAATGCGCCGCGCTTTCTGATCGCGGCAGTTCTGGTTGGCGCTGCCGCGCTGGCCACGACCGGCATACCGAAAAGCGCGGCCCGGGCGCCATGGCGTTACCTTTTGCTCGGCGGGACTTTCGCTGCCTATTTCGTCCTCATGTTCGAGGGGCTCAAGACGGCCGCGCCGGTTTCGGCCTCGGCGGTGTTCACGCTGACCCCGGTGATGTCGGCAATCATCGGTTACGCGATGCTGCGACAGATCACGACACCGCGTATGGCGCTGGGGCTGAGCATCGGGGCGGCGGGAGCGCTCTGGGTGATCTTTCGTGCCGATTGGCAGGCGGTTCGCGCCTTCGAGGTCGGCCACGGCGAGATGATCTATTTCTGGGGCTGCGTCGCGCATGCCGCCTATACGCCCATGGTGCGGCTGCTCAATCGCGGAGAATCTCCGGTCGTGTTCACCTTCGGCATGCTGGTCGCGGGCTGTGTGCTGGTCACGATCTATGGCTGGAGCGACATCCGGGCCACCGATTGGGCGGCGCTGCCCGCGATTGTCTGGATCACGCTGATCTATGTCGCGGTCTTTGCCAGCGCGGTCACCTTCGTTCTCTTGCAATTCGCCACGCTGCGGCTGCCCTCGGCCAAGGTGATGGCCTATACCTATCTCACGCCCAGCTGGGTGATCGCCTGGGAGATCGGCCTTGGCCATGATGTCCCGCCTGCACTGGTGATGGCGGGGGTGGGGCTTACCGTGGTGGCGCTTCTGGTGCTGCTCAAGGACGAGGGGCATTGAGAAATGTGCCCGGGCTACGTCGCCGTATCGGAACCGAGTTCTCCTTCGAGAAACCGCTCGAACGCATCGAGGTTGACCGGCTCGAACTGACCGAAGCCCTGCATCCAGACCGAGGCCGCGCGCAGCGCGTCGGGTTCGAGCTTGCACCATTTCACGCGGCCACGCTTTTCCTGGCTGATGAGACCGGCGCGGGTCAGGATCGCCAGGTGCTTGGAAATCGCCGCGAGCGACATCTCGAACGGATCGGCCACATCGGTGACCGCCATGTCATCTTCGAGCAACATTGTCAGGATCGCCCGCCGCGTGGGGTCGGCCAGTGCGGCGAATGTGGCATCAAGGGTTTCGCTCATGGGATAGGGTTTGTCCGAGACCGGCGCTTTCGTCAACCGTTCGGTTGAATATGATCATCTGCCTAAACGGCCCTCCACCGCCCCCGGCAGCAAGATGGGGCGCTGAACGACGTACAGAAAAACGGACCATATATCAGGGACTTGCGCGAGGCCCCCCAAGGCATCCAAGGCGCTTGACTCTGTGCGGCACGCCGCCTAGCAAAGGCACAAATTTCCAATGGGGGAATTCGCGTGACCGATCCCGATCCAAAGCAGCGCCTTGCGGAGCTGGACGCACGGATCGCGGCGATGAAAAAGGCCGGTGAACGCGACAAGCCCCATCAGGAAGAACACTATTCGAAGGCCCAGATCGGCTGGCGGATGGTGATTGAGATGGTTGCCGGTCTGTTGATCGGTTTCGGCATGGGATACGGGCTTGACCGCCTGCTCGGAACGCTTCCGATCTTTCTCGTGCTGATGACATTGTTGGGCTTTGTCGCCGGTGTGCGCACGATGTTGCGAACCGCGAAAGAGTTCGACGTCGTGGATGAGCCCGGCAGGGCCGAAGAAGACGAGAGGATGTAGGACGTGGCAAGCGAGACGCATTCCGAGGGAGGTTCGGGGCTGGAATTTCACCCGATGGATCAGTTTATCGTCAAGCCGTTGTTCGGCGACGGACCCGTGGGCATGTTCACCGTGACCAACGTGACGCTCTGGATGGCAGCCAGCGTTCTGGCGGTGGTGCTGTTGCTGATCGTGGGCACGTCGGGCCGTGCCATCGTGCCAAGCCGCAGCCAGTCGGTGGCCGAATTGGCCTATGGCTTTGTCTACAAGATGATCGAGGACGTGACCGGCAAGGACGGGCTCAAGTATTTCCCTTATATCATGACGCTGTTCATGTTCGTGCTGTTCAGCAACGTGCTGGGCCTGATCCCGACCGCATTCACCACGACCTCGCATATCGCGGTAACCGCTGTTCTGGCCGTGGGGGTGTTCCTGAGCGTGACGATCCTTGGACTTGTGAAGAACGGTGCCGCGTTCCTCGGGCTGTTCTGGGTGTCGAGCGCGCCGCTCGCCCTGCGCCCGGTTCTGGCCGTGATCGAGCTGATTTCCTACTTCGTGCGCCCGGTGAGCCACTCCATTCGTCTTGCCGGGAACATGATGGCCGGGCACGCGGTTCTCAAGGTGTTCGCGGGCTTTGCCGCTTCGGCCCTGATCGCCCCCTTTGCGATTGGCGCGATCACCGCGATGTACGCGCTCGAACTGCTCGTGGCCTGCGTCCAGGCCTATGTTTTCACCATCCTCACCTGCGTCTATCTCAAGGATGCGCTGCACCCGTCGCACTGAGGTTTCATCAAGGTTCGGCGGGCCACCTGCCCGCCCTGCATCATTCGCCAATTCCAACGTAAGGAGAAATCACAATGGAAGGCAATATCGCTGAAATGGGTCAATTCATCGGTGCCGGCCTCGCCGCTATCGGTTCGGGCGCTGCGGCCATCGGTGTTGGCCACGTTGCCGGCAACTTCCTGTCGGGCGCACTGCGCAACCCGTCGGCGGCCCCTGGCCAGACCGCGACGCTCTTCATCGGCATCGCCTTTGCCGAAGCCCTGGGGATCTTCTCGTTCCTCGTTGCGCTTCTGCTCATGTTTGCCGTCTGATCCGATCGGGCCATCCTTACGCTCGGGCGGGTTGTCAGGCATGACCCGCCCGTTGTAATCCCGGTTCGAGGAGAATTACGACATGGCAAGCGAGACCCAAGCCCCGACCAGTTCCTGCGTTGACGCAGGCGGCAGCGCCATAGGCATGCCGCAGCTTTGCGGCGACTGGATGGGCAACCAGATCTTCTGGCTGGTCGTGACACTGCTGGTGATGTTTTTCATCCTGTCCAAGATCGCCCTCCCGAGGATCGCATCGGTTCTGGCGGAACGTCAGGGCAGGATCACCAACGACATTGCCGCCGCCGAAGAGCTTGGAAAGAAGGCTCAGGAAGCGGAAGCGGCGTATGAAAAGGCGCTCGCCGAGGCAAAGGCCGAAGCGGGGCGGATCGTGGCCGAGGCCAAGGCCGAGATGAAGGCCGAAATGGATGTCGAGATCGCCAAGGCCGATGCCGAGATCGCGGCCCAGGCCGCGGAAAGCGAGAAGAAGATCGCCGAAATCCGCGAAGGCGCGCTCGAAGCGGTCAAGGAAGTCGCCATGGACACGGCACAGGACATCGTGACCGCCATGGGCGGCAAGGCCGACGCCAAGAGTGTGACGGCGGCCGTCAACGAACGGATGAAAGGGTAATCTCATGCGCAGCCTTGCCACATTGATCGCCCTTTTCTCCGCCAGCCCGGCGCTGGCTGCATCGGGTCCGTTCTTCTCGCTCGGCAATACCGATTTCGTGGTCCTGATCGGGTTCCTGATCTTTATCGCGATCCTGGTCTACTACAAGGTGCCTGGCATGTTGCTCGGCCTGCTGGACAAGCGTGCCGCAGGTATCCAGTCGGAACTCGACGAGGCGCGTCGCCTGCGTGACGAGGCGCAGAGTGTGCTGGCGTCCTATGAGCGCAAGCAAAAGGACGTTGCCGCACAGGCCGAACGGATCGTCGCCCATGCCAAGGAAGAGGCGGCGACCGCGGCGGAACTGGCCAAGGAAGACCTGAAGAAATCCATCGCGCGTCGCATGGCCGCGGCGGAGGATCAGATCGCCAGCGCGCAAGCCGCAGCCATCAGGGACGTCCGGGACCAGGCAGTCGCCATCGCCATCGCGGCCGCGCGTGACGTGATCGCCAAGAACATGACCGCGACCGAGGGCAACAAGCTGATCGACTCGGCGATTTCCGAGGTCGAGGCCAAGCTTCACTGATCACGCGCCGTCGGTTCGGCGCGTGGTTGAAGAATGGGAAGGCCCGGGTTGCGTGCCCGGGTTTTTCATTTTCAGACGGTGCGCAGTCTGACTCGGAAAGCCTGATGAAAACAGGCGGGAGCGCGCGGTGATAATCCTTGACCAGCGCTGTCAGCGGGCCTTTTCGTGTTCGATACGCTGGCGCGCGATGGCTTCGTTGCGGTCCGCCCTGGCCTGGGCGCGCAGCGCCGTTTCGATGTAATCCATGTGCGCCTCGACGGCGGCCTTGGCCCCGGCTGAATCGCGGGCCTGAAGGGCCGCGTTGATCGCCGCATGCTGGGCCAGGATATCCTCGCGCGAGGTGGTCTGGCGGAACATCTGGGCACGGTTATAGAACACGCCCTCGCGCAGAAGATCATACATCGAGCGCATCATGTGTTGCATCACCACGTTGTGGCAGGATTCGATGATCGCCATGTGAAAATCGGCATCCGTCTCGGCCTCAAGCGCGGTATCGACCTTGTGATGCGCGGCCACCATCCGTTCGTAAGCCGTTGCAATCACCTCGAGATCGGTGTCCGACGCGTAACGGGCGGCGCGCTCGGCGGTCATTCCTTCGAGGTCGCGGCGGAACGAGACATAATCGAACACCGCCTCCTCATGCGCGGCAAAGAGCCGAACAAGTGCCGGCGAAAATGTCGACCCCAGAACGTCGGCAACGTAAATCCCCGACCCGGCGCGGGATGCGAGAAGCCCGCGGGATTGCAACTCGGCCACGGCTTCGCGCAGGGACGGGCGCGAGACGCCGAGTTTCTCGGAAAGCTCACGCTCGGGGGGGAGCCGCTCGCCCGGGTGCAGGATTCCGCGCAGGATCAGCAGTTCGATCTGGCGGACAACCGCGGACGAGAGCTTTTCGGGATGGACGGGACGGAACGGCATGACAATTACCCAAAACGTTAATTGGTCAAACCTTATGACCGCTTTTCCGTGATCGCAAGGCCATGGTTAACGCCAGTGGATGCACCAGAAAGGGGGGGTGACATCCGGCTGACATCCGGCTGCCGCCCGGCTGTCGGCTGGATCACGCATTCGTTAACCGCGTAAAGGTTAATACGCCGCGCGCCCTCGATGGGATTTCGTGTTCGGCAATTGGCACTTCCTGCCCGTGGCGTTAAGGTCGGCGCGAACACGTCGCCCAACCGGCGGCAAGGGAGTTGCCATGTCCGACATGATCGAGAAACTGCTGGATGCCGCGTTGATCCATGTGCCGTTCGACGGGTGGAGCGAGGCGACCTTCACGGCCGCCGTGGAAGAGAGCGGGGTCGAGATGGCGCTTGCCCGGGCCGTGTGCCCGCGCGGCGCCGTGGATCTTGCCGTGGCGTTTCACAAGCGCGGCGACCGACGCATGGTCGAACGCCTGAACGAGGCCGAGCTTTCGCAGATGCGCTTTCGCGACCGGATCGCGGCGGCCGTGCGGTTCCGGATCGAGGCGGTCGAGGACAAGGAACTTGTGCGCCGGGGAATGACCCTCTTCGCGCTGCCGCAACATGCGCCCGAGGGGGCGCGGCTGATCTGGGGCACGTGTGACCTGATCTGGCGCAGCCTTGGCGACACGTCGGATGACGTGAACTGGTACACCAAGCGGATGACGCTTTCTGGGGTCTATTCCTCGACCCTGCTCTATTGGCTGGGGGACGAGAGCGAGGGGTTCGCGGCGACATGGGCGTTTCTCGACCGACGGATCGAGGACGTGATGCAGTTCGAGAAGGTCAAGGCCAACCTGCGCGACAACCCGGCGCTGTCACGGGTGCTCAAGGGGCCGCTGGATGCGCTGGGCCGCATCCGCGCACCCAGACCACGCGATGACATGCCGGGACATTGGGACAAGTGAGGAAGCGAAGATGAGCGAGACGATGAAAGCGGTCGAGATTTCCAAGCCGGGCGGGCCCGAGGTTCTGGTGCCCTGCGAACGGCCCATGCCGCGGGCCGGACAGGGCGAGGTGGTGATCCGCGTGGCCTGGGCCGGGGTAAACCGGCCCGACGCGCTGCAACGTGCGGGCAACTACGCACCGCCCCCCACGGCGAGCGACCTGCCCGGGCTGGAGGCATCGGGCGAGGTGGCCGAGGTCGGCCCGGGCGTGAACGAGTGGACAGTGGGCGACAAGGTTTGCGCGCTTCTGCCGGGCGGCGGGTATGCCGAGTACGTGGCCACGCCGGCGGCGCATTGCCTGCCGATCCCCAAGGGGATGGATTTGCGCGAGGCCGCCTGTCTGCCCGAGACGTTTTTCACCGTCTGGACCAACGTGTTCATGCGCGGCGGGTTGAAGGCCGGGGAACGGTTCCTTGTGCATGGCGGAAGTTCGGGCATCGGGACGACCGCCATCCAACTGGCAAACCATTTCGGCGCCCGGGTCTTTGCCACGGCCGGCTCGGACGAGAAATGCAAGACCTGCACCGATCTCGGGGCGGAACGGGCGATCAACTACAGGACGGAGGATTTCGTCGAGGTGATGAAGGAAGCCGGAGGCGCCGACCTGATCCTCGACATGGTGGGGGGCGATTACCTTCCGCGGAACGTCAACGCGCTCGCCAATGACGGGCGGCTGGTGCAGATCGCGTTTCTGAACGGTCCCAAGGTCGAGTTGAATTTCGCACAGCTCATGGTGCGGCGCCTGACCATCACCGGCAGCACCCTGCGCCCGCAATCGGACCTTGCCAAGGCGCGCATCGCCGAAGAACTGCGCGCGCATGTCTGGCCGCTTCTGGATGCGGGGGCGGTGGCACCGGTGATGGATAGCGAGTTCCCGCTTGAAAAGGCATCCGACGCCCATGCACGGATCGAAAGCCCGGGGCATGTGGGCAAGATCGTGTTGAAGGTCGGTGCGTGAAACCCTGCACCCGATAAGGAGAAATCACATGGCAAGAACAGTCATCATCGAGGAATTCGGCGGACCCGAGACCATGCAGATCGTGGATCGGCCGGTGGGCGATCCGGGGCCGGGGGAAATTCGCATTCGGCATGAATTTGCCGGGCTCAATTTCATCGACGTTTATCAACGCACGGGGCTTTACCCCAACGATCTTCCCCTGACGCTCGGAATGGAGGGCGCGGGCATTGTCGAAGCGGTGGGCAAAGGCGTAAAGCATCTCTCCCCCGGGGATCGCGCAGGATATGCCAGCATGCCGCCCGGGGCCTATTGCGAATCGCGGGTGATGCCCGCGGCGCAGGTCATGAAACTGCCCGACGGGATCGGCACGGATACCGCGGCGGCGATGATGCTTCAGGGATTGACGGTGCAATATCTTTTCCATCGCACGACCCCGATTCAGAAAGGCGACACTGTGCTCTTTCACGCGGCTGCCGGGGGTGTCGGTCTGATCGCCTGTCAATGGGCGCGATCGGAAGGGATCACCCTGATCGGGACGGCCGGCACGGACGAGAAATGCCAAATGGCACTCGATCACGGGGCCAGCCATTGCATCAATTACCGAAACGAGGATTTCACCGCCAAGGTGCATGAATTGACCGACGGCAAGGGCGTCGACGTGGTGATGGATTCGGTCGGTGCGGATACGTTCGAGGGATCGCTCGATTCTCTCAAGCCACTGGGAATGATGATTTCCTTCGGCAATGCGTCGGGTCCGGTGCCGCCGTTCAATATCGGCATTCTCGGGCAGAAAGGATCGCTCAAGATCACGCGGCCCACGCTTTTCACGCATATCGCGGATCACCACACTTGCCAGGCCATGGCCAACCATCTTTTCGAGAAAGTCGAAAAAGGCGACGTGGTGATCAATATCGGCCAACGCTTTGCACTGGATGATATTCGTGCCGCACATGAAACGCTCGAAGCGCGCAAAACCACCGGATCGACAATTATAGAAATCTGAATTTGAGGCGCATGGGATCGAAAATGCGAGGCCCATGCGCATTTTCAATACATTTTGATTCACCATATGTGGACTCTCGTCTTTTTCTCTTGCGTGCGCATTGCTTTGCAGTCGACAAGTGCTCACCAGAAAAAACCCTGTATCTGAACGATCAAGAAACTGTAGAATACGAATGAAATGGGGAAGACCATGACTCAAGAAGACAAGATCATGATGGCGGACCTGACAGCCATGTCCACGAGCGAATTGAAATCGCTTGAACGCAAGGTTGCCAAGGCGATCGAGAAAGTGGAGGCACGCGAAAGAATGAATGCGCTGGCCGCACTGGAAGCGAAAGCCAGGGAAATGGGCTATTCACTCGATGAATTGACCACAGAAAATGCACTGCGCGGACGCGGCAAGGGCAAACCCAGGTCCAAGGGTGTGGCGAAATACGCAAATCCTGCCGATCCGTCGCAAACCTGGACAGGCAGGGGCCGGCGCCCGGCATGGGTGTTGCAAGCGCTGCAAGAGGGCAAGAGCCTGGACGACCTGGCGATCTGATCGGTCTGGCGCGGACGGGCGGCGCAACGCGCCGCTCCCTGCCCTGACGCTCAGGCCAGCATGCCACCGTCGCTGTCGTCGCCCGCCTCTTCCATCAGGCGGACGAAATCGGGCACGGTGACGTGGCGCTTGCCTTCGAGTTCGATCACCCCGTCCCGCTTGAGCGCGGAAATCTGGCGGCTCACCGTTTCCAAGGTGAGCCCGAGATAATCGGCCATTGCCTCGCGGGTCAGCGGCAGATCGAACACCAGCGTTCCGGTCATCCCCACCTGGCGCAAGGTGGCATCGCGACGGGCGATGATCGACAACAGGCTGGCGATCTTTTCGCGGGCCGTCTTGCGGCCCAGCACCAGCATCCATTCGCGCGCCGCATCCAGCTCATCCAGGGTCATTTCGAGCAGGCGATGCGCGATATGCGGGGTGTTCTCCATCATGTGCTCGAACGGTTTCTTGCGAAAGCAGCACATCACGAGATCGGTCGTGGCCACCACGTCATAGGCTGCGCCGTCCCGACCGGGGCGACCCACGAAATCGCTGGGCAAGAGCAGGCCGACCATCTGTGTGCGCCCGTCCTCCATGGTCTGGGTCAGCGACGCGATCCCGGTCACGACCGAGCCCACGAAATCCATGCGATCGCCTGCCCAGATGACGGTCTGCCCGGCTTCGAACTTTCGGTAATACTTGATCTCTTCAAGCAGTCCCAGTTCCTGAGGCTCGCAGCGCGCACAAACCGCTCTGTGCCTGATCGGACAATCGGCGCATTCCTGCGGCGTCGCTATGGTTGGTTCTTTCAGCATATCGACCTGTTCGCGCTTGATCTAAGTCAAAGATATGAATTGTGCTCGACGCTACCTGTTTAGGGATGGTTACGCAAACGCAACTCGCCCATTTGGGTCTATTTGACGCGAAAGTGCCGCGGTATACGAGTTATCCCACGGCACCGCAGTTCAATACGTCGGTCGGGCCCGGGGAATTCACCAGCTGGATCGGAGCGATCGCGCCCGATTCGGAGGTCTCGCTCTATATTCATGTTCCGTTCTGCCGCAGGCTGTGCTGGTTCTGTGCCTGCCGCACCCAGGGCACCCAGTCCGATGCACCTGTGCTGGCCTATCTCGAAACCCTGAAGGCCGAGATCGAAATGCTCGGGCAGGTGCTTCCCGAAGGCGTGCGCCTGTCGCGTCTGCATTGGGGGGGCGGCACGCCGACACTGCTTGCCCCGTCGATGATGCGTGATCTGGCCGGGGCCATTGCCGACATCGCCCCTTTCGCGGAAGACTATGAATTCTCGGTGGAAATCGACCCGAACGAGATCGACGGGCCACGGCTCGACGCGCTGGCGGCGGCGGGGATGAACCGCGCCTCGATCGGGGTGCAGGATTTCAACGACGAGATCCAGCAAACCATCGGCCGCATCCAGAGCTTTGACATCACACGCCAGGCCGTGGACGAGATTCGCGCGCGCGGCGTGACCTCGCTCAACGCCGATATCCTCTTTGGCCTGCCCGACCAGTCGAATGCGCGAATCACCGAAAGCGTCCAGAAGCTGCTGGCGCTCTCGCCAGACCGTGTGGCGCTTTACGGTTACGCCCATGTGCCCTGGATGGCCAAGCGGCAACAGATGATCCCCTCCGACAAGCTTCCCACGCCGCAAGAGCGGCTGGCGCTCTTCGGAACCGCCCGCAAGCTGTTCTTGTGGGACGGCTATGCCGAGATCGGGATCGACCATTTCGCGGTCGAGGGGGACGGGCTGACCAAGGCACAGCGCAACGGCACGCTGCGACGCAATTTCCAGGGTTACACCGATGATCCGGCCGATGCCCTGATCGGGCTGGGCGCATCGTCGATCTCGCGCTTTCCGCAAGGCTATGCCCAGAACGCGCCGGCCACGTCGGCCCACACCGCGCGGATTCGTGACGGGCAATTCTCGACCACGCGGGGCCACGTCTTTACGGCCGAGGACAAGATGCGCAGCCGGATGATCGAGATGCTGATGTGCGATTTCAGGATCGATGCGGCCGAGATCCTGCGCGATTTCGACATCTCGCACGAGGCGCTCTTCGCGATGTTCGACAGGGTGCAGGCCGAGTTCGACGGCCTGTTGCAGATCACCGAAGCCGGGCTCGCGATTCCGGTCAAGGCGCGTCCGCTCACCCGGATTGTGGCGCGCGCCTTTGACGCCTATGACCTGTCCAAGGCTGGTCACAGTTCGGCCATCTGATCGCGGGCGGCAGGCCCATGCGCATCGCCACGCTCAACGTGCAGAACATGCGCCTGCGGCACGACACGAACGGATGCGCGCATCTCGACGGGGCGCGCGATCGGGACACGGCACAGGATCTCGGGGACGCGGCGAAGGATCTCGACCCGACCGACCGGCGCCTGACCGCGGCCCTGATCCGCGAGGCGCGGGCCGATGTCGTCGCCCTGCAGGAGGTGTTCGACATCGAAACGCTCGATCACTTTCACGACCGGTATCTCGTGCCCGCGGGCGCGCCCTATCCGCACCGCGTCTGCCTGCCGGGCAATGACGGGCGCGGGCTCGACCTCGCGCTGCTCTCACGCGTCGCGCCCGGGCAGGTCACCAGCTATGCGCAGCTCACCCCGCGCGAGGCCGGCCTCGACCCCGCGCTGGGACTCGACGCCGATGCACCGGTGTTCCGACGCGACTGCCTCGTTGTCGAGCTTGCCGGCATCACCCTCTTCGTCTGTCATTTCAAGGCGCCCTATCCCGATGAAGCGGGCGCGTGGTTCACCCGGCGCGCCGAAGCGCTGGCCCTGCACCACCTGATCGAGAGGCACTTTGACGATCCGGCAGGGGCGGCATGGCTCGTCCTCGGCGATCTCAACGATCCGCGCGATGCGCCGGGCGGGCATCGGCGGGCCATTGCACCGCTTCTCCCGCCCTTCTCGGTCAACCTGATCGGCCGGCTGCCCGAAGCCGAGCGATGGTCATGGTATCAACCCGACGAACATCTCTATGCCTGTCCTGACAAGCTCCTGGCGTCGCCTGCGCTGGCGGCGCGCAATCCCGACGCCCGCCCCGCGATCCTGCGACAGGGCATGGGATACGAGGTGCGGCGCTACCATGGTCCGCATCTGCCCGGCACCGGCCACCACCGGCCCCATGCCAGCGATCACGCGTTGATTCACGTCGATCTCGCCTGAGCACGTCCGGTCGGCAGGGTCAGGCGGGCTTGGCCTTCACATCGAGTGCCGCGGCCAGCAGCGTGCGCGCATACTCGGTCTGCGGCGCTTCGAACAGGGCCTGCGCGTCGCCCGCCTCGACGATATCGCCCTGTTTCATCACGAGCATCTTGTGGCTCATCGCGCGCACGACGTTGAGATCATGGCTGATGAAGAGATAGGCCAGCCCGTATTTCACCTGAAGATCGCGCAGCAGGTCGACGATCTGCACCTGCACCGTCATGTCGAGCGCACTGGTCGGCTCGTCCAGCACCACGAGGCGCGGGCGCAGGATCATCGCGCGGGCGATCGCGATGCGCTGGCGCTGGCCGCCGCTGAATTCATGCGGGTAACGGTCCATCGTGACCGGATCGAGCCCCACCTCTTCCATCACCTCGGCCACCAGTTCACGCTCGGATCGGCCGCCGGGGTTGCCATGCACACCCAGCCCCTCGGCAATGATCTGTTCGCAGGTCATGCGCGGCGACAATGAGCCGAAGGGGTCCTGAAACACGATCTGCATCTCGCGGCGCAGCTTGCGCAGCTTCCTGGTGGACCATGCGCGCACGTCCTGCCCGTCGAAGGTGATGCCACCCTCGGAAGAAATCAGCCGCATGATGGCGAGCGCCAGAGTCGTCTTGCCGCTGCCCGATTCCCCCACGATCCCCAGCGTCTCGCCCGACCGCACGCTGATCGTGGCGTCATTGACTGCCTTCACGTAGCCGACCGTGCGCCTGAGAAAGCCTTTCTGGATCGGGAACCAGACCTTGAGGTGGTCGGTGCGCACGATCTCTTGCGCGCCGGAATCTACCGGCGCGGGCTGCCCCACCGCGCGGGCGCCGATCAACTTTTTCGTATAGGGATGCTGCGGATTGGCGAAAAGCTCCTGCGTCCGGCCGGCCTCGACGATCTCGCCATCCTTCATCACGCAGACCTTGTCGGCGATCCGCTGCACGATGCCCAGATCATGGGTGATGAACAAAAGCCCCATGTTTTCGGTGCGTTTCAGTTCGGCCAGCAATTCGAGGATCTGCGCCTGGATCGTCACGTCGAGCGCGGTGGTCGGTTCGTCCGCGATCAGGATGTCGGGCTTGTTCGACAGCGCCATGGCAATCATCACTCGCTGCCGCTGCCCGCCCGAAAGCTGGTGCGGATAGGCTGTGAGCCGCGTCTCGGCATCCTGAATGCCGACCCTTTCGAGCAGCGAGAGAATATGCGCGCGCGCCGCCTTGCCCTCCAGCCCCTGGTGCAGGGCGATGCTTTCGGCCAGCTGTTTTTCGATCGTGTGCAACGGGTTGAGCGATGTCATCGGCTCCTGGAAGATGAAGCTGATGTCGTTGCCCCGCACCTTGCGCAGCCGCGCGTCAGCCGCGCCGATCATTTCCTGACCGTCATAGGTGACCGACCCGGCGACCTCGGCGCTACCCGGCAACAGCGACACGGTCGAAAGCGCCGTCACGGACTTGCCGGACCCGCTTTCGCCCACCAGCGCCACGGTCTCGCCCCGGTCGACGCTAAACGACACGCCCCGCACCGCCTCGATCACCTTGCCATCCTGACGGAAAGCCACCGACAGATTGCGCACATCCAGAAGGCTCATTGAAAGGTCTTTCTCGGATCGAACGCGTCGCGCACACCTTCGAAGATGAAGACGAGGAGCGACAGCATGACGGCGAACGTGGTGAAGGCGGTAAAGGCCAGCCAGGGCGCCTGGAGGTTCTGCTTGGCCTGGAGTGTCAGTTCCCCAAGGCTGGGCGCGCTGGCCGGGAGACCGAAGCCCAGGAAATCGAGACTGGCCAGAAGCGCGATCGTGCCGGTGACGATGAAGGGCAGCATGGTCAGCGTCGCCACCATGGCGTTGGGCAGCATGTGGCGGAACATGATCTTGGTGTTCGACACGCCCAGCGCCTTGGCCGCACGCACGTATTCAAGGTTGCGCGCGCGCAGGAACTCGGCCCGCACCACGCCGACAAGCGCGGTCCAGCCGAAAAGCACCGTGATGAAGACCAGGAGCCAGAAACTTCGCCCGAGCACGGCGAACATGATGATGATCACGTAAAGTTGTGGTGTCGCGCTCCAGATCTCGATGAGGCGCTGGAAGATCAGGTCGAGCCAGCCCCCGAAATACCCCTGCACCGCGCCCGCCGCGATGCCCAGAAGGCTGGCCAGCGCCGTCACGATCAGGGTGAAGAGCACCGACAATCGGAACCCGTAGATGACGCGCGCCATCACGTCGCGCTTGGTATCGTCCGTGCCCAGAAGATTGCCCTCGCCGGGTGGCAGCGGGGCCGCGCCGAGCCGATCGACGCTGGTGTCATAGGAATAGGGGATGATCGGCCAGATCATCCAGCCTTTCTCGATCGCCTCGCCTTCGATCTCGCCATCCGCGGCATCCTCGATCAGGGCTTCGGGATCGTCGAAACACAGCTCGAGCCCCCCGGTCACGATCAGGCATTGCACCTCGGGGTCGCGATAGACCGCCTCGGTCTTGAAATCACCACCAAAGGCGGTCTCGGGATAGAAATCGAAGATCGGGTAATAGAAATCGCCGCGATACTGCACGATGATCGGTTTGTCATTCGCGATGAACTCGGCAAAGAGGCTGGTCACGAACAGGACAAGGAAGAGCCACAAGGACCAGAACGCCCGCCCGTTGCGGCGGAAATTGCGCCAGCGGCGCTGGTTGAGTGGGGAAAGCGCCATCTAGGGTGTTTCCTTTTCACTGGAAACACCGGCATCGGATTTCGCGTTCGAGCCGAAGGCGAGAGGCCGCGAAATCTGATATCGCTTGAAAAGGAAACGCATCAGCCCTCCCTCCGCTCGAAGTCGATTCGCGGATCGACAAGCACATACATCGCGTCACTGAGGATACCGACGATGAGGCCGATCAGGCCGAATATGAAGAGCGTGCCGAACATCACCGGATAGTCGCGCGCCACCGCCGCTTCGAACCCGAGCCGCCCGAGGCCGTCGAGCGAGAAGATCGTCTCGATGATCAGCGAGCCACCGAAGAATACCCCGATGAAAACCGCCGGGAAGCCCGCGATCACGATCAGCATCGCGTTACGGAAAACATGGCCGTATAGCACGCGCCCCTCGCTCAGCCCCTTGGCACGGGCGGTCATGACATAGTGCTTCTTGATCTCGTCGAGAAAGCTGTTCTTGGTCAGAAGCGTGAGCGTCGCAAAGGCCGAAATGGTCGAGGCCAGAACCGGCAGGGTGATGTGCCAGAAATAATCCAGCACCTTGCCGATCAGGCTCAGCTCGCTCCAGTTGTCACTGGTCAGCCCGCGCAGAGGAAAGATCTGCCAGTAGGATCCGCCAGCGAACAGCACGAGGAGCAGGATGGCAAACAGGAATCCGGGGATCGCATAGGCCACGATGATCGCGCCACTGGTCCAGGTGTCGAACTTGCTCCCGTCTCGCACGGCCTTGCGAATGCCGAGCGGGATCGACACCAGATAGGCAATCAGCGTCGACCAGAGGCCGAGCGTGATCGACACCGGCATCTTTTCGAGAACGAGGTCGATCACGCTGATCGAGCGGAAATAACTCTCGCCGAAATCGAACCGCATGTAATTCCAGACCATGCCAAGGAACCGCTCGAGCGGCGGCTTGTCGAAGCCGAATTCACGCTCGAGCTGTTCGATGAACTCCTTGGGCAGGCCACGGGCACCGGCATACTGCGAATCGTCCCCGGACCCGACAAAGAAATCGTCGTCCACAAGCTCCGAACTGCCGGCCTGATCGCCGCCACCGGCAAAACCCGAGAACACGTCGCCACGGCCCTGGACCTGTGCCAGCACCTGCTCGACCGGGCCACCCGGGACGAACTGAACAAGCGTGAAATTGATGACCATGATCCCGAAAAGCGTGGGAATGATCAGCAACAACCGTCGCAGGAAATAGGCGCCCATGCCGTCCCTACCTCAGCGCGCCCGAAGCCTCGAGCGCCTCGGCCTTCTCGGGGTCCACCCACCAGAAATCCAACACCCCGACATCAAAGGGTGGCAGGGGATCGGGATGTTCGTACATGTCCCAGTAGCTCAGCCAATGTTTGTCCTTGAACCATGTCGGCACCATGAACCGCTCATAACGCAGAACCCGGTCCAGCGCCATGAGCGCGGTCTGCTCTTCCTCGCGGCTCTCTGATTCAAGCGCGGTGTCGATGATCCGGTCGACCAGCGGGCTGGCCAGTCCGGCGGGGTTGAACACGCTGATCTCGGCCTCGGCCGAACCGTAACGCTGATGCAGGCCGGTGCCGGCCTCCAGGAACGGGATATAGGATTCATAGATCATGTCATAATCGAAATCGCGCTCGAGCAGCGTGTATTGCGCCGAGTCGATGGAATTGACCTGTGCATCTATTCCCATACGCTTGAGATTCTTGGCAAATACCTCGATCGCCGCACTCAGCGTCGAGGGAAAGCTCGACGGGATCGGAAAGTCGATGGTCAGCGGCTCGCCCTCGGCATTGCGCCGCATCCCGTCATCGCCCACTTCCCAGCCCGTTTCATCCAGAAGCCGCATCGCACGACGCAGGTTGCGCCGGTCGGTCTGCCGTTCGCCTTGCGATTCGTGCGCCATCACCGCGGGTTCCTCGAGCACCTCTCGCGGCACCAGATCGCCGAGGCTTTCCAGAAGCGCGCGCTCGGCGCCTTCCGGCACGCCCTCGGCCTCGTGCGGGGCATTCTGCACGAAGGAATGGCGCTGTGCATAAAGGTCATATTGCAGCGATGCGTTGGTCCATTCGAAATTGAACGCCAGCGCGATCGCCTCGCGCAGTTTCGGATCGGAAAACTTGTCGCGCCGCAGGTTGAAGATGAGCCCGGTCGGCGTCGGCGGCGAGCCATCTGGCAGTTCGACAACCTTGACATTGCCCCGCTCCACTGCCGGGAAATCGTAACTCGTCGCCCATTTCTTGGGGTCGGTCTCTTCGCGGAACGTGTATTCACCCGCCTTGAACGCCTCGAACGCGGCGGAATCGTCGGCAAAATACTCGACACGGATCTCGTCGAAATTGTGCCGTCCCCGGTTGATCGGCAGATCCCTGCCCCAGTAATCGGGGTTGCGGCGATAAACCACGCGGCGGTTCACCTCATAATCTTCGAGAACATAAGGCCCCGAACCCGGCGGATGGGCCAGCCGCGATTCATCAAGCCGCGCGCCGGTTTCCTCGAACCATTTGCGGGGGAAAACCGGAGTGCTGCCGACCTGATCGATCAGGCTCCGGCGGGAAATGCCCTCGGCAAAGGTGAACTTGACCGTGTGATCATCGAGCGCCTCGGCGCTCAGCACCCGCTTGGCCACCGCGATGGAATAGGATGGCAGGCCCTGTTCGAGAAACAGCTCGTGCGAGAACACCACGTCATGCGCCGTGACCGGCGTGCCGTCCGAGAACTCCGCCTCGGGGCGCATATGGAAGATCACCCATGTCTTGTCTTCGTCATATTCGAGGCTCTCGGCCAGAAGTCCGTAATTCTCGCCATAGGCATCCGCGGGCCCCGCCCCGAGAAGCGATTCATAGGTCATCCAGATCAAGGTGCCGTTGGCCCGTCCCTTGCGGGTGTAGGGGTTGAGCGAGTCGAACGTGCCCAGCGAATAACGCTTCATCACGCCCCCCTTGGGCGCATCGGGGTTCACATAATCGAAATGCTCGAAATCGGCGGGGTATTTCAGCTCCCCGAAATAGGAATAGCCATGGCTGCGGATGATCCCGTCATCTTCGGCGCGCAACGGCCACGCGGCGAGCACAAGAATCGCAATAGTCAAAAGCGCCGTCATCAGGCGCGCGGCGGAACGGGCCTGCAACGCCGCCGCAGAGGCCGCATGGGCCCGTACCTTGCCGGATTTCACCTCTGCTGAGCCCGCGTGTCTCATTCCGTCTCCCTCTCTGCCTTGCCTGCAACGGCCCATCCTCGCACCGGCAAACCGTCTGATCCACGCTAACGGTCAGGGGCGGGCATGTTCAAGTTGCGAATGCGTCAACAGGACGTGAGGGTGGCAAGGAAAACGGCCGCCACCCGCGAGGATGACGGCCGTTGCTTGATTTCCGGTCGATTCAGTCGCCGAAGGTATCGAGATAGGCGATCAGGTTGGCGCGATCCTCGGCCTTGCCGAGTCCGGCAAAGCTCATCGACGTGCCGGGCGTCGCGGTGCGCGGATTCTCGAGGAAAGTATCGAGATTCTCGGGCGTCCAGGTATCGCCGATCTGTTCGAGGTTGCCGGAGTAGCCCTCGAAGCCATCCACACCGCCGACGTCGCGTCCGACCACGGCGTAAAGCGACGGGCCGGTGCCATGCTCACCTTCGTCCAGTTTATGACAGGCGCGGCACTTGGCAAAAACGCGCTCACCCTTGTCCGGGTCGGCCGATGCCAACAGCTCTTCGAAAGTCGGCTCATCGTCGGCTTCGGCGCTTGCATCATCGCCTTCTTCCACGGCAATGACATAGCCTGCCGCATGATCTTCACCACCATGTCCGCCGCCGGTTGCATAAAGCTCTTCCGCCGCCCATTTTCCCAGCATGAACACCAGAAGCGCCCCACAGAAGGCGCCGATTATCTTGGTGGATGTCATCGTGTCAAACATGTGCCCGCTTCCGAATTGATCTCGCTTCGGCGCGTATCTATCCGCTTCCCCTCGGGCAAAGCAAGGTGTAGTTTCCGCGACCAATCGCCCTTTTGGTCGTAAATCGACAGGAAAGCAGGAAAAATGACACAGCGGATCGCCTTTCAGGGAGAGCCGGGCGCCTATTCACACGAAGCCTGCCATGCCGCCCGCCCCGAGCTCGAGGCGCTGCCCTGCCATACGTTCGAAGAGGTGATCGGCGCGGTCCGCGACGGTCGGGCCGATCTCGCCATGCTTCCGGTCGAGAACACGACCTATGGCCGCGTTGCCGACATTCATCGGCTGTTGCCCGAAAGCGGATTGCACATCGTTGGCGAATCCTTTGTCCGCGTGCGCATCTGCCTGCTGGCCAATCCCGGCACGCGAATCGAGGATATACACACCGTGCGGGCGCATCTCGTGCTGCTGCCGCAATCGGCGATGTTTCTCAAGCAGCACGGAATCAAGGGCGTCGCCGCCGCCGACAGTGCCGGCGCGGCCGCCGAACTCGCCCAGCTCAAGACCCCGGGCGAGGGCGTCCTGGCATCGGCTCTTGCGGGCGAAATCTACGGGCTGGACGTGCTGGCCCGCAATATCGAGGATAACGGCCACAACACCACCCGTTTTGTCATCATGGCGCGCGAGCCCGACTATACCCCGCGGGGCGAGTTGGGCATGATGACCAGCTTTGTTTTCGAGGTGCGCAACATTCCCGCCGCGCTTTACAAGGCGATGGGCGGGTTCGCCACCAACGGGGTGAACATGACCAAGCTCGAAAGCTACATGGTCGACGGCTCGTTCACCGCCACCCGTTTCTGGGCCGACATCGACGGTCACCCGGATGACCCGGCGGTCAAGCGCGCGCTGGACGAGCTGGGCTATTTCACCTCGCATCTGGAGATCATGGGCGTCTATCCGGCCGACCGCGTGCGTTGATCGACGCAACGCCTGGCCCCGAGTTCTTGCAAGGCAATCGCCCCGAACGCCGGATCACGCCATGCGTGACCGGTAGCTCTCTTCCGTCGCCTTGGCATATTCGGCCACGCGAATCTTGAACCGCTTGTTCAGGTTCCCCTTGGCCAGTTTCATCGACTGCACCAGCAAGCGCGCCGCAAGGGTCGTCGGTCTCAACTCGATCTCGAGCCTCAGCCGCGTGCGATGCGGCGACAGCGCGACCAGATCGACAATCATCTGACCGTCCACGTTGGGCGAGCGGCTTTCGAACACCATGCGGTTGGGCGGATCATATTCCACAAGCTCGATCTGGATTTCGCGCCGCTTGCCACGAAACCGAAATGCAATGTGCCACATCATGCCGAGGCCCGGCTCGGTCTGCACGTCCAACCGCGAGATCTCGGCCCCACGCCGCAGCGCCTGCCGCTCGAACCTGTCGAAATCCGACACGGCGGCAAAGACATGCTCTCGCGGGACTTCGATATCTTCCTTGGTCGTGAAAATCATGGACGCCTGCCGTTTTTTCCAGTGTCACCTCAATCGAGGCGATCCGCAAGCCAGTTCCACAGCAGGAAATGCGCAATCGCCCCTTTTCGGGCCGGCTTGATCCGGGGGGTTTGCCCCGAAAAGGAATCGGCGATCTCTTCGCGGGTAAACCATTGCGCGGTTTCGATCTCGACCGGATCGATCGTGATCTCGTCGCTCAGCGCCTCGCCGCGGCAGCCGATCATCAGCGAACTGGGATAGGGCCAGGGCTGCGAGGACAGGTAATCGACGCGCCCGACCTTGATCGACGCCTCCTCCTCGACCTCGCGACGCACCGCGGCCTCGATCGTCTCGCCCGGCTCGACGAATCCCGCCAGCAGCGAATACATGCCCTCGGGCCAGCCATGGCTGCGCCCCATCAGCACCTTGTTGCCGCGCGTGATCAGCATGATGACCACCGGATCGGTGCGCGGGAAATGCTGGGCGCCGCAGCCCGGGCAGGATCGCTGCCACCCGGCCATGATCATCTCGCTTTCATGGCCGCATTTGGCACAGAACCTGTGGCTTCTGTGCCAGCTCAGGATCGCCTTGGCTGTCGCCGCCAGTTCCGCATCACGTGGATTGATCTGCGCCATCACGGCGCGCAATTCGCAAAAGGCGCTGCCCTCGGGGGCCTTGGGATGGACCTGCTCGCTGGGGTCGAAGAACGCGGCCAGCGCCTCTGCGTCTATCTCGCCCGGCTCCCAGTGCGAGATATCGGCGCCGAAAAGTGCCGTGTTCCCTTCGCGCCCGAGGAAAATCATCTCGCTGGCACCGATCAGGACCGGATGATCGAGAGGTACGCGCACGAGGGTCTCGCGCGCCGCGCCCGAGAAGAGCGGCTTGCTGCGCCAGATCACGATCGCGCGACTGTCGGGATCGCGACGCGCCCTGGCCAGACCGTCGGCATCGCCGCGCAGATCCGCCGCCCGATCGAGACCGGATCCCCCGAATGTCACCGTTTCCGCAAGTCGCATCCCTGCCCCTCCCTTTGCGATGGGATGTCGCATGTTTGCACAGGGCACGCAATCGCGCGCCGGCCCGGCGCCACGCGGTGCGGCAGTTACGCCCAATGGTTGAAGGACAGGAATTTATTCGCCCGAATGAATTGAAGACCCGCAAGCGCTCCCCTATCCTGAACCCTCATCGACAGGCAGGCAGTCACGTCGCGCCGCAATCCCCAACCGAAAGCCATGGCCAAGCCGTGAAACACCCAGAACCGCCCGCGTCCAGACCTGCGGACCTCGCGCTCACGATCATGCAAACCACGGATCTGCATGGAAAACTGCGTGATTTCGACTATCTTTCCGGCAAGCCCTGCGACACGGGCGGGCTTGCCCGCGTTGCCACGCTGGTCCACGAGGTCCGGCGCGACCGGCCCAACACCCTCCTGTTCGATTGCGGTGACACGCTTCAGGGCACGGTCACCTGTGATCTGATCGCCAGGCGAGAACTCGGCACGACCGGGGCACATCCCATGATCGCGGCGATGAACAGCCTGTGCTATGACGCCGCGGCGCCGGGCAATCATGATTTCGACTATGGGGCCGATTTCCTGTTCGACAGTATCGCCACTGCGCGCTTTCCCTTCCTGTGCTGCAACCTGCACCACATCGGCCCCGGAGCGAACCCTGGCCCGCCCGCGTTCGACCGGCACCGCATCCTTGAACGGCGCTTTCGCGACATGCAAGGCGCGATGCATGATCTGCGCATCGGCGTCACCGGCTGCCTGCCACCGCAAACCCTTGAATGGGATCATCACCTCGCCGCGGATTTCCAGATACGCGAAATGGTCGATGCCGTCCGGCAAGAGGCGGCCATCATGCGCAGCAAGGGGTGTGATCTGGTGATCATCCTCGCCCATAGCGGGCTTGAGACCGGGGATCGCGCGGCGACCGAGAACACCGTTCTGCAACTGGCCGCGCTTGATGGCGTGGATGCGGTTCTCGGGGGGCACACACATGCGCGATTTCCCGGGCCGATCGGGGCCATGGATCCCGCGATCGACGTGGAAACCGGCATGGTTCACGGCACGCCCGTGGTTATGAGCGGGTTCTGGGGCAGTCATCTGGGCCTGATCGAGATGACGCTTGAACAGGTGGCGGGTGCGGGCTGGCGGGTGAAACAGGCCGCATCCCGTCTTGTCGCGACCACAGCGGCGCCAGCCACGCGGCCCGTCGCAGAGGACCACGCGATACTCTCCATCACCCGGCCCACACATGAGGCAACGCTTGCCCGTATCCGTGAACCGGTCGGTGAGACCCGTGGCCCGCTGCACAGCTTCTTTTCGCTTTTCGCCAATGATGCGGCCCTGCAACTCGTGGCGCGGGCACAAGCGGCGTTCTTGCGCGAGGCAATTCATGGCACCGAGTTTGCCCGACTGCCGCTTCTCTCGGCTGCGGCTCCGTTCAAGACCGGGCGAAGAGCCGGCGTTGATCACTTCACGCATGTACCGCCCGGCCCCGTGACCCTTCAAGGCATTGCCGATCTCTACATTTTTCCCAACCCGTTCTGTGCCCTGCGCGTCACCGGCCGGGCGCTTCGACACTGGCTCGAACACAGCGCCAGCTTGTTCTCACGGCTTGATCCGGGCGCCCTGGCACCTCAACCCCTGCTGCGCGACGGGTTTCCGGGCTACAAGTTCGACGTGATCCATGGCGTAAGCTATGAAATCGACATTTCGCGCCCGGCCCGGTTCGACGAAAACGGCATCTTGTCCGATCACGGGGCTTGCCGCATCCGCAACCTGCGCCGGAATGGGGAACGCGTGACCGACGACATGGAGTTCGTCGTCGCCACCAATGGCTTTCGCGCCCATGGCATCGGCTTTCCTGCGGAACAGGGATATGACCCAGTGCCCGAGATCGTGTTCGAAAGCCCCGTCTGGACGCGCGACATCCTGCACCGCCACGTCACCAGTCAAAGCCCGCTTGACGACGAGGTCGCGCCCACCTGGACCTTCAGGCCGCTTGGCGGCGTGCTGGCCACTGTCGCGACATCACCGAAGGCGCGCGCCTATCTCGATGATCCACGATTGCCACCGGTCGCGGATCTGGGCGATACGCCTGAAGGCTTCATGCAGCTTTGCCTGACGATTTGACGCCCTTGCTTGCGAATCTTCCACCGAACGCCTATATGGCGCGTTGAGAGGTTGGCGCGGGCAAGCGCCTCGCCAACCCGGTCAGGTCCGGAAGGAAGCAGCCGTAACGAGCCCCGCTTGGGTCGTTGTCCAGCCTCTCACCCTATCCCAACCCCGCCAAAGCGACGATGCCCCCTGAAACAGGGGGTGCATGCCGGTTTGAAGGTGCCGGACATGGTTGCAGGGGATCATGGGTCGGCAGGCGAGCTCGGCAACATGGTGAGTCCAGCCAGGGCGTGGAATGGTGCGCTTGATCCGTCAGCAAAATCAGGCCACCCTGAGCTAGACCCGCTGGACACCCAGGGAATACCGGGGCTTGAGTGAGTGCCGAAGGGAACCGTTCGAATGGCACGGCATCACCGCAATCTTCATGGACGGCTCGGCGCGCTATGGCGCATGTTGCGTGCACGAGGCGTGTTCGCGCTGGCGCTGCTGTTGGGGGCGTTCGGGCTTTCGGCACAGTCACCGCAGACGGGGGCGCCCGCGATGGTGCTGGAATTCGACGGGGCGGTGAGCCCGGCATCGGCCGACTACATCACCCGTGCGCTCGATGACGCAGCCGCGCGCGACCTGCCGCTCGTGATCTTGCGAATGGACACGCCGGGCGGGCTGGATTCCTCGATGCGCGAGATCATCCGCGCGATCCTCGCCTCGCCGGTGCCGGTGGCAAGCTATGTCAGCCCGCGCGGCGCGCGGGCAGCGAGTGCAGGCACCTATATCATGTATGCCAGCCATGTCGCCGCGATGGCACCGGCGACCAATCTCGGCGCGGCGACACCGATTGCGATTGGCGGCGGAGGTGGCGGCGAGGACGATGGCGAGGACAGTCCGATGCCCTTTCAACTCCAGGCCGACGACGCGGAGGGCAATGGCGCCGACGGCGAGGGCGACGCGCGCAACGACGAAGAGCAACCGGAGGAGTTCACGCCCGGCACCGCCGCCGAATCCAAGGCAGTCAACGACGCGGTGGCGTATATTCGCGGCCTTGCCGAGCTGCGCGAACGAAACGCCGATTGGGCAGAAAGCGCCGTTCGACGTGCCGAGAGCCTGAGCGCCACGGAGGCCGCCGAACAGGGCGTGATCGACTTCGTGGCCGAAAACCTCGACGATCTGCTCGCCCAGGCCGACGGCATGGTGGTCAAGATGTCCGACGGCAGCGAGATCACGCTGGACACCGAGGGGCTTTCGCTTGAGCATGTCGAGCCCGACTGGCGCACGGAGCTGCTTTCGATCATCACCAACCCGAATGTCGCGCTGATCCTGATGCTCGTGGGCATTTACGGGCTGATCTTCGAGTTTCTCAACCCCGGCGCGCTGGTGCCCGGCACCGTCGGCGGCATCAGCCTGATCATGGGGCTCTATTCGCTGGCGCTCTTGCCGCTCAACTGGGCCGGCGCCGGGCTGATCCTGCTGGGGCTCGGGCTGATCGTGGCCGAGGCGTTCGCGCCCTCCTTCGGTATCCTGGGTATTGGCGGAACGGTGGCGCTTGTGACCGGGGCGGTGATCCTGGTGGATACGGATGTGGAGGGTATCGCGGTGTCCGAACCTCTTATCGCGGCAACGGCGGTTGCCGGTTTGGTCGCAACCTATCTCGTGGTCTACCTCACGGCCGGTTCCTTCCGGGCCCGGGTCGTGAGCGGGAGCGAGGAACTCGTGGACGCCGAGGCACGGGTGACCGACTGGCAGGGCGAAACCGGGCATGTCTGGCTGCACGGAGAACGATGGAAGGCACGCGGCCCGCGCGATCTGGCCCCCGATGACATGGTGCGGGTGCGCAAGGTGACCGGCCTCGTGGTCGAAGTGAAACCGCTGGAGCGGGCGGGCTGATCCGCCGCGTCCCTCCAGAGCAATGGAGAAAATGATGGATATCTTTTACGATCTGGGCTTTTACGGCCTCCTTGCGATTTTCCTGATCGCCTTTCTGGCCTCGGCGATCAAGATCCTGCGCGAATACGAACGCGCGGTCGTCTTCACGCTTGGCCGATTCACCGGCACCAAGGGGCCGGGGCTGATCATCCTGATCCCGGGCATCCAGCAAATGGTGCGCGTCGATCTGCGCACGATCGTGCTCGACGTGCCCAAGCAGGACGTGATTTCCAAGGACAACGTGTCGGTCAATGTCTCGGCCGTGATCTATTTCCGCGTTCTCGACGCCGAAAAGGCGACGATCCAGGTGGAGAACTTCATGTCCGCCACGTCGGAACTGGCGCAGACGACGCTGCGCGCGGTGCTGGGCAAGCACGAGCTCGACGAGATGCTGGCCGACCGCGACAAGCTCAATGACGACATCCAGGAGATCCTCGACTCCCAGACCGAAACCTGGGGGATCAAGGTCGCCAATGTCGAGATCAAGCATGTCGACATCGCCGAGTCGATGATCCGCGCCATCGCGCGGCAGGCCGAGGCCGAGCGCGAGCGCCGTGCCAAGGTCATCAACGCCGAGGGCGAGCAGCAGGCGGCGCAGAAGCTTCTGGAGGCGGCCGAGATCATGGCCAAGGACCCCGGCGCGATGCAGCTTCGCTATCTCAGCTCGCTCAACTTCATCGCCGGTGACAAGAGTTCGACCATTGTCTTCCCGTTTCCCATGGAACTGGCAGGAATGGTCCCCGGCATGAAGAACGACGGCTGAACCCGGCCCGTGCATCCCGCATCGACACGGTGACCTGTGCCGCGTTGCGTAACATTGGATAGAACATGAAGCCCCCAACATGCGGCCGGCGTGGCCACGTGCTGAGAACGGGCTTCAGGCGAGGCCGGCCTCGCGGAAGAGCGCCATCACATCGCGTTCGGGTCGCGCCCCATAGTGCGAGATCACTTCGGCAGCGGCGATACAACCCATCCGCCCTGAAACCTCAAGACTCGCGCCTGTAGCCAGCCCGTAAAGGAAGCCGGCAGCAAACTGATCGCCTGCCCCGGTCGCGTCGACCGGCACGATCTCGTCCACCGGCACCACCGCCTCTTCCGCCCCGCGCACCAGGACCACGTCATGCCCCGAACGCGTGCACACCACGAGGCCGGAGTCCGCCGCCGCCTGTTCCAGCGCCGTGCTCAGATCGGTCTGGTACAGCGCTTCCCATTCATGCTGATTGCCGATGACGTAATCCAGTTCCCGGACCAGCTTGCGAAAATCCTCCCTGTGGCGGTCCACGCAGAACGGATCGGAAAGGGCGATACCCGCCTTGCCGCCGCCCGCCCGACAGGCCCGCGCCGCGGCCTCGAATGCCGCCTTGCCCTTGGGCTTGTCATAAAGGTAACCCTCAAGGAACAGGATCTCGGCCTGCCCGGCCACGCGCGCATCCACGTCCTCGGGGCCCAGCTCGGCCGAGATACCCAGATAGGTGTTCATCGATCGCTCGCCATCCGGGCTGACAAAGATCATGCTGCGCGATGTCGGCAATTCCCCGCCCTCAACCGGCGGATTGACGAAATCGGTGCCGCCCTTTTTCATCTCGCTGGCATAGAAGCGGCCGAGATCATCATCATGCACCCGGCCGATGAACCCGGTCGTCAGGCCAAGGCTGCCCAGTCCCGCGATCGTGTTGGCCACCGACCCGCCCGGTGCCTGCCAGCGATTCTCCATCTGCTCGTAAAGGAATTCGCCCCGGTCCTGCTCGACCAGTTGCATCACGCCCTTTTCGATCCCCATCCGCGACAGGAACCCGTCGTCGCATTGCGAAATCACGTCGACGATCGCGTTGCCGATGCCGACCACCTTGTAGCTTGTCAAAGATTCTTCTCCTCGTATTGGCACAGATCACGGATCAGGCAGGCCCCGCATTTGGGCTTGCGCGCCACGCAGACATAACGCCCGTGCAGGATCAGCCAGTGATGCGCATGTTGCTGGAAATCCACCGGGATATTGTCTTCTATGGCCCGCTCGACCGCCACGACATCCTTGCCGGGGCAGATGCCGGTACGGTTGCCGACGCGAAAGATGTGAGTGTCCACCGCCTGCGCCGGATAGCGCCACCACATGTTGAGCACCACATTCGCCGTCTTGCGTCCCACCCCAGGCAGCGCCTGAAGCGCGGCGCGGCTGTTGGGCACTTCTCCGCCATACTCATCGGCCAGGATGCGCGCCATCTTCATCACGTTCCTGGCCTTGTTGCGGTAAAGCCCGATGGTCTTGATATGAGCGATCAGCCCCTCTTCGCCCAACGCCAGCATCTTTTCGGGGGTGTCAGCATGTTCGAAGAGCTCCCGCGTCGCCTTGTTGACACCGGCATCCGTCGCCTGGGCCGAAAGCGTCACCGCCACCAGGAGCGTATAGGCGTTCACGTGGTGAAGTTCGCCCTTCGGCTCGGGTTCGGCCGCCTGAAAGCGGGTGAAAATCTCGCGGATCGTGTGGTAATCGAGCTGCCTTGCCATGACAAAGCTATGCCCGCCCCGGTGCCCGAGGGCAAGGGCAGGCGAAGGGCCGGATGGCCCCCCGCCGGTGTTTCAGTCTCAGAACGACCAGACGACGCTGTCGTCATCGACCATCGCGTCGGCCATCGCCGGTGGCTGGGCCACGCCCACACCGTCGATCAGAACGGATTCATCCGCACCCTTGCCCGGAAGATAGATCGCGCAAACCTCGACGGTCGCGCCTTTCTTGATCGCGGCCTGCAACAGGCCCTGCGGGCTTGCGTCGCGGGGCGGCTGCGGCGCGGTCGCGCTTTCGGGCGCGTCCTTGAGAGCGATATCACCCCCCGGGCCGCACAGAAGGATATGCGAGGCATGCCCCTTGTCGATGGCCTGATGGGTCAGAACCATCGACATCAGTTGCACCTGCGGTTCATCCGCAGTGACAACCGTCACAAGCTTGTCGTGCCCGTCCGCCAAGGCAGGGCCTGCAAGACCAAGCGCCAGGAATGCTGCGGTGAGAATTTTCTTCATCTCGAACTCCAATGGGAAAAGTGACATTCGCGCGTTCGAATATGAACATACATCCTGCATATGTCTTTGCCATGCGATAATCCGACGCGCCCATGGCTGACGGCGCAATTCCGCACAATCCGGGTCGCACGGGCCGGCCTGGCGGCTTATTCTCGACGCGAAGCCAGAGGACAGCGCATGAACGCCAACCCAAATTCAAGCTATCACTACCAGGTCATGCGCCGCGCGCTCGACCTGCTCGATTCCGCCGACGGGCCGATCTCCCTCGACGATCTGGCCGCCCGCATGCAGATGAGCGCCGCCCATTTCCAGCGGATTTTCTCGCAATGGGTCGGCGTTTCACCCAAACGCTACCAACAGTATCTGCAACTGGGCCAGGCCAAGCGGATGCTGACAGACCACATGACCACGCTCCAGGTTTCGCACTCTCTGGGGCTCTCGGGCTCGGGCCGGTTGCATGATCTCTTCGTCCGCTGGGAAGCGATGAGCCCCGGCGAATTCGCCCGCCGTGGCGAAGGACTCACCGTCTTCTGGGGCTGGTTCGACAGCCCATTCGGCCCGGCCCTGGTGATGGGCACCGACAAGGGGATCTGCGGTCTGGCCCTGGCTGCCGAAACCGGTCGGCAGGTGGCGATGCAGGACATGCGCGCGCGCTGGCCAAAGGCGAGCTTTGTCGAAGACCCGGCAACGCTCGAACCGCTGGTCGACGCGGCCTTCACCCGGAATGGCGAGACCCGGCTCCACATGATCGGAGCGCCGTTCCAGATCAAGGTATGGGAGGCGCTCTTGCAGATTCCTTCGGGTCAGGTCACCACCTATTCCGAAATCGCGGGCGCGATCGGCAATCCCAACGCCGTACGGGCTGTTGGCACCGCGGTTGGCCGCAACCCGGTCTCCTGGCTCATTCCCTGCCACCGCGCGCTCAGGAAATCGGGCGCCCTGGGCGGGTATCACTGGGGCCTTCCGGTCAAGCGTGCGATCCTGGCCTGGGAAAGTGCCCGGGCCGAAGCGTGACCGAAGGAACCCCATGAAGAGGGGACCCCATGAAAATGCGCGGCTTGCCGCCGGTTTTGCAACGATCTGCGCTTGGGTCGGCGCCGTCCCTGCCGTATATTGCGCCTGATCAAGCGGCAAGGCCGCACCATCATCATCACGAGGCAGAGCCCATGAAACGAGCAAACAAGATAATTCTCGCCCTGTCGGGCGCTGCGCTGGCCACCACCACGGCCTGCACCGATCCGTCCTATGTCGGCACCGACGACCCCAACCGCAACACCAAGCAAGGCGCGCTGATGGGGGCCGGTCTGGGGGCCGCCCTTGGCGCCATCGTGGCAGGCGACGGCAACCGCGGGCGGGGGGCCATGACCGGGGCCGTGGCCGGGGCCGCGGCGGGCGTCGTCGGCGGTTCCATCCTCGACCGCCAGGAGCGCGACCTGCGCAATGCCACGGGCGATGACGTTGAGATCAACAATACCGGCGACCAGCTGGTCGTGACCCTGCCCCAGGATATCCTGTTTGCCACCGACAGCGCCACGCTGCGTTCCGACCTTGTGCGCGATCTGCGCGCCGTGGCGGAAAACCTCAATGCCTATCCCGATTCGACCGTGCAGGTTTTGGGCCATACCGACAGCGAGGGTGACGCAGAGTATAACCAGAACCTGTCCACGCGGCGCGCACAATCCGTCGCGTCGGTGCTCATCGACGAAGGCGTCAGTTCCGGCCGCATCCAGTCCGTCGGGCGCGGCGAGGATCAGCCCGTCGCCTCGAACCTCACGCCGGAGGGACGCCAACAGAACCGGCGTGTCGAAATCGTGATCCTGCCCGATCCTGCCGCCTGACACGCAGCCTCTGTCCCGTCAAACAGGACAACAGCCCCGCCCCGACCGGCTGGGCTGTTGCATTGCGCACAGGCAGCCTGCGGATTCGCGACCTTGTCCCGCCTTCCGGCGGGGCCTATGTGACCGGGACAGTTGATTAAAAAAGGCTCGAACATGACCAGACCCGTTCTCCTCGGCATCTGCGGCGCGTTACGCGCGGACTCGACCAACCGCAAGCTTCTCAACGAGGCCGCGCGCCTGTTCGGCGAGGCCGAATTCGCGATCGCCGATCTCGATTTTCCGCTTTACGATGGCGATGCCGAGGATGCGAACGGCATCCCGCAGGCGGTCCAGACATTGTCCGATCAGATCGCTGCGGCGGATGCCGTGATCATCTCGACCCCGGAATATAACAAGGGGGTCACCGGCGTGCTCAAGAACGCGCTCGACTGGGTCAGCCGCACCAAGGGCAATCCGTGGAAGGACAAGCCGGTGGCGACCATGTCGGCGGCCGCCGGGCGCGCCGGCGGCGAACGCGCGCAGGTCATGCTGCGCGCCTGCCTCACCGCCTTTCGTCCGCGCCTTCTGCTGGGCCCCGAAATCGCGCTGCATGACAGCGCCAACCAGTTCGACGAGAACGGCCGGCTGACCGGCGAGCTTTACGAGAAGAATCTCGATACGCTGATGCAGAGCCTGCGCGCCGAGATTGCCGACTGGCAACCGGCCTGACCAGGGCCGGGAATCCCTCTCGTATCCCGATCACAACATGCGGATCACGTCCTTGTTTATGGCAAGGAAATAACCCCGCCGCGCGACATTCTTGACCAAAAGTTCGCTGACGAGCTGATTGCCCAGCGTATCGCGCAGACGCTTGATCCGGGTTGCGCCCGCCGCTTCGTCGCAATCGGCCGCGTCGCGACCCGAGATCATCGCCTCGATCTGGCTGCCGCTCAGAACATCGTCATCCATCCGGGCCTCGGCCAGGATGCTCAGCGTCTCCATCGCCGCATCGGTCAGCCTGAACCCGAGGTTGTTGAGATAGACCGTGTTCTCGGCCCGCGAGATCAACAGGGAACTGACCTGGATCCCCGCCCGCTCGATCTGCGCCATGCGGCGATTCATCACCACCAGCATGACCAGGAACACCAGCGCCGCCACCAGAAGCGCCGTGGCAAAGACCAGCAGCACGAAGATCACCACCCGGTAGGAGGTCAGCGTTTCGGAAAACGCCGTGCCCGACAGGGCCAGGATTTCCAGCAACTTGATTTCCGCATCCGAAGTCAGCGCATCGTTTTCCACGAAGATTTGCTCGACCCGGGCGTTGAACGCATTCGCATCCGGCAGCGACAGGAACAGGAACACCGCCGTCATGGTCAGCACGACCACGATGGCCAGAACACCGAATGTAACCACCCGCTGCCCGGCCCGGCGCGACTCGAGTGCCGTCACCGGCTTGTCGCCTGTTTCCTCGTCCTGCATCGCTAGTCTTTCCTGACCGACAGCACCTTGAGCAGCGTCAGCCCCTCTCGGGCCAGGTGCTCGCGCACGCGCGCGGTCGCATCTTCTGTACTGCAATCACCGCCGACCTCGACCGTATCGTGAAAGAGCTCAAGCGGATTGTCACGCTTGGCCTTGTATTCGACGAAACAGGCGGCTTGCGCGCCCGTTGCGCCCAGCACCAGCACGAGGGCCGGCACAGTGATGCGTGTGATCTGTTTCATGCGCCGACGATGCGCGAGCTTTCGTCGATATTCAATATCCCCCGGTCCTGTATTGCCCTGTTATTCGATAACCGCACGACGTTATTGCCTGTCTGTCCCGGTCCTTTCCAATGTCGAACCATCGAAAGTGCGAGCGTTCCCCGCTCACGGACTGCAACACGAAAGGACCGTTCCCATGTCACGCAAGTTCATCGCGACCATCGTCGCCGGCGCCATCGCCATCACGGGATTTACCGCCGCCCAGGCCGAGGCAGGCAACCGCGACCTCGCGCGTTTCCTTGCCGGGGCAACGGCCCTTGTCATCATCGGCAAGGCAATCAGCGACAACAACGATCGTCACAAGCCAAAGGTCGTCACACGCAGCCACCGCCCTCACGGCCATGTCCATCGTCCCCATGACCGCGGACAGGCCCGGATCGACAGGACCTATGAACAGGCCCGTCAACAGGCCATCCTGCGCGCCAAGCGCGAGGAAGCACGGCGTCAGGAATACCTGCGGCAAAAACGCTACGAAGAGAGGCGCGAAGCATTTCGCCGCGAGGCGAGGCGCGAAGCTCTACGCGACAACCGCCGCCACAGCCACGGCTACAGCCACATTCGGCCCCGCCCGCTACCTGACCGCGTGCGCCGCCACGGCACGCGCTGAACACGAAGTGCAGGTCGAGCAGGCCCTGGGCGCCAAATTCCGCGCGGCCCGATGACAAGAGGACCGGGCGCAGGGCTTGCCCCTGCCCCCGGTTTGGTGTTTCCAAGGCCCATGACAGCGCCCGATTTCACCCTTGAACAAAGCGCCATGGCACGCGGGTTCGCGCGCATTGCAGGCGTGGACGAAGTCGGGCGCGGCCCGCTGGCCGGGCCGGTCGTTGCCGCGGCCGTCGTGCTTGACCCCGCACGCATCCCTCCAGGGCTCAACGACTCCAAGAAGCTCACCGGCAAGCGCCGCGCCGTGCTCAGCACCGCGATCCTGGCCTCGGCCGAAGTCTCGATCGGGCAGGCCAGCGTCGCGGAGATCGACGAACTCAACATCCTTCGCGCCTCGCACCTGGCCATGATACGCGCCATCGATGGGCTCTCCGCGCCGCCCGATCACTGCCTGATCGACGGCAACCTGATCCCCCGTGACCTCGCCCGTTCCGCCGAACCCGTGATCAAGGGCGATGCCCGTTCGCTGTCGATCGCGGCGGCCTCGATCGTGGCGAAAATCAGGCGCGATCAGGTCATGCGGGATTTGGCGCAACACTTCCCCGGTTACGGCTGGGAGACCAACGCCGGATACCCGTCGAAAAGCCACAGATTGGCGCTTCAAAATATCGGGATCACCCCACACCATAGACGATCCTTCAAACCGGTCCACAATATATTGTGGCAACAGAAAAATGTAAGTGACTGATTCAAAAAAGAAATTGACGACGAATCGCCTCTGACTCATCTTTGATGTCGAATAACGCGTGCGCCAAGGCACCGGGGACAGAGGCAGAAAATGACAACAACCAAGAATGCAAGGGGCGCAGCCAAGCTCCCGCTCAACACGATTATCGATGGCGACTGCATCGAGGCGATGAATGCCTTGCCGGCCAATTCCATCGACCTGATTTTCGCCGACCCGCCCTATAACCTGCAATTGCGCGGCGACCTGCACCGCCCCGACAATTCCCGTGTCGACGCGGTCGACGACCATTGGGACCAGTTCGACAGCTTCAAGGTCTATGACACCTTCACCGCGGAATGGCTCAAGGCCGCGCGTCGCCTGCTGAAACCGGATGGTGCGCTCTGGGTGATCGGTTCCTATCACAACGTGTTTCGCATGGGGGCCGAGCTTCAGAACCAGGGTTACTGGATTCTCAACGACGTCGTATGGCGCAAATCCAACCCGATGCCCAATTTCCGCGGCAAACGCTTTACCAATGCCCATGAAACCCTGATCTGGGCCAGCAAGTCGGAAGGCGCGAAATACACGTTCAACTACGAGGCGCTGAAGGCACTCAACGATGGCATTCAAATGCGCTCCGACTGGGTGATCCCGATCTGCAATGGCGGCGAGCGGCTCAAGGACGAGAACGGCGACAAGGCCCACCCCACCCAGAAGCCCGAGGCGCTGTTGCATCGCATCCTTGTCGGCACCAGCAACCCCGGTGACGTGGTGCTCGACCCGTTCTTTGGCACGGGCACCACCGGCGCCGTGGCCAAGATGCTGGGGCGCGATTTCATCGGCATCGAACGCGAGGAAAGCTATCGCCGCGTCGCCGAACGCCGCCTGTCGAAGATCCGCAAGTTCGACAAGTCCGCGCTCGAAGTCACCGCTTCCAAACGGGCCGAGCCGCGCGTGCCCTTCGGGCAGCTTGTCGAACGCGGCATGTTGCGCCCGGGCGAAGAGCTTTATTCGATGAACAACCGCTACAAGGCCAAGGTGCGCGCCGACGGCACGTTGGTCGGTGACGGCATCAAGGGCTCGATCCACCAGGTCGGCGCCCATCTCGAAGGCGCGCCCTCCTGCAATGGCTGGACCTACTGGTGCATCCGGCGCGACGGCAAAAGCGTGCCCATCGACATCTTCCGCCAACAGATCCGCGCGGAAATGAGTGGCTGAACGCAAGGCACAGGACCGGCACACCTCGCTCGGGCCGCGGCTCGACCACGCAAGCTTTTCGCCCGCGCGCCCCGGCCGCGCCCCTGGCGGCCGGGGAAAACAGCGCCCCGGCGGCCGCGATTTCCCAATCCGATTTCAGCTTGCGCGCTGAACATCGAAGGGTTAAACGGTCGCTCGGTTTCGCTGCGCTCGTCAAGCCGTCAGAGCCAGGTCGTCCCGCTTTGCGGGCTGGCTTGACCCTGACGCACAGATTCGACGGGCTCGGCGGGAAGATGGAACAGGTCGGACCAAGTTTCGGCCCGGTTAGCCGGTGTAGCTCAGCTGGTAGAGCACGTCATTCGTAATGATGGGGTCGTAGGTTCGAGTCCTATCACCGGCACCATTCCTCTCAGGATGACCATTCAAGTCCAATAGCTTCGACGGCTCGACGCCCAGCGCCTTCGCGAGCTTGGTGACAATGAGGGCTGTTGGGTTTCGTATGCCGTGCTCAAGGCGCTGAGATGGGGGCGATGCAGATCACAGGTTTGTCCGATCGATTCGGTACGGGATAGCTGGGTTTGAACAAGCAGACCGAAGGCATTCCTTTCGACACCTCACCTGGTACATTTGGCGGCATCACGATGCGAAACCCATACATCGCCGGGTAACGCGAGAGACGTCTGCCGTCGGCCGGGATCTATGTTCGGCTTTGCAAGACTTCTGCAATCAAGGGATTGGGGAAACGCCGCTGCTGGGTGACGGCGAAAAAGGTTTCGCTGATTCCGTCCAGCCTGGCCGCCTCGATCAAGGCGCCCGTCTGAAGCTCGTCGCGCACGACGATCGGCGGAATGATCGCCAGCCCTGCATCTTCCCGAGCCAGAAGCCGGATCATCGCCATGTCGTCGACTTCGGCCGCCAGGATCGGCGTCACCTCAAGCCGCGCCGCCAACGCATCGAAAGCAGCACGCAGGCCGGTCTCGCGTGTGGGCACGATGAGCGGATGCGCAACCAGCAGGTCTTTCAAAGGACGCGCAGTCCGCCCCAGGCGATCAGGCGTGCCGATCAGGCCCACGGGCTGCTCGTCGATCCTGTGAACCAGCCATTGGCTGGCCGCATCCCTCGCCGGGGCAAGATTGGTCAGCACGATGTCGAGGGCCAGCCCGTCGAGCCCGCGCAACAGCTCATCCTGCGACCCCGAGCGGAGGATCACCTCGACATCCGCGCGCCCGATCAGCGGACGCAGAAACTGCACCTGAAGATTGCGCGACAAGGTGGCGAGCGCCCCCACGCGCAGCGCCCGCCGGGCACGGCCTGTTTCGCGCAGCGTGGCGGCAAGGTCGTCAGCGGTGCGAAAGATCGCTTCGGCATGGTCAAGGGCGATACGGCCCGCCTCGGTCAGCACGAGCCCGCGCCCGCGGCGTTCAAAAAGATCCTGCCCCAGAGCGGCTTCCAGCGTGCGCAGCTGGGTTGAAAGCGCGGACTGCGAAAGGTTCAGACCGCGCGCCGCCCCGGTCAGCGTGCCGTCGCGAGCAACGGCACGAAAAAGCCGAAGATGATGGAGGTTCAGTTGCGCCACTGTTCTATTATATTGAATGGTTTTTAATAATATATGTATTTTTATATAAGTCTCGCAAGCCCTAAATCGCTTTGCATGATCCCAAACCCGGAGCCAATCATGTCGAGCATTCCATTGACTTCCCTTGCCCCGATTCTGTTGCTGGCAACAGCGCTCTTGTTTGTCTTGCACCCCGGCCGTCGCCCGGGTCGTCTGCTCGCCTTGGCCCAAATCGCAAGCGTCTCCGCCCTCGGCCTCGGCATTGCCGGCCTCGGTCAGCTTTGGATTTCAGGGCCGGGGCTTCTGGCCCTGGGCGACATCGCGATCATGCGGATGGATCCGATCAGTGGAACGCTCGTGCTTCTGGTCTCCTTTGTCGGTTGGATCGTGACCCGCTATGCGCGCCGCTATCTTGATGGCGAGGAAAGAGAGGGCCGGTTCCATGGCCTGACCCTCACGGCTGTCGCGCTCGTCCTCGTCCTTGTGCAGGCTGCCAGCCTTCCGGTTCTGGCTGCAAGCTTTGTGGCGACCGGTGTCGTACTCCGACAGCTCCTGCTCTTCTATCCCGACCGGGCCGAAGCACAGCGCGCCGCCAAAAAGTTCAGTCAGATCTGGGGCGCAGGCGATGTCGCCTTGATCCTCGCCTCGGTCTTGTTGTGGCTGGACCTGGGCACTGTCGACATAAGTGAACTCGCCGGCGCGGATCGCCTGTCGGCATTGTCGCAGATCGCAATCGGATTTCTCGTCCTGGCCGCCGCATTGAAGACGGCCGCCTTTCCGGTCCATGGCTGGCTGACCGAGGTGATGGAGGCCCCGACGCCTGTCTCGGCCCTGCTTCATGCCGGCATAGTCAACTCGGGTGGTGTCCTTCTGATCACGCTGGCCGGCCTCGTGGAGCTCAGCCCCTGGGCCATGGCAGTGCTGGTCATCATCGGCGGATTCAGCGCGTTGTTCGGCGCGCTGATCATGTTGACGCAAAGCGCGGTCAAGACCGCGCTGGCCTGGTCGACCGTTGCGCAGATGGGCTTCATGCTGCTGCAATGCGGGCTCGGGCTATGGGCACTGGCACTTCTGCATATTGTCGCACATTCGCTTTACAAGGCGCATGCCTTCCTGGCGTCCGGTGGCGCGGTGGACGCAGTCAATGCCATCCGCAAGCCGGGGCCGGTTGCGGTACCCAGTGTGGGCGCAGTGGCTCAGTCCTTTGCCCTTGCGCTGTTGCTCTACGGAATCGTGGCAGCAGGCTTCACCGTTCTGGTGGGCGAAAAGTCCCCGCAGGCGCTGGCACTTGGTGCAATTCTGATCTTCGGGGTCTCCTACCTGATTGCCCAGGGACTCGCCGACGACGCACCCGGCGCTTTGACATGGCGGACGATCACGGCCTCAGTCGGTGCAGCGCTTGCCTATTTCGGCTTTCAGGTCATCGCGCTCGCGATCTGGGGCCCTGCCCTGCCGGCCACACCGGTCGCCGGTTCTCTGGAATGGGCATTGATCGTACTGACGGTCCTGTCCTTTGGCCTGGTGGCATTTGCCCAGGCGCTGTTTCCTCTATGGGCACATCACCCCGCAACCGCCGGATTGCGCGTGCATCTCGCAAACGGCCTTTACATCAACGCACTCCTGGACCGCCTGATCAATGGCTTCCGGGCACCCAGAAGATCCTGATCCGGGAGAGTCTTTCATGTTCCTAAAACACACCCAGATTGCCCCATCCCTCGCCTCGCAGTTGCTTGCTTCGGCCGAGGCAGCTGCGCGTGCCATACCGCCCGCCTTCCCGCTGGATGCGACCGTCGCGGTCAACCCCTTTCTTGGCCAGGCGGGCGAGGACTTGCCCATGGCGTCCGCCCGGCTCGGCCGTGTCGCCGGCGCAAGACTGACCCAGCCGCGCGCTGCGCTTGTCGCGCAGGTGGCGGCTGGCGAGATCACCGACGACGATCTGGCCGTCGCGCTCATCGCCTCGACCTCTCCGGTCAAGCCCTGCGATCTGGCCCTGCTCAAGGCGCAGATGAAGGCCGAAAGCCCCGTGATCGACGCGCTTCCCACGGTGGCGGAACTGGCGGCCGGCAGAACCGGCACCGATTGGCCTGCCATTCTCGCGCGCAGTTTCGGCCTTTGGGCAGCAGGGCATTTCGATAGGGGGCAGGCACTCTGGACGCCGCGGCCCGGCCAGGGAGCCTTCGCCGCCTGGCGAGAATGGGCCACGCATGACCTGACGCCGGAAATTGCCGGTCTGACCGGCTTTTCGGCGCATGTCGCGGAGGCCCCAGATACTGCCGAGCGCGCGATCCTGCGCGCATCCGAAAGGCTGGGGCTGACACCTGCAGCCGCCGAGACGGCATTCCACCGTTTGCTCGTCGATCTGGGCGGCTGGCCACAGCACGCGCGCTGGCTCTTGTGGCAGGCCGAGTTGGCAGGTGATACCGACACGACATTGACCGATCTACTCGCGATACGTCTCATCTGGGAGGAGGCGTTCCTCGACCATTGTCCGGATGTGGCAGAGGACTGGCAGGCCACCGTGGCCGACCATGCTGCGCCGCTCGAGCCAACGCCGGATCAAGTGCTTGACGCGATCCTGCAAGATGCCGCCGAGCGGGCACATCAGCGCAAGCTGGCATCGCGGCTGAGCGATGCCGCGACACACTCGGACCGGGCCGAGATGCAGGCGGCCTTTTGTATCGACGTGCGCTCCGAAGTCTTTCGCCGGGCCCTCGAGGCGCAGGATACCGGTATCGAGACCGTGGGCTTCGCGGGGTTCTTTGGCCTGCCCGTCGCGCACCGGCCGCAAGGAACGGACGAGCTGCAGTCGCATTTGCCCGCCCTTCTGAACCCCGCGCTGACATCAACCAGCCATGGTGACGAAAGCGCGGAGACAGCCATCCGGATCTCCGCCCGCGCCAAGCGCGCCTGGGGCCGGTTCCGGCAGGCGGCGGTATCCTCCTTTGCCTTTGTCGAAGCCGCCGGCCCGGCATATGGCGTAAAGCTTGTGCGCGAAGCGCTTGCGCTTGGGCCAAAGCGGCAGATGCCGGCACCGTTGCCACGGCTCGAGGGGGAATTGACCGCGGAGAGGAAAGCGCAGACAGCGGCGGGCGTGCTGAGAGCAATGAGCATGACAGAGGGACATGCCCGACTTGTCCTGCTGATCGGGCATGGTGCACAACTGCGCAATAACCCCCATCAAAGCGCCTATCACTGCGGTGCCTGCAGCGGGCAGACCGGCGAAATCTCATCCAGACTCCTTGCGAGGCTGCTGAATGACCCGGAAACGCGTGCCGGGTTGCCGGAGCTGGGGCTGTCCTTGCCCTCCGATACACTCTTTGTCGCTGGCCTGCACGATACCGTGACAGACGAGGTGACGCTCTATCTCGACGCGCCCGCGCCCGATCACGCCCATGATATCGCCAGGGCCGAAGCCTGGCTGGCTGCCGCCGGAGCCCAGGCCAAGGCCGAGCGCGCGACCCGCCTGCCCGCTGTGCATGGCCATGATCTCGCGCGGCGCGCCACGGACTGGTCCGAGGTGCGACCCGAGTGGGGCCTTGCAAATTGCAGCGCCTTCATAGCCGCGCCGCGCAGCGCGACCGCAGGACGTGACCTCAAGGGGCGCGCCTTCCTGCACACATATGACTGGACTGCGGATGACGGCTTTGACACGCTGGAACTGATCCTGACCGCCCCGGTGGTCGTGGCAAGCTGGATCAGCCTGCAATACTATGGCTCTACGGTCGCACCGCGCGTTTTCGGAAGTGGCAACAAGCTGATCCATAACGTCGTCGGCGGAATCGGCGTGGTCCAGGGTAATGGCGGCCTGTTGCGGCCCGGTCTGCCTTGGCAAGCGGTGCATGACGGCGAGCGCCCCGCTCATGAAGCACTCCGGTTGTCCGTTTTGATCGAGGCCCCGACCGAAGCAATCACCGAGATCCTGGGCAAGCATGACCATGTGCGAGACCTTTTCGACAATGGATGGCTGCATCTGTTCGCGCTGAAAGATGGGCAGGTCTCGGCACGTTACCGCCGCGGCCTGACCTGGGAACGCTTCAGTATGCGCGATCCATCTGGCCAGGGCGTGTCGCGATTGACAGGGATCACCCGGCCGCGACCATAGGAGAATGTGCACGCCGGGTGCGCGTGTCGCACCCGCCGCCCGCGCCAGGGGCGTGCTTTCGCAACGACAGCACCGGGCGCGACAACTTCCGGTGCTGGACTTACAATGTGTGAAACTTCGGGATCAGCGTGCCATTCTCATTCTAACCGGGCCGACAAGCGCCAGAATACCTGCGCGGTTTCCGGCGATTTCGGATGCTGTGATCTCCGGTATCCAGTCAGAGCAACTCATTCCGCAGGCTCCATCAATGTTTTTGGCACGGTCACCGGCATCGACAAAAGGATCTGCGCAAAACCTTTTCCCAACGCGTCATTGCGAAGGCTGGCGACGCCGCCTCCGCCCAATGCATCGGTCAAAACCACGTTGATCGCCGCGCATCCCGGCAAGAGGTAGCGAGTCACATCCCCCTTCAGGACATGCCCGAAACGGTCGGCGATGGCCTCTTCGCTCAGAGCATTCCAGATGTGCGGAAGGTAGGCACGATCCCGTGCGATGATCCCGATATTGGCGTTTCTTCCCTTGTCACCGCTGCGAGCCCAGGCAAGCGCTTCGAGTGGAACCGTGACGGTGTCGGCGTCCGGCTTGGGCGCGACGGGCGGGGTCGGTCGGCTCAAGGTGCGGGCGTCGAAGGGCTCGCCATCCAGCACCTCGACCTGCCGACGCGCCGCATCCATTTCGATCTCGACCGGCACCTCGGATTTGGGCAGCAGGAAGGAAAACAGCCGGACCAGCGGCGATGGTCGCGGTCGGGTGCCAAAGAATCCCGACAGCCCCGGCGGGGCGGACAGGCCCATGCCCGAAGCTTCGCGCAAGAGTATGTCCAGACCTTCTTTCTCGGGATGGCGCGCTGCATATTTCACGACAACTTCAGTTGCCGTGTCAGCCATCGTGGCTTCGCCCATCTGGCTGCCGCCGCCCAGGATCTCGAGGCTGGTCTCGGTATAATCGGCCATGTTGCGCGCCCGCAGCGCCGCCCGCGCACGGGCAAACACGGCATCGCCGAACGCCTGCGCCTTTGCCGCCGCCTTGCTGCCATAGAACGTCGCCATCGCGCCCGCGCGCCAGCCATCGAGGTAAGTCGCGCTCACCTTGTAACTGTCTGTGGGCATCCGCCCGGACGCGCCGGTCAGCCGCACACGGTTCTGCGCGATCTGCGTCACCTCGACCTGCGAGATGTCACAGATCACGTCCGGCACGACATAGGCCTGTGGGTCGTCCACCTCGTAGAGCATCTGTTCGGCCACTGTGCCCACGGACACGAGCCCACCGGTGCCTTTCGGTTTCGTTACCTCGATCGCACCATCGGGCCAGATCTCGCAGATCGGATACCCGATCCTGTCGAGAGTGTCGGCCACGAGGTGCCAATCGGTGAAATTCCCGCCCGTCGCCTGGGTGCCGCATTCCAGTACATGACCCGCAAGCGTACCCGCGGCGAGCCGGTCATGTTCGGCCGGTTTCCAGCCGAAGGCATGAATGCACGCACCCAGGGTCACCGCGCTATCCACGCAGCGCCCCGTGACGACAATATCCGCACCCGCATCCAGCGCGCGCGCGATCGGGAAGGCCCCCAGGTATGCATTGATGGAAAAAATCTGTTCCGGCGCCGGAAATGACTCACCGGTAAACATCTCGGTGGCGGTGAGGATGTCCTTGCGGTCCATCAGGTCATCGCCAAGCACCACCGCCACGCGAAGATCAAGCCCCATTTCGGCGATCATCGCGCGGAGTGCATCGGCGCAGGACGTCGGATTTACGCCTCCTGCATTGGCAATCACGCGCAGCTTCTGCCGCGCGATCTCGCCCAGGTTCTGGCGCATCACCACATCGACGAAATCCCGCGCGTATCCCGCGTCTGGGTCCTTGGCCCGGGCACGCGCCATGATCGACATCGTGACCTCGGCCAGATAGTCGTAGACCAGAAAATCCAGCCCGCCCGCCTGCAAGAGCTGCGGCGTGGCAATGGCGCTATCCCCCCAATAACCGCTGGCACCGCCGATCCTGATGGGTTTGTCTCGCATCTCCGTTCCCATCCTTCCCCGGATTTCTTGTTGTGTGCCGTGAAAACGAGAGCAATTCGAAATACCTGAGTCAAGCACGCCTTTGCCGGAATGCCGGACAAGGACACGACTGAAAATCGGGGCCACCCTGACAAAGACCCGCCGTCAGAAAGACGCGGTCAAGGGCGCCGTCTGGCAATCTTCGACCGCCTGATACAAGGCGGAGTCGCCGGGGCCGTGGTGACCAGAGCCAATCTTGGCGAAGGCTTCGGAGATCGCCGCCCGTGCGCCTTATCCGTTGGCGCCTGGGGGCGTGCCGCCTGCACCCAGATCCCAGAACAGCCCGGCCATCAGGCGCAGTGCATCCCGACACACTGGTTTCAGGACATGCTCGTTCGGCGCATGCTGCGAGCAGCCACGATAGGAATGTGGCACCCAGACCGTGGGCAGGCCCAGAATGTCGGCAAAGCTGTCATTGGGCAACGATCCGGCCAGGTTGGGCAGGATGTGCGGGGCCTGCCCGGCGCTGCGCTCCAGGCTGTCGGCCACGAATGTTACCCAAGGATGGTCCGGATTCAGCCGCGTGGCGCGGAAGAAACCGCGATCATGCGGTTCGATCCGCACCGCGTCGAATCCGTGCGCATCGAGATGACGGCGCAGGGCGGGCAGAATTTCCTCGGGGTCGGTGCCGACGACATAGCGCAGCTGGCAGGTGGCGCACGCATTGGCAGAAATCGCGTTTACCGGCGCCTCGGGCACGCCGCTTTTCATCGCCAGAATGGCAAAGCTGTTCCAGCCATAGGCGCGTTCCACGGGGGTCAGATCCTCTTCGCCCCAATCGGTGTTGATGTCGGGGCCATCGGTGCTTTCGATCGGCAGACCTTCGAGTGCGGCGCGCACCGCCGGTGTAAGGCTGTCAGGACGCCATTCGGGAATGCGGATCTGGCCGCGCTTGTCGGTGATGGTGGCCAGCGCCTGCGCCAGGATCATCGCCGGATCCGCAAGCAAACCGCCCCAGTTTCCTGAATGATGCGCCCCCTCGCGCAGGTCGACGATCAGGTCGAACGACACCGCCCCGCGCGACCCCATGAACATGGTCGGCACATCGGGTTGCAGGCGTGGACCATCCGACGCGATCAACACATCCGCTGTCAGCCGGTCCCGGTGCTGCGTGAAAAACTCGGGCAGCCCGGCCGAGCCTGTTTCCTCGCTCATCTCGATAACGATGCGGCAGTTGAAACCAAGCGCCCCACGCGTTTGCAGCACGGCCTCAAGCGCTGCGATGTTGATCAGGTGCTGGCCCTTGTTGTCGGCGGTTCCACGCCCATAGAGCCGCTCGCCCTCTTCCACCAGTTCGAACGGGTGCAGCCCCTCGCGCCATTTGTTGGTCTGGGCACGGATCACGTCGCCATGACCGTATGTCAGGACCGTGGGCAAGTCATCGCCCTCGTGCCGTTCGCCAATCAGCAAGGGCCCGCCGCGCGGATCGGGGTTCTCGTGGATCGAGCAGGCAAAGCCCATCGCGGTCAGCCGCGGCTCCATCGCCTCGGTCAGGTAACGCAATAGTTCGGCCGCGTGATCGGGGTTCTGGCTTTCGGATTCAAAGGCCACCAGACCGGCCAGATCGGATTGAAAGCGGCCGGTGTCGAAATAGTCGGTGATCGTGTCGATGGCTGTGGCGCGGCTCATTCTGTCAGGATTCCTTTGTCATGTCTTCGGAAATGGCGTCGCCCCATGGCGACATGATCTCGGTGCAACCTGAATTGAGCGATCCGCGCCGCATCACCCCTGCCGGACAGGCAAAGGCATAGGGAAATATCGTGCGCCGGGTTTCGGCCAGATCATGCGATTGCCGCAGTCGGTGCAGCACCTCGGCAGGCAGGCTGTCATCGGCGATCACGCGATCCATGCCCGAGACGTCAATGCGCGGCTGGTGAAAGCTGTCGGCAAGATCCATCCCGAAATCGGTCACGAAAGACGAGAGCTGTGCCACCGCATCCATGATCTTGCGCCCACCCGACGCGCCAAAGGCAAACCGGCGGTCACCCTGTTCGCCGATCACCGGGCAGACATTCATCAGGTGCCGCGCGCAATCCGATCCAGGCTGTCAGCCATGCGCAACTGATCCAGCCACTTGTCGGCAAGAGCGGTCCAACCGCTGATCGTGGGCCATTGGCCGTCTTCCTGAAACAGCGCCGCAGCATCGGCATTCTCGGTCAGTTTACGCGTGCAGAAGGCGACGATCAAGGCCGCGAACCAATCCACGAGCAGTTAGCGCCGTGCGTGGTCTAAAAGCTCAGCCCATGGCGTCACTGAAGCTCGGTTGTCGGCCACGCTTGCCGGTCGGTGGTGGTCGCCATGTCATCTCTGGATCAAACCAGATCGAAAGCGATCCGCGCCGCTTC
>LJSU01000032.1 GCA_001314705.1 Rhodobacteraceae bacterium HLUCCO07
GCGCTATTTGGTGGCCGCTCGCCTGTGGGCTTTGCCACCTCGGGGGTGGGTCATTTTTGGATGATCACACTGGGCCACTTTTGAATGCACATTGACAGACCGGATGCCCGCAAAGCAGCGGATCGTGTCGCCGCAGGAACTGGCCGACCGGCTGATCGGTGATGATGTGCGGCAGGCCCGCGCGGCCATCGCGGCAGTGAAGCAGGCGCACCAGCGCGCCCTGAACGCTGACCGCGAGTTCGCATCTGGCCGCCGCAATGCCACCGCCCGGATCGCATCGGCGCTGGCCGACCGGGACGCGGCGAAGAACGCAGGCGCGGCGGTGGAGGCGGGGTGATGGATCTGGTCTGGTCGCAGCGGATCGCAGAGGCATACCCGACCCTGTTCCCGCGCCGCCTTCGGCAGGCCCATATGGCGCTGATCTCCTGGGCCGAGGACGCCAACCCGGACGGTTGGCCCACACCCTCGGATGTGGAACGCTTCGCGCGGCTCTACGGTGTGCCGCGCGGCCCCCTCGGGGCCTTGGTCGGACTGTTGTCGCGCCAGCCGGTGAATGACCGGCGGGTGGTGGTCTGGGTCGATGCCGTGCGCGATCCCGACGCCGCCACGCCGCACCTGATCCGCCAGCACGACCACAAGGTGGTCCGGGCCTTCGGATGGTTCTGCGCGACGACCGATCTGGGCTGGCTGAAACTGCGCGCGCCGGTCCTGCATTGACCCTCTGAGGGAACGGCGGCGGGGTGGCGCGAATGCGCCGCGCCTGATCCCACGGAAACAGGCCCGCGCCGGTGATGACTGGCGCGGGCCTTTCGGGGTGGTGTCAGAACGGCACGTCATCCCCGAGCGGCGCGAAGTCCGGCCCGTGCAGGTCTTCGGGGTCGATGAAGATGTAGGCCCCGCCGGGACCGTCGCGCGGCTCCTTCGCGGGCAATTCGTCCAGCGTCACAATCTCATCGAGGCCGCCGTGGGCGTTGGTCACGCGGACAAACTTGCCGCCCTCTCGCTCCCGCAGCCAGTTCAAGGCCGAGATGCTGACCGCAGCCCCTCCCCGGGGCGACCGGCCCCGGCACCAGAGGCAGACGTTGCCTGCCGCATCCTGATAGGCATGGTGGCGCGACCCGCCGGGCCGCCGGTTGAAGTGCCGCGCAGTGGCGGCGTTGAAGTCTTGTTGTTCGCCCATTTGGCGTCTCCGATTTTGCCGGAGCGCTGGCAGTCGGCGCGAGCCTCGCGGGCGCACAAAAAAAAGCCGACACGCCAGCGCAACCGGGATTGCACTTGCTGTGTCGGCTCGCGGGTGGTCTTTACGCCCGCGATGAGGGCCTAGCCGAACCCGTTTCAGGGCTCCCGTTCCACCGGGATTTGATCGACCGCGCGCCAATTTGGCCCACCTCCATTAGAGGTTGGGCCTTTCCCCCTGCATTGCAAGCGAAGGTTTTCCCTGACCTTCTAGGCCTAGAAGAACGCCTTTGCGATCTGCGTCGCAAGCGTGGCGGCAAGCAGCGGGGGAACCGCATTGCCGACCTGCGTGAATTGTCGTGCGGTCGGGCCGATGAATTTGTAGTCATCGGGAAAGGTCTGCAAGCGGGCGCATTCCCGGACACTAAGGGTGCGCGGTATCTCGGGGTGAAGGTGGGAGCGTCCGCCGCCGTTAGTCCCGCCTGCAATCACTGTCTTTGAGGGGCGCGAGGGGGTCAGGCGGTCAACCCGGCCCAACTGGTCGCGCTTTCCGTAGTCGAGGACCATGTAGCGGGCAACGGATGCCACCTTGTGCCGCCGCGTCTCGTGGTTCAGCGCGTCAGGCGCGGGCAGTTCAGATAAGACACTGCCCGCGCCGATGTGGTCGCGCTTCTTGGGCATCTCGAAACAGCCCTGCTTCCGCGAACCCACGACAAACATCCGCTGGCGGTATTGTGGGACGCCGTAGTCCGCCGCGTCCCAAACCTCGGGCTCCTCCACGTTGTATCCCGCTGCCGTCAGGATCGAGATGGCCTCGCTGAGTTGTTCGCCCCCGTCAAGGTCGCGCAGGCCCGGGACGTTCTCGATGACGAACGCGGCAGGCCGGAAGTGCACGACCAAATCCACGAAGTCGAACAGCAGGTTGCCGTTCTTCTCGTGCGCAAAGCCGACCCTCTTGAAGTTCTCCCCGGCCTTCGAGAAGCGCTGGTTTGCGGCAATCGAGAACGGCTGGCAGGGCGGTCCGCCGACGAACACGCCCTCAAATGGTGTGTCGATCACCGGGCTCAGTTGAGTGATGATCTCATCTGTTTTTGACACGTCGCCGTTTTGGAAGGGGGGGCCGAAAACCTTCCACTTGGGCCGGTTCACCCGGAGCGTCTTGCAGAAAATCTCGTTGAATTCAAATGCCGCCTTGTGCTCGAAGCCGACCGCCTCAAAACCCAAGTCCATCCCGCCGCAACCGGTGAAGAACGACACCAGCGGCACCCCTTTCCCGAGTTTCTTGAATGATGTGAGCTTCGGGGGCTTCGCGCCCGACCAAGTGACCGCCCGGCTCTTTGAGTAAACCAGATCATCAATCGACTGGCCGACCGACTCCATCACGTCGCAGATGTCGGCGCTCCCGTCTGCCTGTTCCATCAAGGTCCGCTGGCTCTCAAATCGCGCCTCTGGTGCGTCGGGATTTGTGTTTTTCATCAACATGTTCAGGCTGCCCCGTATTCTTGTTTTGCTTGGTCGTAGACTGCCTTCGCTTCGCTGGCGTCTACAAAATCCTTCTGCCCACGGTCCTTGAGCCACTTGTCATAATACCTGTGGACGCCTCGGTGGCACGTTGGGCAAACAGCCACCAAGTCATCCAGAATCGTCCCCTGTTTCGAGGTCCGCGCACCAGAACACAGTGGCAACAAATGGTGAACATCTAGTATACGATTTGTCCACGGATAGGAAGCCCCCGTGTCCATCCCACAGAAGTCGCAGGCAGCGGAAGGATTGGCCTTGAAGAACGCCTCCCTGATCTTGCCGTTGCGTTCGATCACGAGGTGGGTCTTGCGGGACTTCGCGCCTTCAGCAAAGGACGTGCCCGACGCGAAGCCCGCATCCTCAACGTCGCTGATAGCTGACGACACGTAGTCCAGCTCAAATTCGGAGGTGGCCGCGACGAATTGGTCGGTCCGCCTCTTGATCTCCGCGTTGCCGTCAGAGACCGGCTCGCCGGGGAGGGCGGACAACTGGTCGAACACGTCGCTGGCATCATCGCGGGACAGGGAAACGGATATTACGTTCCCAGCGAGGCTCAGGTATGAGATTTGGGCGAGGACGCGAAGGCTTTCAGCAGGTTGCCGGTCGATCGTCCCGGTGTCGGATGTGGTGACAACAAGGGCTTCAAAGCCCGCTGCGTCCTCCTCGCCTGTAAACCCGCTGGCATCGTAAGCGGAGCCAATCTCGGACAGTGTCGTCTGTTCGAGGCCCTTAGCAGCCTTTGCTAGGAGGTATTTGAGGGCGAACAGGAGGGGGTATCTAAGGTCTGCGGAGCTGTCCCAGCCCTTCAGGGCGGGTGATGGTGACGAGGTGTATTCCGCGAGGAAGTGAAAGTATTCGTCTGTGGTGATGCTTCCATCGTCGGCCAGCAACTTCGCTATCTCGGTTGGCTCCGCAGCCTCACCCTTCTGATATACCAGCCCCATGCTCTTGAAGGTGCGCGCGTAGTTGCGCCATGGTTTGTAGTCTGCCTGTTTGGGCGAAAAGGGCAGGCCAACCGCAGACACCAAGGCGTCATGTTCCTCAGCGCGGAGGTCATGGCTCAGCGCGAAGCGGGCGATCTTCTTGAGGTTGTCAAACTGGAAGTAGTCCAGCCTGCCTTGATCCCAACTCCACATCCTGTCGCTGCCCCTGCCAAAACCACATTATTTTGTGGCGTATTGTGCAACAGGTGGGCTTGATTCCTCAACCTCAAAAGTGCTCGGGGCACTGACAGACCCAACACCGGGGCCGCGCCCCGAGCCTTACGCGAGCCTTACTTTTCAGCCTTACGTGAAATAATCCGTGAAAAGAAAAACCCTCTAAGTCTTTGACCTAGAGGGCTTATCTTGGCTCCGGCGGTAGGGATCGAACCTACGACCAATTGATTAACAGTCAACTGCTCTACCGCTGAGCTACGCCGGAACTTGGCGTGTGAGATAGCAAAGCCCGCGGCGCGCGTCCAGAGGGTTTAGCGACAAAATAATGCCTTTTGCCGATCGGGTTCGTGACATCCTCATCCATCCTTCATCCGGGCATTATTTGCGATTGTGAATGGAATTCTCCTGCGGGAATCCGGCCGCCTTGTTTCGTTGATACAAGCTGTGTCGGTGCTCACTGTTGCCCGTGTGCGAAAAGGTCACCATGCGACCCGTGCAGGCTCTTGCTTGCCATCCCCGTACAACGAGATGAGCGGCACATGTCGCGAAATCCTTGTATGGTCTGAACTACCCCCTGAGGGGAGCCATCCATGAGGTGACCTGTCTTCATCGGCATTGAGCCGGCCAAGGCCATCGTTCGTGTTCAACTGCTTGAGGAGTTCGAAACGACGGTCATAAGGCGCGGACTTTACCGGCCGCGTGCGGCGCAGTAGCGTTCGCACATGATCATTTCGCGGGGCCGGTCCTATATCTTTGTGCATATCCCCAAGACGGGGGGAACGGCGCTGGCATTGGCGCTGGAGGGGCGGGCGATGCGCGATGACATCATGCTCGGCGACACGCCCAAGGCCATGAAACGACGCCGGAAATTGAGCGGCGTGCAAAGCCGGGGGCGGTTGTGGAAACATTCGACCCTGGCCGATATCGACGGGCTGATCGAGGTCGACGAGATCGCGGACATGCTGTGTTTCACGCTGGTGCGCAACCCTTGGGACCGGATGGTGAGCTATTACCATTGGCTGCGTGAACAGAGCTTTGACCATCCGGCGGTGCGGCTGGCGCAATGCGAGGATTTCAGTGGCTTTCTCAACCATCCGCAGACACAGACGGTGATACGGGCGAATCCCTATGCCGCCTATATGCGCGACACGACCGGCGCCGAGCGGGCCGGGCTTTACATACGGCTGGAGCATTTCGACACCGACGCCGGGCCGCTTTGGTCGCATCTGGGCTTTCGGCTCGACCTGCCGATGGCCAACCGGTCGGAGCGGGCCCCTGATTACCGTGGCTATTACAGCGACGCGGACCGCCGCCTCGTGGGCGCGCTTTGTGCCGAGGACGTGGCGCGGTTCGGCTACGAGTTTGACTGAGCCGCGCCGGTCGAGACCTATCGCCCGTCGGCATGTTCTTCCAATGCGAGCAGTTTCTTGGTATCGTTCGGATTGAGGTTGCGCAGGGCAGGCGCACATAAATCAAAACAGGCAGTGTTCAATCATGTCCCTTATGAAACGGCGTGTCTGCGCCTATCGGCATCTCGACGCGGGATGTTCGCGCTGCGGTGGAAGTGGCCTGGTCGAGGGTGCGCATCTGGCCACCCAAGACGGGCAATGGCCCCTGGGTGCATTGGAAGAAGGTGCAAGGCTGCCGGTTTTCCCGGGTGGAGAAAGACTTTTGACGGCCATCGGTCATGAGCGAATCTGGCTCGACCCGGTAGATTGTCCCAGCGTGGTAAAGCCGATCGCCGTGCCGGAAGGGGCGTTGGGCAACGCGCACGCGGTTTTGCTGCAGGCCGATACCCGTATCCTGTTCCACGACGAGGCGATGATCGAGCCGCTGGGCGTTGCCTGGCTGACGCTGCGGGCGGGCGACATGGAAGGGTTTCGGGGGATCGGCCAGGTCGAGCCGCCACGACAGGCGCGGCTTTACCGGCTGCAATTCGAGGATGCCGAATTCGTCACGGTCGAGGATGCCTTTCAGGTTCTCGTGGTCCCGGTTTTCATCACGATGGACAAGGCAGTCGGGCGGTCGGGGCTGCGCCGGTGGTTCGGATCGCAGGAGGTCGTTCATCTTGACCAGGAACAGGCCGATGCCTACCTTGCATTCCTCGAAACCGAACTGGGCCGTGCAGACGCGGCCTGGCCGCGCGACCGCACGATGTTCAGACCCGGTTCTCGGGCTGGCAAGGAAAGATCGCGGAAAGTGTCGGGATAGATTTTGGGTCGCCTGAATGTGTGCTGAGCACTGTCTATCCCTGTCTCGGACAATAGGTCGAAACGCTTTATGCACACCGCGCTTTTGCGCGGTGTGCATAAAGATCGTACCGGATTCTCCGAGGCGTTCGATGATCTTGAGCATCGACATGCCAGCTTCTTCTGATGTCGTTTCCGAGGGTGCATCATGCTGCCTGCCCCTTTGCGTGCATCCGGCGCGCGCCACCACCGAACAGCGCAAGGCGTGGCGGGGCGACAGCGGGTGTGCAGATCGGCACCTTCTGCACGGCCTGTGCCCAGGCCGCCGCTGCGTCATTTACCGTGTGGGTCAGGTCAGGTGCGCCCGTTGCGATACCCTTGCGACGGTCCGAAGTTCTCATGTCGGACATGACACCGGATTGCGATACAATCGTCTCGATTTTCCGGCGTCCCGGTCGGGTCATGGACCCTTGGGTCGGCATCGATGTCGATCCGCTTGACGCTACAAGGATTCCTGAATCCCAATGAACGGAGCGTCGCCACCAGCGTGGTGACGGCCCTCTCGACCCTCCTGCCAAGCGGCAACCGTGATCCGGCCAAAGACCGAAATCCGGTCGCAACTCACCGTGGATCGAATTTCCCGATCGGGATTTTGAGGTAGTTGTGTCCATCCGCTTCCGCATCGGGCAGGTGCCCGCCCCGGATATTGACCTGAAGCGCCGCGAGCATCCGTGCGGGCAAGGGCAGGGTTGCGTCGCGGGCGCGCCGCGATGCGATGAACTCGGCCTTGCCGATACCGTCCTTGACATGTCGGTTGGACAGGCGGTGTTCGGCCACCGTTGCCATGTACTCGGGCGCCGCGGCCTCATCGGGGTAGTCATGGCCGACGTAAAGCCGCGTATCGTCCGGAAGATCGAGGATCGCGCGCAGCGAGTTCCAGAGATCCTCGGTGCTGCCACCCGGGAAATCGGTCCGGCTAGTGCCGCTTTGCGGCATCATCAACGTGTCATGCACGAACGCCGCATTGCCCGCGACATAGGTGATCGAGGCAAGCGTATGGCCTGGCGAGAACATCACCCTGACTTGGATTTCGCCGACCATGAACTCTTCGCCCTCGGCGAACAGGCGATCCCATTGCGATCCGTCTGTCGGGAAATCGTTGTCGAGATGGTAGAGGTCTTTCCACAGTTTCTGGACATCCGTCACCTTTTCACCGATCCCGGTGGGTGCGCCGAGTTCCTGCGAAAGATATGGTGCCGCGCTGAAATGATCGGCGTGGGGGTGTGTGTCGAGGACCCAGACCACCTCCAACCCCTCTTGACGAACATAGCCCAAGATCTCGTCTGCGCTTTCGGTCGTGACCGCCCCGGCTTCGGGATGGAAATTCCACACCGGGTCAACGATGGCTGCCTTCTTGGTTTCGGGACAATGGAAAACATATTGCAGGCTGCCTGTCGGCCTGTCGAAAAAGGGGCGTATTATCGGGATCATGGATATTTCCTTTAGTTAGCGGTCTCAATGGGCCAGAACGAGCATCTGGAAGGCCATCATGGCGGAGAAGGCCAGCGTCACGGCGGTAGCCGCCGACCCGCTTGGGACCTTCTCCAGCGCATCGGGAAAGAGTTCAGAGAACACCATCCAGATCATCGCGCCTGCAGCCAGGCCCAGGCCAACAGGCAGGAACGGTCGAAACGTTTCGACGAAAACATAGGCGGGCGCGGCCATGATCGGCTGGGGCAAGCTGGTGAAGATCGCCCATAAAACGACTTTCCAGACGGGTGACCCGCGTGGCACCAGCACCAGCGCGATGGCCAGCCCCTCGGGCACGTTGTGGAACGCGATCGCCGTGGTGATGTAGGCTCCAAGCCCCTCAGACCCGGCAAAGGAAACGCCGACGCCCACGCCCTCGGCAAAGGAATGCGCGGTCATGATCCCAAGAATCAAAAGCGCCTTGGCCGCGCCTGCACCCTCCAGTTCTGCGACCTCCACATCGCCGGCGCCCGACAGGAGCCTGTCTGCCAGGACGATCGCGCCGAGACCTCCGAGAACGCCAACTATCGTCAGCGTGATATCGAGCGATACACCCTCGTCAATCAGGCTGTGACTGGCGGCCAGCATCAGGCCCGCTGCGGCCGCGTTCGACCAGCCAACGCTGCGCTTGCCAAGATTCTTGACAAACAGAAACGGCAGCGCCCCCGCGCCCGTCATTATTGCAGTAAAAAGGGCCGCGGCGACGACGATCCAGAGGGAAGTTTCCATTACGTGCTTCGGGATGAGTCCATGCTATCGATAATCGGCCTTGAACACCTCCCAAGTGCTGGTTGCCCTCTATATGGGCACGTCAAACAACGCGCCTCGCAAAAGGCCCGAAGGTCCCGGAATGGCCATTCAAAGTGTAGCGGCCTACTTCACTTGAACCGCGAGAAAGCGCTGTTGAATGCGTCGGAAATGCTGTCCCATGCCTTGTCAAAACCCTTCTTCATGTCGTCCCAAGCATCGTCGCTGGACTCTCGGACCTCTTTCAACTTGGCCTCGGCCTCGTCACGCTTGCTGCGCATTTCGTCAAGCTGCTTTTGATATTCGATCTTGGCACCGGCCTCGGCCTCTTTGACCTTGGCCTTCATCTTGTCGATATCGGCATTCCACTGTTCAATGCGGGCCTTGGCTTTCTCGATATACTGTTCGCGCTCGGACATCCGTGTTCTCCTCTTGATGCTGATAGGTCAATTGATAAAAGTGTATCTTATCTCATGAATGCGCCTTCCGTGTTGATTTGAGTCAATGACGGTCGGCGATTCTGGCCAGCACGCAATGCTTGGCATGTCTCAGGATGAGACAAGTTGTTTCGCAACCCGGACGAGGCGCGGCCCGGCCACATCCCGGCGCTTCGGTCTGAGCGCGTGCAGGTCATTTTTCGTGTGTGGGCCGGGCCGTGATCCGGCCCCGAACCCAAGATTTGACGGCGATCCGCGCGACGCGCCAGAACTTGCCTTGCAGCATTGGTGAAAGCGACACGGTTTCGCGATAGATTTGCACCGTGATTGTTCACCAGGTCGATCGAAGCACACAGTCGCTGCGCCGCCTCTGTGTGCGGGTTGCCATTCTCGTCAAGATTGGCGGCACGTTCGCTAAACTCGAAAGTGAGCGGTCTACTCATATCCGATCCCAAGATTTGCCTCCAATGCATGGAACCACAAAAGTTAGGCGATGGGAAACCCGAATCCGATTGGGGCCGACAGGTTCTATGAACGGACCGGCGGGACGAAATGCGCCATGTTCCGGCCCAGCGTGGCCTTGGCGCGTTTCAATTCCTCTCGTGCGATGACTTTCAGATGCACCTCGTCGGGGCCGTCCAGGAACCGCATCGCGCGGCCCCATGTCCAAAGATAGCTGAGCGGCGTGTCGGGAGTGATGCCGGCCGCGCCGAACACCTGCATGGCGCGATCGACGACGGTTGTTTGCAGCCGTGCCGCCATCACCTTGATCGCGGAAACATCGACGCGGGCCGCGCGTGCGCCTTCCATGTCCATCCTCCAGGCGGTTTGCAGCATCAGCAGACGTGCAGCGTCGATCTCGATTCGTGACTGTGCGATCCAGTCCTGGATATTGGCGTTGTCGGCCAGCGCCTTGCCGAATGTCTGGCGTTCCAGGCCGCGTTCGCACATCAGTTCCAGTGCCAGTTCGCATTGTCCGATGGTGCGCATGCAGTGATGGATGCGGCCCGGCCCCAGCCGTGCCTGCGCGAGCATGAAACCGTCACCCTCGTTGCCAAGCATCGCGTCGACCGGCACACGCACATTGCGCATCACGATCTCGCAATGACCCTCGGGGGCGTGGTGATGCATGATCGGCACGTCGCGCACCACCTCGAATCCTGGCGTGTCCATCGGTACGAGGATGAAGGAATGCTTGCGGTGCCGGTCGGCATCCGGCGATGCGTCGGATACGCCGAACACGATGCAAAGATTGGCATTGGGGTGCTTGGCCCCTGTCGAGAACCATTTGCGTCCGTTGATAACGTATTCATCACCCTCGCGCTGGATGGTGGTGGCCAGGTTGGTCAGGTCGGACGAGGCCGCATCGGGTTCGGTCAAACCGACAACCGAGCGCAGTTCTCCCCGCAGCAGCGGATCAAGATAGCGCTCTTTCTGCTCGGGCGTGCCGAATTGCATCAGGATTTCCATGTTGCCGGTATCGGGTGCGTTGCAATTGAACACCTCGGGACTCCACGGCACGCGGCCCATCGCTTCGGCAAGGGGTGCGTATTCCAGGTTCGTCAGCCGGGTGCCCGGGTGGTGATCCTCCAGCTCGGGCGAGAACATGTTCCACAGCCCGGCCTGGTATGCCTTGGCCTTGAGCGGTTCGATAACCTCGGTCGGGTAGGCACCGGTATGGGCAATCTCGTGAAACTGCCGGTTCGCAGGCAGAACGTGATCCTCCATGAAATCCTGCAACTGGCTCAGCATGGCCTTGGTCTTGTCGGAATAGGCGAAATCCATCATGTGCTCCTTCAGGGCGTGAGGGGTTTGTCGGTGGACAGCAGCATCTCGGCGAGATCCGCGAATTCGGGGGCCAGCGCACCGACGGCGCACGCGTCAGCGCCGGCGGCATGCCCTGCTTCCGCGCGTGCGATGATCCCTTCGAGGATCACGGCCATGCGGAACATCGCAAAGGCGCGGTGGAACACGCCCAATGCAGCGGGGCAGCCACCCGCTGCCCGGTATGTATCAAGAAACTCCTCCCGGTCCGGCAGGCCGAGCGCCTTCAGGTCGAGTCCGGACAACCCGCCCATCTGATCAGGGCGCAGGTCATAGAACATCGACCAATGCGCCAGGTCTGCCAGCGGATCGCCGAGCGTGGATAACTCCCAATCCAGCACGCCGGTGATGCGCGCGGGTTCGCGTGCAAAGATGACGTTGCCGATGCGATAGTCGCCGTGAACGATCGTGGCGGGGTTTTCGGGCGGAATGTTGCTCGCGAACCAGTCTGCCATGGCGTCGATGCGGGCATCCTCGCGAGCTTCGAGAGCCTGCCACTGCCCACGCCAGCGGCGCACCTGCCGGTCGTAATAAGCCGTGGAACGACCGAAATCCTCGAGCCCCAGCGCCTTGATGTCCTGGCTGTGCAGATCGGCAAGAATGCGCGCGGCATCCAGATGTACCGCGCGGCGGCCGGCGGCACCCAGTTCCGGCAGGTCGGTGCGGCCCGAAACCGTGCCATCGATCCGCTCCATCAGGTAGAATGCAGTGCCGATCACGTCGGGATCGGATTCGAACAGGACCAGCCGCGGCACCGGAACCGCACTGTCTTGCAGCGCGGAGATCACGCGATACTCCCGTTCGATCGCGTGGGCGCTGTCGAGGGTCGCGCCAAGCGGCTTCTTGCGCAGCACGAGGTCACGCCCATTGCATGTGACGAACCATGTGGGGTTGGACTGTCCACCATCTATCGCGGTCAGGCGCACCGGCCCACCAAGGACAGGTTCCAGCAAGGCTGGATCAAAATCGGGCTGCCCTGTCATTCGGTGATCCGAGCGGTTGGTATCATTTTGGCGTGTTTCGTCTGGCAATATCGGTACATGAAGCCCAATCGATCTGGAGTGTCTGACAATGCGACATAATGCGCGGCACGTCGACGGTCAATCACTTTCATGACATGCGCCTGCGGGCTCTTGCAGGCGCTGTCGGGCTTTCCTGCAGGCCACTGAAATAGCTGTCGCAAACATCAGAAATACTTGCGTCTCTGCCTTTGAAGGCGATGGTTTGCCCATGGCGCAGTGAAGTGTCACGGAAACGTTTGGGGAGGAGGGATTGGGCTGTTGACAGAATGTGGGAATCGCGATCATTATGTCATATTGTCAGACCATAACGGATCTTCGGATGCTGAGTTGCCGCCCTTCCATCACCTGTGCTCGCCGGGCCCGGCTTGTGCCTGTCAGTTGCGCGTCGCGTGGCGGGAGTTTTGCATGAGCCTGACAGCCAAACCGATCCACGTCACCTACGCGTATCAGCAGATCGCCGAAGAGATCGAGGCGCAGATCCTGCGCGGTGAACTCAAGCCAGGCGATCAGCTTCCGGGAGAAGCGGAATTGGGCGCGCTGTTCGGCGTTACCCGCTCGACCGTGCGCGAAGGGTTGCGACAACTGGAAAGCGACGGCCTGGTGCACCGTCCCTCGCCCCGGCGGCTCGAGGTGGCCGTGCCGCAGGCCGACCAGCTGACGACGCGCGCTGGTCGGGCGATGGCGCTGATGAAGGTGACCTTCCGAGAGCTGTGGGAGGTGACCATGGTAACCGAGCCCCTGGCCACACGGCTGGCGGCGCAGCGTGCCTCAAGCGACGAAATCGATGCCCTTCAGGCGTTGCATGGCGATCTGGTTGGCAGCGAAGGCGAGATGGCGCGCACGATCGAGTTGGATGAACGGTTCCACTCCCGGGTTGCGGAAATGGGTCATAACCGTGTGCTCGGGCTGGCGCGCGAGCCGATCGCGCTCCTGCTCTTTCGCGGTTTTGCCCAGATCGCGCCCTTCGCGCCGAAATTCTACAAGCGCCAGATCGAGGCCCATTCGAACATCATTGCGGCGCTGCGTGATCGTGATGCCGACCGCGCCGAAAAATGGGCGCGCATGCATATCGAGGATTTCTGGCGCGGTGCCCAGATCGCAGGACTGGAAGATGAGATCGCCTTGAATGCCCGGGCGTTGTCATAGGTGTTGGACCCACACATGATACAGGATTCTAGGACAATGACTGGCCAGACGATCACGACCGACCTTGACAGTGGGGTCATGACCCTGACGTTGAATCGACCTGACCGCATGAATGCCTTTACGCGGGTCATGATGGACGAGATGCTGGCGGCCCTTGATGCGGCCGATGCCGACGACGATGTGCGTGCCGTCATCGTCACCGGGACCGGGCGCGGCTTCTGCGCGGGCGTGGACCTTGACGACGACAACGCCTTTACCGCGGCGCGGGTCGATCCGGCGGCGACAGATCCGGATGTGTGGGACGATGCGGGCAATCGGGACATGGGCGGAATCCTGGCGCTTCGGCTGTTCAACTGCCTGAAGCCGGTGATCGCGGCGGTCAACGGCCCTGCCGTGGGCATCGGGGCTACCATGCAACTGCCGATGGACATCCGCATCGCGTCGGAGACCGCACGTTTCGGCTTTGTCTTTGCCCGGCGTGGAATCGTGCCCGAGGCAGCTTCGAGCTGGTTCCTGCCACGCCTCGTGGGCATGAGCCAGGCGCTGGAATGGTGCTATTCGGGCCGTGTGTTTGATGCGGACGAGGCGCGAGCGGGCGGGCTGGTGCGCTCGGTGCACGCGCCGGGCGACCTGCTGGAGGCGGCCAATTCGGTCGCCCGCGAAATCGCGGACAACACGGCGCCGGTGTCCATCGCGCTGACCCGTCAGATGATGTGGCGCATGGCCGGAGCCGATCACCCGATGCAGGCGCATCGAATCGACAGTCGCGCCATTGCTGCGCGCAGTTCATCCGGTGACGCTGCCGAAGGTGTGGCCAGTTTCCTTGAGAAGCGCCCGCCTGCCTTTTCCGACAGGGTTTCGCGTGACATGCCGGGCTTCTACCCTTGGTGGCAAGAACCGGGCTGGAGCGCAGGAGGGGACAAATGAGCGACGCAATCCTGATCGAACGCGTGGGTGCGGTGACGACCCTGCGGCTGAACGATCCCGCCACGATGAACGCGATGACGCCGCAAATGGCGCAGGACTTGCGCACGCTATTTCATTCGGAACCCGCAAATGGCGCGCGCGCGATCGTTTTGGCGGGCAGTCCGCGGGCGTTTTCCACCGGTGCAAATCTCAAGGCGGCGATGCCCGAGGATATTGCAGGATTCGACGTGGGGGCCACTCTGGAAGAGGATTACAACCCGCTGATGCAAACGATCCGCGATCTGCCGGTGCCGCTGATTTCGGTGGTGCGGGGCGCTGCGGCCGGGGTGGGGGCGTCGCTGGCGTTGTCCTGCGATATTATCGTGGCGGGCAAGGGCGCCTACTTCCTCGAGGCTTTCGCGAGAATCGGCTTGGTTCCTGATGGTGGGGCAACATGGTTGCTGACCCGTGCGGTCGGTCGCGTGCGCGCGATGGAGATGATGCTGCTGGCCGAAAAGATCTCGGCAGAACAGGCCTTCGACTGGGGGCTGGTCACCCGCCTGACCAAAGATGACGTGGCGGAACACACCGCGCAGAACATTGCGCAAAAGCTGGCCGAGGGGCCCAGCCAGAGTTATGCGTTGATCCGCAAGGCGGCTTGGAGCGCGGCCGACAGCGATTTTGACACCGCGCTGGAGACCGAGCGCCGGTTACAGAGAGCGGCGGGCGAGACGCGTGATTTTGCCGAAGGCCTGGCAGCATTCCGCGAGAAGCGCCAGGCGCGGTTCGAAGGATGAGCCATCGGTGCGCTGGAAGGGGCCTGCAGCGGGCGATCAGTGACGCCACATGATGAATTTCCGGCCACCCAGGGCCGGGCAAGACTGGAAAACCATGGTCAAACGGGAGGAATCCACCATGAAAACGACAATCAAGACCTTGCTTGCCGGAGCATCCGTTCTGGCGGGCGCTGGTGCGGCCAATGCCGCCAATCTCAGCTTTGCCGGGGGCTGGCCGCCCAACTCGGCGCCAACCGCCAAGATCGAGGACTACGCCAAGGCGGTCGAGGAATATAGCGACGGCGATGTCACCGTGAAAGTGTTTCCCTTGTCCCTGCTGAGCTTTTCCGAAATCAACGCCGGTCTGCGCGACGGTATCGCCGATGTGGCGGGCAACCTGCTGGCCTATTTCCCGGGAGAATATCCGACGCTTAACATGCTGGCCGAGTTTTCCGAGTTGGTCGAGCTGGAGGAATTCGCCGGCGAGCTGAGCAGCCTCGCCTTTACCGGCGCCATCATGGAATACGTGATGAACGATTGCCCCGCCTGCATGGACGAGATGTCGGCGCAGAACCAGGTGTATCTGGGAGCGTCCTCCACCACCTCCTACGTGCTGCAATGCGCGGTGCCTCTGACCGGTACGGACGATCTCGAGGGCAAGCGCATCCGCGCCGCGGGCGCATATTGGTCGCGTTGGGCGGAGTCGGTCGACGCGACACCGGTCTCGATGTCGGTAAACGAAACGCTTGAGGGCCTCAGCCAGGGCGTCGTCGATTGTACCATGTCGAACACCGCTGATTTCGTGAATTTCGGCTTCATCGACGTGGTGGACTATGTCTATGTCGGCGCGCCGGGTGCACAGTTCAACGTACCCTTCACGATGAACAAGGACAGCTGGAACGGTCTTTCTGATGATTCCAAGGCGGCGATGATGCGCGCGCATGCCGAGTTGGCCGCCGATATCGCCTGGGTCTATATCGAAGAGGGTCGTGCCGGACGCGAACGTGCGCCCGACATGGACATCGAATACGGCCCCGCCCCTGATGACATCGTGGCGATGAACCGCCAATTCATCGAGAATGACAAGGACGCCATCGCCGAAATCTATAACGAGCGGTTCGGCATTGAAACCGGCGCCGAGGCCGCCACCGCCCTGACCGAGAGCCTCTCGCGCTGGACCGAGCTGACCAAGGATGTCGACAGCGGCGAGGAACTGGCCGAGATCTACTGGGACGAGATCTTTTCGAAGATCGATGTCGCCAGCTACGGCAAGTAACATCACGTTCCGTGACGAACACTGGGCGCCACCACTCTTGGCGCCCGGCCCCTTGGCTGATGGAGACAACCCATGTTCATGATCGGCAGAGCCTTGTCGCATCTGGCGAAATTCGCGTCCCTGATCGGGGCGATCTGTGTCGTTCTGATGATGCTGCACGTCACGGCCGACGTGCTGGGACGGTATCTGTTCAACGCGCCCGTGCCCGGCACGATCGTGGTGGTGGCCAACTACTACATGGTCTTCGTCGCCTTCATCGCGCTGGGCGTGGCAGAGGAAAAGCGCGCTCATATCTCGGTCGAGATTCTGACCGACCTGATGCCACCACGGCCGCGCAACGTGCTTTCGGTGTTCTCGGGCGTGCTCACGGTTGCGGTTCTGGTGGTCGTGATGATCGGTGGCTATACCGAGGCTGTCAGCAAAACGCGTGGCGGCGCCACGATGGAGCAGGGCAGCCAGCTGGTCGAGATCTGGCAAAGCTTCTGGTTTGTTCCTGTGGGCGCCGCGTTGATGGCGCTGATCGCGGCCTATCGTGTGATCGCCACCGTAACCGGTGCGCAAAACGGCCTGAGCGAAACCGATACGGATGTGAAATTCATAAATGACTGATGTTGAAATCGGCCTGACCGGCCTTGCCGCACTGATTGCCCTGATCGCGGTGCGCGTGCCCATCGGAATCGCGCTGATCGCGGTGTCTTTCACCGGGCTTTACGTTTTGATGGGGCCGCGCGTGGCCTGGGGCTCGATGAGCATCATCCCCTATAAATTCGCCTCGAGCTGGCTACTCAGCTCGATCCCGATGTTCCTGTTCCTGGGCTTCATCAGCTATCACACGCAGCTGACACGCGGCATGTTCAACGCCGCGCGCATCTGGCTGGCCAGCCTGCCGGGTGGACTGGCGATCGCGTCGATCTTCGGCTCGGCCGGGTTCGCCGCTGTCTCTGGCTCGTCCATCGCGTGTTCGGCGGCGATGGGGCGCATCGCCATACCCGAGATGATGAAGCAGCGCTATCACCCGGAACTGGCGACCGGCACGGTGGCGGTGGCTGGCACGATCGGCGCGCTCATTCCACCCTCGATCATCCTGATCCTTTATGGCGTTATCGCGCAGATCTCGATCTCGGCCCTGTTTCTGGGTGGGATCGTCGCCGGCCTGATGACGGCAGTGGGGTATACGCTGGTTGTGCTGCTGCGGGTGTGGCTGAACCCCGACCTTGCCCCCGAGCGTGACTCCAGCGTGACGCTGCGCGAGAAGCTGATAGCGCTGCGTGAGACCTGGCCCATTCTGCTGATCATCATCGGTATCTTCGGCGGATTGTTCGGCGGGGTATTTACACCGACCGAGGCGGGCGCCGTGGGTGCGTCTCTGGCCTGCCTCGTGGCCACTGTCAGCGGAAGGATGACTTTGGACCGCTTTATGACCGCCGCGCGCGAGACGCTGATGACGACCGCCGCGCTGCTGATCATCGCCATTGGTGCCAGCCTGCTGACACGGTTCCTGGCGCTGTCCGGGGCGGGCGATTTCCTTTCCGAAGGCATCCTTTCCATCGCGTCCAGCCCGGTGTTGCTGATGATCGGCATCGTATGTGTCTATCTGTTGATGGGCATGTTTCTGGAACCCATCGGCGCCATGCTCCTGACGCTGCCGATCATCCTGCCAGTGGTCGATGCCGCGGGCTGGAGCCTGCTGTGGTTCGGCATCGTGCTGACCAAGCTGCTGGAAATCGGGATGATCACGCCGCCCATCGGCATGAACGTGTTTGTCATCAAAAGCGTAGTGGGCAACCTCGTGACAACCTCGGCCATCTTCCGCGGCGTGGCCTGGTTCATCGTGATGGACCTGGTGCTGGTTGCGATCCTGTGCGCCTTTCCGGACCTGGTGCTGTGGCTGCCGAGCCTGAGGGACTGAACCGAACGGGCCGGCGCGGGGCCGCGCCGGTTGAGCAACGACAAGACAAGGGGATGAAACCATGCAAACCGAACAACTGATCCGCCGCGCCCGCGGGCAACAACTGGCCGACATGCTGCGCCGTTCGGCGCGTCGCGTGCCCGAAAAGGTGGCACTGGTTTTTCGCGACCAGACCGACACGTTCGCCCAACTGGACACCGCGGTAAACCGCGCAGCCAACGCGCTGGCCGCACGGGGCGTTGCCATGGGCGACCGCGTGGCGTTGTTCACGCACAACAACCGCGCCTTCGTCGTGCTGCGCTACGCGCTCGCGCGGCTGGGGGCGGTCACGACGCCCGTGAACTTCATGCTGACCGCGCCCGACGTGGCCTACATCCTGGGTCATTCCGGCGCAAAGATGATGATTGCCGAGGATGCGCTTTGCGAAACCGCCGACGCCGCCCTGACCGAGATGGGGCAGGGCGACATGCCGCGTTTCGCCATCCCGCACGCGGGCGTGACCCCGCCCGACGGCTGGCAGCCGGTTGCGGACATTCTGGATCATGATGACACCACCGAGGTCTGGCACGACGTTCATGCCGACGATCCTATCCAGATGATGTATACCAGCGGCACCGAAAGCCGACCCAAGGGCGCGCTGCTGACCTCGGGGGCGCTTTATGCACAGTATTCCAGTTGCATCATCGACGGGGAAATGACCGAGGACGCCGTGTCGCTGCATTGTCTGCCGCTGTTTCACTGCGCACAGCTGGATTGCTTTCTCAGCCCGGATCTCTATCTGGGCGTGACGTCGATCCTGCACGACAAGGCCGACCCGGCGGCGATGCTGGAAGCCATCGAGGCGCATGGCGTGACCAAGCTTTTCTGCCCGCCGACGATCTGGATCGCCCTGCTGCGCCATCCCGACTTCGACAAGCGTGACCTCAGCAGTCTGAACGCGGGCTATTACGGCGCGTCGATCATGCCCACCGCGGTGATCGAGGAACTGTCGCAGCGCCTGCCGCAGATGCGGCTGTTCAACTTCTATGGCCAGACGGAAATGGCGCCGCTCGCCACCATCCTGAAACCACAGGACCAACTCCGCAAGCTGGGCTCGGCCGGACGCCCCTCGCTGAACGTCGAAACGCTGGTGGTGGATGACGATGATATCCCCGTCCCCGTGGGCGAGGTGGGTGAGATCGTGCACCGCAGCCCGCACCTGATCACCGAGTATTACAACGATCCCGAAAAGACGGCCGAGGCCTTCCGCAATGGCTGGTTCCATAGTGGCGACCTGGGCCGTTTCGATGAGGACGGATACCTGTATGTGGTCGACCGCAAGAAGGACATGATCAAGACCGGGGGCGAGAACGTGGCCAGCCGCGAGGTTGAAGAAGCGATCTTTCGCCATCCCGACGTGGCCGAGGTCGCGGTGTTCGGTGTGCCGCATCCCAAGTGGATCGAGGCCGTGACTGCCGTGGTCGTGCCGAAGTCAGGCGCCACATTGAGCGCAGATGCGGTGATGGCGTATTGCCGCGACGCGCTGGCCCATTTCAAGGCTCCGAAACATATCGAAGTCACGGATCAACTGCCCAAGAACGCCAGCGGCAAGATCCTGAAACGCGATCTTCGGGTCACGTATGCGGGGGTATTCGACGAAGGATAGGTCCGCTTGCCAAATCGGCCACGGCGAGCGCGCTTTGATCGCTGAGCATGAGTTTGTCCGAGAGGATCCGGTAAGGCTTTTCCAGCATCAAAGCGGTCGCGTCATTGATGTTGTGGGCGATATCGGCGCCGATGCCGGTGCGCGTAGGGTGACACCCCTGGAGTCGGGCCAGTGAGCCCTTGTTTTCGACAATCGGCGCCCGGAAGCGGTTTCCCTCGAGTTCTCTCGGACGGATGCCGCACAATCTGACAAGACCGTCCTTGCCGCAAGCCCGGTGGTCGTGCCGGGGCGGGCTTTACCGGCGTGGTGGGGCACCTGTCGCGTCTGCGCCATTCGTCATCCTCGCGCACGCCCCTTTCTTGATATGCCGCGATCGCGCCCGACCATGCGGCAAATCGCACGCGAATGCGGGTACTGGGTCATCGGATGCGCGAGCTTGATCGAGGCATCGATTTTCCCGCTGCGTGTGCGTCGCCATGCAAGTTCGATGTTGCCGGACATCATGCCCGGCCGGACGTGTTCAGTCTGCATGTAAACCGGGCGCGGCAATCGCCGATTGCGTTCGAATAAATGGACACAAACCCGGACATGGCCAGCCCCATCCCGCGAGCCTGAGTCTGGCAATGAAACTCGCCCTCGCAGAATTCTGCGAGGGCGAGACGTGCTTGCGCCTCAGGCGGCCTTGGCCTGGTCCGGGGCAAATCGACCGTAGAAGGTTTCACCCTTCTCGGCCATCTCGCGCAGGAGCGCGGGGGGCGTGAAGCGATCGCCGAATTTCGCGGCCAGTTCCTCGCAGCGTTCGACCGCGTAAGGCGCGCCGATGATGTCGAGCCAGGAGAACGGCCCGCCCGACCATGGCGCGAAACCCCAAGCGAGAACCGCGCCCACGTCGCCTTCGCGGATGTCTTCGAGCACGCCTTCCTCCAGCGCGCGCACCGCTTCGAGCACCTGCGCGAACATCAGCCGGTCCTGCACCTCTTGCAGGGGGGGCTGCTCATCGGCCAGCGGGTACTTGTCGAGGATGCCCTTCCAGTATCCCAGCCGCTTGCCGTTTTCGTCATAGTCGAAATACCCGGCCTTGGACTTGCGACCGAGGCGGCCCTGCTCCTCCATCCAGAACACCAGGTCGTCGGCCTCGGAGGCCGGGTATTCATTGCCCATCGCCTCCTTGGTGGCGCGGGTGATCTTGGCGGCGAGGTCGATCGAGGTTTCGTCGCCAAGCTGGATCGGCCCGACCGGAAAGCCCAGTTGCCGCGCGGCATGGTCGATCAGCGGCATGGCGACGCCCTCGGTGACCATGCGCGTGGCCTCGTTGCCATAGGGGATGATGCAACGGTTGCAGTAGAAGAACCGCGCATCGTTGACCACGATCGGCGTTTTGCGGATCTGGCGCACGTAGTCGAGCGCTTTGGCCACGGCGCGCGGGCCGGTTTCGCGGCCCTTGATGATCTCGACCAGGAACATCTTTTCCACCGGCGAGAAGAAGTGGATGCCGATGAACTGCTCGTGGCGCTTGCTGGCCTTGGCAAGGTCGGTGATCGGCAAGGTCGAGGTGTTGGAGGCAAAGATGCACTCCTCGTCGATCACCTCTTCAACCTTCCGGGTCATGTCGGCCTTCACTTTCGGGTCTTCGAACACCGCCTCGATGATCAGGTCGGCACCCTCGAGCGCGGAAAGATCCGCGGTGGCGTTGATCAGGCCAAGCGCCTTTTCCTTTTTCTCGGGTGTGGCCTTGCCGCGCTTGATCCCCTTGTCGAAATAATCGGCCGAATAGGATTTGCCGCGTTCGGCGGTCTCGTCGTCGCGGTCGATCAGCACGACCTCGATCCCCGCCATGGCCGAGACCAGTGCGATGCCCGAGCCCATCATGCCCGCCCCCAGAACGCCGATCTTCTTGACCGACTGGTCGGGAACGTCCTTCGGTCGAACGGCACCTTTCTCCAATGCCTCCTTGTTGACGAAGAGCGAGCGCATCATCGCCGCAGACGATGGGTTCATCAGAATGTTGGTGAACCAGCGTGCCTCGATCCGGAGTGCGGTGTCGAACGGCACCTGCGCGCCCTCGTAAACCGCAGAAAGCAGTGCCTTGGCCGCCGGGAAGGCGCCCTGGGTCTTGCCATGCACCATGGCCGAGGCACCCACGAAGGTCGTGAATCCCGCCGGGTGATAGGGGGTGCCGCCGGGCATCTTGTAGCCCTTGGCATCCCAAGGTTTCACGAGATCGGCGTCCTTGGCATTCAACACCCATTCTTTCGCGGCAGCGAGCGGATCGTCGGCCACCTCGTCGATGAGACCGGCCTTTTGCGCCTTGTCGGGCGCGACCATCTTGCCTTCGAGCAGGTAGGTCGAGGCGCCCATTGCGCCCAGTTTGCGCACCAGCCGCGTGGTGCCGCCGGCACCGGGGAAGATGCCGACCATGATCTCGGGCAGGCCGATCTTGGCCTTGGGATTGTCGGCGGCAAAGATGCGATGCGTGGCCAGCGGCAACTCGAGCCCGATGCCCGCAGCGGTGCCGGGCAGGGCGGCGGCGATGGGTTTGCCGCCCTTCTTGGTCTTGAGGTCCATGCCCGCAAGCTCGATCTTGCGCAGGAGCCCGTGCATCTGCATCACGCCCTCGAAAAGGCCGCGCGCCGGTTCGTCGCCCGCGTTGGTCTTCATGTCGGCCAGAACGGTCAGGTCCATGCCGCCGGCAAAGCTGTCGGGCTTGCCGGAGGTGATGACGATGCCCTTGACGGCGTCATCGGCAAGCGCCTCGTCGATCAGCTTGTCGAGTTCGAGCAGCGCGTCGGCGCGCATGACGTTCATGCTCTTGCCGGGCACGTCCCAGGTGATGACAGCGACGCCATCGGCGCCTTTTTCCATTGTGAAATCAGCCATGTCTTGTGCTCCTTTGCGCTCACACGCGTTCGATGATGGTGGCCGCGCCCATGCCCGAGCCGATGCAGAGCGTGGCAAGGCCGACTTCCTTGTCGGCGCGTTCGAGTTCGTCGAGCAGAGTGCCGAGGATGATCGCACCGGTCGCGCCCAGCGGGTGGCCCATGGCGATCGAGCCGCCGTTGACGTTGACGCGTGCGTGATCGACGCCGAAGGACTGTTCGAAAAGCAGCACGACGCTTGCGAAGGCTTCGTTCACCTCGAAGAGGTCGATATCGCCGATCTCCATGCCGTTCTCGGCGAGGATCTTTTTCGTCACGGGCACGGGACCGGTGAGCATGATAGTTGGGTCGGTACCGATCTTGGCGGTGGCGCGGATGCGGGCGCGGGGCTTCAGCCCGTGTTTCTCACCGAATTCCTTGTTGCCGATCAGAACGGCTGCTGCACCATCGACGATGCCCGAGGAATTGCCGGCGTGGTGGATATGGTTGATCCGCTCTAGCTCGGGATATTTCAGAAGCGCGACATTGTCGAAGCCCGGCATCTGTTCGCCGATCTGCTGGAAGCTGGGTTTCAGCGCGCCCAGTGTCTGCATGTCGGTGCCCGGGCGCATGTATTCGTCGCGATCGAGGATCGGCAGGCCGTTCACGTCGTGCACCGGTACGATCGAGCGGGCGAAACGCTTGTCGTCCCAAGCGGCCTTGGCGCGTTTCTGGCTCTCGACGGCCATGGCATCGGCGTCGTCGCGCGAGAAACCGTATTTCGTGGCGATGATGTCGGCGCCGATACCTTGCGGCACGAAATAGTGGTCGAAGGTGATTTGCGGATCGACAGCGATGGCGCCGCCGTCGCTGCCCATGGGCACGCGGGACATGCATTCGACGCCGCCCGCGATATAGCCGTCGCCGGCGCCGCCGCGCACCTGGTTGGCGGCGACGTTCACGGCCTCGAGTCCCGAGGCGCAGAAGCGGTTGATCGAGAGGCCGGGGATGGATTCATCAAGATCCGAGGCCAGCACGGCGGTGCGCGCAAGGCAGGCGCCTTGTTCACCGATCTGCGTGACGTTACCCCAGACCACGTCCTCGACGGCGTGGCCTTCGAGATTGTTGCGATCCTTCATGGCGTTGAGCGCGATGGCAGAGAGCCGCGCGGCTGTCACCTCGTGCAGGCTGCCATCGGCGCGGCCCTTGCCGCGCGGTGTGCGCACGGTGTCGTAGATATAGGCGTCGGTCATTTTGGTCTCCTTTTCGCGGGTTCCGGTCACGCCCTGTCGGACGGATTGCCGGGCATCAGGTCATAGGGGTGTTTCCAGCCCGGGGTGCCTTCGATATTGGCAAGCCACCGGTCGATATTGGCCCAGTCCTTGCGGTCGAAACCGAAGGGTTCGGGATAGAAGAGATAGCCACAGCACGAGAGATCGGCATTGGTGATCCCGTCGCCCACGATCCAGTCGCGCCCCGCAAGGTGGGTGTCGAGCACCTGGTAGGCGGGTTTGAGGCGGCCCTGCATGAAGGCGATCACGTCGGCAGGGCGCTTGTCCTCGGGCAGGAAATTCATCAGGAAACGGGTCATGCCGGCGGGCGAGCTGAGCTTGTGATTGTCCCACAAGACCCAGCGCAGCACCTCGTATTTCTCGTCCGGCGTGCCGCCGAACTTGCCGGTCTGGTCGGTGATCCATTGCTGGATCACGCCGGACTGGGTGAGACAGAGGTCACCGTCTTCGAGCATCGGCGCCTCGCCCATCACGTTCCGGGCGCGGTATTCGGGGCTGCGCGCCGCGCCGCCGAAGAAATCGACGAAGACCGGCTCCCATTCGAGGCCGGAGAGTTCGAGCGCGAGCGCGGCCTTGTAGGAATTGCCGGATTCGCCGAAGCAATGGAGTTTGAGGGTCATCGGTGGCTCCCTGTTTGCAAATGCGGACCGGGGGTTTCACACCCCCGGACCCCCGTGGAGTATTGCCGGCAAGATGAAGGGGCTTTTTTACCGGAAGTTAAGGTTAATGCCTCATGTTTCGAGGCGCGGAACAGGCTGGAGAGCCGATGACCGCGCAAGGTGAAGCCCCGCCCGCCGGTGTCATGGCGCCCGAGGCAGCAAAGCGTCGGGGGCGGGGTGGACCATCCCTTGGCTTCATCTTGCCAAAAATACTCTCCGCGAAGCGTTCTTAAGGGGACATCATGCGCTGTCGTGGGATGCATCAGAGCGACCTCGCGATCAGTTCCTTCATGATTTCGTTAGTGCCGCCATAGATGCGTTGCACTCGGGCATCCGACCACATTTCGGCGATGGCATATTCCTGCATGAAGCCGTATCCGCCATGCAGTTGGAGGCAATCGTCGAGTACTTCGCCCTGCGTGTCGGTGGTCCAGTATTTCGCCATCGCGGCCTTTTCGACGCTGAGCTCGCCGCGCATGTGTTCGCTGATGCATTCATCGAGGAAGGCGCGGGCGATTGTGAGCTTGGTCTGGCACTCGGCGAGCTTGAAGCGGGTGTTCTGGAATTGCGTGAGCGGGCCGCCGAAGGCTTCGCGCGTCTTTGCATATTCGATGGTCCGCTCCACCGCGCCCTGCATGGCGCCCACGGCACCACAGGCGATGATCAGCCGTTCCTGCGGCAGTTGCTGCATCATCTGGTAGAAGCCGCGGCCTTCTTCCAGCCCGAGGATGTTCTCGGGCGGAATCTCGACATTGTCGAAGAACAGTTCGGACGTGTCGGCGGCGTGCATCCCGATCTTTTCGAGATTGCGGCCACGTGTGAAGCCCGATGCGCCCTCGGTCTCGACGACCACGAGCGAGACTCCCTTCGCCCCCTGTGATGGGTCGGTCTTGGCGGCGACGATGATCAGTTCGGCGTGCTGGCCGTTGGAGATGAAGGTTTTCTGGCCCGAGAGGCGATACGAGTTGCCGTCCTTGACGGCCCGGGTCTTGATCGCCTTCACGTCCGAGCCGGTCGAGGGTTCGGTCATGGCGAGCGCGCCGACCATCTCGCCCGAAACCATCTTGGGCAGCCAGCGTTGTTTCTGCTCCTCGGTGCCATAGGCGAGGATGTAATGGGCGACGATGCCGGAATGAATCGGGTTGCCCCAGCTGGCAAGGTTGGCGCGCGGGTGTTCCATCATGATCACCGCTTCGTGGCCGAAATCGCCGCCCGCGCCACCATATTCCTCCGGGATCGAGGGACAGAGCAGACCCAGTTCACCGGCCTGGTTCCAGGCCGAGCGGTCCATCTGGCCCTGTTTGCGCCAGCGTTCGAAATGGGGCGCCCATTCCTCGGCGATGAAGCGCGCCGTCATGTCGGCCAGCATCTTGTGATCTTCGGTCATCCAGGATGACATGTGCTCCCCTCCCAAGGATATTATCGTTTGCGCGCGTCCAGTTCGGAATTGAAAAGGCGCAGTCGCGCGGTCAGGTTCTCGTGATTGGTGACGCTGTCGAAATGTTCGAACAGGAAGCTCAGTGCCTCGCCCTCGTCGAGCCCGGCCTCGGTGGCGAACCGCTTGAGCCTGCGATAGCCGTCCTCGGTCATCGCGACGGGAAAGCGGCGGGTCAAGCGAAAGCGTTTGGGCATGTCTCTCCTCCGGGTGGTGTGGGGGCCGGGGTGTGCCCGGCCCGGCTCAGAACGCCTCGGCGTCGAGCGCCATCACAGGGTCGGCCCCGCTTTCGATTCGCGCAAGGTGCATGGCCGTGGCAGGCAGGCGACGGGTCATGTAATAGCGCCCGGTGGCAAGCTTTGTCTCGTGGAACGCGGCGTCCGGGGTGCCATCCTCCAGCGCCTTGAGCGACGCGCGGGCCATCATGCCCCACATCAGGCCAAGGCAGACATGGCCGAAAAGATGCATGAAATCGTTCGACCCGGAAAGTGCCGCATTGGGGTTCTTCATGCCGTTCTGCATGAAATACATGCCTGCGGCCTGAAGGTCCTTGGACGCTTTCTTGAGCGGCTCGACGAAATCGGCCATGCCCTCGACATCCTTGTTCTCGGCGCAGAAATTCTTGACCAGGTCAAAGAAGGCCATGACATGCTTGCCGCCGTCCTGGGCCAGCTTGCGACCCACAAGGTCGAGTGCCTGCACGCCGTTGGCGCCCTCGTAGATCATGGCGATGCGGGCGTCGCGGGCGAATTGCGACATGCCCCATTCCTCGATGTAACCATGGCCGCCAAAGACCTGCTGGGCGGTGATCGTCATGTCGAAGCCCTCGTCGGTCAGGAACCCCTTGATGACGGGGGTCATGAGCGAGATCAGGCCGTCGGCGTCCTTGTCCTCGGCGCGGTGCGCCTTGTCGATGAGCGACGCGCCCCAGAGGATGAAGGCGCGCCCACCTTCGACAAAGCTCTTCTGATCCATCAGCATGCGGCGCACATCGGGGTGCACGATCAAGGGATCGGCCGGGCCATCGGGGTTCTTGGCCCCGGTCACGTCGCGGCCCTGCAGCCGGTCCTTGGCATAGGCCAGCGCGTTCTGATAGGCGACATCGGCCTGCGCCAGCCCCTGCATGCCGACACCGATACGGGCCTCGTTCATCATGGTGAACATGGCGCGCATCCCCTTGTGTTCCTGGCCGAGAAGATAGCCGGTGGCGCCGTCATAGTTCATCACACAAGTCGAGTTGCCGTGAATGCCCATCTTTTCTTCGAGCTTGCCACAGGTGACGCCGTTGCGATCACCGAGAGAGCCGTCGTCCTTGACGAGAAACTTGGGCACGATGAAGAGCGAGACACCCTTGATGCCCTCGGGGCCACCGGGGATTTTCGCAAGCACGAGGTGAATGATGTTCTCGGCCATCTCGTGTTCGCCCGAGGAGATGAAGATCTTCTGCCCGGTGAGCTTGTAGGTGCCATCGTCCTGCGGTTCGGCCTTGGTGCGCATCAGGCCCAGGTCCGTGCCGCAATGCGGCTCGGTCAGGTTCATGGTGCCGGTCCATTGGCACGACACCATCTTGGGCAGGTAGGTGTCTTTCTGTTGATCACTGCCATGGGCGAGAATGGCAGAGGCCGCGCCATGGGTCAGGCCCTGGTACATGGTGAAGGCCTGATTGGCGGCGGAAAACATCTCGCCTACCGCCGTGCCCAGCACGTAAGGCATGTTCTGGCCACCGTATTCCTCGGGCATGTCGAGGCCGGGCCATCCGCCTTCGCGAACCTGGTCGAATGCTTCCTGGAAACCGCTGGGCACGCGCACGACGCCGTTTTCAAGCTTGCAGCCCTCGGTATCGCCCACGGCGTTGAGCGGGGCGATCACCTCGGAAGTCAGTTTTCCGGCCTCCTCAAGCACGGCAGAGGTGAAATCGGGTTCAAGCTCGGCATAGCCGGGGACATCGGAGTCCGAGACATGCAGCACGTCATGCAGCACGTATTGCAGGTCTTTCGTCGGGGCGGTGTAGCTTGGCATGGATCTTGTCCTGTCGGTCTGTCGTTTCGGTCTCTGGGTCTGGTTTGCCGACCTATTCGGCGGCCTTTTTCGCCTGGTTCATGGAGGCGATGATCTTGGCGCCCCAGTCGAGCTGTTCCCTCAATTCGGCAATCGCCTCGTCGAGCTCGGCACGCTGGCGCTCCATGTCGGCCAGACGATCCTGGGCGATCTCATAGGTGCGCTGAAGCTGGGTCTGCTGCTGGTCGCCGATGTTGTAAAGCTCGAGCAGCTGGCGGATTTCCTCGAGCGAGAACCCGAACCGCTTTCCGCGCAGGATCAGCTTGAGCCGGGCGCGGTCGCTCTTGGTGAAGAGGCGTTTCTGGCCTTCTCGGACCGGGAAAAGCAGTTCCTTGGATTCGTAAAACCGCAGGGTGCGCGGCGTCACGTCATAGGCCGCGCACATCTGGCGAATGGACATCAGGTCTTCAGAATCGGGCATGAGTCCGGCTCCGGCTACGTGTCAGATGCCATGAACCTGATGATTTGATAGCGGCGATTCAAGTAAAGCTTACGTTGACGTAAGCGTAACGTGGCGTCACTTCGCCTTTGCCGGTTCGTCGGGGCGAAACTCGATCTCGATATTGGGGCGGAAGGCCTCGCCGATATCGCCGCCCTCATCCTCGATCTCGATCAGTTTCACGGTGCCGTCGCGCGATTGTTCCAGCGTCGCGATCGCTTCCTTGAGCTCTTCAAGCTGCGCGCGCAGCACTTCGAGCTGGTTGTTGGCCGATTTAACCCATGCCTTTCGGGCGTGATAGCCGTCCTTTTCATAGATCAGCAGCCATTGGCGGATACCTTCGAGCTGAAAGCCCCACTTGCGGCCGCGCAGGATGAGAATCATGCGCTCGATCTCGCGTTCGCCATAATAGCGGGCGCGGCCCTCGCGCTCGGGCTGGAGCAGTTCGATATACTCGTAATATCTCAGGGTGCGGGGTGTCACGTCGAACCGCTCGCACATTTCCTTGAAGGACAGTCGGATCTCGGACATCGTGGTTCCCCTTTGCTCGGGATGGTATTGCGTCACGCCGACAAGGGCAACTGCCCGCGCAGCCCCGTGGCGGGCTTCGAGGTGAGGCGTCCTCCCGCTGCTTCTGCGCTGCAGTATTGAAATTTCCGCGCCTGCATCAAGGCCCCCCAGTGAAAGGACGCAAGGTCATTTCCCCGCTTGCGGTGCCATGGCATACCTGCTCAAACATGGCTGCAACCCCGAAAATGGGAGTGACGAGTGCGATGGACAAGACAAAGATCGCAAGACAGTTCATTCAGGCGATCCCGCATTCCAAGGCGCTTGGGATGGAATTGACCCATATCGGCGACGGGGTGGCGGAGATCGTCATGCCATATGACGCCCGCTTTGTCGGCGACCCGGAAACCGGCGTGATCCATGGAGGGGCGGTCTCGGCCCTGATGGACACCTGTTGCGGTGCGGCGGCGATGAGCCATCCGGCCTCACCGGCGAGCACCGCAACGATCGACCTTCGAATAGACTACATGCGCCCCGCCACCGCCGGGCAGGCGATCAAGACGCGGGCCGAATGCTATCACATCACCCGCTCGGTCGCCTTTGTCCGCGCCGTGGCCATGGACGAGGACGAAAGCCGCCCCGTCGCGACGGCCTCCGGGGCCTTCACGGTGGAGGCGAAGTGATGGCGCACAGGAAACCCGAGCCGGTCCAGGTGATCAAGCAACGCCGCGATGCCGCGCTGGCGGCGCTGGTGCATGGGGTGCCCTATATCAACTACATGGGGATCGAGTTCGAACGGCGCGGCGACGAGCTGACCGCGATCATGCCCTTCGACGAAAAGCTGATCGGCAATCCGCTCCTGCCGGCGCTGCATGGCGGCGCGACCTCGGGTTTTCTAGAGGTGACGGCGGTGATCGGGCTGAGCTGGGCGGTGCTCTGGGACGAAATCCAGAGCGGCGAGCAAATGGTCGAGGACATCGTCAGGGGCCATTTGCCGCGCCTGCCAAAGACCATTGATTTCACGGTGGATTACCTGCGCTCGGGCCTGCCGCGCGATGCCTATGCGCGGGCCGAGGTCAACCGCTCGGGACGGCGCTATGCCAGCGTGCATGTCGAGGCGTGGCAGGACAACCGCAACCGTGCCTATGCCCAGGCGACGGGGCATTTCCTGATGCCGCCGCGCCATGGCTGAGGCCGCGCAGGGCGGCGGCACGATCACCCATGCCCGTGTCCTGAAGATCGCCATTCCGATCCTGCTGGCCAATGTCACCGTGCCGATCCTCGGGGCGGTCGATACGGCGGTGGTGGGCCAGATCCCCGCACCCGAGCCGATCGCGGCGGTGGGCGTGGGGGCGATCATCCTTTCGGCGATCTACTGGATCTTCGGCTTCCTTCGGATGGGGACCACCGGCCTCACCAGCCAGGCGGCGGGGGCGGGCAACCGCGCCGAGGTCGCGGCGCTCCTCACCCGGTCGCTGATGATCGGGCTGGCCGGGGGTGCGGTTCTGATCGCCTTGCAAGGGCTCGTTTTCGCAGGCGCGTTCCGCGTGGCCCCGGTCAGTGACACGGTCGAAGTGCTGGCCGGTGAATACATGCGCATCCGCATCTGGTCCGCCCCGGCGGCGATCGCGATCTATGGCATCACCGGCTGGCTGATCGGGCAGGAGCGCTCGCGCGGAATGCTTTGGCTCTTGTTGTGGATGAACGGGGCCAACGTGGTGCTCGACCTCTGGTTCGTCCTGGGGCTGGAGATGGGCGTGGCGGGCGTGGCCTGGGCCACGTTCCTGGCCGAATGGTCGGCGCTTGGGTTCGGGCTGTGGCTGTGCCGGGCGGCGTTCCGGGTGCCGGACTGGTGCGACTGGACGCGCGTGTTCGACCGCGCAAAGCTGCGCCGGATGGCGGTGGTCAACACCGATATCCTGATCCGGTCGGTCCTGTTGCAGGGGATTTTCGTGTCCTTCCTGCTGCTCGGGGGCAAGTTCGGCGACGTGGCGCTGGCCGCGAACCAGGTGCTTTTGCAGTTCATCCATATCACCGGATACGCAATGGACGGATTCGCCTTTGCCGCCGAGGCGCTGGTAGGGCAGGCGTTTGGCGCGGGGGCGGTGGCGCGGTTGCGGCGTGCCGCCATCATGACGAGCCTTTGGGGCGCAATCGTCGCATTGGTCATGGCGGCCGCGTTCTGGGGGTTCGGACCGTTGATCATCGACCTTATGGCCGTGGACGAGGAGGTCCGCGCGGCGGCGCGTGTTTATCTGCCCTGGGTGATCGCGGCGCCGGTGATGATCCTCGGCCTCGTCATGCTCGACGGCATCTTCATCGGTGCCACGCGGACGGCGGACATGCGCAACATGATGCTGGTGACGTCGGTGATCTACGGGCTGGCGGTCTGGGCGCTGATCGGACCGCTTGGCAATCACGGGCTGTGGCTGGCGATGCATGTCTCTTTCGTGGTGCGTGGGGTGACGCTGGGGATGCGTTACAAGGCGCTGGAACGGGCGGCCGCGCTGGCCTGACCCGAATTCCGCCTATGGCAGGCTCCGGGCTTGTGCCGAATCTCGCCTTGCATCACACTCGGGGAAAACAGAAAATCCGGGCAGAGGCGGGGCAAATGACTGTCACGAGACGTTTTTTCACGATGGGAGCGATCGCCGGGCTGGCTGCAGGGTGCCGTGCGGGACCGGGGCGCATGACAGCGGCCACGGTTCCGGACGATCCGGGCCTGCAACCGCAATCGAACCCCGGCTACGACGCCTGGGTGGCGTCCTTCCGCGAGCGGGCCGAGGCGGCGGGGATTTCGCGCGCCACGCTCGATGCGGCGTTTCGCGGGGCGGGATACCTGCCCGGCGTGGTGGAACGTGACCGCAACCAGGCCGAGTTCACCCGCACCACCGAGGATTACCTTGCCATCGTCGCGTCGGAGGAAAAGGTCGTGCGGGGGCGGGCGGCGTTTGCGCAACACGGTGCCATTCTGGGCGAGATCGAGGAGCGGTTCGGTGTGCCGCCCGAGATTGTCGCGGCGATCTGGGGGGTGGAGAGCCAATTCGGCACGCGGCGTGGCGATATCCCCGTGATTTCAGCGACATCCACGCTGGCCTTTGACGGGCGGCGGGGGGCGTTCTTCGAAAGCCAGCTTCTGGCCACCCTGCGCATCCTTGAGCGTGGCGATACCACGCCCGCGCGCCTGACCGGGAGCTGGGCCGGTGCAATGGGGCATACCCAATTCATTCCAACCACTTACCAGTCCTACGCGGTGGATTTCCGGGGCGATGGAAAGCGCGATATCTGGTCCGACGATCCCACCGATGCGCTGGCTTCGGCGGCGGCTTACCTGGCGAAATCCGGCTGGACCCGTGGTCGCCGCTGGGGGCTGGAAGTCGTTGTGCCAGAAGGGTTTGACGCCGCCCTGGCCGGGCGCGGCAAGGGGCGCGCGGTGAGCGAGTGGGCAAGGATCGGGGTGCGACCGGCGGCGGGGGGGAACCTGCCGGATCATGGCGCCGCCTCGATCCTTCTGCCCGCGGGGCCGGACGGGCCGGCCTTCATGATCTTCAGCAATTTCAATGTCCTGCTGCGATACAACAATTCGGAAAACTATGCGCTCGGCGTGGGATACCTGTCGGATCGGCTGGCCGGGGGCGGGCCGCTCAGGGGGCGGTTCCCGCCGGATGAAAACGGGCTAACCATCGACGATCGCAAGAAAATCCAGCGCCGCCTGACGGCGCGGGGCTATGACACGGGCGGGGCCGACGGGGTCATCGGCAAGAAGAGCGAAGCGGCGATCCGCGACTGGCAGGCGGCGCAGGGTGTCGCGGTCACGGGCCGCCCGTCGCGCGGGTTGCTGACCGCGCTTGGCGGCGGAGGTTAACGCGCCGCCAAGCGGGGTTAACGCGATTTTCCGCGAGAATTCGGGGGGTGATTCACGTGCACCGTCCGGCTGTCGCCCGGCTGCCGGGCGAAATGGTGGTGGACGAAACCGAAATTCGTTAACGCGGGCGGCGACCGTGGCTACGGCGACGAAATTGTCAGGCTGGGGGCCGGGTGGTATGTGAGGCTGAGTCGGGAGCGGCCCGGGCCGCCCCTGCGCGCAATCCGGGGGATTTGAGACATGGGATTTCGGGGAATTCATCTGGCGCTTTCGCTGGTCTGCCTCGTCGCTGCCGCGCTGCCGGGGCAGGCTGAGGAGGATCAGGGCGCGGGGGTGCGAATCGAGCTCAATTCGCTCGATCCCGTAGAGGGGGCCTGCCGGATCAGTTTCGTGATCCAGAACGGTCATGGGCATGACATCGACAACGCGGTGTTCGAGGCGGTGCTTTTCGATGCGGAGGGCCGGGTCGAGCGGTTGACCCTGTTCGACTTCGGCGCGCTGCCTGCGGCGCGGCCCCGGGTGCGGCAATTCGTGGTGCCGGGGCTGGCCTGTGACGGGCTGGGCCGGGTGCTGATCAACGGGAGCGAGACCTGCGCGGGCGACGGGTTGCCGCCGGGGGCCTGCATGGAGGGGCTGGAGCTTGAGAGCCGGACGGACGTGGAGCTGATCGGGTGATGGGGCAACTCTCGGAGGCGCTGGCGCGGATCGCCGACCTCGGCGGGCCGGTGGTCCTGCTCCTGGGCGCGCTGTCGGTGCTGGTGCTGGCGGTCGTGCTTTACAAGCTGTGGCAATTCGCGGCCGCCGGGGTCGGGCGGCACCGCGCGCTCAGCGATGCGGTCGCGGCATGGGACCGGGGCGCGGGAGACGAGGCGCAGCGCCACCTCGACCGCTCGACCAGTTACCTGCGCCCGGTGGTGGCGATGGCAATGGCCGGCGCGGCGGATGTGCGGCGGCTGGAGGCCGAGGCGGAGCAGCGCTTTGCACGACTCGAATCGGGGTTCCGGCTGCTCGATTCGGTGGCGCAGCTGGCCCCGCTCCTGGGGCTGTTCGGCACGGTTCTGGGCATGATCTCGGCGTTCCAGGCGTTGCAGGCGGCGGGGGCGCAGGTCGATCCTTCGGTTCTGGCCGGGGGGATCTGGGTGGCGCTGCTGACCACGGCGGTGGGGCTGGCGGTGGCGATGCCGACGGCGCTGCTCCTGAGCTGGTTCGAGGCGCGGATGGATGCCGAGCGGGTGCTGGCGCAAAAGGCGCTTCACACCATCCTGGCCCCTGCGGGCAGGCCCGGCGCAGCGGGCACCACGGGCGATGCGTAGGGCCCGGCGACGACGCCGGATGTCGATGACATCGCTCATCGACGTGATTTTCCTTCTGCTGCTGTTCTTCATGCTGAGTTCGACATTCACCCGTTTCGGCGAGGTCGATCTGACCACGGCGGGGGCCGGTGCGGTGTCGGGCGAGGCGCGGCCGGTGTTCCTGCGGCTTGGTCCCGGGCGGGTGAGCGTGAACGGGATCGAGGCCGGGCTCGACGAGGTGGCCGGGGCATTGGACGCTCTCTCCGAGGGGGACGGCGAGATGCGGGTGATCGTGGCGATGGGCGCGGCGGTGACGGCGCAGCGGCTGACCGATCTTCTGGTCGTGCTGCGCGAGGTTCCGGGGCTGCGCGTGACGGTGCTGGAGGCGGGATGAGGCAGGGCATGGGCAGCGCGGGGTTGCGCCGGTCGGGCGTTCGCAAGGACCGCGAGCCGACCATCGCGCTGATCAACATCGTGTTCCTGATGCTGGTGTTCTTCCTCGTGGCGGGCACGCTGGCGCGGCCGCTGGAGCGCGAGTTGCGGCTGGTGCAGGCGGCCGATCTCGACGGGGTTGCCCCGGCGGATGCGCTTGTGATCCTGCCCGATGGCGGGATGCGCTGGCGCGGCGAGCCTGTCGAGGATGTGGCGGATTTCGTTGCCGCACAGCCCGGCGCGGAGCGTGTGCGCGTGGTGCCCGACCGTGACCTGCCCGCCGCCGACCTGGTGCGGATTGGGCGGGCGCTGCGCGCCGCGGGGGCCGGGCAGGTGGTGATCGTGACCGAGCGGGGACTGTGAATGGTGGCCGGGTCCAACATCGCGAAACTGGTGGCCCTGGGGCTGGCGGTGGCGGTGCACGGGGCGGTGCTCCTCGGCTTCGGGCCGGTCGGTCGCGAGGCGGCCGAGATCGAGGGCGCGTCGGGCGCGGGCGAGGTGCGTTTGGGCCAGGGGTTTGCCGACATGGCGGCGGGGCGCCTGCAGGCCGAGGCCCCGGTGGACGCGGTGCAGCCTGAGGCGCCCGAGAGGGCCGAGGCCGCGCGGGCCGAGGTGGCCGAGCCGGTCGCGGGAGAAACCGCGCGCGCGGAGCGGGCCGAGACCGTGGATGCCGAAGCCGGGCGTCCCGAGCGGGCCGCGCCGGTCGAGGCAGAGGCGGCGCTGCCGGCCGAGGCCCCGGCCCGCGCCGATGACGCCCCCCCGGCGCAGGAGCGGATCGCGGGGGCCACGCCGGAAAGCGCGGCGGTGGAGCAATCCGTGCGTCCCAGGCGGCGCGACCCGGCCCGCGAGGAGGCCCGCCCGGCCCCTGCGCGCGACCCCGCCCCGAAGGGTAACGCCGCGCGCGACAACCGGGCCGGCACGGCCACCGGGCAGGCACAGGCCCCGGCCACGAGCCGCGCGACGCAGGGCGAGGCGGATGCGGCGGGCGATGCGGCGGCAAGCAACTACCCCGGGCAGGTGATGCGCAAGCTCACGCGGGCGGGGCAGCCGCGGGTCGATGCGCGGGGCGAGGCGGTGGTGGGCTTTACCATCGCCGACAACGGCGCGCTGGCCGAGGCGGGCATCGCGCGCAGTTCGGGATCGGACGCGCTAGACCGGGCGGCGCTGGGCATCGTGCGCGGGGCCGCGCCGTTCCCGAGGCCGCCGCAAGGCGCGCAGCGGCGGTTCTCGATCCGGATCAGGGGCCGCTGATCGAGGAAAGCGCGCACCCTGCGCGCTACAACGGCCAGATGAAGGGAATGACCGCGCTGGCCAGCAGCCCCACCGACAGGTTGAGCGGAATGCCCACCTTCATGAAATCGGTGAACCTGTATCCGCCCGGCCCGTAGACGAGCGTGTTGGTCTGGTATCCGATGGGCGTGGCGAAGGCCGCGCTCGCCGCCACCATCACCGCCACCACGAAGGGGCGCGGATCGACCCCCATCGCCTCGGCAAGGCCGATGGCGATGGGCGTGATCACCACCGCCACGGCGTTGTTGCTGACCATCTCGGTCAGGACGCTGGTCAGAAGATAGATCGCCCAGATCATCAGGGCCGCGGGCAGGAGTGACAGCAGCGGCGCCACCGCCTCCACGATCAGGCGCACCGCGCCCGAGCTTTCCAGCGCCACCCCGATCGCCAGCATCGAGAAGATCAGCGCCAGAAGTCGCCCGTCGATGAAGGAAAACGCCTCGTCCGCGTCGATACAGCGGCTCAGAAGCACCACCGCCACGGCCAGTACCGCCAGCAGGAAGATCGGCGCCACCCCCAGCGCCGCCAGGCCGACGATCGACAGAAGCGCCAGCACCGCCACCGGCGCGTGGCCGCGCCGGAACGCCCGCGCCGAGGGGTGCGAGACATCGACAAGCTCCATGTCCGCGGCCAGCCGCTGAATATCCTCGGGCGTTCCCTCCAGCAGCAGCGTATCGCCCACCCGCACCACCAGGTCGTCAAGCTGGCGCCCGATATTCTGGTTCTTGCGATGCACTGCCAGCGGGTAGACCCCGTAACGCCGGCGCAGCCTGAGCTTGCCCAGGCTGCGCCCCACCATCTTGCAGCCCGGCGTGATCAGAACCTCGACCGTCGTGGTCTCGACCGCGCTCACCTGGTCCACCCGCTTGAGCTCCTTGTTGCGCTGAAGGCTCAGAAGCTCGGCCATGCGCGTGCGCAGCACCACCCGGTCGCCGACCTGCAACGTTACCCCCTCGAGGTTGCGGCGCAGCGAGGCATCGCCGCGGATGACATCGACGAGCCGCACCCCTTCGCGCTTGAAAAGCTGCACGCCGGTCACCTCGCGGCCAATGAGGTTGCTTTCGGGCGGGATCACCGCCTCGGTAAAGAACTTCATCTGCGATCGGTCCGACAGGAGCATCGCCATGCTGTCCCGCTCGGGCAGCAGGAGCGGCGCGATGAAATGCAGGTAGATCATCCCCCAGGCCACCAGGATCGCGGCCAGCGGCGTCACCTCGAAAATCGTGAACGGCGCCATCCCCTGCGCCCGCGCCACCCCGTCGACCAGGAGGTTGGTGGATGTCCCGATCAGCGTGAGCGTTCCGCCGAGAATCGCCGCGTAACTCAGCGGGATCAGCAGTTTCGAGGCGGAAACCCCCAGCGACCGGGCCAGTTGCACGAAAACCGGGATCATCACCACGACCACCGGCGTGTTCGACACCACGGCGCTGGCCAGCACGACGAAAGCCATCAGCAGCCCGATGGCCAGTCTCGGACTGGTCCGCGCCTTGCGGTCGGCGAGGCTCGTGAATGCATCCAGCGCCCCGGTGCGCACCAGTGCACCCATCACGATGAACATCGCCGCGATGGTCCAGGGCGCAGGGTTCGACAGCGCCTGCACCGCGCTGTCATAGGGCAGCACGCCCAGCGCCAGCAGAACCGCGACCCCGCCGATCGCCACCACCTCGGTGGGATAGCTCTCGCGCAGGAAAAGCACGAACATGCCCAAAACCACGGCCAGCGTGACAATCGCCTCGCCGGTCTGGGAAAATGCGAAAACCTGCATCATGGCTGTTGTCCCGCCCGATCTGCCGCCCTGACGATACGGGGCGGGTATTGTGCATCAATCATCAATACAGCCCGCCCCGGCAGGGAACAATCCCGCCCGGACCGGGCGAGAACGCGGCATTCCGCCCGCGCATCAGGGCGTCGATGGCTGCAACCGTCCGCCCAGCCGGACCATTTCGACGCGCGTGGCCTGCCCGGTGCGGTCATCGGTCTCGACATAGACCCCCGACAGCGTCGCCTCGCCCATGGCTGGGGTGAAGCGGGTCTTGCCCATGCCGGTGACGAAACGGCGCATCGGCTCGGCCGGGTCCATGCCGATCACGCTCAGGTAATCGCCGCACATCCCCGCGTCCGACTGGTAGGCCGAACCCTTGGGCAGGATCTGCGTGTCGGATGTCGGCACATGGGTATGCGTGCCAACCACCAGGCTTGCCCGCCCGTCGCACCAAAGGCCCATCGCCATCTTCTCGGACGTGGCCTCGCAATGCACATCCACGATGACCGCCTGCACCGCGCCACCCAGTGGATGCGCCCTGAGCACGGTTTCGATCTGGCTGAACGGGTCGTCGAAGGCGCGCTTCATGAATACCTGCCCCAGCACCTGCGCCACCAGAACCTTGCGCCCGCGCGTCGCCTCGAAAACACGCGCGCCCTTGCCCGGCGCCACCTTGGCGAAATTCACCGGCCGGATGACCCGCGTCTCGGTCTCGATGAATTGCAGCATGTCCTTCTGATCGAACGCATGATCGCCCAGCGTCACGCAATCGGCACCGGCATCCAGCAACAGCTTTGCATGTTCGCCGGAAAGCCCCGCGCCATTGGTCGCGTTCTCGCCGTTGACCACCACGAAATCGAGGCCCCAGTCCTCGCGCAGCCGCGGCAGCCGCTCGCTGATGGCGGCCCGTCCGGCCCGGCCCATCACATCACCCAGAAAAAGCAGTTTCATGGTGAGATCCCTAGGCCCAAGATCGCCAGGGGGCAAGCCCTGCCCACAGGTCAGGCGACGCGGCGGCGAAGCGCCCCGGGCCTTGCGCCGCGGCGATGCCGCGTCGCGGCGGGGGCCTCGCTTCGCTTGGCCCCGAAACGCCGCCCCCGCGGGCGCCGTCGCAAACACGGTGCGTGCCGCGAGGCCGCGCATGTGAGTATTTTTCCCAGGAAAGAGCGGTGATTCACGGTTTGTTAAAGGCGATGCGCGAGGCTGGCGATGCGGTACAGGCTGGAGAGCCGATGACCGCCCAAGGAAGAGCCCATGCTCTGCCCGCCCCGGTCACCCCCGCAACGGGGTGCCGGGGCGGTTTCGTTTGCAAGTGGGAATGATCGGTTCTCTTTCTTGGTGAAAATACTCGAACATCCCGGCTCTCCACCTGCACCCGGCAGGAAAGGCGCCCGTCCTTCGCATCTATCCGACCTCGATCACCTCGGTCTCGGTCACGATCATGTCGAGCGGTTGATCGGTCGGCTCGAGCGGCAGCGCGTCGGCCTCCTGTGCAGCATAGGCGAACCCTATGGCCAGCGTCGGCCGCTTGGCCCGCAGCATCTCGAGCGTGCGGTCATAGAATCCGCCGCCATAGCCCAGCCGCCCGCCGCGCCGGTCGAACGCCACCAGCGGCACGATCAGGAGCTCGGGCTCGATGAATTCGTCCACTGCCGGGATCATCGCGCCGAACGGGCCTTCGCGCAGCGCGCAACCCGGCCGCCAGCGCGAGAACCTGAGCGGCCGGCCCTGGCCCATGATCACCGGCACGCAGACCGGTCCATGCGCGGCGGCTTCCTCCATCGCGGGCATCGGGTCGATCTCGGTGCGGATCGCCATGTAGCCTGAAAGCGGCACGCCCCTGTGCCCGGCCAGAACCTCGCTCAGCCGCCCGGCCTCACCCGGCCCCGCCGCCTCGTGCGCGGCCTTGCGGCGCGCGAAACCCGCCTTGCGCGCCGCCGCCTTGATCTCTGTCATGTCGTTCATAGCAACACCCATGCCGCCAGCCCCAGAAAGGCGAAAAAACCCACCACGTCGGTCACCGTGGTCACGAACGGCCCGGAGGCCAGCGCCGGGTCGATCCGCAGCCGGTCGAGCAGGATCGGGATCGCGATCCCGCCAAAGGCCGCCGCGGTCTGGGTCAGCAGCATCGCGCTGCCGATGACCACGGCCAGCATCGGCACCCCGAACCAGAACGCCGCCACCAGCGCCATGGTAAGGCCGAACAGCGCCCCGTTGAGCGCCCCGACCACGAGCTCGCGCCGGATGATGCGCCATGCGTTCTGCCCGGTCAGGTCGCGCGTGGCGATGGCACGCACCGCCACTGTCATGGTCTGTGTGCCCGCGTTGCCGCCCATCGAGGCGACGATCGGCATCAGCACCGCCAGCGCCACCATCTGGTTGATCGTCTCCGAGAACTGGTCGATCACCAGCGAGGCAAGGATCGCCGTGATCAGGTTGACGAACAGCCACGTGGCCCGCCCGCGCAGCGTGTTCAGCACGTTGTCCGACAGGCTCGCCTCCTCGCTGACGCCCGCCATGCGCAGGATGTCCTCCTCGTGCTCCTCGTCCAGCACGATCATCGCGTCGTCGATGGTGATCACCCCCGCCAGGCGGCCCTCGTCGTCCACCACGGGCGTGGAAATCAGGTGATACTGATTGAACGCATAGGCCACCTCGGCCTCGTCCTGGTCGACGGGGATGGTGCGGAAACTGTCCTCGGTCAGCTCCTGCAAGGCCTGCGCACGCGGCGCCGACATGATCTTGCCCAGCGTCACGTATCCCGTGGGCCGGTGGCGCGGATCGACCAGGATGACGTGATAGAACTGCTCCGGCAGGTCGTCCTCGCCTCGCATGAAGTCGATCGCCTCGCCCACGCTCCAATGCTCGGGGACCGCCACCACCTCGCGCTGCATCAGGCGGCCGGCGGAATCCTCCGGATAGCTCAGCGCCTGGCGCACAACCATCCGGTCGGCGTCGTCGAGCGCGCCGAGGATCGCCCTTTGCTGCGGCTCTTCGAGGTCTTCCAGCAGGTCGACCACGTCGTCGCTTTCCAGCTCGCGCACCGCGTCGGCCAGAACCTCGGGATGCAGGACCCCGATCACTTCCTCGCGGATCGATTCGTCGAGCTCCGACAGGATGTCGCCGTCGAACTCGACCCCGTAAAGCGCGATCAGGCGGCGCCGTTCATGGCTGTCGATCTGTTCGAGAAGGTCGGCGATGTCGGCCGCGTGCAACGGCTCCATCAGCTCGATCAGCGCGTTGCGGTCGTCCATGTCCACGGCCTGGAGAATGGCCGACACGTCGCGCCGGCTCAGCCCGTATCCCTCCTCGTCAACGGGGATTTCGTCCTCTGCGATTCGCTCCTGATCGTCCATGGCGCGCCCCTTGTCCCGTTCACCCGGACCATAGGCACAAACCCGCCCGAGGAACAGCCGCAATGCGGCGAATGAGGCCGGTTTCGCGGCCTCTCCGGCGCCGCAGCCGACATCCTGTTCAGGGGGGCAACCTGGCCTCAGGCCCCGGCGGCGAGCCGCGCCGCCAGCGCCCTTTGCCGCGCCAGCACCGCGCGCAGATCGAGCGTCACCATCCGCCCGTCGCGCACCACCGTGCGCCCCTCGACCAAGAGATCGCGGACCCCGACCGGACCGGCCAGCAGGAGTGCCGCCGGATCCCAGCTTCCCGCGCTCTCGATGCCGCCCACATCCCAGATCGCGAGGTCCGCCCGCTTGCCCGGCGCGATCCGGCCGCAGTCGTGACGGCCCAGCACCTCGGCCCCGCCGCGCGTCGCGATCTCGAGCGCCTCGCGCGCGCTCATCACATCGGCCCCGCGCGCCACCCGCTGCAACAGCATCGCTTGCCGCGCCTCAAGCATGAGGTTCCCCGCGTCGTTGCTGGCGGATCCATCCACACCCAACCCCACGCGCAACCCCGCATCGCGCATGTCGCGCAGCGGCGCGATCCCGCTGCCAAGGCGGCAATTGGAACAGGGGCAATGCGCCACGCCGGTGCCCGTGCGCGCGAACAGATCAATCTCCTGCCCATCCAGTTTCACGCAATGCGCATGCCACACATCCTCGCCCACCCAACCCAGATCTTCGGCATATTGGCCCGGGCGACAGCCGAACGTCGCAAGGCTATAGGCGACATCCTCGTCATTCTCGGCCAGGTGGGTGTGCAGCATCACCCCCTTGTCACGGGCCAGCAGCGCCGCATCGCGCATCAATTCGCGGCTTACCGAAAACGGCGAACAGGGTGCCACGCCGACCCGCAGCATCGCGCCTTCGCGCGGGTCGTGATGCGCGTCGATCACCCGGAGGCAATCGTCGAGAATCGCCGCCTCTTCCTCGACCAGCGCATCGGGCGGCAACCCGCCCGCGCTCTCGCCGATGCTCATCGCGCCGCGGGTGGGGTGAAACCGAAGCCCGATCTCGGCCGCCGCCGCGATCGTGTCGTCGAGCCGCGCGCCGTTGGGATAAAGGTAAAGGTGATCCGATGTCATCGAACAGCCCGACAGCGCCAGTTCGGCCAGCCCGGCCTGCGCGCTGGCAAAGATCTCTTCCGGCCCCATCCGCGCCCAGATCGGGTAAAGCGTCTTGAGCCAGCCGAAGAGCAGCGCGTCCTGCCCACCCGGCACCGCCCGCGTCATGCTCTGGTAAAGGTGGTGGTGGGTGTTGACCAGTCCCGGCGTCACGACGCAGCCCGCCGCCCCGATCACGTCGCCTGTCGTGCTGAGCCCGTGCCCCACCTCCGCGATCACCCCGTCGCGGATCAGGATGTCGGCACCGCGAAGCTCGTCGCGCGCATCGTTCATGGTCAGGATGTGATCGGCATTGCGGATCAGGATGTCGGGCATGGCATGTCCCCTGGGTTCGGACTGCCCCCCTCATCTGCAATCGTCGGGCGCGGTGGAAAAGGGACCGAAGAACCGCGCAACCGGGGCCAGTATCCCGGCCAGGGGCGCGCCGGGCAAGTCCATTTTCCCGACCCGTCGCGCAGCGACGGGATGCGCCCGCCCGCCCCTAGGCGGGCGCATTCTGCGCCCACCCGTGCGGGCGCACCCCATCGGTCGAACCGTGGGCAATCCTCAAGTTCCGCCAAACCCGCCGCACGCCCCGTTCACACTCGCCCTGCAAGTGCCCCGTGCCGGACCCGGCAGCCGGGCAGCAGCCGGGCGGTGCACGCAAGTCACCCCCCGTTTCCCGCCCGGGCCGAATCGTTAACCTTCGGCGACCACCCGGCCCAGAATCTCCAGCGCCGCCGCGTGCTGCGCGCGTCCTGCCGCCGCGATCACCCGACCGCCGTCCAGCGCCGGACCACCCTGCCAGTCGGTGACGATGCCCCCCGCCGCCTCGATCACGCCGATGGGGGCCTGGATGTCATAGTTCGACAGTCCCGCCTCGATCACGAGGTCGATGTGACCGGCCGCCAGAAGCGCGTAGGCATAGCAATCCAGCCCATAGCGGGTAAACCTGCAAGCCCTTGAAACTTCGCGGAAAGCCGCGCCCTCGATCGTGCTCCCGACCTCGGGAAAGGTGGTGCAGAGAATCGCCTGCGCGAGCGGTCGGTCGCCACGTGTCTTCAAATCCCGCGCGCCCTGCGGGCCGCTCATGCGCGCCTGCCCGAACCCGCCCCAGAACCGCTCACCGATATAGGGCTGGTCGATCATCCCGAGACGCACGCCGCGTTCGTCCGACGCGGCGATCAGAACCCCCCATGTCGGGCTGCCCGCGACAAAGCCCCGCGTCCCGTCGATCGGATCGAGAACCCAGGTCAAGCCACTGGAACCATTTGATTTTCCAAATTCTTCGCCGATCACCGAATCGTTCGGTCGCCGTGCCCCGAGCACCGCGCGCATCGCCTTTTCGGCGGCGCGGTCGGCCTCGGTCACCGGGTCGAAACCGCCATCGGCGATCTTGTCGCCCTTGTCCTCGGCCACGAGGTTTTCGGTCCGGAAAAATGGAAGGACCGCCAGTCGCGCGGCATCGGCCATCGCATGGGCGGTCCTTTCGATGTCGTCGTCGTTCACGTGCGCCGCCCCTTTCCTGCAATATCAGGCCCAGAGGTAACGCGCGCCGCGCCGGGGCTCAAGCCGGTCCGTCGGTTCAGGCAACCTCGGACAGGACACGCGCAAGATCGAACAGGCGCCGTCGCTGGTTCTCGGGAATGGAATAATAGGAGCGCACAAGATCAAGTGCCTCCTTGTCGCCAAAGAGGTCGGCAGGGACCGAATCGATCTGGTCTTTCGCGACCTCGGCCTCGACGTCCATTCCTTCGAAAAAGAAGCTCACCGGAACATCAAGTGCTTCCGAAATATCCCAAAGGCGGGATGCGCTCACGCGGTTGGCCCCCGTTTCGTATTTCTGGATTTGCTGGAACTTGATTCCGACCTTTTCGGCCAATTGTTGTTGCGTCATGCCCAGAAGCCACCGACGGTGACGAATGCGCTTTCCGACATGCACGTCTACAGGGTGTGCCATTCACATCTCCTCTTCAAATCATTCCTCGTAAACCAGGCTCACACCCCCAAATGAAATCGTGGGTTTTGCCGGCAACCTGGAGCCGAGCCCAAGATGGGCAAATGCGCGCTTTGACGTTTGTAGCATGGTGGTACGGAATTTCAACAATTTTACACCCGATTTTGGCGAGCCTTCCCTAACGTCAATCTATTCCAGCGTGTTGAGCTTGCGAGGAAAGCATTGAAAACAAAGACCTTCTTGCAAAATGTGGAAAACCCGGTCCAACTGGCGTATCGAGCCTGTCACCGGATTCGTCAGATTCACACAGGGCCCTTGTCATGCACGCCTTCCAGATCGAGACCTTCAATACACCACCTCGCTTGGCTCAGGTTAACACGCCTGAACCCGTAAAAGGAGAGATTCGCTTGCGCATCCACGCCTGTGGATTGAATTTCGCCGATCTGCTGATGAGCGAGGGCAGGTACCAGGAGACCCCCACTCCGCCATTCACGCTCGGCATGGAGGTCGCGGGTGTGGTCGACGCGCTGGGCCCCGATGTGACCGGCCCCGCGCCGGGCACCCGTGTCGCAGTGTTCGGCGGGCAGGGCGGGCTGGCCGAGATGGGCTGTTTTCCCGCCGAGCGGGTCACACCCATCCCTGACGACATGCCCTTTGCCGATGCCGCCGCGCTTCAGATCGCCTATGGAACAAGCCATGTCGCGCTTGATCACAAGGCGCGGCTGCAACCGGGTGAAACCCTTCTGGTTCTGGGCGCGGCGGGGGGCGTGGGCCTCACCGCGGTCGAGATCGGCAAGCTGATGGGCGCCCGGGTCATCGCCTGCGCCCGCGGGGCAGACAAGCTCGAGATCGCCGCGCGGGCCGGGGCCGATCACCTCATCGACGCGCAAACCCAGGACATCCGCGAGAGCGTCAAGGCGCTGGGCGGGGCTGACGTGGTCTATGACCCGGTGGGCGGCGATCAGTTCACCGCCGCCCTGCGCGCCTGCAACCCCGAGGCGCGCATGCTCGTCATCGGGTTTGCCAGCGGCGATGTGCCGCAGATTCCGGCCAACCATCTTTTGGTTAAAAATGTTGATGTTCTGGGCTTCTACTGGGGCGGCTACCTCAAGTTCCGCCCTTCGATCGTGACCCAAAGCCTCTCCACCCTCCTCGACTGGTATCGCCAGGGGCGAATCGAGCCGCATGTCAGCCACGTGTTGCCGCTCGACCGCGCCGCCGAGGGGCTCGACCTGCTGCGCCGCCGCGCCTCGACCGGCAAGGTCGTGATCACCGTATGACGGACTTCGATCAGGGCATGGGTTGAAACAGACAATTCGACAGTCTTCGGTTCGGAAACGCTTGAAAAGTGAAGAAGGCTCACCGATATTCAAAATGAAGGCCCGGTAGCATGACGCGCCCGGGAAAGCATGTTTCAAATCGGAGGCTTTGATGGCTGAACTCAACACGATCCGGACTACGGCGGGTGCCCGCTCTTCCGCGATTGATGAAGGGCTGCGCGCCCATATGAACAAGGTCTATGGCACCATGTCCATCGGCATGCTCATCACCGCGCTCGCGGCTTGGGCGATTGCCGGGCTTGCTGTCACGACCGACCCTGCCAACGCCGTGGGCGAGATCGGCAACGGCAAGATGCTGACCGCTCTTGGCGCCGCGATCTACACCTCGCCGCTGCGCTGGGTGGTGATGCTCGCGCCGCTGGGCATGATCTTTGCCTTCGGTGCGCTCACCAACCGTATCTCTGCGGCGGGCGCACAGCTCTTCTTCTGGACCTTCGCTGCGCTGATCGGCGTTTCGCTCAGTTCGATCTTCATCTTCTACACGTCCTATTCGATCATCCAGACCTTCCTCGTGACGGCAATCGCCTTCGCGGGGCTGTCGCTCTGGGGTTACACGACGAAAAAGGACATTTCGGGCTGGGGCAGTTTCCTGATTATGGGTGTGATCGGTCTTCTGGTCGCGATGATCATCAACTGGTTCCTCCAGTCGCCGGCGATGATGTACGCGATCTCGATGATCGGCGTCCTGATCTTTGCGGGTCTCACCGCCTACGACACCCAGAGGATCAAGAGCACCTATCTCGCTCATGCCCATCACGGCGATACGGAATGGCTTGAGAAGTCGGCGATCCACGGGGCGCTGAACCTCTATCTCGACTTCCTCAACATGTTCCAGTTCCTGCTCATGTTCCTCGGTCAGCAGGAATAACGCGTCACCCGATGGCAGAGTCGAAGGGCCGGTCATGAAGACCGGCCCTTTTGCGTTGGTGCTGGTGGTCGCCTGTCGCGCCGGGATCTTCTGAACCTGTCGTCGTGCCCTCAAGAAAATCCGTGGCGCAACATGCCAAAGTCGAGATCGACGCGGTGTTGCCGAGCGTACCGACACGGACCGACCCGGCTGCGTATCGGGCGGTTCGTGCGCTTCTGTCCGGGGTGCTGTGGCGTCGGTTGGATTTTGAGTATTTGGTGCAAGATGAAGTGGCGGGCGAGGGATGGCAGTTATCAAGATTCGGCACGCGGTTCTTGAAATATCGCCGCATCGCGCCCCATCTAGAGTATGAACAACGGCGAGGGGATGCGATGGCATATGAAAAGAGCGACGCGGCGCTGGCGCGGCTGACGCCGGAGCAATACCGGGTCACCCAGGAAAGCGGGACCGAGCGGCCTTATACTGGTGAATACGACCGGCATTTCGAGCCGGGGCTTTATGTCGACGTGGTCTCGGGCGAGCCGCTTTTCACGAGTTCCATGAAATACGATTCGGGCTGCGGCTGGCCGGCCTTTGCCAAGCCGGTGGAGCCGGACCACATCATAGAGTTGCGCGATGCGTCGCTCGGGATGGTGCGCACCGAGGTGCGTTCGAAATATGGCGATTCGCATCTGGGGCACGTGTTCCCGGACGGGCCGCCCGAGTTGGGGGGGCTGCGCTATTGTATCAACTCGGCGGCGCTGCGGTTCATTCCCAAGGCACGAATGGCCGAAGAAGGCTATGGCGATTATCTTGACCAGGTGGAGGGCTGACGAATGAGCGAGGAACGCGCGGTTCTGGCGGGTGGCTGTTTCTGGGGCATGCAGGATCTGATCCGCAAGCTGCCCGGGGTGATTTCGACCCGGGTTGGTTACACGGGCGGAGATGTGCCCAATGCGACCTATCGCAATCACGGCACCCATGCCGAAGGAATCGAGGTCATCTTTGACCCCGAGGTGCTGAGCTATCGACAATTGCTGGAAATGTTTTTCCAGATCCATGATCCGACCACGCCGAACCGGCAGGGCAACGATATCGGGATGAGTTATCGTTCGGGCATCTATTACGTGGATGACACCCAAAAACGCGTGGCCGAAGAGACCATTGCCGATGTCGAGGCCAGCGGGCTGTGGCCCGGGCCGGTCGTGACCGAAGTGAAACCTGTGGGCGATTTCTGGGAGGCCGAGCCCGAGCACCAGGATTACCTTGCGCGCTATCCGGGCGGCTATACCTGCCATTTCCCGCGCCCCGGCTGGGTATTGCCGCGCCGCGACGCGGCCGAGTGAGGCGCACAGGTCAGGCCGACGGATAGGTGCGTTCGGCGAGCGGGCTGTTGGCGATCGCGTCTTGCAAAGCGTCGATCATCAGCTTTTCGGCGCGGTTGAGCCGTTTGCGCGGGTTGGTCAGCAGGTAGATATCGACGGTGGGCGGATCGTCATAGGGCGGCAGGCGCCACAACCGGCCCTGTTCGACATCGGGCTGCGCGACATGGACGGGCAGGGCGCCGATGCCGAGACCGCACAGGATCATGCGTCGCACCTCTTCAAGATGCGAGGAGCGGCCGACGATGCGCTGATCGAGTTCGTATTGGCGGCGCAGCAGCGCCACGGGGCGCAGCGCATCGTTGAGATCGTCGGTTTCGAACGAGACTGCATCAAGCCCCTTGAGCGCTTCGACGCCCAGCCCCTCATGCCCGAAAAGCGGGTGCGACGGGCCGCAGTAGAAGCCGAAGAATTCGCGGTAGAGGTGCCCGTAATCAAGATCGGGAAAGCGCCGGTTCACCAGGCAGATGCCGAAGCTGGCGGTGCGGTCCTGAACGGCGGCGGCCACGTTGGCCGAAGTGGCCGAGTGAATCCGGTAGGTCACGCGTGGATGGGCGCGGTAGGTCCGGCCAAGCAGGTCATCGAGCAGCGGCGTGATGACGTGGCTGGCCAGCGCGATGGTCACATGGCCGGAAATCTCGGATTGGGCCAGCGTTGTCGCCTCGCGCAGCTTGGCGATGCCGGCATGGATATCCAGGCACTCGCGGTAGAGCGCACGCCCGGCGGCGGTGAGCGCGAAATGACCGCGCCCGCGGTCGATCAGCCTTGTGCCGAATTCCTGTTCCAGCCGTTGCAGCGCAAGGCTGATCGCGGGCTGGCCGCGCAACAGGCGATGGGCGGCGCGCGTGATCGAGCCCTCTTCGACGATCACGATGAAGGTGCGCAGCAGGTTCCAGTCCAGATTGGCGGTGAAACGGTCAGGTTGCTGCTCGGCATTGATTGGATTGATGTGCTTCATAAGGATTATCAATTTGGGCAATTCCTTACACCATGCAACCGTTTTCTCACAGGGAATCCAAAAGCAAACGGACGCAATGCCCGAAACCGCCACCCCGATCGACAAGCGGCCCATGGTGCTGCTGACCCCGGCGTTCATCGCGATCATGGCGCTTGTCGTGATCCCGATGTCGTTCATCCTCGTTTATTCCTTTTACGAGAATGTTGATCTTGCCGTTGACCGCGTCGCGTTTCAGTTCGGCAACTGGGAACAGCTTTTCAGCGACAATTACTATCACAGCGCGATCTGGAAGACGCTGAAGATCTCGGTCGTGGTGACGGTATTGGCGGCGGTTCTGGGATACCTGCCGGCCTATTTCATCGCGATGACGACATTCCGGCACAAATGGCTGCTTTTACTGCTGCTGATCCTGCCATTCTGGGTGAGTTTCATCATCCGAACGCTGAGCTGGATTCACATTCTGGGCAACCAGGGGGCGCTCAACGGGTTGTTCCAGTGGCTGGGGCTGGCGGACGCGCCGGTGCGGATGATGTTCAACGAATTCTCGGTCATGGTGGGGCTGATCCACGTGTTCCTGCCCTACATGATCCTGAACATCTACGTGAGCCTCGAAGGCATTGACCGGAACCTCGAACCGGCCGCGCGCACGCTGGGGGCGACGCCGTGGCAGGCGTTTCGCGAAGTGACCCTGCCGCTGTCACTGCCGGGGCTGGCGGCGGGGAGCCTGCTGGTTTTCGTGTTGACCGGTGGATCGTATGTGACGCCGCTGATCCTTGGCGGGCCGAGCGATTTCCTGTTCGGCAACCTGATCTACGATTCGGTGGTGACGGAGCTCAACTGGCCAATGGGGGCAACGCTCTCCTTCACGTTGTTGGTGTTGCTGGGCTCGGTGGTGATTCTCTACAGCCGTTTCATGGGGCTGAACCAATTGTCCAAGGCATTCGGGTGAGGGAGACATGGGCATGAACGCATGGGCCTTTATCCGGTTCTACACGATCATGGTTTACACCTTCATGTTCGCCCCGATCGCGGTGGTCCTGCTGCTGGCCTTCAACAGTTCGCAATTCGGGGGCTTCCCGATCGAGGGGCTGAGCCTGCGCTGGTTCCATGCGCTTTTCGAGAACGAGGCGATCATGCGGGCGTTTCGCACTTCGTTCTCGCTCGGTTTGCTGACTGCGCTGGTGGCAACGACGATCGGAATCCTGGCCGCGATGGCATTGGTGCGCTATCAATTCCGTGGCAAGGATTGGGTCACGACCTTTCTGATCTCGCCGGTTCTTGTGCCCGAGACGGTGCTGGCGGTGGGGCTTTTGATCTTTCTGCGCTGGTTGCACATGCCGCGCAGTTTTACCCTGCTGCTGCTGGGGCATTCGATCATCGCGCTGCCGTTCGTGGTGCTGGTGGTGCAGGCACGGCTGGTGGGCATACGCCGCGAGTACGAGGAAGCGGCACGCTCACTGGGGGCCAGTCCGATGCAGACCTTCTTCTCGGTGACATTCCCGTTGTTGTTGCCTGCGATCTTTGCCGGGGCGCTCTTTGCCTTTACCATCTCGTTCGACAACATCACCGCGACGATCTTCTGGCGTCCGTCGGGCATGGAGACGGTGCCGACGCAGATTTTCGGGATGCTGCGCCATTCGGTCAGCCCCGAAATCAACGCGCTGGGCTTCGTGATGATCTGCATCACGGTCGGCCTGCCGCTCCTGGCGGGTGGGCTGGCGCGCTATTTCTCGCGCAGGAAGATATGACCCGACCGACAGGAAACGACCAACGATAAACCACCAACAAGGAGAGTATGATGACCAGGAAAATGGACAGCACCAAACGCTATGAGAAGCTGCGCGAGGCGGTGGGCAACGGCGATGTGGATCGCCGCACCTTCTTTGGCCTTCTGGGGTCGGCCGGGATAACAGCCGGGCTTTCGGGCGGGATCATGACGGCGATGGCGGGCCAGGCCCGCGCCGCCGGCGCCGAACTGCATTTCGAGGGCTGGGGTGGCGTGGTCTCGGAAGCGCTGCGCAAGCATGCCTTCGATCCCTACGAGGAGGCCACCGGGAACGAGGTGGTCGATGCCACCTTTGGCGGCGAGAACGAGGTTCTGACCAAGATCAAGGCGGCAGGCAGCACCTCGGGCCATAACATCCTGCATAGTTCGGGAGTGAGCTGGTACAAGCGCTGGGTCGATAACGGCTATCATGTGGTTCTGAACGAGGACAACATTCCCAACCTCGAGCACGTGATGACCGCGATGATCGAGGCGTTCCGCGCGATCACGCCCGATGGGCTTTCGGCGGTGCCCTACAATTACGGGACCACGGGCATTGCCTATAACACCAAGCACATCAGCGAAGAAAAGGCGAAGGAGCTGGGCGCTGACCTGCTGCTTGACAAGGAGCTCAAGGGCAAGATCGGCGGCTGGGGCGGCGACTGGGCCAACCGGGCGTGGTACGGCGCGCTGCAATCGGGGCAGGACCCCAACAACATCGAGGACTGGGACGCGGTCTGGGACAAGGCGCGCGAGCATCGCGACCTGGTTCTGAAATACTGGAGTTCGGGCGCGGAACTGATGGATCTCCTGGCCAAGGAAGAGATCTGGGTAACCGAGGCCTGGTCGGGCCGGGTGGCCGCGCTTCAGGCGCAAGGGCATCCGATCGGTTACATGGATCCGCCCAACGGGCTGGCATGGATGGAGTCGATGTTCGTGCTCGAAGGTTCGCCGATCGAAGAGGCGGAAGAACTCCTGAACTTCATGCTCGATCCGGAAACCTCGATCGCGGTGGCGGCAGGTCAGAAATACCCGTCGGCGCTTGATCCGACCAAGATCGACATGCCCGAGGAAGTGCAGAACTTGCCGGCATTCGACCCCACCGGCAAGCTCGAGGCGCTGGTGTTCCGCAACCCGGAGACGTGGAACCCGCATGAGAAGAAGCAGGGCGCGATGTGGAACCGGGTCAAGAAGGGCGGCTGATCCAGGGCTGAAACCATCGGGCCGGGCCGCGCGGGGCTCCGCGTGGCCCGGTCCCAACAGAAACTGACCAGAACGGGGATGGCACGCGATGGCCCGCGTCGAACTCAAGCAAATCACCAAGTCCTTTGGTATCCTGAAGGCGGTGCATGAATCCGATGTGGTGTTCGAGGAGGGAACATTCACCACGCTGCTGGGTCCGTCAGGATGTGGCAAGACGACGATCCTGCGCATGATCTCCGGGTTGGAGAGACCCACCGGCGGGGACATCCTGATCGGGGGCAAGAGGATCAACGATGTGCCGATCCACAAGCGCAACCTGGGGCTGGTGTTCCAGAACTACGCCCTGTTTCCGCACCGTACCATCGCCGAGAATATCGCCTTCGGCCTCAAATACCGGGGTGTGAGCAAGACAGACGCGGCGCAAAAGGTGCGCGAGGCGCTCGATATCGTGCGGCTGCCGGGGGTCGAGGATCGGTATCCCAGCCAGTTATCGGGAGGCCAGCAACAGCGGATCGCCATGGCGCGTGCGATCGTGATCGAGCCGGATGTGCTGTTGCTTGACGAGCCGTTGTCGGCGCTGGATGCGAACCTGCGCGAAGAGATGCGGGTGGAACTCAAGGCCATTCAGCACCGGGTCGGGGTGACGACGATCTTTGTCACGCATGACCAGTCCGAGGCGCTGGCCATGTCCGACAGAATCATCGTGATGAGCGATGGCCGGGTCGAACAGGTTGGCGCACCCGCAGAGGTCTACAATAACCCGGCGAGCGTGTTCGTGGCCAACTTCCTTGGCGCGTCCAATATCGTGGATGTCGATGTGAAGGGGCGCGGTGCGGATGATGTGACGCTCGAGGTGCCGCATTTCGGGGCGGTCACTCTGCGGGCGAGCCGTGCCACCAATCTGGGCGATGCGTCAAAAGGCAAGCTGATCATGCGGGCGGAGAAGCTGCACCTTGCCGAAGGGGCGGCCCCCGAAGGCACGGTTTCGACGCGCGGCGTGGTCGAGGCGGTTGATTATCAGGGCCAGCTGGCGCGTTACTTCGTGCGGATTGGCGAGACCCAGCTCCAGGCGATGAACATGATTGATCGGGTGCCCTTTGCCGAAGGGGACGAGGTGTCGGTGGTTCTGAACCCTGACGATTGCAGTGTATTGGCGAACGAGGCGTGAATGAGCCATCTATTCTATCAAAGCCGCCTGGCGCGGCCGGAACTCGACCGTGCCGAGGGCATCTACATGTGGGACAAGGCCGGCAAACGCTATCTTGACGGCTCGAGCGGCGCGATGGTGAGCAATATCGGCCATTCCAACCCGGCCGTTCTGACGGCGATGCGTGCGCAGATGGAGAAATCGACCTTCGGCTATAGGCTGCATTTCCAGACCGAAGCCTCCGAGGCGCTGGCGGCACGGACGGCCGAACTGTCGCCGCCGGGCCTCAACAAGGTGTTTTTCGTCTCGGGCGGGTCCGAGGCAGTGGAAAGCACGATCAAGCTTGCGCGGCAATACGCGATCGCGAAGGGCGAGGCGCAGCGGTTCAAGGTTATTTCGAGGATGCCGTCCTATCACGGGGCGACGCTGGGCGCGCTGGCGGTGACCGGATATGCGCCGATGAGCGCGCCCTTTGACCCGATGCTGATGCGGATGCCGAAGATTCCCGCGCCGCGCGCTTATCTCGACGGTCTTGATATGGAGGACGTGGCGACGGGCCACCATTATGCCGACATGCTGGAGCAGAAGATTCGCGACGAGGGGCCGGAAACGGTGCTGGCCTTCATCGTCGAGCCGGTGGGCGGGGCATCAACCGGGGCCTTGGTGCCGCCAGAGGGCTACATGCAGCGCATTCGCGGGATATGTGACCGCTACGGCGTGCTGCTGATCCATGACGAGGTGATGTCGGGCGGCGGGCGCACGGGCAAGTTCTGGGGCGCCGAGCATTGGCAGACGGTGCCGGATATCATCTGCATTTCCAAGGGGTTCGGCGGTGGTTACGTGCCGCTGGGCGCGATGATTGCGCGCGAGGACATCGTCGAGGCGCTGCTCGACAAGGGTGGGTTCGTGCATGGGCATACCTATGCGGGCAACCCGCTGGCCTGTGCAGCCGGTGTCGCGGTCCTCGATGAGATCGCGCGCCAAGACATGATTGGCAATGCCGAGCGGATGGGTGCACGGCTCAAGTCGCGGCTCGAGGCGCTGATGCAGCGGTTCCCGTTCATAGGTGATGTGCGTGGCAAGGGGCTATTGCTCGCCTTCGAACTGGTCAGCGACCGCGAGAGCATGACGCCACTGCCCAAGGATCTGAACGCGCATTCCCGGCTGGTCGATATAGCCTATGACAAGGGTCTGATCATCTATTCGCGGCGTACACGCGGCGGGCTCGAAGGCGATCACTTCCTGGTCTGCCCGCCGATGATCGTGGGCGACGAGGGGATCGACGAGATCATCGAGGGACTGAGCGGGGCGCTCGAGCATTTCGCGGCCGAGGTCGGGCTTGAGACCGGACGCGCGGCGTGAGCGAGGTGCGGATACGTCCGGCGACCGAGGAGGACGTCGATACGATGGACGCGATGTTGCGGGCCTTGTCCGAGCACTTGGGCGATCATGACCTTCATACAGGCAATGCCGATGGGCTGCGCCGCAATGGTCCATGGGGTGCGGGGTTCTTCGAGGCATTGATTGCCGAGTCCCGGGCCGATGCCTGCGGGATGTGTCTCTATTTCCGGCATTTCTCGACCTTGCGGGGTGAGCCGGGGGTTTATGTGCAGGATCTCTGGATTGCGCCGGAACAGCGTGGAAGCGGGCTGGGCCGCCGGTTGCTGGCTGCCGTGGCACGGGAGGCGGCAGCGCGCTGGGGGGCGGCTTATTTGGCGCTGACCGCGGCTCGCGACAATGGCGGCGCGGTGCGATTCTATGACCGGCTGGGGTTCGAGAGCTTTGCGAATGACCTGCCGATGGCGCTGGCGGGTGTGCGGTTTACCCGTCTGGCACGCGAGGGGGAAACATGAAGCTGGCCGACAAGAGCTGTGCGTTGGAAGAGGCGGTGTCGCGGATCGGCGTGGGCGCCACGGTGATGCTGAGCGGGTTCGGCGTGCCAGGTACGCCTTTCGCGCTCATACGTGAATTGGTGCGACAGGGGCCGAAGAATCTCACCATCATCAAGAACGACGCCAACGAGAAGGGCATGGGGGTCGATCACTTGCTGGCGGCGGGGATGGTGAAAAAGCTGATCGTGACGCATATCGGGCTCAACGCGCGGGCGATGGCGATGATGAACGCTGGCGATATCGAGGTCGAGTTCTGTGCGCAAGGCATGCTCGCCGAGCGGGTGCGCGCGGGCGGCGCCGGGCTTATGGGTTTCGTGACGGATATCGGGCTGGGGACCGAGTTGGCCGAGGGCAAGACGAGGGTTGAGCTTGGCGGGCGCGAGGGGGTTCTGGAATCCGCGTTGCGCGCCGACGTGGCGCTGATCCATGCGGCGCGCGCCGACACGTTCGGCAACCTGTGCTATGCGGCGGCGGCGCGGAATTTCAGCCCACTGATGGCGATGGCCGCCGACCGGGTGGTCGCCGAGGCCGAAGTGGTGGTGGCGCCCGGCGGCATCGTGCCAGAGGAGGTGCACACACCAGGGCCGTTCGTGGATCACGTGGTGCCGCTGGGCGCATTGGGCGAGGAGTATGGCGTTGTCAGACGTGCGTGACAGGATGGTGGCCCGCGCGGCACGCGAGATCGCGCGGGGCATGGTCGTCAATCTCGGCATCGGGTTGCCGACGCGGGTGATCGACCATCTGGCGGCGGATTTCCCGGTCTGCCTGCATACCGAGAACGGGCTTTCCGGGATCGGCCCGACATTGCCGTATGAGCAGGCCGACCGGAACCTGATCGACGCGGGCGGCGCCTATGTCTCGACCATTCCGGGCAGCGCCTTCTTCGACAGTGCGGTGAGTTTCGCGCTGGTGCGAAGCGGGCGGCTGGATCTCACGATGCTGGGCGCCTTCGAGGTGGCGCAGAACGGCGACCTGGCCAACTGGAAGATCCCGGGCAAGTTCTCGCCCGGGGCGGGCGGGGGCATCGAACTGGCGCAGAAGGCGCGGCGGGTGGTGGTCCTGACCACGCATGTGGATCGCAAGGGCAACCCCAAGCTGCTGGAGCAATGCAGTCTTCCGTTGACCGCAACTGCCTGTGTGAACCGGGTGTTCACGGACATGGCGGTGGTCGATGTGGCAGAGGGGCGCTTTCACCTGCGCGAGATCGCCGAGGGGCTGAGCGTGGCGGATGTTGTCAAGGCGACGGGGGCCGGGCTGATTGTCCCAGAGGGGGAGTTGCCGCGGTTCTGAGCCGACGATCTTTCGCGAGAAGATCGTCAGTCAGGTGCCGGAACGAATGTCGCGGGAATCGAGCACGGGCGAGGCGTCGAGATCCTCCGCGTCGAGCATCGTGGCCACCCGTTCGAGCGAGGAGACGATCATCGCCTGTTCCCAATCTTCAAGCGACTGGAACTTGCGCACATAGCGCTGTTGCAGTGCATCCGGCGCGTCGGCGATGGTTTCGCGCCCCTTGTCGGTGATGCAGATATTGATCTGGCGGCGGTCGGTCTGCGATTTCTCGCGCACCACAACGCCCTTGGCCACGAGCTTGTCGACCAGCGAGGTCACGGTCGCCTGCGAGACGCGCATGCGCTGGGCGATCGCGGTGGCGGTGGCATCACCCTTTTCCGCAACCAGTTGCAGCACCCGGAACTGGGCGGCGGTGAGGCCGGCGGATTGTGCAAGGTCACGCCCGTAAAGATCGGTTGCGCGCAGGATGCGGCGCAACGCGACAAGACTCGAGTCGATGCGGTCCATGGTCTTCCCCTTGCGGTGAAACGCGAGAATGTTGGCAGATGGAAAGTTCAAGTTCAATCGCCTCCTGTAATAATTATGCAAAGGACAATCTAAGCAATTTATGCAGAATTTTCAAAGGAAATCGGCCTGATCGATCTAAAATTGACTGTACTTGCCGAAAAAATGCTTTGATACTTGAAATAAACTCCAGAACTTGTTACTTAGCTTTCCAAAGCAATAGGAGGCCCATTCAGATGACCCATGCAGTTGAGCAGCTCAGGAAGAAGGCACAGCCGGTTCTGCGCAAGCCCGAGGCCGCGGATGGCGCGGCTATCTGGGAACTTGTGCGCGCCTGCAAGCCGCTCGATGAGAACTCGATGTATTGCAACCTGCTTCAGGCGGATCATTTCCGCGACACCTGTGTGGTCGCGGAGATCGATGGCGAGATCATGGGGTGGGTCTCGGGCTATGTGCTGCCCTATGATGCCGAGACCTTCTTTGTCTGGCAGGTCGCCGTGTCATCCAAGGCGCGTGGCATGGGACTTGGCACCCTGATGCTCGATCACCTGATCGGTCGCGACGAATGCGACGGGGTGAACCGGCTCCAGACCACGATCACCGCAGACAACGAGGCAAGCTGGGCGCTGTTCCGCAAGTTCTCGGACCTGCGCGACGGCACGATCGACGCCCAGGCCCATTTCACCCAGTCGCTGCATTTCCGCGGGCGCCACGAGACCGAACACATGGTCACTATCGCGCTGGAACGCGAGACGCTGCGCAAGGCGGCCTGAAAGGCTCCCGAACGCCAGCCGCGACAAACAACGAAATCAAAGCAATCCCAAAAGGATACACAATGACTGACAAGTCATCCAAAATTTCTGTCTTCGAGCGACGCGAATCCGAAGTGCGCTCGTATTGCCGTGGCTTCGACACGGTGTTCACAAGCGCGCAGGGATCGGAAATGACCGATGCCGAAGGGCGCAGCTATATCGACTTTCTGGCGGGGTGCTCCTCGCTCAACTACGGACACAACGACCCGGACATGAAGAACGCGCTGGTCGAGCATGTCATGAGTGACGGGCTTTCCCATGCGCTGGACCTGCATACCGACGTCAAGGCGGATTTCCTCGAAAGTTTCGAGAAGCATATCCTGCAACCGCGCGGAATGGATCACCGCGTTATGTTCACCGGTCCGACCGGCGCCAACGCGGTCGAAGCGGCGATGAAGCTGGCGCGCAAGGTGACCGGGCGCACGAATGTCATCGCCTTTACCAACGGGTTTCACGGTGTGACGATGGGCGCGCTGGCCGCAACCGGTAACAGCTATCACCGGGGTGGTGCGGGCATGACGCTCAACGGTGTCACGCGGATGCCGTTCGATGAGTACATGGGTCCGGATTTCGACACGGCCGAGTTGCTGGAGAAGATGTTGTCCGACCGCTCGTCCGGCATGGATGCGCCTGCCGCGATCATGCTGGAAACCGTTCAGGGCGAAGGCGGGCTCAATGCCGCGCGGCCCGAATGGGTCAAGCGGGTGGCCGAATTGGCCCACGAACATGGCGCTCTGTTGATCGTCGACGATATCCAGGCTGGATGTGGCCGGACGGGCACTTTCTTTTCCTTCGAGAAGATGGGGATCGAGCCTGACATCGTTACCATGGCGAAATCGGTCTCGGGTTTCGGCCTGCCGATGGCCCTCGTGCTGGTGCGTCCCGAACATGACGTGTTCGGCCCGGCCGAGCATAACGGCACCTTCCGCGGCAATACCCATGCCTTTGTCACCGCAAAGGTGGCGATCGAGAAGTTCTGGAAGGACGACGCGTTCGAAAAGGAACTTGCCGTGAAGGCGGACGTGATCGCCGAGGGGCTGGCAAGTCTTGCGCTGATGGTCGAGGGCTCGAACATGAAAGGCCGGGGGCTGATGCGTGGCGTGGATGTCGGATCGGGTGAACTCGCCGGCGAGATTTGCGCGCGCGCCTTCAAGAAGGGCCTTGTGATCGAGACATCGGGCCCCGAAGATGAGGTGGTCAAGATCCTGGCGCCGCTGACAACGTCCGAAGAAACGCTGCGCAAAGGGCTGAGCATTCTGCTTGATGCTGCGCGCGAGGTTCTCGACACAACCAAGATGGCAGCGGAGTAATCCAATGATCGTGAGAGATTTCAACAAGATCGTCGAGAACGAGCGCGACCGTGTCGTGGCAGACGCGCAATGGACCAGCGTTCGGATGCTTCTGGCCGATGACGGGATGGGGTTCTCGTTCCACATCACCTTTCTCGAAGAGGGATCGGAGCATGAGTTCGAATACAAGAACCACTTCGAGAGCGTCTATTGCATGAAAGGCAAAGGGTCGATCACCGACATTGCCACCGGCGAGACACACGAGATTCATCCCGGGGTGATGTACGCGCTCAACAAGCATGACCGCCACATCCTGCGAGCCGAGGAAGAACTCGTGATGGCGTGCTGCTTCAATCCGCCGGTGACCGGCAACGAAGTGCACCAGGCCGACGGCTCCTACGCGCTAGAAACCAGTTGAAAGAGGGGCCCGGGGCGATACCTCCGGGCCGGAAAGAATGACACTCCAGAAACACACCGTCGAGAAGATCGGTGGCACGTCGATGTCGCGGCTTGATGAGTTGCGCGACACGCTTCTGATCGGCAACCGCGAAGGGGCCGAGCTTTACAACCGGGTATTCGTCGTTTCGGCCTTTGGCGGGATCACTGACCTGCTGCTCGAGCACAAGAAGACCGGCGAGGCCGGCGTTTACGAGCTTTTCGCCAATGATGAAAGCGCGCACGGTTGGCATGACGCGCTGACCCGGGTCAGCGAGGAGATGGTCGCCGCGCATGAGGCTGTGCTTGACCAACCTGGTGATCGTACGCAAGCGAGCGAGTTCGTGCGCGAGCGGATCGAGGGCGCGCGTTCCTGCCTGATCGACTTGCAAAGGCTATGCTCCTATGGCCATTTCCGCCTGTCTGATCACATGGCGGTCACGCGCGAATTGCTGGCCGGGCTGGGCGAGGCGCATTCGGCCTTCGTGGCTGCGCTGACATTGCAGCGCGCCGGTGTCAACGCGCGCTTTGTCGATCTGTCGGGCTGGCGAGACGAGAATGAATACACGCTCGAAGAACGGATCGCGGCGGGGTTCGCGGATGTGGATATGGCCAGCGAATTGCCGATCGTTACCGGCTATGCCCAGTGCAGCGAGGGTTTGATGCGTGAATATGACCGCGGCTATTCCGAGGTTACGTTCTCGAACATCGCCGCGCAGACCGAAGCCGCCGAGGCGATCATTCACAAGGAATTTCACCTCAGTTCGACCGACCCCAAGCTGGTCGGCGAGGATGCGGTGCGCAAGCTCGGGCACACCAACTATGACGTGGCCGATCAGCTTTCCAATCTCGGGATGGAGGCAATCCATCCCAATGCGGCCAAGATCCTGCGCAGGGCGGGGATCCCGCTGCGCGTAACCAATGCGTTCGACCCCGACGATCCTGGCACCTTGATTGACGAGGAGCCCGCTGAAAACGCAGCAGTCGAGATCGTGACCGGGCTGCCGGTGACGGCGCTGGAGCTCTTTGAACAGGACATGGTTGGCGTCAAAGGGTATGATTCCAAGGTGCTCGAGGTTCTGGCGCGGCACAAGGTGCGGATCGTGTCGAAGGCGACTAATGCCAATACGATTACCCACTATCTCGATGCGTCGCGCAAGGCGCTGCGCCGGGTCGAGCGCGATCTGACTGCGCATTTCCCCAATGCCGAGCTGCGGCTCACGCGGCTTGCATTGGTTGCGGTGATCGGGCGCAGTCTAGAAGGTTTGCACAGTGTCGAGCGTGGTCTCGCCGCGCTGCGCGAGGGTGATGTCGGGGTGCGCGCGGTTCAGCATGTTCCCGGTAGCGTCGACGTACAGTTTGTCGTGCCCGAGGATGCCTGTGACACCGCGATCAAATTGCTGCACGGCGCCTTTGTCGAGGCGCCGGAACGCAAAGCTCCTCAATTGGCCGCGTAACGAACGACATGTTGTGCCCGCCCTCATCGTGGGCTGTTCACGGAAATGATCAGTAGAGCCGGGTGTCCTGTGCACCCGGCTTTTTCATGTTCTTGGGCGACTGAACGCGGTGGGGGTTGTGTGATCCGATCTTGTGCCTGCACCGTAATCGGCTTGTGAACACCAGTTCGTGAGGGGTACGGTTGGTGTTGTAATATGCCGTATTCGCCCCTTAAGGTTGGGGCGCGCGCGCTTTCGCGCCGGGATCAGGAGTCGGAAAGCCCGCATGGCCCTTTGGAAACAGTTGCTTGTTCTGTGCGTCTTGGTCGTGCTTGGCTATGGCGGATACGAAGGGTATCAGCGTTATTTCGCGTCCGAAGAGGCGGCACCGTCGCAAGCAGGTGGTGGCTCGCGGGTCGCGGGGGTGGAGGCCGCAAGAGCCGAGTTGCGGGTGTTGCGCGATACGGTCGAGGCAGTCGGCACGACACGGGCGCGGCAATCGGTGGAAATCGTCCCAGAGACCTCTGGCCGGATCGAAGAGCTGAATTTCACCCCGGGCCAGAGCGTCGATAAGGGCGATGTCCTGGCGCGCCTCGATGACACGATCGAACGTGCCAACCTGGCCGAGATCAAGGCGCGTTTGCAAGAGCACGTGCAAGCGGTGGAACGGTCAACTCAACTCAAGCTGTCCAACGCGGTGGCCGAGGCCACGCTTGAGGAGGCGGTGGCGCGGCTGGCCGAAACGCGGGCGCGGATCGATCGCGCGACCCAGCGGTTGGAGGATCGGACGATTCGTGCACCCTTTGCCGGCATCTTAGGGCTTGCCGAGGTCGATGAGGGCGCACGTGTCGCTGAAGGGCAGTCGATCACGCGGCTGGATGATCTTTCGGTGGTGGTAGTCGAGTTCTCGCTGCCCGAGACCTTGTTTGCGCGGATTCGCCAGGGCCAGACCATCAAGGCCACCAGCGCCGCGTTCGAGGACCGCATTTTTGAAGGCGCCATCGAGGCCGTGGACACCCGGATCGATCCGGTGAGCCGTGCATTTCGTGCCCGCGCCGTTATCCCGAACCCCGAAGGTATTTTGCCCGCGGGAATGTTCATTTCGCTGGAACTGACCTTGGGACAGGCCGAACATGTCGTCGTGCCGGAAGAGGCGATAATCTTTCAGGCTGCGGAAACCTATGTCTTCAGCGTCGAGGAAGGCGTGGCGCGGCGCGTCACGGTGGAGACCGGCGTGCGGCGCGAGGGAGAGGTCGCGATCCTGTCGGGGCTCGAAAAGGGCGCGGAGGTCGTGGTGCGGGGGCTGCACCGTGTGCGTGATGGCATTAAGGTTGACGTGCTGGAGGACACCGGCACGTCGGGCGAGTCCGAGATGACGGACGAGGCGGAATCGTGACCCTATCTGACATTTCGGTGCGCCGGCCGGTTCTGGCGGCGGTGGCGAGCCTTTTGTTGATCGTGTTCGGGCTGAGCGCGCTGCGCGAGATCTCGGTTCGCGAATTGCCGGATGTGGACAATGCTGTCGTGACAATCACGACCACCTACCGCGGTGCAGCCCCCGAGGTTATCGATACGGATGTGACCGAAACCATCGAGGGGGCGGTCGCCTCGATTTCGGGGATACGCTCGATCAGTTCTGAAAGTCGCCAGGGCCGGTCGCGCGTCACGATCGAGTTCGACACCGGGCGCGATATCGACGTGGCGGCCAACGACGTGCGCGACGCGGTTGGCCGCGTGCGTGCCAATCTGCCTCAGGAAGCCGATCCGCCGGATGTCGAGAAAAGCGATGCCGATGCCGACCCGGTGATGCGGCTGGCGGTAACATCGGACCGTATGACCACCGCCGAGATCACCGACTACGTGGACCGTTTCGTTGTCGACCGGCTGGCCACGCTGGATGGCGTGGCCAATATCGTCATTTACGGTGAGCGGTCCTTTGCTGTGCGCATCTGGCTGGACCGGCGGGCGCTGGCAGCGCGCAAGCTGACCGTGGCGGATGTGGAACAAGCCCTTCTGCGCAACAATATCGAGCTGCCCGCGGGCAAGGTGACGTCCCGCGACCGCGAGTTGACCGTGCGCTTGAACAGCCGGTTGCAGAGCATCGACGATTTCCGCGACGTGGTTCTCGACCGGGTGGCGGGATACCCGGTGCGGCTGGGTGATGTGGCCCGGGTCGAGGCGGGGGTGGCAGACGATTCCACCATAGCGCGAAGTGACGGGCGCGATGCGGTCGGCCTGGCCGTGCAGCGCCAGAGCCAGTCGAACACCCTTCAGATTTCCAACGCCGTGCGGGCCGAGCTCGACTCTCTGCGCCCGACCCTGCCCGAAGGGATGGAGATCATGGTGGGGTCGGATGATGCGCTTTTCGTAGGTGCGTCTATCCGCGAGGTTGTGCTGGCGCTTATGGTCTCGCTCGGGCTGGTAGTGCTGGTGATCCTCTTCTTCCTGCGCAGTCTGCGTGCCACGCTGATCCCGGCGATCACCATTCCGGTGTCGCTTCTGGGGTCGTTCATCCTGATCGGGGCCTGGGGGTTCTCGCTCAACACCCTGACACTTCTGGCGCTCTTGCTGGCGATCGGGCTGGTGGTGGATGATGCGATCGTGGTGTTGGAAAACATTCAGCGCCGGATCGAGGACGGAGAGAGCCCGCTTGTGGCCAGTCTCAGGGGCGCGCGGCAGGTGACATTCGCGGTTCTGGCCACATCGGTCACGCTGATCGCTGTGTTCGTACCGCTGTCGTTCATGCCGGGGCAGGTGGGGCGGCTTTTCATCGAGTTTGGTTGGGTCATGGCCGGGACGGTGGCATTTTCGACCTTCGTGGCGCTGACCGCCTGCCCGGCGCTGGCTTCAAAAGTGCTGAGCAAGGGCACCGGCGCGTCGCCCACTGACGATGACGGGCTGCGCGGGGGGGTGCAGCGGTTTTATGCGAGGGTTTTGCGCCGGGCGGTGCGGATGCCGCTGATTGTCATCGTTTTGGGCGGTGCAGTGACCGGGGGCGCAGTGCTTTTCTATGATGCGCTGCCACGCGAACTGGCCCCGCGGGAGGATCGGGGGGTGGGATTTATCCCGCTCACGGCGCCGCAGGGAAGCACGCTTGAATACACAGACAATGCCGCACGGCAAGTCGAGGAGATCCTGCGACCGATGCGCGACGAGGGCGTGATCGAAACGGTGTTTACGTTTACCGGCTGGGGCAACCGGGCGTGGCGCTCGTTCGTCGTCTTTCGGCTTGCGCCTTGGGACGAACGCGAGCAGTCGGCGGCGGACGTGGCACAGCGGATCGGGCCAAAAATGGGCGATCTGACGTCGGCGCGCGGTTTTCCGGTCACACCGGCGGGGCTTGGCCTGCGCGGGAGTTCGACACCGATCCAGGTGGTGGTGAGCGGGCCGGATTTCGACAGTGTCAAGGACTGGGCCAACGCCTTGCAGGAGCGGGCCGGAGAGATAGAGGGGCTGGTCAATCCAGAGATCAATTTCGAGCAGAACCTGCCGCAGCTTGATGTGCAGATCGACCGCGAACGGGCCGACGATCTGGGCATCAGCGTGGAGGTCATTGCCAATACGATGCAAACCATGCTGGCCTCGCGGCAAGCGACGGAATTCATGACGAGAGGCCGGGAATACCCGGTGATCGTCCAGGCCGAGGAACGCGACCGGCGTTCGCCCTCGGATATCAACAACATTTTCATCCGTTCGGGAGATGGGCAATCGCTGGTCCCGTTGGGTGCATTGGTCACGGTTCAAGAGAATGCTGCGGCCCCCTCGCTGCGCCGGTTCGATCGGCTACCCTCGATCCAGTTGTCGGGTGCGCTGGAGCCGGGCGCGGATCTTGGCAGCGTTCTGGCCCGGGTCGAGGTGGCGGCGGCCGAGATCATACCGCCCAGTGGCAAGCTGGGCTACGAGGGCCAATCGCGCACGTTCAAGGACACATCCGCCGGGGCGGGGATGGTATTCGCGCTGTCGTTGCTCATTGTCTTTCTGGTTCTTTCGGCGCAGTTCGAGAGCTTCATACATCCGGTCACTATTCTTTTGACGGTGCCCACGGGAGTGGCAGGCGCAGTCTATGCAATGGCGCTGGGGGGGCTTTCTCTGAATGTTTACAGTCAGATCGGGATCATTCTTCTGATCGGCCTGGTGGCCAAGAACGGCATTCTGATCGTCGAATTTGCCAATCAGCTGCGCGATCAGGGCAAGAGCGTGCGCGAGGCGGTGATCATGGCGGCGGCGCTGCGGCTGAGGCCGATCATGATGACCGTGCTTTCCACCGTTCTGGGCGCGCTGCCGCTGGTTCTGGCCACAGGGGCCGGGGCCGAGAGCCGCAACGCAATCGGCACGGTGATTATCGCTGGGCTTGCGCTGTCGGCGCTGCTGATGCTGGTGGTGACGCCGGTGATCTATGACCTGCTGGCCCGGTTCACCCGTCCGCGTGGTCATATCGAGCGCGCACTTGAACGGGAGCTGGGGTCGGAGGCTGGTACCGTCGCAGGATCCAAAGCACCCGCCGAGTGAGCGGGCCACGGCGCCACAAGGTTGATCACGACGCCCGCGCATCCGATACATTCTTACCGCATCAGGATGACCGGAACCTTGCAAGAGCGGATCATTTCCGTCGTGGTCGATCCGATGATCAGGCTGCGGATGCGGGAATGGCCATAGGCGCCCATGACCAGCATGTCGAACTCTTCCTCTTCCACCAGCCTGCCGAGCGCGGTTTCGGGCTGGCCGGGCAGAACCGAAGTTTCGGCCTCGATCCCGGCGGCCTTTAGGAGGGCTTTGGCATTTTCCAGCCCTTTCGCCACTTCGGCAGTCTCATTTCCCACGGTGACGACATGGATCGCCAGCCCCTGAAATAGTGGCGAGCGGGCGATGTGGTCGATGGCCTTCATCGCCGAAATCCCACCGTCATAGGCGACCAGAATTCTTGCAATCGGCTGAAATGCGCGCGAGGCGACAAAGACGGGTTTATGGCTCGCGCGCACGATACGTTCGAGGTTGGAACCGAGATGGCCTTTGGCGAAATCGGCCGCTTCACCGCGTTTGCCGATCAGAACGACGCGCGCATCGGCTTCGACCTCGACCTCGGCCACGGCCTCGACGATATCACCGTGCCGCAGCCGGGTGGTGATGTCGGTCACGCCGGCCTTGTCGAGGATGCTGCGTGCGTCTTCGAGAATGGCGCGGCCACGGTGGCTGATGAGCCTGGCGCGCTGGGCATCGAGTTCGGCCAGCTCTTCGAGCAGCGCGGTGCGCGCCCCGAGCTTGATGGTACCGGAGAGATCCTGTTTCTCGGGTGCCTCGCGGCGGCCAAGGACATGGATCAGTTCGACCGGGGCGCCGGTGCGTTGGGATATCCATGCGGCATGGTCGCAGACGCTTGTCGAATAGAGCGAGCCGTCCACAAGGGCGACAATCTTTTGAGTTTGTTGTGTCATCTGTCTTGCTCCTCGTTCAATGCGCCATCAGCTTGTCCATCGCGCCGGGCTTGTCATGAATGGCAAGCCGGTCGACGATGGTTTCGGTCGCTTCGTTCATGCCGACGATGTCGACCTCGGCCCCGTCACGGCGGAATTTCAGAATGGCCATATCGAGCGCCTGCACGGAGGAAATATCCCAGATATGTGCGCGACTTACATCGATGATGACACGTTCGAGTGCCTCCTTGAAATCGAAGGCGTTCATGAAGTCCTCGACCGATCCGTAGAATAGCTGGCCCTCGATAACATAGGTCCGTTCACGTCCGTCATCGGAAATCGTGGTCGTGACCCTGAACAGTTGAGCGATTTTGCCGGCAAAGAATATACCGGACAAGAGAACCCCGACCAGCACCCCGATAGCGAGGTTGTGGGTATAGACCACGGTGACGACGGTGGCGATCATCACGATGGACGAGGAGCGCGGATGCGTCCCGAGCGACTTGATCGACGACCATGAGAACGTCCCGACGGAAACCATGATCATGATCGCTACCAGCGCGGCCATCGGGATTTGGCTGACCAGATCGCCCAGAACGACCACCATGAACAGCAGGCAGACTCCTGCCGCGAAAGACGAAAGCCGCCCGCGGCCACCGGATTTGACGTTGATGATCGACTGGCCAATCATTGCGCAACCCGCCATGCCGCCGATGAACCCGGTGGCCGTGTTGGCGATGCCCTGGCCCACGCATTCCTGGTTGCGGTTCGATTTCGTATCGGTGAGGTCGTCCACGATATTCTGGGTCATCAGGCTTTCCAGCAGACCTACCACGGCCACGGCGACCGAATAGGGCAGGATAATCAACAAGGTTTCGAGCGTCAGCGGAATCTGCGGGATCAGGAAGACCGGCAGCGTATCGGGCAAGTTGCCCATGTCGCCAACGGTGCGCACATCCCAGCCGAACACCATGATCAGACCGGTGAGCACCACGATCGTGACCAGTGGCGAGGGGACTGCCCGTGTCAGGAGTGGGAAAAGATAGATGATGGCCAGACCAGCGGCGACCAGCGCATAGGTCAGCCATGTCACCGTGCGCGGGTCCAGTTCGGGCAGTTGCGCGATGAAGATCAGGATCGCCAGCGCGTTGACAAAGCCGGTCATCACCGATTTCGACACGTAGCGCATGACAAAGCCCAGTCGGAAAACGCCAGCGGCGATTTGTAGCAGACCAGCCAGGACTGTTGCGGCCAGCAGGTATTGCAGGCCGTGATCCTTGACCAGTGTGATCATCAAAACAGCCGTGGCAGCCGTGGCCGCCGAGATCATGCCCGCGCGCCCGCCTGTGAGGGCTGTCAGGACGGCAATCGAGAAGCTTGCGAACAGGCCGACCTTGGGGTCCACGCCCGCGATGATCGAGAAGGCGATAGCTTCGGGAATCAGGGCCAATGCCACGACGAGGCCTGCCATGAGGTCGCCGCGGATATTGCCAAACCATTGGTTTCGGTAGGCGTCGAGTGAGATCATGAAAGAGGATTCCTTGTCGATAGGAGCGTTCGCCGCATCTCGATCCTGTTGATAGATGTCTTTTGGAGCGTCCGACGGGCGCAGGCGGGATACATCGGGTTCGTGGCTCGAACTCAATGGTCTCTCGCCCGGTCTTACCGGCTGCGCGATTGCTGCGGCGCGGCATAGCGGGACTTGATGGGGTTGCCAAGTCCTAAGTCAGGGAAGATGTGCGGGCCTTGGTGTTTTCTGGTACGCTATCGTGCATTGACTGGTGAATTCTCGCATTCGCATGGGTCAGATCTGGATGTACATGCCCCTGTTTCGATCCGTATTCGCTTCCATATTGGTCTTGACGAGAAAAGAGCGTTGGCCACGTCAAGCTCGCGTTTTTGCATCGGGCCTGCGCGTCCCTTGTCGGTGAAAGAGAGTTTGCGCTTGGCGATTGGTTGGGCGATGTTGAAGCCTGCCAGCCCGGTCAACCGGATGATGTGGCGGACGACATGCCAGATGCGGGAGTGATCATGAACTGGTCCTTTTCTATCGGAGATGTGCGCGGCACCCAGATCAGGGTGCATGCAACCTTCTTTTTGTTGTTGGCCTGGGTGATGGCCGCGGCCTGGCTGGTCGACGGGCCAGGCGCTGCAATCGTCAATGTGGTGTTCATAATGGCAGTGTTTGCCTGTGTGGTGTTGCACGAGTTGGGACATGTGACCATGGCGCGACGCTTTGGCGTGCGCACCCGCGATATCACGCTGTTGCCCATAGGTGGGCTGGCGCGGCTGGAACGAATCCCCGAGGACCCGCGACAGGAAATCCTGATCGCGGTGGCTGGGCCGGCGGTCAATATCGTTATCTGGCTGATCCTGACGGTTGTTCTTGGGGCTTCGTTCTCACTCAATGTGCTTCAATCACTCGAGGACCCGGGACTTGGTTTTCTGGAGCGGCTGGCGGCGGTCAACCTGCTTCTTGTGCTGTTCAACATGATCCCGGCCTTTCCGATGGACGGCGGGCGGGTGTTTCGCGCCGGGCTTGCCATGTTCATGGAAAGGGTCAAGGCGACGCAGCTGGCCGCCCAGGCGGGGCAGGTGATGGCCTTCCTCTTCGGCTTTCTCGGGCTGACATCGGGCAGCCCGCTATTGATCCTGATCGCGATTTTCATCTTTTTCGCGGCCGGGGCCGAAAGCTCGCAGGCAATGTTGCGAGACCGGGCGCATGGCGCGCGGGCGCGGGATGCGATGATCACCTCGTTCGAGGCGCTGGGACCGGAGGACACGATGGAAGCGGCGGCGCATGCGGTGTTGCGCACCGAGCAGTCGGAGTTTCCCGTGGTTGGCCCGGACAGGCGGTTCGTCGGGATGCTGACCCGCACATCCATTCTGGGCGCTTCGGAAGCGGGGCGCCGCAACGCGCCGGTTTCGGACGCGGTGACGAGAGACATTCCCGAGATGCGGCTAGATGCGCCGATGGATGAGGTCCTTGACATGCTCGCCAGCGGGGACGCGCCCGCGGTGGCAATCACCGATCGGGCTGGCCATTTCCTCGGCTACATCACACGCGAGAATATTGGCGAGTGGGTGATCCTTTCGCGAAAGCTGGTCTGAAAAGGCGAACCGGCCGACAAAAGTGGGACTTTCCTTTTCGTTCAAAGCCATGTCATCTGGGCCCGTGCGGCAAATCGGGCGAGGCAAGCGATGAATATGACGACGGATATACCGGTGGTAGGGGTTGTCCGCTTTTCCGTTCTGGCAGTCGATTACTACACTGAAAGATTCGGAACAGTTGACAATATCGCCGAACATCTGTTTTCGCCCGAGCGCCTGGCGTTGCGGTTCGAGCTGTTCGAAAAGCTGTGTCTGCCTTCGCTGGCGCAACAGAGCGACCGGGATTTCCGTGCGGTTATCCTGACATCGACTGAACTTCCATCGAATGCGCGCGCACGCCTCGATGACCTGGTTGCGGAACATGATCATATCGAGGTGTTTGCCGCTGAAGCCCACCAGCATTACCCAATCTCGCGCATGGCTTTTCGATCGGTCCCGCTTGGCGGGGCCAGTCACAAGCTTTGGTTCCGGCTCGATGACGATGACGCTGTGGCGTTGGATTATGTCGAGAGGCTCAAGCATACTGGGCGCGGATTGCGCGCGATTCACGGGGACCAGCCTTTCATGATCGCCTTCAATCGCGGCTTCTATGTCGAGGTGACCGGGCAGGGGGGGAACAGGATTGTCGATTTCGTAGAACGCGCCCCGCTGTCGGTGGGCACGGCGCTTCTGGCTCCGGCGGAGTATGATCGCACACCGTACCGCTATAATCACAGGGCACTGGGCCAGCATTACAATCTTTATACAGATATCGCGGCACCGGTTTTCCTGCGCACGATCCACTCTGACAACAAATCGCAGCCGACCAAGCAGGGTGTGGGTCCAGAACTGGCCGAGGCCGACGTCGAACACCAGATCAGGGAGCGGTTTGGATTTGACATCGATATGCTGAGGGCACTCTAGCGTATGGTAGATGCGCGCGATAATCTCAGGGGCGCGGGGCTGATGGTGGTCTCGATGGCCGCTTTCACATTCAACGATGTATGCATGAAGGCCTTGTCGGGGCAGATACCGCTGTTTCAGGCAATCTTCATGCGCGGTTTTCTGACTTGTCTTTTGATCTGGATGGTTGGCCGCCAGATGGGTGCCATACGCATTGGTTTTTCAAGGCGCGATTGGGGATTGATCGCTTTGCGTAGCGGCGCCGAGATCGGAGCGACCTTCTTCTTTCTCACGGCCCTGTTTCACATGCCGATTGCCAATGTAACCGCGATTCTGCAGGCTTTGCCGCTGACAGTGGCGCTCGCGGCGACGCTGTTCTTTCGAGAACCGTTGGGCTGGCGGCGCCTCGCTGCGATTGGCGTCGGTTTCGGGGGAGTCATGCTGATCGTGCGTCCGGGAGCCGATGGGTTCAGCGTCTATTCGCTTTACGCGCTGGCGGCGGTCGGGTTCGTGACGCTGCGCGATCTTACGGCGCGGCGGCTCTCACCGGGTGTGCCGTCGATCACCGTTGCATTGATCACGGCCTTGGTGATCACGGTTGCGGGTGGTCTGGTCTCCACGGTGCAGGGATGGGCGCCGGTCGATGGGCGGGCGCTGGGTCTGATCGCGTTGGCCGCGAGCTTCATTCTCGTCGGTTACCTTGCCTCTGTTGCGGTCATGCGGGTTGGCGAAATCGGGTTCATCGCTCCATTCCGCTATACTGGTCTGATCTGGGCGTTAATTCTGGGCTTCCTGGTATTTGGCGACTGGCCCGCGCCTCTGACTTTGGCGGGGGCGGCGATCGTGGTGGCGATGGGCCTTTTTACCCTTTATCGCGAGCGGCAGTTGAACCGGAAAGCGCGCTGCGTAGGGTAATTGCAAAGAGGCTGGCGATGTGTTGACAAGGGGGGCGACTCCCCCTATACGCGGCGCATCCGGCGAGGGGTCTGCCCAAAGCCGACATCAGAACTGTAGTGGACATGATCCGGGCAAACCGCCCCGATCCTCTGGAAAGCCACCGCATCGTCCTTGAAATACCGGGGCGAAGGCGGATTTTGCGTGTTTCATGGACGCATGAAGCGCGAGTTTTTGGAAACCTGTGCGGGGCGACTCGCGCGACACATGTGTTGAAGAACGGGGAAAAGACCCAATGCCGACGATCCAACAGCTGATCCGCAAGCCGCGGCAGCCCAAAGTGAAACGCTCCAAATCCCTCCACCTCGAAGGGAACCCGCAAAAGCGCGGTGTTTGCACGCGCGTTTATACCACGACTCCGAAAAAGCCGAACTCGGCCATGCGGAAGGTGGCCAAGGTTCGCCTGACCAATGGTTATGAGGTTATCAGCTACATCCCCGGTGAAAGCCATAACCTTCAGGAACACTCGGTTGTCCTGATCCGTGGTGGCCGTGTGAAAGACCTTCCCGGTGTGCGCTATCATATCCTGCGCGGCGTGCTTGACACGCAAGGCGTCAAGGATCGCAAACAGCGCCGCTCGAAATACGGCGCCAAACGGCCCAAGTAAGAGGATCAAGAGATGTCCCGTCGTCATGCCGCTGAAAAGCGCGAAATCCTGCCTGACGCCAAATTCGGCGATAAGGTTCTCTCGAAGTTCATGAACAATCTCATGTTCGACGGCAAGAAGTCTGCCGCAGAAAAGATCGTCTACGGTGCGCTTGACCGCGTTGAGGGCAAGATCAAACGCGCGCCGGTCGAAGTTTTCCATGAGGCGCTCGACAACATCAAACCAAGTGTCGAAGTGCGCTCGCGCCGGGTAGGTGGCGCGACCTACCAGGTGCCCGTCGAGGTACGTCCAGAGCGCCGTGAGGCACTTGCGATACGCTGGTTGATCAAGGCCAGCCGCGCACGCAACGAAAACACGATGGAAGAGCGCCTTGCCGGCGAGTTGCTGGATGCTGTGCAATCCCGCGGCTCGGCTGTGAAGAAGCGCGAAGACACTCACAAGATGGCCGACGCGAACAAGGCGTTCAGCCATTACCGCTGGTAATCCTTTCAAAGGCACGAAACCATGGCACGCGAATATCCGCTCGAACGCTACCGCAACTTCGGCATCATGGCGCATATCGACGCCGGCAAGACGACGATGACCGAGCGCATCCTGTTTTACACGGGCAAGAACCACAAGATCGGCGAGACCCATGACGGGGCCTCGACCATGGACTGGATGGAACAGGAAGCCGAGCGCGGTATCACCATCACCAGCGCCGCGACCACGACCTTCTGGCAGCGCCAGGAAGATCCGACTCCGGAAGGGACATCGGAGACCAAGACCCGGTTCAACATCATCGACACCCCTGGACACGTGGATTTTACCATCGAGGTGGAGCGTTCGCTTGCGGTTCTTGATGGTGCGGTGGCGCTGCTGGATGGCAATGCGGGCGTTGAGCCTCAGACCGAAACGGTTTGGCGTCAGGCCGACCGGTACAAGGTGCCGCGCCTCGTATTCGTCAACAAGATGGACAAGATCGGCGCTGATTTTTTCAACTGCGTCAAGATGATCAAGGATCGCACCGGCGGTACGCCGATGCCGATCGCGCTTCCGATCGGGGCCGAGGACAGCCTTGAAGGGATCATCGACCTGATCAAGATGGAAGAGTGGGTCTGGTCGGGTGAAGATCTGGGTGCGAATTGGGTGCGTCAGCCGATCCGTGACGAGCTCAAGGATGTGGCAGACGAGTGGCGTGCCAACATGATCGAGCTGGCGGTCGAGATGGACGATACCGCCATGGAAGCCTATCTCGAAGGCGAGGAGCCCGACGAGGCCACGTTGCGCAGCCTGATCCGCAAGGGCACGTTGTCGTTGTCGTTCTTCCCGGTGCTGGGCGGCTCGGCGTTCAAGAACAAGGGTGTACAGCCGCTGTTGAACGCCGTGGTCGATTTTCTGCCCGGACCCAAGGATGTGCCGATGCTCAAGGGCTTTTCGCCCGATGACGAAACAGAGACCCGCAATATCGAACGCCCGGCAGACGATGCCGCGCCGTTCTCGGCGCTGGCCTTCAAGATCATGAACGACCCGTTCGTCGGTTCGCTGACCTTCAGCCGGATTTACTCCGGTGTTCTGAAGAAGGGCGACTCGATGCTCAATTCGACCAAGGGCAAGAAAGAGCGTGTTGGCCGTATGATGCTGATGCATGCCATCGACCGCCAGGAGATCGAAGAAGCGTTTGCCGGCGATATCATTGCATTGGCCGGCCTGAAAGACACCACAACGGGTGATACACTTTGTGATCCGGCCAAGCCGGTGGTTCTGGAGACCATGACCTTCCCCGATCCGGTGATCGAGATTGCGGTCGAGCCCAAGACCAAGAACGACCAGGAAAAGATGAGCCAGGGCTTGGCCCGTCTGGCCGCCGAAGATCCGTCCTTCCGCGTCGAGACCGATCTGGAATCGGGGCAGACGATCATGAAGGGCATGGGCGAATTGCACCTTGACATCCTGATCGACCGTCTCAAGCGCGAGTTCAAGGTCGAGGCCAATATCGGCGCGCCGCAGGTCGCCTATCGCGAGACTATCGGTTACGAAATCGAACATACCTATACCCACAAGAAACAATCGGGTGGCTCGGGTCAGTTCGCCGAGGTCAAGCTGATCATCTCACCCACCGAACCCGGCGAAGGTTACAGCTTCGAGAGCCGGATCGTCGGCGGGGCCGTGCCCAAGGAGTATATCCCGGGCGTCGAAAAAGGCATCAAGTCGGTGATGGACAGCGGGCCGCTGGCCGGTTTCCCCGTGATCGACTTCAAGGTCGCGCTGGTCGACGGCAAGTTCCACGATGTCGACTCGTCGGTGCTGGCCTTCGAGATTGCCTCGCGGATGTGCATGCGCGAAGGTCTGCGCAAGGCGGGCGCCAAGCTGCTTGAGCCGATGATGAAGGTCGAGGTGGTGACGCCGGAAGAATATACCGGTTCTGTCATCGGTGACCTGACTTCGCGTCGTGGTCAGGTGACCGGTCAGGAACCGCGCGGCAATGCCGTGGCAATCCAGGCATTCGTGCCGCTGGCCAACATGTTCGGCTATATCAACACGCTGCGTTCGATGAGCTCGGGTCGGGCGCAGTTCACCATGCAATTCGATCACTATGATCCTGTGCCGCAGAATATCAGCGACGAGATCCAGGCCAAATATGCATAACCCGGGTGGCGGGGTGAACCCCGCCCTACCCAACCTGTAGGGTGGGTACCAACCCACCGTCCGCAAAGAAAAAAGGAGCCACGATCATGGCAAAAGCAAAGTTTGAACGTAACAAGCCGCATGTGAACATCGGGACGGTTGGTCACGTTGATCACGGCAAGACGACGCTGACGGCGGCGATCACG
>LJSU01000007.1 GCA_001314705.1 Rhodobacteraceae bacterium HLUCCO07
AACTGATCGCCCCGATCGCCATGGAAGACGGCCTGCGCTTTGCCATCCGCGAAGGCGGCCGCACCGTCGGCGCAGGCGTCGTCAGCAAGATCATCGAGTGACTTGCGGTCTTGCAAGCTGACGTTTCGGGTCGCCCCCTGAGGGGCGGCCCTTTTCGTTCGGGCCCGGATCGTGGAGACGGGGAGGCATGGCAATGGAGGATGGGATGAACGAACCGGCGACCTGAACCTGGAAACACATGCCTCAGTCAGGAGCCATCATGCCTGCATTTCCTTTGCCTGACACACTTCACCCTGTTCTGCTGCCCGATGGCAGCCCGCATCGCGGCACAGTGTTCCTCAAACCCGCACTTGCTCACCCCCGGATCGAGGTGGGAGATTACAGCTATGCCAGTGCACAAGAGCCGCCCGAGGACTGGGCCGCGCATCTCGCGCCCTATCTCTATGAGTTTTCACCCGAAAAGCTGGTGATCGGCAGGTTCTGCCAGATCGCGGACGGGGTATTGTTCATCACCGCGTCGGCAAACCATCGCCATGACGGGTTTTCGAGCTTTCCCTTTGCCATCTTTCATCGTGATTTCGTGGGTGCGGCTTCGATGCCCGGACCGGGGCCGGATACGATCCTTGGCAATGATATCTGGATCGGCCACGGGGCGCGGTTCCTGCCGGGCGCGCGGATCGGCGATGGTTGCATCATTGGCGCGGGGGCCGTTGTCTCCGGTGTGATTCCGCCCTATTGCATAGTCACGGGCAATCCGGGTCGCGTCACGCGGCGACGTTTCGACGAGCAGACCATAGAAGCCCTTGAGCAGATCGCCTGGTGGGACTGGCCGATCGAGACGATATGCGCCGAAGAGTCGGCGATCTGTGGTCGTGACCTTGCGCGCCTGCGCCATGTCTCCGAATGTTTGCGGCCGGAGCAAGGCTGAATGGCAATTCGGCCTTGCAATGCGAACGCGTGTTTCGTAAATCCGGTTTCGGCCTTAGGGGTATAGCTCAGCTGGTAGAGCGACGGTCTCCAAAACCGTAGGTCGCGGGTTCGAGCCCTGCTGCCCCTGCCACTATTCCATTTCATGATGGTTGACTGGAATCGGCCTTGAGCCTTTGCTGTCCTTGCTGTGACGGAAATCCCTCAAGGCGCCCTATTTCCGCCTTTTTTCGGCCATCAAAATAACATGGACATACCGGAAAAAAGCCACTTGCGGTGGGGGCGTCATGGGTGATCCTGACAATGACGGAACCGCAGAAAGTGAATAAAGAAGCCAGGCTCCAGCAATCGCTGTCCGTTGAACAGGACGATCCAACGCTCAGCGCTGTGAGATCGGTCATGGCAGCGCATGTGTCGCCTTTGGATGATCTGGGTGCCCCGCCTTCCGGCGCGCACCTGCATGCAAGGTCTGAAAACAGGGGCGAGGCGCCGTCTGAAGTGCGGCGCTTTGCCGGAGGGGCACGAACGTTCGGACGCGCGGCATTGCCCGAACTCGAACCTCAGGTCGCTGGGGCTGACGTCCCAACCGGCGCGGCCCACGACACCGAACGTGAATCGCAATCCGGGCTAGACCGGCTGAGCCTTCGTTTTCTCGCCCGCAGGTGGCTTTTCAATCGCAAGATGGCGATTGCGCTCGTCGTGGCCGGGGTCTTCTGGTGGCGGCCTTGGCTCATTCCCGGGCTTATTTTCCTCACCATTTGGGTCGCGTTGATTGTCTATCTTACGGTCGGTTCAGACCGGCTGGCGGAATTGTTCGAGCCGCTCAAACGCCGCTTTGCGGCGAGGTTTCCCGACAAGGCAGAACTCGTAAGGAAACGGGCGCAAGCCGGTTCACGGCAACTCTCGCGATTGGTGCAGAAACTGCCGGAGAAGTGGCGCGGCGGAGTCGACGTGCCGCAGTTCGGTGCGACAGCGCAGACCGACGCAGACCTCGAAGGCCGCCCCGATCCCTTTGATCGCCTTGCCGCAGAGCGGGAGCGTGATCCGGGCCATTTCGGAGGCGCGTCAAGGGACGGTCCGGGCTGATGCCACTTGATACTGTCGCAACGCCGCCATCGGGGTTGAATTCAACCGCGCAGCCGCGTATGTGACGCGCGGACAGTCAGGAAAGAAATCGTCATGGCCCGCACCAACCCTCTTCAGTTCATTCAGCAGGTTCGCGCCGAGGTCGCCAAGGTAGTGTGGCCGACACGCCGTGAGGTGGCCCTGACGACCGTTATGGTCTTCATCATGGCGGCATTGACGGCGGTTTTCTTTGCTCTGGTCGATTTGCTCATCCGCAGTGGATTGCAGGGTATCTTGAACTTCTTTGGATAAGGCCTGGTTTCGGCCGAAACGGAGGTCAAGCCCGGCGCATGGGGTGTTTGGCACCTGATTAGAGTGCGGTTGGCGCCGGGAACAAAATCCCTGAACGGCACTTGAAATCAAGGGGGCATGGGGGTAGGTGACCTCTCATTCCCTTACATGGCGTGCTGCGATTCGTGTTGCACGCCGACTTTTGTTGCGGGAACCGCGTGGATCAATCCGCGCATCGTGAAATATGATCGGCGGCTCCGTCGGCGAGAGACAGGATCGAAACGCAGATGGCGAAACGGTGGTATTCGGTTAGCGTCCTTTCGAATTTCGAAAAGAAGATCGCCGAGCAGATCAGGCAGCTTGTTGCCGAAGAGGGGCTTGAGGACCAGATCGACGAGGTTCTGGTGCCCACCGAAGAGGTGATCGAGGTGCGCCGGGGCAAGAAGGTGACAGCCGAGCGCCGCTTCATGCCGGGTTATGTGCTCGTGCACATGGAAATGTCCGACAAGGGCTATCACCTGATCAACGGCATCAACCGTGTCACCGGCTTTCTTGGTCCCCAGGGCCGCCCGATGCCGATGCGGGATGCGGAGGTCGAGGCGATCCTGGGCCGCGTCGCCGAAGGCGAAGAGGCGCCGCGGACGCTCATTTCCTTCGAGGTAGGCGAGAAGGTCAAAGTCAATGACGGTCCGTTCGAGGATTTCGACGGAATGGTCGAGGAAGTGGACGATGACAACCAGCGCCTCAAGGTGACGGTGTCGATCTTTGGCCGGGAAACGCCGGTCGAGCTGGAATTCACGCAGGTCACCAAACAAGGCTGACCGGCGCGACGGCAGACATGTGTCTGTCTTGCGGGGGTTGGCCCCGCTCATACGTGGGAGGCGAGCGCGGCGCGCCGTGCAAACCGGACCACGCAACGCAATAAGCTCCGCGAACGCGTTCGTGGGGCGTTGAAAAGGAGAAAGGCCAATGGCCAAGAAACTTGCCGGGACCATGAAGCTTCAGGTCCCCGCCGGACAAGCGAACCCCTCTCCGCCGGTCGGTCCGGCGCTGGGTCAGCGCGGTATCAACATCATGGAATTCTGCAAGGCGTTCAATGCCAAGACTGCAGACATGGAGCCTGGCGCACCATGTCCTACCGTGATCACCTATTATCAGGACAAGTCCTTTTCCATGGACATCAAGACGCCCCCGGCGTCCTATTACCTGAAAAAGGCCGCCAAGCTGAAATCCGGTGCCAAGACCCCCTCGCGTGAGACGGTGGGCACCGTGACGGTCAAGCAGGTGCGCGAGATCGCCGAGGCAAAGATGAAAGACCTCAACGCGACCGATATCGAAGCCGCGATGAAGATCATTGTTGGTTCGGCCAACTCCATGGGCATCGAGGTGAAGTAAGATGGCAAAACTCGGAAAACGCATGAAAGCCGCCCGTGAGGCATTCGCCGGCAAGGAGAATGTCACGGTCGAGGAAGCCGTCGCGCTGATCAAGGCAAACGCTTCGGTTAAGTTCGATGAAACGGTCGAGGTCGCGATGAATCTGGGCGTCGATCCGCGCCATGCCGATCAAATGGTGCGTGGTGTCGTCGGTTTGCCGAATGGCACTGGCAAGGATGTGCGCGTTGCAGTCTTCGCCCGCGGCCCCAAGGCCGACGAGGCCAAGGAGGCCGGTGCGGACATCGTGGGGGCCGAGGACCTGATGGAGACGATTCAGGGTGGCAAGATTGAGTTTGATCGCTGTATCGCCACGCCCGACATGATGCCGATCGTCGGTCGCCTGGGCAAGGTGCTGGGCCCGCGCAACCTGATGCCGAACCCGAAGGTCGGAACGGTTACGATGGACGTGGCCGAAGCGGTGAAATCCGCCAAGGGTGGCCAGGTCCAGTTCAAGGCCGAAAAGGCCGGCATCGTGCATGCCGGGGTCGGTAAACTCAGCTTTGACGAGGCCAAGCTGGTGGAGAACATCCGAGCCTTCATCGATGCTGTCGCGAAGGCCAAACCGGCAGGTGCGAAGGGGTCTTACATGAAAAAGATCGCGGTTTCTTCGACCATGAGCCCAGGCGTTTCCGTAGATGTGGACAGCGCGACCGGGAATTGATCCGGCTGAAAGACCGATTGAGAAAGGCGGCCCCTGTACTGCCTTTTTTCGTTCTTCATTGCCGATGAAGAACGAGGTCGGGCCATTCGAGCGATAATTGGATGTGACCTCTTGCCCCTGCCGGAATTTCCCTCTAAACAGCCCGTCGTCAGGTCGCCCGATTCCGTCGTGGCGGCCTGTCGATTCGTCCGAGACGGTGGGTTGCAATAGCAATAAATCCTGCCTGAGACGGGAAAGACCAGATTTCTTCGGGTGGCCTGCGTGGCCGCGTCCCGGGGCGACTTGGAACGGACCCGTAAGGACCCGATTGCCGGGTTTTGGCCCGGTGAAACACGAGCCGGAGGGTCTTGAAAGCCTTCCATAACTGGAGTGAAACTGTGGATAGAGCCCAGAAAGAGAAAGTGGTCGAGGAACTCGGCCAGATCTTCGAAAGCTCTGGCGTCGTAGTGGTTGCCCACTACGCCGGTCTCACGGTTGCCGAGATGCAGGATCTTCGTGCCCGCGCCCGCGCGGCCGAGTCGTCGGTCCGTGTCGCCAAGAACAGGCTCGCCAAGATCGCCCTTGAGGGCAAGCCCTGCGCAAGCGTGGCCGAATACCTCACGGGCATGACCGTTCTGACCTATTCGGAAGACCCTGTGGCAGCTGCCAAGGTCGCTGAGGATTTCGCCAAGGATAACAAGAATTTCGAGATTCTTGGCGGGGCAATGGGTGAGAACGCGCTCGACCGGGCCGGTGTCGAAGCCGTGTCGAAAATGCCTTCGCGCGATGAGCTTATCGCGACGATTGCGGGCATGATTGGCGCACCCGCTTCGAACATTGCCGGTGCCATTGGCGCCCCTGCTTCGAATATCGCTTCCATTCTCTCGACTATCGAAGAGAAGGCCGCGTGAGCAACCTCATGACTGGCGTGGAGTGTCACCTCGCACGTTGGAACACAAACCAAAGAACGGAAAGCAAGTAAAATGGCTGATCTGAAGAAACTGGCAGAAGAGATCGTCGGATTGACGCTTCTCGAAGCACAAGAACTGAAAACCATCCTGAAAGACGAGTACGGCATCGAGCCCGCAGCCGGTGGCGCGGTCATGATGGCCGGGCCTGCTGGCGGCGACGCCGGTGGTGCGGCTGAAGAAGAGCAAACCGAGTTTGACGTTATCCTCGTCAGCCCCGGCGCCTCGAAAATCAATGTCATCAAGGAAGTGCGCGCGATCACGGGTCTTGGCCTCAAGGAAGCCAAGGAACTGGTCGAAGCCGGTGGCAAGGCCGTCAAGGAGCAAGTCTCGAAAGATGAGGCCGAGGACATCAAGGGCAAGCTGGAAGCGGCTGGCGCGGAAGTCGAACTCAAGTAATCCTTATCGTCCGGGAGTCCGGGGGATTTCGAGGCTGGACCCGGTGACGCCGGGTCCAGCCGAACCTGTCTTAGCAAGTGCCCTGTTCGGGGCGTTTTCTAAGGTCTGGTTCACGGATCGGGAGGTCACCTTGGGTCGGTGGCCATGAATTGATCCGAACCAGCCATCTCTGATGGACAGGCCGCCGTGGCCCGACGGTGTGCTTCCCTGCGAGAAACGAAAGGTGACATCGCTCATGGCACAAACCTTCCTTGGCCAGAAACGTTTGCGCAAGTATTACGGCAAGATCCGTGAAGTCCTGGAAATGCCGAACTTGATCGAAGTGCAGAAAAGCTCTTACGATCTGTTCCTGAAATCCGGTGATCAGGAGATCCCGCAGGATGGCGAGGGCATCAAAGGCGTATTCCAGTCGGTCTTCCCGATCAAGGATTTCCACGAGAGCTCGCTTCTAGAGTTTGTTGATTACCAACTTGAACAGCCGAAATACGATGTCGAGGAATGCATGCAGCGGGACATGACCTACAGTGCGCCGCTCAAGGTGACGCTGCGGCTCATCGTCTTCGATGTGAACGAGGATACCGGCGCGCGCAGCGTGAAAGACATCAAGGAACAGGATGTTTTCATGGGCGATATGCCGCTCATGACCCCGAACGGCACGTTCGTCGTGAACGGGACAGAACGTGTCATCGTGTCCCAGATGCATCGGTCGCCCGGTGTGTTCTTTGATCACGACAAGGGCAAGACCCATTCGTCGGGCAAGTTGCTCTTTGCCTGCCGTATCATTCCCTATCGTGGCTCGTGGCTGGACTTCGAATTCGATGCCAAGGACGTCGTTTATGCGCGGATTGACCGCCGCCGGAAACTGCCGGTGACGACCCTGCTCTATGCCCTCGGCATGGATCAGGAGGCGATCATGGATGCCTATTATGACACGATCACCTACAAGCTTCGAAAGAAGGACAACGGGTGGGTCACCAAGTTCTTCCCGGAACGTGTGCGCGGGACCCGGCCGCCCTTCGATCTGGTCGATGCCAAGACGGGTGAGATCATCGCCGAAGCCGGCAAGAAGGTGACGCCACGCGCGGTCAAGAAGATCATTGACGAGGGCGCGATCACCGATCTCCTCGTGCCGTTCGAGAACATCGTCGGAAAGTTCGTTGCCAAGGACATCATCAACGAGGAAAACGGCGCGATCTATGTCGAGGCCGGGGATGAGCTGACCCTCGAGCGTGACAAGGATGGCGAGATCATCGGCGGCACTCTGAAGGAATTGCTGGATGCCGGTATCTCGGAGATTCCGGTGCTCGACATCGATAACATCAATGTCGGCTCGTACATTCGCAACACCATGGCGATGGACAAGAACATGAACCGTGAATCCGCGCTCATGGACATCTATCGCGTGATGCGCCCGGGAGAGCCGCCGACCGAAGAGGCCGCATCGGCCCTGTTCGACACGTTGTTTTTCGACAGCGAGCGATACGACCTTTCCGCTGTCGGCCGGGTGAAGATGAACATGCGTCTCGCTCTCGACAAGCCGGACACGCAGCGGACACTTGACCGCGAGGATATCGTTGCCTGTATCAAGGCGTTGACAGAATTGCGTGATGGCAAGGGCGATATCGACGACATCGACCACCTCGGCAATCGCCGGGTGCGGTCAGTCGGCGAATTGATGGAGAACCAGTATCGCGTGGGCCTTCTGCGTATGGAACGCGCGATCAAGGAACGTATGTCCAGCGTCGAGATCGACACGGTCATGCCACAGGACCTGATCAATGCCAAGCCCGCGGCCGCCGCCGTGCGCGAGTTCTTCGGCTCGTCGCAACTCTCACAATTCATGGATCAGACCAACCCGCTTTCGGAAGTCACTCACAAGCGCCGCCTTTCGGCGCTCGGCCCGGGGGGGCTGACCCGTGAGCGTGCGGGCTTTGAAGTGCGCGACGTTCACCCGACCCACTATGGCCGGATGTGCCCGATCGAAACGCCGGAAGGTCAGAACATTGGCCTCATCAACAGTCTTGCGACATTTGCGCGGGTCAACAAATACGGCTTCATCGAAACGGCCTATCGCCGGGTGGTTGACGCGCAGGTGACTGACGAGGTCGTCTATATGTCCGCCACCGAAGAGGCGCGTCACGTGATCGCACAGGCCAACGCGACCCTTGATGAGGAAGGACGGCTGATCAACGAGATGGTCAACACTCGGCAGGCGGGTGAGTACACACTGGCCCCGCGCGAGAGTGTGGACCTGATCGACGTGAGTCCGAAACAACTCGTTTCCGTGGCCGCCTCGCTCATTCCATTCCTAGAAAACGACGACGCAAACCGCGCACTCATGGGCGCCAACATGATGCGGCAGGCCCTGCCTCTGATCAAGACCGAGGCACCGCTGGTCGGGACCGGGATCGAGGGCAAGGTTGCCGTCGACTCGGGTGCTGCCATCACGGCGCGGCGGGCCGGGATCATCGACCAGGTGGATGCGCAGCGGATCGTGATCCGCGCCACCGAGGATCTGGCACTTGGCGATGCCGGTGTTGATATCTATCGGATGCGCAAGTTCCAGCGCTCCAACCAGAACAGCAGTATCAACCAGCGGCCCTTGGTGAAGGTGGGTGATACGGTCCAGACGGGCGAGGTTATCGCCGATGGCCCTGCAACCGATATGGGCGAGTTGGCCGTGGGACGGAACGTGATCGTGGCCTTCATGCCGTGGAACGGTTACAACTATGAGGACTCCATCCTTATCTCCGAGCGGATCGTGCGCGACGATGTGTTCACGTCGATCCATATCGAGGAATTCGAAGTGGCGGCCCGGGATACCAAGCTGGGTCCGGAAGAGATAACCCGAGACATCCCGAATGTCGGCGAAGAGGCGCTGCGCAACCTCGATGAGGCGGGCATCGTCTATATCGGTGCAGAGGTCGAGCCGGGTGACATTCTTGTTGGCAAGATCACGCCAAAAGGTGAAAGCCCGATGACGCCTGAGGAAAAGCTGCTTCGTGCCATCTTTGGCGAAAAAGCATCCGACGTGCGCGATACGTCGCTCAGGGTCAAACCCGGCGATTTCGGCACGGTGGTCGAAGTGCGGGTGTTCAACCGGCATGGCGTGGAAAAGGACGAACGTGCGCTTCAGATTGAACGTGAAGAGGTCGAGCGTCTGGCCCGTGACCGCGACGACGAACTCGCCATTCTGGATCGCAACATCTACGCGCGCCTCAAGTCGCTGATCCTTGGCAAGGTTGCCGTGAAAGGCCCGAAAGGCGTCAAGGCGAATTCCGAGATCACCGAGGAACTCCTCGAAACCCTGACCCGTGGCCAGTGGTGGCAGTTGGCTTTGAAGGACGAGAAGGACGCCCAGATCGTCGAAGCCCTGCATGAGCAATACGAAGCGCAGAAGCGCATGCTCGACGCGAGGTTCGAGGACAAGGTCGAGAAGGTGCGCCGTGGCGACGACCTTCCGCCCGGGGTGATGAAGATGGTCAAGGTGTTCATCGCGGTGAAGCGCAAGCTGCAGCCCGGTGACAAGATGGCCGGCCGTCACGGCAACAAGGGCGTCATTTCCAAGGTTGTCCCGATGGAAGACATGCCGTTCCTCGCCGACGGGACGACGGTCGATATCTGCCTCAATCCCCTTGGCGTGCCAAGCCGGATGAATGTCGGACAGATCCTTGAGACCCATATGGGCTGGGCTTGCCGGACCCTGGGTTCCAAGATTGATGCAGCCCTTGCTGAATATCGACGCTCTGGTGATATGACCCCGTTGCGCGATGCGATGCGCAATGCCTATGGAGATGATGTTTACGAGGAAGGCATCGCCGCGATGGAAGAAGACGAATTGGTCAGCGTTGCTGGAAATGCCACCGGTGGCATGCACATCGCGACCCCAGTCTTCGACGGCGCCCGGGAAGAAAACATCAACGATGCCTTGGTGCGGGCCGGTCTCGATTCCAGTGGGCAGTCGATCGTCTATGACGGTCGTACCGGCGAGGCATTCGCGCGACCGGTGACAGTTGGCGTGAAATACATGCTCAAGCTGCACCACCTTGTTGACGAGAAGATCCACGCACGTTCCACCGGCCCCTACAGCCTCGTTACCCAGCAGCCGCTGGGTGGCAAGGCGCAGTTCGGTGGTCAGCGTCTCGGGGAGATGGAGGTCTGGGCGCTCGAGGCTTACGGCGCCGCTTACACCCTGCAGGAGATGCTGACGGTGAAATCGGATGACGTGGCGGGCCGCACCAAGGTCTACGAGTCGATCGTCAAGGGCGAGGACAATTTCGAGGCCGGTGTACCCGAGAGCTTCAACGTGCTCGTGAAGGAAGTCCGCGGTCTCGGCCTCAACATGGAACTCCTGGATGCGGAGGAAGAGGATTAAGGATTGGATTTTTCGTAGAAAAATCACGCTCTTTCCAACGCACGTATGAGGATATCAAAATGAACCAGGAACTGACCAACAACCCGTTCAACCCGCTGACCCCGACGAAGGTCTTTGACGAAATCAAGGTCTCACTGGCCAGCCCCGAGCGGATTCTGAGTTGGTCCTACGGCGAGATCAAGAAGCCCGAGACGATCAACTATCGGACCTTCAAACCTGAGCGTGACGGGCTTTTCTGTGCCCGGATTTTCGGGCCGATCAAGGACTACGAATGCCTGTGCGGCAAGTATAAGCGCATGAAGTATCGTGGCGTCGTCTGCGAGAAATGCGGCGTCGAGGTGACCCTTCAGAAAGTGCGCCGCGAGCGCATGGGCCATATCGAACTGGCTGCGCCCGTGGCGCATATCTGGTTCCTCAAGTCCCTGCCCAGCAGGATCGGACTGATGCTCGACATGACTCTGCGCGATCTGGAGCGCGTGCTTTATTTCGAGAATTACGTGGTGATCGAACCGGGCCTGACCGATCTTACCTACGGCCAGATGCTGACCGAGGAAGAATTCATGGACGCCCAGGACCATTACGGCATGGATGCGTTCACCGCCAACATCGGGGCCGAGGCGATCCGGGAAATGTTGGCTCAGATCGACCTTGAGTCCGAAGCCGAGCGCCTGCGGGCCGAATTGGCAGAGGCAACCGGTGAATTGAAGCCCAAGAAGATCATCAAGCGTCTGAAAGTCGTCGAGAGCTTCCTTGAAAGCGGCAATCGTCCGGAATGGATGATCATGACGGTCATCCCGGTCATTCCACCCGAGTTGCGTCCGCTTGTGCCGCTTGATGGCGGCCGTTTCGCCACCTCAGACCTGAACGACCTCTATCGCCGCGTGATCAACCGCAACAATCGCCTCAAGCGGCTTATCGAACTGCGCGCGCCCGATATCATCGTGCGCAACGAAAAGCGGATGCTGCAGGAATCGGTTGATGCGCTGTTTGACAATGGTCGTCGCGGCCGGGTCATCACCGGCGCAAACAAGCGTCCACTCAAATCGCTTTCGGATATGCTCAAGGGCAAGCAGGGTCGCTTCCGCCAGAACCTGTTGGGTAAACGCGTCGATTTTTCAGGCCGTTCCGTGATCGTGACAGGTCCGGAGTTGAAGCTTCATCAATGCGGGTTGCCCAAGAAGATGGCGCTCGAACTCTTCAAGCCTTTCATCTACTCGCGGCTGGAGGCAAAGGGGCTGTCCAGTACGGTCAAACAGGCCAAGAAGCTCGTTGAGAAGGAGCGTCCCGAGGTTTGGGACATTCTCGATGAGGTCATTCGCGAACATCCCGTGATGTTGAACCGCGCGCCAACGCTGCACCGTCTTGGCATTCAGGCGTTTGAACCGATCCTGATCGAAGGCAAGGCCATCCAGCTTCATCCGCTGGTTTGCTCGGCCTTCAATGCAGATTTCGACGGCGACCAGATGGCTGTCCACGTTCCGCTTTCGCTTGAAGCACAGCTCGAAGCGCGCGTCCTCATGATGTCGACGAACAACGTGCTTTCACCTGCAAACGGTGCCCCCATCATCGTGCCGTCGCAGGACATGATCCTTGGTCTCTACTACACAACGATCGAGCGTGAGGGCATGAAGGGAGAAGGCATGGTCTTCTCTTCCGTCGATGAGGTGCAATATGCACTCGACTCGGGTGCGGTGCATCTTCATGCCAAGATCACGGCCCGCATCCCCCAAGTGGATGCCGAAACCGGTGAAACCGTGATGAAGCGCTACGAGACGACGCCGGGCCGGGTTCGTCTTGGCGCCCTGTTGCCGGTAAATGCCAAGGCGCCATTCGATCTGGTCAACAGGCTTCTGCGCAAGAAGGAAGTGCAGCAGGTCATCGACTCGGTCTACCGCTATTGTGGTCAAAAAGAGAGCGTCATTTTTTGCGATCAAATCATGACCATGGGATTCCGCGAGGCGTTCCGAGCCGGAATTTCCTTTGGCAAGGATGACATGGTCATTCCGGACAGCAAATGGACGCTCGTTGAAGATGCACGCGAGCAGGTCAAGGAATTTGAACAACAATACATGGACGGCCTGATCACTCAGGGTGAAAAATACAACAAGGTCGTTGATGCATGGTCGAAATGTAACGATAAAGTCACCGACGCAATGATGGCGACCATTTCGGCCGAGAACCGTGACGGAGCCGGGGCTGAACAAGAGCCGAACTCGGTTTACATGATGGCCCACTCGGGCGCCCGGGGGTCTGTCACGCAGATGAAACAGTTGGGCGGAATGCGTGGCCTTATGGCCAAGCCGAACGGCGATATCATCGAAACGCCGATCATCTCGAACTTCAAGGAAGGTCTGACGGTTCTCGAGTATTTCAACTCGACCCACGGCGCGCGAAAGGGTCTTTCCGATACCGCTCTGAAAACGGCGAATTCGGGCTATCTGACGCGGCGCCTGGTTGACGTTGCACAGGACTGCATCGTGCGGGAGCATGACTGCGGCACCGAAAACGGGATCACAGCAGAACCTGCGGTTAACGACGGTGAGGTCATTGCATCGCTTGGCGAACGAATCCTCGGGCGTTTCACGGTCGATGATATACATGTCCCGGGAACGGACGAGATCATCGTGCCCAAGGACACGCTGATAGACGAGCGCCTGGCGGACATGGTCGAGGAAGCAGGGGTTCAATCGGCACGCATTCGCTCCCCGCTTACATGTGAGGCCGAAGATGGGGTTTGCGCCATGTGTTACGGGCGTGATCTTGCGCGCGGAACATTGGTCAACGTCGGCGAAGCGGTGGGTATCATTGCCGCGCAGTCTATCGGGGAACCGGGCACTCAGCTCACGATGCGGACCTTCCATATCGGTGGCGTGGCACAGGGCGGTCAGCAATCGTTCCTTGAGGCCAGCCAGGAAGGGATCATCGCATTCGAGAACGCGCAGATCCTCGAGAACCAGTCGGGCGAGCCGCTCGTGATGGGGCGCAACATGAAGTTGATCATCCGTGGTGAAGACGGCATTGAGCGTGCAAGTCACAAGCTGGGCTATGGTTCCAAGCTCTTTGTCAAGGAGGGTGACCGGATCTCGCGCGGCGACAAGCTCTTTGAATGGGATCCCTACACGTTGCCCATTATTGCCGAAAAGGCTGGGACCGCCAAATTGGTCGACCTGACCACGGGTGTTTCGGTCCGGGACGAGACGGATGATGCCACCGGCATGACGCAAAAGATCGTGACCGATTGGCGCGCTGCGCCAAAAGGCAATGAGCTCAAGCCCGAGATCATCCTCATGGATGCTGATGGCGAACCGGTTCGCAACGATGCTGGCAATCCCGTGACCTATCCGATGTCGGTCGATGCGATCTTGTCGGTCGAAGACGGACAGCAGGTTCTGGAAGGTGATGTCGTTGCACGGATTCCCCGAGAGGGTGCCAAGACCAAGGACATTACCGGTGGTCTGCCACGGGTGGCGGAATTGTTCGAAGCGCGCCGGCCCAAGGATCACGCCATCATCGCTGAAATAGATGGGTATGTCCGGTATGGGCGCGACTACAAGAACAAGCGTCGCGTCACGATCGAGCCTGCCGACGAGACGATGGAACCAGTCGAATACATGGTGCCCAAGGGCAAGCATATCCCCGTTCAGGAAGGTGACTATGTCCAGAAGGGCGATTACATCATGGACGGTAATCCTGCGCCGCATGACATCCTGTCGATCATGGGTGTCGAGGCCTTGGCGGATTACATGATCAACGAAGTGCAGGAAGTCTATCGTCTGCAGGGCGTGAAGATCAATGACAAGCACATCGAAGTGATCGTTCGGCAGATGCTCCAGAAGTGGGAAATCCTCGATAGTGGGGAAACAACGCTTCTCAAGGGAGAGCATGTCGACAAGCAGGAACTCGAGGTCGCCAACGCCAAGGCCCAGGCCAAAGGTGGTCGTCCGGCGCACGGGGAACCGATCCTTTTGGGTATCACCAAGGCCTCGCTGCAAACCCGATCGTTCATTTCGGCGGCCTCCTTCCAGGAAACGACGCGTGTTCTTACCGAAGCATCGGTGCAGGGCAAACGTGATAAGCTTGTGGGACTCAAGGAAAATGTCATCGTCGGTCGATTGATCCCGGCGGGAACTGGGGGGGCGACGCAGAAGGTACGGCATATTGCGCAGCAGCGTGACAATGTTGTCATTGAGGCGCGGCGTGAAGAAGCGGAGGCTGCGGCGGCGCTGGCGGCCCCGGCGGAGGATGACGTGATCGGTGGAGACGAGTTCGACACGCTCGTGGAAACCCCGGAAAGCCGGGACGAGTAAGCCTCAACCCATTGTGAGAAAACAGGAAAACCCCCGGCGACATGCGCGCCGGGGGTTTTTTCATGGCCACGCGGCGGCCATGCCGCACCGCCGCAGAACGCCGGGGTTAACGCCCGCCGGGGCCGGAAAACCGGGGGGTGATTCCCGGCTGCTGCCCGGCTGCCGGACGTGCACCGCCGCACTGCAGCGATCGCGGGCCTGAATATCGTGAACGCAGCGCGCGCGGGCGGTGCGGGATCGCACCGGTCATCCCGATGCCACGGTCAGCACACGCTGCTCGGACGCTGGACAACCGGTCATTGACGCGGTGATGACCCGCGGCCAAATCGCGGGCGGGAACGGCATTACGGCAAATACCCGCCGCACCGTTTGCCACCCATGGCATGCGCTTTATGGTCCCCGCGGGAAAACCCGTCGGAAAAATCGTGCGAACAGCATCAGGGGCAGCGAACATGGGAACGACATGGAACATCGACACCTTGCGTATCCTGGCGACCGTTCTTCTGGTCGCCTATCACGTCATCGGGATCAATTCGGATGGCGGGATGGAGGTCGCCGACAGTTCCGGCTGGCGCTTCGCGGCGGATCTTCTGAGGGACGTTCGGATGCCCCTGTTTGCCTTCATCGCGGGCGCCGTCTACGCGCTGCGGCCACTTTCGCTGGACGGCATCGTGGGTTTCACTCTCGGCAAGGGGCGGCGACTGGTTGTGCCGGGCGTGATCGCGTCGCTGGTCTTCTGGGTCCTGGGCAACACGGTCTTTTCCGGCGCGTTTTCAACCGGCGCCCCGCTCATCGAGGCCATTGCAATGTCCTATGGGCATTTCTGGTTCCTGCAGGCCCTGCTGATCCTGTTCCTGACGGTCAGCGTTCTGGACGCGGCGCTGCGCTACCGGGCGGCGGTGCCCTTGCTGGTCGCGGCCTGCATCCTCAACCTGGTTTGGCACGATCTGGGGATTGATACGCCCCGCGCGCTGGAAGTGACCCGGGCGGTCTATCTCGCGCCCGGCTTTCTGATAGGGATGATACTGATCCGCCACGGCGCGGCGTTGGCGGAATGGCGCGCGCTTCTGGCCCTGGTCGCGGCCGTTATGCTCGCGGCGGGGCTTTGGCTCAATCTCGAGGTATACTGGGAGACCGGGAGCCTGTCGCGCAACCGGATGGATATGCAAAGCCTGTTGGCCGGTACCGGGGCGATCATCTTGCTCTACATGGCCACGCCGAGGATCGCCTGGTGCGATCGAATCGCGGTGATGGCCTTCACGATCTACCTCTATCACCCGTTCGGCACATCGTTGGCGCGAAGGCTTTTCGAAGCGCTGGAGATCGACGCAGGTCTCCTGCGCTTCACAAGCGGGCTGATCATAGGCTTCGGCTTGCCGGTCGTGTTTCATGTTCTGGCACATCGTTTCGGGCCGATGCGGCGTCTGCTGCTCGGGCTGCGCGCCTCCGGCGGGTCGCGAAGGCAGCCCGATGGGGGCGGGTCGCTCCGCCCGAACTGAGCCTTGCCCGGGCCCGCCGGGGTCAATTGCGTTCTGATCAGGCAAGCCCGCCCGCTGCTGGCGCGTGTGGTGTGGCTTGCGCAGTATTGCATTGCGACCTAGCCTTTGTGCAATACGAGGGAGAGAGAGATGCATCTGACCATCGGTGAAAACGATACGCTTTATCATATCCACCATGTGCCGACCCGCGAAGGGGCGCCGACATTCGTGTTCGTCAACGCGCTGACCGGATCGACCGAGGCCTGGGAGGCCGAGGTGGCCCCGGCGCTGCGGGCGGCGGGGTATGGCACGCTGAGCTGGAATTTCCGGGGGCAGGCGGAGTCGGCCTTTTCGCCCGACCTGGAGTTGACCGACGCGGTGATCGTGTCGGACCTTGAGCGGGTATTGGACGAGGTGAAACCCGAGGCGCCAATCCTCGTGGGGCTTTCGATCGGCGGGCTTTACGCGGCGCGGGCGGTGCTGAACGGGGCCAAGGCAAAGGGCCTTGTCCTGCTCAACACGCTGCGCGAGATCGGGCCGCGGATCGACTGGGTCAACCACGCAATGGCGCAGATCGTGGCGCATGGGGGCGTGGGGCTCTTCCTCGATGCGCTGTTCCCCCTGCTGGTGAGCGGGGAGTTCGCCGAAAAGGCGCGGGGCAATTTCCTGCGCGGCGAGTATGCGCCGCTGCCGTCCGAGCATGGGCACATGAACTTGATGCGCAACGCGGCGGCGACGAATTGGGAGATCGACTATGGCGCGCTTGACCTGCCGGTGCTGGTGATCACCGGGTTGCAGGACCGGGTATTCCTCGATCGCGAGGTGGTGGATCGGCTTTATGCCACGCTGCCCGATGCGCGGCGCGAGGACTGGGAAGAGGCAGGCCACCTCCTGCCACAGGAGGCGCCGGCGCGCCTGACCAAGGCGCTGGCCGGGTTCGGGGCGGAGATCGAGGCATGAACATACCCGAGAAATGGGCCTATCCGGCGGTTCTGATCGGGGTGGCGGGACATGCGAGTTCGGAATTCTTTGCCAAGCTGGGCGGCGTGGCGGGGCCGGAGACGAGTGTCTGGCGCTACCTGCTGGGCGGGTTCGGGCTGATCCTCTGGGCGCTTGCGAATCGCAACAGCCGTGACCTCATCACGCCGCTGCGCGAGGAGGGGCTGCGCCTTGTCTGGCTGTCGCTGATGGGGGTGACTGTCACCTATCTCTTTTTTCACTGGGCGCTGGATTACGCGACGGTCATCCAGGTGGCGACGGTGACGACCACGATCCCGATTTTCGTGGGGCTGGCCAACTGGGTGATCAACGGTGTGCATCCCGGGGCGGTCAAGATGGTGACCGGGGGGCTGGCGGTGCTGGGCATCGCGGTCCTCCTGACCGACGGGGCGCTGATGACGCTGGCGGGCGAGGCGGGGACGCTTCCGGGGGTGTTGCTGGCCATGGGCTGTGCCGCGCTGGGATCGTTCTACGCGGTGCTGATCAAGCCGGTCATGGTGCGGCACGGGGGTTTGAAGATCATCGCGCTGACCATGATGATCGGGGGTGTCGGGCTTTGGGTGCTGGTGGGCGCGGCCTGGGGCATCTGGGTCAACCCGGTGACGATCGTCGAGAAACCGGCGCTGGCGGCGTGGTCGCTGATCATCCTGGCGCTGTGGAACACGACGATTACCCAAGCGATGTGGTTCGGCGGTCTGTCGGTGGCGCCGGACATCACGCGGGCGTCCTACCTGTTTTTCCTCAAGCCGATCATCGCGGCGGCGCTGGCGATCGTGATCCTGGGGTCATGGCCCACCGGGTTGCAGGTGGTGGCAATCGTGCTGGTGACGGGTTGTGTGCTGGTCGAGCTTTACTGGCCGCGGATCCGGGCGGTGTTCGCGCGGGGGTAGGGTGATCAGGTTTCGAGCAGTTGCTGCAGGTGCCCGCCCGCGGCGATCACCCGCGCGTGCAGCTCGTAGTCGAGGGCGCGGGCCTTGCGGAAGGCGGCTTCGGTTTCCGGCGAAAGCTCGGCCTCGATGCGGGGGGAGACGTTATAGGTCCTGGGCTTGATCTGCCTGCCGAACCGCTCTTCCAGAAAGCCGCGCAGCACGTCCTGCGCCTCGTAGGCGAAAAGGTGGTGGAGCGGCATCTCGCGGCTGGTTTTCAGGGTCAGAAAGGCGCCCTGCGACCCGACATTGGCGAAAGGCGGCGGGTCGGGTTGGATCGTGGCCCGTGCGAAGGCGTCGAAGTTGACCCCGCGGGTCGAGTATTTCGAGCCTTCGAGCGCGTCGCGTTGGCGGTAGCGATACCACGAGCGCGCCTGGTCGAGCGGGTCGCGGATCACCGCCATGCGTTCGGGGGTGAGGCCATAGGCGTCTTCGAGGAAAGGTGCCAGCTTGCGATGGAAGAACGCCGCGTTGGCGTGTTTGCGCCGTCCTGAAAACACGATGTCGGCGCGGCGCTTGAGGGCCATTTCCCAGGCGGTGGTGCCGGTTTTCGGCACGGCGAGGAAGGCGAGATTCTCCTTGAAGAAGATCTGCATCGCCTATTGCCAGTTTCCCTCGAACCCCTGGGGCACCAGGAGGATGTCGCGGTTGACTTCCTCGATGCGGCGATGCCCGCACAGCGCCATCGAGACATCCATCTCGTTATGGATCACCTCGAGTGCCCTGGTGACTCCGGCCTGCCCCATCGCGCCGAGACCATAGACGAAGGCGCGGCCGATATAGGTGCCCTTGGCGCCCATCGCGACGGCCTTCAAGACGTCCTGGCCCGAGCGGATGCCGCTGTCGAGATGGACCTCGGTGGCGTCGCCCACGGCATCCATGATGCCCGGAAGCGCGCGGATCGAGGAGAGCGCGCCATCAAGTTGTCGCCCGCCGTGGTTCGATACCACGATCGCGTCGGCCCCGACCTCAAGCGCCATTTTCGCGTCCTCGGGGTCGATGATGCCCTTGAGGATCACCTTGCCGCCCCATTCTTCCTTGATCTTCGCGACCCTGTCCCAGTCGAGCGTCGGATCAAATTGCTCGGCCGTCCAGGCGCCAAGGTCGGCGGCATCGGAGACGCCCTCGACATGGCCCACGATATTGCCGAAATTGCGGCGCGTGGCCTTCATCATGCCCATGCACCAGCGCCACTTTGTGGCGAGGTCGATCATGTTGGCCAGCGTCGGCTTTGGCGGGGCGGAAAGGCCGTTCTTGATGTCCTTGTGACGCTGACCCAGCACTTGCAGGTCGAGCGTGATGACGAGCGCCGAGCAATTCGCATCCTTCGCCCGCTGGATGAGGGACGAGACGAAGCCCTGGTCCTTCATGGTGTAAAGCTGGAACCAGAAGGGTTTGGAGGTGGCGGCGGCGACATCCTCGATCGAGTTGATCGACATGGTCGAGAGGGTGAAGGGCACGCCGAACGCCTCGGCGGCGCGGGCGGCCTTGATCTCGCCATCGGCGTGCTGCATCCCGGTGAGGCCGACGGGAGCAAGGGCCACGGGCATCGCCACGTCCTGTCCGATCATCTGCGTAGAGGTCGAGCGGTTCGACATGTCCACGGCGACGCGCTGGCGCAGGTAGATGTCGTCGAAATCGGAGGAGTTCTCGCGGAAGGTCTGTTCGGTCCAGCTTCCGCTCTCGCAATAGTCGTAGAACATCTTCGGAGTGCGGCGGCGATAGAGCACCTTGAGGTCGTCGATATTCGTGATCACCGGCATGACCTTGCCCCCTTTTTCCCAAGCGTCGGTTTTACTTACCGGTGGGGTCGAAGTGACGCAACGGCTTATTGCCCGGGGCTTGAGCAGCCGCGGGCCTTGGTCAAAGCTGGCGGCGAGGAACAGGAGGATGCGAGATGTATTTCGATGAATTGCCGGTCGGGTTCACCCACGAGACGGGCAGCCAGAGTTTGAGCGAAGAGGAAATCATCGAATTTGCCCGCAAATACGATCCACAGCCTTTCCATATCGACAAGGAAGCGGCCGCCGACACGATCTATGACGGGATCATCGCCAGCGGGTTCCAGACACTGATCGTGGCCTTTGACCTGATCCTGAATTCGGGCGTGTGGCGCGACGCCTCGATGGGGGCATCGGGGCTGGACGAGCTGCGCTGGCACCTTCCGGTGCGGCCGGGCGACAGTTTGCGGGTGAAGATGAGCGTGGTGAAATCCGTGCCGTCGAAATCGCGGCCCGACCGGGGGCGGACCACCTTCTTCTACGAGATCCTGAACCAGAAGGACGAGGTGGTGTCGTCCTATTACTCTGTGCAGTTGCTCAAGCGAAAGGTCTGAGTGCGAAAGGGATTTGTACGCCCTTGGAGGATGTTGCGCTCAATCGAATTCATTTCGCCCGGGCTGCTTGCAGCCCGGGCAGCGCCCGCCCCGCCCCATGGGCGGGCGCTGCCCTTTCTTTGGGCGTCGGCGAATACATGGGTCCACCTGGGCGCAACACGCTATGGATCACCTTGGGAAGATCGTCGGGAACCAATCCTCGCGCAGTTTCTGGCCCGGTTGCATGTCGTGATCGGGAAAGGGCGGCGAGGTGCGCCCCGGGCGTTCGACATAGCGTGCATCGTCGCCCACCAGCCTGAGCGAGAAGGCCCGGCGGCGGGTGGGTGACGTGTTGCCGCGCGCGCCGTGCAGGATGCCGTAGTTGAAAGCCACCGCGTCGCCCGGCTCCATCTCCCATTCGGCGATCTCCATGCCTTCGGCCTCTGGGTCGGGGACGGGCATGTAATCCTCGATATTGGGAAAATACGCCTCTTCCTTGACCCAGCGCATCGGCAGGACCGGCTTTTCCCATTTATGCGAGCCGGGCACCATCCTGAGCGTGGCCTCTGTCACCGGATCGAGCGGCGCCCAGAAGCTGACATTCTGCTGACCTTCGACGAAATAATAGGGCCCGTCCGTGTGCCACGGGGTGGCGAGCGACGTGCCCGGTTCCTTGACCAGCACGTGATCGTGGAAAAGCTGCACCGTTTGCGAGCCCATCAGTTCTGCCGCGACCTCGGCGGCGGGGCTTTCGCGGATCACCGCCTCGAATTCGGGAATTCGCTGCCAGTTGCAGTAATCGTCGAAGAAGCGGCCGCTCTCGCCCTCTTTCTCGTTTTCCGAGGCATAGGGGCCGGGGGTGGCCATGTTCGCCTCGACACCGGCGCGGAGCTTTTCCACGTGGTCCTTGAAAAGTCCGCGAATGACGGTCACGCCGCGTGTCTGGTAATCGTCGATCTGTTGCTGGGTCAAAAGCGGGTGCATGGGGGGCTCCTCTGTCGGGGTTGGGTCAGATCTTCATATGCAGGTGAAAGCCCGGCGCATAGGTGAGCCGGACCCATGTGATGGGATGGTCGGGGCCGAAGGTGGCACGGTCGAGCACCATCACAGGGGTTTGGGTGTCACAGCCCAGATGGGCCGCGGCGTCGCCCGCGGTCGTGGCGGAATAATCGAGCGTGCCATGCGAGAAGGGTGCGTGGCGCAAGAGCCATTCATTGGCGCTCATCACGGTGAAATCGGCGTTGGCGGCGCCGGGCATGGCGAGAAGGCTGATCCAGCGGTCTTCATGCACATAAGGCGCCCCGTCGGCGAGGTGGAGCGCCTCGACATGGCGGGTGGGCGTGTCGGCGCCGAGCCCGAGCGCGTGGCGGCGGGCGGGGGGCATCGGTGCGTCATCGGCGGCGATGAGCGCGTAACCGGGGCGCGCGCCGCGGGTTTCGATCTCCTCGGCGATGCGCGAAATGGACATCTGCGCGCGGCGGTTCGGGGTCTCGGCGACCCGCGTTCCGGCCTTGCGGCGGCGTTCGAGCAGCCCGGCCTCGGCCAGTTCGCGCAGCGCGCGGTTCACCGTGGCGCGGGCACAGCCCAGTTCGGCCGCCAGATCCTCCTCTCCGGGGATGCGCGCGCCGGGGGGCCATTCGCGGGTCTGGATGCGGCGCAGGGCCTCGTCATGGACGGCCTGCCAGCCGGTGGGGGTGGCACGGGTCATGGCGTATCCTCCAACTGGCGCACGGTGTCGGCGTAGCGGGCGGCGATGGTCTCGCGGGCGATGTGGTGCCCGCCCTGGACGACATGGCGGCCCGCCGACCAGAGATCGCGCACCCCGCCCACACCCGCGAAGATCCACGCATCGAGCATCGTGTCGCCCGGGCGGTGGGCCATGTCGGGGCTGCGGTCGTCGAGCATGACGAGATCGGCCAGCATGCCCGGCGCGATCCCGCCCGCGTCGCGGCCAAGGGCACGGGCCGCGCTCTTGGCCGCGTCCTCGAAGAGCACGCGGCCGGTGGAGCGGTCATCTTCGGCCAGGACGGCGCGGGCGCGGTCGCGCAGGCGTTGGGAGTATTCGAGCTGGCGCAGTTCCTGTGCGAGCGAAATCAGAACGTTGGAATCGCTGCCGATGCCGAAGGCCCCGCCATGGGCCTGCCAGCCGGTGGCGTTGAAGATGCCGTCGCCCAGGTTGGCCTCGGTGATCGGGCAGAGCCCGGCCACGGCGCCGGTAGGAGCGAGGCGGGCGGTTTCATCGTCGGTCATCCGGGTGAGGTGGATGAGGCACCAGCGGGCGTCAAGTGGCAGGTTGTCGAGCGCCCATTCCACGGGCCGCGCGCCATAGGCGGTTCGCACCTGCTCGACCTCGGCCTGTTGTTCGGCGAGATGCATGTGCAGCGGGCCGTCGGTCATCTGTGGCACGAGCGTCAGCACGTCGCGCGGGACGGCGCGCAGCGAATGCGGCGCCATGCCAAGCCGCGCATCGGGCAGTGGGGCGAGGGCCGTCGCGGCGTGATCCATCAGTGTGGCGAAATCATCCGTTCCGGTACCGAAACGGCGCTGGCCGTCGCCAAGGGCGCGCCCGTCGCAGCCGCCTTGTTGATAGAGCACGGGCAGGAGGGTGAGGCCGATGCCGGTCTCTTCGGCGGCTGCGGCGATGCGGGCGGACATCTCGGCGGGGTTGTCATAGGCGCCGCCATCGGGGCGGTGGTGAAGATAGTGGAACTCGGCCACCGCGGCATAGCCCGCTTCGAGCATTTCCATCTGGACCTGCGCGGCGATCGCCTCGACATGATCGGGGGTGAGCCGGTCGAGGAAGTGGAACATCAGCCGGCGCCATGTCCAGAAACTGTCGCGCCCGCTGGGGCCGCGCGCCTCGGTCAGGCCGGCCATGGCGCGTTGAAAGGCGTGGCTGTGCAGGTTGCCGGGCGCGGGCAGCAAAAGGCCCGCGCCGCCCACAACGTCGGTTTCCACCTTGGCGATGCGACCATCCGCGCCCAGTGTCACGGCCACGTTCTCGGCCCATCCTTGGGGCAAAAGCGCGCGGCGTGCGGTGATCGTGGTCATGGTTGGGCCTCTTGACGGGGGTATTATGTCTATACATAAAGCCATCAAGCGAGGCAAGAACGGGAATCAACAGATATGCCAGGCTGGGTGCTGAGCGACGCGCGGATTGCCACGATGGAGGGCGGGTATGGCCTGATCGAGGGCGGGTCGGTGGTGATCGACGACGGGTGGATCGCCTGGGCCGGTGCGGGGACGGTGCCGCCGGACTATGACGGCTGGGAACGGGTGAGTGCCGAGGGGCGGCTGGTCACGCCGGGGCTGATCGACTGTCACACCCATATCGTGTTCGGCGGCCACCGGGCGCGGGAATTCGAGCTGCGCCTTGAGGGTGCAAGTTACGAGCAGATCGCGCGCGAGGGGGGCGGGATCGTCTCGACCGTGGCGGCGACGCGGGCGGCGAGCGACGCGGCGCTGATCGACGGCGCGCTGGGGCGGCTCGATGCACTGATCGGAGAGGGTGTGACCACGATCGAGGTGAAGTCGGGCTATGGGCTCGACCACGAGACCGAGTTGAGGATGCTGCGCGCGGCGCGGGAATTGGGGCGGCGGCGCGCGGTCGAGGTGTGCACCTCGTTCCTCGGCGCCCATGCGGTGCCCGCGGGAGCGCAGGCGGATGACTATATCGACGAGGTCTGCATCCCGGCGCTGCGGGCGGCCAAGGCCGAGGGGCTGGTCGATGCGGTGGATGGGTTCTGTGAAGGAATAGCCTTTGATACCAGTCAGATCGCGCGCGTTTTCGATGTAGCGCGTGAACTTCAGCTGCCGGTGAAACTCCATGCCGAACAGCTTTGCAACATGGGCGGAACGCAGCTTGCCGCGCGTTACGGGGCGCTCTCGGCGGATCACGTCGAATATGCCATGGACGAGGACGCCGCGGCTCTGGCGAAATCGGGCACGGTGGCGGTTCTGCTGCCCGGGGCGTTCTATACCATCCGCGAGACGCAGGTGCCGCCGGTCGCGGCATTCCGCGCCCATCGGGTGCCGATGGCGCTGGCCACGGATTGCAATCCGGGCTCGTCGCCGCTCAGCTCGCTTCTCTTGACGCTCAACATGGGCTGCACGCTGTTTCGTCTCACCCCGGAAGAGGCGCTCCTGGGGGTGACGGCCCATGCGGCGCGGGCGCTGGGCCTTGCCGATCGGGGCCGAATTGCACCCGGATTGCGCGCCGACCTGGCGATCTGGGACGTGGAGACGCCGGCGGAACTGGCCTATCGAATCGGGTTCAACCCGCTTCATGTGCGCATCTTCGGAGGTGAGAGATGATCCTGACACCCGGTTCCGTGACGCTTGCGCAGATCGAAGAGGTGTGGCGCGAGGAGAGGCCGGTGACGCTCGATGCAAGCGCGCGGCCCGCGGCCGAGGCGGCGGCGGCGATGGTGGCCGAGGCGGCACAGGCCGAGGCGCCGGTCTACGGCGTGAACACCGGGTTCGGCAAACTGGCCAGTCGCAAGATCGCGCCCGAGGATACCGAGACGCTGCAACGCAACCTGATCCTTTCGCATTGCTGTGGCGTCGGTGCGCCGCTCGATCCGGCGCGGGTGCGGTTGATGATGGTGCTCAAACTCATGTCGCTGGGGCGTGGGGCCTCGGGCGTGCGCTGGGACGTGATCGCATTGATCGAGGGGATGCTGGCGCGCGGGGTCATCCCGGTGGTGCCGCACCAGGGATCGGTGGGCGCCTCGGGCGACCTGGCGCCGCTCGCGCATATGGCGGCGGTGATGATCGGCGCGGGCGAGGCGATTTACGAAGGCGCGCGGATGCCGGGCGGTGCGGCGCTGGAGAAGGCGGGGCTGACGCCCATCGTGCTTGGCCCCAAGGAGGGGCTGGCGCTGATCAACGGGACGCAGTTTTCCACCGCCTGCGCGCTGACCGGCCTCTTCGGGGCGCGGCGGATGGCGGAAAATTCCATCGTGATCGCGTCGTTGTCGACGGATGCGATCATGGGGTCGACCGCGCCCTTGCTGGCGGAAATCCATGCCCTGCGCGGCCAGCCCGGACAGATCGAGGTGGCCGCGCGGATGCGCGCGCTGCTGGCGGGTAGCGAGATCCGAGAGAGTCACCGAGAGGGCGACAGCCGCGTGCAGGACCCCTATTGCATCCGTTGTCAGCCGCAGGTGGTGGGAGCGGCGTGGGACGTGCTCGATATGGCGGCGCGGATTCTCGAGATTGAGGCCAACGCGGTGACCGACAACCCGCTGGTTCTGGCGGGGGAGGGGCGGATCGTCTCGGGCGGCAACTTCCACGCCGAGCCGGTGGGCATGGCCGCCGACATGATCGCGCTGGCCCTTTCGGAAATGGGTGCGATCGCGCAGCGGCGGGTGGCGCTGATGGTCGATCCGACGCTGAGCCATGATCTGCCGCCGTTCCTCACGCCCGATCCGGGGCTGAACTCGGGCTTCATGATCGCGGAGGTGACGACGGCGGCATTGATGAGCGAGAACAAGCACCTGGCCAACCCCTGCGTGACGGATTCGACGCCCACATCGGCGAACCAGGAGGATCACGTGAGCATGGCGGCCCACGGGGCCTATCGGCTGGGCCGGATGGTCGAGAACCTCGATGTGATTCACGCTGTCGAGGCGCTCTGCGCCGCGCAGGGGATCGAGGCGCGCGCGCCTTTGGTAACATCAGAGCCATTGCAACGGGTGATCGCGGTCTTGCGCAAGGAGGTGCCGCCGCTGGGCGCGGATCGCTTCATGGCCGGCGAGATCGAGACGGTGGCCGAAATGGTGCGCGCGGGCGATTTCCTGCGCGCGGCGGAGGATGCACGATGATCGAGGTGACGCGTGGCGAGGGGCCGATTGTCCTGGGCCTGCCGCATACCGGCACGGAATTGCCCGGGGACATTCGCGAAGGCTTGAACGAGACGGGTCTGGCGATGGTCGACACGGATTGGCATATTGATCGCCTTTACAGTGGCTTGCGCGACGATGTTACGATGGTGCGTCAAGTCGAGCATCGCTATGTCATCGACGTGAACCGCCCGCCGGACGGGCAAAGCCTCTATCCGGGGCAGAACACGACCGATCTGTGCCCCTTGACCGATTTCGACGGCCGAGCGATCCATCGTGAGGGCTGCGCGCCCGACGCGGCCGAGATCGCGCGGCGTATCGAGGTGTATCATGCGCCCTATCACGCGGCCTTATCCACAGAACTGGCGCGGGTGAAGGCAAAAAATGGGGTGGCGGTGCTTTACGATTGCCACTCGATCCGGTCAGTTATCCCCAGACTCTTCGATGGTTCCTTGCCGGATTTCAACATTGGCACCAATCTGTCCACAAGTTGCGCGCCGGTTGTGGAAAAATATGTGGAAAAGATCTGTGCCGCGGCCGGTGGCTATTCCAGCATCACCAACGGACGGTTCCGCGGTGGGTGGACAACACGCCATTATGGCGACCCGGAGGCGGGAATTCACGCGATCCAGATGGAATTGGCGCAATCCACCTACATGCAAGAGACCGCGCCCTGGGCCTGGGACGCGGAGAAGGCGACGCGCCTCAGGGCGCAATTGGCACGGATTCTCAATGGATTGAGCGAGCTTGTTGAGACAGCTGCGCTACGCTGACGGGTCAGAGCGTGGGGCGGCAATTGCGCCCGGGTATTGGGCGTGGTTGTGGATCAGATCGACGAGAGCGGTGCGGTTTCACCTTGAAATCCGGTTGCAACACTTTGATGAAACGCCAGAATCCTTCTGTGGATGCAAAAGCGTTTGATGCGGCGGATGCCTGGGTGGGACGTTGAGATGATGGTGGTCGCGATCACGGATATCCGGCGGTTCACCGCCCCTTGCGCTTGACATTTCCCCCGCGCTGGCCAGCGCGCCCGGCCGTCGAACGCCCCCGCGTGCCCACGGCCGCGTCCGACGCCTTTTCCACGGCGAATTGCCGCGCGAGCGGGTCGTCGGCGATGGCCAGATCCACCGCCTCCAGCCGCTTGATCTCGTCGCGCAGGCGGGCGGCTTCCTCGAATTCCAGGTTTTCGGCGGCCTTGCGCATGTCGTCGCGCATGCCGTCCAATACCTTTTCGAGATTGGCGCCATGCAGCGGTTTGTCGACCTTCGCCGTGACCCGGCTCATGTCCACGTCGGCCGGGTAAAGCCCTGCCAGCACGTCGTCGACATTCTTGCGGATGGTTTCGGGAGTGATGCCGTGTTCCTCGTTATAGGCGATCTGCTTGGCGCGGCGGCGCTCGGTCTCGTCGATGGCGCGCTGCATGCTGCCGGTGATGCGGTCGGCATACATGATGACGCGGCCCTCGGCGTTGCGCGCCGCGCGCCCGACGGTCTGGATGAGCGAGGTTTCCGAGCGCAGGAAGCCTTCCTTGTCCGCGTCCAGAATGGCCACGAGGCCACATTCGGGGATGTCGAGCCCCTCTCGCAGCAGGTTGATGCCCACCAGCACGTCGAAGGCGCCAAGCCGCAGGTCGCGCAGGATCTCGATCCTTTCGATCGTGTCGATGTCGGAATGCATGTAGCGCACCCGGATGCCCTGTTCGTGCAGGTATTCGGTCAGGTCCTCGGCCATGCGCTTGGTCAGCGTGGTGCAAAGGACGCGATAGCCGCTTTGAGCCACGCGCCGCACCTCGTCGAGCAGGTCATCGACCTGGGTTTCGACGGGGCGGATCTCGATCTGCGGATCGAGCAGGCCGGTGGGGCGGATGACCTGCTCGGTATAGACCCCGCCGGCCTGTTCGAGTTCCCACTTTGCGGGGGTGGCGGATACGAAGACGGATTGCGGGCGCATCGCGTCCCATTCCTCGAACTTCAGCGGGCGGTTGTCCATGCAGGACGGCAGGCGGAAGCCGTGCTCGGCCAGGGTGAATTTGCGCCGGTAGTCGCCTTTGTACATGCCGCCGATTTGCGGCACGCTGACATGGGATTCATCGGCAAAGACGATGGCATGGTCGGGGATGAATTCGAAAAGCGTGGGCGGCGGCTCGCCCGGGGCACGGCCCGTGAGGTAGCGCGAATAGTTTTCGATCCCGTTGCAGACGCCGGTGGCCTCCAGCATTTCGAGGTCGAAATTCGTGCGCTGTTCGAGGCGCTGGGCCTCGAGGAGCTTACCCTCACCGACAAGCTGATCGAGCCGCTGGCGCAGCTCTTTCTTGATGCCCTGGATGGCCTGCTGCATCGTGGGTTTGGGCGTCACGTAATGCGAATTGGCATAGACCCGGATGTGATCGAAGCGATCGGTCTTTTCGCCGGTCAGGGGGTCGAACTCGGTGATGGATTCAAGCTCCTCGCCAAAGAACGAGAGCCGCCAGGCGCGATCTTCGAGGTGCGCCGGGAAGATCTCGAGCGAATCGCCGCGGACCCGGAAGCTGCCGCGCTGGAACGCCTGGTCGTTGCGGCGGTATTGCTGGGCGACCAGGTCTGCGATCACCGCGCGCTGGTCATAGGTGCTGCCCACCTTGAGATCCTGGGTCATCGCGCCATAGGTTTCGACGCTGCCGATGCCATAGATGCAGGAAACCGAGGCCACGATGATCACGTCGTCCCGTTCGAGCAGCGCGCGGGTGGCCGAATGGCGCATCCGGTCGATCTGTTCGTTGATCTGGGATTCCTTCTCGATATAGGTGTCGCTGCGCGGGACATAGGCTTCGGGCTGGTAATAGTCGTAGTAGGAGACGAAATACTCGACCGCGTTCTCGGGAAAGAAGCCCTTGAACTCGCCGTAGAGCTGGGCCGCCAATGTCTTGTTCGGGGCCAGGATGATCGCCGGGCGCTGGGTCGCCTCGATGACCTTGGCCATGGTGAAGGTCTTGCCGGTGCCGGTTGCACCCAGCAGAACCTGGTTCTGTTCGTTGTCGAGAATGCCCTGTGACAGCTCCGCAATCGCCGTGGGCTGATCGCCTGCAGGCTCGAACGTCGACCGCATGACAAAGGGCTTGCCGCCTTCGAGTTTCTCGCGGATCTCCCGGTCGGGGGCCGGGGCGTGCATCATCGGTTGGGACGAGTCGGAATGGGCATAAGGCATGGTCGGCTCCGGACGGGCTCAATCAACAGAGTTGATCACTTTTTGTTCCTGTTCAAGGGGCAAAACCGGGAAAGCCATGTGATCTTTCCCCTGGGTCTTTCTTGGGGAAAATACTCATTGGCGCCACCTGGATGCAATCCATGAGGGCGCGGGAATCAGCCCCTGCGGCGCAGGGCTTCACGATAGTCGCGCAGCGAGAACGCGCCGATCAACTGGCCCAGGCCGAAATAGCTGATGATGCCTGCGCCGATCAGGATGAGGAGCGCAAGATAGCGCCAGCCCGGCGCAACGATCATCGGGCCCAGTAGCAGGTTCATGCCCCATAGAACCGCGCCCATGAGCCCCGCGGCGAGACACATGCGCCAGATCCGGCGGCGGAACCTGTCATCGAAGCGCGCCACATCGCCCATCGGGCGTGCGCCACGTGCCAGGAGCCAGACCATTGCCCAACCGGCAAGCGTGGTGGCAAGCGCGGCGGCGATCCAGCCGATATAGGGGTGCAGACCGATCGCCACCGCGGCGTTGATCACCATCGCCCAGACCGCGAAGCGAAAGGGGGTGCGGGTGTCCTCGCGCGCAAAATAGAGCGGTTGCAGGACCTTCTGCAGAACGAAGGCCGGCAGGCCGAGGCCATAGACGGCCACCGCAAGGGCAATGGCGGCACTGTCATCGCTGGTTTGTGCACCACGCTCGAACAGCACCGACACAAGCGGCATGGGAATCACGACCAGCGCCACCGCAGAGGGTATGGTGAGCGCCAGCGAGATCTCGCCGGCGCGGGAAAAGGCGTGGCGTGCGCCGTCACTGTCCTCGTTGCGCAGACGCCGGGAGAGGTCCGGCAACAAGACGATACCCACGGCAATTCCCACGACGCCGAGCGGAAGCTGATAGAGACGGTCGGCGGCGAAGAGCCAACTGACGGCGGCGTCATAGCGCGAGGCGACCTGCTGTCCGACGAGCAGGTTGATCTGCATGACGCCCGAACTGAGCGCCGCGGGGATGGCCACGGCGACGAGATGTTTCATGTCGGGGCTCCAGCGGGGCCGCCCGGGGCGGATGCGCACGCCCGCGCGTGACGCGGCGGTCCAGACCAGTGCAAGCTGGGCGATCCCGGCAAAGGGAATGGTCCAGACCAGCCAGAGGATCACGGTCTGTCCGAGCAGGGCGGCCGCCCCCATGGCGCAGATCACGAAGATGTTGAGCAGGACCGGCGCCGCGGCTGCGATGGCAAAGCGCCCGGTGGCATTGAGCACGCCCGAAAAGAGCGCCGAGAGTGACATGAACAGGATGTAAGGAAAGACGATCCGCCCGAATCCCACGGTCATGTCAAAGCGTTCATCCCCGGCGAAACCTTCGGCCGTGGCCCAGACGAGCGCGGGCATGAAGATCATCGCAAGCGCCGTCAGGGAAAACACGATGAAGGCCAGGCCGCTGAGGGCCTCGCTGGCAAATGCGCTTGGGGCTTCGTCCGCTTCGTAGCGTTTGGCAAACATCGGGACAAAGGCGGCGTTGAAAGCGCCTTCCGCGAAAAAGCGCCGGAACATGTTGGGCAGCCGAAAGGCGGCAACGAAGGCATCCATCACCGGCCCGGGCCCGACCAGGGCCAGCAGCATGACCTCGCGCAGGAAGCCGAGGATCCGCGAGGCAAGAGTCCAGAACCCCACGGTGAGAAAGCCGGAGACAAGGCGGATGGGTTTCATGATCTGCTCTGGCCCTTCTTTGGGGCGTTCTAACCTGCCCGGCGCCGGTTGGGAATGTAGCATGGGGAAAACGGGTGAAAAAAGACCCGTCCGGCGCGGTCAGGGCGCGGCCATCCCGGCGATGAGGGATTACGAAGCGACCGCGCGGGCGCCGTCCTTGATGACGCAAACGCGGTGGTTCGACGGTATCGAAGTCCAGCCTTTCAGGGCTGGCGCGCACGTTCCACGCCGGTCTGGATGGCGGCGCGCAGCCTTTTCTCGAGCGCCTTCTGCTTGGTTTCGGAGTGCAGTTTCAACCCGAACATGTCCTTGACATAGAAGCTGTCCACGACCTGTTCGCCATAGGTCGCGATCACCGCCGAGGCGATATAGATGTTGGCATTGGCCATGGTCCGGGTCAGGTCGAACAGCAGGCCGGGGCGATCGCGGGTGTCGACCTCGATGATGGTGTAGATCTCGGAGCCGTCATTGTCGAAGGTGATCGAGGTTGGCACGCGGAACGCCTTTTCGCGGGTCTTGAACTTGTCGCGATCGGCCATCGCATCGGCAGCGATGATCTCGCCCTTGAGGGTCTTGTGGATCATGCCCTCGAGCCGCTTGAGCTTGCTGGCTTCGAAAGGGTGGCCGGCGGAATCCTGGATCCAGAAGGCGGCCGTGGCATAGCCATCCTTGGTGGTGAATGTCCGGGCATCGACGATATTCGCGCCGACGAGGGCCAGCGCGCCGCACATCCGGCTGAAAATACCGGGATGGTCGGCCATGGCGAAACAGGCGCGGGTGGCGTCGCGATCCTCGTCCGGGTGAAGGTCGATCCGGATCTCGTCATCCTGGATGTCCTTGAGCAACCGGGCAAAGACGACATGGGCGGTGACATGTAGGCCCTGCCAGTAGGGGTCGTAGTGGCGGTTGGTCTCGCGCTTGAGGTCGTTGGCGTCCCAGTCCGGGAGCGCCGCGCGCAGGTTCTTTTTCGCTTCGGTTCCGCGCACTTCGCGCGAGAGCGCCTCGATCCCCTCTTCGAGGGCAAGCCGGGTCTGACGGTAGAGCGCGCGCAGGAGCACCGCCTTCCAGTTGTTCCAGGTCTTTGGCCCGACGCCGCGGATGTCGCAGACGGTCAGCAACAGCAGGAGATCAAGCCGGGCCACGCTGCCGACGGCCTTGGCGAAATCGCGCACGGTGCGCGGATCGGCGATGTCGCGTTTCTGGGCCATGTCCGACATCAGCAGGTGATAGCGGACCAGCCATTCGACCGTGTCGACCTCCTTGGGTTTCAGTCCCAGCCGGGCTGCCACGCGGCGCGCGATCTGGGCCCCGAGGATCGAGTGATCGACATCGCGCCCCTTGCCGATGTCGTGGCACAGCATCGCCACCATGAGGACCTTGCGGTTTAGCCTCTTGCGCTTGAGAATATCCGCGGAGACAGGGAGTTCCTCGTCAAGCTCTCCCTGTTCGATGGCGTTGAAATTCGAGATGACCTGGATCGTGTGCTCGTCGACCGTGTAGGCGTGATACATGTTGAATTGCATCATCGCCACGATCGGTTCGAATTCGGGAATGAAGGCGGCGAGAACGCCGAGTTCGTTCATCCGGCGCAGGGCACGTTCGGGGTTGCCATGCTTGAGCAGAAGATCGAGGAAAATGCGGTTCGCCTCCCGATCCGCGCGCATCGCATCGTCGATCATGTCGAGATTGGCCGTGACAAGACGCATCGCGTCGGGGTGAATGAGCATCCCGGTGCGCAGCGCCTCCTCGAACAGTCGCAGGAGGTTCAGCGGATCGGACAGGAAGGCTTTCTCATCCTCGATGGCCAGCCGCCCATGCACTTGCAGATACCCGGGCTTGAGCTTGCGGCGACGCTTGAACAGCCGTTCCAGCAGGGGTTCGGCCTTGGCATGTGCGGCTTCGAGCTTGGTCAGGAAGATGCGCGTGAGATCGCCCACGCGGGTGGCCTGTCGGTAGTAATCCTGCATGAAATGTTCGACGGCCCGGCGCCCGCCCTTGTCGACATAGCCCATCCGGTCCGCCACCTGGACCTGGAGATCGAAGGTCAGTTGATCGTTCGGGCGCCGGGTGATCAGGTGCATGTGGCAGCGCACCGCCCAAAGGAAGGTCTCGGCGGTGTCGAAGGTGCGAAACTCGTCCTCGGAAAAGACCTTGAGGCGCACAAGGTCGCGCGCGTTGCGGACATCGTGGATGTATTTGGCGATCCAGAACAGCGATTGCAGGTCGCGCAGGCCGCCCTTGCCCTCTTTCACATTGGGTTCGACGACATAGCGCTGGCCTTGCTTGGCATGACGTGTTTCGCGCTCGGCCAGTTTCGCCTCGATGAAATCACGCTCGGTGCCGTTGAAAAGCTCCTTGCGGAGGCGTTGGCTGAGCCGTGCGGCAAGCGCGGCATCGCCGGTGATGTAGCGGTGCTCGAGCAGGGCGGTGCGGATGGTATAATCGTCGCGCCCGAGGTTCAGGCAGTCCTTTACCGTGCGGCTGGCGTGGCCGACCTTGAGCCGCATGTCCCAGAGGATGTAGAGCATGGACTCGATGACGCTCTCGGCCCAGGGGGTGATCTTGCGAGGTGTCAGAAACAGCAGGTCGATATCCGATTGCGGGGCCATTTCGCCACGACCGTATCCGCCGACGGCCAGAAGCGACAGGCGTTCGCTCCCGGTCGGATCGGGCGGTGGATGGATGTGGCTCAGGACGAGGTCGAAAACACTGGTGACGATGCAATCCGTCAGCCAGCTATAGGCGCGTATGGCGGGCCGGGCGGCGAAGGGTTCGGCGCGCAGACCTGCCTCGATGGCCGCGAAACCGCCCTTGCGCGCGTCGGAGAGAATGCTGACCGCGGCGCTTCGCAATTCGGTCTCGTCGCGGGCCTCTTTCGCGGCAATGTCGAGCATGCGCGATATGTCCGCCCGGTCGAAGATCGCGGTCGCCGGGCAGATCAGGTCCTCGGGGATGTCGGCGTGCGCCGGTTCGACGGTGCCGAGCGGAGCGGACGGGTCAGAGCCCGGCGCCGCCGAAGGCTCTTGGGGCAGGTTCAATCACATCCACCTGTTTGTCACGGATCCGGGCCACGGCGAGACCCCTTTCATTGGTGCCATCGGAGCGAAGCCGGAAGATCCCCGTCGCCCCCTGGAATCCCGCGCCCTGGGTCAGGGCGCTGGCAGAGAGCGCATTGGAGCGCCCCGATTCCACCAGCGCACCGATCGCGGCGATGCCATCATAGGCCAGCCCCGCGATGGGATGCGGTGTACTGTCATTGGCGTCGGAATAGCGCTCCGCGAAACGCTTGGTCCGGTTGGGATCGGGCAGCGCGAACCAGCCACCCTGAACACCGGGCATTTCAAGGGTTTGCGGTGGGATGTCCCAGCGGGTCAGGCCGGCGAACTGGATTTCATCGGGCCCGAGGCCGGCCTCGGGCAGCATCTGGGCAAAGAGGGGCAGCGCACCGGCCGTGTCGGAGGTGAAGAAGATCGAGTCGGCCTCCCCGGAGCGCACGGTGTCCTTGATGCGCGGAATGGCGTCGATAACGCCGTCCTGGCTGAAGGTATACTCGACGGAACCGGCAAGTGTGGCACCATGCTCAGAGATAGCGTTCTCGATGGCGCGACTGCCCAGTTCGCCGGACAGGTTATCGGAATGGACCAGGAGGATCCGGGATTTGTCTTGACGCCCGGCGAATTCCACCAGGCGGTCGGCGGTGTTGTCGAAGGTGGGGCCAAGCACGAACACATTGCCGCCGGCGATCGTGGTGTTGTTCGAGAAGGCAAGGACATTCACGCCCTTGTCGGCAACGGCATTGCCGACCGCGTTGGCGGATTCGGCATAGACCGGGCCGAGGATGATCCTGGCGCCTTCGTCCACGGCCCGCTCGGCCGCCTCTTGTGCCTGTTCTGCATTTCCGGCCGTTGCGTAGACCCTGAGATCGACCTCCACCCCGTCGAGGTCGGCTGCCGCGAGCCGTGCTGCATTCTCGAGGCTTTGGGCAAGCTTCTCGTCGCCTGACTGGTCCGATCCACTTGGAACGAGCAAGGCGACAGGGACAGGCTTCGAGGTGTTGATCGACGAGTCGCCAATTGCCGGTCCGGAAAGATTGACCGGGTCGCAGCCTGCAAGCCAGACCATCGACAGAAGGGCAACGAGCGGCGCGACGCTCTTGCGGATCGGATTCAAAACAGCAACCATGGGCGGAGAAACACTCCCTGTTTGGCCGCCCGCACGGGCGACGGTAAATGTGGGAATATAATAAACGTCATATCCATGGGGTCCAGTGGTGAATCCGAAATCCGCCGAACTCGACGGAGGTCTCTACCTCGTCTCGGTGCCGATCGGCACAGCGCGGGACATCACGCTCAGGGCGCTCGACATACTGGCTGGCGTGGATGTGATCGCGGCCGAGGACACGCGTTCGATGCGCCGGCTGCTGGACATCCACGGGGTGGTTCTGGGGGATCGTCCGCTGATCGCATACCACGACCACAATGGGCCGAGGGTGCGTCCGAAGCTGCTGCAATGGCTGCGTGAAGGCAGATCGGTGGCCTATGCATCGGAGGCGGGAACGCCGATGGTCGCCGACCCGGGGTTCGATCTGGCGCGGGCCGCGCGGGAGGATGGCACGCCGGTCACGGCGGCACCCGGCCCGGTGGCGGCCATCGTCGCGCTGACGCTTTCGGGGCTGCCGACCGACCGGTTTCTGTTCGCGGGGTTCCTGCCGAGCAACAAGGGACGGCGAAAATCCGCCCTGCAAGACCTGGCCATGATAGAGGCGACACTGATTCTCTACGAATCGCCCAAACGCTGCGCGGCGTCGCTGGCCGACATGGCGTCGGTTCTTGGCGAAGACCGTCCTGCGGCGCTCTGCCGTGAGTTGACGAAGAAATTCGAAGAAGTGCGCCGTGGTACGCTGGCCGAGCTGGCCGCCGAGATGGCAGAACGTCCGGTGAAGGGCGAGGTTGTCCTCGTGGTGGCGGGGGCCGATGGGGATTCATCGAATCTTAGCTCGGATGATGTCGACTCGAGGTTGAAAGAGGTGATTCCGCGGATGTCGTTGCGCGATAGCGTGGACCTCGTGGCGGCGGAAAGCGGAATGAAACGGCGGCAGGTGTATCAACGGGCGCTCGATCTGATCGGTCGTGATGCGCAGGAGGATCAGGGCGGTGACGGCGATTTCGGCGCGGTGAATGGGGCTGACGCCGAGGGTGAAAAGGGTGGCGATGCGCAATGACGGTTCAAGACAAGGACAAGACCCTTGATGACGCGATCGCTGAGCCCGCATGCCGAAGCCGCGGGCGGCGCGCACATATCGCGGGGGCCCTGGCCGAGGAACAGGTGATGCGGCATTACGCGGCGCGCGGGTTGCGGGTGGTCCATCGGCGTTGGCGCGGTTCCCGGGGCGAGATCGACCTCGTTTTGCGCGATGGCGATGCGGTGGTCTTTGTCGAGGTCAAATCCGCACCGACCCATGCGCGCGCCATTGAAAGCCTTCGCCCGGCACAGGCCGGTCGGATCAGAAGCGCGGCGCAAGAGTTCCTTGGCGGTGAATTGCGCGGCGAGTTGACCGAGATGCGTCTCGACGTGGCGTTGGTTGACGGGCGCGGGGTGGTCGAAGTCCTGGAGAACGCGCTTGCCGATTTCTGAGGGTTGAAGGGTTTGGTGAGGATTGCGCTGGTCGCGGGCTTGGGTCATGTATGGGCCGACCTCGAGCATCTGACCAAGGGAGCGGCGCATGAAGATCGCAATCCAGATGGACCCGATCGGGCCGATAGATATCGAAGCGGACAGCACGTTCCGGATCGCCGAGGAGGCGCAGGCGCGGGGGCACGAGCTCTTCTATTACACACCTGATCACCTGTCCTACCAGGAGGGGCGGGTCACGGCGAAGGGTTGGCCCCTCGAGGTTCAGAGGGTCAAGGGCGATCATTTCAAGCTTGGAGAGCGGGTGGTGGTCGATCTGGGCGATTTCGATGTGATCTGGCTGCGCCAGGATCCGCCGTTCGACATGTTCTACATCACGACCACGCATCTGCTGCAGCGCCTTGCGCCCAGGACACTGGTGGTGAATGATCCGTTCTGGGTGCGCAACTACCCTGAGAAACTGCTGGTTCTCGACTTTCCCGACCTCACGCCGCCGACCACGATCGCCCGCGATCTCGACACGATCCGCGCGTTCAAGGACAGGCACGGCGATATCATTCTCAAGCCGCTTTACGGCAATGGTGGGGCGGGTGTCTTTCGCCTCACCGAGAGCGACCGGAACCTGTCGAGCCTGCACGAGATGTTCACCGGGTTCTCGCGCGAGCCTTTGATTGCGCAGAAATTCCTGCCCGACGTATCGAACGGGGACAAGCGGGTGATCCTGGTCGATGGTGAGCCGATCGGCGCGATCAACCGGGTGCCAGCCGAAGGCGAGACGCGGTCCAACATGCATGTGGGTGGGCGGCCCGAGAAGATCGAACTGAGCGCGCGCGACCGCGAGATCTGTGACCGGATTGGCCCGCTCTTGCGGGAGAAGGGACAGGTTTTCGTGGGGATCGACGTGATCGGCGATTATCTGACCGAGATCAATCTCACGTCGCCCACAGGGCTTCAGGAGCTCGAGCGGTTCGACGGGATCAACGTGGCGGAGCGGATCTGGCAGGCGATCGAGGCGCGCCGGATGTGAGTGTTGTGCGGCATGTCCTGAACCGGGGGCTGCGGCTTTTCGAGAAGCGGCAGCTTGCCCGGGCGCAGTCGCATGAGAGCCTGCGGCGATCATTGGAGCGCAAGGCGCGGCTGTTCTTTCTCGCGCCCTGGGGCAGCCGTGTTCAGGCCGATCACCTGGACGGTGTGCCGGTCGAATGGGTGTCGGGTCCGGGTGTCGCGCGGGACACGGGGCCTGTCTTGCTCTATTTTCATGGGGGCGGCTATGTTTTCGGCTCGCCGCGCACGCATCGGGCGATGCTGGCGCGGTTGTCGGGGCTGAGCGGTCTGCCAGCCTGTCTGCCGCAATACCGGCTTGCGCCCGAGCACCCCTTTCCGGCGGCGGTGGAAGATGCGCTGAGCGCCTACCGAGCCGTTGCAGAGCATCCGGGCGGCGTGATCCTCGGGGGCGACAGTGCCGGGGGCGGTTTGGCGCTGGCGCTGCTTGGAGAGATATTGCGCACGGGCGAGCACGTGCCGAAGGGACTGTTCGCGTTTTCGCCGTTCACGGACCTGACCTTCTCGGGGGAGAGCATCGAGGAGAACGCGCAGGCCGATGTCATGTTGCCGACCAACAGGACGGACGAGATGGTGGAGATGTACCTGCCGGACGGTGGAGCGGAAGACCCGCGCGCCTCGCCGCTGTTCGCGGATTTCGCGGGTGCGCCAACGGTCTGGCTGACTGTTGGTGATACCGAGATCCTGCGCGATGATACGTTGCGCCTGGCCGATCGGATGCGGGGTCAGGGTGTGGCGGTCGAGGTCAACCTGGAGCATGATCTGCCGCATGTCTGGCCGATCTTTCAGCCCTATCTGCCCGAGGCCATGGTGACCCTGCGGGGCTTGTCGGGCTGGCTCAGGTCTCTTTGAGGGCGGTGATGCGATAGCTGACCGCTTCCGCGACATGCGGGCGACGGACCGCGTCCGAGCCGTCGAGATCGGCAATCGTGCGCGCGACGCGCAGCACCCGGTGATAGCCGCGCGCCGAGAGGCCGAAACGTTCGGCCACCCGGGTCAGGAGCGCGCGCCCCTCGGCGTCGGGCGTGGCGATCTCCTCGAGCAGGCCGCCCTCGATATCCGAATTGAGCCGTGTGCCGGGGTGATCGGCAAAGCGTTCGGCCTGGCGGTTGCGGGCTGTGGCGACACGGCTGGCAACGGTGCGTGAATCGTCGCCCGAGGAAGGCAGGTCGAGATCGGCAAAGGCGACGGGCGGCACCTCGATGCGCAGGTCGAATCGGTCCATGAGGGGGCCGGAGATGCGGCCGAGGTAATCCTCGCCGCATTGCGGCACCCGCGCGCAGGCGCGCGCCGGATCAGGGAGATAGCCGCATTTGCAGGGGTTCGCCGCGGCAACGAGCATGAACTTGCAGGGATATTTCACATGCGCGTTGGCCCGGGCGATCATCACCTCGCCGGTCTCGATCGGCTGGCGCAGGGTTTCGAGGACGGTGCGGGCGAATTCGGGGAATTCGTCCATGAAGAGCACGCCGTTATGGGCGAGGCTGATTTCGCCGGGTTTCGCTTGGCGCCCGCCGCCCACGATGGCGGCCATGGACGCGGTGTGATGGGGTTCACGGAACGGCCGGCTGCGTGAGATGCCGCCCTCGTCGAGCAGCCCGGCGAGGGAATGGATCATCGAGGTGTCCAGCGCCTCGCCGGGATCGAGCGGCGGCAGGATGGTGGGGATGCGGGCGGCCAGCATGGATTTTCCCGAGCCGGGCGTGCCGACCATGATCATGTGATGGCGCCCCGCGGCGGCAATCTCGAGCGCGCGCTTGGCGCGTTCCTGCCCCTTCACGTCGCGCAGGTCGCGCGCGTGCGGCGCCTGCTGGACCTCACCGGGTTCGGCGGGTGGGAGTGGCGTCTGGCCGGTAAGGTGGCGCACCATGTCGGAAAGCCGCGCGGCGGCGATCACCTGGGTCGCGCCGACCCATGCGGCCTCCGCGCCCGAGGCGGCGGGGCAGAGTAGGATGCGGTCGGCCTCGGCGGCGGCCATGGCGGCGGGCAGCGCGCCGACGACGGGGATGAGCGAGCCGTCAAGGGAGAGTTCCCCGAGCGAGGTGGTTGTTTCGACCGCATCGGGGGGGATGATTTCAAGGGCGGCCAGAAGGGCAAGCGCGATGGGCAGGTCGAAATGGCTGCCCTCCTTGGGAAGGTCGGCGGGCGATAGATTGACGGTGATGCGCTTGGACGGCAGGGCGATGGCCATGGAATTGAGCGCGGTGCGCACGCGGTCGCGCGCTTCGCTCACCGCCTTGTCGGGCAGGCCGACGATGGAGAAGGCGGGCATGCCCGGGGTGACGGCGCATTGCACCTCGACATTGCGCGCCTCGACCCCTTCGAAGGCAACCGTGTAGGCGCGAGCGACCATTCTGACCCCGAAGCTTGGTTAAACTTGGTTAACCCGTAGCGCGCGGAGGGTTTACGAATGGTTAATTTTCAGGGTGTTCCCGGACGTCACGTCGTGTCGCGCGATGCAAAAGGGCGGATCAGGGGAGGTGGTTGATCCGTTTCGCGTGCCAATCGGTTTCTCCGCGATGCAGTTCGGTCACCGAAAGATTGTCGATCTTGAATGAAAACGTCTCGTAAGTGGAAAGGCCGAGCGCCTTTTGCAGTTGGGTCAGGATCACACCGAAATGGGAGACCGCGATGATGTCACTTTCAGGGTATTGGCTGAAGATGCGGTTAACGGCCCGATCGACGCGGGCGGAGAGAGCGTTCCAGCTCTCGCCACCGGGGGGGGCGAGGTCGCCGGGCGTTTCCCAGAAGGCGCGGGCGTGGGCCTGGTCCTCGATCTCGTGATGGCGCTTGAGTTCCCATGCGCCGAAATGCATCTCGCGCAGGTCGGGATCATGGGGCAGGCGCAGGCGGTCGCGGGCGATGGCGTCGGCGGTGCCTGTGGCGCGGACAAGGTCCGACGAGATGACGGGTGCGTCGAGCGGCAGGAAATCGGCGAGCCGGTCGAGGCGGTTGCGATCCGTGAGATCGGCGGGCAGGTCGGACCAGCCGACCATGGCTTTCGCATGGGTCGGCCCGTGTCGCACCCAGAAGATGCGGCTCATGCCACCGGCCCCTTGAGCGTGAGAGGCAACCCGGCGGTGACAAGGATCACCCGCGACGCGCGTGCGGCGATGGATTTATTGAGGCGACCCTGTGCATTGGCGAATTGTCGCGCCAGCGCATTTTCCGGCACCCCGGCAAGGCCGACCTCGTTCGACACCACGACCAGATCGGAGGAACAGTCGGCGAAAGCGGCGAGAAGCGCGTGGGTTTCGGCCTCGATATCACTTTCGGCGAGCAGGTGATTGGAGAGCCACAGGGTCGCGCAATCGAGCAGAACGCATTGGCCTGGCGCGATCTCGCGCAGGTTTTGTGCCAAGGCAAGCGGTTCCTCGATGGTGTGCCAGCCCGGGCCGCGGGCCTTGCGATGGCGGGCGATCTTTTGCGTCATCTCGTCATCGAAGGGCTGGGCGGTGGCGAGATAGATCATCGGTTTGCCCGATTGCCGCACCAGCCCCTCGGCGAAGGCCGATTTGCCGCTGGCAATGCCGCCGAGAACCAAGGTGAGTTGCGCAGACATGGACGTCTCCTTAGAGAGGTTGGAGTTAGCAGAGCACGAAGGCGGAGGGAAGCATGAGAGGATTGATCGTCGCGGCGTTGGTGTCGGTCGCGAGCATGGTGTGGGCCGATGTGCCACAGGAGATGCGCGCGGCGGATGTGGTGATCCTCGGCGAGGTGCATGACAATGCCCATGCCCATGCGCGTCAGGCCGAGCTGGTGGCGGCGTTGCAGCCCGGGGCGCTCGTCTTCGAGATGCTGACGCCGGACCAGGCCGGGTGGGTCACGCCGGAATTGCGCGATGACGCGGGGGCGCTTGCCCAGGCACTGGATTGGCAGGCCGGTGGCTGGCCGGATTTCGAGATGTATCATCCGATTTTCACGGCTGCGCCCGAGGCGCGCGTCTTTGGTGCCGCGGTGCCCCGCGGTGCGGCGCGCGAAGCGATGGAAGCGGGTGTGGTGGCATTCTTTGGTGGGGATGCGGCCCTTTACGGCCTTGATGAGCCGCTGGATGCCGATCAGCAGGCCGCGCGCGAGCGGTTCCAGTTCAAGGCCCATTGCGAGGCATTGCCCGAGGAGATGTTGCCGGCAATGGTCGATCTGCAACGGTTGCGCGATGCGGAACTGGCCCGGCAGACACGTGCCGCGCTGAACGAAACCGGCGGGCCGGTGGTGGTGATCACCGGCAATGGCCATGCGCGCAAGGATTGGGGCATGCCCGTCTATCTGGAGCGCGTTATGCCCGAAGCGAAGGTGTTTTCGCTGGCCATTGCCGAAGAAGGCGAGACCGAGGGCGCGTTCGACGCGGTCGAAGAGGTGCCGGTGGCCGAGCGGGAAGACCCCTGTGCGGCGTTCCGCAAGGATGGCTGACGCCATTGTTTTCGTGCCTCTTCCACCTTAACAGTGGTGCATGAGCACCGGGGAGGTCGCGATGCTGGGCGGCAAACGCATTCTTCTGATCATCGGCGGCGGGATCGCGGCCTATAAATGCCTCGACCTGATCCGCAGGCTGCGCGAGCGCGGCGCGGCGGTGACGCCGGTGATGACCCGCGCGGCAGGGGAGTTCGTAACCCCGCTTTCGGTGGCGGCGCTGGCGGGCGAGACGGTGCATTCCGATCTTTTCGACCTGACCGCCGAGGCCGAGATGGGCCATATCCAGCTTTCCCGTGTGGCCGACCTCGTGGTCGTGGCCCCGGCGACGGCGGATTTGCTCGCCCGGATGGCGGGGGGGCACGCGGATGACCTGGCCTCGACGCTGTTGATGGCGACGGACACGCCGGTCCTGGTGGCCCCGGCGATGAATGTGAGAATGTACGAGCACCCCGCCACCCAGCGCAATATCGCGCTCTTGCAGGGCGATGGCGTGCGGTTTGTCGGCCCCAACGCGGGCGACATGGCTTGTGGCGAGTTCGGGCCGGGGCGGATGTCGGAACCGATGGAGATTGTCACGGCGATCGAGCAGGCGGTGGGGGACGGGCCGTTGCGGAGCCGGCGAATCCTCGTGACCTCGGGGCCCACGCATGAGCCGATCGACCCGGTGCGCTATCTTGCCAACCGGTCCTCGGGGGCGCAGGGCAGCGCGATTGCCGAGGCGCTGGTGGCGCTTGGCGCCGAGGTGGTGTTTGTCACCGGCCCGGCCGATGCGGCGCGCCCGCTGGGCTGCGAGGTTGTCGAGGTGGAAAGCGCGCAAGAGATGCTGGGCGCGGTGCAGGATGCGCTTCCCGTCGATGCGGGGGTGTTCGCGGCGGCCGTGGCCGATTGGCGGGTCAAGACGGCGAGCGGCTCGAAGCTCAAGAAGGACAACGGGAAACCACCCGTGCTGGAGTTTGCGGAGAACCCGGATATCCTCGCCACGGTGAGCCGGCTGGAGAAGGGGCGTCCGGGGCTGGTGGTGGGGTTCGCCGCCGAGACCGACGACGTGATCGCCAACGCACGGGCCAAGCGGCTGCGCAAGGGCTGCGACTGGATCCTGGCCAACGATGTGCGCCCGGAAACCGGGATCATGGGCGGGGCCGAGAATGCCGTTCACCTGGTCACGGAGGACGGTGTTGAAGACTGGCCGCGAATGGGCAAGAACGAGGTCGCGCGGCGGCTGGCGGTGCGGATCGCCGAGGCGCTGGCAGGCAAGGATTGATGCCTCGGGTGGGAGTATCTTGGGCAAGATGAAAGGCGGGGCGTGGTTCAGGTCAGGCTGAGTTGGGTCGAAGGGGCGGATCGCGACGTGCCGTTGCCACGCTATGAGAGCGCCGGGGCGGCGGGGGCGGATTTGCGCGCGAACCTGCCGGAGCGGGGTGCCGTGATCCTGGAACCGGGGCAGAGGGCGTTGATTCCGACCGGATTTCGGATCGAGATTCCAATTGGTTACGAGGTGCAGGTGCGGCCGCGTTCGGGGCTGGCGCTCAAGCACGGGATCACCTTGCCCAACAGCCCGGGCACGATCGACAGCGATTATCGCGGGGAACTGGGCGTGATCGTGATGAATGCGGGCGACGCGGCGTTTGAAGTGGTGCATGGCGAGCGGATCGCGCAGATGGTTGTGGCCCCGGTGGTGCAGGTGGATTTCGTGCTGGCAGAGGCATTGAGCGAGACGGCGCGCGGCGGTGGCGGGTTCGGCTCGACGGGGCGCGGCTGATGCTGGCGGTGCTGGGCATCATGGCGGTGGTCTGGGGCCTGGGGCGTGCGCTGCGCCTGCCGGGCGGGGTCATCTGGTTGCTGATCGGCGTGATCTATATCGCGGTCCTGATCGTGCAACTGGTTTTTCCCGCGGCGCATCCGCTGCGGATGGCGACCGGGGACGGGCCGGAGGGATGGCTTATCCTTGGTGGCGCCGTGGTTCTGGTCGGACTCTACATACAGGGGTTGGGATGGTTGAAACGGCGGGCCGTGCCGGTTGACGAGACCCGGACAGAGGCACAGGGACCGTTCGCGCCGGGCGAATTGAACCGCTATGCGCGCCATGTCGTGCTGCGTGAACTGGGCGGGCCGGGGCAGAAAAAGCTCAAGCAATCCAAGGCCTTGGTGATCGGGGCCGGGGGGCTGGGGTCGCCGGTTCTGCTCTATCTCGCGGCCGCCGGGGTGGGACGGATCGGGGTGATCGACGATGACGTCGTGGAGGCGTCGAACCTGCAGCGGCAGGTGGTGCATACGGATGGGCGGACGGGGATGCCCAAGGTGCAATCGGCGATGCAGGCGATGGAGGCGCTCAACCCCTATGTCGAGGTGCGACCCTATCAGAGGCGGCTGACCGCGGAGATCGCTGGGGCATTGATCGCGGAATATGACCTTGTGATCGACGGGACCGACAATTTCGAGACCCGCTATCTTGCCAACCGGGTCTGTGTGGAGCAGGAAAAGCCGCTCATCTCCGGGGCGATCGCGCAATGGGAAGGACAGGTCTCGATCTTCGATCCGGCGCACGGAGGCCCTTGTTATCAATGCATTTTCCCCGAGGCCCCGGCGCCCGAACTGGCGCCGTCCTGTGCCGAGGCGGGGGTGGTTTCGCCCCTGCCGGGGGTGGTCGGGTCGATGATGGCGCTGGAGGCGGTGAAGCTGGTCACAGGGGCGGGCGAAACCTTGCGCGGCCAGATGATGATCTTTGACGGGCTTCATGGCGAGAGCCGCAAGATGCGCCTCAAACCGCGCGCCGATTGCCCGGTGTGCGCCGGTCGCGGCGCGAAAGGTTAACGCCACCTCGCAGGGCCGATATCGGGGGGTGACATCCGGCTGCCGCGCGGCTGCTACCCGGCTGCCGGGCAAACCGGTTTCATGTGCAACGATCTGGGGTTAACGGGACGCGCGGCATGGCATTGTGAGCGCCTGCGGGAGGGTCTATGTCTGAGCCCGGACATGACAGGAGGCCGCGATGACCAACCCGCTTTTGACCGATTGGGACACGCCGTTCGGGATCGCCCCGTTCGACGCCATTTCGGACGAGGATTTCGCCCCGGCCCTGGAGGTGGCACTGGCCGAGCACGAGGCCGAGATCGCGGCGATCGCCTCGCAGACCGGTCCGGCAGATTTCGACAGCGTGATCGGGGCGCTGGAGGCGGCGGGTGAGAAGCTCGACAAGGTGTTGTCGGTGTTCTTCACCGTTGCAGGGGCGGACAGCAACGACAAGCGACAGCAATTGCAGCGTGATTTCTCGCCCCGGCTGGCGCGGCATTTCGCGGCCGTGACGGCCAACAAGGCGCTTTATGCCCGGATCGAGGCGGTCTGGGAGGCGCGCGAGGGGTTGAACCTCGACGAGGAACAGGCGCGGGTCTTGATGCTGACCCGGCGGAATTTCCTGCGCGCGGGTGCGGCGCTGGAGGGCGAGGCCGACGCGCGGATGACCGAGATCAAGGCGCGGCTGGCCGAACTTGGCACGGCATTCACCCAGAACCTCCTGGCGGATGAGCGCGATTGGGTGATGGAGCTGTGCGAGAGCGACCTTGGTGGGCTTCCCGGTTTCGTGGTGGAGGCCGCGCGGGCGGCCGGGCGCGAAAAGGGCAGGGAGGGGCCTGTGATCACGCTGTCGCGGTCGCTGATCGTGCCGTTCCTGCAATTCTCGCCGCGTCGCGATCTGCGCGAGCGGGCGTTCCGGGCCTGGGCCGCGCGGGGTGCGAACGGGGGCGAGACGGACAACCGCGCGATTGCTGCCGAGATCCTGGCGCTGCGCGAAGAGCGGGCGAAGCTTTTGGGTTATGGCAATTTCGCCCAATACAAGCTGGAGACCGAGATGGCCAAGACGCCGGAGGCGGTGCGCGACCTGTTGATGGCGGTCTGGGAACCGGCGAAGGCGCGCGCCGAGGCGGATGCGGCGCTGCTTGAAGAGATGATGCATGCCGATGGCGTCAACGGGCGGCTGGCGCCGTGGGACTGGCGCTATTACGCGGAAAGGCGACGCCGGGCGGAACATGATTTCGACGAGGCGGAGGTGAAGCCCTATCTCTCGCTCGACGCGATGATCGCGGCGGCCTTTGCCTGTGCGAACCGGCTTTTCGGGCTGGAGTTCAAGCCGCTTGACGTGCCGCTTTACCATCCCGATTGCCGGGCCTGGGAGGTGACGCGCGCGGGGCGCCATGTGGCGGTGTTCATCGGCGATTATTTCGCGCGCGGCTCGAAACGGTCGGGGGCGTGGTGCTCGGCGATGCGCGGGCAGGCGAAATTCCCGCGCGAGCAGGCGCCGGTTGTGATCAACGTGTGCAACTTTTCCAAGGGCGAGCCGGCGCTTTTGTCCTATGACGATGCGCGCACGCTGTTTCACGAGTTCGGCCATGCGCTGCACCAGATGCTTTCGGACGTGACCTATGAGAGCGTGTCGGGCACGTCGGTGGCGCGCGATTTCGTGGAATTGCCCTCGCAGCTTTATGAGCACTGGCTTGAGGTGCCGCAAGTGCTGCGCGAATTCGCGCGGCATGTGGAGACCGGCGAGGCGATGCCACAGGCCCTTCTCGACAAGGTGCTGGCGGCGGCGAATTTCGACCAGGGATTCCATACGGTGGAATATGTCGCCTCGGCCTTGGTCGACCTGGAGTTTCACGACGGCGCGGCGCCGGGCGACGTGATGGCGCGGCAGGCCGAGGTGCTCGACCGGCTGGGGATGCCGGATGCGATCGTGATGCGCCATGCCAGCCCGCAATTTGCGCATGTGTTTTCGGGCGACGGCTATTCGAGCGGTTATTATTCCTACATGTGGTCCGAGGTGATGGATGCCGATGCCTTTGCCGCCTTCGAAGAGGCGGGCGATGCGTTCGATCCCGCCCTCGCGCGGGCGCTTGAGGCGCATATCCTGTCGAAGGGCGGATCGGTCGATGCGGGTGAGCTGTATCAGCGTTTCCGCGGGCGCTTGCCCGGGGTGGAGGCATTGCTCAAGGGGCGGGGGCTGATCGCGGCCGAGTAACCGGGACGCGCACTCGAGGCGGCCCGCAAGATGGCAGGTTGAGATTGAGTATTTGGGCCAGAAAGAGCAGGAGGGGGCGGGTTCAGCCAGCCTCCTGGTCTCTTTCTTGGAAAAAATACTCATTGTGCCGGTTCGTCAGGCGCGATGATTGATGTCTCAGATCGTCTGATCGTAGGCGCCGACGCCCGGTTCCGTGCGGATCACCGTGTCGATGTCGTGAAAGATGGCGCGCATTTCCTCTTCGCTTTCTGAGCTTTCGCAGACCACGACGAGATTGGGGGTGTTCGAGGAGGCCCGCACGAGGCCCCATGAGCCGTTGTCGAGGATGACCCGGGCGCCGTTGACGGTCACGACCTGCGCGATGGGGCGGCCCGCGAGTTTTTCGCCTGCTTCGTGCCTGGCGACCAGTTTTTCCACGATGCGCGCGAGGATATCGTATTTCTCGCTATCCGCTGCATATGGCGACATGGTGGGGGTGGCCCATGTGCGCGGCAGGGCGCGGCGCAGGTCGGACATGGATTTGTCGGGATTGCGGTCCATCAGCTTGCAGATCTCGACCGCGACGCGCAGGCCGCAATCGTAGCCGCGCCCGATCGGCGCGGCGAGGAAGTAGTGGCCGGATTTCTCGAAACCCGCCAGCGCGCCGATTTCCTTGACCCGGCGCTTCATGTGGGAATGGCCGGTTTTCCAGTAATCGGCCTTGGCACCGTTCTTCTGCAATTCGGGATCGGAGGCGAAGAGCCCGGTGGATTTCACATCGGCCACGAAGGTCGCGCCGGGATGGAGCCTGGAGAGGTCGCGCGCCATGATGACGCCCACCTTGTCGGCGAAGATTTCCTCGCCCTCGTCATCGACCACGCCGCAGCGGTCGCCGTCGCCGTCGAAGCCCAGGGCGAAATCGGCGCCGGTTTCGCGCACCGACGCGGCCATGTCGTGGAGCATTTCCATGGCTTCCGGATTGGGGTTGTAATGGGGGAATGTGTAATCGAGCCGGTTGTGCGAGGGGATCACCTCGACGCCGAGGCGTTCGAAGAGTTCGGGCGCGAAGGCGCTGGCGGTGCCATTGCCGGTGGCGCAGACGACGCGCAGGTTGCGCGTCATGCGAAAATCGCCGACGAGATCGTCGAGATAGGCCTCTTTCACGCCATCGACGAATTCATATGCGCCGCCGGGGGCGGGCTGACCTTCGCCATTCAGGACGATGTCGCGCAGCTCGGCCATCTCGTCGGGGCCGTGGGTGAGAGGGCGTTCGAACCCCATCTTGACGCCGGTCCAGCCGTTGGGGTTGTGGCTTGCGGTGACCATGGCGACGGCAGGGGCGTCGAGGTGAAACTGCGCGAAATAGGCCATTGGGCTGAGCGCCGGGCCGATGTCCCTGACCCGAATGCCGGCCTGCATGAGGCCGAGGATGAGCGCCTGCTTGATGGACAGGGAATAGTCGCGGTAATCGTTGCCGACGGCGATCACGGGGTCGATCCCGCGGCGGCGCATCTGGGTGCCGAGGCCGAGGCCGAGCGCCGTCATGCCGGGCAGATTGATCTCGTCGGGGTATTTCCAGCGCGCGTCATATTCGCGAAAGCCGGTGGGCACGATCATCGGGTCGCGCAGGAATTCCCACGTGTTGGGGGTTACCTTGCTCAAGGGTTTGGTCATGGTCAAGAATTCTCGTCGGTTCAGATCGTGATCGGGTCGGCCTTGGCCAGCCTGTCGAATGCCATGAGGGAGTGCACGAGCCCTCCCATGGCGTCAAGCGGGATCATGTTGGGCCCGTCAGAGGGGGCATTGTCAGGATCCTGATGGGTTTCGATGAAGACCGCGGCAATGCCGAGGCTGACGGCGGCGCGGGCCATGACGGGGGCGAATTCGCGCTGTCCGCCCGAGGCACCGCCCAGCCCGCCGGGCTGTTGCACGGAATGGGTGGCGTCCATCACCACCGGATAGCCCGTGCGCGCCATCTGGGGCAGGGCGCGCATGTCTGCGACGAGGGTGTTGTAACCAAAGGAGGTGCCGCGCTCGGTCAGCATGAGCCGCGTGTTGCCGGTGGATTCGATCTTGGAAATCACGTTCGGCATGTCCCAGGGGGCGAGAAACTGGCCCTTTTTCACGTTGATCACGGCGCCGGTGCGCCCGGCGGCGAGCAGAAGATCGGTCTGGCGGCAGAGAAATGCGGGGATTTGCAGCACGTCGGCGACCTCGGCCACGGGGGCGCATTGATCGGGCAGGTGCACATCGGTGAGCACGGGAACGTCGAGCGTCTGTTTCACCTCCGCGATCAGCGCGAGCCCCGCGTCGAGGCCCAGCCCGCGCTGGCCCGAAAGCGCGGTGCGGTTGGCCTTGTCGAAACTGCCCTTGAAGATGAAACCCGCACCCGCATCGGCACAGATTTCCTTCATGCGCCCGGCGATCATCACGGCGTGATCGGTGCTTTCGAACTGGCAGGGGCCGGCGATCACGGTGAGCGGCTGATCGTTGCCCAGCGTGAGCGGGCCGAGGGAGACGTGTTTCATGTCAGGAGGAGACCTGTTCGCGCAGGATGGATGACGTGAGCGACACCATGAGATAGATTCCTCCGAAGATCAGGAAGGCCAGCAGCGTGTTCTCGAAGGCGCGCGGATAGGCGGGCGCATCGGCGGCGATGGGGCGCACCGGGACGGTGAGATAGCGCACCTGACGGTTGGCTTCGAGCGCGCTATCCTTCTCGTTCTGGAGGGCCGATTGGAGGAACACGTCGGCGGTGGCCAGATCGGCCTTGGCCATTTCGATCTGTGCGGCGCGGGCGGCGAGCGATTCGGAGCCGGCCTGCGCCTCGGACATTTCGGAATTGAGCCGCGCGAGCAGGTTTTCCAGCCGCCGGATGTCGCCCTGCGTACCATCGACCTTGGCCTGGTTGGGGCGCGCGTTGTCGAGTAGCGCCTGAAGCTGGAGCTGCTTTTCCTGCAACTGCATCTCGTATTGTCCGATCTGCTGGCGCAGCACGGCAAGCTGCTCGCTGGGATCGACGCCTTGCGTTTCCTGAAGCTGCACCAGCCTCTCTTGTGCCTCGCGGCGCTCGATCTTGGCCTCTTCGAGGCTTTCGCTGGCCGAGCGCATCGCGTCCTCGCGCTTTTGACGCGACAACTCGTCCACCCGTTCTTCGGCATAGGTGATGAGATGCGAAGCAAAATCGGTCGCGGTCTGCGGATCGGCGGCGATCACCTCCATCCGGACGACGCCCTCGGTCGGGTCATAGCCGATCTTGATGTTCTTCTCGTAAAGCTTGTAAGCCTGTTCGTTGGTGGCGTCGGGTGAAAGCCGCTGGATCGGATCGATCCAGTCCTGCGAGAAATGCTCCTTGTAGCCCATCTCTTCATCGAGGCGTTGCATCGCGTCCTTGGATTGCAGGTAGGATTGCACCGCGATGCTGTCCTGGCTGGTGGCGTATTGCGTCGGCAGGAAGCCGCCGACACCGCTGCCGCCGCCCGCGCCGTCGGCCTGAAGAATGAGGAACTCGGCCTTGGTGGAATACATCGGCGTGGCCATCGCGAAATAGTACCAGCCGGCGAGGATGGTCGGCAGGAACACGAAGGCCGTGAGTCGCGTAAGCAACAGCACCAGCCGCCTGCGGCGGCGCCGCATGATGTCCCGCTGTATGTCCATGATCTCGGCAGCGCGACGTTCGGCCGGTGTCGTGGTGTCGGTCGAGGGCAGGTTGCTATTGCCCGGCCGGACCGTCTGGGGCAGGTTTGACTTGACCCCGGCGGGCAGGTTCCCCGCGTTCGCGGCATCGGTTTCGCCGCCGCCCCCGTCACGCGGAACCACCAGTTCGAGCATGGTCGAGCGCTGGAACGGGTCGATACCGCGCAGGCGCAGCTGTCGCACCGCGTCGAAATCGGAAATCGGGGCCAGCCCGTGCTTCTGGGCCACACGGCGGGCCATGCGCAATTGCCGCCCGGTCAGACCCTCCTTGCGGATCGCCTCGATATCGGTTTCGGCACGCGTTTCGCGGGCAGACGCGACTTCGCCGCCCTTGGCGGCGTGTTGCGTTGGAGCGTCCTGTTGCGGTGGACCGTCCTGCTGCTCGGGCGCGGGCTGGCGCACCAGTGATTGCGGCGTCACCGGAGCTTGCGCGGTGTGGTCTGCCTTTGCGGCGGTCGCATCATCGCCGTCACGCCGAGGCCCAGCCGCCCTGTAGGCCGTCTGCTGCGCCGACGTGGCCGTAGCCGTGGGGGTGCGACGGATGCGGAATTTTCTAGCTCTGGGTTTCGTAGTCATAGAGCTGCTTCGCTTCTTCCAAGGTATCGAACATATGAAGTTTGCCGTTCATGAGAACGGCCGCATTGCGCACGAATTTTTCAAGGGTCTCGGGCTGGTGCGAGACGATTACTGTGGTGGTATTCTGCAACCTTTCGCGCAGGATGTCGCCCGCTTTCTTGTTGAACTCGACATCCGTGGATCCGGGCATGCCCTCGTCTATGAGATAGATGTCGAAATCAAGCGCGAGCATCAGCGCGAACGAAAACCGCGCCCGCATCCCCGAGGAGTAGGTGCCCAGTGGCTGATCGAAATATTCGCCAAGGTTGCACAGCCAGCGGCAGAACGCCTCGACATAGTCGGGGTCGAGCCCGTAGAGGCGGGCGATATAGCGGCTGTTCTCGACTGCCGAGACCTTGGACACGACCCCGCCCATGAAGCCCAGCGGGAACGAGATGCGCGACGTGCGGCGTATCGTGCCCTCGTCGGGTTTCTCCAGTCCCGCCATCATGTTGATCAAAGTCGTCTTGCCGGTGCCGTTGGGGGCGAGAATGCCAAGCGACCTGCCGAGTTCGACCCGGAAGGATACCTGATGGAGGATCACTTTCCTTTGCGAGCCGGTCCAGAAGGACTTGCTGACGTTTTCGAACTCGATCATATCCTGCTCCGGCTGTGCGCGGGCCTGCCCCTGTTAACCGGGTTCCGTGAAGACACTGTTTAAGTTGCCTTTCACCGGCCGCGTCGATTGGGAGCATCTATACTAAACTTTTGGGCAGAATTAAGCCAAATGCTTGCCGCCCAGACGATTTTACACGGGCACGGACCGGCCCTGTCGCGGGCCGGTCCGGTCGGAGCATCGGGTTGTGGGCCGGTCTCAGGCCAGCGCGGCCCAGACCAGCCCGGCCAGCATCGCACCGGTTATCGAAAAACCCATGTAGGCGGCGAAGACGCGCGGCTTGACCAGGGCCCAGACCGCGATGGCGGCGGGCAGGCTGCTGACGCCGCCGGCGATCACGAAACTCATCGCCGCGCCGGGGGCCATGCCCTGCTGCAGGAGCGCATCGACCAGCGGCACCGCGGCATAGCCATTGAGATAGGCCGGTGCTCCGACGAAGGCCCCGAGCAGGATCGGCTGAATCCCGTCGCCGCCCAGAACACCGGCGATCATCTCGGCGGGCACGTGACGAACCATCAGTGCTTCCAGAACATAGGCGAGCGACAGCCACTTGAGCAGGAAGACGGCGTTTTGCAGCGCGTTGTCACGGAAGGTCGCGCGGCGATCGGCCTCTTTCCAGAACTGCCAGACGGGTTTGCCGGAAAAGGGCTTCTTCGTGCCGCAGCAGCTTCCGACCGCGGGCTTCTCGCGCAGCGGGTTGGCGAAGATGGCCGAGGTTTTGAACAGCATCGTGCCGAACCCGCCCAGAAGGCCGAGCGCCACCGCAGAGCCGGTCTTGGCGAGGGCGAAGTCGAATCCCAGCGTACCGGCGGTGATCGAGAACATCGCCGGGTCCATCAGTGGCGAGGCCAGCCAGAAGGCCATGACCGCCGAGAGCGGCGCGCCGACGGCCAGAAGGGCGGCGATGAAGGGAATGACCTGGCAGGAGCAGAATGGCGAGAGCCCGCCAAAGAGCGCCGCCAGCAGGATCATCCGCACCTCGCGCCCCTCGAAGGCGTTGGCCAGAAGGCTTTCGGCCCCGGTCGCCTTGAGCCAGCCGATGGCGAGCACGGCAAAGAGGATATAGGGTGCGGTGCGGGCAAGCGCACCGGTTGCAAACTCAAGGGTGGGCAGGAATTGCGCCCGTTCGAACACGGCAACCGCCAGAAGGATCAGGCCAAGCGCAATCCAGGCCCAGTCGGGCCGGAGGCGGGAGAGGCGTTGCGGAATGAGCGATGTGTCAGCCATGGTTCAGGTATCCTCGGGGGCTATGGGACAGGAGAGCTGCGCGCCCTCGCCGGGCGCATCGACGCAACATTGTCGGGTCAGGAAATCGGTCAGCGCGCGCAGCTCGCCATAGGCGACGGCGGCGCAGATGATCTGTCGCCCCTGTCGCGTTTGCGTCACAAGCCCCGCCTGCGCCAGCGTCTTCATGTGGTGGGTCAGGGTCGAGCCGGTCACGCCGGAGCGTTCGCCCAGCGTGCCGATGGTCAGCCCCTCCGGCCCGGCGCGCACGAGGGTGCGCAGCACGCCAAGCCGCTGTTCACTGCCCAGCGCCGCGAAGGTCGTGGCGGCCTGGACAAGGTCAAGATCTGTGGTGTCCGAATGTTTCATGATTCTAGAAATATCGAATGGTTCGCGCCGTGTCCACGATTATTTCATGAAACTCGAAATGTTTGATCTGACCGATCTTTGGGATAGGTTCTGCCAATGGAAAATCTGGCTTCTGAAATAAGGGCTTGCCGGTTATGCGCCGAGGCGTTCGCCGCGACCGAAACGGCCCATGCGCCACGCCCGGTGGCGTGGTTCGCGCCCGGGGCGCGCCTGCTGATCGCCGGGCAGGCGCCGGGGATGCGGGTGCACGAATCGGGCCGGCCTTTCGATGACCCGTCGGGCGAACGGCTGCGCGAGTGGATGGGGATCGGGCGGGACATCTTCTATGACAGGAGCCGCATCGCGATCGTGCCGATGGCGTTCTGCTTTCCGGGGTATGATGCGCGCGGCAGCGATCTGCCGCCGCCCGAGATCTGCGCACGGACATGGCATGCGCGGGTCATGGAGGCGCTGCCCGGGATACGCCTGACGCTGCTGGTGGGCGGCCATGCGCAACGCTGGCACCTTGGCACGCTGAAAGGGGTGACGGAGGTGGTGCGGGGCTGGCGCGAACATGCGCCGCGGGTTTTCCCCTTGCCGCACCCGTCCTGGCGCAATACCGGGTGGTTGAAGAAAAACCCGTGGTTCGAAGAGGAGCTTTTGCCGGTGCTGCGCAAGGAGATAGCAAAGGTCCTGGAGCTGTGACGCAAACGAGGCTCGAACAGGCGCTGGACGCGATGCAGGCCACGCCCGGCGACGAGGCGGCGCGACTGGCGTTCTTTGCCGCGCTGGCCGACAGCGAGGTGATGTTGCTATTGGCGGGCGAGGCCGAGGGCGACCGGATCGAACCGGAATTGATCGAGGCCGATGGCGCGCAATTCGTCCTGGCTTTTGACAGCGAAGAGCGGCTCGCCGGATTCACCGGTGCCGCGGCGCCCTTCGCCGCGCTTTCGGGGCGGGCCCTGGCCGGGATGCTGGCTGGCGCGGGCCTGGGGCTTGCGCTGAACCCCGAAGCCGGGTCCGGTGCGGTTCTGCTCGGGGCCGAGGAACTGGACTGGCTGGCCGACACGCTGTCGCCCGCACCTGTCGAAAGTCGCGCGGTGCCGCACAGCCTGCATCCGCCGGAGCTGTCGCCGGAGTTGGTGGGGGCGATGGATGCGCGGCTGGCGAGGGCGGCGGGACTGGCGCAGGCGGCGTGGCTGGCGGCGGTGACATGGGGCGATGACAGCACGGGACACCTGCTGGCGATCACCGGCGCGCCCGAGACGGCGCAGCCTGCCCTCGCGCGCACGATTTCCGAGGCGGTGCTCTTCTCGGGGCGGGATCTGCGCGTGGATGTGGGGTTCTTCGCGCCGGACGATCCGGTGATCGCGCGGCTGGAGCGGGTGGCGCTAAGGTTCGATCTGCCCGAACCCGAGACGCCCGACACAACGGCGCGCCCGGCGCCGGGGTCGGACCCCGACAAGCCGCCGATCCTGCGCTGAGCCGGGACGAAGGGCTGTCAGAGAGCCCGTGCTTGTGAGTATTTGGTGCCAAGAAAGAGCAGGGGTTACATGAGGATCATCGTGTAGCCTGTTCTTTGCTGGGAAAAATACGCATTCCCGGCTTTGCAGATTCTCCTTGGTCAATAGCCTGCGCTGCGGTCGACGAGATGCAGAAACGGCGCGCCCGTTTCGCCCCGGCGCACGTTCTCGGCGATCACCTCGGAGGCGGGGCCGGGGCGCGTGTCGGACGCGATATGTGGTGTCACAGTCACCTTGGGATGCGACCAGTAGGGGTGATCGGCGGGAAGGGGTTCCTGGCGAAAGACGTCGAGCGTGGCATGGGCGACCCGGCCCGAGTCGAGCGCGGCCAGCAGCGCGTCGTCGTCGATGAGCGTGCCGCGGCCGGGGTTGATGACGAAGGCGCCTGGGGCGGTGAGGGCCAAGGTTTCGGCGTTGAGCGTGTTCTCGGTGGCGGGCGTATTTGGCAGAAGAAGAATAATGATTTCAGCATCTTGCAGTGCAACGCGCAGGCCGGACTCGCCGTGGTGGCAGGTCACGTTCTCGATGCTCTTGGGGCTGCGCGACCAGCCCGAGACGCGAAAGCCGAGACCGGCCAGCGTGGTGGCGCAGGCGCGGCCCAGTTCGCCCAGCCCGAGGACCGTGACCGCCCGTTCGTAGGCGAGCGGCGGGGGCGAAGGTTTCCAATGATGTGAAGGGTTTACGATGTGAGCGTCCATGCCGAGATGGTGCCGGAGCGTGTGGCCGGTGACCCATTCGACCATGCCTTCGGTCAAACCGCCGCCGACCATCCGTGCCAGGGGAATGTCGAGGGTCGGATTGGGCGCCACGTGTTCGACCCCGGCCCAGAGATTGAGCACCGCCTTGGCGCGGGTGAAGGGGGTGAAATCCTGCACCTCGGAATTCGGCGCGTAGATGATGTAATCCACCTCTTCGGGGGGAAATTCCGTGGAAAGAGAATAGCTTACACCTGTCTTGTCAAGGGCGTCGCGCAGCGGTTTCTCGTATTCTGCCCAACGGTCGGGGCGGGCGGCGAAAAGGATGTTCGCGGTCATGGTCTGCCTTCCTGGAATGGTGCCTTCGCGGCGCAGGGTGGACCGGGGCGCAGGCCGATGCAAGGGGGGCGCGGGCCCGCCGCGCGGTGGGGTTAACGCGAATTTTCGCAGAAAAATCGGGGGGGTGACTCCCGGCTGCCCGGCGGCTGCCGGGCGTGCATCGCCGCGTCGGGGGCGGTCTTGACGAGAGATTGGGTAAATGCTGCGTGCGCTGCCCTTGGGGCGCGGCCCACGCAATGACGCGGCGTGGCGGACCTAGCCGATCAGGGAGAAGTGGTGGCGCTCGGTGCGGACGCCATGCGCCTTGAGCACGTCCTCGAAGGTGCGATGCGGCGGCGTGGCGGCGTGGGGCAGGCGGATCCTGCGCCCGTCGCGCAGGTTGAGGGTGACCCGAACCGAGAGATCGAGCCGCGTGTCGAAGCGCACCTTGTCGATCAGCGCCAGCGGCAGGGTGTCGCCGGTGGTGCGGGTCTGCCAGCCGAGGCCGCGGTCATCGAGGGTGAGGGTGGAACGCGGGTCGGTGATGAATTCCCACAGCGCCGGCAGGGTGAAGAGTGCGACGCCGAGCGCGATCCACCATGCCATGTCGATGAGCAGCACGAGGGCGACGAGCACGCCATAGGTGACCGCCAGCGCGATCAGGGCCGCCCGGCTGCGCCCCCGGCTTTCATGGATGAAGGCCGAGGGCGGCGGGGCCGGATCCGGAGGGGCGCCACTCATGCCGGGATCATCCGAGGATGCGGGTGATCATCTCGGTGGTGTCCCCCGAGAGGCCCGGCGTGGCGAGGATGCGGTGCAACTCGGCCTCGATCAGCGCCTGACGGTCGGAATCGTAGCGCCGCCATGTCTCGAACGCGGTGCACATGCGGGCGGTGGTCTGCGGGTTGAGCGGGTCGAGCGCGATGAGGTGATCGGCCAGCAGCGCATATCCCTTGCCCGAGGCGTGGTGAAACCCGGCCGGGTTCATCGTGAGCGCCCCCAGCGTCGCGCGGAAGCGGTTGGGGTTGCGGATCGTGAAATCGGGGTGCCGGGTAAGGGCCTTTGCGGTGTCTGCGGCCTTGTCCGGGGTGGCATTCGCGATCTGGACCGAGAACCATTTGTCGATCACGAGGCGGTCGTGCTGCCATTGGTCATAGAAGCGCCGGGTGGCCTCGTCGCCTCGCCCCGCCGAGATCAGCGCCGAGAGCGCGGCGAGTTGCCGGGTCATGTTGTCGGCGCTGTCGAACTGTTTCTGCGCCAGCGCCCCGCCATCGAGCCGGGTGAGCATCGCCATGGCGGCGTTCGCAAGGCTGCGGGCGGCGGATTGCGCGGCGTCGGGCGCATAGGGCGCCTCCACCTGGTACTGGGCGTGGAGCCGCGTGGCGGTGTCGTGGAACGCCTCGGCGCGGGCCTGTTTGAGGGTTTCCAGCGCTTCCCAGATCGCCTGTGGATCGGAGGTATGGCCGTGATCGTGGAGCAGCTGGGCCAGTTCGTCCTGCGAGGGCAGTCCGAGGGCGAGGGCGCGGAAGGCGGGGTCTTGCGTGTCGTCGCGGATGAGCGTGTGCAGCGCGTCGAGATAGGCCGTGTCGGGGGCGGCGCCGTCGCGGATCATGGCGAGGAGGCAATCGAGCGCCAGGTCGCGCCCCGCCTGCCAGCGGTTGAACGGGTCGGTGTCATGCGCGAGCAGGAAGGCGCGGGTGGCGGTGTCGGTTCGGGTTTCGAGGATCACCGGGGCCGAGAAGTCGCGCAGGATCGAGGGAACGGGTTTCGCGGAAAGCCCGTCGAAGGTGAAACTCTGTTCGGCTTGCGTCATTTCGAGCACGGTGGTGGGCTGCACCTCGTCGCCATTGGGGTTGAGCAGGCCCACGGCGATCGGGATGACGCGGGGGGCCTTGTCGGGTTGGCCTGGCGTAGGCGGCGTGTGCTGGCGGAAGGTGAGCGTATAGGTGCCATCCTCGAAAGCCTCGGACCATGAAAGGCGCGGGGTTCCGGCCTCGTCATACCAGCGTTTGAATTGTGTCAGGTCGCGACCGGTGGCATCCTCGAACACCTTGAGCCAATCCTCGATCGTGGCGGCGTCGCCGTCGTGGCGGGTGAAATAGAGGTCGAGCGCGCGGGCATAGGCGTCATCGCCCACGAGCGTTTTGAGCATTCCGATCAGTTCGGCGCCCTTTTCATAAACCGTGGCGGTGTAGAAATTGTTGATCTCGACAAAGCTCTGGGGCCGCACCGGGTGGGCGAGCGGGCCGTTATCCTCGCGGAACTGGCGGGCGCGGAGCGCGATCACATCCTCGATGCGCTTGACCGGCGCGCTGCGCATGTCGGCGGTGAACTCCGCGTCGCGAAAGACGGTCAGCCCCTCCTTGAGGCAAAGCTGGAACCAGTCGCGGCAGGTGATGCGGTTGCCGGTCCAGTTGTGGAAATACTCGTGCGCGATGATCGCCTCGATCCGTTCGAAATTGGCGTCGGTGCTGGTTTCCGGGCTGGCCAGCACGCAGGAGGAGTTGAAGATGTTGAGGCCCTTGTTCTCCATCGCGCCCATGTTGAAATCGTCCACGGCTACGATGTTGAACACGTCGAGATCGTATTCGCGGCCGTAAACCTTTTCGTCCCATGCCATGGATTTCTTGAGCGCCTCCATGCCGAAGGCGCATTTGCCCTCGTCGCCGGGGCGGACCCAGATGTTGAGATCGACCGTCTTGCCCGACATCGTGGTGAAGCTGTCGGGATGGTTGCGCAGGTCGCCCGCGACGAGGGCGAAGAGATAGGCGGGCTTGGGCCAGGGGTCGTGCCATTCGGCAAAGCCGGGGCCGGATGCGCCGGGGTTGCCGTTGGAGAGCTTCACTGGCATGTCGCCCTCGATGCGCACGCTGAAGGGCGCCATCACGTCGGGGCGGTCGGGATACCATGTGATCTTGCGGAAACCCTCGGCCTCGCACTGGGTGCAGTACATTCCCCCTGACATGTAGAGCCCTTCGAGCGCGGTGTTGGCGGCGGGGTCGATCTCGACCTCGGCTTCGAAGGTGAAGGGGGTGTCGGGGGCGTCCAGTTCGATGCCGCCTTCGACGTGGCGCGGGGTGATCTCGGCGCCGTCGATCCGGGTCGAGATCGGCTTGAGGTCTTCGCCATGCAGGAAGAACCGGCGGCCGGGCGCGTCGGGATCGGGGGCGAAGCGGATTTTCGAGTGCACGCGGGTGGCCGATGGGGCAAGGCGGAAGGTCAGATCGACCTGTTCCACCGTGAAGCCGAAGGGGGTGTAATCCTCGAGATAGACGGTTTGGGGGGCGGCGTCTTTCATGCTCTGTCTCCTTCGGCTGCGCGGTGAGGCGACGTTACGGGGCTGCGCGCGTGGCTTCAATGGGTGATCCGCGGCGCAGGCCGGGGCGTAACCCGGTGAAACGATCGGAAAGACCATGCCGCAGGCGCCTGTCATATGCTGGTTCAAGCGCGATCTGCGCATCGAGGATCACCCGGCACTGGCGCGGGCGGCGACGCTTGGGCCGGTCATTCCGCTTTATATCGTAGAGCCCGCGCTCTGGGCACAGGCGGATGCGTCTGGGCGGCAATATGGCTTCGTGCTGGATTGCCTGGAGAGCCTGCGCGCGGGGTTGGCGCGGCTGGGTCTCGGGCTTGTGGTGCGGGTGGGTGAGGCGGTCGAGGTGCTCGACCGCTTGACGGCCGAGACCGGCGCGGCGCGGATGGTGAGCCACGAGGAGACCGGCAACGCCTGGAGCTTTGCGCGTGACCGGCGGGTTGCGGCCTGGGCGCGCGGGCAGGGGGTGAGCTGGGACGAAATGGCGCAATGCGGCGTGGTGCGGCGGCTGCCGGGGCGCGACGCATGGCAGGGGCGGCGCGATACGTTCATGCGCGCGCCGGTGGTCGGTGTGCCGGGCGAGGTGCGGGGCCGGCCGGTGGAGGGCGTGGCGCCGCCCGCGCCGCGTGCGCTGGGCCTTGACGATCACTGCCCCGGGCGACAGCGAGGCGGCCGCGACCGGGCGCTGGGCGCGTTGGAGAGCTTTCTCGCCACGCGGGGCGAGACCTATCAATGGGCCATGTCACGCCCGGGCGAGGGCGCGCGCGCCTGTTCGCGGCTCAGCCCGCACCTGGCCTTCGGCACGCTCTCGGTGCGCGAGGCGGTGCAGGCGGGGCGTGCCGCGCCCGGGGGGCGGGGCAAGGCATGGGCCGGGTCGATGCGCGCGTTCCAGGCGCGGCTCGCGTGGCGCGACCACTTCATGCAGAAGCTGGAGGACGAGCCTGGGATCGAGCATCACGCGATGCACCGCGCTTGTGACGACCTGCGCCCGCACGTGCCCGATGCCGCACGGCTGGCGGCGTGGGACAAGGGCGAGACGGGCCTGCCGTTTGTCGATGCCTGCATGCGGTCGCTGCGCGCGACAGGATGGCTCAACTTCCGGATGCGCAGCATGGTGATGGCGGTGGCCTCCTATCACCTGTGGCTCGACTGGCGTGCGACGGGGCGGGTGCTGGCGCGGCTGTTCACCGATTACGAGCCGGGGATTCACTGGCCGCAGGTGCAGATGCAGTCGGGCGTGACGGGTATCAACACGATCCGCATCTACAACCCGGTGAAACAGGGGCATGACCAGGACCCGACGGGAGAGTTCACCCGCCGATGGCTGCCCGAGCTGCGCGAGGTGCCCGATGCGTTGCTGCAGGAGCCGTGGCGCTGGGAGGGGGCGGGGCGCCTCGCCTATCCCGCGCCGGTGGTTGACGTGGCCGCGGCCGCGCGCGCGGCGCGCGCGGCGGTCTGGGCGGTGCGGCGCGAAACGGGATTTGCCGAGGAAAAGCGCCGCGTGATCGCCCGCCATGCCAGCCGCAAGCGCCCCCGCCCGGCGGCGGACCGGCAAATGAAACTGGACCTGTGAGCAGGATGCGCCGCAAGGGCGACCTGCCGGTCAAGACCTGTGCGACCTGCGGGCGCCCCTTCGCGTGGCGCCGGAAATGGGCGCGGGTCTGGGACGAGCTGCGCCACTGTTCCGAGCGGTGCCGACGGTCGCGCCGGCGCAACCGTCACGTGAAAGACGCTGAAATGTGAACGCCTTGATTGACGCGGGCGTTTGGCTTTGCGGGACTTTTGTGACATCTTTATGAAATCGTGCCGAAGCGTGTCGGTTTGCCAGGTTCAAGGAATTCGCTGTGCTCAAGGTCAGTGGCACCACTTGTGATTATCGTATCCCCCTGCACAAGATCGCGCTCTCCGAGGGGGAGCGCGTGGCGCGTGGCAATGACCGGGCCGTCTATTTTCACCCCGATTATCCGGATGTCCTGTTCAAGGTGCTGCTCGACCTGTCGGAAATGAAGCTCAAGGGGTTTCGCGGGCACAGTCTCAGGATGTTTCCATCGACCCGGATGCGGGCGATTTTCAAGGAATTCGAATGTTACATCATGACGCAGACGCAGGTCGGCAAGGCGCAGGGCGATCTGCCGATTCCGCGCATGTTCGGCTTTGTCGAGACCGACATCGGCTCGGCCTCGATCGTGGAGCGCATCCATGACGGGACGGGTGTGATCGGGCCCAACCTCCTGACCATGCGCGACAACGGGACGTTCGGGTCCGAGCATGTTCCGCTGCTCAATGATTTTGCCCAAAGGCTGCTGGAGTGGAAGGTGCGCACCACGGACATGAACATGCTCAACGTGAGTTTCGGTATCCGGATGGGCCGGCCGCAATTCGTGCTGGTCGACGGGATCGGCGACAATTTCGCCATTCCGATCCGCACCTGGTCGGAACGCGCGATGAAACGGGGACACAGCAGCAGTTTTGCCAAGATCGCGCGGCAGTTCGACCTCGTCTGGGATCCGGCGGCGCACCGGTTTCTGGCGGGTGATGCGCGATGAAGGGTGATGACGGGTTGGCGCGGTGAATTCTTCGTGAAAAAGCGATAGGGTGTCAGATTATTTGGGATCGTTTGATAATCTTTCGTCCTGATTGGTAAAAAAACATAACCAATTTTGTTGCCGCGCGGGGCTGCCTCCGTTAAACATGGGGCAAATTGCCGCGAAGGAGGGCGTGATGGCCGAACGGATCGAGAAGCACGGGTTGCAGGTGGATGAGCGGCTCGCCACGTTCGTGGAGGCGCGCGCCTTGCCCGGCACCGGGGTTGACGCGGATGCGTTCTGGTCGGGCTTCTCGGCGCTGGTGCACGAGCTTGGCCCCGAGAACCGGCGGCTTCTGGAGCGGCGCGACGAGATCCAGTCACAGATCGATGCCTGGCACCAGGAACGGCGCGGACAGGCGCATGATCCGGCGGGGTACCGGGCGTTCCTGGAAGAGATCGGCTATATCGTGCCCGAGGGGCCGGATTTCAGCATCGAGACGGCGGGTGTCGATCCCGAGATCGCCGAGGTGCCGGGGCCGCAACTGGTGGTCCCGATCACCAATGCACGCTTTGCGCTCAATGCCGCCAATGCGCGCTGGGGCTCGCTTTATGATGCGCTTTACGGCACCGACGCGCTGGGCGATCTGCCGCAGGGCGGCGGCTATGATGCCGCGCGCGGGGCGCGTGTGATCGCCTGGGCCAAGGCGCATCTCGACAAGGTGGTGCCGTTGGCGCGGGGGTCGTGGGCGGATGCGCGCGCGCTCGGGGTTGCACAGGGCGCGCTCGTTCCGGCGTTGCGCGATCCCGGGCAGTTCGCGGGGCATATGGGCGAGGCGACGGCGCCGAGTGCCATCGTGTTGAAAGCCAACGGTTTGCACATCGTCGTGGATGTGGATCCCGAAGGCGAAATCGGCAAGACCGATCCGGCCGGGATCAATGACATCAGGCTGGAATCGGCGATGTCCACGATCATGGATTGCGAGGATTCGGTGGCCTGTGTCGATGCCGAGGACAAGGTTCTGGCCTATGCCAACTGGCTGGGGCTGATGGATGGCAGCCTGACCGAGGAGGTTGCCAAGGGCGGACGGACCTTTACCCGCGCGCTCAACCCCGACCTGGAGTTCACCGGGGCGGATGGGGCGGCACGGGTGCTCAAGGGGCGGTCGCTCATGCTGGTGCGCAATGTGGGGCACCTGATGACCAACCCGGCGATCCATGACCGCGACGGGAACGAGGTGCCCGAGGGTCTGATGGATGCGGCGATCGCGGTGCTGATCGCGATGCATGACAAGGGGCGCAATTCGGCGCACGGGTCGGTCTACGTGGTCAAGCCCAAGATGCACGGGCCGGAAGAGGTGGCGTTCGCCGACGAGATGTTCACCCGGGTCGAGGGGTTTCTCGGCCTGCCGCGATACACCGTGAAGCTGGGTATCATGGACGAGGAACGGCGCACTTCCGTCAACCTCAAGGAATGTATCCGGGCGGCGAAGCACCGGGTGGCCTTCATCAACACCGGGTTCCTCGACCGGACGGGCGACGAGATTCATACCAGCATGGAAGCCGGGCCGATGCTGCCCAAGGGCGAGATGAAATCGACGCCGTGGATCGCCTCCTACGAGGATCGCAATGTCGATATCGGCCTGGCCTGCGGGCTGCGCGGGCGGGCGCAGATCGGCAAGGGGATGTGGGCGATGCCCGATCTCATGGGCGACATGCTTGAGCAGAAGATCGGCCATCCCAAGGCGGGCGCCAATTGCGCCTGGGTTCCAAGCCCGACGGCGGCGACGCTGCACGCGACGCATTACCACGAGATCGACGTGCTGACCCGGCAGGACGAGATCGCCGCGGGCGGGCCGCGGGGCACGCTGGACGATCTCTTGACCATCCCGGTGATGGCGGGCCGCAACCTGAGCGGCGAGGACCTGACCCGCGAGGTCGAGAACAACGCGCAGGGCATCCTGGGCTACGTGGTGCGCTGGATCGACCAGGGGGTCGGGTGTTCCAAGGTGCCCGACATCAACGATGTGGGGCTGATGGAGGACCGCGCGACCTGTCGGATTTCAAGCCAGGCGCTGGCCAACTGGCTGCATCACGGGGTGGTGGACCAGCACGCGGTGATGGAAGCGATGAAGCGCATGGCCAAGGTGGTGGACGGGCAGAACGCGGGCGATCCAGACTACCGGCCAATGGCGCCGGGTTTTGACGGGCTCGCGTTCCAGGCGGCTTGCGACCTCGTGTTTCGCGGCCGCGTGCAACCCTCGGGCTATACCGAGCCGGTGCTGCATCGGCGGCGGCTGGAACTCAAGGCGCAGGGCTGATCCGGTGCTGATCCGGTTCAACTGTCCGCGGGCAGCAGCGCCTCGATCTGCGTGGTGATGCTGCGCGAGAGCGGGTCGGTGCGCGAGCCGTAGGTTTCGACGACCTCGCCCTCGGGGCCGATCAGCACCTTGTTGAAGTTCCAGCGCGGGGTGAACCCGGCCTCGGCCCGCAGCGAGGCGTAGAACGGGTGCGTGTCGGGGCCGCGCACGTGGGTGATGGTGGTCATGGGGATGTCGAGGCCGAATTGCACCTCGCAGAAATCCTTGACCTCGGCCTCGCTGGCCAGTTCCTGGCGGAAATCGTTCGAGGGCACGGCCAGCACGACGAGGCCACGATCACGGTAGCGGTCATAAAGCTTTTGCAGGCCGCTGTATTGCGGGGTGTAGCCGCAGCGCGAGGCGGTATTGACCACGAGGACAGGCTGCCCCGCCCATTGGTCGATGGAAAGCGTGCCGCCGTCTATGGACTCGAAAGGTGTTGCAAGGTCCACGGCATGGGCCTGGGTGCCAAGAAGCAGGGCGAGGGTGAGGGCAAGACGGCGCAGCATGGGTTGGTCTCCTTTACGATGGATACGGCGCGGGGAGGCGAGACGGATCATTTTCGGGTGCGCCCAGGCGGAACTCTGATGGTGGAAGATCTCGGCTGGCATGAATTGCGTTGCTTAAATCCGGTTCGCCACCCCGCGGGTCGGCGACCGCGCGTCTCGGGGTCAGGGAGCGCTTGCGTGGTGACCTTTCTGGGCGACCGGTCCCGCCTCAATCCTCGCTATGCGTGAGTTGCGGCACGTCCGACGCGCCGGCGGTGCCGCGGCCGGAAAGCGAAGGGTGTTCCATGAAGAAGCGGTGGCAGGAGAAGGCCAGCCCCTCTTCGGGCGGGGCGGCGCGGGTGAAGTGGCCGTCGGGGGTCATCACCCAGCTTTGTGCCACGTCGGCCATGTTGGCGGCCATGATCTGTTCGGTGATCTGGGCCTTGACGGTGGGGTTCTCGATCTCGACGAGGGTTTCCACGCGGCGGTTGAGATTGCGGCCCATCCAGTCGGCGGACGACATGAAGACCCGTGCCTTCTTGTGCGGCAGGCCCTTGCCGTTGCCGAAACACACGATGCGCGAATGTTCGAGGAACCGCCCGACGATGGATTTCACGCGGATATTCTCGGACAGGCCCTTGACCCCGGGGCGCAGCCCGCAGATGCCGCGCACCACGAGGCTGATCTTCACCCCCGCGCGCGAGGCGGCATAGAGCGCATCGATCACCTCGGAATCGATGAGCGCGTTCATCTTGGCCCAGATCTCGGCTGGGCGGCCGGCCTCGGCATGCGCAATCTCGGCCTCGATCATGTCGAGCAGCTTCTGCTTGAGCGATAGCGGCGAGATGGAGAGGTTTTCGAGGCTCTCGGGCTGGGCATAACCCGAGAGGAAGTTGAACACCTTGGTGGCGTCGCGGCCCAGCGCCGGATCGCAGGTAAAGAACGACAGGTCGGTATAGATGCGCGCGGTGATCGGGTGGTAATTGCCGGTGCCGTAATGGGTATAGGTCACAAGCCGGTCACCTTCGCGGCGCACCACGGTCGAGATCTTGGCATGGGTCTTGAGGTCGAGAAAGCCATAGACCACATGCGCGCCCGCGCGTTCGAGCCGGCGCGACTGGCGGATATTGGCGGCCTCGTCGAAACGGGCCTTGAGCTCGACCAGCGCGGTGACGGATTTGCCGTCCTCGGCGGCCTCGCAGAGCGCATCGACGATCGGGCTGTCGCGCGAGGTGCGGTAAAGCGTCTGCTTGATCGCCACCACGTCGGGATCGCGCGCGGCCTGGGCCAGAAAGCGCACCACCATGTCGAAGGTTTCATAGGGGTGATGCAGCAGCATGTCCTTTTGCCGGATCGCGGCGAACATGTCGCCGTCGAAATCCTGCACCCGTTCGGGCACGCGTGGCGTGAACGAGGGCCAGAGCAGGTCGGGGCGGGTATCGAGCACCAGTTCGTCAAGATCGGCCATGCCGATCAGCCCGTCGATCGCGACCACCTCGTCGTCGGTGACATGCAATTCGCGCTTGATCAGGTCGAGAAGCGCAGGGGGCGCGTCGGCCGAAACCTTCATGCGCACCACTTCGCCGCGCCGGCGGCGTTTGAGGGCGGTTTCGAACTCGCGCACCAGGTCTTCGGCCTCTTCCTCCAATTCGAGATCGCTGTCGCGCAGCACGCGAAAGGCGCAGTGACCCTTGAGCGCGTAGCCCGGGAAGAGCGAGCCGATATTGTCGAGCAACAGTTCCTCGAGCGGCAGGAAGCGGTGGGTTCCGTCATCGGCGGGCAGCGGCACGAAGCGGTCGATCTGGTGCGGGATCGGCAGCAGGGCCTTCAACTCGCGCTTGTCACGCTTGCGTTCGAGTTCCAGCGCGAGGGCAAAGCCGGTATTGGGAATGAAGGGAAAGGGATGCGCGGGGTCGATGGCCAGCGGCGAGAGAACCGGGAAGACGCGGGCAAGAAACACCTCGGAGAGGTGGGCGCGGTCGTCCTTGGACAGTGTTTCGCGCTTGCAGACCGAGATACCCTTGCTCTGCATTTCGCTGGCAAGCTTGTCATAGGTGGCCTGTTGATGGGCCATGAGGTTGCGTGCCTCGGCGTTGATCAGCTTGAGCTGTTCGGCCGGACTCAGCCCGTCGGCGGCAGGAGTGGTGACGCCGCCATGGGCCAGTTCGCGCAGGCCCGCCACGCGGACGGTGTAGAATTCGTCGAGATTGTTGGCCGAGATCGACAGGAAGCGCAGCCGTTCGAGCAGCGGCACGCGCGGGTTCTCGGCCTCCTCCAGGACGCGCCAGTTGAAGCCGAGCCAGCTCAGTTCACGATTGAAGAAGCGCCCGGGCCCGGCGATGTCGAGATCGGGCATGTCTGACGGGTCGATGAACGGGTTGGCGAGAAAATCTGCGTTTGGCATGTCCGGCTTATGCGACTTTCTTGTAAATGTTGGGTGACGATATGAAGGGCGAGTTTGCGCCCTGTGCGGGGGCTTGTCCAGTGACCGGCGGGCGGTCGGATCAGTAAAAGCCCACCTCGCGCAGGTCGATCTCGGCCTCGTGATCGCGCCCGAAGGCCACGATGCCCACCGATTTGATGCCCGCGATTCGCGGGGTGCCGCGCAGCAGACGGCCCGATGGCTCGAACGCGGTGAAGGGCAGGCGGATCTCGGTCCATTCCGGCGGGGCGTGGAACCCGGCCTGATAATACTGCCACGGCAACACCGTGCCGCCGGTGCGCAGATGCACGAAATAGCGTTGATCGTTGCCGCGCAGAACGAGGCGCAAGCCGGTGGCGTCGTCGGGCGGCGGCGCAGAGAGGTCGGTGCGCATCTGGATGAAGCCGCCGTTATTGGCGGTGCTGACCGTGCCGGTGAGCCGGGCATGGGTTTTGCCGCCTTCGCGCAGGAAGTCGAGTTCGCCCTGCGAGACGCCGCCCATCACGGTGTCGGTGAAAAAGCGCCAGCGGGTTTCGGGGGCTGTTTCGAAGGTTTCGAGCATTTTGGATTGGGCCATGGCTGTGAGGGGTATGCCCAGGCAGAGCAGGGCGATGAGAGCGGATTTGACGGTCGGGCGCATGGCGGGGAAACATCCTGTCGGGTCATAGGGCCTTTGAGGGATATGGGGTCGGGAGCAGACCGCGGCAAGGCCGGCGGAGGGGTGATGCGGCTCAGCCCGCGAACCGGCCCACGAGGTCCGCGGCGAGGCGGCGATTGATCTCGCGGCGCTGGTCGAGTGCGGCCTCGTCCAGCGCGGTCACGATCTGCCGGGCGCTGTCGAAGCTGCGGTCGATATGGCGCAGCAGGTAAGGGATGGTGTCGGGGGTGGGCGAAAGCTGACGGTCGGTAAAGAGTTTCATGAGCACCGCCGCAAGCAGGTCGTCATCGGGCGGCTCGATGATGACGGCCGTGGTGCCTTGCATCCGGCTTTGCAGATCGGGCAGGGCAAGGCCCCAGCGGGCGGGCGCAGTGTGCGCGGTGAACAGCAGCGTGCGCCCCTCGGCCAGCGCAAGGTTGTGCAGATGAAAGAGCGCCTCTTCGGCGCGCGTGTCACCGGCGATCTCCGGCACATCCTCGATCACGAGGTTCGTGCGGGCAAGGCCGGGGATGTCGTGGCGCACGAGGTCGCGCGCCGAGATGATCGCGGCGCCCGACAGGGTGGTCCAGACATGCGCGAGATGGGTCTTGCCCGCCCCTGCGGGCCCGATCAGCGCGAGCTTGCGCCCGGGCCAGTCGGTCCAGGTCTCGATCATGGCGACCGCGTGGGCGTTGGCGGGCGAGACGAAGAAATCCTCGCGCCCGTGCGCGGTCCGCGCCGGCAGGTCGAAACGAAGCTGGCGGGCCATCACGTTTCGTCCCGCGACTCCAGCCCGCGATAAAGGCGGCTGCCAATGTATTGATTGATGGCAAACCGGGCGATGACCCCGAAGGCGGCGGCGACGGGCACGGCGACCAGCATGCCCACGAAGCCGAAAAGCGTGCCGAAGACCGACAGCGCGAAAATGAGCCAGACCGGATGCAGCCCGACCGAGCTGCCGACGAGTTTGGGGGTGAGGACATTGCCTTCGGCCATCTGGCCGCTGACAAAGACCGCGGCCACCAGTCCAAGGGTGATCCACTCGCCCCAGAACTGGAAGAGCCCCAGGCCGATGGCCAGCGCCCCGCCGAGAATGGCGCCGACATAGGGAATGAAGGTGAGGGCCCCCGCGACGAACCCCACGACCAGCCCGAATTGCAGCCCAAGCGCCATCAGGGCGACCGCGTAATAGGTGCCCAGGATCAGGCTGACCGTGCCCATGCCACGGATGAACGAGGCCAGCACGATGTCGATCTCAGCCGCCAGCTGGCGGATGACCGGCGCGTGATCGCGCGGCAGGAGCGCGTCGATGCGGGAGATCATGCGGTCCCAATCGTAGAGCAGATAGACCGCCACCACCGGCACGATCACGAAGAGAAGCACGATATTGATGATCGAGGCGGCAGAGTTCAGCACCGCTTCGAGAAGCTCGCCACCGCGCTCCTGCACCTTTTCGCCCACCGCGAGGAGCGATTTGCGAAGGGTGCTGTCCTCGTCGACCAGCGACGGGAAGCGGTCGGTGAGAAACGCCTGAAGATCCTCAGCCAGTTGCGGCGCGGTGTTGAAAAGCGCGATCGCTTGCTGCACCAGCGTCGGGATGACCAAGAGGGCCATGAGGATGAAAATGAGCGTGGCGAAGACGGTGATGATCGCGGTTGCGACGCCGCGCGATGTGCCCAGCCGTTCGAGCCGGTCGGCCACGGGATCGAGGAAATAGGCGATGGCGCCGCCCAGCACGAAGGGCAGGATCACGTCGCCCAGCACCCAGAGGACCACCACGAAGACAAGCGCGGCAATGCCCCAGTATTTGAGCTGATCCCTGACCGGAAGCGCCATGTGTTTCCCGCTTGGTTCCTTGTGCGTTCTGCGCCTTGTGTCGCCGCTGGGGCCGGGCAAATCAAGCCTGTTTTGCCTTGGGGAGCCACAGCGGCGCCTTTCGGCGCGGATCGGCGGTGATGTCGCGCCTGACGGGCGCTTTCCCCGGGGCGCTTCGGTGCGATCAGATTTCCAGCCGCCTCGACGGGGCGAGGCTGAGTTCATGGACGGAGTTGTCGGCTGCCCAGTTGAGCCGGTCGCGCAGGCGCACCACCGAACCGATGAGGATCATGGACGGCCCGCTGATCGCTGCGGCCGTGACGCGGCCGTGAATATCGGCCAGCGTGCCGGTCACGACCTGTTGTTCGGGGCGGGTGCCGTTCTCGATCACGGCGACCGGGGTCGTCATGTCCACGCCCAGGGTGTCGAACCGCTCGATCAGGTCGCCGAGCGCGGAGAGCCCCATGTAGATCGCCGTGGTCTGGCCGGGGCGGACCAGCGCCTGCCAATCGAGCTTGGCCAGGCTGTGATGCCCGTGGGCGGTGACCATGACACAGGACTGGGCGTGGTCGCGATGGGTGAGCGGGATGCCCGCATAGGCCCCACAGCCGGCCGCGGCAGTGATGCCGGGCACCACCTGGAAGCCGATGCCCTCGCGGGCCAGGATCTCGATCTCTTCGCCGCCGCGCCCGAAGATGAAGGGATCGCCCCCCTTGAGGCGCAGCACGCGGTTGCCGTCGCGGGCGAGGCGCACCATGAGCGCGGAGATCTCTTCCTGCGACATGGTGTGGTTCGAGGGCGCCTTGCCCACATAGATGCGGGTCGCGTCGCGGCGCACGAGGGCGAGGATGTCATCCCCGATCAGCCGGTCATAAAGCACCACGTCGGCGCGCTGCATCAGGCGCAGGGCGCGGAAGGTCAGAAGATCGGGATCGCCCGGCCCGGCCCCGACCAGCCAGACCTCGCCCGTCGGCTCACTCTTGCCCGTGGCGGCGTCGGCCAGGTCCCGTTCGATCCGGGCGGTGGCGCGGGCGGCGTCACCGGCGAGGAAAAGATCGCCGGCCGGGCCTTCGATCATGTTTTCCCAGAAGTGGCGCCTTTCGCGCCCGCCCGGGAAGGTGGCGGCGATCCGGTCGCGGAACTGGCCCACGAACTGCGCCAGCCGCCCGAAACTGGCGGGCAGGGTGGATTCGATGCGCGCGCGCAGGATGCGGCCGATCACGGGGGCCACGCCGCCGGTCGAGATCGCCACGAGGATGGGCGAACGGTCGACGATCGAGGGGGTGATGAAATCGCACATCCCGGGGCGGTCGGCGATATTGGCAAGGCAACCCTCGTCGCGGGTCCATTGATAGAGCCGCGCGTCGCGCGCGTCATCCTCCGAGGCGCCCCAGACCACGAACGCGCCGCGAATGTCCTCGCGCGTGGGCAGGCGGGCGTGGTGGGTGAGCCGCGGCGCGTCGAGCAACATGGCCAGTTCCGCCGAGGGCCGTGGTGCGAAGAGCGCGACCCGGGCCCCGGCCGAGAGCGCGCGTTCGACCCGGCGGGCGGCCACCGTGTCGTCGCCATCGACCACGACCTTCTTGTCGTTGATGCGCAGGAAGAGGGGAAGCGTGTCCATGATGCTGTCGCCTTCGATTGGCCGCGGGCAGGGCGGCGCGGTACGGGCGATCAATTCCTAGCATCCCCGAGCCGGTCAATGCCAGCCGGTTCTCGAGACTGAAAAACCCCGCCCCTTGGGGAGGGCGGGGTCTCTCGCCGCGTGGGCGAGATCCGGGTTGATCAGCGCGTGATCAACACTCGGGGTTGTTGCCCGGCATGAGAACCTTGTCCACGACGTGGATCACGCCGTTGCTGGCCTCGATGTCGGCGACGATGACATTGGCCATCGCGCCCGTGCCGTCGTCGAGCATCACGCCCTCGCCGCTGGTCACGCAAAGCTCGGACCCTTCGAGCGCGGTGTCCGCACCCATGGTGCCCTCGGGGATGTCGCCCGACATGACTTCGCCCGGTACGACGTGATAGAGCAGCACGTTGGTCAGGTCGCCCTTGGCCTCGGGTTCGAGCAGCCCCTCGACGGTGCCTTCGGGCAGCGCGTCAAAGGCGTCATCGACCGGGGCGAAGACGGTGAACGGGCCTTCGCCCGAAAGCGTCTCGACCAGGTCGGCGGCGGTGACGGCGGCAACGAGCGTCGAGAAACGCTCGTCATCGGCGGCAATCTCGACGATGTTCTTTTTCATCCCGTGATTGTCGGCCAGAGCCGGCACGGCAGCGCCAAGCGCCGCAACGGCTGTTGCGGAAGCGGCGATAAGGGTAGTGAAACGGGTCATGAAGACCTCCTCGTGTCAGAGTGAATTGCTTTGTCGTCTCTCTCGTGCGGCCACACTGAACAGGTTACGCGGGCCGGGAGAAACGGATCACGGGATCACGGGAGTGTGATGGAGGCTAGGCGTTGGCGGGCTTGGGGGGCGGGGTGTAGGTGTCGGGGTTGTCCCGCCATTTGCGCCATTCGGTGTCGAAATCGTACTCGCCAGTATCTGGAAATTCCCAGTCGGGCCAATGGGCGGGGCGGGTGATCCCCTCGGGTAGGATCACGCTGGCATCGCCGAACATGGAATTGACCTGCTCCTGCGTGAAGCGCACGTTTTTACAATCGAAGAACCTGAGGGCAGCGCCGCGTAGCAAGGCAGCCCTCAGGATTTCTGCCCCCTCCATCCGCGCCCCTTCGAGGTTTGCTCCCTCCATCCGCGCCCATGTTACGTTTGCCCCCTCCATCCGCGCCCCTTCGAGGTTTGCCCTCTCCATCCGCGCCCTGAAGAGGCTTGCCCCCTCCATCCGCGCCTCTCCGAGGATTGCCCCCTCCAACCGCGCCATTTCGAGGTGTGCCCCCTCGAGCCGCGCCTCTCTGAGGTGTGCCCCCTCGAGCCGCGCGCTTCCGAGGCCTGCCCCCTCGAGCCGCGCCATTCTGAGGTGTGCCCCCTCGAGCCCCCTCGAGCCGCGCCTCTCTGAGGATTGCCCCCTCGAGCCGCGCCATTTCGAGGTGTGCCCCCTCGAGCCTTGTGCTACTCAGCCTTGCGCCGGAGAGGATGGCACCCGAGAGATCTGAGCCTTGCAGATTGGCCCCGCGCAGATCAAGCCGGTAGCCGCGATCGGTGGCGATGTGGTCTTTCCATTGCTGAAGCTCGGCGCGGTAAGCCTCGAGTGCCTCTGCGCTCAGGGCATCTTCTGATGGCTTGTCGGGCAGGCTTGGGCAATCGGTGTCAAAGACCCATTCGGCCTCCGGCGCGGCATCCTTGCCCCAACGGGCCTCGACAGCGCGCTGCTCTGGCGAGCGGCGGCCCAGCACCTTGAGCGCCTGCGCGATGTCCGGGCGGGGTTCGGGCAGGTCTTGCGACCATGCCCATGCTTTGGATTCGTTAAAGAAATCACCAAATCTCTCCTGCCGCTTTTCCAGATGCTTGGCGCGTTCCTCGTCGCTCGCGTCATCCTTGAGCGGTTCCCAGCCCGGCTCGGGAAAGTCCTCCGGCGGGCGCGCGTTCGAATTCACCCGCACATAGGCGCAGAGGATTTCCATGACGCGGACGTGATCGCGGCCGTTGTCATGGGTGGTGCTGTCCTGCGCGATGCGTTCGAGCGAGAGGATCGCGCCGATGCGCACCTCGATATTGGGTTCGGTTTCCGAGAATGCTTGCCATTGACCGATGTTCCCGATCTCTTCGTGATCTTGGATATCAAGTTCTTCGCCCTGCCATTGGATATTAGTCTTTTGGTGGGGCCAAATGGCCAAGTCATATAGCGTCCCTTCCCAGACTTCATCGGTTTCTTCGTTGTAGCTTTGCGACCACGCGCTCCCAGTGACCTTTGAACGAGGTTCCTGAAGGTATCTTTCTTTTAGCTTTTCGTTGCATGAGAACTTTTCTGGTTTACCTGTCCAAATCGTGACTGGTCGGCCAATCCTATCTACCGTTTTTTCCGCCCCCAGTTGTTCCACCGCCTTGTTGATCCGGTCGGTGATGTGGCCCTCTTTCTGGTAGCGGACGGTCTGGTGTTTCAGCACCGTGCCCCAGATCACGAAAGGTGCGCCGAGCAGGGCGGCGATGAGGGCGCCTGTGCCGAGGGTGGTCGTGCTGGTGAGGGTGCTTGTCCCGCCGGTCACGACAAGCCAGACCTGCCAGAGCGTCGCGGTGAAGATCAGGAGCCAGATCGGGAGCAGGGCCCAGCCGAGGGCGGTGAGCAGGGTGAGGGGGTCGCGCTCGGCCTTGCGGTCCTGCTCGTTCAAGGTCAGCCAGAGCAGGCCGGTCAGCGCCGCCAGCGCGATGGCCGACAGGATGACCCACAGGGCCTGCTCGCTGATCGGCAATGTGATTGTCGTATGCTCCATTGCGCACCTTTTCACCTGCACCATGGCAACCCTTGCGGGATCTGGGCGGGGGATCAAGGGGGGAGGGCCGGGCGCTCGGTTTGTGCCCCTTGTCTGGTCCGGGCCTCTCGGCTAGAGGGAGGCGACCCTGATGAGACGAGGCCCATGATGCGACTTTCGCGCTATTTCCTTCCCGTGCTGAAAGAAAACCCCGCCGAGGCGCAGATCGTCAGCCATCGGCTGATGCTGCGGGCGGGGATGATCAAGCAATCGGCGGCGGGGATCTATTCGTGGTTGCCGCTGGGCTTCAAGGTTCTGCGCAAGATCGAGAACATCGTGCATGAGGAACAGGCGCGGGCCGGGCATATTCCGTTCCAGATGCCGATCCTTCAATCGGCGGATCTCTGGCGCGAGAGCGGGCGCTATGACGATTACGGCGAGGAAATGCTGCGGATGAAGGACCGGCACGGGCGCGACCTTCTCTATACGCCCACCGCCGAGGAGCTGGTGACCGACATCTTCCGCGCCCATGTGGGCAGCTATCGCGACCTGCCGCTGACGCTCTACCAGATCCAGTGGAAATTCCGCGACGAGATCCGCCCGCGCTTCGGCGTGATGCGCGGGCGCGAGTTCCTGATGAAGGACGGATACAATTTCGACCTCAGCAAGGAGGACGCGCTGCACGCCTATAACCGCCACCTGGTGAGCTATCTGCGCACCTATGAGCGGATGGGCTTGCAGGCGATCCCGATGCGGGCGGATTCGGGGCCGATCGGGGGCGACAACACGCATGAGTTCCTCGTGCTGGCCGAAACCGGCGAGTCCGAGGTGTTCTATGACAGCGCGGTCACGGACATTCGCCTCGGCGCGCGCGAGATCGACTATGACAGCGTTGAAGATTGTCGCGCGGTGTTGGAGGAGTTCACCGCGCTTTATGCCCGCACCGACGAGACCCATGACGAGGCCGTTTTCGCCCAGGTGCCAGAAGAGCGCCGCCGGGTGGCGCGTGGCATCGAGGTGGGGCAGATCTTCTATTTCGGGACCAAGTATTCCGAACCGATGGGCGCCACCGTGCAGGGTCCGGACGGCAAGCCGGTGCCGGTGCACATGGGCAGCCACGGCATCGGGGTGAGCCGCCTTCTGGGGGCGATCATCGAGGCCAGCCATGACGAGCGCGGCATCATCTGGCCCGAGGGGGTGACGCCGTTCCATGCGGGCGTGGTCAACCTCAAGGTCGGGGACGCGGAGGCGGATGCGGCCAGCGAGGCGATCTGTGCCGCGATGGCGGCGGCGGGGCTTGAACCGCTCTATGACGACACCGATGAGCGGGCGGGGGCGAAGTTTGCCACGATGGACCTGATCGGCCTGCCCTGGCGGATCACCGTGGGGCCGAGGGGCCTCAAGAACGGGGTGGTGGAACTGACCAGCCGCCGCACCGGCGAGAGCGAGGAACTGCCGCCCGAGGAGGCGGTGAAGAAGCTGGCCCGCATCTACGAGGGCCACCTTGTGCGCGGGATGTGAGGGGCGGGCTCCCTTGCGTGACGCGCGTGTGTTCTTTCGCCGCGACCATGTGCGGGATATGCCGTGCGACTCCACCTGGACCGGACGGTGTCAGAATGACCGGTTTGAGCACCAACTCGACCGATGCTGCACTATTCTCAAACGTTCGCTAACGCACGAATGGCAAAAGACATTTTTAGACCCTATCGGTTTTTGAAGGAAGTCTTTGGTAGCGCGGAGGGGCTTTGTTGCACAAATCGGCTAAGGGATTCACTGCATGAATCCAGCATGATAGCTGGATGGTATGAGCAGTTGGGCCCCTACGAAGTACAAGACCA
>LJSU01000011.1 GCA_001314705.1 Rhodobacteraceae bacterium HLUCCO07
CCCGCCGATATCGGCAAAACCCGAATCGGTCATCTTCCACACGAAGAGCACCGCCGCCACGGCCCCGACCGGCATGGACAGTTGCGCCAACAGGAACTTGCGCATCGACATCGAACGATCGCGGATCAGGACATAGACATAGGCCACCGTGATCAGAACCGCGACAACGACCATCGCCCAAAAGAGGCCACGACCGAACATCTCTTCCCAGACCGCAATCAGGGTCTCAAGTGTGAGTTCTTCCATTGTCCGACTCCTTACGCCTTGCCACGCAGCATGGCGTTATATGTGGGTTTGAGCGCCACTTCCTTCATCAACCAGCTGATCCACAGTTCTTCCAGCGGCGCGATGACGCCGGGGAAACTCGGCACCAGATCGTTGTTGTAATCGAACTCGACCAGCATCGCGCTGCCGACACGAGTGATCAGCGGACAGGAGGTATAGCCGTTGTAAGCCGTATCCGTGGTATCGCCGGCGATCTGGGCAACGAGGTGATCCTCGACCACGGGCACCTGCCATTTCACGCTGGCCGCGGTCTTGCCCTTGGGCACACCCGCAACGTCGCCCACCGCGAATACGTTGGGATAGCGGTTGTGGCGCAGCGTGTATTGATCGACCTCGACCCAGCCCTGATCGACCCACCGGTTTTCCCAGCTCAGCCCCGACTGGCGGATCACGTCCGGCGCGCGCTGCGGCGGGATCATGTTGGTAAAGTCGTAATCCGTCTCATGCGCGATGCCATCGACATCCTCGAAGGTCAGGATCTTCTTCACCGGGTCCATGCTTTTCAGAACCCTGTTCAACTCGGTCCTGATGCCCCGCTGGTCAAACAGCATCCGGACCTTTTCGGCCACGATCGGCACGCCGAACAGGGCCCCGGAATTGTTCCAGTATTCGACCTCGATCTTGTCGCGATTGCCCTTCTTGCTGGCATAATCCTCGGTCAGGAAGGTATACTTGAGCGGCGCACCCGCACATTTCATCTCGGTCGAAGGACGCAAGAACACGGCCTTTCCCCCGGTCGAGGTAAAGCGGTCCATCTCGGCCCATGTCGCGGCGGCATAGTCGGGCCCGGCATAGACCGCCCCCACCCCGTCCTTGCCCACGAGGTCAAGGCTGAACCCCTCGATCGCATCCCAATCGAGCACGAGGCCCGGCGCCGTGATCAGGTAGTCATAGTCCAGCGACTGGCCGGACGCCGTGGTCAGGGTCTGCGCCTCGGGGTCGATTTCGGCGGCATATTCCGCCACCAGCGTCACCTCGCTCGGCAACCATTCGGCGGTCTGGCTCACAGAATAGCCCGCCGGCTTCAACCCGGCGGCAATAAGCGTGAACCCGGGCTGGTACCAATGCTCGGCACGCCCGTCGACAAGGGTGATCTCGGCGCCGTCAAGTCGCTCGACCAGGCGGTTGGCCAAGGCCGTCCCGGCGGCCCCTGCCCCCAGGATGACGATTTTCGCTTTGGTTTGCACCTTGCGTGCTGCGGCGGGTCGGGCACCGGCGGCCAAAAGGGCCGCACCGGATGCGAGGCCCAGAAATCCGCGGCGCGTCGACATGAATGTCTGATCCGATGTCATGCGCGTCTCTCTCCTGCTTTTACATCGACTTTTTCGCATGTGAAGCTGGCAGATATCTTTGACATAGATCAATCATGCGTCGCGAATGCCACTTTATATGGCATTCGGGATCACATCCAGATCTCAAGCGTATCCCGAGACGCTCAGTGCAGAGCACGCAGCAGGAACAGCGTGATCGACGGGAAGGCGACGAGGATTATGACCCGCACGATATCCGATGTCACGAAATACATCACCGCCTTGTAGGTTTCGACCATGGGCGTGCTGCGGTCCATCGAGTTGATCACGAACAGGTTCATACCCACTGGCGGGGTGATCAACCCGACCTCGACCACGATCAGAACGATGATCCCGAACCAGATCGCCGTTTCCTCGAAGGTCAGGCCGAAATCAAGCTGGCTGATGATCGGGAAGAAGATCGGCACGGTCAGCAGGATCATCGAGAGGCTGTCCATGACGCAGCCAAAGACGAGATAAAGCGACAGGATGATCGCCAGGACAACCCAGGGGCTGTAACCCAGGCTGGTGACGTGGGTTGCCAGTTCCTGCGGCACCTGCGTCAGCGCCAGGAAACCGTTATAGAATGCGGCACCCAGCACGATGAAAAAGATCATTGCCGTGGACTGGCCCGTGGCCAGGAAACTCTCGATCAGAGTTCTGAAATTCAGCCCGCGATTGACCAGTGCAATCAGCCCGGTGCCCGCAGCGCCCACTGCCGCACCCTCGGTCGGGGTGAACCAGCCAAGATAGATGCCCCCCACCACGAGCAGGAACACCAGAAGCACCGGCCACACGTCGGCAAGCGCCCGGAACCGATCGGCATAGGGAATGGGCGCCCGCGTCCCGGCGGCATCCGGATGGATGCGCACGTAGATCGAGATCGTGATCATATAGCCGATCGCCGCGAGAACGCCGGGGATCAGGGCCGCGAGGAATAGCTTGGCAATGTTCTGCTCGGTCAGGATCGCATAAATGACAAGGATCACGCTTGGCGGGATGAGAATGCCCAGCGTTCCCCCCGCCGCCAGCGTCGCGGCGCTGAAGCCTCCGGAATAGCCATAGCGGCGCAGCTCGGGCAAGGCGACCTGGCCCATCGTGGCCGCGGTGGCGAGGGATGACCCGCAAATCGACCCGAACCCGGCACAAGCCCCGACAGCGGCCATCGCCACCCCCCCGCGCCTGTGACCCAGCCAGGATTCCGCGGCCTTGAAAAGCGCGGTGGACATGCCGCCCAACGTCGCGAAATGCCCCATCAGGAGGAACATCGGCACGATCGAGAGAGAATAGCTCGAAAAGGTCGAATAGGTCTCGGTCTTGAGCCGTGACAGCGCCATGCTCCAGCCACCGGTGACGAAATAGAGCCCGAACAGCCCCACAAGAAACATTGCCAGACCAATGGGCACCCGCAAGAAGATCATCAACAGAAGGACCGGAAACGAGGTCAGGCCAATTTCGAGATTGGTCAATGGTCCACCTCCGCGGCCGGAATTATGGTACGCATGGTCAGCAACTCGGCAATCCGCACCACGGCCATGTAAACGCCCACGATCGCCGCCACCACCGCGCCAATCAGGCTGACGAGATAGGACCACCAGATCGGAAACTGAAGCAGGAAGGTGGTTTCGTTATTCTGCATCTTCGATTCCATCCCCGCGTAGATCCGCCAGGCAATCAGGATCAGAACAGCGGCAAACACGATGTCCACGACCATCTGGATCACCCGGTTGGCCCGCTTTGGCAAACGGGCGGTAAAAATGTCCACCGTCGCATGGCCCGCCGTGATCTGGCACAAGGGAATGAAGGCGAAAATGGCAAAGGCGACACCGGCCTCGACCAGTTCGTAGTCGCCCCAGACCGGCCCGACACCGGCATCCAGAAGCCAACGCGACAGGGCCGGCATGATGGTCTCCACTGGCGTCCAGTGCAGGAAAGTGTTGATCCCGCGCCCGAGGACCGAAACGCAGGTCAAAATAACTAGCGCGGTCAGCACGATCCCACCCAGAATCGCCATCAGACGTGCCAACCCGTTCATGAAACGGTGCATCATCGGCCCCTTTCACCTTGGTCAAACCTCTGACCTGCAGGCCGGGTGGGCTTGCCCCCCGGCCACGTCGCGTCAGTCCGGCCGACGCCTACTTGCTATATTTTTCCATCAGTTCGCGGGCCTGATCAATCCTGGCCTGGCCATCGATTCCCAGTTCCTCCATGTTCTCGATCCAGGCGGCATAAACCGGCTCGGCCGCCTCGCGCCAAACCGCGGTTTGCTCCTCGTCGAGGTTGATGATGTTATTGCCCCGATCAACGGCGATCTGGCGGGCGGGCGCATCGGCTTCTTCCATGAGGCGGCCGCCCATGGCCGAGAACTCGGCGCCCGAATTCTGGTCGATCACGGCCTTGAGATCATCAGGCAGGCTCTCGTATTTCGCCTTGTTCATCGCCACGACGAAGGTGATGTTGTAAAGCGCACCGCCGCTGAATTCGGTGTGGTTATCCACCAATTCCGCAATCTTGAGTGCCGACGTGACCTCCCACGGAATCGTGGTTGCGTCGATGACGCCCTTGGACAACGCTTCGGACACGGCAGGCACCGGCATGCCGACCGGCGTTGCGCCCAGCTGCGTCAAAAGCTGGTTCACCACGCGCGAGCCGCCCCGGATCTTCACGCCGTTGAGGTCTTCGGGGTTCGTGATCGGCTCGCTGGAATGGATCAGTCCCGGCCCGTGAACCCACGTGCCCAGAACCTTCACGTCCTTGAACTCGGTGTCCTTCATATGCTCGTTGAACATGTCCCAATAGGCACGGCTGGCCGCCTCTGCACCGTTGGTGATGAACGGCAACTCGAACACCTCGGTCGAGGGGAACCGGCCCGGCGTATAGCCCACAACCGTCCACACGATATCCGCCACACCATCGACCGCCTGGTCGTAGAGCTCGGGCGGCTTGCCACCCAGTTGCATCGACGGATAGCGGTCAATCTTGATCCGGCCGTCGCTCTCAGCCTCGATCTTGTCGGCCCACGGATCGAGAATCTGGCTCGGCACGGCGGCCTGGGCCGGCAGGAACTGGTGCAATGTAAGCGTCACGTCCTGCGCCATCGCCGGCGCGCCAAGCCCAAGGGCCATGGCCGTGCCGGCGGCGAGGCCAAGCAATCTGCGTTTCTTGATCATTTCGAGCTCTCCCTTGTCGTCTGATCTTGATCGTCGCCCTGTTATAATGCCGGGTTATTGGCCTTCATAGTCACTCATGAGTGCGCGCGCCTCGTCAATAAGTGCCTGGCCGTCGATACCCTTTTCCTCCACGTCGGCGATCCATTCGTCATAGACCGGCCGGGCAAGCTCTTCCCAGTCTTTCGCATCCTCGGCGCTGATCGTGATGATGTTGTTGCCGCGCTCCACCGCGACCTCGCGGGCCGGCCCGTCGGCCTTTTCCATCGCGTCGCCGGCAAAGATCGAGAACTCGAGCCCCGAATTGGCGTCGATCACCGCCCGCAGATCATCTGGAAGGCTTTCGTACTTCGCCTTGTTCATCGCCAAAACAAAGGTCAGGTTATAGATTGCAGGGCCGTCGAACTCCGTATGGTTCCCGACCATCTCCGCCACACGCAGGGCGGTGGTCACTTCCCAGGGGATCGTGGCCCCGTCAAGAACGCCCTTGGAAAGGCCCTCGGGAATGCCCGTCACGGGCATGCCGACGGGGGTCGCCCCGAGAATTTCCAGAAGCTGGTTCACCATTCGCGATCCGCCTCTGATCTTCATCCCGTTGAGATCGGACGGTTCGGAGACAGGCTCCTTGGTGTGCAGCATCCCCGGCCCGTGCACCCAGGTGCCCAGGATCTTGACGTCCTTGAAATCCGTATCCTTCATGTGCGTCTCGAACATCTGCCAATAGGCCGACGAGGCCGCACGCGCGTCGCTCACCATGAACGGCAGTTCGAACACCTCGGTGCGCGGGAACCGCCCTGGCGTGAACCCGTTCACCGCCCAGACGACATCGGCAACCCCGTCGATGGCCTGGTCGATCAGTTCAGGCGGCTTGCCCCCCAGCGCCATCGCCGGGAACCGGTCGATCTTGATCCGCCCGTCCGAATCCGCCTCGACCTTGTCGGCCCAGACATCGAGTATCAGCTTCGGAACATTGGCCTGCGGTGGCAGAAACTGGTGCAGTTTGAGCGTCACCTCCTGCGCCTGGACGGCGAGCGCACTTCCCGCGATCATCGCGGCGGCCATCGCCCCACGCGTCAAACCTTTCATGAAGTTCATCTTGGCTCCTCCCTCTGAGCTTGGCATCGGTTCGCCCGGCCCTCCCCGGCCCGGCGTGTTGCGGTCAGGCTTCGAAATCCGGCTGGTTCCCCGGATGCGCGCGCTCGAATTCCGGCAACGCGGTACAGTTCTCGTAAATCTCTCGCACACGCGACAGCCCGCTGATATCGACATCGAAACGTTCGGATGAAAAGACCTGCGGCACAAGGCATATATCGGCCAATCCGGGCGTATCGCCGAAACAAAACCGCGTGTCACCCGCCTGTTGCTGCAACAATTCCTCGCACGCCGCCAGGCCGTCGCCCAGCCACCGCGCCAGCCATGCATTCTTCTGGTCCTCGCTCGCGCCCAGGTCCCCTGTCAGGTAATTCAGCACTCGCAAGTTCTGGAGCGGATGAATCTCGCAGGCGATCACCTGCGCAAAACCTCTCTCCTGCGCCCGGGTGAGAGGGTCTCGCGACATGACCGGCGGATCGGGATATGTCTCGTCCAGCCACTCGATGATCGCCAGCGACTGGATGAGCGTCGCACCTTCATCGGTTTCCAGCGCCGGCACGAGCATTTGCGGATTGAGCTGGCGGAACGCATCGCCCTTTTGCACCCCGCTTTTCAGGTGAACGGGCCGAAATTCATACTCGATTCCCTTGAGATTGAACGCAATCCGACACCGATAGGATGACGAGCTTCGAAAATACCCATGAAATTTAAGCATGTGACGCCCCGCCCCTTCTCGCTGCCCGCTCCGCATCCCGCAACAGCCCGCCAAGGCAGCGAAATGTAGTAAGCATGCATAGCGTTTTCATTGTAACTTGTAAACGCATGCGATTTACAACGTGCTTGAAGTCCCGCACGCATGTATCATCAAATGGGCCGCCACCAAATGGCATAACCAAAAACCGACCGGTCGGTCAAGCAATTCAAGGCTGGGGTTGCAATACATAATGAAATTCGCATATGTTCTCCGGCACGCTCAATTTCAGGGATCGATCTCATGCGCATGACCCTTCTCGCCTCCGTTCTGGCGCTCATTCTCCCCGCTCTGGCCACGGCAGAGACCGAACACAAGGTCCGTGAGACCACGATCACCGAATGGAAGGCCGTGTTCGGCAAGGTCGAGGCGCGCGACAACGTCCCGGCCCGCGCGCGGCTCGGCGGCACTTTGGTCGAGATCGAAGTCACCGAAGGGTCCCCGGTGACAGAAGGTCAGCAGATCGGCACCATCGACGATGCCAAGCTTGAGTTGCAACTCGACTCGGTCGAGGCCCAGATCGACGTGCTCCGCTCTCAACTCGAAAACGCCCAGACCGAACTCACCCGCGGCGAAGACCTGCTTGCCCGCGGCGTCACCACCGCGCAAAGGCTCGACTCCCTGCGCACCCAGGTTGACGTTCTGACCAACCAGATCGAGTCGACCGAGGCCGAAAAACGCGTCATCGCACAGCAGGAAGCAGAAGGGGCCGTGATCGCGCCGATCTCGGGCCGGGTGCTCGACGTTCCCGTGACCCAGGGCTCGGTGGTCATGGCCGGCGAAGCGGTGGCCACGATCGGCGGCGGCGGATTCTTCCTGCGTCTTGCCGTGCCGGAACGCCACGCGGCCTTCCTCGAAGAGGGCGCCGACATCCAGATCGGTGACGTCGACGAGACCCGCACCGGACGCCTTGCCAAGGTCTATCCCCAGATCGAGAATGGCCGCGTCATCGCCGATGTCGAGGTCGAGGGCTTGGATGCGCGCTATGTCGATGCCCGCGTGCTCGTGCGGCTGCCGGTGGGCGAAACCCGCGCCCTGCTGATCCCTGCCGAACTGGTTTCCACCCGCATGGGCCTCGATTTCGTCACGGTGCAAAAGGACGATGGCCCGGCACTGCGCGCCATCGTCCCGGGCCAGCATCACCTGATCGATGGTGTGGACATGGTCGAAGTGCTCTCGGGTCTCGTGGCGGGCGAAACCGTCATTCCCTCGACAACGGTCAACTACACCCCCAGCGAGGGCCACTGAAATGAGCGATCGACCTGAAAGCAAACCACTCGGCATCGCCGGGGGCCTGACCCGCGCCTTCATCCGCTCGCCCCTCACCCCGCTGATGATACTGGCCGCGCTGGCCGTGGGCCTGGTCGCGCTCGTCTCGCTGCCGCGCGAGGAAGAGCCGCAAATCTCCGTGCCGCTGGTCGATATCCACATAGAGGCCCCGGGCCTGCGCGCCGAGGACGCGGTCAAACTCGTGACCGAGCCGATGGAGACCATCGTGCAGGGTATCAACGGCGTCGAGCATGTCTATTCCCAGTCGATGGACGATTACGCCATGGTCACGGCGCGCTTTCTCGTCGGCACCCCGTCGGATGCGGCGATCCTGCGGGTGCATGACAAGATCCGCGCCAACATGGACCGCATCCCCGTGGGCATCGACGAACCGCTGATCGTCGGGCGCGGCATCGACGACGTGGCCATCGTTGCGCTGACGCTGTCGGCGAAACCCGGCGAAACCGGGGTCAACGCCAATGACATCACCCGCATCGCCCGCGAATTGCAGGTCGAACTGGCCAAGTCCGACAATGTCGGGCTGACCTATCTTGTCGGCGACAGCCCCGAGGCGATCCGCATCGCCCCCGACCCCGAACGCCTCGCCCTCTATGGCGTGACCCTGCAACAGCTCGCGGGCAAGGTGGAAATGGCGAACAAGGCATTCTCGACCGGGTCGATCCGCGATGAGGGCGAACAGATCGCGCTTGTCGCGGGCCAGACCCTGCGCGCACCTGCCGAGATCGGCAACCTGCTTCTGACGTCCCGCGACGACCGCCCGGTCTATGTCCGCGACGTGGCCGACATCTCCTATGTGCCCGACACCTCGGACAAGCTGGTGTCCAATGTCATCAAGGACGCCGACGGCAATATCCATCGCACCCCCGCCGTGACGCTGGCCATCGCCAAGCGCGCGGGGGCCAACGCCGTGAACGTGACCCAGGACATTCTCGACCGCGTCGAGATGCTGGAAGCCGATCTCATCCCCTCGACGATGCAGCTCGACATCACCCGCGACTATGGCGAGACGGCCAACGAAAAGGCCAATGAGCTGCTGTTCCACCTTGGCCTTGCCACCGTCTCGATCGTGTTCCTCGTGCTTCTCGCCATCGGCTGGCGCGAGAGTATCGTGGTCGCGGTGGTAATTCCCGTCACCATCCTGCTCACCCTCTTCTCGGCCTGGATCATGGGCTACACGCTCAACCGCGTGTCGCTTTTCGCGCTGATCTTCTCGATCGGGATCCTTGTCGATGACGCCATCGTGGTGATCGAGAACATCGCCCGCCACTGGGCCATGAGGGACAAGGCGACCCGCGTCGAAAAGGCGATCCGCGCCGTGGCCGAGGTGGGCAACCCCACCATCGTCGCCACGCTCACCGTGGTCGCGGCCTTGCTGCCGATGCTCTTCGTCTCGGGGCTGATGGGTCCCTACATGTCGCCGATTCCGGCCAATGCCTCGGCGGCGATGATCTTTTCCTTCTTCGTCGCGGTGATGATCACGCCCTGGCTCATGGTGAAATTCGCAGGCTCTGCCGACATGTCCGCCCATGCCGGCGACGATCCCCACGGTGGCCACCATGGCGGCATTCTCGGTCGCATCTACACCGTCGTCGCCAAACCGATCCTCAAGACCCGCAGCGGCGCGCTGGCCTTCCTGCTGTTGACCGCAGCCGCCTCCTTCGGTTCGCTGGGCCTGCTCTATACCAAGGATGTCACCGTCAAGCTGCTGCCCTTCGACAACAAGTCCGAGCTCTCGGTGGTGATCGACCTGCCCGAAGGTGCCTCGGTCGAGGCAACCGACGCCGTGGCACAAGACGTTGCCACCGCCGTTCTGGACCTGCCCGAGGTGATCTCGGCACAGACCCACGCGGGCGCCGCGGCACCGTTCAACTTCAACGGGCTGGTGCGGCACTACTACCTGCGCGACCAGCCCCAGATGGGCGACGTGCAGATCAACCTTGCGGCCAAGCACCACCGCGACCGCTCCAGCCACGACATCGCGCTGGAAATCCGCGAGCGTATCCTCGCGCTCGACCTGCCCGAGGGCACCACGCTCAAGACAGTCGAGCCGCCCCCCGGCCCACCGGTAATCGCCACGCTTCTGGCCGAGGTTTACGGCCCCGACGCCGAGACCCGGCGCGAGGTGGCAGGCAAGGTGCGCGACGCCTTCGAGGCCGTGCCCTTCATCGTCGATGTCGATGACAGCTTCGGCGTGCAACCGCGCCGGATGCGCGCCACGATCTCGAGCGACCAGCTCGAATTCCACCAGGTTCAGGAACAGGACGTGTTCGATACGCTCGCCATCCTCAACGGCGGCATGACCGTGGGTTATTCGCACCGCGAGGACGGCCGCCGCCCGATCCCGATCCAGGTCGCGCGCGACAAGTCCGACCGCGTGCTCGACGAGCGTTTCCTTTCCACCCCGATCCCGGCCAATGTCCTGCCCGGCGCGCGCGGCGTCGTCGAACTGGGCGACGTGATCGAGATCCGCGAGGAACGCGCCTCGCACCCGATCTTCCGCCACAACGGGCGCTATGCCGAAATGGTCATGGCCGAGCTTGCCGGCGATTTCGAGGCGCCGCTCTATGGCATGCTCGCCGTTTCCGACGCGCTCGACGCGATGGAGTGGGACGAGGGCACCAAACCCGCGATCCGCCTCAACGGCCAGCCCGAGGACGACCGCGCCGTGACCCTGCTCTGGGACGGGGAATGGGAGGTGACATGGATCACCTTCCGCGACATGGGCGCGGCCTTCGCGGTGGCGCTCCTGGGCATCTATATCCTTGTCGTCGCACAATTCGGCAGCTTTCGCCTGCCGCTGGTGATCCTCACGCCGATCCCGCTCACGTTTCTCGGCATCATGGCAGGGCACTGGATCTTCGGGGCGCCGTTCTCGGCCACCTCGATGATCGGCTTCATCGCGCTGGCGGGGATTATCGTGCGCAATTCGATCCTGCTGGTCGATTTCATCCGCCACGAAGGCGGCCCCGACACGCCGCTCATCGAAACGCTGCTCGCGGCGGGCGCGATCCGGTTCAAGCCGATCCTTCTCACCGCCATCGCCGCGATGATCGGGGCCGCGGTGATCCTGCCCGACCCGATCTTCCAGGGCCTCGCGATCTCGCTGCTCTTCGGGCTGCTCAGTTCGACCCTGCTCACCGTGCTCGTCATCCCCGCGATCTACCGCGTGTTCAAGGATTGAGGGAAACCGATGGCGCCACACATTGATCTGTTTGTGGAGGACAGGCCAGGCTGGTAATCGGATTGGGCCAACCCTTCGGACACAATGGGTGGTAGATCGACCATGGTTAAATGCAGGGGCTTACCGATCGATGGAAGTGATCACCCATTCCCCCTTCGCCGAAATCGCGGCGCTTCTGGTCATGGCCGCCGTGATCGGCTTTCTCGGGATCATCCTGCGGCAGCCCCTGATTGTCAGTTTCATCGCGGTCGGGCTGATTGCCGGCCCCTCGGCACTCGATGTCGTGCACTCGGACCAGCAGATAAGCCTGCTCTCGCAGCTTGGCATCGCGGTGCTTCTGTTTCTCGTCGGGATCAAGCTCGATGTGAAGCTCATCCGTTCGCTCGGGGCGGTCTCGCTCCTGACCGGGCTCGGCCAGGTCGCCTTCACGTCGATCTTCGGCTACCTGATCGGGCTCTCGCTCGGGCTCGGTCATGTCACCAGCCTCTATGTCGCTGTGGCGCTGACTTTCTCCTCGACCATCATCATCGTGAAGCTGCTGTCGGACAAACGCGAGATCGACAGCCTGCACGGGCAGATCGCACTGGGTTTCCTGATCGTGCAGGATCTTGTCGTGGTGCTGGCGATGATCGTGCTCTCGGCCATCGGGATCGGTGCCGGGGCCGACGGCCATGGGGGCGGATCGGTGCTTTCGGTGCTTGTGTCGGGCGTCGCGATGGTGGGGCTTGTCATCCTCTTCGTGCGTTACATCGCCAACCCGCTGACAGACCGTCTTGCGCATGCGCCTGAACTTCTGGTGATCTTCGCAATCGCCATGGCCGCCATGTTCGCGGCGATCGGCGACATCGTGGGCCTCGGCAAGGAGGTGGGCGGCCTGCTGGCGGGCATCGCGCTCGCCTCGACACCCTATCGCGAAACCATCGCCGCGCGCCTCGCGCCCCTGCGCGACTTCCTGCTGTTGTTCTTCTTCATCGCGCTCGGCTCGGCGCTCGACCTGTCGCTTCTTGGTGCGCATGTGACCGGCGCCGTCATCTTCTCGCTCTTCGTGCTGATCGGAAACCCGCTCATCGTCCTGGTCATCATGGGCGCTTTGGGCTATCGCAAGCGCACCGGCTTTCTCGCCGGTCTCACCGTGGCGCAGATCAGCGAGTTCTCCCTGATCTTCGTCGCCATGGGCGTGTCGCTCGGCCACGTTGAGGACGACGCGCTCGGCCTTGTCACCATGGTCGGCCTCGTGACCATCGCGGCCTCGACCTACATGATCACCTATTCGCACCGGCTTTACGCGCTGTTCGAGCCACTGCTCGGCCTTTTCGAGCGCAAGGGCACGCCACGCGAACCGTCCGAGGCCGGGGCACACCAGCACGACACTTTCAAGGTGATCATTTTCGGGCTGGGCCGCTTCGGCACCGCGATCGGCATGCGCCTGCAAAAACGCGGCATCCGCGTGCTGGGGGTGGATTTCAATCCGCAGGCGGTGCGACGCTGGCGCGAGATGGGGCTCGAGACCGAATTCGGCGACGCCACCGATCCCGAATTCATCAACGATCTGCCGCTCTCGGATGCCGAATGGATCGTCTCGACCGTTCCCATCCACCCGACCGGTCTGAGCCACGAGGACACGCGCACCACGCTGATCCAGTTGACCCGCGCCACCGGCTTCCGCGGCCAGATCGCGGTGGCCGCGCATCACCCAAAGGACACCGAGGATTTCTTCGCGTCCGGCGCTGACATGGTCCTCGAACCCTTCCAGGATGCCGCCGATCGCGCGGTCGAGCTGCTCTGCGGCGCACCCGAGGAAGAACGCACCGAGATACCCCAGATCGACGCCGAAGAGAAAGCAGACTGAACGGCGAAGAGCCACCGCCCATGGCCAAAACCATGCGATGCCGAAGATGCCGGAAATGCGGGGAAAAATGGTGCTGCTGGACAGGATTGAACTGTCGACCTCTCCCTTACCAAGGGAGTGCTCTACCACTGAGCTACAGCAGCGCCTTTTGCGTGGGCGGTGGTTAAACGCAAATCCGCCGGCGCGCAAGGCCATTCTGGACTGTTTTTCGCCCCTCCTTTATGAGGTTCCCATGACACGCAGAACCACCCCTCCCAAAGGCCCGGCGCAGGGCACCCGCAAGGACCGGCTCAAGGCCGCGCTCAAGGCCAACATGGCGCGGCGCAAGGCGCAGGCCCGCGCGCGGGCAACAACGGGCTGCGGGAAGACAGGGGACACAACGCAGGCACCAGAAAAGAACGAGAGCAGCTGACCCATGGACCAGATCATCGTAACCGGCAACGGCGAACTCAGTGGCGAGATCCCGATCGCCGGGGCCAAGAATGCCTGTCTCGCCCTCATGCCGGCCACGCTCTTGTCGGAAGAACCGCTCACGCTCACCAACGCGCCGCGGCTTTCGGACATCCAGACCATGACCCAGCTCCTGCAAAGCCTCGGGGCCGAGGTGACCTCGCTTCAGGGCGGACAGGTCCTGGCCATGTCCTCGCATGACCTCACCAACCACGTCGCCGAATACGACATCGTGCGCAAGATGCGTGCCTCGAACCTCGTCCTGGGGCCGATGCTGGCGCGGCTCGGCCATGCCGTCGTGTCGCTGCCCGGCGGTTGCGCAATCGGGGCACGACCGATGGACCTTCATATCCGCGGGTTGGAGGCCCTGGGCGCCGAGATCGAACTGCGTGACGGCTATCTGCATGCCAAGGCACCGCAAGGGCTCAAGGGGGCCACGGTCGAATTTTCCTTCGCCTCGGTCGGGGCCACCGAGAACGTGCTCATGGCCGCGACACTGGCCAGGGGGACAACGGTGTTGAAAAACGCCGCCCGCGAGCCGGAAATCGTCGATCTCGCCACCTGCCTGCGCAAGATGGGCGCGCAAATCGAGGGTGACGGCACATCCGAAATCACGATCGAGGGGGTCGACCGGCTCTCGGGTGCGACCCACCCGGTCGTTGCCGACCGGATCGAACTGGGCACCTACATGCTCGCCCCGGCCATCGCCGGTGGCGAGGTCGAATGCCTCGGCGGTCGGCTCGATCTTGTCGGCGCCTTCGTCGAAAGGCTCGACGCCGCCGGCATCGATGTGGAAGAGACCGAACGCGGCCTCAAGGTCGCGCGCCGCAACGGCCGCATCCGCGCGGTCGATGTGACCACCGAACCCTTTCCCGGCTTTCCCACCGACCTTCAGGCCCAGATGATGGCGCTCCTGTGCACCGCCGAGGGCACCAGCGTGCTGGAGGAGAAGATCTTCGAGAACCGGTTCATGCACGCCCCCGAACTGATGCGCATGGGCGCCAGGATCGACGTGCATGGGGGCACCGCCACCGTGACCGGTGTCGAGCGGCTCAGGGGCGCGCCAGTCATGGCCACCGACCTGCGCGCCAGCGTCTCGCTCATCCTCGCCGGGCTTGCCGCCGAGGGCGAAACCGTGCTCAGCCGGGTCTATCATCTCGACCGGGGCTATGAACACCTGGTGCGCAAGCTCGACGGTGTCGGCGCCAAGATAGAAAGGATAAAGGACCAATGAGCGACGCACGGTTCGAGGACGGCCACGAATCCCCGCTCAATCTCGGCGCGCTCGATGCCGAAGACCTGGCCGTGATCTCGGCGCTCACGCAGGACGCAATCTTTCCCGCGAGCGAAATGCGCTGGCAGACGCGGCAGCGCCGCTTTGCCCTGTTGCTCAACCGGTTCCGCTGGGAGGACGCGGGCCAGGGGCGTCACGGACCCGAGCGGGTGCAATCGGTTCTGGCTTTCGACAACGTGCTGCACGTCGCCAGCCAGGGGCTGGACCGACGCGACCCCGACACCATTCTCTCCCTGCTCTCGGTTGACTGGGAACCCGGAGAGGAATGCACCGGCGTGGTGATCCTCACGCTGGCCGGTGACGGCGCGATCCGGCTTGATTGCGAGGCGCTCGAAGCGCGGCTGCGCGACGTGACCCGCCCCTATCGGGCACCCTCGAAACGGGCGCCGCAACATCCCGACGCCTGAGCCGGGCCGCATCGCCCGTTTCGCATCCTCGCGCGGGCATCGAGTGTGCGCTTTTGAGTATTTTTGCCAAGAAAGAGACCCATGCGGCATGCGCCCCCTTCGCCCGCGCGCCGGAATTGCGGGTTGAGCCTTGACCGGGCGGCGCCTATGACAGGGGCGACAGTCAAGGAGAGCCCGCCATGCCCGTCTTTCTCGACGCCGCCGCCCCGGATTTCGAAGCCGGTTTTACCGCGCTGCTCACCGCCAAGCGCGAGGACAGCGCCGATGTCGACGAGATCGTGGCGGGCATCATCGCGGACGTGCGCGCACGCGGCGACGCGGCGCTGATCGAACTGACCGCGAAGTTCGACCGGCTGGCGCTCAGCCAGGAAACGCTGCGCTTTTCAGACGCCGAGATCGAGCGGGAATGTGCCCGTGTGCCCGCGCACGAGGCCGAGGCGCTGGCCCTCGCCGCCGCACGCATCCGCGCCTATCACGAGCGGCAGATGCCCGACGATGCCCTATGGCAGGACGAGACGGGCGCGACGCTGGGCTGGCGCTTCACGCCGGTTGGGGCGGCCGGGCTCTATGTGCCGGGGGGGCTGGCCTCCTACCCGTCCTCGGTGCTGATGAACGCCATTCCCGCCAAGGTGGCGGGGGTTGAGCGGCTCGCCATCACCTGCCCCACACCTGACGGCGTGGTCAATCCGCTGGTCATCCTCGCCGCGCGGCTGGCCGGGGTGGACGAGATCTATCGCGTCGGCGGGGCCCAGGCGATTGCCGCGCTGGCCTATGGCACCGAAACCGTGCCCCCCGTGGACAAGATCACCGGCCCGGGCAACGCCTTTGTCGCCGCGGCCAAGCGTCGGGTCTTCGGGCGCGTGGGCATCGACATGATCGCCGGGCCGTCCGAGATCCTGGTGATTGCCGACGGCGACAACGATCCCGACTGGATCGCGCTCGACATGCTGTCACAGGCCGAACACGACGAAAGCGCCCAATCGATCCTGATCACGACGAGCCCTGCCATGGCCCGCGCGGTGAGCGAGGCGATCGAGCGCAACCTCGCCACGCTGGAACGGCGCGAGATCGCCGGGGCAAGCTGGCGCGATTATGGCGCGGTGATCACCGTGCCGGACCTTGCCACCGCGGCGCGGCTCTCGAACCGGATCGCGCCCGAACATCTGGAGCTTTGCGTCGCCGACCCGATGAAGCTGGCCGAAGAGACGATCCACGCCGGGGCCATCTTTCTCGGGGCCTGGACGCCCGAGGCGATCGGCGACTACGCGGGCGGGCCGAACCATGTGCTGCCCACCGCGCGTTCGGCGCGGTTCTCCTCGGGCCTGAACGTCATGGATTTCCTCAAGCGCACCACGCTCGCGCAGATGACGCCCGAGTCCCTGCGCGCCATCGGCCCGGCGGCCGAAACGCTGGCCATCTCGGAAAGCCTCGAAGCACACGGGCTTTCGGTGCGCGCCCGTCTCAACCGGCTGAACGAGCTTTGACCCCCCGAAACCGGTGACCCCATTGGCACCGGGCCGCCGGCACGGTATTGAGCGCGTGGAGGACCCGCTGAAACCGCCTTGAAAGTGCCGCCCATGTCCCACATCACCCATATCGCGCTCAACGACTCCAACCTCCCCCCGCCCACGCCCGAGATCGAGCAGGAGCGGAAAGTGGCGATGTTCGACCTGCTCGAAGAGAACAGCTTCTCCCTGCCCGCCCGTGATGACAGGGTGGCGCCCGACGGCCCCTATCACGTCGACCTGTCGATCCGCGACAAGCGCCTCGTCTTCGACATCGCCACCGAGGCCGGCGAAAAGGCGGCCGAGTTCCACCTCTCGCTCTCGCCCTTCCGACAGGTGGTCAAGGATTACTGGGCGATCTGCGAAAGCTATTACAACGCCGTCAAGAACATGCCGCCCAGCCAGATCGAAACCATCGACATGGCCCGCCGCGGCATCCACAACGAAGGCGCGCGCATCCTTCAGGAACGGCTCGAAGGCAAGGCCGAGGTCGACGCCGACACCGCGCGGCGGCTTTTCACTCTCGTCTGCGTGTTGCATTTCGGGAGCTGAACGGGTGAACCTGTCCCTGCCCCAGTCGGTGCTCTTTTGCTGCGACCACAACGCCGTGCGCTCGCCCATGGCCGAGGGAATCATGAAGAAAATGTATGGCCAGGGCAGCTATGTGCAATCGGCGGGCCTGACCAGCGATCTCGAGATCGACGGTTTCGCCATTGCCGTCTGCGCGGAAATCGGTGTCGAGCTTGCACGCCACCGCGCCCGAAGCTTCGACGAGATGGACCGCTTCGGCGACGATCTGTCGAGCTTCGACCTGATCGTCGCGCTTTCCCCGAAAAGCCGCGACCGCGCGCTCGACCTGACCCGGTTTTACCATATCGACGTCGAATTCTGGCCGATCAGCGACCCGACCGGCATCGACGGCGCCCGCAACACCCGCCTTGACGCCTATCGCAACACCCGCGATGAAATCATTGCCCGCCTCGCCGCGCGCTGGGGCGGCACATTGGAGCAGACATGAGCACCACCGACCTCATCCACCGCTATTTCACCGCCTTCAACGCCGGCGACACCGACGGGATGCTGGCCTGCCTTTCGGATGACGTGGCCCATCACGTCAACGAAGGGAAGATCCGTATCGGAAAGGCGAAATTCGCCGAGTTCTGCGCCCATATGAGCCGCTGCTACCGCGAGGAACTGACCGACATGGTGGTGTTCGAGGCCGAGAACGGCGCCCGCGCCGCCGCCGAATACGTGGTCAACGGCACCTATCTGGCCACCGATGACGGGCTGCCCGAGGCGAGGGGCCAGTCCTATCGGCTGCCCGCCGGGTCGTTCTTCGACGTGGGAAACGGCCGGATCACGCGGGTGACCACATATTACAACCTCGCCGACTGGATGGCACAGGTCTCGGCATGATCGAGACACGCGCCCTCACAGGCGCGGCGCTCGACGCGGCGCTGGATGACGTGGCCCGGCTCAGGATCACGGTCTTTCGCGACTGGCCCTATCTCTATGACGGCGACGCGGAATATGAGCGCGCCTATCTCGCCGCCTATCGCGACAGCCCCGGCGCCGTGGTGGTCGGTGCCTTCGATGGTGCGCGGCTCGTCGGGGCCGCGACCGGCACGCCGATGACCGATCACGCCGATGATTTCGCCGCCGCCTTCGACGGCAGCGGCATCGACCTTGCCCGGGTTTTCTACTGTGCCGAATCCGTGCTGCTGCCCGAATATCGCGGCCGCGGGCTGGGCCATGCCTTCTTCGATGCACGCGAGGATCACGCCCGCCACCACGGGTTCACGAAATCGGCCTTTTGCGGCGCGCTGCGCCCCGACGATCACCCGCTCCGACCCACCGACTACGCCGCGCTCGACCCGTTCTGGCGCAAACGCGGCTATGCGCCGCTGCCCGGCGTGATCGCATCCTTCCGCTGGAAGGATATCGACCAGCCGGACGAAACCGACCACGACCTGCAATTCTGGATGCGCGACCTTTGACCGTCGGCTAGGGTCAGGTCATGCCCCTGCCCCATCTCAACCCCTCCGACCTCGACGCGCTCGGCATCACCACCCAAGCGGCCTGCGACGCCGTCGAGACGGTGATCCGGGCCGCCGACGCGGGTTGCGCGGCCAGCGCCCCCAAGTCGATGCTCACCCGCCCCGACGGGCGCTACATGATGGCGACCATGGCCACGCAGGACGCGCCGCCGCTTCTGGTGGTGAAAACCATGCTGCAAAACCCGGCCGGCCCCGCCGAAGGGCATCGCTATATCGACGGGATCGTGACCGTCCTCGATGCGGCAAGCGGCAGGCCGCTCGCCCTGATCGACGGGCCATGGCTCACGGCGCATCGTACCGCGGCAGTTTCGGGCGTGGCCGCCCGGCGGCTCGCCCCACCCGATGCGCGCATCCTCACGATCCTCGGCGCCGGGGTGCAGGCCGCCAGCCATCTCGCCGCCATGGCCGCGCTCTTTCCTCTCCGCGAGGTCCGTATCGTCGGTCGCACCCCTGGGAACGCCGCGCGCCTTGCCGTGACGGCCCGCGCCCTTGGGCTGTCGGCCAGCATCCTGCCCGACCCACAGGAAGCCATCGAAGGCGCCGATATCGTGGTCAGCGCCATGTCGCGCGACACCGCGCCCACGGCCCGGATCGACCCGCGCTGGCTCGCCCCGGGCAGCTTTGCCGCTTTGCCGGATCTTGGACATTACTGGATGCGCGCGCATCTTGGTGCGCTCGCCCCCCTGATTGTCGATGACACGGCACAGGAACAGGCCCTGCCCGAAACCTCCCGCCTCGTGCCCGATCCGGGGCCGACCGGCGATCTCTCCGACCTGGTGCGGGGCCGGATCGACACTGGCGCGCCGGATCGCGCGTCGGGCCTTGTCTTTCGCGGCCACGCCACGGGCGATCTGGCGCTCGCGTGGCTCGTTCTGCAACGTGCTGGCCTTTGCGACTAAACCGCCAGGCTGCGCACCCGGTCCGACGGCGGTGCCCGTCTGGATTGTCAGAATTTGAGTATTTTTCCCAAGAAAGACTCCATGCCCGCGTGCGCCCCGTTAACCGCTGGGCGCAACGCTTTCGCCGATTTGCAGCGGTGCACGGATGTCAGCCGGGGCGCAGCCGGCTGTCACCCCCTGATTTCTCGCAGGAAAATCGTGTTAACCGCCCGGGGCGCCCGGTTCAGGATTCCTTCACCTTTCGGCGATACGGGCCAGCGCCCTGCGCGCGGCCTGTGAGGGGGTGATCGCACCCTGCGCAACCTCGGACCCAAGCCGCTCCATCATCTCTTTCGCCGCCCCGCTCTCAAGCTGGCGCAACAGCCCTTGCCGAACTTCCTCGCCAAACCAGTAACGCGCCTGCCCCGCCCGGGTCGCATCGAAAAAACCGTTTTCTTTCCGCCACTTGATCAGGAACTGCATTTCTTCCCACGCCTTTTCCAAACCCGCCTCCTCCAGCGCCGAGACCAGCATGGCCTTGGGGAAGCCCTCCGGATCCTGTGGCCGCTTGCGCAGGAGTTTCAGCGCGCCGGAATAGTCGGCACAAGTGCGGGTGGCAGCAGCTTTGAGATCGCCATCGGCCTTGTTGACAAGGATGAGATCGGCCATCTCCATGATCCCGCGCTTGACGCCCTGCAACTCGTCCCCACCTGCCGGCGCCAGCAAAAGTACAAATAAATCAGACATTTCCGCGACGACCGTCTCGGATTGACCGACCCCGACCGTCTCGATCAGCACCACGTCGAACCCTGCCGCCTCGCATAGCGCGATGGCTTCCCGGGTGCGCCGCGCGACCCCGCCCAACTGGCTTTGCGCGGGCGAGGGACGAATGAAGGCGCAGGGCTCGCGCGACAGCCGTTCCATCCGCGTCTTGTCACCCAGGATCGACCCCCCCGAGCGCGCCGAGGAGGGATCGACCGCCAGCACCGCGACCTTGAGCCCCTGCCCAGTCAGAAAACAGCCGAATGCCTCGATGAAAGTCGATTTCCCGACCCCGGGCGTGCCCGACAGGCCGATGCGAATAGCCTGTCTTTTCAATCCCTTGAGAGATTCCAGCAGTGCGGTCGCCTGGGTGCGGTGATCCTCGCGCCCACTCTCGACCAGCGTGATCGCCCGGGCGAGCGCCCGGCGATCCCCGTCGGCGATTCGCGCTGCCGTTGCCTCGATATCCATTGGCCCCCCTTCGGCGTTTCGCCCGCCTTGATGCCCAATACGCACGCCCAAGTCCAGAGCCCCATGGACGCCGCCCCGACGCTACCGCATAAAGCCCTCATGCGATCTGCCCTGCCCATCGACGACGCCCTGCCCGAATTCCTCGCCGCCCTGCGCGACCACGGCCGCGCCGTGCTCCAGGCTCCGCCCGGCGCGGGGAAAACCACCCGTGTGCCGCTGGCCCTTAACGATTCGGGGCTGACCCAAGGCCGCATCCTCATGCTGGAGCCGCGCCGCCTCGCCGCCCGCGCCGCCGCCGAACGGATGGCCGAAACGCTGGGAGAAGCCCCCGGCGAAACCGTCGGCTATCGCATAAGGGGCGAGGTAAAGTCCGGAAAGAAAACGAAAATCGAGGTCGTGACCGAAGGTATCCTGACCCGCATGATACAGTCCGACCCCGAGCTTTCGGGCATCGGCGCGGTGATCTTCGACGAGTTTCATGAACGCTCGCTCAATGCCGATCTCGGCCTCGCCCTTTGCCTCGAAATCGCCGAGGCCCTGCGTGACGACCTGATACTCATCGCCATGTCGGCCACGCTCGACGCTGGCCCCGTGGCCGATCTCATGCAGGCCCCGCTCGTCACGTCGCAGGGCCGCAACTTCCCGGTCGAGACCCGCTGGCGCGACACCCCCCTGCCCAAGCGCCAGCGGCTCGAAGAGGCCACTGCCGAGCTCACGCTGGAGGCGCTGCGCGAGACCGAGGGCGGCATCCTTGTCTTCCTGCCCGGCGAAGGCGAAATCCGCCGTACGGAGACGATGTTGCGGCCAAATCTACCGCACGGCTGCTCCCTCAGGCCACTGTTCGGCGCCATGCCCTTCCGCGATCAGCGCGCCGCCATCCAACCCGCTGAAGACACGCGAAAAATCGTGCTCGCCACCGCCATAGCCGAAACCTCGCTCACGATCGAGGACATCCGCGTGGTGATCGACGCGGGCCGCGCTCGTCGTGCCCGTTTCGACCCCGCATCAGGCATGTCGCGGCTCGTGACCGAACGCGTCACCAAGGCCGAGGCCGAACAGCGCGCAGGCCGGGCCGGACGGGTCGCACCGGGCGTGGCCTATCGCCTCTGGACCCGCGGCGAAGAGGGCGCGCTCGCCGCCTTTCCTCCGCCCGAGATCGCAAGCGCCGACCTTGCCGACCTCGCGCTCGAACTGGCCCTCTGGGGCGCCGCGCCAGACGACCTGCCCTTTCTCACCCCTCCCAACCCGGGCGCCTATGGCGAGGCGCAGGCGCTGTTGCGGATGCTGGGCGCGCTCGACCGCGAAAACCGCATCACCGATCACGGCCGCACGCTGGCTGCGCTGCCGCTGCATCCCCGGCTCGCCCATATGCTCGCGCTTTCCGGCCCCGGGGCCGCCCCGCTCGCCGCCCTTTTGGCCGACCGCGACCCGCTCAGCCGTGGCGCGCCGGTCGATCTCGGGCTGCGACTCGAAGCCCTAGACGATTTCAAGCGCTTCACCCAGACCCGCCCATGGCAGGCCGATCGCGCCGCACTAGATCGCATCCGTGTCGAAGCCAAGCGACTGACACGCCAGACTGCGGATGTGAAATCCAGTTTCAGCCCCGCCGAAATGGCAGCGCTTGCCTATCCCGACCGCATCGGTCAACGTCGCAAGGGCGACCTGCCGCGATATGTGCTGTCAGGTGGGAAAGGAGCAGTTTTGCCCGATGACGATCCGTTGGGACAAAGCCCCTTCCTCGTCATCACGGATACCGATGGAAATCCGCGCGAGGCCCGCATCCGCCAGGCCCTGGCCATCACACAGGGGCAGATCCGCACGCTTTTCCACGATCAGATCGCTTGGCATGACGTCTGCAACTGGTCGAAACGCGACCGCCGCGTGACCGCCCGCCGCCAGGAACGCTTTGGCGCCCTCGTGCTCGACGACCGGATCTGGAGGGACGCGCCGGGCGACGCCATCGCCCGCGCCATGTGCGATGGCATCCGCGATCTGGGCCTTTTTCCCTCCGAAGCAACCGAGCGATTCCGCGCCCGCGTTGCGCTGGCCCGCGCCGCAAACGAAGACCTACCCGCGATGGACGACGCCACGCTTCTGGCCACACTCGAAGATTGGCTCTTGCCTTATATCACCGGGATAAGAACCGCGCAGGACTGGAAATCCTTCGACATGCTTGACGCGCTCAGAGCCATGCTCACATGGGAGCAGACGCAAACCCTCGACCGGATCGCCCCGCCCGCCTTCACCACGCCGCTGGGCCGTCACGTGCCGATCGACTATTCCGGCGATCACCCCGAAATCCGCCTCCGCCTGCAAGAGATGTTCGGCCAGACCACGCACCCGACCGTCGGCGGCCAGCCGTTGCGCGTGACCCTGCTTTCGCCCGCCGGCCGCCCGGTGCAGACCACGCTCGACATTCCCGGTTTCTGGGCCTCGTCCTATGCCGATGTGCGCAAGGACATGCGCGGGCTCTATCCACGCCATCCCTGGCCAGAGGATCCGACTCGCGCCGACCCCACGCTACGCGCCAAACCCCGCTGAACAGTCCATCCAGAAGGTTCTTTTGAATCTCGTGCGATATCGGCCTATTTTGATTGCGGGAGAACGACGGGGCATACACGATCGGTCCCGAAACCAAATGTAATCCCCGCATCACGCCTGGGCACAAAGGGTCGCAGTACAATAATTGGTTTGATGCCAAGCATGATACTGCCCCCAGGAGACAAAGCCGGAATGAAGAATGTAGTAATTCTGGACGATTATCAGGAGGTTGCGTTAGAAATGGCCGACTGGGCGCGACTGGGCTCGCGCGCCTCGGTAAAGGTGGTCAACCGACGTTTCAGCGACCGCTACGCGCTAAAGCAGGCACTTGCCGGGGCAAACGTACTGGTGTGCAACCGCGAGCGCACGAGAATCGACCGCGACCTGATCGCGGACCTCCCCGATCTTGAGTTGATCGTGACTTCGGGCATGCAAAACAAGGCCATCGACATCGCCGCCGCCAACGAGCGCGGCATTCCGGTCTGCGGCACCGCCATGCTTGGATATCCGACGGTCGAACTGACTTGGGCCCTGATACTGGCATTCTTTCGCAATCTGCCTTCTGAAATCGCGAGCCTGAAAGCCGGTGGTTGGCAGGTCGGGCTTGGACACGGCCTACAGGGCAAGACACTCGGTATCGTCGGATACGGACGAATCGGCAAAGGCGTCGCGAAAGCCGGGCTGGGTTTCGGCATGAATGTGTTGGCGCTGTCGCGTTCGCTGACCGCAGATTCAGCAGCCGCAGACGGTGTTCAAAAAGCCGATCTCGATACGCTGCTGGCAAAATCAGATGTCGTTTCCTTGCACTTGAACGTCAATTCCGAAAGCCGCGGGTTGATCGGTGCGAAGCAGTTTGAAAGAATGAAGAACACCGCACTTTTCGTGAACACCGCGCGCTCGATCTTGATCGACGAAACAGCGCTGGTAGAGGCTTTGACCAAGGGAACAATCGGCGGAGCGGCGCTCGACGTGTTTGATGAAGAACCGCTACCGAAGGATCATCCGCTCCTGTCGACGCCAAAGACGTTGCTCACACCGCATTTGGGCTATGTGACGGAAGAGAATTACCGCGCTTCGTATTCCGAGGCGCTGGAGAACATCGAAGCCTGGCTCGACGGCTCACTCAGGCGCGTTCTGACAGCTTGATGGAAATGAGCATGAAGCATGGATGCTGTCCGAACAATTGCTCGGTCGAAACGGATGCTTTGCCATGCGTCAGATTCGAAGAGATCAAACCCTATTTCGGCAACAGGACCGTCCAATTGGTCGAGCTCATGAAATTCACGGGATGACCAAACTTCTCGGCAAGGTATGTAGCGGATGGCAAAGCATCACAGGCAGGCGCATTTCCGCACCACGCTCTGCCCGGCTCAAGCTTCGAGGCACCAGCGCATGATCGCCTTTTGCGCATGCAACCGGTTCTCAGCCTCATCGAAAACCACGGAGTTGGGCCCGTCCATCACCTCTGATGTTGCCTCCTCGCCACGATGCGCAGGCAGACAATGCATGAAGAGGGCATCGGGCTTGGCATGTTTCATCAACTCCGCGTTCACCTGATAGGGACGCAGCATGTTGTGGCGCCGCTCGCGGCTCGACTGGCTGTCATGCATGCTGACCCAAGTGTCGGTGACGACGAGGTCGGCATTCGCGACGGCCTTTTTTGCGTCGCGTTCAATGGTGACATTGCGGCCGGCCTTGCGCGCCAATCCTACGAATTCCGGCTCGGGTTCGAGCTGCACAGGTCCGGTAAAGACCATGTCGAAGCCGAACTGAGCACAAGCATGCAAGAACGAGGCACAGACGTTATTGCCGTCACCACACCAAACGACCTTTTTGCCCGCAATCGGCCCGCGATGTTCCTCGTATGTCATCACGTCGGCCATGATCTGGCAGGGGTGGGTCCGATCGGTCAGCCCATTGATCACGGGTACATCCGCATATTCGGCCATTTCGGCCAGCACACTCTCATCGAAGGTGCGGATCATGATAAGATCGACATATCGCGACAGGACGCGGGCAGTATCAGCAATGGTCTCGCCATGGCCAAGTTGCATGTCGCTGCCCGAAAGCACCATGGTCTGCCCGCCCATCTGGCGCACGCCAACATCAAAGGAGACCCGGGTGCGGGTCGAGGGTTTCTCGAAGATCAGCGCAACCATGCGCCCGGCCAGCGGCTGTTCGTCATCAGCGGCACCACGTGTGCGGCCCGCGCGGGCGCCCTTCATCGCACGGGCATGATCGATGATGCCACGCAACGCCGATGCATCGGTCTTGTGGATATCTAGAAAATGATTCATGGGCTTGGTCCTGTCGTCATCAATGAACCCGGGGGCGTTGCCCCCGGACCCCCAGAGTATTTTCAGCAAGATGAAGCGGCGGTTTCCACCTGCACGGCCGCGGCATCGAGCCTGGCCAGGGCTTCGGAAATCTCATCGTCGGTGATGTTGAGCGGCGGCAACAGGCGCACCACGTTATCGGCGGCCGGAACGGTGATCACCAGGTTGTCATAGCCCGCCTTGACCACATCCGTATTGGGCGCCTTGCAAACGAGGCCGAGCATCAGCCCGCTCCCGCGCACCTCCTCGAATACCTCGGGGCGCGAGGCGACCAGGGCTTCGAGCTTCTGGCGCAGCGCACCCGCCCGCGCATTGACCTGCTCCAGGAAACCGGGAGCGGAGACGATCTCGACCACTTTCAAGCCCACGGCACAGCCTAGTGGGTTGCCGCCATAGGTGCTGCCATGCGTGCCAGCCGTCATGCCCGACGCCGCGCGTTCGCTGGCCAGGACCGCCCCGAGCGGGAAGCCGCCGCCAATGCCCTTGGCGACCATCATGATATCGGGCGCGATCCCTGCCCATTCATGTGCGAAGAGACGCCCGGTGCGGCCCATCCCGCATTGCACCTCGTCGAGGATCAAGAGCGCGCCGGTCTCGTCGCAAATCCGACGCAATCCCTTGAGACATTGATCGGGTAGCGAGCGGATACCACCCTCGCCCTGCACCGGCTCGATGAGTATGGCGGCTGTCCGGTCTGTCACGGCTGCACGCAAAGCGTCATGTTCGCCCCAGGGCAGATGGGTGAATCCGCCAAGAACGGGACCGAAACCCTTGACCATCTTCTCGGATCCAGCTGCCGCTATCGCGGCGGTGGAGCGGCCATGGAAAGACCCCTCGAAGGTGATGATCTCGACCCGATCGGAGTCACCCTGATCATACCAGTATTTGCGTGCCATCTTGACCGCCAACTCGCAGGATTCGGTACCGGAATTCGTGAAGAAGACGGTATCGGCAAATGTGTGCTGAACCAGAAGATCGGCCAGCCGCTGCTGTTGAGGGATCGTGTAAAGGTTCGAGACATGCCAGAGCTTCTGCGCCTGTTCGTGCAACGCGGCGACCAGATCGGGATGGGCATGGCCCAGCGCGTTGACTGCAATACCGGAGCCCAGATCGAGAAAGCGTCGCCCGTCGCGCTCGACCAACCAGCTGCCTTCGCCTTTCACGAATTCCAGCGGTGCACGGTTGTAGGTCGGCAGAACAGACGGGATCATCTGGATATCCTTTCCCTTCAGGAAGCCCCCGGTTTGCCCGGTGAGGGGCCATTCGTCAACGTTTTTGCAGAAAGTACAAGTGGGAGGCCGGACCGGCACGGCCCCCGGCAAGGGTGGCAGCGTCAGACGCGACGGCGTCGACGTTTATTCGTGGTGTTATGATATGCGCTTGCCATGAGCACGGCCATTACCGCTCGGCGGCAGGACTGTCAATTGAAACCCGACCAAGGCAATTGGTGGGCAATTCTCGCTTTACTCGACGTGATGGCCGGCGCAGACAAAAGCCCATGTTCCAGCCTCGCGCCCAGAATCCCGGTCTTGCTGTCGCCTTCATGCTCACGGCCTGCGCCTTCATCGCCGCCTCGACGCTGATGGCAAAACTTGCAGGGACCGCGCGGCTGGGCGACCCGCTGCACCCGTTTCAGGTTAGCCACGGGCGCTTCCTCTTCGCCTGGGTCCTGATCGCCGCGACGGCCGGTGCGATGCGCCTTCGCTTCGAGCGGCCCAACCTGCGACTGCACGCGATACGCACACTCGGTGGCTGGGCCGGTGTCAGCCTGATGTTCGCGGCGGTCGCCTATATCCCGATGGCCGACGCCACCGCGATTTCCTTTCTCAACCCGGTCTTCGCGATGATGCTGGCGATCCCGCTCCTGGGGGAGAAGGTCGGCCCGATCCGCTGGTCTGCCGCCGCCATCGCCCTCTTGGGCGCGCTGATCCTGTTGCGCCCTACCCCGGCCAGCTTTCAGCCCGCCGCCCTTCTCGCACTGGGCGCGGCGCTGGCCATGGGGGTCGAGATCACCATCATCAAGCTGCTCTCGGGCCGCGAGGGGCCACTCCAGATCCTGTTCATCAACAACAGCCTCGGGCTTATCGTCGCTTCCGTCGCGGTGCTGCCCTTCTGGGTGATGCCCACGCCCGCGCAATGGGCGGCACTGGCCGGGGTGGGTGTTTTCATGGCCTGTGCACAAGCTGCCTATGTCAACGCCATGGCCCGGGCCGAGGCCAGCTTTGTCGTGCCCTTTGCCTATGCCACGCTGATCTTTGCCGCGCTGTTTGACGCGATCGCGTTCCGCACCCGGCCCGATGCCGTCTCGGGGCTCGGAGCGATCATCATCATCGCCGGGGCCGCGGTTCTGGCCTGGCGCGAGGCGAGGCTCAGAAAACGTCAGACCGCGCCTGTTCCACGCTGATCCCGCACCCGAATCGCGGCTTGCACCGCGCCGCACGATGTTTAGAATAAGGGCCTGACCGGAACAGCAGGGCGGCCCGACCGATGTGGCCGCCCTTTTCAAATAGGAAAACCCGATGTCCTGGACCGACGAACGCGTGGAACTTCTGAAAAAGATGTGGGGTGAAGGCCAATCGGCCAGCCAGATCGCAAAGGAACTTGGCGGCGTGACCCGCAATGCCGTCATCGGCAAGGTCCATCGCCTCGGTTTGTCCAACCGGACGTCGGGGGCGGGCGTGGGGGAGGGTGAGCCCAAGCAGGAGGCCAAGCCGGAGGCGAAAACGCGAACAGCCCGTGCAAAACCCGAGAAACCCCAGCGTGAGGCCCCTGCAAAACCGGCCAAGGCCGAACCCGAACCGGCCGCTGCACCGGCCCGCAAGCAGATCATTCCAGCCGGCCAGCCCCTGCCGCCGCAACCGTCGGCCAACGAAATCAGCCCCGAAGCATTGGCAAAGGTGAGCGAAATCGAAAAAAAGGCGCGCAGGCTTACACTTATGGAGTTGACCGAGCGGACCTGCAAATGGCCGGTCGGCGATCCCGCAACCGATGATTTCTGGTTCTGCGGCCTCCCGGTCCAGGCGGGAAAACCCTATTGCGAGGCGCATGTCAGCGTGGCGTTTCAGCCCATGTCGAGCCGTCGCGATCGCAAACGCTGAACCCGGCGCACCCACCGTACGCAAGGGTTAACGCACCGGCACGGCCTGCAGTTCGGAGGGGTGATCTCCGGCTGCCGCCCGGCTGCCGGGCGTGCACCGCCGCAATGCAGCATCCGTTAAGGAAAAATTGATCAACGCACCGTACGCTACCGGTTCAGGCAAAGCGCGGCGGCACCAGCGCGCCCTGGAACCAGGTGATCAGGGTGACGATGGAGAACACCGGCAGCCCCGTCGCCGCCCGGATGTCGGGCGCATAGGGGGACATGTTGGTGCATTCCAGAACGATCGCTCCGAGATCGGGATGGGCCGCCTGCAAGGCAAGCGCCGCCTCGACGTTGTCGGCCCGGGCGGCCTCGACATCAAGCTCGGGCTCGTTGTCGAGAATGACGCGGGTGAATTCGCGCCCGCCCTCGGTCGTGCCGACAGGGGTTCCGTCGGGCACGCGCGCGCCGCGCAGGTGCCGTTCGGTGAGGCTTGAACCCGAGATCGTCAATATCCCGGCCCGTTTTCCGGCCGGAAGCACCCGGTTCACCTGTTCGACCTGGCAGAGCGACGAGGTCACCACCGGCACCTCGACCGCAGCCGCCAGCTCGTCCTGATACTTCGCGAGAAATCCGCAATTGGTGGTGATCCCGTCCACCCCGTCGGCCTGCAACTCCTGCGCCGCCGCGATGAAGGCGGGCAGCATCCCCTCGGCCCCCTTGCGCACCACCCGATCGGGCGAGGCGTCGCGCACCACCTTGTAATGCACCGGGAAGGGCCAGGTCATCGCGTTGCCCATGTCGCCGGGGATACGCGGGAACCGCGCGTCCAGCATCAGGATTCCCACCGAGGCACCATAAACCGCCTTGCCGCCCGTCACCTTCATGCCGCGTCCTCGTTCAATACCTGGTCCTGCACCATCTCGCCGCCGTCGAGATAGATATTGGCGATACCGGTGCGCACCGACGCCAGGATCTGATCCATGCGTTTCTCGACATGCTCGCCCAGAAGCCGCGCGGCCTTGTTGGCGTTGCGCGCCTCGAGCGCCTCCATGATCTTGACATGCTGTTTCTTCGAGCGTTTCACCCGCGCCTGCATCTCGACCCAGCGGATGAAGCGGATCCGCTCGTTGATATGTTCGAGTTGCGCGGTCAGTTCGGCGTTTCCGGCCAGCCGCGCGATGCCGATATGAAACGCCTCGTCGCGCGCGCAGGCCTCGGCCACGCTCAGCCCGCGGGTTTCCAGCCCGCTTGCGTAAAGCTCTTCACGCAGCGCGCGCAAGCCTTCGTCGCTCGCCCGTTCGCAAGCCGCGCGGGCGGCCGCCATTTCCAGCACCTTGCGAAGCTCGAACAGATCGAAAATCTCCTGCGCCTCAAGCCCGCGGCAGAAAAACCCCTGTCCGGCGCGGAATTCAAAGAACCGCTCGGCCACAAGCCGGTTGAGCGCCTCGCGCAGGGGCGTCCGGCTGACCCCGAATTCGCGCGCGAGCGTGCCCTCGTTGATCCGGTCGCCGGGCCTGAGATCGAACGACACGGCGCGCGACTTGAGCCAGCGGTAAATATCCTCGACCCGTCCATCCGTCATCGCATCCGCCTTTCCGATTGTCGCTTTCCGGAATGCCATGCGGTGCGCTTGAAATCAATATGCCATCCTGTATACAAGACCGAATACCGACATGGAGGGCAACATGACCGAACATGGCCATAACCAGATGACCGGCGCCGAGGCGCTGGTGCGGATGCTCGAAGCCTATGGCGTGCGCCATATTTTCGGCCTGTGCGGGGATACCACCCTGCCCTTCTATGACGCGCTGGCGCGGCTCGATCACGGGATCACCCATTTCCTGACCCGCGATGAACGCCACGCCGCCTACATGGCCGATGGCTATGCGCGCGTGACCGGGCGGCCGGGCGTCTGCGAAGGACCGTCGGGCGGGGGGGCCACCTATATCCTGCCCGGCGTGGTCGAGGCCAATGAAAGTTCGGTGCCGATCCTTGCCATCACCTCGGACGTGGCCACGACCAGCCGCGGGAAATATCCGCTGACCGAGCTGGACCAGACCGCTCTCTTTCGTCCGCTGACGAAGTGGAACGCGGCGCTCGACGATGCCGGGCAACTTCCCGCGATGCTGCGCGAGGCGTTTCGCCAGATGACCACCGGCACCCCCGGCGCGGTGCATCTGTCGCTGCCCTTCGACACGCAGAAGGCCCCGGTGGATGGGGCCGAAATCCATTCCTACCCGGACCACACCCGCTTCCCCGCCGAGCGCCAGGCCCCGGACCCGCACGCGATTACAGAGGCGGCCACGATCCTTGCCAAGGCACAGAACGCCATCGCCATCTGTGGGGGCGGGCCGCTGCTCTCGGGGGGTGAGGACGCGCTGGCGCGTCTTGCCCGCGCGCTCGACATGCCGGTGGCCACCACCGTTTCGGGGCAGGGTGTCATCGCCGAGACCGACCCGCTGGCGCTGGGGGTCGTGGGGTCGAATGGCGGCATTCCGGCGACACGCGCCGAGGTCGATGCCGCCGACGTGGTGCTTTTCATCGGCTGTCGCGCGGGATCGGTCACGACCGAACGCTGGCGTTCGCCCGCGAAGGGCACAACGATCCTGCATATCGACAGCGACCCCGAGGTGCCCGGCACCAATTACGACACGGCAGTTGCGATCAATGCCGATGCGCGGCTGGCGCTTGAGGCGCTGGCCGATGCGGTCGAGGCCGCACCGCGCAACACCCAGAACGGCACCGCTCGCGCCGCCCGCGCATGGGCCGCGAAAGAGGCGCAGTTCGCCCCGCTCGCCACCAGCCGCGGCACCCCGATCCGGCCCGAGGCGGTCATGGCCGCGCTGATGGACCTTCTCGATGACGATGCCATCGTGGTGGCCGATCCGGGCACGCCCTGCCCCTATGTCTCGGCCTATTACCGCTGGCCGCGCGCGGGGCGGCATTTCATCACCAACCGCGCCCATGGTGCATTGGGATACGCGCTTGGCGCGGCGATGGGCGCGCATGTGGGGCGACCGGACGCCAAGACCGTGGCCTTGATGGGCGACGGATCGTTCGGCTTTGCCTGCGGCGAGTTCGAGACCATGGTGCGCCAACGCATGCCGATCACCTCGGTCGTGTTTTCCAACGCCACGTTTTCGTGGATCAAGGCGGGGCAGAAGGCGGGGTTCGGCGCGCGCTATTACAATGTCGATTTCGACCGCACCGACCACGCCGCCGTGGCGCGCGCCTTTGGTGTCGCGGCATGGAGCGTGCGTGATCCCGACGATCTTGGCCATGTCATGGCCAAGGCGCTCGCCCATGACGGGCCGAGCCTCGTCGATATCCACACGCAATCGCTCTCGGACGCCGCCGCGCCGGTCTCGGAATGGGTGGCCTGAGGCATCACGCGGCGAAGCGCGCGAGGCTCTCCAGCAGGCCCGCGAGGAATTCCTGGCCCACGGACGAAAGCGGCCTGTGGCGCGGGGTGATGACCGCAAGGTCCAGCGTCACCTGCGGTGCGAAGGGTCGCGCGTCGAACCCGCCCTCGTAATCGAAGGCGATGGTGAACGGATCGACCAGCGCGGCACCGAAACCCTGTTTCACGAAACTCAGCGTGTTCTGGTGCAGGTGGGTATGGACGCGCGTGTTCCATTGCGCCCCGGCGCGGTCGAACGCGTCGCGGGTGCGGCGATAGGTCATGTGCTCGGGGCCCATCACCACGAAGGGATACCCGTCAAGATGCGCCGGTGTCAGCATCGCGTGCTCCGCCAGCGGGCTGCCCGCGGGCAGGACGCATTGACATTCGAACCGGAACGGCCGCGCGGTCAGTGCATCGCTCAGCACCGGAAGTTCGCAAATCCCGATCTCGAAGAGCCCGGCCTGCACCCATTCCTGGATGCGCGTGGAATACTGCGCCTGGTAGGAGATCGACAGGTGCGGGCGTTCCCGGGCAAAACGCGCGATCTCGCGCGGCATGAAGCCGATGGAGAGGGCATGGGGCGCCACGACCTGCAATTGCCCGGCCTTCTGGTTCTGCAAGTCGGTCACCGCCTGCGCCACGTGGTCGAGCCCGCGCACCACGGTGTCGATTTCCTGGAACAGCACCCCCGCCTCGGGCGTGGGGCGTAACCGCCCGCGCACCCGCTCGAAGAGCTTGAGCTGGGTCTGCCGTTCCAGCTGCGCCAGAAGGTTGGAAATGCCGGGTTGCGAAATGCCCAGAAGCGCGGCGGCGCCGGTCACGGTGCCGGATTCGATCACCGCGTGGAAGGCTTGCAACTGTCTGAATCTGAGGGCCATTTCGAAGCAATATCACATCAAGTGATGGAATATACATAAATCCGTATTTGAACTGATGCACTACCCCGGCCAAGTTTCTTCCCATGAACGGGGGAATCGATTGACGGAGCTTCACCAGACCATCACCGGCTTCGATGTCTGGCACCTTTCGCTGCCGGTCACGTCGCGGCGTGACCATGGCATCGGGCGGGTCGAAAACGCTTGCGAGATCATTCTGCTGCGCCTGACCGCCGAGGGTGGCGCGGTGGGCTGGGGCGAGGGGTCGCCCTGGTCGGTCTTTACCGGCACGCCCGAGGCGAGCCTTGCCGCGCTCGACCGTTACCTGCGCCCGCTGGTGATCGGTCGCCGCGTGGCCGACCGCCCCGCCATCATGGAGGCCGCGCGCCACGCCGTGGCCCACGCGAGCGAGGCCAAGGCCGCGCTCGACACTGCCCTGCTCGACCTTGCAGGCCACATCGCGGGGCAACCGGTCTGGGCCTTGCTGGGTGGAAAATGTCGCGACCGCATCCCGCTTTCGGTCTCGATCGCCGACCCGGATTTCGAGCGTGACCGGGCGCTCCTTGACCGGCTTGTGGGTGATGGCATTCGCATCGTCAAGCTCAAGGCCGGGTTTCGCGACCATGCCTTTGACATCATGCGGATGGAGCGGATCGCGCATGATTACCCGTCGCTGCGGGTCCGGGTCGATTTCAACCAGGGCCTCACACCCGAAGAGGCCCCGGCACGCACCCGCGATATGGCCGCGTTCAAGCCCGATTTCATCGAACAGCCGGTGCGCGCGCATCATTTCGGCCTCATGGCCCGGCTGCGCGCCATGATCGACGTGCCGCTTCTGGCCGACGAGTCCGTGTTCGGCCCCGAGGACATGACCCGCGCCGCAGGCGAGGGCATCTGCGACGGGGTTTCGGTCAAGATCATGAAGTCGGGGGGCCTGGGCCGGGCGCAGGAAGTCACCAGCATCGCCGCTGCGCATGGCCTCGGCGCCTATGGTGGGGACATGTTCGAATCCGGCCTTGCCCATCTCGCCGGCACCCACATGATCGCCGCCACCCCGGCGATCACGCTGGGCTGTGAATTCTACCAGGCGTCCTATTTCTTGGCCGAGGACATCCTCGAAACCCCGTTCGCGGTGGAGGGCGGCGCGGTGATCGTTCCCGACGCGCCCGGCCTTGGCGCCCGCCCCGACATGGACCGCATCCGCAAATTCACCCTCGCAGGACCGACGCCATGACCGACGCCCCGAAAACAATCGCCATCATCGGTGCAGGCATCAACGGTGTCGCCACCGCGATCTGGGCCCAGCGCGAGGGGCACAATGTCATCCTGATCGAACGCGAGGAACAGGCCGGTGAAGGGGCCAGCTTCGGCAATGGCGGGGTGCTGGCCGCGTGTTCGGTGGTGCCGGTGACGGTGCCGGGGCTGTTGCGCAAGGCGCCTAAAATGCTGTTCTCGCCCAGCCAGCCGCTGTTTCTCAAATGGTCCTACCTGCCGCGGCTGATGCCGTGGCTGATGAAATACCTCGCGCATGGCAACGCGGGCGACGTGCGCCGCATCGCGCAGGCGCTGCATGGTATCGTCGGCGACAGCTTGCAGGATCACCTTGCGCTCGCGCGCGGCACCGGGGCCGAGGCGTTCATCCTCCCCTCCGATTACCTTTTCCTCTATCGCGACCGCGCCCATTACGAGGGCGACACCTTTGGCTGGGGCATCCGTCGCGAGCTGGGCTTCGCATGGGACGAGATGGAGCGCCCGGCGCTGGCCGAATACGACCCTGCCTTTTCCGATGCCGCGGGGTTTGCCGCACGGCTGGGCGATCACGGACGGATCGCCGACCCGGGGCGATACATCAAGGCGCTGGCCGCCCATGCGGTTGCGAATGGCGCGCAGATGATCAAGGCCACCGCCACCGATTTCGCCCGCGAGAACGGGCGCATCACGGGCGTTCGCGTTGCCACCCGGTCGGGCGAGGACACGATTGCCTGTGACGCTGCCGTTCTGGCCACCGGGGCGTGGTCCAAGGCTTTGGGAGAGAAACTGGGGCTGCGCATCCCGCTTGAGACCGAGCGCGGCTATCACCTCGAATTGTGGGAGCCTTCGGCGATGCCGCGCTCGCCGGTCATGGTGGCCAGCGGCAAGTTCGTCATGACCCCGATGGAGGGGCGTCTGCGCCTTGCCGGGATCGTCGAGTTCGGCGGGCTCGACGCGCCGGCCTCGGCCGCACCGATCGCGCTCCTGAAACGGCAACTGGCAGAGGTCCTGCCCGGCCTCACATGGGCGCATGAACGCGAATGGATGGGCCATCGCCCGGCGCCCGCCGACTCGATCCCGGCCATCGGCGAGGTGCCCGGCCTCAAGGGCGCGTTTCTCGGCTTTGGCCATCACCATATCGGCCTCACGGGTGGGCCGAAAACCGGGCAGATCCTGGCCCGGCTGATCTCGGGGCGCAAACCCAATATTGACTTGGAGCCCTACTCGCCCGCACGCTTCGTTCATCGAATACCAACCCCGGCATGACCGGACGAACCAAAACAGGGAGAACGACCATGAAACATCTCACGACACTTGCCACAGCCTCGGCCATCGCGATCGGCGCAGCCGCGCCCGCCATGGCCGAGAAATGGGATATGCCGCTGGCCTATGCCGCGACCAATTTCCATTCCGAGAACGCGGCCGAGTTCGCCACCTGCGTGACCGAGAGTTCCGACGGCGCGGTCGAGATCGTCACCCACCCCTCGGGGTCGCTCTTCGGGGGCAACGACATCAAGCGCGCGGTGCAGAGCGGCCAGGCGCTGATCGGCGAACGCCTGATCTCGGCGCATCAGAACGAGAACCCGCTGTTCGGCGTCGACTCGATCCCATTCCTTGCCACATCTTACGAAGATCATGAAAAGCTGTGGGAGGCTGCCGGGCCGAAAGTGGCCGAGGTGCTCGAGGCGCAGAACCTGCATTACCTCTACTCGGTGCCGTGGCCGCCCCAGGGGCTCTACTTCAACCAGCCGATCGAGAGCGTCGACGACATGAAAGGCATCAAGTTCCGCTCCTACTCCACCGCCACGGCGCGGATGGCGGAGATGACCGGGATGCTGCCGGTGCAGGTCGAGGAGGCGGAACTGAGCCAGGCGCTGGCGACCGGCGTGGCGGAGGCGTTCATCTCGTCGGGGGCAACGGGCTATGACCGCAAGGTCTGGGAGCATCTGAGCCATTTCTACGAGGTCGACGCCTGGCTGCCGCGCAACGTCGTGTTCGTCAACAAGGAGGCATGGGACGCTCTCGACGATGCGACCAAAGACGCAATGAACGACTGCGCCGCCGAGGCCAAGGAACGGGGCCTCCAGAAGTCGATGGATTATACCCAGTTCACCCTCGACGGGCTCAAGGAAGGCGGCATGGAAGTCGCCCGCGCCAGCGACACGCTGGTCAAGGAGCTCGAAGAGATCGGCGCCGTGATGACCGAGGAATGGCTCGAAAGCGCAGGCGAGGATGGCGAGGCCATCGTCGAGGAATTCCGCGCCACGCAATAAGCCCGCCACTTGCGGGCGAACCGTTGACACAGGGCGGGGGCGCCCCGACGCGGCCCCGCCCCGAGAAAATCAACGAACAGGGGCTTCTGACATGGGTATTCTACGCCGGGCGCTCGATGCGCTCTATCTCGCCGGCGGTGTCATCGCGGCGTTTTTCACCATCGCGATTCTCGTCATCATCGTCGCACAGATGATCGCGCGCTGGACCGGCGCCGTCTTTCCCGGCGCGACCGATTACGCAGGCTATTGCATGGCCGCCGCCTCGTTCTTTGCCTTCGCCTATGCGCTCAACCACGGGGCACATATCCGGGTGTCGCTCTTTCTCAACGTGCTGGGGCGTCACCGGGTCAAGGGCGAGCTTTGGTGCTTTGGCATGGGGGCGGCGATCTCGAGCTATTTCGCCTGGTACGGGGTGCGCAGCATGTGGGAGTCGCTGAAGTGGAACGACATCAGCCAGGGGCTGGACCGGACGCCGATCTGGATTCCGCAGCTTTCCATGGCGGTGGGCACCGTGCTTCTGGCCATTGCCTTCTGGGACAATTTCGCCCGCCTGATCATGACCGGCCGACATGGCATGCGCTCCGGCGCCATCGACACGGGCACGGAGTAGCGCCAATGGATTACATGATCTCGATCTCGATCTTTCTCTTCGTGCTCTTCTTCCTGCTCGGTTCGGGCGTCTGGGTGGGTCTTGCGCTCATGGGCGTGGCCTGGGTGGGGATGGAGCTCTTCACCACGCGCCCCGTGGGCGACGCGATGATCACCAAGATCTGGTCGTCCTCGGCGTCATGGACGCTGACCGCGCTGCCGCTCTTCATCTGGATGGGCGAGGTGCTTTACCGAACCCGATTATCGGAAGACATGTTCAGGGGGCTGTCGCCATGGATGGCACGCCTGCCCGGGGGGCTGATGCATACCAATATCGTGGGCTGCACCGTCTTTGCCGCCGTGTCGGGGTCATCCGCGGCAACGCTGACCACGGTGGGCAAGATGTCGATCCCCGAACTCAACAAGCGCAAGTATCCGCGACGTATGGTAATCGGCACCTTGGCGGGGGCGGCGACGCTGGGCCTGATGATCCCGCCGTCACTGACACTCATCGTCTATGGCGTCACGGTGAACGAGTCGATCACCAAGCTGTTCTTCGCGGGCATCCTGCCCGGCCTCGTGCTCGCGGGGATGTTCATGGCCTATGTGGCGATCCAGTCATGGATCTCGCGCGACTGGAACCCGACGCCGGAACCGCCGATGAGCTTTACCGAGAAACTGCACAATTCGCGGTTCCTGATCCCGGTGCTTCTGTTGATCATGGTGGTGATCGGGTCGATGTATTTCGGCTGGGCCACGCCGACCGAGGCCGCGGCCTTTGGTGTCATCGGCGCGCTCCTGCTGGCCGCGGGGCAAGGATCGCTCAACTGGGAAACCTTTACCCAGAGCCTGATGGGCGCCACCCGCACCAGCGCGATGATCGCGCTCATCCTTGGCGGGGCGGCGTTCCTGTCGCTGTCGATGGGGTTCACCGGGTTGCCGCGCGGACTGGCCGACCTGATCGCGCAGATGGGGCTGACGCGGTTCGAACTGCTGATGGTGCTGCTGATCTTCTACATCATTCTTGGCTGCTTTCTCGATGGTATCTCGTCGGTGGTTCTGACCATGGCGGTGGTGGAGCCGATGATCCGCCAAGCCGGGATCGACCTGATCTGGTTCGGGATCTTCATCGTGGTGGTGGTGGAAATGGCCCAGATCACCCCGCCGATCGGCTTCAACCTCTTCGTGTTGCAGGGCATGACCAACCACGAGATAAGCTATATCGCCCGCGCCGCGATCCCGATGTTCCTGATCATGGTGGTGATGGTCTTCGTGCTGATCGGTTTCCCGGAACTGGCCACATGGCTGCCTGACAACCTCAGGTGAGGTCTTGCGCCGCCTGCGGCGTCGCCAAGGGGGCGGAGGCTGACGCCTCCGCCCCTTTCGCCTTGTATCGATGTGGGGCAACCGTTGCAGCGTCGTGCATGGCCTGACTGGCGGGATCTTGAGTATTTTTCCCAAGAAAGAACCGCGTGGGCATGGTGGTGTCCAGGTTCAGTCCGGCCGCACGATCCGGTTGCGCAGCACGCCGATCTTCTCGATCTCGAGTTCGAAGCGATCACCCGGGGCCAGCTGCTTGCCCAGTTCGAGCCCGCAGCCGGTGCCGACCGTGCCGGAGCCGATCACCTCGCCGGGGTATAGCGTCTCGGAGGCCGAGATATGGGCGAGAATGGCGCCGAAATCATGCTGCATCGAGGATGAGTTGCCGCCGCCCCACCGCGCGCCGTTCACGCGCAGTTCCATGTCGAGGGCGACCGGATGCGCCACCTCGTCCGCGGTCAGGATCCAGGGGCCAAGGATGTTGCCGGTGTCGAAATCCTTGCCCTTGGCGGGGCCAAGCTGACCCGGCATTTCGCGCATCTGGGCGTCGCGGGCCGAGACATCGTTGAGGATGGTGTAACCGAAGATGTGATCCGCGGCCCGCCCGGGCGCGATATCCTTGCCCTTCCGGCCCACCACGATGGCCAGTTCCAGTTCGACATCGAGAAACTCGGCATAGTCCGGCCAGATCACGTCGGCGCCATGGCCGATGAAGCTCATCCGGTTGCCCTTGTAATAGATCGGCTGTTCATACCAGACCGGAGGCAGTTGCGGGTCGTCCTGACCGAACGCCCTGAGGCAGTTGAAGAGATGTTCCTCGAACACGAGGCAATCGCGATACTGCACCGGCATCAGCGGCGGCAGGAACGTGACCTCGCCCGCCGGGATCGTTGCATGCCGGTCGGCGCGGGCCAGCAGGGCACCGGCCTGTTCGAGCCCGTCATCGCCTGCCTCGATCAGCGTCTGCATCGTGTCGAAGGTATCGGGCCGGGCACCCGCCAGTTCCGCGGCGCGGACGAGATCGAGCAGCGTGTCGTCATCGAGCGGCGATACCACCCTCGCCTTGCCATCATGGAAAACCGTTCCCAGGCGCATGGCTCACTCCTCGAAAATGGCGACGGCGCGGGTGAACCCGGCGCTGGCGCCCTTGATCTTGTAGGGAAAACAGGAAATCTCGAACCCGTGGCCCGGCAGGCTGTCGAGGTTCGACAGTTTCTCCATGTGGCAATAGCCGATTTCCATGCTGGCGCGGTGGCCCTCCCAGATGATGGTCGGGTCATGGGTCCTGGCATATTCCTGCGCGGTCAGGGCAAAGGGTGCGTCCCAGCTCCAGGCATCCGTCCCTGTCACCCGCACGCCGCGTTCGAGCAGATACATCGTCGCGTCGCGCCCCATGCCGCAGCCCTTCATCAGGTAATCGGGTTGCCCGTAATGCGCGCCCGCCGATGTGTTGACCACCACGATATCGAGCGGGCGCAGGTCGTGCCCGATGCGGCTCAACTCGGCCTCCACATCGCCGGGGGTGACGATATAGCCGTCCTCCATGTGCCGGAAATCGAGCTTTACCCCCGGGTTGAGGCACCACTCCAGTGGCACCTCGTCGATGGTGATCGCGCGCTCGCCGTTATTCATGGTGGAGTGGTGGTGGTAGGGTGCATCGAGATGGGTGCCGTTATGGGTGGCGATGCGCAGCCGTTCGACCGCCCAGCCCTCGCCGCCGGGCAGATCCTCGCGCTTGAGGCCCGGAAAGAATGCCATCACCTGCTCGGCGGTCTGATCGTGGGTCATGTATTCGATCTCGGGGAGCATGATCGGCGGGTCCGACACGATCCCGGTTTCAAGCGGCACGGAAATATCGACGAAACGTCTGGGCATGGTGGCTCCTTTTCTGGTCAGATGAGCCCGGTGGCCAGCACCGGAAAGGCAAGGACAAGGGCGAGAACGACGAGCATCATCAGTGCAAAGGGCGCGGCGCCGATGAATATGTCGCCGAGCGTGATGTCGGGGTCGTCAAGCGCCGACTTGATCACGAAAACGGATATGCCGAAGGGCGGGGTCAGCAGGCCCACCTCGACCGCGATCACCGTGACGATCCCGAACCAGATGAGGTCGACCTCCATGCCGCCGACCACCGGCAGCATCAGCGGCACGAGGATCAGCATGATGGACGAGCTGTCGAGCACCGCCCCCATCACGATCACCAGGGCGATATAGGCCAGGATCACGCCCCAATAGCCGATATCAGCCCCGGCCACGAATGCGCCGAACTCCATCGGCACGCCGGAAAGCGACAGCATCCGCGAATACATCTGTGCCGCGATGATCAGGAACGAGATCGAGGCCGTGACCAGCCCGGTATCGGTCAGCACCTGCCAGAATTCGCGCCACGACAGCTTGCGCCGCAGTACGCCGATGACGATCGCGCCGCCCGCGCCGACCGCGCCCGCCTCGATCGGGGTGAAGATTCCGCCATAGATGCCGCCCAGCACCAGCCCGATCAGCAAGACGATGGGCAGCCCCTTGGCGACAAGATCACGCGGGCCAAGGTCGCTCTCGCCCCCGCCCGCCGCCACGCCGGGGCCGAGCCGCGCGGGCCAGAGGATCGCGGTCAGCCAGATGCCGACACCGAAGGCCAGCGCCAGCAATATCCCCGGCAGGATACCGGCAATGAAGAGGTCGCCCACCGATTGCTCGGCCAGGAGCCCGTAAAGGATCAGCAGGAGCGACGGCGGGATCAGCATGCCCAGCACGCTCGACCCGGCCACCACGCCGACCGAGAAGCGTTTGGCATAGCCATGGCGGATCATCTCGGGCACGGCGATGCGGGTAAAGACGGCGGCGCTGGCGATGGAAATGCCGGTGATGGCGGCAAAGATCGCGTTCGCCCCCACCGTGCCGATGCCCAAGCCGCCCCTGAGCCGCCGGAACAGGTGGTTGGCCACGTCGAAGGCATCGCGCCCCATGCCGGTCACGCTCACGACATAGCCCATCAGCACGAAGAGCGGCACGACGCCGAAGAAATAGGAGGAAATCGTCTCGCTCGCCGCCAGCGCCAGCAGCTTTCCGGCCAGGAGCGGCGAACCCTTGATCGCCCAGACCCCGAGATAGGAACACAGCATCAGGGCGAAGGGCACCCAGAACCCCGCATAGATCATCACCACCATGGCACCGAAACTGGTCAGGCCGATCTCGAATGGCGTCATGCCCTTGCCCCCCGCACCAGGCGCAGGAACGCGGCCAGCCCATGCAGCACCAGTTGCACCAGAAGCGCCCCGCACCCCACGAGAATGATGAGCTTGACCGGCCAGACCGGCGCGGTGAAGGCGCCGATCGTGCCCTCATAGGTGCCGCGGGTCCATGCCTGCTCGAAAAGCGGCCAGGACGCCGTGATGAGCTGCCAGACCAGCGCGATCGCGGCGATGGAAAACAGCATCTCGACCACCTCTCGCGTGCGCGGGCTGTACCGCCCGACCCAGCCCAGAAGGATATCGGTGCGCGTCAGCCGCCCCTGCCGAAAGGTCTGTGCCACCTGGAGGAACACGATGGCGACAATCGACATCGAAACCATTTCCGGCACGCCCGCGACGGGCGCCTTGAAAAGCCCGCGCCCGATCACGTCGGCATTCACAAGGACCATCAACACGAGGATCAGGCCCGTCCCCACCACATTGAGCGCACCGGTCACGCGATCGACCCCCTGCCGGACCGCAATGAACCAGCCGGGCAGCGCCGCTGTCGCATCCACATCTTTCATGGGCTCCGCCATGTCTGTTCCACTCCCTCCCGACCCCGGGGCATCCGGGGCCGGGACATGGCGTCGCGCTTACTCTCGATCCCAGTCGCGCACCGGCTCGGCCCCCGCCGCGCGCATGGTGTCCATGTAGGCTTTGAGCACGGCGGTGCCGTTCCTGCCCTCTTCATCGAGCCGGGCGGCCCATTCCTGCGCGACGTTGTTCATGCCCGACGCCCATTGCTCGCGGAACGCCTGATCGACCTCGGTGATGGTGGCCCCCTGCTCCTCCATCATCGAAAGGAAGGTCGTGACCGAGGCATCGAGGTCTTCCTGGTAGGCTTCGGCATCGGCGCGGGCGCCGGCCTTGAGCGCGTCCTGGACCTCCTCCGGCAAACTGTCATACCAACTCTTGTTGGCCGCCAGCCCCCCGGCATATTGTGCGCCGAACCCGACCTTGGTGATATAGGGGGCCACCTCGTGCAGCTTGCCCGGCAGCGCGGCGCTGGCAAAGACGATCACCCCGTCATAAACACCGGTCTTGATCTCGTTATAATAGAGCGTGAGGTTGCCGCTCACCCCAACCGCGCCAGTGCCTTCGAGCCAGTTGACCGCCGGCCCGGGTGCGGCGATCTTGTGACCATCGAGATCCTCGATGGTCTCCACCGGAAAGGTGGTCATCAACAGGTAATCGTCGAGTCCGATTCCGCCGCCAAGGTATTCGAGGCCGTTTTCCTCCCACGCCGCACGCATGTCGTCGTTGGTGGCCTGCAATTCGTCCATCCAACTGCTCACAAGCGTCGAATCGCGCGACACGAAGGGGGTGAAATAGGTCACGTTCTGCGGGCTGAGCTTGGCCGGATCGAAGAGCGACGAGACCAGCCCCACCTCGGCCAGCCCGGCCTCGACCGCCTCAAGCTCGTCCCCCACCTTGGCCAGCGACCCGCCATATTGTTCCGACCAGTTGATGCTGTGCCCGGTGCCTTCAAGCGCCGCATCGACCGCCGGGATGAAGGTCTCGCTGGCATGTTTCACCCAGCGAAAGACCGGCGGATGCCCGGCCACGATGGTCACGTTGAAATCTTCGGCCTGCACCTGTGGCGCGGCCAGTGCCCCGCCCAGCGCCAACGCGGCCAGCGCCGTGCTTCTCGAAATGAAATCCTTCATGGTTTCTCCTCCCCTTGGTTTCATGGTGTCACCAGCGCCCGGACGCCGCCACAGATGAACGGCACGATCCGCGCCAGCATCGCATCGGCATCGCCATCGTCGCATAACCCGTTCGAAAGCCGCTTGGGCCGCCCCGTCTTGGCCATCATCGTCATGCCCACGCCAATCGCGAACATGTAGGCCCAGACCGCATCAGCGCGGGCCAGCCCCGGCTCGGCTTCCTGCAGGGCGGCGATATAGTCATGCGCGATCGGGTCGTAATAGGTCGCGGTCATCTCCCGCGCCAACGGGTCGTTGGAATTGGCCATCGACACGAGAATCCGCGCGAAGCCGCCGCCATCCTCGGCCAGTTCGAGGCCGGTTTCGATCGTGGGGCGGAAGAGCGCCTCGACGATATCTTCCAGCCGCAACGCGCCCTTGCCTCTCAGTTGCGCCAGCCGCTCGGCCCGCGCCGCGTTGATCTGTCCCGACCGTCGCGCCACCATTCTTTCGAAGAGCCGCGCCTTGTTGTCGAAATGATAGTGGATCAGCCCCTGCGCCACGCCCGCGCACTCGGCGATCTCGCGCAGCGCCGCACCCTCATAGCCGGAGCTGGCAAAGACGCGCTCGGCCGCGTCGAGGATCGCATCGGCCCGCACGCCACCCGGCGCCTCGCGCGCCTGCTGTTTCAATTGCTGCGCCAATCCCCCTCCACGGACAACTGACTGATCGCTCAGTCAGGGTCGTCCGATTTCACGATTCGAGTCAACCCGATGTCGTCATCCAACCGCTATTGCGTTGGCGAGCGCATCGCGCCGCAACATCGGCAGCGCCCGTTGCCTTTACACGATTGACAATCGTCACGCGTGATTGAATTCCGCCCCGGTTTCCGCCATGATCGTCGCAAAACAAAAAGGCTCCGAGCATATGCGCCCCATCGTTTCCCTGATCCTCATCCTGTCGCTGGCCGGATGTGCCGGCGGCTATTACCGGGCCAAGCGCGAGATGGCTCAGCCCGCCCCGCGCGTGGCGGCAGCAACGCCCGCAGTCACGACGCGTCCGTCCGCTTCGGTCACCCCGGCCCCTGCCGCAAGACCTTTTGCCACGGGCCGGATCCAGCGCGCTTGCATGGCATCCGACCGCAAGGCGCGCTCGCGTGAGCTCTGTGGCTGTATCCAGGCCGTCGCCGACCAGACGCTTTCGGGTTCGGACCAGCGCCTGGCCGTCAGCTTCTATGGCGATCCGCACCGCGCGCAGGACATTCGTCAATCCGACCGCGACAACCACCGGCGCTTCTGGACCAAGTATCGCGAATATACCGACGGGGCCGAACGGACCTGCCGGTAATATCGCATTCCTGGCGTTTCAGCTCAGCCGCATCAGCATCCCGGCGATGAGGCGCCCGCGTTCGGCGAGGCTTGCCACCTCGATATGCTCGGTCAGCGTATGCAGGCCCTTGCCGCGCACGCCCAGCGAATCGAGCGTCGGGATCCCCATGTAGCCGGTGAAATTGCCGTCCGAGCCACCGCCCGAGCTTGCCCCTGTCAACTCGAAGCCCAGATCACTGGCCAGATCCTTGGCGATCTCGAACATCGCCATGGTGCCGGGCTGATCCGGCTCCCATACCGGGCGCGTGACGCCGCGGGTGATCTCGAAGGACACGCCGTTTTCCTCGCCGGCCAGGGCCATCAGCCGCGCCACCCCGTCATCGAGGTCGCCTTGCGTCTTCGCCATGCTCAGCGCCTCGGCCTCGCAGACCGACGACACGCAGTTGACCCATTGCCCGGCATGGATCACGCCGACGGAAAAGGTGCAGTCTTCGCCGGTCATCGCCTCGATCTCGATGATCTTGCGCGCCATCGCGGCGATCGCGGATTTGCCTTCCGACAGGCGCGCGCCCGCATGGCTGGGCAGACCGTGCGTGCGCAGGTTGAACCGCGCGATCGCGTAGCGCCCGATCACCGCGCCGCCATCGTCGCGCGCGGGTTCCGGCACCAGCACGTACTTGTTGCGCGCCGCCTCCGCCTCGATCAACTCGCGGGTCGAGGGCGTGCCGACCTCCTCGTCGGGGGTGAAAAGCACCGTCACCGGCAGGGGCGTCTGCATCCCCGCCGCGATCAGCTGGCGGATCGCCTCGACGCTGGCGTAGTTGCCGCCCTTCATGTCCATGATGCCGGGGCCATAACAGATATCGCCCTCGCGCTTGAAGGGCAGTTTCTCCAGCGTGCCAACCGGGTGCACCGTGTCCATGTGGCCCACGATCAGGATGCCCGGCTCGCCCTTGTTCGGATGCGGGAAACCGGCGCGCACGCAGCCGCCAAAGCCCATCCGGCCGGGAATGCGCTCGATCTCGGCCATTTGGGCAAGATCATAGGCGGCAAGATCCATCATCCGGTCGACCGCGGCGGCGTCCCATGTGGGGCTTTCGCATTCGATCCAGGGGCGCAGCCCTGCCAGCATCGCATCGGAGTCGAAAGGCAGTTTGAGAGGGTCCATGATCATGCAGCTCCTATTGGCATGCGGCGCTCGACGATGCGCGCCATGATCGACGCGCCCACCGGCAGGATTTCAGGGTCGAGCATGAAGCCCGGATTGTGCAGCGGCACCGTGCCGCCATGTCCGACCCGGCAATAGGAGCCAGGCACCACCTTGAGCATGTCGGCGAAATCCTCGGAGCCGGTTGCGGGTTCGGCCTTGTCCGACACGTTCTCGGCGCCCACGATGTCCGATGCGGCCTCGAGATAGGCATCCGAGAGATCGCTGTCGTTCATCAGCACGTCGAAGATGTTGCGCAGGTCGACCTCGATTTCCACCCCATAGGCGCGCGCCATGCCATCGCAGAGCTCGCGCAGCCGGGTCTCGGCCAGCTCGCAGACCTCGTCCTTGAAATAGCGGATCGTGCCGGCCAGCGTCGCGGTGTCGGGCACCACGTTATAGGCGCTTCCGGCGTGGCTTTGGGTCACGGAAAAGACGCAGGCATCGAGCGGTGCGACGTTGCGCGCGACGATGGTCTGGATTTGCGCGACGAGCATCGCGGCAATGACCAGCGGATCGCGCGATTGCTGCGGCATGGCGGCATGGCTGCCCCGGCCCTTGATCCTGATGTCGAAGAACGACGCCCCGGCCATCGCAGGACCCTTGCAGATACCGACCTTGCCGGGCTCGCCATTGGGCCAGTTGTGCATGCCGAACACCTCGTCGCAGGGGAACTTGTCGAACAGCCCCTCGGCCAACATGCCGCGCGCCCCGCCCAGCCCCTCTTCGGCGGGCTGGAAGATCAGGACGGCCGTGCCGTCGAAATCGCGCGTCCGGGCCAGGTGCTTGGCCGCGCCAAGAAGCATGGTGGTGTGACCGTCATGGCCACAGGCATGCATGACACCCTCGTTCTTCGAGGCATAGGGCAGGTTGCTTTCCTCGTGGATCGGCAGCGCGTCCATATCGGCGCGCAGCCCGACCCGGCGGTTGCCGCCGCCCTTGCCCTTGATCAGGCCCACGACCCCGGTCTTGGCGATCCCGGTATGGACCTCGTCCACCCCGTATTCGCGCAGCTTCTCGGCCACCACCTGTGCGGTACGCGCCTCGGTAAAGCCGATCTCGGGATGGGCGTGCAGATCCTTGAATATCCCGGTCAGTTCGTCCTGGCTCTCCGATATGATCGGTAAAACGGGCATGGAATGTCCTTTCCTCCTGGGTGTCCTGTTGTGCGGATGATCTCAAACCTGGGTCGAGGCCGCCGGCGATACGATTTCGGACTCCGGGAACGGTCGGAAATTGGCGAAGTCCCAGTGCCGTCCCGGCGCCGCCGAGATCAACGCCTTGGTATAATCCTCGTGCGGGTCGCCCAGAACCCGGCCTGCGGGCCCGTATTCCACGACCCGGCCATGCTGCATCACCATCACCTCGTCGCAGATCTGCGCGGCAACGCCCAGATCGTGGGTGATGAAGAGGATGCCCAAACCCAGCCGCTTCTGCAATTCGGCCAGCAGGTCGAGAACCTGCGCCTGCACGCTGACATCGAGCGCCGAAACCGCCTCGTCGGCGACGAGTATGTCGGGATCGACAGCCAGCGCGCGGGCGATCGCGATGCGCTGACGCTGACCGCCCGAGAACTGGTGCGGGAAGCGATTGACCGCGCTGGCGGGAAGGCCCACGAGTTCGAGCAATTCGCGCGCCCGCTCCTTTGCCTTGGCGCGCGGCACTCCGAAATTCAGCGGACCCTCGATGATCGATTCTCCGATCTCGCGCCGCGGGTTGAGCGAACGCATCGGGTCCTGGAACACGATCTGGAATTTCCGCCGCCGCGCCTTGAGATCGGCCGGCTTCATCTGCGCGATATCCTCGTCGCCGACCATGATCTGCCCCGAGGTCGGATCGATCAGCCGCATGATGCAGCGCGCCACGGTCGATTTGCCGGACCCGCTTTCGCCCACGATGCCGAGCGTGCGGCCATGCTGCAAGGTGAGGCTGACATCCTGCGCTGCCTTGACTTCGCGGTTCTTGAAGATCAGCCCGCCGCCACCATAGGTCTTGCACAGGTTCCGGGTGCTGAGCACCACCTTTTCCGCACTGTCCGGGCGCGGCGAGCGCGGCACGTGGCTTGGCACCGACCGCAACAGGTCGCGGGTATAGTCGGTCTGCGGATGGCGCAGCAGCTGGTCGAGCGGCTGGGTCTCCATCACCTCGCCCAGCTTGAGCACGGTCACGTCCTCGGCGATTTCCGACACCACGCCCATGTCATGGGTGATGAACATCACCGCCGTGCCCTGCTCTTCACGCAATTCGCGGATCAGGGCCAGAATTTGCGCCTGCGTGGTCACGTCGAGAGCGGTAGTCGGCTCGTCCGCGATCAGCAGCTGCGGGCGCATGATCAGCGCCATGGCGATCATGATGCGCTGGCGCTGGCCCCCCGACAGCTGGTGCGGGAAGCTGCGATACATCTTGTCCACATCGGGCAGGTGCACCGCCTCCATCATCTCCTTGGCACGCCGCTTGCGCTGGCCCTGCGACAGGTCGGAGTGGAACTCCAGCACTTCCTCGATCTGCGCCCCCACCCGCGCCACCGGGTTGAGCGCCGTCATCGGCTCCTGAAAGATCATCGACATCGCCGTGGCGCGCAGCTTGCGCAGCCGCTGCGGGGACGCGGTCAGCAGCTCTTCGCCCTTCATCCGGATCGACCCGGCGTTCGGCACCAGCGACTTGGGCAAGAGCCCCATCGTGGCCAGCGCGGTCAGCGATTTGCCCGACCCGCTTTCGCCCACCAGGCACATGGTCTGGCCCGGCTTGATCACCATGTCGAGCCCCTTGACCACCTCCTGCTCGGGGTCGCCGTTGAGCGCGATGCGCAGGTTCTCGATTTCCAGAAGGTTGTCGCTCATCTGTCGATCCCCCGTTTTGCCATGCGCGGATCAAGTGCGTCACGCACCGCGTCGCCCAGAAGGTTGATGGCCAGGATCGCCACCGAAACGACGATCCCGGGCCAGAGCACGATCCCCGGGTTGATCTGGAAATAGATCCGCCCTTCGGCCATGATGTTGCCCCAGCTCGGAGTCTCGGGATTGATGCCCGCGCCGAGAAACGAAAGGATCGCCTCGACCAGGATCGCCGATGCACAGATATAGGTGCCCTGGATGATCAGCGGCGCGATGGTGTTCGGCAGAAGATGCCGGCGCATGATCAGGAACGTGGACGATCCCGCGGCGATCGCGGCCTCGACATAAGGTTCCTCGCGGGCCGACAGCACGACCGAGCGCACCAGCCGCACCACGCGCGGCACCTCGGGGATTGTGATGGCGATCAGGACGGTCCAGATGCCGGCCCCCCAAAGCGACACGATGGCGATGGCCAGCAGGATGTTGGGAATGGCCATGAGACCGTCCACCATCCGCATCAGGATCGAGTCGAGCCAGCGGATATAGCCCGCCAGAAGGCCCAGGATCAGCCCGGAGATCACCGCAAAGACCGCCGCGCCCAGCCCGACGACAAGCGATATGCGCCCGCCATATATGATGCGTGACAGAAGATCGCGACCGTACGCATCGGTGCCCAGCCAGTTGATCTCGCTCGGCGGCTTGAGCCGCTCGGACGGCATCAGGCGCACGGGGTCATGCGGGACCACCCACGGCGCGAACAGCGCCGACAGGACGATAAGCGCCAGGACAAGCGAGGCGATGAACACGAACGGGCTCGAGAACACGATCTCGCGCACGCGATCCAGAGGCGAAACCCGCTCGTCCGCAGGAGTTATGACGGTCTGGTCTGTCATGAGTATCGAATCCTCGGGTCAAGCAGAACATAGGCGATGTCGATCAGCAGGTTGATCACGACATAGATCAGCGACGCCAGCAGGATCACCGCCTGGATCACCGGATAATCGCGCGCCAGCACCGCATCGACCGTGAGACGCCCAAGACCCGGCAGGTTGAACACGCTCTCGGTCACGACCACGCCCGAGATGATCAGGGCAAAGCCGATCCCGATCACGGTGATGATCGGCACCGAACAGTTGCGCAGCGCATGACGCATGAGAACCAGACGCTCGGGCAGGCCCTTGGCGCGCGCCGTGCGGATGTAATCGTCGCCCAGAATCTCAAGCATCGAGGTCCGCGTGATCCGCGCAATGAGCGCGATATACAAGAGTGTCAGGGTGAAGGTCGGTAGCGCGATGCGATGCAGGAATGGGCCTATCCCTTCGCCGATGGCGCGGAAGCCCTGGACCGGGAACCAGTTCAACTGCATCGAGAACAGCGAGATCATCAGGTAGCCGATCACGAAGACCGGTACCGAAAAGCCCAGCACCGAAATCATCATCACGAACCGGTCGATCAGCGTGCCGTGTTTCCACGCCGCGATCACGCCCAAAGGCACGGCGATCACCACCGAGAGGATGATCGTGGTCAGCGCAAGGCTGATCGTCGGTTCCATCCGCGCGGCGATCAGGTCGATCACCGGCTTGCCGGAAATCACCGAAGTGCCGAAATCGCCCCGCAGCAGGTCAGCGATCCAGCTGATGAACTGGATATGAATCGGGTCGTTCAGCCCCAGAGCCTCGCGAATCCGCTCAAGCTGTTCCGTCGTCGCGGTGTCGCCCGCGATGATCGCGGCCGGATCGCCCGGCGTCAGCCGCAGCATCAGGAACACGAACAGCGCCACGAACCCCATCACCGGCACGGCGGCAAGGATACGTTGCACGATATATCCGAACATCGGCACTCCCTTTCAGGTTCTCGGCCCTCAGGGCCGCCCGATCAGTCAGCAGGTGACCGGGGAACTCTTTCGACATCGGCCCCGCACCCATTGCAGGTGCGAGGCCGGATCTGCATGGATCAGTTCTTGGAGATGTTCCAGAAGAACGGTGCGGGACCGTCGAGAACACCATCAAGGTTGCTCGTCCAGGCCGACGGCACGATATACTCGCCGATCGGGGCATAGACACCCTCTTCATACGCCACTTCTTGGATCTTCGCCGCGTACTCCTGCTGTTCTTCGAGCGAATCCGCGGTCGCATAGGCCATCCGCAGCTCTTCCAACTCGGGCACTTCGGGCCAGCCGAACCAGCCGCCATCCGGACCCTTGCCGTTGACCATGTTGTTGACCAGCGGGTTGAACACGTCCGCGCCAACCCAGTTGGTTGCAAACATGTGCCAGCCGCCTTCATCGACCGGCTCCTGGCTTGCACGACGCCCGACGAGCGTTTGCCAGTCCATTGCCCGCAGGTCCACCTCGAAGCCCACATCACGCATGGCTTGCGCCACCACGACCGGCTGGGTGCGCAGCGTGCCGACATCGGTCGGATGCATGATCATGATCGGCGTGCCATCGTAGCCAGCCTCTTCCAGAAGCTCGCGGGCCAGGTCCTGCCCATTGCCCTCGGTCAACGTCTCGGAACCCACTTCCGTGGCCAGCGGCGTGTCACAAATGAACATCGCGCCGCAGATGTTGTAGAGATCGGGATTGCCGATCATCGCATCCAGAACGTCCTTCTGATAGATCGACGCGATCGCCGCCTTGCGGATACGCGGGTCATCCATCGGTGCATTGAGTGCGTTGGGGCGTATGATCGTTTGATAGCCCAGCGCGTTGAGGTTGCGCACCTCGACATCGGGGTTCGCTTCGAGGACCGGCAACAGGTCGGACGGCGGGCTTTCCCAATAGTCGATCTCGCCGGCCGTGATGGAGTTGAGCGTGGTCTGGTCATCGGGCATCACCACCCATTCGACCCGGTCCACCTTGACGACCTTGCCACCGGCCGCCCAGCTCGGCTCCTCGTCGCGGGGCACGTAATCCTCGAACTTCTCGTAAACCGCCTTCACACCCGGCTCGAACTCATCATCCACCCACTTGAACGGGCCCGACCCGATCTGTTCTGGAATCGGCTCGGTCGAAGGAGTTTCCGCAATGCTCTTGGGCATGATGAAAGGCACGTTCGATGACGGTTTGGCCAGGCTGTCGATGACAAGGCCAAAGGGCTCTTTCATGTTCATGACAAAAACGTTGTCACCGTCCTGGCCCATGCTCTCGACGAAGTCCATCAAGACCTGGCCCATGCCGTCACGTTCACCCCAGCGGGCGATCGAGGCGGCCACGTCCTCACCGGTGACGGGGCTGCCGTCATGGAACATGAGACCATCGCGCAGGGTAAAGCGGTAGGTGAGCCCGTCGTCCGACACCTCCCAGCTATCGACCATCTGCGGCTGCGCTTCCATGTTCTCGTCCAGCGCGAACAGCGTGTCAAAAATCATGTAGCCGTGGTTGCGGCTCATGTAGGCCGTGGTCATGATCGGGTCGAGCACCCGCAGCGCCGAGTGCTTGACAGCGGTCAATGTCTCGGCAGAGAGCGGGGCGGCGGCCATCGTGGCGGCGGCAAGTACCGCCGCGCTCAGCGCCGAACGGCGCAGGCCCGTGCCGATGCGGCCCGGCATTCGTTTCAGATCAAGTGGTAGGGTCATGTTCATCTCCCGTTGGTTGGTGTTGTGCGCCGGGTTTGGTGGCCCTTTTGTGACGCGGTTGGTTGCTCGGATCGCGGCACCGCGCATTCCGCGCGGGGCCGAATTTCGCGGTATCAGCTCCGGCTTGGCTCGATCACTCCCTCCGCTTGCGTCGCGCTGCGAGGCGCGAAGGCGGCCCCCAGCGGCTCGAGCCGCATTCCCGGCGCCAACCGCGTGAACGGCAGGCTTGCCGGGCTGATCGGCATCGGACCGGGTGCGACACAGGTCAGGATCGTTTCCGCAATGGTATCGAAATCCGCCCGGAAATGCACTGAACTCTTGTTGACGAGGATCGGCTCTTCGGTGGGTTCGATGCCGACGAACCGATACATTTGCTGATCGGCCATCTGCGCCTTGTGGCTGGTCACGACCACCCGCACATCACCGATGCGCAGACAGGCCGACGGCCCCATGTCGAGCGGGGCGCCCCCGTAGAACGGCCCCGAGGCCACCAGATGACCGTCCGAAAGCGTTTCGACCACGAACCGCCCCTCGAAGGGCGCGTCACCCGGGATGTTCGAGAACCCGCCCAGCGCGATCTCGATCTCGGCGCCTTCGCCCGCCGCATGGGCGGCGGCCGCGGCCCCGGGGTCGACCATGTTGCCCAGCGCGCCGCGCGCCTTGTTGCGCACCATCGCCGCCAACATGCCGGTGGTGTTCGAATCGCCCCCCGCGCCGGGGTTGTCCTGCGTGTCGGCGATCACCACGGGCCGGGTGGCGGTTGCCGCGATGCGCATCGCCTCCTGCACGCCCTCGTCCGGGTCATAGCTGCGACCGGCAAAGGCATCCTCGGCTGACAGGACCGCGGCTTCGATCCGATCCGCGGCAGCGTCCGCCGCGCCCTGGCTCTCACCGTAGCAGATCACCGTCGGCCCGCAGCCCGGAAAATCCGCCGCCGGAAAGCCGAAAAAGAACGAGGTGCTGCTGACCTCGCCGCCCTCGCAATCGGCCACCAGGTCATAAATGCCCTTCGCCGGCTCCGTCCGGGTGCTCTGCCATGCAATCGGGACAAGGAAGGGCAGGCGCCGGAACGCCTTGGCAAACGGTGCGCCACGGCTCATCAGCCGGTCAAGCTGTTCCGCCGCGCGGCGCCCGGTCTCGCCCATATCGACATGCGGATAGGTGCGAAAGCCCACCAGCACGTCGGCCGCGCCCACCATCTCGGCCGTGATGTTGCCATGCAGATCGAGCGCGCAGGCAATCGGCACATCCGGTCCCACCACGGCGCGCACCCGCGCGATGAGTGCACCCTCGCCATCATCGACATGCTCGGCCACCATCGCGCCATGCAGGTCGAGAAACACACCATCCAGCGGCCCCGCCGCCGCGATGCCCTCCACGATCTCGTCGGAAATCCGGTCATAGGCGTCGCGCGTCACATGCGCCGAAGGGATCGCCCCGGCCCAAAGCACCGGCACCATGTCCCAGCCCGCGCCCTCGCCATGCTGCACCGCGCCGCCGATCCCGAGATTGATCCCGCGCCCCCGGCGCAGAACGTCATCGCCACGCGCCATGGGCATATAGCCGCCGCCCTGCACGAAATCCTCATGCGCCGCCTTTGTCGGGGCGAATGTGTTCGTCTCATGCAAGAAACCTGCAAGCGCAACTTTGCGCATATTTCGTTCGTCCCTGTTCTTGTTCCCCGACCGTTGATCCAGCAATCCAGGGTTGACCTTACGTCAGCGAGCCTTCTGTATTGCATAGTGATACGGCTGCATTGTATGACTATCGTAAAGTTGTGAATCGGCCCCTGTCAACGGCCAAACATGAATGGGACGTCACGTTGCCCCGAAACACGACCCGCGCCGAACCCGGATTGCGCGGCCTGACCGAAAGCGATCGCTCAGGCCCGCTTTTTGTGCGCTCGCTGGAAAAGGCCATGCAGGTGCTGTCGGCCTTTCATCATGCCGACAGCCCCCTGTCATTGTCCGAGATCGCCGAACAGGCGGGTGTCGATCGCAGCACGGCACAACGGATGGTGCACACGCTGCGCGCCATGGGTTATATCGGTCGCGCTGCGGATGGGCACGGCTTTGTCCCGGGGATACGGTTGCTCGACCATACGCTCGATTACCTGCGGCTTGACCCGCTTGTACGCCGCGCGACGCCGATCCTCCAGGAACTGCGCAAGGAGGTGCGCGAGCGCGTCGACCTGTCGCTTTTCGACGATCTGCGCGTGGTCTATGCCGTGCGCCTGCAAAGCAAGCGCCAGACCTTCTACACCACACTTGTCGGCCACAGCGTGCCCAGCTTTTGCAGCTCCGGCGGCTGGGCGATTCTCTCGCGTCTGCCGAATGACAGGGTGCGCGACATCCTCGACCGCTCCGACCGCCGCCCCTTTACCCCCCATACCGTCACCGAAATCCCCGAGATACTCGAAAAGATCGCCGAAACCAGCGCCAACGGTTACGCGCTCACCCTCAACCAGATCCTGCTTGGCGAAATCGCGGCCGGTTTTCCGGTGCTCGACGCGAGCGGTGATCCGGTCGGCGCTATCCACGTGGCAGGATCACTCGCCGAGTGGACGCCCGAGGATTTCGTCAATCGCAACATCCCGCTCGCGCTCGAAGCGGCGCGCGCCATCAGCCAATATTGAGCGAGGTTCCATGACCCAGTTTGTCCTGCCCGGCCTTTCCGCCCCCGCGAGCATCCGCATCGACCGCTGGGGCCTGCCGCATATCCGCGCCGAAAACCCGCGCGATGCCTTTTTCGTGCAGGGTTTCAATGCCGCGCGCGACCGGCTGTGGCAGATCGACCTGTGGCGCAAGCGGGGCCTTGGCCTGCTGGCTGCGGATTTCGGCCCCGGCTACCTGATGCAGGACCGTGCCGCGCGGCTCCTGCTTTATCGCGGCGACATGGCGCCGGAATGGGCGGCCTATGGCCCCGACGCCGAGGAAATCTGCACCGCCTTCGCAAAGGGCATCAACGCGGGCGTAGATCTGGTGCTGGCCGGCGGCCTGCCCCTGCCCCCCGAGTTTGCCGAACTGGGCACGAAGCCCGCCCATTGGACGCCCGAGGACGTGGTGCGCATCCGCACCCATTGCCTTGCCCGCAATGCCACGTCCGAACTGGCCCGCCAGAAGGTGCAGGCGCTCGCCTCGCCCGAGGTCGATCTCCTGCGCATGCCGCTTTCACCACCGGTGCCGGACGGGGAATGGGCCACGATGGACGGCACGCCCCTGCCCGACGATGCGCTCACTACCTATCTTCTGGCCACGGCACCCGTGACGTTCAGCGCCGAACGCCTCGCCGCCACGCTGGACGAGGCGCCGCTCTGGTCGGCGCTCGATCCGGCGCTCAACGTGCTGCGCCACGACACCCCGCCCGAGGGATCGAACAACTGGGCACTCGCGCCCGCGCAAACGTCCACAGGGCGCGCGATCATGGCCAGCGACCCGCACCGCGCCCATGCCGCGCCCTCGCTGCGCTACATGGTGCATCTGAGCGCGCCGGGGCTCGACGTGATCGGCGCGGGAGAGCCTTCGTCGCCCGGCATCATGGCCGGTCACAACGGCACCGCCGCCTTCAGCCTGACGATCTTCTGCGCCGACCAGGAGGACCTCATGGTCCACGCAACCCTGCCCGGCGCGCCGCACAGCTATCGCCACGGTACGGGCAGCGAGGAGATGACCCGCATCGACGAGGTGTTCGCCGTCAAGGGCGCGCCCGATCAGACCCTGCCGCTCTACTTCACCCGCCACGGCCCGGTGCTCTGGCAGGACGAGGGGCGCAACCTTGCCCTGTCGCTACGCACCGTCTTCACCGATCCGGGCACCGCGCCCTACATGGCAAGCCTCAAATCCATGCGCGCCACCACGATGAGCGATTTTCGCAAGGCGCTGCACAGCTGGGGCGCGCCCTCGGTCAACATGGTCTATGCCGACACCTCCGGCGATATCTGCTGGCAGGCGGCGGCCTATGTGCCACACCGCAATGGCTGGCGCGGGCTGGCCCCGGTGCCCGGCGATGGCCGCTTTGAATGGCAGGGCTACATCACCGCCGCCGAGTTGCCCGCGACGGTCAATCCCGCCGATGGCGTGGTCTGGTCCGCCAACGAGATGAACGTGCCCGACGGCTGGGACCACGCCGCGCAGCCGGTGGGCCATGAATGGCTCGAAGACGGGCGCGCCGAACGGATCTCGCAAGCGCTGCGCTCGGGCAAGGTCCGTGGCATCGCCGACAACTGCGCCCTGCAAACCGACACCTTTTCAGGATATACCGCGCGCCTTGTGAAACAGGTTCCCCTGCAGGCCCCGGAAGAGGCCCGCGCGCTGCTCGCGGGCTGGAACGGCCATGCCGATGCCGACAGCCCCGCCGCCCTTCTGGCGGAGATGTGGCTCTCGAGCCACCTGCGCCCGGCACTTCTGGCCCGTGTCGCGCCCGACCCCGATCTTCGCAAATGGTTCGGCGCGGGCTCCGTCGCCACCGTGGTCCGCATGTTGGAGGGCCGTCACCCCGGCCTCGCCCGTGCCGCCGGCCTCGATGATGACGCCACACGCGACGCGTTCCTCGCCGAAACCCTCGCCGCCGCGTGGGCGGATGCCGTGGCGCGCTTTGGCACGGACCCCGCCGAATGGCGCTGGGGCGATTTGCACAAGGGCTGGTTCGGTCACGCGCTGACCCCGCTGGGCCAGTCCCGCGATGTCGGCCCGCTCGCCAAGGGCGGCAGTTCCAGCACGGTGATGATGGCCCATTACGAGGCCAGTGATTACCGCGTGCGCATCGGAGCCTCGGTGCGCATGGTGGTCGATGTCGGGGAATGGGACAACAGCGTCTGGATCAACGCCCCGGGCCAGTCGGGCCTGCCCGGAACGCCCCATTACGACGATCTCGCCCCGCTCTGGGCCAGGGGGGACTATGTGCCAATGTGCTATTCCGACACGGCGGTCGAGGCCGCAACGGTCACGCGGATCAACCTATTGCCCGGCTGAGAAACCTCGCCCCGGGCTTGTGCCGCGGCGGGTGTTTCCGATCAAACGCGACCCGGACTAGTTCCCCAATATCCCGGGCAGGCGCAGCCCGTGTTCCTTTGCACAGTCGATCGCCTCTTCGTATCCGGCATCGGCGTGGCGCCACACGCCCGAGGCCGGATCGTTCCACAGCACCCGCTCCAGCCGCTTCGCGGCCTCCGGCGTGCCATCGGCCACGATGACCATGCCCGCGTGCTGCGAGAACCCCATGCCAACGCCGCCGCCGTGATGCAGGCTCACCCATGTCGCCCCCGACGCGGTGTTCACGAGCGCGTTCAGAAGCGGCCAGTCACTGACTGCGTCAGAACCATCCTTCATCGCCTCGGTCTCGCGGTTGGGGCTGGCCACCGAACCAGCATCCAGATGGTCACGCCCGATGACGATGGGCGCCTTCAATTCGCCACTGGCCACCATCTCGTTGAACTTCAACCCCGCGCGATGCCGGTCCCCCAACCCGATCCAGCAGATCCGCGCCGGAAGGCCCTGGAACGAAATCCGCGCGCGCGCCATGTCAAGCCATTGATGCAGATGCGCATTTTCGGGAAAAAGCTCCTTCATCGCCTGGTCGGTCTTGTAAATGTCCTCCGGGTCGCCAGACAGCGCACACCAGCGGAACGGCCCGACACCACGGCAAAAGAGCGGGCGAATATACGCCGGAACGAAGCCGGGGAAGGCAAAGGCATGTTCAAGCCCCTCCTCCAGCGCCACCTGGCGGATATTGTTGCCGTAATCCAGCGTCGGCACACCATCACTCCAGAAATCGATCATCGCCTCGACATGCACCTTCATGCTTGCCCGGGCAGCGCGTTCCACCGCCTTGGGGTCGCTCTCGCGCTTGTCACGCCACTCGGCCATGCTCCAGCCCTGCGGCAGGTAGCCATTGACCGGATCATGCGCGCTGGTCTGGTCGGTCACGATGTCGGGGCGCACACCACGACGGTAAATCTCGGGAAAGATATCGGCGGCATTGCCCAGGAGCCCCACCGACTTCGCCTCGCCCGCCTTGGTCCAGCGCTCGATCATCTCCAGCGCCTCGTCGAGGCTCTCGGTCTTTTCATCGAGGTATCCGGTGCGCAGGCGAAAATCGATGCTGTCAGGGTTGCACTCCACCGCGAGGCAGCACGCCCCGGCGAAAACGGCCGCCAGCGGCTGCGCGCCACCCATCCCGCCCAGCCCTCCGGTGAGGATCCACCGACCGGTGAGATCGCCATCGTAATGTTGCCGCCCGGCCTCGGCGAATGTCTCGTATGTGCCTTGGACGATGCCCTGGGTGCCGATATAGATCCACGACCCGGCGGTCATCTGGCCATACATCATCAGCCCCTTGCGATCGAGCTCGCTGAAATGGTCCCAGTTGGCCCAATGCGGCACGATGTTGGAATTGGCGATCAGCACGCGCGGCGCATCCGCATGGGTCTTGACGATCGCCACCGGCTTGCCCGATTGCACCACCAGCGTTTCGTCGGCCTCCAGATCCTTCAACCCCGCGACGATCCGGTCGAAATCCTCCCATGTGCGCGCCGCCCGCCCGATGCCGCCATAAACGACAAGCTCATGCGGGTTCTCGGCCACGTCCGGGTGCAGGTTGTTCATCAGCATCCGCATCGGCGCCTCGGTGAGCCAGCTCTTGGCGGAGATCTCGGGGCCGGTGGGCGGATAAACGTCGCGCAGGTTATGGCGGGGGTCGATCATGCGGGACTCCTCTGGATGACGGCGGATCGGTGCAACCATTGACAAATGTCGGCGGAGCGGGATTCGATATCGCTATTATATGCCTACAATTAGCTATTATGTATGCACATAATATGTCAACTCGAAATTCCCCCTGAAAACGTGCGATCGCCCCGGCCATCGGCCAAGACCCCGTGCGTTACTCCGGCCCGGTTTCCCTCACCCGGTCCCGGCCCTAGAGTGATCACACGACCGTTCACGCGAGGGGACAGGCATGGACGACAAGATCGTGATTCTCACCGGCGCCGGCATCTCGGCCGAAAGCGGGCTTGGCACGTTCCGAGACGAAAACGGGCTGTGGACGCGCTATGACCTTGAAGAGGTGGCCACGCCCGAGGGCTTTGCCCGAAACCCCGATTTCGTGCATGACTTCTACAACGCACGCCGGGCCAATTGCGCGGGCGCCGAGCCCAATGCCGCCCATGCCGCCCTGGCCCGGCTCGAACGCGAGTACCCCGGCGAGGTGGTGATCGTCACCCAGAATGTCGATGACCTGCATGAACGTGCCGGTGCCGCCCGCGTCATCCACATGCATGGCGCACTTTCCGGGGCGCTCTGCGCGGCCTGCGGTCACCGCTGGCCCGCCCCGCCCGCAATGCAGACCGCCGATACCTGTCCCGCCTGCGCCGCCATGGCCACGCGCCCCGACGTCGTATGGTTCGGCGAGATCCCCTATCACATGGATGCGATCATGGGCCATCTCGCCTCCTGCTCCCGCTTCGCCGCCATCGGCACCAGCGGCGAGGTCTACCCGGCGGCCGGTTTCGTGCAACTGGCCACCGAGACCGGCGCGCATACGGTCGAGTTGAACCTCGAACCCTCCTCGGTCGTGTCGACCTTCGCCGAGACCCGCTACGGCCCGGCCACGAAGGTGGTGCCCGGCTGGGTCAGTGACATCCTGGCCCCGGTATAGAAGAGGGGCGCCCCGTTTCCCGGGACGCCCCTCTCGAACAGTCAAACCGCTTCGACCAATCAATCGCCGTGCTTGTGCTCCATCTGGCCATGCCTCGGCTTGCGCTCGAGATCCACGGGCACGTCGATCTGCACCTCTCCGGCTTTCTCGAACACCAGCGTGAGCGGGATGATGTCATCCTGCTCCAGTGGTTCGCGAAGCCCGAGGAACATCACGTGATTGCCGCCACGCTTCATCTCGATCATACCATCACCGGGCAGCGCAAACCCCTCCTCGACATGGATCATCCGCATCACCCCGTTTTCATCCTCGCGATGGGTGTGCAATTCGACCTTGTCGGCCACGTCCGACCGGGCATCGACCAGATGATCGTCGGAACCGCCGTCATTGTGGATGACCATGAAGGCCGCGCCCGAACTCGACATCATCGACGAAGCACGGGCGTAGGCGTCATGCACCTCGATTCCATCCGCAAAGGCAGGCAGGGCACTCAGGCTCAGAACGGCGGCGGAAACGGCCCCCAGCATACGGGTCTTGAAAGACATGGCGTCTCTCCTTCTTGTCTCGAAAATTCCAATGGGTTTCTGTCAGTGACGCCGGGCGCGTCACAGCGCATCCGCGGGCGGCCCACGAGCCCGCGCCACGGGTCCGACCGACGAGATCGCCCGCGCGGCGCCGTCCGGGCGCAGCCTGATGCCCTTTCCCAAGGGTCGCGCCACCACCTGCGGCATGGTCCCGGCCAGGGCGAAATGCGACAGCGCACAGTCGGGACAGATATGGGACGGGCCGACCGGCTGGCCATTCCCGTCCACCAGCACGGTGACCGGCCCCGTGCCAGTGCACAGAACGATATGCCCGGCGACATCGGACATGCCGCGGGCAACCGCCATGCTCTGGCCCGTCAGCGCCAGGATCGCGGCCAGCATCAGTCCGAGAAATGGGCGGAACCTTCGTTTCATGACTTCAGGTTATAAGTCATGTGCCCAGCCTTCAAAAGAGACGATCCGCCACGGGCCGTGGAGCATGTGGGCGGAAACGGCCCGGGGCGGTCGACAAGGCCACGAAAAAGGCCCCGCCGGTCAGGCAGGGCCGCGACTCACTGTCCCTGGACTTGGAATCAGGCCGTTGCCAGCGCCTTGATGACTTCCTTCTTCACCTTGAGCGCGTTGGCCGAAAGTTCGTCGTCCTTGGCCTTGATGAGATAGGCGTCGAGCCCGCCGCGATGGTCGACCGAGCGCAGCGCGGCGGCCGAAATGCGCAGCTTGATGCCGCGGCTCAGCGCTTCCGAACGCAGGGTCACGTCGTTCAGGTTCGGCAGGAAACGCCGCCTGGTCTTGTTGTTGGCGTGGCTGACATTGTTGCCAGTCATCGGGCCTTTACCGGTCAGTTCGCAGACACGCGACATGGGTTCATCCTCATCTTGTCTCGGGGCCGAGGCGAGAGCCCCGACAATACAAACGGGCGCCGACCACGCAGCGCCCCGAAATCCGTTCGCGGTCTTTAGGCGGAATCGGTGGATGCGTCAAGCGGGTTTCAGAATGCCACCTTGTCCCCGCCCTTGAGATCCAGCATCGCCCGCGCCTCGTCGGGCGAGGCTATGTCCAGCCCCATCCCCTCGACGATGCCGCGCGCGATGCGCACCTGCTCGGCATTCGATCGCGCCAGGACGCCCGGACCGGCCCAAAGCGAATCCTCAAGCCCCACGCGCAGGTTGCCCCCCATCGCCACCGCGAGCGCGGCCACCCTCATCTGGTTCTTGCCGGCCCCCAGAACCGACCATTGATACTGATCCCCGAAAAGCCGGTCGGCGGTGCGCTTCATGTGGATCACGTCCTCTTCATGCCCGCCAATGCCCCCAAGGATGCCGAACACCGACTGCACGAAGAGCGGCGGCTTGACGAGCCCCCGGTCGAGGAAATGTGCAAGATTGTAGAGATGCGCGATATCGTAGCATTCGAACTCGAACCGCGTGCCCCTGTCCGAGAGCGTGCGCAGCACGTATTCGATCTCCTGGAACGAGTTGCGGAACACCAGGTCACGGCTGTTTTCCAGGTGCTCACGCTCCCAGTCATGCTCGAACTCGGTGAACCGCTCGAGCATCGGGTATAGCCCGAAATTGATCGACCCCATGTTGAGCGAGGCCACCTCCGGCGCGAAGACCTCGGCCGGCCGCACCCGTTCCTCGACCCGCATGAAGGGCGAACCGCCGGTGGTGATGTTGATCACCGCGTCGCTGCGCTGCTTGATGACCTTGAGGAAGGGCTCGAACGCCTCGGGCGTCTGGTCGGGCTTGCCGGTGTTCGGATCGCGAGCGTGCAGATGCACCACCGCGGCACCGGCCTCGGCTGCGCCGACCGCTGCTTCGGTGATCTCTTCGGGCGTGACCGGAAGGTGCGGCGACATGCTCGGCGTGTGAATCGCGCCGGTTACGGCGCAGGTGATGATGATCTTGCGGGCCATGTTGGGTCCTCCCTTGCTGACCACGATGATGCCCGGATGCCGGCCAAAGGCAATCCCCGGCTTATGGGTTTTCAACCGGCGCTTGGCCCGCTACATCCGCGCCATGACCGTCACCTTCCGCACCATGACCAAGGCCGACCTCGCCGCCGCAGCCGCGCTCTGGCATGAGGGCTGGCATGACGGTCACGCCGCGATCTGCCCGCCCGCACTCACACGGCAGCGCACCGAAGCCAGCTTTCGAGACCGGCTTTCGCGTGACGTGGCAAACGCCCGCGTGGCGCTGCGGGCGGATCGGGTGGCGGGATTTCATATCCTCAAGGACAACGAGCTCTACCAGTTCTTCGTCGCCCCCGCCGAACGCGGCTCCGGCCTTGCCCGGCTGCTCATGCAGGACGCGGAAACCGCCCTGCGCATGGCGGACCATGACCGCGCCTGGCTGGCCTGCACCGTCGGCAATGCCCGCGCCGCGCGCTTTTACGAAAAGACGGGCTGGACGCGCATGGCGACCGAACGGATGGAGTTCGAGACCGCCGACGGCCCATTCGCGCTCGATGCCTGGCGCTACGAGAAGGCGCTTTAGATCCCTATTCCGCCGCCTCACCCAGAAAGCCGCCCGATTGCCGCGCCCAGAACCGGGCATAGAGCCCATCCTTGGCCAGAAGATCGTCGTGGCGGCCCTGTTCCACGATCCGGCCCTCGTCCAGCACCACGATCCGGTCCATATGCGCGATGGTCGAAAGCCGGTGCGCGATGGCGATCACCGTCTTGCCCTCCATCATCCCGTAAAGCGTCTGCTGGATCGCCGCCTCGACCTCGCTGTCAAGCGCGCTCGTGGCCTCGTCGAGCAGCAGGATCGGCGCATCCTTGAGGATCACCCGCGCCAGCGTGATCCTCTGGCGCTGCCCGCCCGAAAGCTTCACCCCGCGCTCGCCCACATGCGCTTCATAGCCGCGCCGCCCCAGCGCATCCTCCAGGTCGACGATGAACTCATGCGCCTCGGCCTGGCGAGCCGCCGCCACGATCTCTTCCTCGGTGGCCTCGGGGCGGCCATAGCGGATATTGTCGCGCACGGAACGGTGCAACAGGCTGCTGTCCTGCTGAACCATGCCGATCTGCGCACGCAGGCTGTCCTGCGTCACCGTGCGCAGATCCTGACCGTCGATGCGGATCGCCCCCGCCTCGACATCGTAGAACCGCAGCAAGAGCTTCACCAGCGTGGACTTGCCCGCGCCCGACCGCCCGACAAGCCCCACCTTCTCACCCGGGGCCACCGTCAGGCTCACATGGTCGAGCCCACCCATGCCGCGCCCGTAATGATGGCTCACCCCGTCAATCTCGATTCGCCCCTCGGTGAGGCGCAAGGGCTGCGCATCGGGCGCATCGACAAGGTCGATGGGCTGGGCGATGGTCTCCATCCCCTCGGCCACCACGCCAAGCTGGCGAAAGAACGTGGTCAGCGCCCACATGATCCAGCCGGTCATCGCGTTGAGCCTGAGCGTCAGCGCCGCGGCAACCGCCACCACGCCCACGCTCGCCTCGCCCGTCATCCAAAGCGCGATGGCCCAGCCGACCACGCCCACGATCAGCACGCCGTTCAGGAAGACAAGCCCCACATCCATGATCGTGTAGATCCGCATCTCGGCCTGGAAGGTGCGGCGCGCGTGTTCGATCGCCTCGCGGGCATACTCCATCTCGCCATGGGTATGAGCGAACATCTTGACCGAGTGGATGTTGGTATAGGCATCGACCACCCGGCCCGTCACCGCGCTTCTCGCATCCGAGGCACGCTTCGACGCGGGGCCCACGCGCCGCACGGTCCAGCGCATCAGCACCCCATAGGCCAGAAGCCAGATCACAAGCGGGATCGCCAGGCGCGGATCCGCCTGCCCCATCAGGATCAACGCCCCCGCCACATAGGCCAATGCATAGGTCAGCGCATCGAAGATCTGGAACACCGCCTCGCCTGCGGCGGGAGGCGTCTGCATGATGCGGTTCGCGATGCGTCCCGCGAAATCGTTCTCGAACCAGCCCACTGACTGGCGCATCACGTGGCCATGCGCACGAAACCGGATCAGCGTGCCGAAATTCGGCATGATCGCGTTGTTCAAGAGCAGCACATCCAGTCCCTGGATGGCCGGGCGCAGCACCAGGATGAACAGCGCCAGCGCGATCAACGTCGTGCCATGCGTCTCCCAGACCGCTGCCGGATCACCCGTGAGCGCATCGACGATCCAGCCCATCGCATGAATGAGCCCGATCTCGACCACCGCAACCACGACGGACAACAGGCCCGTGACCCAGAACACCCGCCTGAAAGGCCGCGCATATCGCGCCATGAACGGGGCAAGTCGGCGCGGCGGCGTGTCCTCGCGCGGATGGTCGCAATAGGGATCGACCAGGTTTTCAAAAAAGCGGAACATTCCAACCCTCCTGCAAGGCACGGTTGCCAGCATGACGTGCCGCACCCGGCCACGCGCCTGACGTCAGGGCGATTTGAGTATTTTTCCCAAGAAAGAGCACCATGGGCGCCAATCCGGGGAGTGGTCACATCGCCGCCGCGCCGTCGGTGAACTGCAACCGCGCCAGCCGCGCATAAAGCCCGTCCTCCGAGACCAACTCTTCGTGGCACCCGACCGAAACGATCCGGCCCGCCTCCATCACCACGATACGGTCGGCCTTTTTCACCGTCGCCAGGCGATGCGCCACCACGATCGTTGTGCGGCCCTCGGAGAGGGTGTCCACCGCCTCCTGCACCGCGCGTTCGCTTTCCGCGTCAAGCGCGCTCGTCGCCTCGTCGAGGAGCAACACCGGCGCGTCGCGCAGGATCGCCCGGGCGATGGCGATGCGTTGTTTCTGTCCGCCCGACAAGAGCACGCCACGCTCGCCCAGCGGGCTGTCATACCCCTGCGGCAGCGCGGCGATGAACTTGTGCGCAGCGGCGGCGCGGGCGGCGGCCTCGACCTCCGCATCGCTCGCATCCTCGCGGCCAAACCGGATATTGTCGCGCGCCGAGGCGGCAAAGATCACCGGGTCCTGCGGCACCAGCGCGATTTCCTGCCGGAAATCGGCCCGTGCCAGCGTCTTGAGATCCTGCCCGTCGAGCAGCACCCGCCCCGATTGCGGATCATAGAATCGCTGGATCATCTGGATGATCGTCGTCTTGCCCGCCCCCGACGGGCCGATAAAGGCCACCGTCTCGCCCGGCGCGATCACCAGATCGACATCGTGTAGCGCCGCAATGTCGGGTCGCGACGGATAGGAAAACCGCACGCGCTCGAACGCGATCTCGCCGCGCACCGGACGCGCCAACGGCACCGGCGTCTCCGGGTCGCGCACCGCGTCCTCGGCTTCCAGAAGCTCGACCAGGCGCTCGGTCGCCCCCGCCGCGCGCTGCAACTCGCCCCAGATCTCGCTGAGTGCGGCGACCGCGCCCGCGACCATCACGGCGTAGATCACGAACTGCACCAGCGCGCCGGTGCTCATCACCCCGCCGCGCACGTCGCGCGCACCGATCCAGAGCACACCGACCACGCCGGCAAAAACCAGGAACATCACCAGCACGGTCATCACCGCACGCACGGTGATCCGTCGCCGCGCCGCGTCGTAACTCTTCTCGGTGATATCGGCAAAACCCGCGCGGCTGGCCGCCTCGTGGGTAAAGGCCTGCACCGCCTGCACCGCGCCCAGCGTCTCGCTCGCGTTGCCCGAGCTGGCCGCGATCCAGTCCTGGTTCTCACGGCTCAGCCGGCGCAGCTTGCGACCCATGGTCAGGATCGGCACGATCACCAGCGGCACAATGAGCAGGACCAGGCCGGTCAGCTTGGCCGAGGTGATGAGCATCAGCACCAGGCCACCCGTGAAAATCAGCAGGTTGCGCAGTGCGATCGACACCGACGAGCCGATCACCGACAGGATCAGCGTGGTGTCGGTGGTGATGCGGCTCAGAACCTCGCCGGTCATGACGGTCTCGTAGAAACCGGGGCTCAGCCCGACCACCCGGTCGAACACCGCCTTACGGATGTCGGCCACCACCCGCTCGCCCAGCCGCGACACCAGCGCATAGCGCAGCCCCGTGCCCAGCGCCAGAAGCCCCGCGATCAGGATCGCCGCGCCGAAATACATGTCGAGCAGCGCGTCATTCTCGGTGCCGAAATTGTCCACCACCCGGCGCACCGCCATCGGCAGCGCAAGCGACAGCCCCGCGGTCAGCATGAGCGCCAGACCGGCGAGTCCGACCAACCCACGATAGGGGGCCATGAACGGAGCCAGCCGCTTGAGCGCACCCACACGTTTCGATTTGTCGCGTTCCGCCTCGCTCACTGGCGGCGTGGCTGCCCTCGCCATGCGTGGCTCCCGTTTCCCGTTACACGTTCCGGGCTTCATGGCGGTGCCCGGACATGGGGTCAAGCCGCGATCTGCCGCAGAATGGCCGGAAACTTGTCGGAATAACTGGAGCGGGTAGACGGAATCGAACCGACATAGCCTGCTTGGAAGGCAGGGGCTTTACCATTAAGCTATACCCGCTCAGGTTCCCGGTGCTTAGGACAAGCCCGCGCGCCGGTCAAGGGGCTAGATCGGCCTCAACAGGCGGCGATCACGATCACCTCGACCCTGAATTTCGACAAGGCGAGCTTTGCCTCGCCACACGCCCGCGCGGGCGCGTGGCCCTCGGGTACCCAGGCATCCCAGACCTCGTTCATCTCGGCAAAGTCATCCATATCGGCCAGCCAGATCACCGCCTGCAGGATGTTCTCGACGCTCGATCCCGCCTCTTCCAGCAGGGCTGCAACCTTGTCCAGGCAATCGCGCGTCTGCTCGGCCACGGTGTCGCCTTCGCCAACCTGCCCGGCGAGGTAGACAACCCCGTTATGCTTGACGATCTGGCTCATCCTTTGGTTCACATGGCTGCGTTCGATCATGATCTTTCCTTTCCCGCCTGGGCTGAATGTTCCGCCTTACCAAGCACTTTGGCACGGGCTTTGCAACGCTCCCGTCGCGATTTTCCCGCGACGCCAATCCATCTTGACCGCGGGCCATGGCAGGGGCATGCAGTGATCATGACGATCATCTACAAAATCTTTCGCGACAGCGAGTTCCAGACCCTGCTGACCGAAGGCCGCTCCGACGGGGCGCCGGTCGATCTCCACGACGGGTACATTCACTTCTCCACCGGCGAACAGCTGCGCGAGACGGCGGCAAAACATTTCAAGGGCGAGGATGGGCTGCACCTGCTGGCCCTTGACGCGGACAGCCTTGGCGATGCGCTCAGGTGGGAACCGTCGCGCGGCGGCGCGCTTTTCCCGCATCTCTACCGCGCATTGCACCTCGATGACCTCATCTGGCACAAACCCCTGCCGCTCACGGACGGCGCGCATGACTTCACCGGTCTCCTATGACCCCGCTTGAACGCCTCGGCCTCGGCCTGCTGCACCGGATCGATCCCGAAACCGCCCACGGGCTGGCCATCCGCGCCCTGCGCGCGGGCCTCGCGCCACAGCCCGGCGCTGTTACGACCCCGCGCCTGCGCACCACGCTGGCCGGGCTGGACCTGCCCAACCCGGTGGGGCTGGCCGCGGGCTTCGACAAGAACGCCACCGCGCTTGACCCGCTGGCCCGCGCGGGCTTCGGCTTTGTCGAGGTCGGCGCCGTCACCCCGCGCCCGCAACCGGGCAACCCGCGGCCGCGCCTCTTTCGCCTGTCGCAGGACCGCGCCGCGATCAACCGGTTCGGTTTCAACAATGACGGGATGGAGGCCGTCGCCCCCCGCCTCGCCGCGCGAGGCAAGGATGGCATCCTCGGGCTCAACCTCGGTGCGAACAAGGACAGCCCCGACCGGGCCGAGGATTTCGCCCGCGTGCTGGCCCGCTGCGGCCCGTTCATCGACTTTGCCACCGTCAACGTCTCCTCGCCCAACACCGAGAAGCTGCGCGATCTTCAGGGAGCGGCAGCGCTGCGCGAATTGCTCGCCCGGGTGATCGAGACGCGCAACTGGCTCAAACGCCCGATCCCGGTCTTTCTCAAGATCGCGCCCGACCTCACCGATGCCGAACTGGCCGATCTTGCCGGGGTGGCGATGGACATGGGCGTCGATGCGATCATCGCCACCAACACCACGATTGCGCGCGACGGGCTGACCTCGCCCCATCGCGGCGAGACGGGCGGCCTCTCCGGCGCACCGCTCTTCGAGCAATCCACCCGCGTACTGGCCCGACTTTACGATCAGACCGGCGGCGACATGCCGCTTGTCGGAGTCGGCGGCATCGAATCGGCCGAGGACGCCTATGCCAAGATCCGCGCCGGTGCCACCGCCGTGCAGCTTTACACCGCGATGATCTATCAGGGCCTGTCGCTTGGCGCCGACATCGCGCGCGGCCTTGATGTGCTGCTGGAACGTGACGGCTTTGCCAACGTGTCGCAAGCTGTCGGCATTTCCACGAAGGATTGGCTATGACCCTCACCATCTGGCACAACCCGCGCTGCAGCAAATCTCGCCAGACGCTGGCGTTACTCGAAGAGCACGGCCATGCACCGCATGTGCGCCGCTATCTCGACGATCCGCCCTCCGAGGCCGAGCTGCGCGCCGCCGCCACTGCGCTGGGGATCGGTCCCATCGACATGATGCGCGTGAAGGAACCGGAGTTCAAAGCCGAGGGCCTGACCAAGGATAGCCACGATGACGCGCTCTTTGCCGCCATGGCGCGGATCCCGAAACTCATCGAACGGCCTATCGTGTTCGCCGGCAACAAGGCCGCCATCGGCCGCCCGCCCGAGGCGGTGCTGGACATTCTCTAGCGCGGGATGCCGCCTCGCGCATGCCCGGGCCGCAAGCGGCCCGGGCCGAATCAAGGGATCAATGCAAGTGTTTGAAACTCCCCCTCAGAGAAGCGCCTCCCACAGCTCGATGAACACGTTGTGATCGTCACCACGCTCGGATCGCGCCGTGCCGAAAAACACCGCCTCCGAGAGCCACGCGTAAGGCCCGGCAGGGGCCTCGAACGCGGCCCTTGTCCGGCCCTGGAACCCGCCCGAGACGTGCGGAAACATCCGCCCGGCATTAGTAATCATCACCGTCACGCCATCGTTGAACCGAACGCAATAGCGCGCCTCGATCGCGTAGGAACCATCCGGCAAGAGCTGCGCAAAATCCGCGCCCCCCGGAATGATGACCCCGTCAAGCCCCTCACCCCGCATCACGCCCCCGGTGATCGGAAAGACCGACCGGGTCCAGCCATGGGTGGATTCGAACTCGACCGCCGGCCCGATCTCGGCCCGGATCGCCGCCCGCAAGACCACCTTCGGTTTCGGCAACGCCGCGTTCGCCCCGATATCCGTCACCCGCATGGCATTCTCCTTCATTCCTGACGGGGCCACGAAACCCGATTCCCAGGCAAGGCGCAATCAATCCGCCCATCCGGGCAACGATGCGCAAAATCACGCTAAAAGATGCCCGAGACCAGACTGCAACAAGCAATCTTTTACGGTGAGGTCCGGCAACGGCGTGAGCAAGCCATCCTTGACGATGGGGCGCCCGGAACTATCAACTTCCACATTACCACCTATTTTCTTGTCCAAATCGAGTTCAGGGAAGATAACGTTATCAAAGACAATGCAGAGCATCTTCGTGATGTTGTTAATAGATGCAAAAGCATTCGAAACAAGCTCCTCAAGCAATATGTTCGTATTCTCGACTTTCTTCATGTCCTCGCTAATGGTATTAAAGCAAAGCACTTTGTTTGATCCCATGGTTTGATGGTGCGATCCTTTCTCAGGAATGGAAGGAAGCATTATGGGACAAGTTCGTCACGGGAGCGCCACGACCACGCACGCCGTCAGAGCTGCAATACAGCGATCGCAGGCTTCGCTCGCGCAGTTGAGCCGGGAGTTGGGGATCAACCCCAAGACAGTTGCGAAGTGGCGGAAGCGGGCGACGGTCGAGGATCTGAAGACCGGACCAAAGAAACCGCGGTCCACTGTGCTGACCGAGACCGAGGAGGCGACGATCGTCGCCTTCCAGCGTCACACGCTGCTGCCGCTGGATGACTGCCTTTATGCCCTGCAGCCCTCTATCCCGCATTTGACGCGCTCGGCGTTGCACCGCTGCCTGCAACGGCATGGCATCTCGCGCCTGCCAGACGTCGAGGGCGACAAGCCGAAGCGGCAGAAGTTCAAGCGCTACCCGATCGGCTTCTTCCACATCGACATCGCCGAGGTGCAGACCGCCGAAGGTAAGCTGTATCTCTTCGTGGGAATCGACCGCACAAGCAAGTTCGCGGTGACCCAACTCGTCGAGAAGGCCGACAGGCGCACCGCCTGGGAGTTCCTGCAGCACATGCTCGAGGCCGTTCCCTACCACGTCCACACGGTTCTCACTGACAACGGCATCCAGTTCGCAGAGCAGCCGAGGAACCGGAACACGATCATCTCCCGGCCGATGCGCTTCGACATGATCTGCGAGGCGAACGGCATCGAACACCGGCTGACCAAGCCCAACCACCCGTGGACCAACGGCCAGGTCGAGCGAATGAACCGCACCATCAAGGAAGCGACCGTGAAGCGCTTCCACTACGACAGCCAAGATCAGCTACGCGCGCACCTTGCCGACTTCATGGCCGCCTACAACTTCGCCCGACGGCTCAAGACGCTCGGCGGCCTCACGCCCTACGAATGGCTTTGTTGCACAAATCGGCTAAGGGATTCACTGCATGAATCCAGCATGATAGCTGGATGGTATGAGCAGTTGGGCCCCTACGAAGTACAAGACC
>LJSU01000035.1:0-37106 GCA_001314705.1 Rhodobacteraceae bacterium HLUCCO07
GCATCGCAACCAGATACGACAAGCTCGCCGTAAACTTCGCTTCTGCCGTGGCCATCGCTGCAACAATCATCTGGTGGACTTGATTGAGTCTCAACCCTAACCTTCGCGCACGGTGTCGATCATCAGTTGCACGTTCTCGGGGTCGGCGTCGGGCGTGATGCCGTGCCCGAGGTTGAAGATGTGCGGCCCCTTCGACAGCGCCTGCACGATGCGGCGGGTTTCGTTGACGAGCGCCTGTCCGCCGGTGACCATGTGCGAGGATTTGAGGTTGCCCTGCACGCAGCCGTCTTTCTGGACGTGTTGCGCCGCCCATTCCGGCGTCACGCCATCGTCAAGCGCGACGCAATCGGCGCCGGTGGCGGCGTGGAAGCCGATGTATTTCTCGCCCGCCTGGCGCGGGAAGGCGATGACGGGAATGCCCGGGTGGCGGATCTTGAGTTCCTTGATGATCTGGCGGGCGGGTTCGGTGGCGTAGCGGTCGAAATCCTCGCCCGAAAGCGAGCCGGCCCAGCTGTCGAAGAGTTTCACGCATTCGGCCCCGGCCTCGATCTGCATCGAGAGATACTCGATCGTGGCATGGGTCAGCCGTTCGAGAAGCGCCTCGAAGAGCGGGCGGTTCTCGGCCTTGAGGGCATGGGCCGGGCCCTGGTCGGGCGTGCCGCGCCCGGCGATCATGTAGGTGGCCACGGTCCAGGGCGCCCCGGCAAAGCCGATGAGCGCGATCTCGGACGGCAGTTCGCGCGTCAGGATGCGCACGGTCTCGTAGATCGGCGCAAGCGTGTCGTGGATGTCGGGCACGGGTTTGAGCTGGTCGAACTCGTATTGCGTGGTAATCGTCGACAGGCGCGGCCCTTCGCCGGTGACGAACCACAAATCGGCGCCCAATGCCTGCGGCACCAGCAGGATATCGGCAAAAAGGATCGCCGCGTCAAAGCCATAGCGGCGGATCGGCTGCAGCGTCACCTCGGCGGCAAGCTCGGGGTTGTAGCACAGTGAGAGGAAATCGCCCGCCTTTTCCCGCGTCGCGCGATATTCGGGCAGGTAGCGGCCCGCCTGCCGCATCATCCAGATCGGCGGGGTGGGCAGGGTTTCGCCCGCGAGTGCGCGCAGGAGTTTCTTTTGGGCCATGATCGGGTTCCTTTTCACTGTCAGCCGGGTTGGTGAAAGGCCCGCGCCGCGATGTCAAGGCGCAGGTGGCTTGCAAGGTCACATCGGCGCGCTTAACAGGGGCATATGACAGGATCCTTGCCCAGCCCCGCCTCCCCCCTCAAGATCGGCACGCGCGGATCGCCCCTTGCCCTTGCGCAGGCACACGAGACGCGGCGCAGGCTGGGCGCGGCGTTCGACCTGCCCACGGATGCGTTCGAGATCGTGGTGATCCGCACCTCGGGCGACGATGCGGCGCTGATTGCCAGGGACCGGCCATTGAAGGAAATCGGCGGCAAGGGGCTTTTCACCAAGGAGATCGAGGAACAGTTGATCGCCGGGGGCATCGACATCGCGGTCCATTCGATGAAGGACATGCCGGTCGATCAGCCCGCGGGATTGGCCCTGGATTGCTACCTGCCGCGCGAGGACGTGCGCGACGCGTTCATCTCGCCCGATTACGCCCGGATTGCCGACCTGCCCGAAGGGGCGGTGGTGGGCACGTCGAGCCTGCGCCGGAGGGCTCAGGTTCTGGTGGCGCGTCCCGACCTGAAGGTGGTGGAATTTCGCGGCAACGTGCAGACCCGCCTGCGCAAACTGGATGACGGTGTGGCGAGCTGTTCCTTCCTGGCGATGGCGGGGTTGCGGCGGCTGGGCATGCTGGGCGAGGTTCCGGCGACGGCGATTGCCCCGGACGAGATGCTGCCCGCGCTGGCACAGGGTGCGATCGGGATCGAACGGCGCGCGGATGATACCCGCGTGGCGGACATGCTGGAGGCGATTCACGATGGGTCCACCGGCCAGCAACTGGCTGCCGAGCGGGCATTTCTGGCGCGGCTCGACGGCAGTTGCGAGACTCCCATCGGTGGTTTGGCCGAGCTGGATGGCGGGCGGCTGCGGCTGCGCGGGGAAATCCTGCGGCCCGACGGTAGCGAACGGTTCGCCGACGCGGTCGAAGGCCCGGTCGAGGACGGGGCGGCGATGGGTCGCGATATGGCCGCGCGCCTGCTTGAGCGTGCCGGGCCGGGGTTCTTTGACTGGCGGGGGTGATCGGGCGCATGATCACCCGCACGCATATCAAGGGCGACGCGCCCTCGACCGCCGTCTATTCGGACTGTGAGCGCTACCGCTACATGCTGACCCGCGAATGGGAGCCGGGCGGCCAACGCGCGCTTTTCATCATGCTCAACCCCTCGACCGCGACCGAGGTGCAGAACGATCCGACGGTCGAACGCTGCGAAAGGCGCGCGCGGGCGCTGGGCTTTGGCGCGTTCCGGGTGACCAACATCTTTGCCTGGCGCGACACCGACCCAAGGAAGATGCGCGCCGCGCCCGACCCGGTGGGCCCGGAAAACGATGCGGCCATTGTCGAGAGCTGTGGCTGGGCCGACCGGATCGTCGCGGCCTGGGGCACGCATGGCGCGCATATGGGGCGGGGGGCGGCGGTCGAAGCGCTGTTGCGCGGCACCGGCGCGCCGGTGTTCCACCTCGGGCTGAGCAAGGATGGCCACCCCAGGCATCCGCTCTATATTGCCTATGCCCGGCAACCCGAACGCTGGTTCTGACCAAGGAGGCGGCCATGACGCAGGAAACGACCCCGACCGAGGCCCAGACGCAGGCGATTGCACGGCTGACGCGGGAGGTCGAGCGGCTCAACACCCATCGGTTTGTCATCATTCACAACTCGCTCTGGCGGCTGTTGCTGTTCCAGTTCGCGCGGGGTCTGGCATTCGGCCTCGGCTCGGTGATGGGGGCGACGATCCTGGTTTCGCTGCTGGCCTGGTGGGTGTCGCAGTTCGAGTTCCTGCCCCTGATCGGGGAATGGGCGGCGGAGATCGTCGACCGGATCGAGGAGTCGCGTTAACCAATTGATCCGAAACGCTTTGACCGCTGCATCGCTTTGTGGCGCAATACCCCATGTTTTCAAGTGGGATCGCTTGCGATGATGTTTCTTGCGGGTTTGATGGGTATGGTTCTGGTCGGCGCCAGCGTGTTCGTGGGCATGGAGCCGGAACCGGGTGACGAGGACGAGTTTGCCCAAGCGGGTGACGAACGCGAGGCGTCGATGCGCAGCCTGGGCGAGATGCTTCAAGGCAGCGATGGTGATGACGCGATCACCGGAGGTGACAACACCGATCAGATCCATGGCGGCGCGGGGGATGACAGCATCTCCGGTGGCCCGGGCGATGACGTGCTGCACGGCGGTGACGGCGCGGACGCGGTTGCCGGGAATACGGGCGATGACGAGGTTCACGGCGGCCATGGCGAGGACACGCTGACCGGCGGTGCGGGGAATGACCTGGTCCTTGGTCATCCTGACGACGACATGTTGGCCGGGGGCGATGGCGACGACACCATGCATGGCGGAACCGGCGACGACATTCTGACCGGCGGCGCGGGCGATGATGCGCTGCATGGCTACCTGGGGGATGACACGCTCATCGGTGGCACGGGCGAGGACACGCTGTTCGGGGGCTGGGGCGATGATCTGGTGATCGGGCTCGAACCAGAGGGCGAGGATGCGGCGCAGGATTACCTGAATGGCGGACAGGGCGATGACACGATTCGGGCCGGGCCGGGCGACGTCGTCACGGCGGGAGAGGGGGCGGATCAGGTCGCCGTTGCGGGCGAAGATGCGGGCGATTCCCCGATCGCGCAATTCCTGGACTTCGACGCGGCCGAGGACACGATCGTCGTGTTCTATGACGACAGCGAGGGCGAGGCGCCGCCCCGACTGGACCTGGAGCCGGATTCCGACGACGACGCGGTGACCCATGTCCTGCTGGACGGGGCGCGGGCCATGGCGGTGTCGGGCGGGTCGGGCCTGACGCTGGACGATATTCAGATCGTGCCGGAATCGGCGGCGGGCCTGTTGGACTGAACCGTGCGATTTCTGCTTTTCTTTGCCGGGATTCTCTCTTATACGCGCGCATCCCCCTCTTGCGGGGGAGCTCTTATGGACCTTGCTGGACGACATCCCGGCTTGCGCCCGAACCCTTGGAACGAAAAAGGAGACCCCGATGTCGATTACCGCGGAAGAAAAAGCCCGCCTGATGAAGGAATTTGCCACCAAGGACGGCGACACCGGCTCGCCCGAAGTGCAGGTGGCGATCCTGACCTCGCGTATCACCACGCTGACCGAGCATTTCAAGACCCACAAGAAAGACAATCACGGCCGCCGTGGTCTTTTGAAGATGGTGGCCCAGCGCCGCAAGCTGCTGGACTATCTGAAAGGCAAGGAAGAGGCCCGTTACAGGGACCTGATCAAGCGCCTGGGCATCCGTCGCTAAAAGCCGACGACAGGATCATGGGAAGAACCGCGCCCCGGCAACGGGGGGCGGTTTTTCTGTCTTGATATGCTGTTTCGCGCGGTGGGGTGGGGCCGTTGCGAACAGGCGCATTCACTCTTTTCTTTCGCGCCGATCGGCAGTATACAGCGCCCGAGTTCCCCGACAACTCGATCTTCGGCCCCGGTGGCCAGCCCGATCCAGGGCACTGAAAAGTCATGTTCGGGGATGATTTACGCTATGGAGGCGATAGCATGGGTGACAAACCGATTATGGCCAAGGCCACCGCTGTCTGGCTGGTGGACAACACGACGATCAGTTTCAAGCAGATCGCGGAATTCTGCGGCCTGCATGAGCTCGAGGTTCAGGGCATTGCCGATGGCGATGTGGCGGCTGGGGTGAAAGGGTTCGACCCGATCGCCAACAACCAGTTGACGCAGGACGAGATCGACAAGGCCGAGAAGGACCCGCAGCACAAGCTCAGGCTCAAGTTCAACCCGGCGGCGGTGGGCGAGGAAAAGCGCCGCGGCCCGCGCTACACGCCGCTGTCGAAACGGCAGGACCGCCCGGCGGCGATCCTCTGGCTGGTCAAGTTCCATCCCGAGTTGACCGATGCGCAGGTGTCGAAACTGGTGGGCACGACCAAGCCGACGATCCAGGCGATCCGCGAGCGGACGCATTGGAACATCGCGAACATCCAGCCGATCGACCCGGTCGCTCTTGGCCTGTGCAAACAGTCCGAACTTGACGCGATGGTCCAGAAGGCGGCCCAGAAAAAGGCCGCCGAGGGCGCCGTGATGAGCGATGACGAGCGCCGCAAGCTCGTCTCGACCGAGCAAAGCCTTGAAATGGAGGCTGAACCCAAGATTCCGACGGCGATCGAGGGGCTTGAAACCTTCTCGCTTTCAAAGGATGACGAGGAAGAGAGGGACTACGAGGATATCCACGATGCCGAGAGCTTCTTCAACCTGCCCTCTGATGACGATGACGAGGATGAGGACGAAAAGTCGAATTGAGGCTTGATCCGAACCGGGATCGGTTTGGCGGCACGGGATGGTCTCTCCCGCGATCCTGCGAGAAAAGAAAAGCGCCCGGAATGGCCCGGGCGCTTTTGGCTTGAGGGGGATTACCGGCCTTCGTAGCCGTTGAATTGGTGCTGATCCGAGGCATCGGTCGAGAACGCGGTGACCTCTTTCTGACCTTCGACCGCGTATTCCGCCTGCGGGCTGTCGCTGTGCGTCTCGATGACCTTCTGGGTTTGGATGCCGTGGTTGATGAGACCCTCTTCGTTGTTATTGACGGCGCGGTCATAGGAGGAGGTCATGGCCGAGGCGCCGGTGGCGAGTGCGATGGTGGTGGCGAGGGTTGCGAGTGCGAGTTTCATGTCGTGTTCCTTTCGGGTTGCTTGGTCTGTTTGTCGATCTGTCTTGATCTGCACCCAAGATGCGCCTTGCCGGGGTGCATTACAAAACACCTGCGCTCACCGCGCCGTGCGCGGATGCGAGGGCCGCGCAGCGTTGTGCCCCTGACTTTCGAAAAGGTGTTTTTACAGTTCTTTATCAATGGGTTGATAGGCATCCAAAAGACCACCTTTGAAACATCACTCACGGATCACGGCGGCGTTGGCGAAAATCCTGCGAAACGTGATCGCCCACCCCCCCGGTTCGCCCCCCGCACCCGGCCGCCAGGCCGCCCGCGCTGACCCGCGCGTGAGCGGTGTTACAGGTTTCGGGGGCGAATCTGCGTGGAATCGGGCCTCAGGCCAGCAGGGCCAGCGCGGCCAGCAGCAGGCAGAACCCCGCCACCACCATGTCAAAGCCGCGCCGCCACGAGGGCGCACCGGCCAGCCCGAGATAGTGATGCAGGATCAGCCACGCCTTTGCGAATGCAAGGCCAAGGATCACGACGGCCAGCCCGGTAACATCAGGCGCGCGGGTAATCAGTGCCCCCGCCAATGACAGCGCCACCAGCCAACCCCAGGCCCTTATGAGCGGATCGCGTGTCATCGGATCAGGTAGATCACCGGAAAGAGCAGGACCCAGACCAGGTCGACCATGTGCCAGAAGGCTGCCCCGGTCTCGGTGGCGCGCGGGTCGCGCAGCACCGCGACGAGACCCAGCAGCACGACGCCCGCGACAACATGCGCGGCGTGAAAGCCGGTGAGCAGGTAGTAAAAGGTAAAGAAGGTATTCGTCTCAATGCCGATACCCTGGCTGGCCTTGTCGGCATATTCCATCCCCTTGATCACCAGAAACACGACCCCGAGGGCCATCGCCCCGGCCAGAAGCGCGCGTTTGCGCGCCTCGCGTCCGGCCTCGGCGGCGTGCACGGCCCAAGCGGCCAGAAGGCCCGAGGTGACGAGAACGACAGTGTTGAGCGCCGCCCCCGCGCGGTGCAGGTGCGCCTGTGCTTCGGCAAAGCCCGCGGGATCGGTGAGGCGCATCGCCATGAAGGCCACGAGCCCCGCGCCAAAGACCAGAAGTTCGGAGATGATGAGCACCCACATCATCACCTCGCCGGGCAGCTCGTCGAGCAGGCCGGGGGGATCGTCGGGCCGCTGGCTCATGCGCCCACCAGTTGCCGGTAGATCTGGGGCAGCGCCCGGGTGAGCCGGTCGGGATGCGGGATGAGCGCATAACCGCCCTGTCCGAACATGCGCGGGAACCATGACTTGCCGTCGCGATCCACGGTGATGCCAAAGACCGATTGCCCGGCGCGGCGCGCCTCGCGCACGGCCATGTGGCTGTCCTCGATGCCGTGGCGGCCCTCGTAATGGTCGAGGTCGTTGGGCTTGCCATCGGTGATGACGAGCAGCAGGCGGCGCTTGCGCGCCTGTTGGTGCAACTCGGCGCTGGCATGGCGGATCGCGGCCCCGAGCCGCGTGTAATGTCCGGGCTTGAGCGCGGCGATGCGCGCGTCGATGAGCGGGCCCATCGGCTCGTCAAAGCGTTTGACCTGGTGCAGCCAGACCCGCTGGCGTTTGAGCGAGGAAAAGGCGTTGATCGCGAAATCGTCGCCGCAGGCATCGAGCCCGCCGGCCAGCGCGCTGAGCGCCTCGCGGGCGATCTCGATCACGCTGCGGCTTTCGCCGCCATGCCCGGTCACGCGCCCTTCGGTCGAGCGCGACACGTCGAGCAGAATCGACACCGCCAGATCACGCCGTTCGCGCCGGGTTTGCATCCAGACCCGGTCGTCGCCTTCGCCTGTTGCAGAAAAATCGACCCGCGCGCGCACCATGCGCTCCATGTCGAGATCGTCGCCGTCGAGATGCCCTGTCGTGAGTATGCGCCCGGGACGCAGGGCCTCGAACTGTCGTCTGACGGCGCGGATACGCGCGGCGGCGCGCGGGTCGTCCCGAAACGGGGGCATATCATCCTCGGGCTCGACAGGAGAGACGAGCACGCGAACATGCGCGGGCAGGTGCTGGCCTGTCCGCATGTCCCATTCGGGATAGGTAAGAACATCGGAAAGCGCCTCGCGGTCCACGTCCTCGGGGGCGAGGTCGAGATGCAGCTTGAGCCGCGTCGCGGGGGCCTGGGAAATCTGGCCGAGACCGATCTCGTCCTGGTCGTCGGCGGCCTTGCGGGCGCTGTCGTCGTCATCATCCTCGACCCGGCGGTTGAGGTTGATGAACTCGGCCCAGCTCAGGATCGCCTCGAACTTGTGCAAGATGAAACTGTCGGTGCGGTCGATCTCGTCGGCCTTGCGGCGGCGGGCGCGGCGGGTCTTGCCGTCCTGCGGCTCGTCGGTGGGGCTGTCGGGGTCGGCTTCGGCGTCGCGGGTCGCGACCGCGCTGGCATGGCTTGTATCCATGCCGCGCAGACCGGGCCAGAGCGGCACCGGACGCGCGGCGCGATAGCCGCGGGGTGCGCGCAGGGTGTCGAAGTCGCGCGCCTGCATCGCTGTCTTGAGGGCGACGGCGCGGGTCGAAAGGGGCGTCTCGTCGCCGAGGATATGACGGATCAGCGCCTCGACCGCCGCCTCGACCGGTGGAAGCTGGGGCCGGGGGCGCAGGGCCAGCACCCCGGCGCAGAGATCGGCATGGAGCGCGGCAAACCCCGGCGCTTCGTCCAGCGTCGCAGCCACCATGTCCTGCGCGTCGGCCAGCGCGGCCAGATCGCGGGCCAGCGGATCGTCGAGCGTCGCGCGGCCGGGCCCGGCAAAGGCGGCGCAGGCGCCAAGCCAGAGGTAGAGCGCGCCATTGGCCTCGCGCGCGGGAAAGACGGCAAGGCTTTCGGGCAGGCGCAGGCTCGCCCCGTCGAACGAGGCGCGGGGCAGGCGCTCCTCGTCGGTGCCGAGGCGGCGCAGCCATGACAGGCGGTGGTTCGAGCGTTCCTCGGACACCGGTTTGATCTCGACCGACGGATCGCCGCCGAGACCCCGGAAAAGAACCGCCAGCCGCCCTGCGACCTCGGAAAGGTCGACACGGGCTCCATCATGCACGCCGGGGGCGTCAAGACGGCTGGCATAGGCGTGCCACAGTTTCCCGATGGTTTCTTCGGGTTCCCATGGCTCGATGTCGATCCTGCCCATCACCGGCCTCACCCGAAAACGGCGGTGACAAGATCGAGGAGCCCACGCTTGACATCCGCATCATCGGTCAGCGGTTCGATCATCGCGACGCGGATCGCGCGTTCGACCGGCATGCCCTGGCGGATGAGTGTCGCGGCATAGACCACGAGGCGGGTGGATACCCCCTCTTCGAGGTCCTGGCCCTTGAGGTCGCGCAGCTTGTTCGCGAGCCGCACCAGCGGTTTCACGCGCTCCTCCGAAAGGCCCGATTCGCGGGCGACCACGGGGATTTCGTGCTCTGCGCTGGGGAAGGTGAATTCAAGGCTGATGAAACGCTGGCGGGTCGAGGGTTTCAGCGTCTTGAGGATGTTCTGGTAGCCCGGGTTGTAGGACGCCACCAGCATGAAGCCGGGCGCGGCCTCGATCTCCTCGCCGGTGCGGTCGATCGGCAGGATGCGCCGGTCGTCGGTCAGCGGGTGCAGCACCACGGTCACGTCCTTGCGTGCCTCGACCACCTCGTCGAGGTAACAGATCGCGCCCTCGCGCACCGCGCGGGTGAGCGGCCCGTCGACCCAGACGGTTTCGCCGCCCTTGAGCAGGTAACGCCCGATCAGGTCGGCGGCCGAAAGGTCGTCATGGCAGGCCACGGTATGAAGCGGCCGACCAAGGCGCGCGGCCATATGGGTGACGAAACGCGTCTTGCCGCAACCTGTCGGCCCCTTCAGAAGAACCGGCAGGTCGTTTTCATGGGCGGCGGTAAAGATCGGGATCTCGTCGCCCTGGGGCAGGTAGAAGGGGGCGTCCGCCGCCCCCTTCTCCGGTTGGAAAGTGCCATCCATATCGCTCACTCCGCTGCGACCGAAGGTTCGGGCGAGATCACTTCACGGCGCGGCACGAACACCGCGTAGATGAAGAGCAGCGCGCCCAGCACCACCGCGATGCCCGCGCCGAAGCGCATCCAGTAGAACAGCGCCAGTTGCTCCTGCACGAACATGAACTCCTCGCCCATGACCCGTTGCAGGTGGGTCTGCACCGTGCCGCCGAAGGTCAGCACGAAGGTCATGAAGACCACGCCCGCCGACATCAGCCAGAACGAGGCCATGTTGAGCACCTGGTTATAGGGCTCGCGGCCCAGAAGATGCGGCATGGCATAGGTGATGATCGCGAGGTTGAGGCAGACATAGGCGCCATAGAAGGCAAGGTGCCCGTGCGCGGCGGTGATCTGTGTTCCGTGCGTGTAGTAGTTGACCCCGTGCAGCGTGTGCAAAAAGCCCCAGACCCCTGCGCCAAAGAAGGCCAGCGTCGCACAGCCCAGCGCCCACAGAAGCGCCGCCTTGTTCGGGTGATCGCGCCGCCCCTTCCAGACCATGACGAAGGCAAATGCCATCATGGCAAAGAACGGGATCACCTCGAGCGATGAGAATATCGAGCCGATCCACTGCCAGTATCCCGGCGTGCCGATCCAGTAATAGTGGTGCCCCGTCCCCAGGATGCCCGAGAAGAGCGCGGCGGCGACGATGACGTAAAGCCATTTCTCGACCACCTCTCGGTCAACGCCGGTCAGCTTGAGCATCAGGAAGGCGAGGATCGACGCCATCACGAGCTCCCACGTGCCTTCCACCCAGAGGTGGACGACATACCACCAGTACATCTTGTCAAGCGCGAGGTTCGCAGGGTTGTAGAATGCAAAGAGAAACAGCAGCGCCAGCCCCCAAAGGCCCAGAAGCAGGATGTTGGTGATCGCCGTCTTGCGACCCGCCAGCACCGTCATCGAGACGTTGTAGAGAAAGATCAGCGCGGCCACGACGATTCCGACCTTGACCCATTTGGGCTGTTCAAGGAATTCGCGGCCTTCCTTGCCGAAGATGAAGTTGCCCTGTGCGATGTCGAAGAGATAGGTCACGACCACGCCCAGCGTGCCCAGCACGAGAATGCCGAGTTGCAGCCAGGCGAGTGTCCGGGAATGGATCTCGCGTTCGGATTCCTCGGGCAAGAGGTAATAGGCCGCCCCGAAGAAGCCCAGCAGAAGCCAGACGATAAGACTGTTGGAGTGCAGCATCCGCAGGATGTTGAACGGCACGAGCTCCGACAGGAAATTGGGCGCGACATAGACATAGCCCATCAGCAAGCCGATCGAGACCTGCACGGCAAAGAGCGCGAGTGCCACCACAAAGTAGGCCAGCGCGATATTCTGGGTTTCGTATTTCATGGTGATTGCTCCTTAGCCCGCGTCGTTGGGCGGCCAGTCCTGCGTGTTGATCCGGTTGGTCCACAGCAGGAAATCGGCGAGGTTGCGGTATTCCTCGTCGGTCAGGTTGAAATTGGGCATCTGGCGGCGGCCTTCGATGCCCGTTGGCATGGCCTCCATCCACCCCTTGAGCACGTCATGGGCGGCCTCGGGGTCGTCCAGAACGCCCCAGCGCGCCATCACGTTGCCGACCTCGGGTGCGTAATAGGCGCCCTCTCCGAGAATCGAGTGGCAGTTGACGCAGGCGTGCTTCTCCCAGACATGCTTGCCCGCCGCGACGCTCTCGGTCAGACCTTCCTTGTCGGTCGAGGTATTGACGATGTACCTGTGTGAATGGGCCGTCAGCCCGATGAAGATGAGGATGAAGAACAGTGAGCCGCCATAGAAGATATTGCGGGCCATGTTCTTGGTCATGACTTCGCGCATCGCGCTAACTCCTTCCCGGAACCGTTGTTGACTGGCCTTGCTTGCGCGCCGGGCGGGCGAGGGGCCTTAACAAAAGTCAACCGGCCGCATTTGTCCCTCACTCAATGCGATCCGCGCGGCGATCAGGGGGTTTTTTGCATTGCAATCCATATGCTGTCGCATGATTGGTCGCACTTCGCCCGGGCGGCTCTGCGGACCGGGCATGCGCCCGCCCGCCCCACAGGCGGGCGCATTCTGCGCCCCCCTCGGGCAGGCGCATGCCCTGCGTTCGGACCCGCCTCGGGAGATGCAGTAACCGTTCAATGCGATCCGCGCGGCGCGCGTGTGCCCCAGAACACTGGCCAGAGCGTCGCGGTATAGAGCGTGAAGGCTGCGATCCAGACGGCCCCGGAGATCAGAACCCCCGCGTAATAGCCCTCGAACCCGAGGCTCGAACCGGCCCAACGCGCCAGCACCGACACTGGCAGCAGCACATAGGCCAGCGCCAGCGGCCAAGGCGCGATCAGCGGCAGGCCGCTATGGCCCAGCGCGGCGCGGCTCATCACGCCAAGGGTCATGCCGCCCACCGCGCCGATGCCCAGCACATGCAGCGCCGCCACCTCCGAGCCGATGCCGAACGCCGCCAGCCCGGCCAGCAGATAGCCCAGCGCCAGCGCTGCCATGCCGAGGTGCAGCACCCACAGGATCGGCTGTTTCCAGGTCCAGCCCGGCCGCCACATCGCACTGCGCGCGCCCTGCACCCCCCCGGCGGCCAGCGCCAACGCGCCGAACACCGCCCCCGGCAGCGGCAGCGCCGCGGCCAGCGCCACGAGGATCGGCAGGGCAATGCCCGCCATGTTGAGCGGCATGGGCGTTTCGGGCAATCCCTGCGTGCGCCCCTCACGCTGCATCGCATTGCGGGTAAAGGCGGGCGTGACCCGCCCGCCCAGCACGGCAATCAACGCGCAGGTGGCGTAAAGCCCGAGCCGCAACCCTGCATCGAGCACCATCGCAACCCCGAGCCAGTCGAGATGCATCATGAGGTTCCCCGCCCAGATCATCGCCAGCAGGCCGAGAAACATCATGTTCTGCGGTTTCGGGCGGTTGAGAAGCTGGGTCAGCACCTTGGCCGCCAGCAGCGGCAGGAAGGCCAGGTCGATCACGGCCACCGCCAGCGGCGGAAGGCTCCCCGAGTACCAGATCGCCACCCGCCCGGCCAGCCACAGACCGGCGGCACCGGCGATGAAAGCGTGGCGCGCCGCCCGCGCGCCGGTCCAGTTCGGCACGGCGGTGAGGAAGAACCCGCCCATCGCCGCCGCCGGGTAGCCAAAGACAAGCTCATGCGCGTGCCAGAGATGGGGCGGCGGCGCAAAGGGCATGTCGCTGACCATGCCCCCCACCGCGTGAATCCCGATCCAGCCTTCCCAGACGATGAGGGCGAAAATGGCGTAGAGCCCCGCCGCCAGAAAGAACACGCGGTGGCCCTCGCCGAATAGGCGGATGATTGCGTTTGGCATTCCCTTGTTCCGATCTTCTGTCACGTCCTGTCGCATTCGCACGCAAGCATAGGCGCGCGGGGCGGTCGGGCGTCTTAACGAAAGTCAAGGTTGCCGCACGGTATCTGCGCAACTCTGCGCGTGAACAGGACAAGCGTCACAGCATGTGGAGGGCTTTGACATGACCCCGCGCACCGCCATTCAGGCACCCGCCACAACCCCGGGGGCGGTGTAGCCCATGCACCGGTCGCGACTGCAGGAAGACTCCCTCGATGCGACGGACCGCGCCTTGCTGAACCTGCTTCAGGCGGGGCTGGCACCCTGTCGGAACCTGTTCCGGCCATTGGCCGACGCGACCGGGCTGGACGAGGCCGAGGTGATCCGCCGGATCGAGCGGCTGCGCGGGATCGGCGCGATTACCCGGTTCGGCCCGTTCATCGACGCCACCGCGCTGGGCGGGGCCTATTGCCTCTGCGCCATGGCCGTGCCCGAGGACCGGTTCGACGAGGTCGCAACGCGGGTCAATGCCCATGACGCAGTGGCCCATAATTACGAGCGCCACCACCGCTTCAACATGTGGTTCGTGCTGGCCTGCGAAACTCCCGAGGCGATCAGGCGCGAGGCCGACCGCATCGCGCGGGAAACCGGCCTTGCGGTGCACCGCTTTCCCAAGCTCAGGGAATTCTTCATCGGGTTCCAGGTGGCGCTATGACGATCGACGCAATAGACCGCCGCATTCTCACCGCCACGCAGGCCGGGCTGCCGCTCACCGCGCGGCCCTTTTCCGTCGTGGGCGACTGGATCGGCGTGGACGAGGCCGAGGTGATCGCCCGCATCGAACGGATGATGGCCGATGGCGTGATCCGCCGCATCGGGGCGGCGACCAACCACTATGCGCTGGGCATGCTGGCCAACGGGATGAGCGTCTGGGATGTCGATGACGCCCGCGCCGACGCTCTGGGCGAAAAGGTGGGTGCGCTCGAATTCGTGACCCATTGCTACCTGCGCCCGCGTGCGCTGCCCGACTGGCCCTACAACCTCTTTACCATGATCCATGGCCCCGATCGTGCCGCGGTCGAGGCCCGCCGCGCCGAGATCGCTGCGATCCTCGGGGATGCCTGCGGCGAAAACGACATTCTCTATTCCACCCGCATCCTCAAGAAAACCGGGATGCGCCTGTCAAGGGAGGGGCGCCCATGTTCCGGCTGACCCGATACATGCAAGAACTGACCGACCCCACGCCGATCTGCGCGCGCAGGGGCGAAGGCATGGTCAGGCCGGTGGTGATCTGGAACCTCACCCGGCGCTGCAACCTGCGCTGCCGTCATTGCTATACCTCTTCTGCGGATGTGAGCTTCCCGGGTGAATTGTCCACCGACGAGGTCAGGGGAGTGATGGGCGACCTGCACGACTTTGGCATTCCCGCCCTGATCCTCTCGGGCGGCGAGCCGATGTCGCGCCCGGACTTCTTCGAACTGGCCGAACACGCCCGTGGGCTGGATTTCCGCTATCTCGCGCTGTCCACCAACGGGACCAGGATCATGGACAGCGCCGCCGCCCGCGTGGCGGATCTCGGCTTTGACTACGTGGGCATCTCGATCGACGGGATCGGCAAGACCAACGACTGGTTCCGCGGTGTCGATGGCGCCTATGCGGCGGCGCTGCACGGCGTGCGCGAATGCAAGCGGCGCGGCGTCAAGGTGGGGCTGCGCTTCACCATCACCGAGGACAACGCCCACATGCTCGAAGACATGCTCGACCTCTGCGATGGCGAGGGCGTGGACAAGTTTTACCTCTCGCATCTCGTCTATGCCGGGCGTGGCGACAAGCACCGCGGCGACGACACGCAACACGCCCGCACAAAGGCGGCGATGGATATCCTGATCGACCGCGCCTGGGTCGCGGTGGCCGAGGAGGCGCCGCTCGAGATCGTGACCGGCAACAACGATGCCGACGCAGTCTGGTTCCTGCACTGGGTCCGGCGCAATTTCGACGCGGACCGCGCCGCCCATGTCGAGGCGCATCTTGCCGCCTGGGGCGGCAATTCCTCGGGGCTGGGCGTGGCCAATATCGACCCGCTGGGCCAGGTCCATCCCGACACCTACTGGTCCGACTATGGCGTCGGCAACGTCAAGCAGACGCCGTTCTCGCAGCTCTGGACCGGCAACGACCCGATGCTCGCCACCCTGCGCCGGCGCCCGCGCCCGCTCAAGGGGCGCTGCGGGGCCTGTGCCTTCAACCATGTTTGCGGCGGCAACACCCGCATCCGCGCGCTTCAGGTCTCGGGCGACCCCTGGGCCGAGGATCCGGCCTGCTACCTTTCCGACGCCGAGATCGGCCTCGCCCCGGGTCACGCTACGGGCGACCGGCTGACCGTCAAACCCTTCCGAGGCAAGAGCCATGATCCCAAGCATCAATTCTTCTGACCGCCCCGCCCCTTCATCTTGCCTCAAATACTCATTCGCTGGCGTGATGCTCGTCACCACGCTGGCGATGGCGCCGGTCACCGGATGGGCCGGGGGCGATCCCGCCCATGGCCGCGCGCTTTATGACGCGCATTGCGCCGACTGCCACATGGCAAGCCGCCTTGGCGGCACAGGCCCGGCGCTCATCCCGCAGACGCTGCACCGGATGTACGGGCCGAAACTCGACACGGTGATCCGCGACGGGCGCGTGGCGACGCAGATGCCCGGTTTCGGCGAGCTGCTGAGCGAGATCGACATCTCCGACATTGCCGCTTATCTTTCGCAGCCGCTCGCGCAAAGCCCGGACTGGGGCATGGTCGAGATCCTCGAAACCCGTGATTTCCGCGACGACTACACCCCCGCCAAAACCCCGGTTTTCGACGTCGATCCGATGAACGTGACCCTCGCGGTCGAGATCGCCGACAGTCACGTCTCGGTGCTCGACGGTGACAGCTTCGCGCGCCTGGCCCGGTTCGAAACCCCCTTTGCCGTGCATGGCGGGCCGAAATTCAGCCCCGATGGGCGGCTCGTCTATGTCGTCTCGCGCGATGGCTGGGTGCAGAAATACGACCTCTGGGGCCTGACCGAGGTGGGCCGCATCCGTGCCGGCCTCAACGCGCGCAACATCGCGATCAGTGCGGATGGCAAATGGCTGGCCGTTGCCAATTACCTGCCGATGACGCTGACCATTCTCGATGCCGCGACGCTGCGCCCCGAGAAGGTGATCGAGGTCACGGGAAGCGACGGCACGCCGAGCCGGGTTTCCGCCGTCTACCAGGCCCCGCCGCGCGACAGTTTCGTGCTGGCCCTCAAGGACATTCCCGAGGTCTGGGAAATTTCCACTTCCGACACCCGCCTCGAAGACCCGCCGGGGACCGCCCACGGATTCCCGATCCGCAAGATCACGGTCGAGCATGTCCTCGACGATTTCTTCTTCGATCAGGGTTACGAACACCTCATCGGCGCCTCGCGCGAGACCGAAAAGGCGCGCGTGCTCGACCTCGTCAGCGGGCAGGAAGTGGCCGAGATCGACCTGCCCGGCATGCCGCATCTGGGCTCGGGGATCACCTGGGAGTGGAACGGCACGCGCGTCATGGCCACCCCGCATCTCAAGGAGGGGATGATTTCCGTCATCGACATGGAAACCTGGCAGACGGTCAAACGGATCGAGACCGAGGGCCCCGGCTTCTTCATGCGCTCCCATGCCAACAGCCGCTATGCCTGGGCCGACGTGTTCTTCGGCCCCAATCGCGACGTGATGCACGTGATCGACAAGGAAACGCTCGAAATCGTCAAGACCCTGCGCCCCGCGCCGGGCAAGACCGTCGCCCATACCGAGTTCACCCGCGACGGGCGACATGCGCTTGTCTCGATCTGGGAGGATGACGGCGCGGTGATCGTCTACGACGCTGATACTCTCGAAGAGGTCACGCGCCTGCCGATGAAAAAGCCCTCGGGCAAATACAACGTGTGGAACAAGATCACATTCGCCGAAGGCACATCTCACTGAAATGGCGCGAGAAACGCGAGCCTTGCCGGTTCACGTTCAGGATTCTCTTTCTGTCAAGTGTGAAAAAATCGCGAAACCGTTGACAATAGTCAAGAAGCGCGACGGCGAAAACGGACATCAAGATGTCATGAAAACGCTCGTCCGACTCCTGCTGGTTCTGGCCTTGTTGCCCGGTCTGATGACCGGGCTCTTGCCGTTGCCTGGCCAGGCGGCGGGCTTCGACATGGTGATCTGTGGTGCGACCGGGGTCGAGACGATCCGTGTCGATGCCGAGGGCAACCCGCTTTCGGATGACCCCCTGTCGGAATGCGAGTCGTGCTGTGCGGCTTGCGAAACGTCTCACGCGGTTTTGCCGGACCGCTCCGATTGCCGTTCGCTCACGCTGACGCAGAATTTTGCCGACTGGCCCGTCACTGCCGGGCCGCGTCTCCCCGTACGGCGGTCGCTGCTCCCGGCACCGCGTGGTCCCCCAAGTGAAGAAGAAGTGATCTGATGCGTCGTTTCCTGCCCCTCGTCCTCGCCCTGCTGCTGTCGTTGCCCGCCGCCCTTCAGGCGCAACAGCCCCATCTCTCCCGTTTCCTCGACGAAATGCCCGCCTCCGAACTGGTCGAAGGTGCCGATGGCTATGGCCAGATGCGCGAGGATCTGCCGGTCGCGCCGGTGCTCAAGGATGGCGAAACCGTTGGCTGGGCCTTCATCGCGTCGGATTTCGTCGGCACCACCGGCTATTCGGGCAAGCCGATCCACACCATGGTGGCCATTGATAACGACGCGCGGGTGTCGGGGGTGCAACTGGTCAAGCATTCCGAGCCGATCGTCCTGATCGGCATCCCCGACCGCAAGATCAAGGCGCTGGCTTCGGACTATATCGGGCTCGACCTCGTGGCCGAGGCCGAATCCGGCGGCACCAGCCATGACCTCAAGATCATCGCCGGGGCAACCGTCACCATCATGGTGATCGACGACTCCATCGTGCGCGCCGGGCTCAAGGTGGCGCGCGCGCTGGGCCTTGGCGGGCTGGAGTCTCGAGGTGCGCCCACCGGGCCACAATACGAGATCGACCCCGAGGCCGAGGCCGCGCAGGACTGGATGACGCTCGAGGGCGACGGCACATTGCGGCGGCTGTCGCTCGACGTGGGGCAGGTCAATGAGGCCTTCGAGCAGGTCGACGACCCGCGCGCCGCCGAGCGCCCGATCGACGCCCCGCCCGAGACCCGGTTCATCGAGATGCAGCTTGCGCTGGTCTCCGCCCCGCCGGTCGGCCGCGCGCTTCTGGGCAGGTCGGAATATGCCAACCTCACCGAATGGCTCGACGAGGGCGAGCACGCGATCATGGTCGCGGGACGAGGGCGTTATTCGTTCAAGGGTTCGGGCTATGTGCGCGGCGGCGTCTTCGACCGCATCGTACTCATCCAGGACGATACCTCGGTGCGGTTCCGCGACCGCTGGCACCGGCGTCTAGGCAACATCGCCGCCGAGGGCGCGCCGCGCTTTGGCGAGACCGACCTCTTCAAGATCCCCGCCGATGCCGGGTTCGATCCGACCAAGCCGTTCCGCCTGCAACTTCTGGTGCAGCGCGACGTGGCCGCGATCGAGCGGGTCTTTACCACCTTCGAGCTGGGCTACACCCTGCCGCGCCAGTACCTGCGCGAGCTGCCCCGCGCCGACGACGCGCCGGGCGAAGCCGGCGCCGCGCAAGCCGTGGCCGACCAGGAGGAGCAGGCCGCGCAAAGCGCCCTCTGGAAACGGATCTGGGGCGACAAGATCCCCGAGGTCGTCATCCTGGCTGTGATGCTGACGATATTGACCGGGGCGTTCTTCTTCCAGGGCTTCCTGACCCGCTCCGAGCGCGTGACCTACTGGTTCCGCATGTCCTTCCTGACGGTGACGCTGGTGTTCCTGGGCTGGTATGCGAATGCACAGCTTTCGGTGGTGAACCTGATGGCGCTCTTCGGCGCGCTGACCAGCGATTTCAGCTGGCAGGCGTTCCTGCTCGACCCGCTGACTTTCATCCTGTGGTTCTCGGTCGCGGCGGCGCTGATCTTCTGGGGGCGGGGGGCCTATTGCGGATGGCTCTGCCCGTTCGGCGCGTTGCAGGAACTGACCAACCAGATCGGCCGCAAGCTGGGCATACCGCAATGGACCCTGCCATGGGGCCTGCATGAACGTCTCTGGCCGCTGAAATACATGATCTTCCTTGGCCTTTTCGGGGTCTCGCTGGCCTCGATCGAACAGGCCGAGGCGCTGGCCGAGGTCGAACCGTTCAAGACCGCGATCATCATGAAATTCATCCGCGCATGGCCGTTCGTGGCCTACGCGGCGGCATTGCTGATCGCGGGGCTGTTCGTCGAGCGCTTCTTCTGCCGCTACCTGTGCCCGCTCGGTGCGGCGCTGGCGATCCCGGCGCGGCTGCGCACCTTTGACTGGCTCAAGCGGTACAAGGAATGCGGCAACCCCTGCCAGACCTGCGCGCATGAATGTTTCGTGCAGGCGATCCATCCCACCGGTGAGATCAACCCCAACGAGTGCCTGAACTGCATGCATTGTCAGGTGCTTTACCAGTCCGAAACCAAATGCCCGGTCGTCATCAAGAAGCTCAAGCGGCGCGAATCCGCTTCGGGCGGCGCGGCTGCGCTCGACCGGGTGCTGACCAACCATCCAAACCAAGCGAAAGGATAAGTCAATGACTGACACAACCAATAAATCGGGCATCAGCCGCCGGGGCCTTCTGGGCGCCACGGCGGGCGGTGCGGCCCTTGTGGGCGGCGTTGGAGGCGCGCGGCTGGCCATGATGGGCGGCGCCGCGGGCGTGGCCACCGCGGCCGGCACCGGCACGGCCCAGGCCCAGAGCGATCAGCTCCACCTCGCCCCTGGCGAACTGGACGAGTACTATGGCTTCTGGTCCTCGGGCCAGACCGGCGAGCTTCGCATCCTCGGCTTTCCGTCGATGCGCGAGCTGATGCGTGTTCCGGTGTTCAACCGCTGCTCGGCCACCGGCTGGGGCCAGACCAACGAAAGCCTCAGGATCTTCGAAGAGGGGATGCGGCCGGAAACCAAGGCGTTCCTCAACGCCAACGGCAAGCGCATCCATGACAACGGCGATCTGCACCACCCGCACATGTCGTTCACCGACGGCACCTATGACGGGCGCTATCTCTTCATGAACGACAAGGCCAACACGCGCGTGGCGCGGGTGCGTTGCGACGTGATGAAATGCGACAAGATCACCGAGATCCCCAACGCCAAGGCGATCCACGGGCTGCGCCCGCAGAAATTCCCGCGCACCGGCTATGTCTTCGCCAATGGCGAAGACGAAACCCCGATGGTCAATGACGGCAAGGTGCTGGACGAGCCCGAGAAATACGTCAACTTCTTCACCGCGCTCGACGGAGACACGATGAAGGTGGCGTGGCAGGTGATCGTGTCGGGCAACCTCGACAACACCGATTGCGACTACCAGGGCAAATACGCCTTCTCGACCTCCTACAACTCGGAAATGGGCATGAACCTGGCCGAGATGACGGAAAACGAGATGGACCATGTCGTGATCTTCAACCTGGCCGAGATCGAGAAGGGTATCGAAGAGGGCGATTTCCAGGAGCTGAATGGCGTCAAGGTGATCGACGGGCGCAAGGGCCAGAACAAGAAATACACCCGCTACGTGCCCATCCCCAACAGCCCGCACGGGATCAACACCGCGCCCGACGAGCGCCACGTCGTCGTCAACGGCAAGCTCTCGCCAACCTGTTCGGTGCTCGACGTGACAAAGTTCGACGCGCTCTTCGACAGCGACGCCGATCCGCGCTCGGTCGTGGTGGCGGAGCCGGAGCTGGGCCTCGGGCCGCTTCATACCGCCTTCGACGGACAGGGCAACGCCTTCACCACGCTCTTCCTCGACAGCCAGATCGCGAAGTGGAACATCGAGAAGGCGATCCGCGCCTACAACGGCGAGGACGTGGATCCGCTCGTGTCCAAGGTGGACGTGCACTACCAGCCCGGCCACAACAGCACCACGATGGGCGAGACGAAGGAGGCCGACGGCCGCTGGCTCCTGTCGCTCAACAAGTTCTCGAAGGACCGTTTCCTCAACGTCGGCCCGCTCAAGCCCGAGAACGAGCAGATCATCGACATCTCCAACGACGAGATGAATGTGGTCCACGACGGCCCGACCTTTGCCGAGCCGCATGACGCGATCCTCGTGCGGCGCGATATCGTGAACCCGGTCAGCATCTGGGATCGTAACGATCCGATGTGGGCCGAGACGCGCGCCCAGGCCGAGGCCGACGGCGTCGATATCGACGACTACATGGACACGGTGATCCGCGATGGCGACAAGGTGCGGGTCTACATGTCGAGCCAGGCGCCGATGTTCAGTCTTGAAAAGTTCGAGGTGACGCAAGGTGACGAGGTGACGGTGATCATCACCAACCTTGACGACATCGACGATCTCACCCACGGGTTCTGCCTCGGCGATCACGGGGTCGCGATGGAACTTGCGCCGATGGCTACCGCGTCGGTGACCTTCACCGCGGCCAAGCCGGGGGTCTACTGGTATTACTGCCAGTGGTTCTGCCACGCGCTGCACATGGAAATGCGCGGCCGCATGCTGGTCAAGCCCAAGGGAGCCTGAGCAATGCCGCACCGTTTCGCCCTTGCCCTTCTGTGCATCCTCGCCGCGCCGCTTGCGTGGGCGGCGGAGGTGCCTGTGCGCCCGGGCGACGGTGCCCTGGAAAAGGCCATCGCCGGGGCCGACCCCGGCGATGTGCTGATCCTCTCACCGGGCCGCTATCATGGCCCGGTGACCCTGTCGCAGCCCATCACGCTCGATGGGCAGGGGCAGGCCGAAATCGACGGCGGCGGAACGGGATCGGTCATCACCGTGACCGGTGAAGATGTCACCGTTCGCGGCCTCGAGATCACCGGATCGGGCAACGACCACGAGGAAATCGATTCGGGTGTGCAACTTTCGAAAACCGCCCGCCGCGCCTTGGTCGAGAAGAACCGCATCCTCGGCAATCTCTACGGCGTCGACATCCACGGCGCGAATGACAGCATCGTGCGCTCCAACACCATCGTCGGGCGCAAAGATAGCCGCATGAACGACCGCGGCAACGGCATCTATGTCTGGAACGCGCCGGGCGCGCGGGTGATCGGCAACGACATCCGCCTTGGCCGCGACGGCATCTTCACCAATGTCTCGCGCCGCAACGTCTTTGCCGGGAACATTTTCCGCAACCTTCGCTTTGCCGTGCATTTCATGCACACGAACGACTCCGAGGTGCGGGATAACATCAGCATCGGCAACACGCTGGGCTATGCCATCATGTTCTCCGACCGGGCGGTGATAGAGGACAACCTGTCGCTGGGCGATCGCACCCACGGGCTCATGCTCAACTATGCAAACGACGCCGACGTTGCCGGAAACCTGGTCCGCGGCGGCACGCATGAGAAATGCACCTTCATCTACAACGCCCACAAGAACCTCATTGCGAACAACCGCTTCGAGGGCTGCGAGATCGGCATCCATTTCACCGCCGGTTCTGAACGCAACGGCATCACCGGCAACGCCTTCATCGGCAACCGCACGCAGGTCAAGTATGTCGGCACCACGGATGTCGAATGGAGCCTTGCCGGGCGCGGCAATTTCTGGTCCGACCACCCGGCTTTCGACCTTGACGGCGACGGGCGGGCCGACAGCGCGTTCCGACCCAATGACCTGATGGATCACATCCTGTGGTCGCAACCCTCGGCCAAGCTCCTGATGGGATCGCCCGCGGTGCAGCTCGTGCGCTGGTCGCAGGCCGCCTTTCCCGCAACGCTGCCCGGTGGCGTGGTCGATCGCGCGCCGCTCACCCATCCTGTCGAAATTCCCGTTCCGCCCGAGTTCCTGGCCGATGAGGCCGAGGCCATCGCGGCGGCGAAAACACGAAAGTTCAACGATGCTGACCCTCTCACATCTCACTAAACGCTTTGACGGTGTCGCGGCGCTCTGCGACGTGTCGCTCTCGGTGGCGGCCGGTGAGCGCGTGGCGCTTCTGGGCCATAACGGCGCGGGCAAATCCACGCTGATGAAGATCGTGCTCGGCCTCATCCCCCATGACGAGGGCACGGTCGAGGTGCTGGACACCACGCCGGGATCGTCCCGCGCGCGCGATGGCGTGGCCTACCTGCCCGAGAACGTGGCCTTTCACCCGGCGTTGAGCGGACGCGAACAGATCGCCCATTACCTGCGCCTGCGCGGGCTGCCCGCCTCGGGCGCGATGGCGCTGCTCGACCGGGTGGGGCTGGGCGCGGCCGCCAACCGCCGGATCGGCACCTATTCCAAGGGCATGCGCCAGCGCGTTGGCCTTGCACAGGCGCTCATCGGCACCCCGCGCCTGATGGTGCTGGACGAGCCGACATCGGGGCTCGATCCCGTTTCGCGGCGTGATTTCTATGCCATTCTCGACGGGCTGGCCGCCGAGGGCACGGCGATCCTTCTGTCCAGTCACGCGCTGACCGAGGTCGAGGCGCGCACCGACCGGATGGTGATCCTCTCGGGCGGCGTCATCGTGGCCGAAGGGTCGATGGCCGACCTGCGCCGCCGCGCCACCTTGCCGGTGCGCATCGTGGTCACGCCTTCGGACATCCCCTGTTCCACCACGACACTGCTCAAGGCGTTGCCCGGGTCGGAACAAGAGGGCGAACAGGTGGTGCTGTCCTGCCCGCAGGACGAGAAGCTTTCCGTGCTGGTCCGGATTGCCGACCTGTCCGACCGGATCGCCGATATCGACATCCAGCCGCCCAGCCTCGAAGACATCTACAGCCATTACAGCCGGAGGGCCGGGCAATGAATCGCATCCTTTCCATGGCGCAGACCGAGTTCCGCATCGCCCTGCGCAACCGCTGGGTGGCGGTTGCGGTGGCGATGATGGCGCTTTTCTCACTGGTCCTGTCGGCGGCGGGGTCCGCGCCCACCGGTGCGCTCGGGGCCGACCGGCTTTCGGTGGTGGTGGCCTCGCTTACCTCTCTGGCGGTCTATCTCGTGCCGCTGGTCGCGCTGCTGATGAGTTTCGACGCGTTGGCGGGCGAGGTCGAGCGCGGAACGCTGCCGCTTTTGCTCACCTATCCGCTGTCGCGCAGCGAGATCCTTCTGGGCAAGCTTCTTGCCCATGTCGCGGTGCTGGCCATTGCGCTGGCGGCAGGCTACGGGCTGGCGGCGCTGGCGGCCTGGATCGGTGACGACCGTGCGCTTGCCGGGATTCCCGCGCTGTGGCGGCTCTTCTGGTCGTCGATGGTGCTGGGCGCGGTGTTTCTCGGCGCGGGCTATGCGCTTTCGGCGCTCTCGCGGCGCCCCTCGGGGGCGGCGGGGCTGGCGATCGGGCTTTGGCTCGGGCTGATCGTGCTTTACGATCTGGGTCTCCTGGCCGCGCTCGTTGCCGATGACGGCGGGCGCTTTACCACCGACATTTTCCCTTGGGCGATGCTGGCCAACCCGGCCGATGCGTTCCGCCTCTTCAACCTCGCCGCGTCCGAGGCGACCGCCGCCGCTGCGGGCCTCGCGGGGGCGGCCAGTTCCATCCCGGCCTGGGCCGCGCTCACCTCGCTCGCGCTCTGGCCCTTTGCCGCGCTGGCGCTGGCCGTCGCGGCGTTCCGCAGGGTGACCCCATGAAACGCATTGTCCTTCTCGCCATTCTCGCGCTCACCGCCTGCAAGGAAGAGGCCGAAGCGCCCCCGGATCCCGTCACCATGACCGCCGAGGCGGTGGGCCATTTCTGCCAGATGGACCTGCTCGAACATCCCGGACCCAAGGCGCAGGTGCATCTCGACGGCATGCCCCATCCGCTCTTTTTCAGCCAGGTGCGCGACGCCGAGGCCTATCGCCGGATGCCCGAGCAAAGCCACGCGATCAGCGCGATCTATGTCAGTGACATGGCCGTGGCGCCCGATTGGGACGATCCCGGCAAGGACAACTGGATCGCCGCCGATGAGGCCGTCTATGTCGTAGGCGCGGCCATCGCCGGTGGCATGGGCGCGCAGGAGTTCGTGCCCTTCTCCGACCGCGCCGCCGCCCGCGATTTCGCCGACCGGCATGGCGGGGTGCTGATGGAGCTGGCCGATATTCCCGACGATCGCGTCTTCGGCCCCGAGAACGCGCCCGAGACCGCGCCTTCCGGCGACGATGACAGCGACTATCTCGACCGCCTGCGGGCGATCACCAACACGAGCGGAGGATAAACCCATGCGCCGCCTGACCCGCCGCCGCCTGCTGACCATTTCCGCCGCACTTCCGCTCGCTGCCGGACTGCCCGCGCTGGCCTCCGAGCCCTCGCGCGTCTGGCGCGGTTTCGCGATGGGTGCGCGGGTGGAACTGCGCCTTGCCCATCCCGATGGCGCGCGCCTTGCCCGCATGGCGCTGGCCGAGATTGCACGGCTCGAAGAGGTGTTCAGCCTCTACAATACGGACTCGGCCCTGATGCGGCTCAACCGCGCGGGTCAGCTCGACGCGCCCGCGCCGGAACTGCTCGAATGCCTGGCGCTTTGCGCCGCGGTTCACGCGGCCAGTGGCGGGCGCTTCGATCCCACGGTGCAACCGCTCTGGGCGGCGCTGGCCGAGGCCCATGCCGCGGGTCGCGCCCCGACCGGGGACGAGATCGCGCAGGCGCGCGCCCTGATCGGCTGGCGCGGGGTGGACTTCTCCGCGCAGTCCGTGCGGTTTGCCCGCCCCGGCATGGCGCTCACGCTCAACGGCGTGGCGCAGGGCGTGGTGGCCGACCGGGTGGCCATGCTCCTGCGGCGCGAAGGGCTGGAGATGGGCTTCATCGACACTGGCGAGATGCAGGCGATCGGCCCCGACTGGCCGGTCGAATTGAAGTCCGGCGGCGCACTCACCCTGTCCGATCGCGCCCTGGCGAGTTCGCAAACGCTTGGAACGGTGCTCGACGCCGATGGCAATCAGGGGCATATCCTCTCGCCGCTGGGCAAGGAGCCACCCACCCGCGCGGTCAGCATCTCGGCCCGTTCGGCGGGGCTGGCCGATGCGCTCTCGACCGCGGCCTGCCTCATGCCTGATGAACAGGGCATCACCGACATGGTCGCCCGCTTCGGCGGCGCCCGGGTCGAGGCGCTGAGCTGAAGCGCTCAGCCCCGCTCCGCGCCTTCTCGCCGCCGGATCATCCAAGCGGCCCCAAGCCCAGCCACGAGGCCCAGCCCGGTGAGCGAGGCCAGCACCAGCCGGATATGATCCATCAGCGCCCCAAGGTCGCCGCAGGCCCCCCCGGCACAGGCAAGTCCCGCGGAAAAATGCAGCCCCTGCAACGCCACAAGGCAGAGGATCGCGATCCCCAAGGCCAGCGCCACACCATGACGGGCGCCCATCACGATGGGCAGGGCGGTGGCGACCGCCATGCCTGCGAACCAGAAGAACCCAAGGAAGAACAACCCCATCTCAGCCCCTTTCGTGCGCATGACCCGGTGCCTTGCACCTCTGTCACGGGTCGGGCCGCCAGGCATTGACGATTGTCAATTCCGCCCCGAAACCCACGCCGCCGCATGTTCCCCCGCCCAGCGCCCGGTGGCCAGGCACCCGGTCAGCAGATAGCCACCCGTCGGCGCCTCCCAATCCAGCATTTCGCCCGCGGCGAACCATCCCGGCCGGTCGCGCAGCATCAGCCCCCGGTCCAGCGCCTCGAAGCGCAGTCCCCCGGCGGTCGAGATTGCCTCGTCCATCGGGCGCGGCCCGCCATGGCGCACCGGCAGCGCCTTCAAGACCGGGGCCAGGTCATCGGGCAGGGGACGGGCAAACTCCATCAGGAGCGCCTGTTTCACCGGGTCGAGTTTGAGCCGCTTGCGCAAGGTGTTGGCGAGGCTCTCCTTGGGCCGTCGTGCCGCCAGCCGGGCGCGGATGTCCGCCTCGCCAAGATCGGGCAGGAGGTCGAGCACCAGCGCCGCCCCGTCGCGCATCGCGCCCGAGACGGCATAGACCCCGCCACCCTCGATCCCGCGCGCCGAGACCACGAACTCCCCGCGCTGTTGCACCGGCCCCGCGTGCAGGACCACGTTCTTGACCGGCTGGCCGAAATGCCGGGCCATGTGCGCGGACCAATCGACGTGGAACCCCATGTTCGCGGGGCGGAACGGGGCAATATCCGTGCCGGGAAACTGCGCGCTCCAGGCCCCGTCCGACCCCAACCTTGCCCAGCTCGCCCCGCCACAGGCCAGCACGGTGACATCCGGCGCCAGCACCTGCCGCCCTTCGGGCGTGTCGAATGTCGCGCCCCCGGTCCAACGCCAGCGCGTGCGGATCGCAACGCCCAGCCCGTCAAGCCGCCCCAGCCAGGCGCGCAAGAGGGGTGATGCCTTCATCGTGTGCGGGAAAACCCGCCCCGACGAGCCGGTGAAGACCGTCTGCCCCAGCCCCTCGGCCCAGGCCCGCACATCGCCCGGCCCGAACGCCTCGAGCATCGGGCGCAGCGCGTCGGCCCGCGCGCCATAGGCGGAAAGGAATGTCTCGAACGGCGCGTCCTTGGTCAGGTTCAACCCCGACTTGCCGGCCATCAGGAACTTGCGTCCGACCGAGGGTTTCGCCTCGGCCACCGTCACCGACAACCCCGCCCGCGCCAGCGCCTCGGCCGCCACCAGGCCGGCCGGCCCGGCCCCGATGACCAGCGCATGGCTCATGTGGCGGTCTCCGGCCCGCAAGGCCCGGGACACGCGGCCCATTGCACGATTTCCGGCCGGCTTTCCATTTGCGCCCCTCATCCGTAAACTCGGGCATCCTTTGCCGATCGACCCGCCCTGCGCAAGAGGCCCGATGCCTGAGACCGATCCGATCTGCCCGCTCTGCGACCGGCCCATCCCCGCCGATGTCCCGCAAAGCCGTCACCACCTCGTCCCGCGCCTGCGCGGCGGCAAGGGCGGCGAGACGGTGCTCCTGCACCAGATCTGTCACAACGAGATCCACGCGACCCTGTCGGAAACCGACCTGGCGCGCGATTACAACACCATCACCGCCCTGCGTGCCCATCCGCGGCTGGCGGCCTTCGTGGCATGGGTCCGGAAACGCCCGCCCGGGTTCAGGTCGAAGACACCGGGAAAGCGACGGGTGCGCGGTCGCTGACGGGCAAGGGGGCTTTGCCCCCTCTGGCTTCGCCATTCACTCCCAGAGTATTTGACCGCAAGATGAAGGGCCGGGTCAGGGCGTCGCGGACCGCATCAGCGCTGGATCAGGGTCTTGATGGCGTGGGCGATCCCGGGGTCCTGTGCGATGGTGTCGGCGGCGATGCTGCGGGCCGCGTCCATGAGGGCGTCACCCTCCACGATCCGGTCGATCAGGCCCATGCGCAGCGCCTCCTCTGCCTCGATCTTCTGGCCGCCCATCAGGATCAGCTTGGCGCGTGCCGGACCGATCAGCGCGGCCATGCGGGCCGGATCGGAGGGTTGCGGCAGGAAGCCGAGCTTCATCACCGGGTAGAAGAACTTGGCTCCCGGCACCGCCAGCCGAAGATCACAGGCCAGCGCCATGCCCATCGCGCCCCCGGCCAGCGTGCCGTTGAGCGCGGCGATCGACAGCCCCGGCAGCGCCGCAATGGCGCCCGAAAGCCGTTCCCAGAGCGGGCTCGTGGCCAGCCCCGCCTTCGCCGCCTCGAGATCGGCCCCTGCGGAAAAGACCTTGCCCCGCCCGGTCAGGATCAGCGCCCGCGCCTCCTGCGCCGCCTCGGCAATGGCGATCAGCTCTTCGAGCATCGCGGCGGTGAGCGAATTGGCCTTGTCGGGCCGGTTAAGCGTGACGGTCCACAACCCGCCTTCTTTCGCCAGCTCGATCATGCCACGCCGATCCGGCGGCGTACGGCCTCGTCGCGCAGGGAAATCTCCTCGCCCAGGAATTCGTCGGCATCCGGACCGCACATCCAGGCCAGGCACCTGGCGGGCCATTCGGGGGGGATGTGATCCTCCCATTCCATCGTACTGACCGGGTTGATGCCACTGGCCTTGATCTCGCGCTGCATCTGCGTGGCCACGGTGCCGGGCGACAGCCCCATGATGCGCAGCCCCTTGCCCGCGCCTTCGAGATGTGCCGAGCGGGTCAGCATTGCCGCGCCGGCCTTGGAGGCGCAGTAATGCGACCAGCCTTCGAGCGGGCTGTGCGCCGCGCCCGAGCTGATGGTGATGATCGTGCCGCCGCCAGCCTTTTCCATCACCGGCATCGCCGCGCGCATCCCGTGATAGACCCCCTTGAGGTTGATATCTATCGCCTGGCCCCAGCCTTCGGGGTCCGAGGCGTCGAGCGGCGAAATCGGCTCGATCACCCCGGCATTGCCGATCAGGATGTCGAGACCGCCAAACGTGCTTGCCGCCAGATCGACGGCGGCCTGAATGTCCGCGAACCGGCTCACGTCACAGGCCACGGCGCGCGCATTGGCCCCGATCTCGTCGGCGATGCGGGCGGTGTCGGTCTCGGTGCGGGCCGCCAGCACGACCTGCGCACCCTCATGCGCGAAAAGCCGCGCCGCCGCTTCGCCTATGCCGCGGCTCGCGCCCGTGATCAGTACGGTTTTTCCTGTCAAGTGGGTCATTCACGTCTCCCTGTTCCATCCCGTCCAGTGGTAAACCTCCCGCGGGCTGCGGTCCAGCGTGACCGAGGGTTGATTCTCGGACCGTGAACCATGAGAGTTGATAACGAGATTTCAAAAGAGGACAGTCAGATGTCGAACTTCAGGATGCTATGCGGCACGACCGCGATGATCGGTTTCACGTCGGGTTCGGTCGCGCTGGCCGACGTGACCTCCGATCAGGTCTGGAATGATTGGAAAAACTATTTCGAAACACTTGGTTACGAGGTGACGGCGACCGAGGTGCAGGCGGGTGACACGCTGTCGGTGCGCGACATGCGCATGACCATGCCCTTGCCCGAGGACGAAGGCACGGTGGCGATCACGCTGGGCCAGATCGGGTTCGTCGATCGTGGCGATGGCACGGTGTCGGTCGAACTGCCCTCGCCGGTGCCGGTGGTGGTCGACGTTGAACCCGATGGCGAGGACCCGGTGAAGGTAAGTCTCGACTATAGCAGCAGCGGTTTCGAGATGGTCGCGGCAGGCGCCCCTGACGAGATCACCTATACCTATTCCGCCGACGAGCTGCGCGCCCGCCTGAACGAGATCATCGCCGAGGGCGAGGTCAAGGAGATCGGGACGGCGGAGCTGACGATCGGGGATGTGCGCGGCTCGTCGGTGACGAGGATCGGCGATGTGCGCGAACTGGCCCAGGTGATGAGCACCGGCGCCGTCGCCTACATGTTCGATTTCGTCAATCCCGACGACAGCGACGAGTTTCTCAACCTCACCGGCGGCATGGACCGGATGAATTTCGACGGCACCGCCACCTATCCGATCGAGGGCGGTTTCGACTCCGAGGATGTGAATGCGATGCTGCAGGCGGGGTTCGGCTTTGATGGCGAGTTTTCCTACCAGGGCGGGCGCATGGATCTGGAGTTCGACGACGGCAGCGATCAGCTCAAGGCCCAGACATCGACCGGCTCGGGCGTGTTCGCGGTCGGAATGTCACCCTCGGGGCTGAAATACGACATCATGTCGCGCGGATTGACCGCCGCGTTCGAGGCTGCGGACCTGCCCTCTCCCGTCGATTTCGCCTTTGACGAAATCGCGCTCAAGCTGCTGATGCCGTTGCAGAAATCCGACGAGGTACAGGATTTCGCGATGGGCCTCACACTGGGCGATTTCACCATGTCCGACACGATCTGGGACATGGTCGATCCCGAGGGCGAACTGCCGCGTGACCCGGCCACCATCGCGCTTGACCTCTCGGGCAGGGGCAAGCTTGCCTTCGACCTGTTCGATCCCGAAGAGATGGAGGCGGTCGAGCGTGGCGAGATCGAAATGCCCGGCGAGATCGAGCGGCTCGATCTCAACCAGCTCGAAGTCACCGCCGGGGGCGCGTCGCTCACCGGCGAAGGCGGCATCGATGTCGATTTCCCGACCGTGATGACGACACAGGGCATGCAGGGGACCGAGGGCACGATCCAGCTGCGCCTGACCGGGGCCAACGGCCTCATGGACACGCTGGTCGGGATGGGCCTCGTGCCCGAGGAACAGGTCATGGGCGCGCGCATGATGCTGTCGATGTTCGCCGTCCCCGGCGAGGGCGAGGACGTGCTCACATCCACGATCGAGGTCGAAAACGACGGGCAGGTTCTGGCCAACGGTCAACGGGTCAAGTAACCCGGCTTGCATTTCCCGCCATGAGGCGGGCAGGGACCGTCGGAGCGATCCGGCGGTCCTTTTGACCCGGGCGGGCTTGCACCGGGCGCGCGGTCTGTCTACCTGAACCCGATGCAGGAGGCCGAACCATGACCCAATCTCTGGAAACCCTCACCCGCGCGCTTCTCGACGCCGCGAAAAAGGCCGGGGCCGAGGCCGCCGACGCCATGGCCGTGGACGGGCGGGCCGTCTCGATCGACGTGCGCGCCGGGCAGTTGGAACAGGCCGAGCGTGCCGAGGGCACCGACCTGGGCCTGCGGGTGATCATGGGCCGGCGCCAGGCCGTGGTCTCGGCCTCCGACATTCGCCCCGAGACCATGGCCGAGATGGCCGAACGCGCCGTCGCCATGGCCCGCGAAGCACCCGAGGACCCGCATGTCGGGCTGGCCGATCCGTCGCAGTTCGCCCGCGACTGGGACATTGCCGCGCTCGAACTCTGTGACCCCGCGCCCGAGCCGGACCCCGCCGCGCTCGAAAACGATGCCCGCGCGGCCGAGGCTGCCGCGCTCGCGGTCAAGGGCGTGACACAGGTGCAATCGGCCAGCGCCGGCTATTCCGCGCGTCGCGTTCACCTTGCCGCGACCAACGGCTTTTCCGGCGGCTACGCGCGCACCGATCGCTCGCTCTATGCGGTGGCGATCGCGGGCGAGGGCCGCGCGATGGAGCGCGAACATGACGGCGACTCGCGCATCTTCCAGGGCGACCTGCGCAGCGCAGAGGAGATCGGGCAAACGGCGGGCGAACGCGCCGTGGCCATGTTCGGCGCGCGCAAACCGCCCACCGGGGCCTGGCCGGTGCTTTTCGACGAACGGATTGCCGCGTCGCTTGTCGGGCATCTTCTGGGCGCGGTCAACGGGGCCTCCATTGCTAGGGGCGCGTCCTTCCTGCGCGACGATCTGGGAAAACTGATCCTGCCCGACGGGCTGTCGCTCATCGAGGACCCGCACCGCCCCCGCGCCACCGGTTCGCGCCCTTTCGATGCCGAAGGGCTGCCGACACGCAAACGCGCCATCGTGGAAAACGGTGTGCTCACGGGCTGGACGCTCGATCTCGCCACTGCCCGCAAGCTGGGGATGCAAAGCACCGCCAACGCCGCGCGCGGCACCGGCGGCGGACCGTCGCCCAGCCCCTGGAACGTGGCGCTGACGCAAGGCGCGCAAAGCCGCGAAGAACTGATGGCCGAGATGGGCACCGGGCTTCTGGTGACCTCGCTCATCGGCTCGACCATCAACCCCAATACCGGAGATTACTCGCGCGGCGCCTCGGGCTTCTGGGTCGAGAACGGGCAGATCGCCTACCCGGTCAACGAATGTACCATCGCGGGCAACCTGCGCGAGATGTTCGCCACGCTGCGGCCCGCCAACGATGCGCGCCCGTGGCTGTCGCGGGTGGTGCCGTCGATCCTGGTCGAGGGGCTGACGCTTGCCGGAGAATGATCTCGCCCTCCTGATCCATGTCGCGCGCGAGGCGGGGCGGATCGCCACCGGCTATTTCGGTGGCCCCTACACCTCCGAGGACAAGCCCGGCGGGGCCGGCCCGGTGACCGAGGCCGACCTTGCTGTCAACGTGATGCTGCAAGAGACGCTCCGCGCCCTGCGCCCCGCTTATGGCTGGCTGTCGGAGGAGAGCGAGGACAGCGCGGTTCGGCTCGGGCACGAGCGCGTCTTCATCGTCGATCCGCTCGACGGCACCCGCAGCTTCATCAACGGGGACAAGACATGGGCCCACGCGCTCGCGGTGGTCGAGAACGGGCGGCCCATCGCCGGGGTGGTCTATCTGCCGCTCAAGGACCGGCTCTATGCCGCCGCGCGCGGGCAGGGGGCCACGCTCAACGGCGCGCCGATCCGCGTGTCGGGCCGCGAGGGTCTGGCCGGGGCCTCGGTGCTGGCCGCGCGCCCCGCGCTCGATGCCCACCACTGGAAAAACGGCGCGGTCCCGCCCGTCACCCGCGCCCATCGCCCCTCGCTCGCCTATCGCCTGGCGCTGGTTGCCGAAGGGCGGCACGACGCGATGCTGACCCTGCGCGACAGCTGGGAATGGGACATCGCCGCGGGCGCGATCATTCTCGAAGAGGCGGGCGCACGCGTCACCGACCGCCACGGCGCGCCGCTGCGCTTCAACAACGCCCATCCACAGGTCGCGGGCGTGGTGGCCGGTGCGCCCGGGGTGCAGCGCGCATTGCAGGCGGCGCTGGCGTGAGGGTGTTGGATCCACCCGCCCGGGTCGCATGCGGCCCGGACAGCGCCCGCCCCGCCCGGAACAGCGGCGAAGCCGCCCGGGCAGCACCTGGCCGCCCTCCGGCCGGGTGCTTTTGATATGATGCGCACCGCTTCGATCAGGGGATGACGTTGCAAGATAAATTGCACTGCGCTGATGTTGTGAGCACCCGACCGCGGCCATGTACCGCCCTATCGTCCGGCAGGGGACGAATCCGATTTTCTAAGACACGCTATAGCGCGTCGGTTAATCTGTTGCTGGCCAATTTTATTGCGTGGTTTTCATTCTTATTGCGCCTCCCACGGAGAATCCGGTGAGCCTGGCGGGTTAGGCCGGGCTGGCGGTGTCGGGGTGAGATTGTCGGCGATCTGTTTGAGTAGACGGTTATTCTCGATCAGAAGTGCTATCGTACCGAGAATCGAAATCGCCCCACAGACCGCCAAGGCGCCCACTGCAAAGCCTGCGACCGGGCCATAGGCCACCATGAAGCCGGTTCCGGCGAAAACGGAAAGGACCAATGCTAGGATCGCGATAATCACGAAAAGGGCCTTGAATGCGTCGGCGATAAATGTGGTCAAAGGTAATACCTCCCTCGTCGATGCATCCTCGATCTATCAGCGAGTCGACAAACTATTGCGCTCCACTATCCAGTTTAGCGAATGTGGCGGTTTCCGCGCGCCAAGAGCATAACATGGACATTTACCCCGTCACTGCCCCCGTCACACCCGTTCGGCGATCTTCTTTTTCCACTCCGCCGGGCCGGTCCGGTGGATCGAGTTGCCGGCCGTGTCCACTGCCACCGTCACCGGCATGTCCTCGACCTTCAATTCGTAAATCGCCTCCATGCCGAGGTCTTCGAACGCCACCGGTTTCGCCGCCTTGATCGCCTTCGAGACGAGGTAGGCCGCGCCCCCCACCGCGATCAGGTAGGCCGCCTTGTGTTTCGCGATCGCCTCCAGCGCCACCGGCCCGCGCTCGGCCTTGCCGACCATCAGCTTGAGCCCCGTATCGGCCAGGATCCGGTCGGTGAACTTGTCCATCCGGGTCGACGTCGTGGGCCCCGCCGGTCCGATCGCCTCGTCGCCCACCGCATCGACCGGCCCCACGTAATAGATCGCCTTGCCGCGCAGATCGACGGGCAGCGCCTCACCCCGGTCCAGCATCTCGATCATCCGCTTGTGCGCCGCGTCGCGCCCCGTGTAGAGCGTGCCCGACAGCAAGAGCGTTTCCCCCGGCGTGAGGCTCGCCAGCACATCATCCGTCAGGTTGTCTAGGTCGAGCTTGCGGCTCTGCGCCCCGGCCGCATCGAGCAGGATATCGGGGTAGAGGTCCATGTTTGGCGGCGTGAACTCCGCCGGTCCAGACCCGTCGAGCGTGAAATGCACATGCCGCGTCGCCGCGCAATTCGGGATGAGCCCGACCGGGAGCGACGCCGCATGGGTCGGGAAACTCTTCACCTTCACGTCCAGAACGGTCGTCACCCCGCCCAGCCCCTGCGCCCCGATCCCAAGCGCGTTGACCCGCTCGTAAATCTCGCAACGCAATTCCTCGGCCCGGTCCTTCGGCCCCCGGCGCAAGAGGTCCGCCATGTCGATCGGCTCGGACAGCGCCTGCTTGGCCAGCGCCATCACCCGGTCGGCATTGCCGCCCACCCCGATCCCGAGGATACCGGGCGGGCACCATCCCGCGCCAAGGCTCTCGACCGTCTCGACCACCCAGTCGGCGACATTGCCGCTCGGGTTGAGCGTGGTGAACTTGGCCTTGTTCTCCGATCCGCCGCCCTTGGCCGCGACCTCGACCTCGACGGTGTCGCCCGCGACCATCTCGACGCTGAGCATGCAGGGCGTGTTGTCGCCCGAATTCCTGCGCGCGCCGAACGGATCGACCACCACGCTCGCGCGCAGCGGGTTGGTGTCGCGCTGGTATCCGCGCCGCGTGCCCTCGTCACAGATCTCCTGCAAGGACCGCTTCAATTTCAGCGGCGCCTCGACCCCGATCCTGACGTGGATATTGGCCGCGCCTGTGTCCTGGCAGATCGGGCGGCGGCCCATCGCGCACATGCGCGAATTGACGAGGATCTGCGCCATCGCGTCCTTCGCGCCCTTGTTCTGCTCGCGCGCCCAGGCCGCGCTCATCGCCTCGACGAAATCCGCCGGGTGGTAATAGGAAATGAATTGCAGCGCCTCGGCGATGCTCTCGATCAGGTGCTCTTCGGTAATGGCGGGCATGGTCCGGTCTCCCTGCTGGCTTCGGTCCGCCTTCTAGCAAGGATCGCGCGCGAGGTAAGCCGCAAAATGGTGTGCCGTCGCATACCGCCACCGCCCGCCCGAAGGATCAGCCGTAGAGTGCCCGCATTTGCTTGAATGACAACAACCTGTGGTCCTTCTCGTCCCAGAGCTTGAGCCGCACATTGCCGAGGCTTTCCCGGATCGTCATGCGGTTGCTTGCCGCCAGCACCGGATGATCGCGCAGCACATCGGGCAACCGATAGAACGGGATCCGGCTATAGAGATGGTGGACATGGTGAATGCCGATATTGGCGCTCAGCCATTGCAGGACCGGCGGCAGCACGTAATGCGAGCTGCCATGCAGCGCGGAATCGTGCAATTGCCAATGCGCGTCATCCTGCCACTCGGTGCTCTCGAACTGGTGTTGCACGTAGAACAGCCAAAGCCCCGCCGTCGCCGCGATCAGCGTGCTGGGCAGGAAGATCAGCAAGAGTGGCATCACTCCGCCGAAATACCAGATCAGTCCCAGACCGGCGAGAATCGCCAGGTTGGTCAGCATCGCGCTCAGCCAATAGCGACTTTGCCTCATCAACCCGAGCGGCAGCCGGTTCTGGACCAGGAAGAGCCAGGCCGGGCCAAGCCCGAACAGGATCAGCGGGTGGCGATAGATACGATAGCGCAGTCGTGCCAGCGGCGATGCGCGGCGGTATTCCTCGACCGTCATGGTGTGCACGTCGCCCATGCCCCGCCGGCCGAGATTGCCCGAGGTGCTGTGATGCACCGAATGGGTGCGCCGCCAGACGTCATAGGGGGTGAGCGTCAGCACCCCGATCACCCGCCCGACCCAATCGCTGACGCTTCGGTTGTGAAAGAACGACCCGTGGCCGCAATCATGCTGGATCGTGAAAAGCCGCAGCAGGAACCCGGCATTGAGGCACGAGAGGGCAAAGGCCAACAGGTAGCTCACCGAGAGCGCCCACCACGCCAATGCCCAGAGCCCAAGGAACAGCCCCGCGGTCAGGCCAAGCTCGAAGGTGCTGCGCCCGATGTCGGGGTCGCGGTAGCGCGCCAGAACCTTCACCCAGTCGCGCGCGTCGCGCGGATTGGTGGCGGCGGGGGTCGTGTCGGGGTTGGGGGTGTTTGCTGACGTGATCTGGGTGCTTGCCTCTCGGAGGGTCTGGTCGCGGGTCATCGGCCTCGGTTTTCTTGTCATTGGATCATGCCCGGATACCTGACAGATTCCGCATGGCAAGTGAAATATCCGATTATGACGAAAACGACGCAGTTGCGCGGCAAATCGTGATGAGCCGAGGACGACCCCCTCCGTCGTGGCGGAT
>LJSU01000035.1:37111-104380 GCA_001314705.1 Rhodobacteraceae bacterium HLUCCO07
GGCCGGCCCCTGGCCCGCCGCCGCGCCGGTCTCACTTGTCCAGGTCCTCGGGCAGAACGAGATTGAGGATGATGGCCAGCCCCGCCGAGGGCAAGAGCCCGCTGGTCAGCAGGATCTGCGCCGTGCGTGGCAGGTGCTGCAACGCCTCCGGCACCAGTTGCAGGCCGAGACCCACCGAAAGTGACGTGGCAAATATCACCATGTTGCGCCGGTTCCAGGTCACGTCCGAAAGCATGTTGATCCCCGAAGCCGCGACCATGCCGAACATCACGATCACGCCCCCGCCCAGCACATGCTCGGGCATGGTGCGGATCATCGCGCCCACGACCGGCATGCAGCCCGCGACGATCAGGAACACCGCCCCGATGGTCACGACATGGCGGCTCATCACGCCGGTCATGGCGACAAGGCCGACGTTCTGGCTGAACGATGTGTTGGGCAGCCCGCCGAACACCCCGCCCACCGCGGTGCCCAGACCGTCGGCAAAGGTCGCGCCCGAGATTTCGCGGTCGGTGGCTTCGCGCCCGGCGCCGCCCTTGGTGATGCCGTTGACATCGCCCACCGTCTCGATCGCCGAGACCACGGCCATGAAACACATGCCGATCACGATGGCCCAGTTGATCTCCCAGCCATATTTGAACGGCATCGGCACCTCGAACCAGGCGGCATTGCCGACATTCGCGAAGCTCACCTGCCCCATGACCAGCGCCACGGCATATCCCGCGAGAATGCCCAGGAACACCGCCGCGGTCGAGATGAAACCCCGGGTAAAGAACTTGAGCGCCAGCGTGACCACCACCACGACCAGCGCCGGCAGCCAGTATTTCAGCGTGCCGAACCCCGCGGCCAGCCCCGCGCTGCGTTCGTCCGGTTCGACCGGCACCTGCGCCGCACCCGCCGCCGATTGCAGGTGGATGGCGTTGTATCGCAGAACCCCGCCCGCCGAATACTGGATACCCACCTTGACCAGCGCCAGCCCGATCATCAGCACGATCAGCCCGGTCACCAGCGGCGGCAGGGCAAAGCGGATGCGCCCGACGAAGAAGCCAAGGCAGAAATGGAAGAGGCCGCCCAGTACCACGCCCGTCATCAGCCCGCCGAGGCCCGCCGTGCCCAAACCTGCCACCGCCGGGATCATGATCGGCACGAAGGCAAACGACGTGCCCTGCACGATCGGCAGCCGCGCCCCCACCGGCCCCATGCCGATGGTCTGGATCAGTGTCGCGACCCCGGCAAAGAGGATCGACATCTGGATCATGTAGCTCATGTCGGGAAAGCCGAGCTCCCCCTGGTCCGAGCCGAACCCGATCCCCGCGGCGCCCGCGACGATGATCGCCGGCGTCACGTTCGACACGAACATCGCCAGCACGTGCTGGATGCCCAGCGGCACCGCCCGCGCCAGCGGCGGCATGTAGTCCGGGTCGCGCAGCTGTTCCTGCGTTTCGATCGACGTCGTTGCCATGTCTGTCTCCTCTCCTGTTGTCCGGCCGCTCTCTGCCGGCGGCCTATAGCATTTTGTGCCGACGGGATTCGGCTGATGCCCACCGCGAGGGCAGCGCCCGGCCCGGGGTGGGTGCAAAGCGCCCGCCCATGGGGCGGGTCGGGCGCTGCCCGTGCTGCAAGCAGCCCGGGCGGATTGAACTTGATCCTGTGCAACCCATCCTAGAGGTCCACCATGACCGGCGGCTCCAATGCATGTTCTTCCAGGTTCGCACCGTCCCCGATCCGGTCCACCACCGCGAACAGCCCCGGATCATGCAGCGGCGTCAGAACCCCGTGCCAGGTGCCGCGATGGAAATTCACCCCCTGGTCGCCGCCCGCGACAAAGGCCCGCGGTGCGCCCGGGCGCCCGCCCGCATCCGGTGCCACGATCACCAGCCACTCCCGCCCATGCATCGGCAGGAACGCCTGGCTGCCCTCCGGGTGGCGCTCCAGCAGGTCGAGCCGATAGGGCAGGTTGCGCGCCTCGGCGAGGAACATCGAAATCCCGGCCTGCCCGCCGGGTCCGAAATCGAGCTGCGCCCGGTCATGCCAGCGCCCGCATTTCCCGCGATTGATGATCCGGTCGGGCTCGCCGCGCGCCTCGAGCACGTCGCCGAACGGCGCGAACGCCGCCGCGGTCAGCGGTTCGGCCGTAATCCCGATCATCCGCCCACCCTGAGCGGCACATGCCGGTTCACGTCCTTGTAAAGCAGGTAGCGGAAATCCTCGTCGCCCTTCGCGATGCAGGCTTGCGGGCAAAAGGCGCGCAGCCACATGAAATCGCCCGGCCCCACCTCCACCCAATCCTGGTTGAGCAGGTATGTCGCCCGGCCCTGAAGAACATAGATCCCATGCTCCATCACGTGGGTCTCGGCAAAGGGAATGCGCCCGCCGGGACGGAAGGTCACGATATTGAGGTGGCAATCATGGCGCAGGTCATGCGGCGCGACAAATCGCTGCGTGCCCCACTTGTCGGTGCCTGGCATCCAGTCCACGGCGACATCGCGTTCATTGGTGACAAACGCATCGGGCCGTCCCACCCCCGGCGCCCCGGCCCAATGCTTGCGCACCCAGTGAAATCCAAACGGGTCCGGCCCCGGGTTGTGCAGCCACCAATCCGCCCCCGCCGGGATATAGGCATATCCGCCCGGTCCCATCTCGTGCGGCGCACCGTCTATGGTCAGTTGCGCGCGCCCAGTGGCCACGAACAGGATCGCCTCGGCGCCTTCGTCCGGCTCGGGCGTGTCGCTGCCGCCGCCGGGCGCCACCTCGACCGCGTATTGCGCGAAACTCTCGGCAAATCCGGTCATGGGCCGCGCAAGGATCCAGGCGCGGGTCCGCGACCAGCCGGGCAGGAGGCTCGTCACGATGTCGCGCATCGTGATTGCCGGGATCACCGCGTAGGCTTCGGTAAAGACCGCCTTGCCTTCGGGATTTTCCGACTGGTCCGGCAAACCGCCGGGGGGAAAGGCATAGCTCACAACATGTCCTCCAGCCTCAGCCGCGCGATACGCTCGACCTGTTTGCAGGCTTCCTCGAACTCGACCTCGGTCGCATTGGCAATCCGCCGCTCGAACGCGGCCAGAATCCCCGCTTTGTCATGGTCGCGCACCGCGATGATGAAAGGAAAGCCGTGTTTCTCGACATAGGCGGTGTTCAACTCGCTGAACCGCGCGCGCTCCGCATCGGTCAGCGCATCGAGCCCCGCGCTCGCCTGTTCCGCCGTCGACTCCTCGGTCAGCCGCTGCGCCGCGGCCAGCTTGCCCGCAAGGTCGGGATGCGCCTTGAGCACGCCCAACCGCTCCGCGTCGCTGGCCGACCGGAACATCCGCGCCAGCGCATTATGGAGCCCCGCCGCCCGGTCATGCGCCGGGCCAAGCTCAAGTTCCCAGGCCCGTTCCGCGATCCAAGGGGAATGTTCGAACACCCCGCCAAAGCGCTCGACGAACGCCGCCCGCCCCATCGCGCTGGGCCGTTCGCGCCGCACGGGCGGATGCACCTTCGCCCAATGCCGCGCGATGTCGATCCGCCGCGGGCACCACACACCGTCGAACCGCCCGATATACTCCAGGAACCGCGCCAGCCCGGCAATCTTGCCCGGCCGCCCGATCAGGCGGCAATGCAGCCCCACGCTCATCATCGCGGGGCGGCCTTCCTTGCCCTCGCGATAAAGCGTGTCGAACGCGTCGCGCAGGTAGGAATAGAACTGCGCGCCGGTGATATATCCCGGCGCGGTGGCAAAGCGCATGTCATTGGCTTCGAGCGTGTAGGGGATGATCAGCTGGTCGCGCTCGCCCACTTCCAGCCAATAGGGCAGGTCGTCGTCATAGGTATCGCTGATGTAATCGAACCCGCCCTCTTCGGCGACCAGTCGCACCGTGTTCTCGCTGCACCGCCCGGTATACCAGCCGCGCGGCCGCTCGCCCACCACCTCGGTATGCAGGCGCACCGCCTCGGCAATGGCCGCGCGCTCGTCCTCGGGGGCCATGTCCTTGTGCTCGACCCATCTGAGCCCGTGCGACGCGATCTCCCAGCCCGCGTTCTTCATCGCCTCGACCTGCTCGGGGCTGCGCGCCAATGCGCTCGCCACGCCATAGATCGTCAGTGGAATGCCCGCCCCGGTGAACAGGCGATGCAGCCGCCAGAACCCGGCCCGCGCGCCGTATTCATAGATCGACTCCATGTTCCAGTGCCGTTGCCCGGGCCACGGCGTCGCCCCCGCGATATCGGAAAGGAACGCTTCGGAGGCCGCATCGCCATGCAGCACGCAATTCTCGCCGCCTTCTTCATAGTTGAGCACGAACTGCACGGCGATCCGGGCCGCGCCCGGCCATTGCGGATCGGGCCGGTCGGCCCCGTATCCGATCATGTTGCGGGGATAACGGTTCATCGGGTTTCCTGTCATGACACGGCCCCTTTTACGGCAGGGATGGTTCATTCGTTATCAAAAAATGACGAAAGGAGTTTTCCATTCGTCGGCTGGACGGGAAAGCGGGCTGGGCGGTGAGTTTCCGGGTCCCGCCCGAACAGCGCCGCAGGCGCCGGGCGAGCGCCGGCCCGGCCCACGGGCTGGCGCTTTGGATGGGTTGCACCCCGTTCAGAAGAGGGGATGGCGCTGTTGGATAAACTGCCTGACGCTGGCGTCGCGAAAGCCATCCCCCGTTCCGGCGCTCGCCCTCGTGCTGTTTGGCTCATGTCTGGTCATTCGCGCGTCATATTAATCCTTTGCCTTCTCCTTCACACCCACTGCACCCCGGCAGCCGGGTGGCAGCCGTCCGGCAGCCGGATGTCACCCCCCCCGAATCCCTGTCGAAAACCCCCGTTAACCGCGCGGCACGGTGCCTTAACCTTCCCCTCGACAGTCGCCCCGCCGGGCGTTAGAAAACGCCGGTTATGGCCAAGGAAAAAACCAATCCCAATTACAAGGTGGTCGCCGAAAACCGCCGCGCGCGCTTCGATTACGCGATCGAGGAAGACCTCGAATGCGGCATCGTCCTGCAAGGTTCCGAGGTCAAGTCTCTGCGCGAGGGCAGCGCCAACATCGCCGAAGCCTATGCCCATGTGGACAATGGCGAACTGTGGCTGGTCAACAGCTATATCGCGCCCTACGAACAGGCCAAGACCTTTGGCCACGAGGAGCGGCGCAAGCGCAAGCTCTTGGTTTCACGCAAGGAATTGGCCCGGCTCTGGAACGCGACCCAGCGCAAGGGCATGACGCTCGTGCCGCTGGTGCTTTATTTCAACCACCGCGGAATCGCCAAGATCAAGATCGGTATCGGCAAGGGCAAGAAAGCCCACGACAAGCGCGAGACCCAGGCCAAGCGCGACTGGAACCGCCAGAAACAGCGCCTCTTGCGCCACGGGGGATAGCGCGACGATTCGCATAGCCTTCCCGAACCTCGTGCGCGGGGTTCAGATATTGACAAGATTTCCCCGGCAGATTGGCCCGTGCGGCGCCGTGATCACGGAATTCTCCCGCGCCCCGTGACACTGGGCCGCTGCGGCGTCCGGCCTTGTCAGCTTCGCCCCCCCGCGCTAGTCATGGCGTGAACCGCATGGGGGGCAAACATGGCGCAAGACGATCCCGGAACCCTGGTCTCGACCGATTGGCTCGCGGCCCATCTCAAGGACCCTGATCTGCGGGTGATCGACGGGACGTGGTACATGCCCGGCGACCCGCGCGATGCAAAGGCCGAATACGCCGCCGCGCATATCCCCGGCGCGCGCTATTTCGATATCGACGACATTGCCGACGCGCGCTCGGACCTGCCGCACATGGCCCCGCCGGTCGAAAAATTCATGAGCCGTCTCAGGGCCTTGGGCGTCGGAGACGGGCACCAGGTGGTGGTCTATGACACCCTGGGGCTGCAAACCGCCGCCCGGGTCTGGTGGCTTTTCCGCCTGATGGGGCACGCGGATGTCGCCGTGCTCGATGGCGGCTTTCCCAAATGGCTGGCCGAGGGTCGCGTTGTCGAAGACCTGCCCCCGGTGATCCGTGACCGCCACATGACGGCACGGCGTCAGAACCAACTGGTCAAGGACGTGACACAGGTTTCGGCAGCCGCGAAATTGGGCGATCACGAGATCATCGACGCGCGCTCGTCCGGGCGTTTCGCGGGTGCCGAACAAGAACCATGGCCGGGTCTGCGCCCGGGTCACATCCCCGGGTCGAAGAACCTGCCATTCCCCGATTTACTCAACGAAGACAAGACGATGAAAGACCCCGAGGAGCTTCGCGCGGTCTTCGACAAGGCCGGCGTGGACCTCACGAAGCCTGCGATCACCTCTTGCGGGTCGGGTGTCACCGCCTGCGTCGTGTCGCTCGCGCTCGAACGGATCGGCAAGAAGGACTGGTCGGTTTATGACGGGTCATGGACCGAATGGGGCGCCTTTCCCACCCTGCCTGTCGAAACCGGAGATATCTGATGTTCAACGCCCTCTCGCAACAGCCGGTCGACAAGATCATGCAGCTCATGCAGATGTTCCGCGAAGACCCGCGCGCGGACAAGATCGACCTTGGCGTCGGCGTTTACAAGAACGCCGAAGGCGTGACGCCGGTCATGCGCGCCGTGAAGGCCGCCGAGAAAACCCTTTGGGAAGAACAGGATACCAAGGCCTATGTCGGGCTGGCGGGCGATCCCGCCTTTGCTGATGCGATGGCCGCGCTGGTGCTGGGCGACGCGGTGCCACGCGACCGGGTGGCCGCCGTGGCCACGCCGGGCGGCACCGGCGCGGTGCGTCAGGCGTTCGAATTGATACTGATGGCCAATCCCGAGGCGCGCGTCTTTGTCAGCGACCCGACCTGGCCCAACCATATCGGAATCCTCAATTATCTCGGGATTGAGATCGTCACCTATCGCTATTTCGATGGCGAGTCCGGCGCGGTCGATTTCGCCGGGATGATGGAGGATCTGGGTCAATTGCGGGCCGGTGACGTGGTTCTGCTGCATGGCTGCTGTCACAACCCGACCGGCGCCAACCTGACCTTGCCGGAATGGCAGCAGGTGGTCGAGCGGCTCAACGCCGCCGGTGCCGTGCCGATGATCGACATTGCCTACCAGGGATTTGGCGACGGGCTCGACGCCGACGCGGCGCCCACGCGGCTGGTGGCCGCGTCCTGCCCTGAAACGCTCATCGCGGCAAGCTGTTCCAAGAATTTCGGCGTCTACCGCGAACGCACCGGCATCCTGATGGCCGTGGCCCACGAACCCGCATCCAAGGCGCTGGCGCAGGAAAACCTTACCGCGCTCAACCGCATGAACTATTCCTTCCCGCCTGACCATGGCGCGCGGGTGGTGACGATGATCCTCACCGATGACAAGCTGCGCGCCGACTGGAAGTCCGAGCTCGAAGACACCCGCCTCGGTATGCTCCGTCTGCGCGAAGCACTGTCAAGCGAGTTGCGAGAGTTGTCGGGCAGCGATCGTTTCGGCTTTCTCGCGCAGCACCGCGGAATGTTCAGCCTGCTGGGCACCACGCCCGATCTGGTCGAACGGTTGCGGGCCGAACACGGCATCTACATGATCGGCGATTCGCGCATGAACATCGCCGGGCTCAATGACCGCACCGTGCCGATCCTCGCCCGGGCGATCCTCGACGTCGGGATCTGAGGTTCAGTTCATCAACCCGGCATGGCGCATCGCATCGTCGATGCGCGCCTTGACACCGTCCGATACGGTGGTGAGCGGCAGGCGCACCTCGTCGCTGCACAGGCCCAGCCGTGACATCGCGTATTTCGCCCCCGCAAGCCCGGGTTCTAGGAAAATCGCAACATGCAGCGGCATCAACCGGTCCTGATAGCCGAGCGCCGCGGCATAATCCCCGGCCAGCGTCGCTTCCTGAAACTCCGAACAGAGCTTCGGCGCGACATTGGCGGTGACCGAGATACAGCCCACCCCACCATGCGCGTTGAAGCCCAGCGCGGTGGCGTCCTCGCCCGAGATCTGAATGAAATCCGTGCCACAGGTTATCCGCGTCAGCGGCACGCGAGCCAGATCGCCGGTGGCATCCTTGACCCCCACGATGCGCGGCAGCTTGGCCAACTCGCCCATCGTGTCCGGCATCATGTCGACTGCGGACCGGCCCGGGATGTTGTAGATGATGATCGGCAGATCACAGCAATCATGCACGGCGGTGAAATGTGCAATCATGCCCTGCTGGGTGGGCTTGTTGTAATAGGGCGTCACCACGAGGATCGCATCCGCCCCCACGCTTTCGGCATGCTTGGCAAAGCGGATCGCCTCGAAGGTGTTGTTCGACCCGGCCCCGGCAATGACCGGTATCCGCCCGCCCACCGCCTTCACCACTTCCTCGATGACCTGTTCGTGCTCGCGATGGGTCAGGGTCGGGCTCTCGCCGGTGGTGCCGACCGGCACGATCCCGTGCGAGCCTTCGGCGATATGCCACTCGACCAGCTTCTTGAGCGTCTCGACATCCAGCTCGCCGTTCTTGAACGGCGTGACAAGGGCAGGCATGGACCCTTTGAACATGGCGACGCTCCTTTCTTCAACTGCGGGCGGCTGGCCCGGCTCCGTTCGATCACATGACGCTGCAAATCGCGCCAGCCTGCGGGTTTGTGAATTGAAGACAGGGGCGCGGGCGCTATGCTGGGGCTGTCTATCCGGATTCATGCGAGGAAATGCAAGGGATGTTGCGGCTGGCTGCGTTGATTTTCTGCATTTCCGCGCTGGTCGGAACGGCCATGGCCGAACCTTCGCGCGCCCCGCGTCCGCTGGCCAGTGCCCTGCATGCCTCGGAGCGCGGCGACTGGGATCGCGCGGCCGAACTCGCCGTGCGTGACGGACCCTCAGCGATATCACTGATCGAATGGTATCGCCTGCGCGCCGGGCGCGGCTCGCCGACCGAAATATTGGCTTTCCTCGAGGATCATGCACATTGGCCCGGGCTCGACCTCTTGCGCAGGCGCAGCGAGACTGCATTTGCCATCGCCACGGATGAGCAGGTCCTGGCCTTTTTCGACGGGCATCCACCGCAAACCGGGCGCGGTGTCCTGCGCCATGCCCGGGCGCTTGCGGCGACGGGCGCCCTGGGCGACGCTCAGGCCGGGTTGGTCCTCGCCTGGCGCAGCTTGCACCTGGGCACTGACGAGCATCTCGACTTCATCCTGAACCATGCGGATCTGCTTGCCCCGCATCACGAAGCGCGGCTCGACATGGCGCTGTGGCGCGGTTTGGAGAGCGATGTGCGCCTGATGCTGCCGCTCGTGGACGAGGGCTGGCGCGCGCTCGCCGAGGCGCGGCTGGGGCTGCGCGCGGGCGCGGGCGATGTCGATACCCTCATCGAAGCCGTCCCCGAGGTGTTGCAGGGCGACCCCGGACTTGCCTACGAGCGCTTCCTCTGGCGTCTCGGCAAGGGCCTGCGCGAAGAGGCCATCGCGCTCTTGCTGGAGCGCAGTGCCGCCGGCACGCTGGGCGAGCCGGACCGCTGGGCCGGGTGGCGGCGCAATCTTGCGCGCGACGAGATGCGGGAGGGCAACGCCGACCTGGCCTATCGCATCGCCACCAACCATGGTCTGACCGAGGGCGCGTCCTTTGCCGATCTGGAATGGCTGGCCGGGTATATCGCGCTTTCCCAACTGGATGATCCGGCCCGCGCACTCGCGCATTTCCGCGCTTTCACCGGCGCCGTGGACACCCCGATTTCGCTCGGTCGGGCGGGCTATTGGCTGGGCCGCACCTACGAGGCGCTGGAGGATGCCCCGACCGCGCAGGTCGCATATGCCGAAGGTGCCGAGCACCAGACAAGTTTCTACGGGCTGCTGGCGGCCGAAAAGGCCGGGGTTGCCCCGCAGACCGAACTTGCGGGGGCCGAGTATTTCCCCGCATGGCAAGAGGCCGATTTCGCGGACAGCGACCTCGTGAAGGTGGTCGAGCTTGCTCTGGCCATGGGCAACCTGGCGCTGGCGGAATGGTTTGTCCTGCAACTCGCCGACGGCCAGGATCGCAGGACCATCGGACAGATCGGCAACATGCTCGAGGATCTGGGCGCCACCTATCCCGGGGCCGCACACCTTGCCGTGATGCTGGGCAAATCCGCGGCTGGCCGTGGGATCGTCCTGCCCGGGGCCTATTATGCGCTGCACCCGATGAAGGACATGGCCCATCCGGTGCCCACGGAACTCGCCTTGGCCATCGCGCGGCGCGAAAGCGAGTTCGACCCGGGCGTGGCCAGCGGCGTGGGCGCGCAGGGGCTGATGCAGCTCATGCCCGACACCGCGCGGGAGGTGGCGCGGGGGCTTGACCTCGATCACGATCCGGGCCGCGTGATCACCGACTGGCGCTATAACACGACGCTGGGCAGCGCCTATCTCGCCCGGCTGGCACGCCGGTTTGACGGCAATGTCGTCATGGTGTCTGCCGGGTATAACGCCGGGCCGGGCCGTCCAAGCCGCTGGATCGAAGAGCGCGGCGATCCGCGCAAGGGCGAGATCGACATGATCGACTGGATCGAGCATATCCCCTTCAGCGAAACCCGCAATTACGTGATGCGCGTGGCCGAATCCTTGCCCGTTTACCGCGCCCGTCTGGGGCGCGATCCGCTCCCCGAACCGTTCAGCCGTGAACTGGTGGGCTCAAGCGTTCTGTCGCTCCCGCCACAGGGTGAATAGCCCCGCGCCCACGATCAGCCCGGCCCCCAGCGCCACGTTCAGTTTCACCACCTCGCCAAAGATCATCACCCCGATCACCGAGGCAAAGACCAGTTGCAGATAGGCAAAGGGCTGCACCGCGCTGGCCTCGGCCACCTCGTAGGTCTTGATCAACAGCCAGTGGCCCAGGGCGCCGGTGATGCACAGAATCCCCATCCATGCCCAGTCGCCGGCGATCATCGGCTCCCATGACCAGATGCCGATCAGGGTCATCATGATTGCCCCCATCGTGCCGGTCCAGAAGAACGACGTGGCCGTGCTGTCGCGCCGCGCCGCAAACCGCGTCAGCAGCCCGTAAAGGGCAAACAGCAGGGCGGCCGCCAGCGGCACCACCGCCTCGACGGCGAACACCCCGAAGCCCGGGCGCAGGATGATCAGCACGCCCACGAACCCCACCGCGATTGCGACCCAGCGCCGCCAGCCGACACGCTCGCCGAGGATCGGGCCGGAAAGCGCCGCGATCAAAAGCGGATAACAGGTAAAGACCGCGTGGCTCTCGACCAGGCCGAGCAGGGTAAAGGCAAGGATCATCACGCAGATTTCCGTGGCCAGAAGCAGCCCGCGAAAGATCTGCAGGAAGGGCTGCGTCGTGGCGGCGGCGGCGCCGATCCCGCCCGCCTTGCGCCGGGCCACGGCGATGACGAAGGCAGCAAAGAACCAATAGCGGATCATCACCACCATCAGCACGTTGTATTCCCCGGCAAGGTGCCGCGAAATCCCGTCCTGCGCCGCGAAAACGAAGGTGGTCGCGACTATCAGGAGAATGCCGAGGCGGGTGTTCTGCTCGGTCATCTCAGGGCATCCTCGCGGTGGTCATGTGGCGTTTGCGGCCAAAACCGGGGCGGCGCGTCACCTCGAACCCGGCGGCTTGCAGCGCGCGGCGCACATGCCCCGCGGCGGTATAGGTCGCCGCCGTGCCCCCCGGCGCGGTATGCGCGGCCACCGCCTGCATCAGGTCTGCCCCCCAGAGTTCCGGGTTCCGTGCGGGTGAGAACCCGTCGAGAAACCACGCATCGGCCCGCCCCGGCCAGTGCGGAAGCGTTTCGCGGGCGTCGCCCTTGATCATCTCGAAGCGCAGATCGGGCAAGTCGACCACTGGACCTGATCCGAGCGCATCAAGAATTTCGACGCTTTCCTCCGCCAGTTCGGGAAAGGCCGAATGCGCCGCGCGCATGTCGTCAATATCCACAGGGAACGCCTCGAAGCTGGTGAAATGCAGCCGCCCGCCCTGTCCGGTCCCGCGCCAAAGCCGCCAGGTCGCCAAGAGGTTGAGCCCCGTGCCGAAGCCGAGCTCGGCCACGTGAAATCCGTCGCAGAGCCGCGCGGCAAGATCGTTGCCGTCGAGAAAGACATGGCAGGTTTCGGCCAGCCCGTTGTCGAGGCTGTAATACGGATCGTCGAACCGGGTCGAGACCGGCACCTTGCCGTCGCGCCATTCAAGTTCCGCACTCTGGCCCATTGCGCCCCGATCCCCTAGAACCCCCGTGACCAGCGGGACAATGAAGACAGAGGGGCGCTTTGGCAATGGTCGACGTGACGATCCGCGGGGCGGGCATTTTCGGCCTCTCCATCGCGTGGGAATGCCTCGCGCGTGGTGCGACCGTGCGCGTGGTCGATCCGAACGGGCCGGGGGCCGGGGCCTCGGGCGGCGTGGTCGGGGCACTGGCGCCGCATGTGCCGGAAAACTGGAACGACAAGAAGGCGTTTCAACTGCAAAGCCTGCTGGCAGCCGAGGAATTCTGGGCCGGCGTCGAGACGACCGGCGGGCTCTCACCCGGTTTCGCGCGCCTCGGGCGGCTCCAGCCGGTGCCCGATGAGCACACGCGCGCGCTGGCCCATGCACGCGAGGAAACCGCCCGTGAGCTATGGCAGGGCCGGGCCGAATGGCGGGTGGTCGCCGCAGACACCACCGCTGACTGGGCGCCGCACAGCCCTACCGGCTGGCTCATCCACGACACGCTTGCCGCGCGCATCCATCCGCGCCAGGCGGTTCGCGCGCTCGTGGCCGCGATCCGCGCGAAAGGCGGTGAGGTCACGGCAAGGGCAGGCGACGAGGGCGTGGTGATCTGGGCCGCGGGCGCATGGGATCTCGACCGGATCAGCACCGCGCTCGGGCGCATGGTGGGCAATGGCGTCAAGGGGCAGGCCGCACTATTTGCGCTCGATGCACGCGACCGGCCACAGGTCTTTGCCGACGGCGTTCACATCGTGCCGCACGCCGATGGCACCGTGGCCGTCGGCTCCACCAGCGAACGCGATTTCGAGCGCCCCGAAAGCACGGATGAACGGCTCGACGCGGTGATCGCCCGGGCCATTGCCGCCATGCCCGTGCTCTCGGGTGTGCGGATCATCGAGGCATGGGCCGGTCTGCGTCCCCGCGCCAAGAGCCGCGCGCCGATCCTGGGCCGCCACCCGCTCGCCCCGGATCAGTTCATCGCCAATGGCGGGTTCAAGATCGGTTTCGGCATGGCCCCCGGCGTGGCGCGCGCCATGGCCGACCTCGTGCTCGACGGGCGCGATACCATCCCCGATGGGTTCCGCCCCGAAGCGTCGCTCTGAGGTTCAGACCTCGGCCTCGGCCTGCATGCATTGCCGCCCGTCCGGCCCGCGCACCCAAAGCGCATGGCCCTTCCGGCAGAGCGTCGCGGTTTCATGGTGCAAAAGCGGTGCGGTGGCCCGGAACGTGAACCCGCTGAGCGGGCCAAGCGCGTCCTGCGCCATCAGCATCAGAAGCTGCGCCAGAAGCGGGCCATGCACGACAAGCCCGTCATAGCCCTCGACCTCGCGGGCATAGCGTTCGTCGTAATGGATGCGGTGGCCGTTGAAGGTCAGCGCGGAATAGCGAAACAGCATCGTTGAATCGAATGTCACATCCGTCGCTTGCTCTTCCCCCATGGGTGCAGCGGGCGGCGTGGGGCGAGGCCGGCCCTTTTCCGGGTCTTGCCGGTAAACCAGATCCTGCCATTCGGTCACGCACAGCGCGCCGGCCTGCCAGATCTCGTGGCGCAGCGTGACAAAGGCCAGTGGACCGCTCCGCCCGCTCTTGCGGTTGGTGGTTTCCACGGCGCTTCTTTTCTCGGCGGCCACGCCTGAGACAAGCGGTGCATGAAACCGCAATCGCCCGCCGGCCCACATCCGGCGCGGCAGGCCCATGTCGGGAATGAGGCCGATGCCCGTGCGCGGATGACCGTCACGCCCGAGCTCTTGCGTTGGCCGGGCGTCCCAGAAATAGAGCTGGTGAAAGAAGGGTGGCATCTGTGCGCCCGCCTCGATGTCCTGCGCGCGCCCCAGAAGCGCCAGCATCGCCGCGGCGCGGGCCGGGTCGATGACGTCGCCTTGGCGATCCATGTGGGGAGTGTCAGGCTGCATCGGGCGCAGGATACGGCCTCACGGATGTGTCGGCAACAGATCCTGGCGGGGCTGCGTTTCGATCTCCTTCTTCGTTTCCTCGAAACGCTCCACCCATTTTGCGATGACTGCGCGCGCCGCCTCGCAATCCTGCCTTTCGATAGCCATGCGCAGATCCTTGAGTGCATTGGCCATTTCAAGCTCGCTCAGGAAACTTTCATGCGCGCGCATGATCTTCTGATGCGGCGTGGTCAGCATATCGGGTGAAATCAGCAATTCCTCGTGCAGTTTTTCACCCGGCCGCAAGCCGATCTCGATGATCTCGATGTCACCGTCGGGGTTTTCCTCGTCCTTGACCGTCAGGCCCGATCCTTCGATCATCTGGCGCGCCAGTTTCCGGATTGCGATCGGTTCGCCCATGTCGAGAACAAAGACATCCCCGCCGCGCGAGAACGAAGCGGCCAGAAGCACCAGACGCGCAGCCTCGGACATGGTCATGAAATAGCGGGTAACCTCGCCATGGGTAAGGGTGACGGGGCCGCCACGGGCGATCTGTTCCTCGAAAAGCGGGATGACCGAACCGGATGATCCCAGGACATTGCCGAAACGCACCATGGAAAACCGCGTCTTGTCGGATCGCGTGGCAAGATCCTGCACCACCAGTTCGGCCAGTCTTTTCGAGGCGCCCATCACGTTTGTCGGGCGCACTGCCTTGTCCGACGAAACCAGGATGAAATGCTCGACCCGCGCCGCGCGCGCGGCATCCGCCATGATCTTGGTTCCGAACACGTTGTTGTCCAGCCCGGCGATCTCGTTATCTTCCACGATCGTGACGTGCTTGTAGGCGGCCGCGTGCAGCACGACCTCGACCTCGTGCTCGGTAAGCGTCTTGTCCACCAGCGACCGATCGCAGACCGAACCCAGAACGGCCGTGATCGGAAGATCACCGGCGAGGTTGGCCAGTTCCTTCGTGACGTTGTAAAGCGCAAGTTCCGAGTGATCGAGGAGAACGAGGCGTGCGGGTTTGCAGGCAATCAGCTGCCGGCAAAGTTCCGATCCGATAGAACCACCTGCACCCGTGATCATGATGCTGCGGCCGGAATAGGTGTCCGATACGGTCGGCAATTCTTTTTCGAGTCGATTGCGGCCGAGCAGGTCGTCAAGCGAAACCGGTGTCACGCGCGCGCCGATGTCGCCACTGTTGATCATCGCGGCGAACGAGGGCAGCGAGTGAACCTCACATCCCATGAGACGAAGTCGATGCGAGATGCGCGCCTGTTCCGTCTGCGGGGCAGATGGCATCGCCAGGACCACCCTGTCGATGCGGCGTTCCGCGATAAGTTCAGGAATCTTTGTCGCCGCATAGACCGGCAAGCCGGAAATCACGAGGCTCTGCAAGGTCGGGTTGTCATCGACGAAAGCAACCGGTTCAACCTTGTCATCGGTTCTGAGGGCGGCGGCAAGTTGCTGACCTGTCTGCCCGGCTCCGTAAAGGAGCACCCGCGCGCGGTTCTTGCCCCGGCGGTAGATCTGGACGAGGATCTGCCGCAAGAGCAGCCGGGTGGCAACGCCGGCGATCATGAGGACCATCGTGAAAATCAGAATGGTCTCCATGTTCACGGGATACCCGAAAAGCGGGTTCAGGATGGCAGCCAGGCCCCCGATGGCCGTTGCATAGATCGCTGTCCGTGCAATGCCTTGAACTTCAAAGGCGTTGAGCTTGATCCGGGTGAGCCCGAGTGAGTGCGAGAGCGCCACGGCAAAAACGATCAGGACCAGCGAAAGCGGCAAGATCGTCGTGGCAAGGTGCCAGTCGGCCTTTATCGCGGCATTCAACAGCACGGATGCGGCCAACGCGATCGGGATCAGGAACGCATCGACAATCATGAAGATCACGCGCTTTTGCTTGCGTGTCAAAGACGTGACCAGGTCATAGAAAGCCATCTTGTCCCCCGGTTCTTCAGGCGCGGCGAAGTCGAAACCCTGGAAAGGATCACGACGCCGCATCCTGATACAATCCGAACCCTGTCCGAATTGTCAGCCCAATTCCTTTGATCCGATAACGATTCGCTATTCTGTCCGGGACCAATTTAGGCGTTTGCACATGATATGGGCAAGGTAAGGTATTCAGATCGCGCGAAAAGACGCCCGCCTGACGGTTCCGCGCCGCCTTCATGTGCGAAAGCCCGACAGTCACGGCGCGTCGGGTCGCCATCGGCCATGCCGGGTCTGCGCCTTCAGAATCCGGTCATTTCCCCTTCCAGACCGGGTCGCGCTTTTCGGCAAAGGCGCGCGCGCCCTCGATCTGGTCTTCGGAGGAATAAAGCCTGTCCACCGTCGCCAGTTGCCGCTTGGTGACGCGGTTCATTGCATCCTGGAACTTGGAATCCTCGGCGTCCCGCACGATCTGCTTGATCGCGGCATAGACCAGCGGCGGCCCGGATGCCAGCAGGCGCGCCATTTCCCATGCCTTGTCGTTCAGTTGATCGGCCGGGTGAACATGGTTGACCATGCCCCAGCGATGCGCCTCCTCGGCATCGAGCCAGCGCCCGGTCAGCAGCATTTCCATCGCGATATGATAGGGGATGCGCTTGGGCAGCTTGATGCTGGCGGCATCCGCGACCGTCCCCGACCGGATCTCGGGCAGGGCAAAGCTGGCATGATCGGCGGCAAGGATGATGTCGGCCGACAGCGCCCATTCCAGCCCCCCGCCGCAACAGATACCATTCACCGCCGCGATCACCGGCTTGCCCAGGTCGCGCAATTCCTGCAACCCGCCAAAGCCGCCGACCCCGTAATCCCCGTCCACGGCATCCCCGTCCGCCGCGCCTTTCAGATCCCAACCGGGGCAGAAGAACTTGTCGCCCGCCCCGGTTATGATCGCCACGCGCAACTCCGGGTCATCGCGGAACTCGGCGAACACGTCGCCCATGAGGCGCGATGTGGCAAGGTCGATGGCATTGGCCTTGGGCCGGTCGAGCGTCACCATCAGGATGTGGTCTTCGCGGTGGGTCTTGATCGGGTCGGTCATTTCAGGGCCTTTCGGATCAGCGCGTCGGCGGCAATGGCGCCGGTCGCAGTGCAGATGAGCGGATTCACTTCAACCTCTTCGAGGTCATCGAGATTGGCAAGGGCATAGGCCTGAACCGCTTCGATGGCGTCCAGAGCCGCCCCAAGGTCGGCGATGGTTTTGCCGCGAAACCCGGCCAGCAGGGGAAATGCCCGCAGCCCGCGCAGCGCGTGTTCAATGTCGCTTCGCGCGGCGGGCAGCAAGAGCGAGGCGCTGTCCTCCAGAAGCTCGGTCAGAACCCCGCCCGCGGCGAGCGTCAGGACAAACCCGTGCGCCGGGTCGCGCGTGACCCCGATCAGAAGCTCTGCCACCGCGCCCTGCACCATTTCCTCGATCAGGAAGGCGTCGCATGGCATGTTGGCAGCCGCCGCCTCGATGTCGCTCGCGTCGAGGTTCAACCGCACCACCCCCGCCTCGGACTTGTGCGCAACCCCGACGCCCTTGAGCGCGAGCGGCGGATTTAGACGCGCGGCCTCGGCCGCGCATTCCGCGACCGAAAGCGCAATGCCACCGCGCGGAATGGCAAGCCCATGCCGGGCCAGCGCCGGTTTGGCCTCGGCCTCCGTCAGGGTTTCAGCCGCCCGGGTCGTGCCACCGGATCGCCCGAGCGCTACGGGCGCGGGGCAGGGCGGGGATCGACGCACCGCCGCTTGCGCCGCGCCGATCGCCTCGTGCACGCCCTGCAACGGCACCACGCCTCCCGCGATCAGCTGCTTGGCGACATCTTCGGGCATCAACTCGGGCAGGGTGGACACGACGGCCACGTTCCGACCCGTGCGCGCCCGTGTTTCCAGCGCGGCGCGGGTGGCACAGTCCCAATCCGCGGCATCGGTATGCGGATAATCCACGATCAGGAGCGTCAACGCGATCTCCGGCCCGGTCATGGCCGAAAACACCCGCGTCATCGCCTCGGTGTCGCGCCAGATATAGGTGTGATAATCGAGCGGGTTGGCCAACGCGACCCGGGGGCCCAGCACATCGCGCAGCGTCTCGCGCTGGGTGGGATCGAGCGGCGGAAACCGCACCGCGCGCCCATGTGCCGTATCGGCCACAAGGCTGGCCTCTCCCCCCGAACAACTGACCGAGGCAAGCGTGTCGGCCTCCAGCGCCCCGGTCACGTGCAGGAGCTTGAGCGTTTCAAGAAAACCCGGCAGATCACCCACGCGCGCGATGCCAAGGCGGTCGAGCAGGGCCTGCGCCCCGGCATCCCCACCGGCCAGCGACGCGGTATGCGATACCGTGGCCGCGCGTGCCTGATCCGACCGGCCCACCTTGATCGCGACCAGCGGCACGCCCTTGTCATGGGCCTTGCGGGCGAGGGTTTCCCACGCCCTCAGATCGGCAAACCCCTCGACATGCAGCCCGATGGCCGTGACCCGCGGATCGTCAAGAAGCGCCGCCGCGATCTCGGCCTGCGTGGTCTGGGCCATGTTCCCGCATGTGACCGTATAGGCAATCGGCAGGGCGCGGCGCTGCATCGTCAGGTTTATGGCGATATTCGAACTTTGGGTGAGGATCGCAACCCCCCTCTCGACCCGGCCAGCGCCGTGCTGATCCGGCCAGAGCAGTGCGCCGTCAAGCGCATTGATGAAGCCATAACAATTCGGCCCGAGGATCGGCATGTCCCCCGCCGCGGCGATCAGCTTTTCCTGGAGCGCCTGCGAGCGGTCGTCTTCGGCCTGCGCCTCGGCAAAGCCCGAGGCGAAACAGACCGCGCCGCCCGCGCCCATCCGCGACAGGGCCGCCACCGCCTCGACCGTGGCTTCGCGGTTGATACCGACAAAGGCCGCGTCGGGCGCATCGGGCAGGTCTTCGAGCCGCGCAAAGGCGGGCACGCCCGCAACCACGCGCGCCTTGGGGTGAACCGGCCAGATCGCCCCCTCGAACCCCATCCTGCGCGATTGCTCGATCACCTGAGCACACCACGCGCCGCCGCCGATCACGGCGATCGAGCGGGGCCGGAAAAGTCTTGAAAGGTCGCGCACCATGGGGCTCGTCCGCCTCAACCGCCCAGGGGCCGCAGCAATTCGCGGCTGATGATATGGCGCTGAATTTCCGACGTGCCTTCCCAGATGCGTTCCAACCGCGCATCGCGCCAGATGCGTTCCAGCGGCAATTCCTCCATCAATCCCATGCCACCATGGATCTGGATCGCCTCGTCCGCGATCATCCCCAACACCTCGGTGGCCTTGAGCTTGGCCATCGACATGTCGGCCTCGGTCACGGTGCCCTGGTCGAATTTCCACGCCGCTTCCCATGTCAGAAGCTCCGCCGCCTTCAGCTCCATCGCCATGTCGGCCAGCTTGAAACTCACCCCCTGGAACTTGCCGATCTGCTGGCCGAACTGCTTGCGTTCCGCGGCATAGGAAATCGCGTGTTGCAAGGCCCGGTCGGCCCGGCCAAGACAGGTCGCCGCCACCTGGAGCCGCGTCGCCCCCAGCCAGTCATTGGCAACCTGGAACCCCTTGTGAACCTCGCCCAGCACGGCCGATTTCGGCAGCCGGCAGTTGTCGAATTCGAGGATCGCATTGGTGTATCCCCGGTGCGACACGTTGCGATAGCCCGCGCGCACGGCGAACCCGGGCGTGCCCTTGTCGACGAAAAAGGCGGTGATGAGCTTCTTGGGGCCGCGCGGGGTGTCCTCTTCTCCCGTGGCCATGAACACGATCGCGAAATCGGCGATATCGGCATGGCTGATGAAATGCTTGGTCCCGTCGAGGATGAAGTCGTCGCCGTCCTGCCGCGCGGTGGCCTTCATCCCGCGCAGGTCCGACCCCGCCCCCGGCTCGGTCATCGCAAGGCAATCCCAGGTCTCGCCGCGGATGCAGGGGTAGAGGTATTTCTCCTTCTGTTCCTCCGTGCCGGCCAGCAGGATGTTCGACGGCCGCGCCACACAGGTCCAGTGCAGCGCGTAATTGGCCCGCCCCAGTTCCTTCTCGTAGAGCAGCCAGCTCAGTGTATCGAGACCCGCGCCCCCCACCTCTTCGGGCATGTTGGCGGCGTAAAGCCCCGCTTCGATCGCCTTGGCCTGCACCTCGCGGATCAACTCCATGCGCAGATGGCCGCTGCGCTCCACCTCGGCCTCATGCGGGTAAAGCTCGTTCTCGACGAAACCGCGCGTGGTTTCGACAATCATCCGCTGCTCGTCGCTCAGATCGAATCGCATGGTTTTTCCTGTCCTAGTTGCCTCCCGGCAGGCTATGACGGGTCGGAGGCAAATTCATGCAGAATCGGAGCGGATCATGCAGACATGGTTGAAACCGCACGCCGCGATGCAGCAGGTGGATATTGTCCTTTTCGATCATTTCTCGGCCCTTTGCCTTGCCAACACGGTCGAGCCGATGCGCGCGGCCAACATGCTGGCCGGGCGCGGGCTCTATCGCTGGCGGTTCCTGACCGTGACCGGGGCCTCGGCCACGTCGTCGAGCGGCATGAGGGTAGAGGCCGATGGCGCACTGGCGGGGCATCGCGGTGACATGCTGATCGCGATGCCCTCCTATCATTACGGGGCGCACGCCGTGCCGCCCACCTTGCGCGCGCTGCGCGCGGCGGCAGGGCGCTATGACATGCTGGCGGGCTTCGACACGGGCAGTTGGCTGCTGGCGGCCGCCGGTCTGCTCGACGGTTATCGCGCCACGATTCACTGGGAAGAGATGTCGCGCTTCGAGGAAGCCTTTCCCGAGGTCGAGGCGCGAAGGCAACGTCATGTCACCGACCGCGGCAGGCTCACCTGTTCCGGTGCGCAGGCGGCGTTCGACCTGATGGCGGCGCTGATCGGCGCGCGCCATGGCCATGCCCTGCGGATCGAGCTCGAGGCGCTGTTCATGAATGCCGACACCGCCGCCCCCGGCGACCTGCCCCGCCCGCGCGGCAGGACGGTGGCCCGCGCCGTGGCGCTGATGCAGGCCAACCTCGAAACGCCGCTCACCATCGCGGCGATCGCGCGCCAGCTTGGTCGCAGCCGCCGGTCGCTCGAAACCCGCATGTCGCAAGAGCTCGGCGCCGGGCCGCAGGTCGTCTACAAGCGGCTGCGGCTCCTTAAGGCGCGCAAACTCGTCCTCGAAACCGATCTTGCCGTGGCTGAAATCGCCCTGCGCAGCGGTTATCAGGACCCCGCCGCGATGACCCGCGCCTTTCGCAGCGAATTCGGCCAGACTCCGCGCCAGATGCGGGGCGAACCCCGTTAGCGGCTCAGGATGCGTAATTCGACCCTTCCTCGTCCAGAATGGCCTTCAATTCGCTCAGATGCCGTTCGTCCTGTTCGGGATAGGCTTCGAGCTCGCGCGCGGTCTTCTCGGCAATCTCGTCCGGCAGCACCCGCAAGGGCTGCCCGGTTTGCAGCGCGCGGATATAGGTCTCGGCCGCACGCTCGAAATAATAGAGCCGGTTGAACGTCTCGGCCACCGTCTCGCCGATGACCATGACGCCGTGATTGCCCATGATCAGCACCTTTTTCGCCGGGTCCGTCAAGAGGTCGGCGCAGCGTTCGCCCTCTTCCTCGAAGGCCAGCCCGCCATAATGGTCGTCGATCACGTAGCGGTTGAAGAAGGTCGCACAGTTCTGGTCGATGGGCGGCAGGCTCGAATCCGCGAGGCTGGCCAGAACCGTCGCGTGGATCGAATGCACATGCATGGCACAGCGCGCATGACGGCAATGCCGGTGAATCCCGCCATGCAGGCCCCAGGCCGTCGGGTCGGGCGCATCCGGACCTTCGAGGGTTTCGGGGTCGTTCGCGTCCACCTCGATGAGGTCGCTGGCCTTGATGCGGGAAAAATGCACCTGGTTGGGATTCATCAGGAACCGCGTTCCGTCAGCGTTGATGGCAAGGCTGAAATGGTTGGCGACACCTTCATGCAGGTTGAGCCGCGCGGTCCAGCGAAACGCCGCCGCAAGGTCCACCCTTTCCTGCCAGTGCTCCATGTTCGGGCGAAGATTTGTCACGCTCATCGGGGTCTCCTTTGGATCAGGTGAATTCAGGAAATGTCGTGGCTCGGCAACGGGCGCGATGGCACCCACGCATAGCCGTCGCCGTCAAGGATATAGGCTTCGCGCAGACCGTGCGGTTTGTCGCGCGGGGCCTGCAGGATCGTCAGCCCGGCGGCCTCGGCCCGTTCAGTGGCCGTGTCCGGGTCGCTGTCATAGAGCCGGATTTCGATACCCCCGCCACGGGGCGGGTTCTCCGGCAGGACGTTCAGAAGCGGGTTCCGCGCATAGGTCGTGTCGGAATGCAGCTGAAAGAGCTGATCGCCATAGGTCATGATGGCGAAATCCTCGGACAGGCGATGCGCGCCCATGTCGAACACCGCAACGAGGGTCGCCGCCGTGGCCTCGACATCGCGCACGAGGATATTCAGCCCGATCCCGCGAAGGGACGCGCCGAACTCTTCCGGGCTCACTGTCTCGTAATCCATTTCGCCGCACCTGCGATCCTTGCCCTTGTGCAACTTGATCCTGGGGCACGGGCATGTCAACGTGCCGTGATCCGCCGATTGCTTATCGCCGCGTCCGGGCTGAAATGGCCACCAGAACGGAGTCCCTGATGACCAAGCCCGAGTCGGAGTTTCTTTCGCCCGAGCCGCCCGCGCCGGAACTGTTCATGGATGCCGCGCAGGCGGTCGAACGCCTCTGCGCGCTCTATGAAGATGCGATCGGATTCCTCAAGACCCGTTTTCTCGCCGCCATCGCGGGTGACCTGCCACCGGCCCATGTGCGCGCCTTCTATCCGCAAATCCGACTCGTCACGACGAGTTTCGCCGAGATCGACAGCCGGTTGAGCTTTGGCCACGTCTCCGACCCCGGAGCCCATGCGGCCACGATCACGCGCCCCGATCTTTTCGGCAACTACCTGCGCCAGCAGATCGCCCTCCTGATCGAGAACCACGGTGTTCCGGTGGAAATCGGGGTATCCGACACCCCGATCCCCGTGCATTTCGCCATGTCGTCCGACCCCGACATACTGGTGCCGCATCAGGGGGCGGCCGGTTTCACCTTGCGTGACCTCTTCGACGTGCCGGATCTGGCCACGACCAATGACGACATCGTCAACGGCACCCACGATCCCGGCCCGGGCGGCGCGGGGCCGCTTGCCCCCTTCTCCGCGCAGCGGGTCGACTATTCGCTGGCGCGGCTGTCGCATTATACCGCCACCGACCCCGAGCATTTCCAGAATTTCGTGCTTTTCACCAACTACCAGTTCTACGTGAACGAGTTCGAGGAATTCGCCAGAAAGGCATTGGCTGACCCCGCCAGCGGCTATGTGAGTTTCGTTGCCACCGGCAATGCCGAGATCCGCGAGCCCGACGCCCCCTTGCCGAGGCCCGCCAAGCTTCCGCAGATGCCGGCCTATCACCTGAAACGCGAGAACGGGTCGGGGATCACCCTCGTCAATATCGGGGTGGGGCCGTCGAACGCCAAGACCGCCACCGACCACATCGCGGTGCTGCGTCCATATGCGTGGATCATGGTTGGCCATTGCGCGGGCCTGCGCAACAGCCAGAGCCTGGGCGATTTCGTTCTGGCCCACGCCTATCTGCGCGAGGACCGCGTGCTCGACGATGACCTGCCGATCTGGGTACCGGTTCCACCGCTGGCCGAAATCCAGATCGCGCTGGAACGGGCGGTGGCCAGCGAGACACGGCTGGACGGCTATGATCTCAAGAAGGTGATGCGCACCGGTACCGTGGCCAGCTTCGACAACCGCAACTGGGAACTGCGCGAGACCCACGGCCCGGTGCAACGTCTGAGCCAGAGCCGCGCCATCGCGCTCGATATGGAAAGCGCGACCATCGCCGCGAACGGCTTCCGGTTCCGGGTGCCCTATGGCACGCTCTTGTGCGTCTCGGACAAGCCGCTTCATGGCGAGTTGAAGCTGCCGGGCATGGCCAGCGATTTCTACAAGGGGCAGGTCGAACGTCACCTGATGATCGGGATTCGCGCCATGGAATACCTCCGCGACATGCCGCTCGAACGTATCCACAGCCGCAAATTGCGCAGTTTCAACGAAACGGCATTCCTTTGACCGGGTGTAAAATGGCACAAAATGCACGTTTTTGGCTTGCCATTTGCCACTATTCGTTGTGTTCCTAACCTATATTCCGTTATATCACGGCAATGAGGCCCAAGTGATCGGGCAGATGCAAGGAGACCCAAAATGGCAAAACCGATGACCAAGACCCAGCTTGTTGCCGCCCTGGCCGACGAAATGGGCAGCGACAAGAAAACCGCAGGCGGCGCGCTCGATGCGATCGTCTCGATCATCACCCGCGAAGTTTCGGGTGGCGGCGCCGTCACCCTGCCGGGCGTGGGCAAGATCTACTGCCGCGAACGCCCCGAGCGGATGGTGCGCAACCCCGCGACCGGCGAACAGATCAAGAAAGACGCCGACAAGGTGGTCAAGATGACCATCGCCAAGGCGCTCAAGGACAGCGTGAACGGCTGAACCCGTCCGGATTCCGCTTCCCAAGGCCACCCGTACGGGTGGCCTTTTCATTTCGTGCCCTTGCCGTTCCCGCCGCGCGGCAGTTAACTGCGCAACGAACACCGGACGCGACACGAGGCGAGACACCAGATGAACCTGCGCGCAATCCTGATGGGCCTGGCCTTTGCCCTGATGTGGTCCTCGGCCTTCACTTCGGCCCGTGTCATCGTCGCCTATGCGCCGCCCATGGGCTCGCTCGCGCTCAGGTTCTTCATCTCGGGGCTGATCGGCGTGGCGATCGCCCTTGCCCTTGGCCAGACGCTGCGCCTCACCCGGGCGCAATGGCGCGCCACGATCATCTTCGGGATCTGCCAGAACGCGCTCTATCTCGGCCTCAATTTCGTTGCCATGCAATGGATCGAGGCGGGCCTTGCCTCGATCATCGCCAGCACCATGCCGCTCATCGTGGCACTGCTGGGGCGGGTGTTCCTGGGCGACGCGCTCAGCCCGATGGCGTTCTTCGGCCTTGTCATCGGCTTTGTCGGGGTCGGGCTGATCATGGGCGGGCGACTCGATGGCGGGCTCGACTGGACCGGGGTCACCCTGTGCATCATCGGCGCCATCGCCCTTGCGGTGGCCACGCTCTCGGTGCGCGGCGCCTCGTCTGGGGGCAACGTGATGATGATCGTGGGGCTTCAGATGTTCGTGGGCGCGGCCGGCCTTGCCGTGGTGTCGGCCCTGACCGAGACCATGACCGTGACCTGGTCCTGGCAGCTTGTCGTTGCCTTCATCTACACAACGATCGTGCCGGGGCTGATGGCCACATGGGTCTGGTTCACGCTGGTCAACCAGATCGGTGCGGTCAAGGCCGCGACCTTCCATTTTCTCAACCCGTTCTTCGGTGTCGCGGTGGCCGCAGTATTCCTTGGCGAGAAGATGGGCACGCTCGACGTGATCGGCGTGGCCACCGTCGCGGCGGGTATCCTCGCGGTGCAATTGTCGAAACAGCGCCCTGTGGTCTGATGGGGCAGATGCCCGACAGGCACGGGCCTTGTTGATCAAACTTGCTTACGCCCGGAATAGCGGCGAAGCCGCCCGGGCAGCCCCGATGGCCGGGTGCTTTTGAGAGGTAGCGCGCCATTCCGGGTAAGGGATGACGTTGCGGGATAAAGTGCCCGACGCCGATGTTACAAGCACCCGACCGCGGCCCGGTGCTACCCTATCCTTTGGCGCCGGTTGAACTCGATTTGCTGCCACCACCCTACAACAGCACGAACAACAGCACGTTCAGCGTCACGAACGCCCCGCCCGTGGCCAGGATCTGCGCGATCGAGGCCATGCCCTCATGCCCCAGCTCCTGCGCAAAGAGCGCATAGATCGAGAACATCGGAATCGCCGCCGAGATCACCACCGCCGCAGCCAGTTCCGGCGCAAGCGGCGCCAACCCCACCAATGGCACCGCCAGCAAGGCCAGCGCGACCATCGCCGGATGCACCAGCAGCTTGCCCAGCACGATCATCACGGCCACGCCCCGGTTGCCGCGAAACGGCACCCCCACCAGTGCCCCGCCGATCACGAAAAGCGCCAGCGCCGAGGCCGAGGCCGCCAGCATCTCGAACACCCGCAGCACCGGCCCCGGCAGTCCCAGCCCGCTCAGCGACACCAACAGCCCGGCCACTAGCGCGATCACCATCGGCCGCCGGATCACGCCAAGCAGGATGTGCCCCAGCTTGTGCATGAGGTCGGCCTCGCCCCGGCCCTTCGATGCTTCCATGATCGCCAGACAGACCGGGATGATCACGAAATTCTCCACCAGCATGTTGAGCGCAAGGATCTGCCCCGCGATCTCGGGAAAACTCAGAAGCATCACCGGGTAACCGATGAACCCCGAATTCGGGCAACTCGTGCCCATGATCGCCACCGCCCGGCGCCCGGGCGACAGCCCCAACGCACCGAAGACCACGAATCCGACCGCAATGGTCGCCAGCGCCCCGGCGAGGAAAACCGCCATGTAGGTCAGGTCGAACACTTCGCTCACGTCGCGCGTGGCCACCGCGTTGAACAAGAGCGCAGGCAGGGCGATGTTCATCACGTAACCGCCGAATTGCGGCATGTGCTCGGGGCGAAACACGCCCTTGCGCACACAGGCATAGCCCAGCGCGATGATGACATAGATCGGAAAGGTGATGCCCAGGATCGCCAGCATTTATGGCATGTTGCCCTTATTCAAACGTGTCTTCGCCCGGAACAGCGGCGTAGCCGCCCGGGCAGCACCGGGCCGCCCTGACGGCCGGGTGCTTTCGATAGGGTGCGCACCGGTCTGTGCAAGGGATGACGTTGAAAGATGAACTGCCCTGGGTTTATGTTCCAGGCACCCGACCGTGGCCCTGTGCTGCCCTCTCGTCCGGCATTGGTGAAAGCCGATCTTGAGCGTAAAACGGTGATGTGCCTTGATCGCCAGCATTCAGCCGATCCGACCCCCCATCTCGCCCACCTGCCCGCGATGCAGCAGCATGTGGTCAAGCATGACACAGGCCATCATCGCCTCGCCCACCGGCACCGCTCGGATACCGACGCAAGGATCATGCCGGCCCTTGGTGACAACCTCGGTCGGGCTGCCGTCGATGCGGATCGACCGGCGCGGCGTGAGGATCGAGGATGTGGGCTTGACCGCGAAGCGCACCACGATGTCCTGACCCGTCGAAATCCCGCCGAGGATGCCGCCCGCATGGTTCGACGAGAACACGGGCTGCCCGTCATTGCCCATGAATATCTCGTCGGCATTCTCGGTTCCCTTGAGCCGTGCGGCGGCCATGCCCTCGCCGATCTCGACCCCTTTCACCGCGTTGATCGACATCATCGCCGCGGCGAGATCGGTGTCGAGCTTGCCATAGACCGGCGCGCCCAGTCCGGCGGGCGCATGGCGGGCCACGATCTCGATCTCCCCGCCGACCGAGTTTCGGTCCTTGCGGATCGCGGTCAGGTAGCTTTCCCATTCGTTGGCGATTTCCGGGCCTTGCGGAATCCAGAACGGGTTGGTTTCGATCGCGTCCCAGTCGAAGGCGTCGCGGTCGATTGCCATCTCGCCCATGCGCGTCATGTAGCCCTTGATATCGAGTTTCGGTGCGAGCTGCGCCAGCGCGGCCCGCGCCACCCCGCCTGCGGCCACCCGCGCCGCCGTTTCGCGGGCCGAGGATCGCCCCCCGCCGCGCGGATCGCGCCGCCCGTATTTCATGTGATAGGTGATATCGGCATGACCCGGGCGAAAGGTCCGGGCGATCTCGCTGTAATCCTTCGACCGCTGGTCGGTATTCTCGATCATGAGCTGGATCGGCGTGCCGGTGGTGACCCCTTCGTAAGTGCCCGACAGGATACGTACCTGGTCCGGCTCCTGTCGTTGCGTGGTATTCTTGTTCTGGCCCGGCCGCCGCTTGTCGAGCCAGTGCTGGAGCATCGCCTCGTCGAGCGTCACGCCCGGCGGGCAGCCATCGACGGTGGCACCAAGGGCGGGGCCATGGCTTTCGCCCCATGTGGTGACGCGAAACAGGTGTCCGAATGTGTTGAGGCTCATGCGCGGGCTCCTTTCGCGCTGGCATAGCGTTGCGGGCGCGCTCTGCCAAGCCTTGAGCGCGCGCCGCGTTAACCCGATTTGCGAGGGCGCGCCTGGCGGATGGGGCGGCAGCCGGACAGCAGCCGGGTGGCAGCCGGAAGTCACCCCCTGCAAAAACGCACGTGAGCCCGCGTTAACCCCTGCGAACGCCGGTTTTGCGAACAGTTGCGGTCAGGCGAAATAGTCGGTGAGAATCCGTGTATAGATCGCCTTGAGCTGCTCGATCTGTGCCGTGGGCACATGCTCATCGACCTGGTGCATGGTCTTGCCGACCAGCCCGAACTCCACCACCGGGCAATGATCCTTGACGAACCGCGCATCCGACGTTCCTCCGGATGTCGAAAGAACCGGGGTCCGCCCGGTCTCCGCCTCCACCGCCCGCGTCACCAGATCCGAGAGCGGCCCGGGGGGCGTGAGGAAGCTCTCACCCGAAATTTTCACTTTCAATTCAATGCCCACGCCGAATTCTGTCGCTGCGCGATCGGCCTCTTCCTCAAGCCAGCGCGACAGGGATGCGCCCGAATGCAGGTCGTTGAAGCGGATGTTGACGGCGGCGGTGCATTCGGCCGGGATCACGTTGGTGGCGGGGTTGCCCGTGTCCATCGTCACCACCGCCAGTGTCGAGGCATCGAAATGTTCGCTGCCCTCGTCCAGCTCATGGCTGGCCAGCCGGTCAATGAGCCGCGCCAGCGCGGGCAGGGGGTTCTTCGCCCGGTGCGGATAGGCGGAATGCCCCTGTATCCCCGTCACCCGAAACCACCCCGTCATCGACCCCCGCCGCCCGATCTTGATCATATCGCCCATGTTTTCAGGGCAAGTGGGCTCCCCCACAAGGCAGGCCGACATCGCTTCGCCGGTCTCTTCCATCCAGTCGAGCAGTGCGGTGGTGCCGTCCACGGCGTCGCCCTCTTCATCGCCGGTGATGGCCAGAACAACCGAGCCGTCGGGCGGGGTGGTGCGGACGAAATCCACCGCGGCGGCAACAAAGGCGGCGACGCCCGATTTCATGTCGGTCGCGCCACGCCCCCAGAGGACACCGTTTTCCAGGTCGCCCGAGAAGGGCGCGTGGGTCCATGCCGCCACGTCGCCCGGTGGCACGACATCGGTATGGCCGTTGAAGCCGAAGGTTCGGACATGGCCTTTGGCCCCCCATCTGGCGAAGAGATTGGCCACCCCGCCGCGATCCACGCGGGTGCAGTCAAAACCCGCCTTGCTCAGCAATGCCTCGAGGAGCACGAGCGCACCGCCCTCCTCGGGGGTGACGGATTTGCAGCGGATGAGGCTTTGGGTCAGGTGGATGGGGTCGAGCTGTTGGGTCATGAGGCAAGCCTGATTTTCGACAACTTTTGCGCAAGCCTTAAACCGGACCATTCCCGGGTGCAAATGTGGCGGAAATGACGCTTTGGGTGGAGCCTAGTGGAAGTTATGCGAAATGAGGAGCTTAACAGGTCCAATTGTTCCGTGTTATACTGAATTTAACAATAAACCGAGGCAGGTTGCGGCAAGAGGGCATAAACGCCCCGCCGAGCAGGAATGAACAGTGCTGACCCTTGATTGGGGTCGCGCTGTATCGTGACTGAAATGGATGGCCTGCCTCAGAATAAGCGAGGTGAGCAGGTCATGGTTGCGGCGTCCGAGCTTCCGATCAACACCAATGCATCCGCCATGCAGATGGCGCAGAAAATCTTTGGCGACGGTGCCACGGTCGTGAATGCTTCTTACACTGGCGACTGGCGGTCGTCGGGCATCTATTCGGAAGGTGACACGGTCTCGCCCGACGTGACGCCCGGGGATGAGGGTGTGATCCTCTCGACGGGGCGGGCGGAGGATTTCACCAATGCGGCGGGAACGCGCCCGTGGTGGCAGGGTGGAGGACCCACTGAAGCGAACCAGAGCACGAACACCTCGACCGACACGAGCGGTCCAAACGACAACAGTTGGTTCAACGAGGCCGCGGGCGCGCGAACTTATGATGCGTCGTGGCTGGATGTGGATTTCGTTCCTGACGGGGACACGATGACGATGCAGTTCGTCTTTTCCTCGGACGAGTTTCCTGAATATTCCAATTCGCAGTTTCAGGATTTCGTGGGGGTCTGGGTGAATGGCGTTCTTGTAGAAACTGCGGTCGGGGCGGCCAACCCGGGCAACCTTGTCGGCGGGATCAACCAGAATCTCTACAACGACAATACCCAGAGCCAACACAACACCGAGATGGATGGGTTCACCGTCACCATGACGCTGACCACGCCAGTCACGGCAGACGAGGTGAACTCGATTCGGATCGGGATCGCGGATGTCGGGGATTCATCTTATGATTCCAATCTGCTGATTGCTGGTGGTTCGGTGCAAACTGCCCTTATTGCCAATGATGACATGGCTCACCTGACAGGAGATCAGACCAAGACACTGGACGTTCTGGCCAATGACGAGAACGCTGCCGGCGGCACCTTGTCAATTACACATATCAACGGGAATTCGGTCGGAGCGGGTGATACGGTCACGCTCAACACGGGCCAGACTGTAACACTCAATGCGAACGGAAAGATAACGCTGGTCGGAGATGGCGACGACGAAGACTTCAATTTTACCTACACGGCAACCAATGGGACGGAGGATGACACCGGGTTCGTTCTGGTCGAGTCGGTGCCCTGTTTCGTGGCAGGCACGCGCATCGAGACCGTCGATGGCCCACGCCAAGTCGAGTTTCTCGAACCTGGTGAACTAGTGTTGACGCAAGACCACGGCCCGCAGCCCTTGCGCTGGATAGGGCGCCGCCGGGTTGAGGCCAAAGGCAAGTTCGCGCCGATCTATATCGCGCCCAACACGTTCGGGCAGCATGGTGCGGTGGCGGTGTCGCCGCTGCATCGGATTCTTGTGCGTGATTGCGTTTCCGAATTGTTGTTTGGCGAGGCCGAAGTTCTCGTTGCCGCGCGTGATCTCGTCAATGATCGAACGGTGCGCCCGGTCTATGGTGGCTCGGTCGAATATCTGCATCTTCTGTTTGACGATCATCAGGTGGTTTATTCCGACGGGCTTGCGAGCGAAAGTTTTCATCCCGGCCCGCAAACGTCGCGTAGCCTCGAAGCCGAAATGGTCGCGGAGATTCATGCACTTTTCCCCGAGATGGATCCTGTGACGGGAGCTGGATATGGCCCCAGTGCGCGCCCGGCCTTGCGCCGTTTCGAGGCCGAGCTTCTCACCCGAATGGGTGCTGCATCCGGCCGGGTCGCATGAGGCCGTCCATGGGGTGGTTTGCGATCGCAGACAGCGAAACGACGAATTTTCGCGCGCCACGAGGCGGGCGGGATGGACCATTGCCTCGCGGCACATTGATGATCGAAACTCGTCTGTCGCCAGATGGCAGGCCGCAAACCCTTCTGGCCTTTGAAAGCTATCATTGTGGAGACTTCAAGCTTTCGGTGCAGGCGATCCCGGGGGGGGGCGTGGTGCTGGTCATGGCAGAGAATGGCGAGGCGTTCCACGCGACGCTTGATCACGATGCACAGGACCGCGCAGACCTTCTGCGCATCAGCTATAGCTGGGATCTGATGCTGGGCAGTGGACGGTTGGCGATCGAGCGGCCGGAACACGGCAAGATGGTCAAACTCATGCTGGAGCGGCCACGCGCCATGCGAGTCGCGGATGTGCATGCGATGACGCGGGAGCCGGGGCGTCGTCTGATGGATCGGGATGTCGAGTTCTTTGCCGTTTCCGACCGGGTTGAACCCGTCGGACCGACCCCGAGCCTTGGTGGTGATGTGCCTGTCCTCGGGTCAGATCGCTATGTATCGGTAGGGGATCTGCGGCGCGGGGATCTGGTCGAGACCTTGGAGGCCGGTCTCGTGCCGGTCCTGCACGCGGTGCGGCGCACCGTGCCGGCACGTGGATCGTTCCGCCCCGTGCGGCTGCGCGCACCGTATTTCGGCTTGCGCCACGACATCGTTGTGGCCCCGGACCAGCGGTTGGTCGTGGGCGGGCCAGAGGTCGAGTATATCTTTGGCCGCGAGGCGGTCTTGGTACCGGCGCGGCATCTGGTCAACGGGATTTCTGCAATCAGTCTCAGTGGGCCGCCAACCGTGACCTATTGCCAGGTGATCCTGCCGCGGCACGAATCCATGATTGGTGCCGGCTGTCCGATCGAGAGCCTCTACATCGGAAGGTTGCGGCGCAAGCCCGCGCAATTGGCGCAGAGTGTATTGGCGGAGATCGACCGCACGTTGCTGCCGGAGCATTCCAAATCGAGCTATCCGATGCTGCGACCCTTCGAAGCTGTCACGCTGATGCAGCAACGCGCCGCATGATCCGGCGCATCTGGTCTGACCTTCAGAACGGAGTCCGTGCGTGGAACCGCATGCCCCGGCCACCTTCGGGGTGACGAAGGCGCAGTTCCTCGGCATGTAGCATCATGCGCGGATACTCATCGGCATTGTCGGAATAGAAAGGATCGCCAAGGATGGGGTGACCGAGTGCAGCCATGTGTACGCGCAATTGATGGCTGCGCCCGGTGCGAGGAAAGAGGCGTACCCGGCTTTCGCATGCGTCGCTGCGGATAACCTTGTAGTTGGTGATGGCTTGCTTGCCAGTCGCATGGCAGACCATCTGGCGTGGACGGTTGGGCCAATCGACAATAAGTGGCAAGTCGATCATCCCTTCGCGCGCATCGATCCGACCGTGAACCCGCGTGACGTAGGTCTTTTTGGTCTGCCGTTTTTCGAATTGCAGGCCAAGGTGGCGCTGTGCATGGGGGGTGGCGGCAAAGACCATGACGCCGGATGTGTCGCGATCGAGACGGTGAACCAACAGTGCCGTGGGAAAACGGGCGACGACACGGGCGAGAAGACAATCGGCCAAGTGCGCACCCTTGCCCGGCACTGACAGGAGGCCGGCAGGTTTGTTGACCACGATCAACGCCTGATCTTCATGCAGGATCTCGGGTGGGTCTTGCGGTGGGTCATAATTGTCCATGACATTGTTCATGGTCCTGAGCCATACCCCGCGACCGGTTGAGGGGCAACCCGACCTCGGCGAGGTCTGGCAAGCCGGGGCCTTGCGGCCTGTTCGGAGTTGGATTTCGGTGGGCGACGTACATGGCGCACCTGAAGATCGAACGTGTGCTCGAGGCGGTTGCCGAAAGCATGGACAGCGCGAACGAATCCCCTGACGGTCGGAACCTTCCGCTTTCTGCCACCGTCTTACTGGTTGTGTGAAAGGTCTTTTCCGGCGTCCGGTTTCGCCGGGGGCTTTATGTGATGGGCCGCTTGGTTTTGGCGCGGGTTCGGTGAACTTGATTTAGTGAGTGTCGATTTGACCACGCTCACCGAGGACTGGATGGTCACAGAATTCAAGGTCGTCATGCGTTTGGCTCAAATCGGTGGGATGCGCTAAGGAGCGATGAGTGCGAGGGTCGCCACCGATTTTCGCTTTGCCGGTCACTCCGAGGCATTGCGCTCCAGCGGAAGGGGGCCCTTGAATGTCGGGCAAGGATGGGCTTGGCTGGCAACATGAACGATGATGCTCGACCTGGCCCGGATGATGCCCCCGACCTCGATGCTGCCTATGCTCTGCGCACGCCTGAAGACAGTCAGCGACTTTACCGCAGCTGGGCGGATAGCTATGACAGCGATTTCGTCGACGAGATGGATTACCGTCTGCCCCAGCACGTGGCGCGCGTGTTTCTGGCGGCTCATCCCAAGGGTCCGGTACTCGATCTCGGTGCGGGAACGGGCGTTATGGGTCTCTTGCTCGAAGGGCAGGTGACACCGGTCGACGGCACCGACATTTCTCCCGAAATGCTGGCAGTTGCCGCACGCAAACAGGTGTATCGGCAGCTTTTCGAAGGTGATCTGACAGGACGGCTGAACGTGGCGGACGGCGCGTATTGCAGCGTCGTGAGTGCGGGGACCTTCACCACCGGCCATGTCGGGCCTGCCGCGCTCGATGAGGTGCTGCGCATTCTGGCTCCGGGCGGATATGGCGTGATTTCGGTCAATGTCCGTCATTGGCAAAGCGAAGGTTTTGCCGATGCCTTTGCGATGCTGCGCCCGCGTCTTGCCTCTTTCGAGCGGATCGAGGTGTCGATATATGGGCCACGCAACACGGGCCCGCATGCTGATGACAAGGGTTTTGTCGTGCGCTTCCAAAGGGACTGAGCCCAGACCATCATTCGTTCTTGGGAATGATGCTCGGTCGCAGCACGTGCATGCAGGTTGCAAAGGGAAATCGGTGCATGGGTTGAGGTCCGATAAGGAGTATCAGTCGACGGGTAGCACTTTCCCCGGGTTCATGATCCCATTGGGATCAAGTGCCGCCTTGATCGCCCGCATCGTAGCCATTGCCACCTTGTTCTTGCGCCGCGCCATGGAAGGCAGTTTCGCAGTGCCGATTCCGTGTTCTGCCGAAAAACTTCCGCCGAGATCAAGGACGATCTCCTCGACCCCTTCCATGAGGCGATTCATCGTTTCCGGGTCCTGCGTTTTTGGCCAGATCGCATAATGCACGTTGCCATCGCCCAGATGCGACACCACCATCGGCTGCGCACCGGGATCCACGCAGGCGATCATGGTATCGGCGCGTTCGAGAAAGGTGGCCACCTTGTCGAGCGGAACCGCGATATCGTTGTTCTGGATCGGTAGCCGCGACAGGGTCACCTCGGCCGCCGCCTCGCGCCGCGCCCACATCTCGCGGCGCTGGGCCTCGTTCACGGCCACCACTGCATCCAGAACCGCGCCCTGCTCGAACAGGTCTTCAAGCACGCTTTCCAGGTACGACGCAACAGGTGCGCGCCCATCCGGTCCGGGATTGGCGTCGCGCGGTGACGTGGCACCGACCTCGACGAGGATATTGACCTCATGGGGCGTGTCGAAAGGCTCGCGCGCGCCCTTCACGATCTTGAGATGCTGTTCGACATAGCTGCGCGGCATGTATTCAAAGGCCTCGACCGCACCGCCGGTGGCTTCCTGCAGTCTGTTGAGCAGGATCAGCGCCCCGTCGAGTGAGGGCGCGGCCACCATGGCGGTGGCATAGGCGCGTGGTTTGGGCACCAGTTTCAGCACCGCACCGGTGATGATGCCCAGCGTGCCTTCGGCGCCGATCATCAAGTGTTTGAGGTTGTAGCCGGAATTGTCCTTGTGCAGTTCCGACATGAGATCCATCACCGAGCCGTCAGGCAGAACCGCCTCGATGCCCAGAACCAGGTCGCGAGTATTGCCATGGCGCAGCACGTTCGATCCGCCCGCATTGGTTGACAGGTTACCACCGATCATCGCGCTGCCTTGCGCCCCGAAGGTGAGTGGAAAGACAAGCCCTTGCTCTTCGGCTGCCGCGCGGATGTCCGACAGGATCACCCCAGCCTCGACAATTGCGAGCCGCGCCTTGGGACGGATCTCCCGGATCCGGTTCATCCGTTCGAGCGAGATCATGATCGCGCCCTCGGCTTGCGCGCCCCCGGCCAGCCCGGTATTCCCCGAAACCGGGACCACGGGCGTGCGCGTTTCATTGGCGAGTTTCACGATGTCCGAGACTTCCGCTGTCGATCCGGGCCGCACGACGGCAAGCGGAGTCCAGGTGTAGGACCGCGTGAAATCGTGGGAATACCGGCCCACATCCGCACCGGTCAGAACATTGGACGCGCCGACAATGGCCTCAAGTTTCTCGATCATATGCGATGGCCTCCCCCCGCCGCAAGGTGGCGCCTTTCACGCGCCGAGGCAAGTGCGGCCGGTCAGAGACTGGACGACCCCGACCGACGCTGTCGTCAAGCGGCGCGGCCCTGTTCGATGAAACGGGCCAGGTGGAAATCCTGATCGCCCCATTCATGGTCGATCATCACGAGACGCTTGGCGAAATGGCCCAGGTCGTATTCCCATGTCATCGCGATACCGCCATGCATCTGGATCGATTCCTCGGCCACAAGCCGCCCGATCCGCCCGATCGAGTATTTCGCGGCGGCGATGATCCGGGCGCGTTCCGGACCCGCAAGCGCCATCGCATTGGCCGCGTTGATCACCGCGCTGCGCGCCTGTTCGATCTCAAGCAGCATTTCTGCCATGCGATGTTGCAGCGCCTGGAACTTGCCGATCACCACACCGAACTGTTTCCGGGTGCGCAGGTATTCGATGGTCATCTCGCGGATCGTCTGCATGATGCCCAGCGCCTCGGCCGAGAGCGCCAGAACGGCGCGGTCGGCCGCCTCCTGCAACATCTCTGCACCCGTACCCTCCTGGCCCAGCAACTGGCCCTCGGCGCCCTCAAGCGAAAGCTCGGAGGCCCGGCCGCCGTCGAAGGTGGCATAGTCGCGCAGTCTCACCTGATGGGGAGCGACCAGGAAAAGCGACATACCCTTGTCGGTGCGCGCCGAAACGATGAAACCGTCACAGCCTGGGGCATATTTCACAACCGACTTCGCACCGGTGAGCACCCACCCGTCGCCGTTGGCTTCGGCCCGGGTCTCGACATCGGTGAGGTCATAAAGCGCCTGTGGCTCTTCGGCGGCAAGCGCATATCGCGCGGTACCCGCGATGATGTTCTCGACCGCGTCCGAAAGGCCCGCGGCGGCAAGGATTGGCCCGGGGACCAGCGCGTTGTCCATCACCGGCTCATTCACCAGCCGCTTGCCCATTTCCTCGAACACCACGGCAATGTCGAAACCCTCGCCGCCGAACCCGCCCTGATCCTCGGGGAACAGCGCGGCGATGACACCAAGCTCGGCCAGCGCCTCGTATTGCGCGGGCTGGAAGCCCGGTTCGCCATTGCCGGCCTCGACACGGGCGGTAAGCGGGTATTTGTCCCGCAGGTAACGGTCGATCGTGTCGGCCAGCATCCGGCGGGTATCGGTGTGGATGAATTCCATGTGTTGCCCCCTTCAGAGCCCGACAATCATCTTGTTGATGATGTTCTTCTGAATCTCGGTCGATCCGCCATAGATCGTGGTCTTGCGGTGGTTGAAATAGACACCCGACGCGTTCTGGAACCCTTCTGGTGCGACATAGGGACCATTGAACCCGGGATCGTCCGCCTCGGGGACGAGCGCCTGTGCGCTGCGGCCAAGGGCGCGGCGGGTCAAATCCGTCAGTTCCTGTTCGATCTCCGTGCCTAGGATCTTGAGCATCGAGCTCTCCGGCCCAGGTGCGCCACCGGCCTCGGCCTGTGCCAGAACCCGCAGGTTGGTGATTTCCATGTTCATCAGGTCGATCTCGACCCGGGCCATGCGGGCGGCAAAATGCGGGTCTTCGGCCAATGCTTTACCGTTGCGTTTCTGGCTGGAGGCCAGTTCCTTGAGCCGGGCAAGCTCCTGATTGGACTTGCCCACGCCGGCGATATTGGTGCGCTCATGCGTCAGCAGATACTTGGCATAGGTCCAGCCCTTGTTCTCCTCGCCCACGAGGTTTTCGACGGGGACTTTCACATCGCTGAACCAGACCTCGTTGACCTCGCGGCCGCCGTCGATCGTCTGGATCGGGCGGACCTCGATGCCGGGGCTCTTCATGTCGATCAGCAGGAAGGAAATCCCCTCTTGCGGCTTGCCCTCTGTCGAGGTGCGCACGAGGCAGAAGATCCAGTCGGCATGCTGGCCCAGCGTCGTCCATGTCTTCTGGCCGTTGACGATGTAGTGATCGCCCTCGCGCACCGCGGCGGTCTTGAGGCTGGCCAGGTCCGACCCGGCGCCCGGCTCGGAATAGCCCTGGCACCACCAATGGGTGCCGTCGCACATCCGCGGCAGGTAATAGTCCTGCTGTTCCTTCGTGCCGAATTTCATCAGCACCGGACCCAGCATCCTGAGCCCGAATGGCAGCAGCCGGGGTGCGCAGGCATAGGCCATCTCTTCCTCGAAGATGAACTGCTTGACCGGGCCCCAGCCGGTGCCGCCGAACTCGGCCGGCCATGAATAGGTGAGCCATCCCTTTTCGTGCAGGATGAGTTGCCAGCGCAGCATGTCATCCTTGGTCAGATGCGACTCGCTTCGAACCTTGCGCGCAAGATCCCTGGGCAGGTTCTTGGCCAGCCAGCCGCGCACTTCGTCGCGGAATTCGATTTCTTCCTGTGTGAAATTGAGATCCATACCGGCCTCCTCAGCTTGCAGCGCGCTTGTTGAGGTCGTCAAAGCTTTCGCCATTTTCGACCATTTCGATGATGAGTTGCGCCGGTTTCCAGAACTTGGGATCTTCCTTCTCGAATTCGCGCAGATCTTTCAGGACATTTTCCAGGCCATACATGTCGGCATATTTCATCGGCCCGCCGCGGTAGCGCGGAAAGCCGTAGCCGAAGAGGAAGGTCACGTCGATATCCGAGGGTTTGAGTGCGATGCCCTCTTCGAGAACCTTGGCGCCTTCGTTGATCATCGCGGCAAGATAGCGGCGGATGATCTCTTCCTCGGTGAACTCGCGCGGTGTGATGCCAAGATCGCGACGCGCCTCGTCGATGATCTTTTCGGCGTCCGGATTGGGGGTGCCTCGGCGATCACCTTCCTTGTAGATGTACCAGCCTTTGCCGGTCTTTTGCCCGAACCAGCCGTTTTCGCACAGCCTGTCGGCGATGGTGCCGCTGTAGCGTTCGTCATTCGAGCGTGTCGCGGCCTTGTTCTTGCGGTTGGACCAACCAATATCGAGGCCAGCGAGGTCGGCCATCGCGTGAATCCCCATCGGGTAGCCGAAATTCACCAGCGCCTCGTCAACCTTGTAGGGCGAGGCCCCGTCTTCGACCATGTAAGCTGCGGCGGTGGCGTATTTGCCGAGGATCCGGTTTCCGATAAAGCCGTCGCACAGGCCAGCCCGCACCGGCACCTTCTTCATCTTCTTGGCCAGGTCGAAGCCGGTGGCGATGGCGTCATCCGACGCTTTTGTGGGGATAACGATCTCCAGCAGCCGCATGATATTGGCCGGTGAGAAGAAATGCAGCCCGATCACGTCCTCGGGCCGCGACGTGGCCGACGCGATCTCGTCGATATTGAGGTAGGACGTGTTCGAGGCCAGAACGGCGCCGGGTTTGGCCACCTTGTCGAGCGCCGCGAACACCTCTTTCTTGACATCCATGTTCTCGAATACGGCCTCGATGATCAGGTCGGCATCGGAAAGATCATCATAAGAAGTCGACGGCGTATAGCGCGCCATGATCGCGGCCTTCTGTTCTTCTGTCTTGCGGCCCTTCTCGACATCGCGGGCATAGACCTTTTCGACATTCTGCTTGCCGCGCGCGATGCTTTCCTCGTCACGCTCGACCATGGTGACCGAAAACCCGGCATTGAGCGCGGCCACGGTGATGCCTGCCCCCATGGTGCCTCCGCCGATGACCCCGATCTTGTTGAGCGGACGCGGATCGGCGCGGCCGTTCTCGGGTACCTTGGCGCTGGCACGTTCGGCGAAGAAGGCGTGGACAAGGCTCTTTTGTTGCGGTGTTTCCAGGCATTCCATGAAGCAATCGCGCTCGTAATTCGAGGCGTCTTGCAGGGAATGATTGAGAGAGTATTCAACGGAATCGACCATGCGGGCGGGCGAAAACAGCCCCTTGGCCTTCTTGACGATACCCTTGCGAGCGGCCTCGATGGCCGCGGCGTTTTCCTCATCCGTTCCCAGTCCTTCACTGCGTTCGGATGTCTTGCGCGGGCCTGCGCCTTCGGCGATCAACTCGCGTGCAAAGGCCTTGGCGCTGTCCAGCAGATCGCCATCGGCCAGGCGGTCGACAATTCCCAGCGACTTGGCCTCCTGCGCACTGACCTGGCGACCCGAGATCATGATGTCTAGCGCGGCCTCGATGCCCGCTATGCGGGGCAGACGAATCGTGCCGCCTGCGCCGGGAAGAACACCGATCAACACCTCGGGCAGGCCGACGCGGCCCTTGGGATCACTGATACGGTAATGAGCGCCAAGCGAGACTTCGAGGCCCCCACCAAGCGCTGTACCGTGTATCGCGGCAATGACCGGTTTGGTTGTATCCTCGATTCGCATACACACCTCGGAGAGACCGGGCGGTTGCGGCGGTTGACCGAATTCGCGAATGTCAGCCCCGGCAGGAAAGGTGCGGCCGGCCCCGATTATGATCGCGGCCTTGATTGCGTCGTCGGCGTCGATCTCTTCCATCGCCTTGGACAGACCCTGCCGCACGGCGGCGCCGAGCGCGTTGACTGGCGGGTTGTCGACGGTGACCACTGCAATATCGCCGTCGCGCGTGAGGGTGACCTGATCGCTCATTGCACTTCTCTTTCCTGATTTTCCTCCTGTGCCGTGATGATCACCTCGGCACAGTCTTCAATATGCCTGCAAGGGAGGCAGTTGAGCAACAGTGCATAAGAGTTTGGCCGTCACGTCACTGGGCCTGACGCCGCGTTACAGGGTCTGGCAGGATCAATCTGACAAACCCGGTTCGTCCAGCAGATGGCGGCCTTCGCGGTCCTCGACCTCGACAACCCACAGATCGGGGTCAAAGCTGCGTTGCTTGGCTATTGATGCCTCTATGTCCGTTTCGGCACCGTCAGCGAGAAGATCCCAGTGGCGGGCGCCGGTCATCGGGTCGAAGGTGCGATGATAGGCACGTGCCTGACCATCGAGCGTGTTGAGCTTGACCAGCACCGCGCCCGATGTGTCATCGCCATGTGCTGTAACGAAAGCGGGGATGTCATGGAGCCGCAACCGGGCAAGATAGGCATGGACCCAGAATTGGGCAGTCAGCCGGCTCATGGCGACACGCAAGCGGGGAGCACGCCCCTGGTTTTCGTGCGCCCGCTGTGGGACAAGGGTCCGGGGCGCTGTCGGATCAGGTCAAGCGACAGGTCAGTTCCCATCTTTGAATTCGAGTCCCATTTCCGAATAGCGTTCGCTTTCCTCAAGCCAATGTGGGCGCACCTTGACCTGCAAGAACAAGTGGATGCGGCGACCGAGAAACTCTTCGAGTTCTTCGCGGGCGAGCTTCGAGATCGCCTTGATGGTTTCGCCCTTCTTGCCGAGAATGATTCCCTTGTGGCCGTCGCGCATGACATAGATCACCTGGTCTATGCGGGCTGAGCCATCCTTGCGTTCCTCCCAGTTCTCGGTCTCTACGGTCAACTGGTAGGGCAGTTCCTGGTGCAGGCGCAGGGTGAGTTTCTCGCGGGTGATCTCTGCCGCGATCATGCGCATCGGCAGGTCTGCGATCTGGTCCTCCGGATAGAGCCACGGACCTTCGGGCAAAGTTGCTGAGAGCCAAGTGCGCAGGTCCTGCGTGCCATAGCCCTTTTCGGCGGAAATCAGGAAGGTCTTCTCGAATGCGAAACGGTCGTTGAGTTCTTTTGTGAGTTCGAGGAGTTTCGGCGCCTCGACGCGGTCGATCTTGTTGATGGCAAGGGCCACATGGCGGGACTGGGGCAGATCCTTCAACCCCTGGATGATCCGTTCCACACCTTCGGTTATGCCGCGATGCGCCTCGACCAGCAACACGATGATGTCCGCATCCGCGGCCCCGCCCCATGCGGCGGCGACCATGGCGCGATCCAGCCTGCGGCGCGGCTGGAAGAGACCGGGCGTGTCGACAAACACGATCTGGGCATCGCCCTCGATCGCCACGCCGCGAATACGGGCGCGGGTAGTCTGAACCTTGTGGGTGACAATCGAGACCTTGGCGCCAACCATGTGGTTGGTCAGTGTCGATTTGCCCGCGTTGGGTTCCCCGATCAGGGCCACGAAGCCGCAATGTGTGGTCATGATTCTACCTTGTCCAGAAGGGCCTTCGCGGCGGCCTGTTCGGCGGCGCGCTTGGAATTGGCAGTAGCACGGGCGGCCTCTCCGGTCGCGAGCTGGGCTTCTATGGTGAAGATCGGGGCGTGATCGGGGCCTTCGCGTTTCAACTCGCTGTAGACAGGCGGTTGCTGCCGGCGCGCCTGGGCCCATTCCTGAAGCGCCGTCTTGGCATCGCGCGCATCGGTGTCGACCGAATCTATTCTTTCCCCCCAGAGTCTCAGGATCAGATCACGTGCAGCGACAAATCCACCGTCTCGATAGACGGCGGCGATCACCGCCTCCATGGCATCACCCAGAAGGGCGGTCTTGCGGCGGCCACCGGTCATCATTTCGGAACGACCGATCTTGAGCACCGCGCCGATGTCGATCTCGCGCGCGATCTCTGCGCAGGTTTCCTTGCGCACCAGTGCGTTGAAGCGCGGGGCAAGTTGGCCCTCGGTCGCTTCCGGGTCGTGATCGAGGACGGCTTCGGCCATGACGAGGCCCAGCACACGATCCCCAAGAAACTCAAGCCGTTGATTGTCACCGCGCGTGGGTGATGAAATCGAGGCATGCGTGAGCGCTCGGACCAAGAGCCCGGGATCGGCGAAAGTGTGGCCGAGCCGGGTTTCAAACTCCTTAATGTCGCGTGCGAGTTTCATGACAGGCCCTAAATGGAGCGAATGCGGGGCGCTGTCCAGATGCGCAACGCGGCGATCACTCGATCGCCTTGAAATACCGATCGGAGCGCCAGGTCCAGAAAAACAACATCGAGCGACCGGCCGAAGAGAACATGACCCGGTCGGCACGGCCAATGAGGTCTTCGTAGGGCACGTAGCCAACGCCGCCCGCGGTCTGGGCGACACGGCTGTCGGTGGAATTGTCGCGGTTGTCGCCGAGGAAGAAGTAATGCCCATCAGGCACGGTATAGACGCCGGTATTGTCCGATCCTTGCATGGTGACGTTCAGGATCGCGTGTTTGATGCCACCCGGCAGGGTTTCCCAATATCTTGATTTCTCACAATTTCCACCTCTGCCGACCGGGGCGTTTTCACAGCGGGGGGTGCGACCTTCGGGGCCTTGGGGTTCGAATTTTTCGGTGAAGGTGCCGGCGGGCTCGGTGGGGACGGGTTCGCCGTTGAGGACAAGCTGCCCATCCTGCATCTGGATACTGTCGCCTGGCAGGCCGATCAGGCGCTTGATATAGTCCGAACCCGTGACCGGGTGGCGGAACACGACGACATCGCCGCGCTGGGGTTCGCCGCCCCAGATGCGGGAATTGTCGGATGTCATCCAGCCACAGATGTCTTCGGCGTCGATGTCGAGACCGATGATGGCGATGCGGATCGATGGGCAGGACGCATAGGAATAACCGTAAGCCATTTTATTCACGAACAAAAAATCACCGACCAGCAGCGTGTCCTTCATCGAACCGGACGGAATCCAGAAGGGCTGAAAGAACAGCGTCCGGAAGATCCCGGCAATGAGAAGTGCATATACGATCGTCTTGACCGTCTCGATCACCGATCCTGCGAAACTGCTCTTCTCGCCCATGGGCGGACCTCCTGGGTAGCGTTGTGGTCGCTTCATGCGGGGCGGGGGCGGGGGTGTCAAGGCCATCCGCGGAAAGCCGGGTTAACATGACCCAATGGCATCGAATCGGGGGGTGAAATGCGTGCACCGGCCGGCTGCCGCCCGGCTGTCGGGAACGCGAGCCGGCGCCGTGAACCGCGAGGTTAACGCCCCGGCCGCTGAAGGCTATGCAGGGTACCGACCGGGGCGAGGATGCCCCGGTCCGAGATCCGAGCTATGCCGGGGTCAGTGTGCGGGCCGCATCGGTGCGTTGACCTGCGTGGCATCCTCGACGGGCCGGGCCTCGATCAGGACGAACGCCTGCGCCCAAGGGTGATCGTCGGTGAGGGTGACGTGGATGATCGCCTCATGCCCCGGTGGGGTCATCTCGTCGAGCCGGTCGCGCGCCCAGCCGGTGACATGCATGACGGGCTGCCCGGTCGAGATGTTCGAGACCGCCATGTCCTTCCACGCGATGCCCATGCGCAACCCGGTTCCGAGCGCCTTTGAGCAGGCTTCCTTGGCGGCCCATCGCTTGGCGTAGGTGCCGGGGGTGTCGCGGCGGCGCTCGGCCTTGCGCTGCTCGGTCTCGGTGAAGACGCGGTTGCGGAACCGGTCGCCGAACCGGTCGAGGGTGCGCGCGATGCGGTCTATGTTGGCAAGGTCCGTGCCGATGCCGAGGATCACGCGCGCGCCTCGTCCATCAAGCGGCGCATTTCGGTAATCGCCGCGGGCAGGCCGATGAAGATCGACTCGGCGATCAGGAAATGGCCGATGTTGAGTTCCATGACTTCTGGAAAGGCGGCGATGGGTTTCACGGTGTCGAAAGTCAGGCCGTGCCCGGCATGAACCTCGAGTCCGAGGGACTGGGCGTGCGCCGACATCTCGCGCAGGCGGTCGCATTCGGCGTCACGTTCGTCGAACCTGCCTTCGGCATGCAGGTCGCAATAGGCGCCGGTGTGCAGCTCGACCACCTGTGCGCCGATTCGTGCGGCGGCCTCGACCTGTGCGATATCGGCGGCGATGAAAAGCGAGACCCGGCAGCCGGCCTCGCGCAAGGGGGCAATGTAATGGGCGAGGCGGTTTTCCTCGCGCGCGACTTCGAGCCCGCCCTCGGTGGTGCGTTCCTCGCGCTTTTCGGGCACGATGCACACGGCGTGCGGCACGTGGCGCAGCGCGATCTTCTGCATCTCATTGGTGGCGGCCATCTCGAAGTTGAGCGGCACTGAGAGGCCGGCCATCAACGCCTCGATGTCGGCGTCGCCGATATGGCGACGGTCTTCGCGCAGATGCGCGGTGATGCCGTCGGCCCCGGCCTCTTCGGCCAGTTTGGCGGCGCGCAGCGGGTCGGGATAGGCGCTGCCGCGGGCGTTGCGGACGGTGGCGACGTGGTCGATATTCACGCCGAGGCGGAGGTTGCCCGGTTGTGTCATGCGATGATTCCCTCGAACTTTGACGCCAAGGTAATGATTTTGGGCACGAGGGTGAATCGGATATTGAGGGGCATGCCGCCTTGCGGGTCCGGACGCATCATTCGCCGGTTGTGCTGTCCCTCGTCTTGGCTTCGTCGTGCTTGCGCTTGATCGACTCGAGTTTGTCCTTCAACAGCCCCTTGCGGCGGTTCTGATAGGCGCGGATGACCGGCACGGCGAGATAATAGCAGATCGAGGCGGCGATGATGCCGGGGATGATGCCGCCGATCAGGTAGGGAAAGAACACCTCGTCATGGAATACCGAAAGGTTGCTCCAGTTCTGCGGGGCCCCGGTGAAAATCGCAATGATGTTGTGCCACAGATCGGTCCATGCATCGGTGAACTTTCCGGCGAGCGAGCGTTCCGCCCTCTCGGGGTCGAATTCGGTTCCCAACAGCCAGTGACCGGTGCCGAGCGATACCATCGCGATCGGAATATAGGTCAGCGGGTTTCCGAAGAACGTGGCAAGAAGCGCGGCCACGATATTGCCCTGCATCAGCCGTGCGAGGATAATCGACATGACGAAATGCAGCCCGTAAAACGGCGTGAAGGCGACAAAGACCCCGGCCCAGATCCCGCGGGCGATCTTGTGCGGCGGATCGGGCAACCTGTGCAGGCGGTGACGGACATATTGCGCCGCGCGCCACCATCCGCCACGTGGAAAGAAGAATTCCGCCACGATTTTCCAGATGGGCCGTTTGTCGCGTCGTCTAAAGACCAATGGTCTTCTCTCCTTTCCTTGATGCCCGGATCGGGGCCGCCCGCGGAGCGGCGGGGGTTCAGGACTGTGCGATGCGCTGGCCGGCGTGTTGGGGATCACGGTGGCGGCTTACGGCAGCGACGTCGCTATCGGCTTCGAGAACCGAAGTGACGCGGTGAAGATGTTCGGCATCGCTCAGTTCGACGTCAATCAGCAGGCGAAAAAAATCGGGTTTGCGGTCAACAAACCGCAGGTCGGAGATATTGGCCTTCTGCTCGCCGATCAAGGTGCAAACCCGGCCCAGGACCCCGGCGTCGTTGCCGATGGTCATTTCAAGGGTCACCGCATAGACCGCGGGGTGGCGGCCGGGCTGCCAGTGCAGGTCGAGCCAGCGGGCGGGCTGATCCTCGTAGCCGGAGAGCACGTCGCAATCGATCGCGTGCACCACCACGCCGCGGCCGCGATAGGTGATGCCGACGATGCGTTCGCCGGGCAATGGTTGACAACATGGGGCGCGGCTCATCATCCGGTCGGCGCCGAGGCCGATGACGGCGCGTTCGGTGGAGATTTCCTCGGACTTGTCCGGCACAAGGTCGGGATAGACCGACTGCACCACGTCGCGGGCGGTGATTTCGGCAGAGCCGAGCCGGGCGAGAAGGGTATTGCGGTCGTCGAGGCGCAGATTGCGGGCCGCGGTTTCAAGCGCCTTGTCGGTCGCGCGTTTGCCGACATGGTCGAAGGCCGCCCGCGCCAGTTCGCGCCCGAGCTTGATGAAACGCTCGCGGTCGACCTCGCGCAGTTTGCGGCGGATCGCGGTCTTGGCCTTGCCGGTCACCGCGATGTCGAGCCATGTAGCCTGCGGGGTCTGGCCTTCGGCGGTGATGATCTCGACCGACTGGCCGTTCTTGATCCGGGTCCAGAGCGGCACGCGCATGTTGTCGACCTTGGCCCCGACGCAGGCGTCGCCGATGCGGGTATGGATGGCATAGGCAAAGTCGATCGGCGTGGCACCGCGTGGCAGTTTGACCACCTCGCCCTTGGGGGTGAAGCAGAACACCTGGTCGGCATACATCTCGAGCTTGACCGCTTCGAGAAAATCCTCGTGATCCTCTTCGCTGTCGAAGCGCTCGGTGAGGCCGGCGACCCATTTCGCGGGATCGACCGCGAACGGGTTCTCGGCGGGCACGCCATCGCGATAGGACCAGTGCGCGGCGACGCCGGATTCGGCCACGTCATGCATCTGCCAGGTGCGGATCTGAACCTCGACCCGGCGACCGTTGCGGCCGGAAACGGTGGTGTGGATCGAGCGATAACCGTTCGATTTGGGCTGGCTGATGTAATCCTTGAACCGGCCCGGCACGGCGCGCCAGCGGCGGTGGATCACGCCAAGGGCGGCATAGCAGTCCTCTTCGCTGTCGACGAGGACGCGAAAGCCGTAGATGTCGGACAGACGGGAAAAGGACAGTTCCTTTTCCTGCATCTTGCGCCAGATCGAGTAGGGCTTCTTGGCCCGGCCCAGCACCTTGGCCCTGATCCCGGCCTTTTTCAGTTCGCTTTTCATGTCGCCGGTGATGCGTTCGACCACATCGCCGGTTTCCTTCTGGAGGGTGACGAAGCGGCGCATGATCGAGTTGCGCCCCTCGGGATTGAGCACCTTGAAGGCGAGATCCTCGAGTTCCTCGCGCATCCATTGCATCCCCATGCGACCGGCGAGCGGGGCATAGATGTCCATCGTTTCGCGCGCCTTCTGGGCCTGTTTGTCGGGGCGCATCGCCTTGATCGTGCGCATGTTGTGCAGCCGGTCGGCGAGTTTGACAAGGATCACCCGCAGGTCGCGCGACATGGCGATGAAGAGCTTGCGGAAATTCTCGGCCTGCTTGGTTTCGGTCGACGAGAGTTGCAGGTTGGTGAGCTTGGTCACGCCATCGACGAGTTCGGCGATCTCGCGGCCAAACCGCTTTTCGACCTCGACAAAGGAGGCGCCGGTGTCTTCGATCGTGTCGTGGAGTAGGGCGGTGATGATCGTCGCGTCATCGAGACGCTGGCCGGTCAGGATCTTGGCGACCTCGACAGGATGCGAGAAATAGGGCTCGCCGGAATGGCGGGTCTGGCCCTCATGTGCGCTCCTGCCGAATTCATAGGCCGCGCGAATCAGGCTCTCGTCGGTCTTCGGGTTATAGGCGCGGACCAGTTCGATCAGATCGTCTACGGGGATCATCCGGTCCGCATCCGGGGTTGGGGTCGGGCGTTTCAGCCCTGACCCTGGGCTTCCATGAGGGCGCGCAGCAGTTGTTCTTCCGAGATGTCATCCTCGGCCGGCTTGTCGGCCTCGGCCCCCATGAGGATCGCCATCGCGTCATCCTCGGGTTCGTCCACCTCGATCTGGTTCTGGTTCGATTCGATCAGGCGTTCGCGCAGTTCCTCGGCCGATTGGGTTTCATCGGCGATTTCGCGCAGGGCGACGACGGGGTTCTTGTCGTTCTCGCGTTCGACGGTGATCGGCGCGCCGGACGCGAGTTCGCGCGCACGGTGCGCGGCGAGCATCACGAGTTCGAACCGGTTGGGAACCTTGTCAACGCAGTCTTCGACGGTTACGCGGGCCATGGGGACCTCTGGTTTGGGGCAGGGATATCGAAAGGTGACGTCATAGTGCGGCTTTGCCGGAAACGCAAGCAGAGAGTCGTTGCCGGGCCGGGCGTCGTTCCGGCCCTTCCGGGTCAGCCAACCATGTCCCTGATCGCGCCAAGCGTGTCGACACGCTCAACCTGGTTGAGCAGGTTTCGCGGCAATGGCGCCGCGTCGTCGGGGGCCAGCATCACAAAGCGCATGCCGGCGTTGAGGGCGAATTGAAAATCGAAGATCATGTCGCCGACATAGAGCATCTCGCCGGGTGTCGTGCCGGCTTTTTCGCACACGATCCGTGCTGCCATCGGGTCCGGCTTGCCGCGGGTGAGGTCGTCGCCACAGACCAGCGCATCGACCTCAAACCCCATGCGTGCAATGATCAGTTCGGAATTGGCACGCGGTTTCGAGGTGATGATCGAGGTGCCGAAGCCTTGTGTGCGGCACCAGTGGAGCAGATCGGCGGCGCCGTCGATCTGGTCGATCTGGTCATAAAGGCGCCGGGTGTGAGAGAAATAGAGCTCGTTGAGTTCCATCTCGAAGTTCGAAAGGCCCAGCAATTCCAGGATCCGGGGGAACGGCAGGCCGACATAGCGGCGGTATTCGGCAAAGCCGCAATTGATCCGCAGCTTCTCGGTTGATGCCTCCCACGCCTGTTGCATGATGGCAAAGGAGTTGATCAGCGTGCCGTCGAGATCGAAGGAGATGTGGCGCAGGGGATCGCTCATGCGCATTCACGCTCGATGCGTTCGCGATAGAGGGGGTCGCGCTCCATCATGCGGCAGGCGAGTTCGTAATCCTCGGGCGTGTCGACCGAGAGCGAGGTGCCGGTTTGCAGGAAAGTGCCGATCGGTTCACCGAGTTCGATGAGCCGCATCAGTTCGATCCGCTCGGTGTTTTCGAGCGGCGTCGGATGCGATGAGATGAAGCGCCGCAGGGCGGGCAGGCGAAAGCCGATGATCGACAGATGTTTCTTGAGCGGTTGCGGCATCTCGCCGAAATGGCAGGGCACATCGGCGCGGGAGAAATAGATCACCCGGTCGCCATGCGCGACCATCTTGACCCGGTTGAGGTTGCCGTATTCGTCGATCATCTGGTGCGGCACGACGCAGCCATAGCCGGTCCGGGCGGTGAAATCGGCCACTTCCTCGATATATTCTGGGCGCACGAAGGGCTCGTCGCCCTGCACGTCGACGATGATGTCATCCTCGGTCAGGCCCATGACCTCGGCCGCCTCGGCGATGCGTTCGGTGCCGTTCTGATGGGTGGAGCGAGTCAGGCAGACATCGATGCCGAACTTCTCGCATGTCATCAGGATCTCGATCGAATCGGTGCAGACCACGGCCTTGGTCACACGGGGCGAGAGCGCGGCGCGCTTGGCGACATGGACGATCATCGGGATGCCGGAAATCTTGCGCAGCGGCTTGCCGGGCAGGCGGGCGCTTTCCATGCGGGCGGGAATGAGGGCGAAAACGCGGTTCTGCATGGGCTATGGCATTGTCTGGCATGAGGAAGGCGTTCGTGCCTTAATAGGCGCGTGACCCGGGTCTGTCCAGTCGCCGGGCGCGCCGGGTGATCTTGGGCGAGGGAAATGGCGGAAACCGGCAAGAGAGAATGCCTGCGGCGGCGATGGGCGGCGATGGGCCGGGGTGAACGGCTGGTCTTGCGCGCCTATTTCGGGTTGATGCGGGTCATTCCCGAAAGCCTGGCGGTGGCACTGGCGCGCAGGCGCGCCCGTACGCGGCCGGGCGAAGAGAACGCCGAGCGCGCGCCCGAGCGGGTGGCCCGCGGCATGCCCCGGCGTCCGGAGGGGCGGGTGGTCTGGCTGCATTCCATCGGTCCCGGAGATTCGACCGCGAACCTCACCCTGGCGCGGGCCCTGCTTGGAGAGGCGGCGGACCTGACATGCCTGATCACCACGCGCACGGCAGAGGGGCAGAAGGTGTTCGCACGGCTTGCCGAGGAAAGCGACGGGCGGGTCATCGTGATGCTTGCACCGCTCGACCTCTATCGCGCGACGCGGCGCTTTCTCGATCACTGGCGGTTCGATCTGGCGATCTATGGCGAGGGCGACATGTGGCCCAATGCGTTGCGCGGCCTGGCGGCGGCCGGGGTTCCGGTCGCGCTGGTCAATGGCCAGTTCAATGGTCGCCTGGGGCGTCTGGTCGGGCGCAGGCCGGTGCCGGGCCGCTGGGCGATGGCACATTTCGATCTGCTCCACGTGTTTCGCGGCGAATGTGTCGAGGAGGCAGGAAACTGGGTCCGGCCCGGGTGCGAGGTGGTGCATCATCCCAATCTTAAGATGGATGCGCCCGCACCGCGGATAGATGACGCGCTGCTGGGAGAGATGCGTGCGCGTTGGGGGGATGCGCCGGTGTTCGTCTGCGGATCGGTGGCCGACAACGAGATCGACACGTTGCTTGACGCATTTTGCCGGGCGCGGCAGGCCGTGCCGGGGATGAAGCTCATCCTGGTGCCGCGCTGGAAAGAACAGGGCGAAACAATCGCGGCGACCGCCCGGGCGCGCGGATGGACTGTGCCGCGCAGGGCGGTCGAGGGTCTGCCCGGGGCCGAGGACCCGCTCTTCATCGCCGATAGCTATGGCGAGATGGGGACATGGTTCGAGATGGCCTTCGGCGTTTTCATGGGGCACACGCTATTCGGGGGGATCGGGCACAACCCCTACGAGGCGATTGCGCGGCAGCGCCCGATCCTGTCGGGATCGATCACGCCGCTCTTGCCTGCCGATTACACCTATCTCGTCGATATGGGGCTGTGCCGGATCACGCCGGATGCCGAGAGCATCGCACGGGGAATGATCGACTATCATCAGGCGATGCAGGAGGGCGACGATCGGTTCGCGGCGTTTCGCGCGGCACAGGGATTCTCGCACGATCTTGCACGGCGGCTTCTGGCGCTGATGACGGATCGGCCGGGTTAAGCCGTTCCTCCGGGTGGCGCGGCGACCGGCACGATCTCCTCCACGGCCTCGGGTGGAAGCGCGGCGCACATGTCGGCGACGCTCTGGCCCAGCACGGGATGAACCCAGCCGGGTGCCACGTCGGCCAGCGGTATCAGAACGAAGGCGCGCTCCTGTAGCCTTGGATGGGGAAGAATCAACTCGGCTGGGGCGATACGGGTCTGCGTTTCGGGAGGCAGGCCGTGCCAGTGACGCCACGTCGTGCGATCGGGCAGCACAAGCCCGCCTATCGCCAGAAGGTCGAGATCCAGCGTCCGCTGCCCCCATCGTTCGGATCGCGCCCGGCCGTGCGTTGCCTCAACGTCATGAAGCAGTGCCATAAGCGTGTCGGGCGAGCCGCCATATTGCAGGCAAGCAGCGGCATTTATGTAATCCGGCCCGTAACCTGCTGGAAATGCAGGGGTGCGGAAAAACCGGCTGACCGCGGTAACGGTGCAGCCCCGCGCCGCGAGGTCATCGAGGGCCACGCACAGGGTTTCGCCGGGAGCGCGATCGCCATGAGGCTGATTGGCGCCGAGTGCGAGCAAGCAAAGTTGATCGCAATTGTCAGTCACAGTATGCTCATTCCCATAATAAGCTGCTTGCAGGGGATTCAGGATAAACTTATTTGAGGCTTCCCATCCTGTCCCCCAACACTCACGGATTCAACGGCGGGACGCAATGAGAAGGAAATCTGATGTTCTACAAAGACGAACGGCTGGCGCTGTTCATCGACGGATCGAATCTCTATGCCGCCGCTCGGGCGCTCGGGTTTGACATCGATTACAAGCTTTTGCGGCATGAGTTCATGCGTCGCGGAAAGCTGTTGCGCGCGTTCTATTATACCGCGCTGCTGGAGAACGATGACTATTCCCCGATACGCCCGCTCGTCGATTGGTTGCACTACAATGGCTACTCTATGGTGACCAAGCCAGCCAAGGAATACACCGACAGCCATGGCCGGCGGAAGGTCAAGGGGAACATGGATATCGAACTGACTGTCGATGCCATGGAGCTTGCGCCGCGTATCGATCACGCCGTGCTGTTCTCCGGCGATGGCGATTTCCGCCCACTGGTGGAGAGCCTGCAGCGGCAGGGTGTGCGTGTCTCGGTGGTTTCGACCATTCGCAGCCAGCCGCCCATGATTGCCGACGAATTGCGCCGACAGGCCGACAATTTCATCGAACTGGATGAGTTGAAGGACGTGATCGGTCGCCCGCCGCGCGAACAACAGCCGACGCGCGAGACCGAGGACGCCACCACCGAGTGAGGCATCTTGTCAAAGGCATGCCTTGATCTGCCGTTACAGTAAATGTGGCGGGCGGGCATGGGCCGGGGGTGCACCCTATTGGCCCTGTGCCGCGTTCATCCGGTCGTGGCGGTCGATGATCTGGTCGGGCCATGTCGACTTGATATAGGCGAGGATGGCGAGGATCTCGTCATCGTCCAGCTGATCGGCGAACCCTTCCATCCGGGTCTTGTAGTCATCGCCCACGAGGGCCGCGGTGCCGTGTTTGGTGATCATGAAGAGCTGTTCATCAGGGTGGTGCCAGGTGTGTCCTGTTGCATCATGCGGCGGGGCAGGCAGGTAGCCGTCCTCGTCGGGCCGGCGCCAGTTCGGCTCGCCTTCCAGATCGGCACCGTGGCAGGCGGCGCAATAGTCGTCGTAAAGCGCCTCGCCGCGGGCCACTTCGCGCGCGTCGGTATAGGGGAAAAGCCCCTCGGCCGATGCGGGCGGCGGGGCAAGCAAGGGCAGGGTCAGAACGGCGAGGCCGCAAAGGGTGTGGGCTTTGGCGTGCATGGTCTCTCCAGTGATATCCTTCGGGATCAAGTCGGGGCCTCCTGCGCGGGAAGGTCAAGTCAACGCGGCGTGAACGGATGCTGAATTTCACCTGCTTGCGACTGGACGCAGGCGGGCAAAACGCATAGCTCTTGGCCTGCGACAGGAGGCGTCATGACCAAACCATCCCTGACCTTGTTCTTGGCGGCGCCGCGCGGGTTCTGCGCGGGTGTGGACCGGGCGATCAAGATCGTCGAGATGGCGATCTCGAAATGGGGCGCGCCGGTCTATGTGCGCCACGAGATCGTGCACAACAAATACGTGGTCGACGATCTGCGCGCCAAGGGCGCGGTGTTCGTCGAGGAGTTGAGCGACTGCCCCGACGACCGGCCGGTGATCTTTTCGGCCCATGGCGTGCCGAAGGCGGTGCCCGCAGAGGCCAAACGGCGCGAGATGGTGTATGTGGACGCCACCTGCCCGCTGGTCAGCAAGGTCCATATCGAGGCCGAACGGCATTTCGAAGAAGGCCTTCAGATCATCATGGTCGGACATGCCGGTCACCCCGAGACCATCGGCACGATGGGCCAGTTGCCCGCGGGCGAGGTTCTGCTGGTCGAGACGGTCGATGACGTGGCGCGTGTGGCCGTGCGCGACCCGGACAAGCTGGCCTTTGTCACCCAGACGACGCTTTCGGTGGATGACACGATTGACATCGTGGCGGCGCTCAAGGCGCGGTTCCCGACGATCCGGGGGCCGCACAAGGAAGATATCTGCTATGCCACGACCAACCGGCAGGAGGCCGTGAAGGCGATCGCCGGGAAAGCGCAGGCGATGCTGGTGGTGGGGGCGCCCAACTCGTCGAACTCGCGGCGCCTGGTCGAGGTCGCCCGGCGGGCGGGCTGTGGTTATTCGCAACTGGTGCAGCGGGCCGGGGATATAGACTGGCGCGCGCTTGAAGGGGTGCAGAGCATCGGCGTGACGGCCGGGGCCTCGGCCCCCGAGTTGCTGGTGGAAGAAGTGATCGAGGCGCTGCGCGCGCGTCATGACGTGACCATCGAAGAGGTCGAGACGGCACAGGAGAATGTCGAGTTCAAGGTGCCGCGGGTGCTGCGGCAGCCGGCATGAGCGGAGCGCGCGATATTCCCGGGGTGGCGCTTTGGCTTGGGCTGGCCGGGCTTTTGCCGTTCATCTGGGGTGCGGGGACGACGGTTTTCCCCGAACTGGGCGATTCCGCACGCCCCATGGTCGGATCGCGGATGATCGGGCCTTACGTGCAACTTTTCTACGGCATGGTGATCCTGTCATTCATGTCGGGCGTTCTGTGGGGGTTTGCCACGCGCGCAACGGCGGACCGGGCGGTCTGGGCCTATGGGCTTTCGGTCCTGCCGGCGCTCTGGGCGTTCTTCACCACCGGGGGAGGACCCCATGGCGCGGGTTTGGCATTGATCGCGGGATTTGTCGGGCTTTTGGCGCTGGATTGGCTTTACTGGCGCGCGGGGTTGGCGCCGGAGTGGTGGATGCGGCTCCGGGTGCCGCTGACGGCGGTGGCTGTCGTCTGCCTGGGATCGGGAGTGGTGATGGCATGAGCGATCGACACACGGTTGAAGTTTATGATGCGCGGGCAGGCGATTACGAGAAGGCCAATGCAAGGCTCTATGAACTGGATGATCTCGAAGCCTTTGCCGCGCGCCTGCCCACGGGCGGGCGGGTGCTCGACCTGGGGTGCGGGCCGGGGTTTTATGCCGCGAAACTGGCCGAATGGGGATTCGAGGCCGATGCCACCGATGCCTCGGCCGAGATGGTCGCGCGCGCGGCCCGTAAACCGGGCGTGACCGCATGGCAGGCCCGGTTCGACGAACTGGATGCCGTCGGGATTTACGATGGCATATGGGCCAATTTCAGTCTGCTGCACCTGCCAAGGGTCGAGATGCCGGAGATGCTGAGGCGTATCCGGCGCGCGGGCAAGCCCGGGATGGCGCTGCATGTGGGGCTCAAGCTGGGCGAAGGAGAAGGACCGGACGGGATCGGGCGGTTCTATGCCTATTACGGCGAGGATGAGTTGCTGGGTCTTCTGCGCGATGCCGGGTTCGAGGTGATCGCGCGCCGCTTTGGCCGTGGAAAGGGGCTGGATGGCAGCCTGTCGGAGCATATCGTGGTGCTGGCCCATGGCTGAGCTTTTCGCCTATACCGACGGGGCGTGCAGCGGCAACCCGGGGCCGGGCGGCTGGGGCGTTCTGTTACAGGCGGTCGAGGGGGAGGCCGTGTTGAAGGAGCGCACCCTGTCGGGCGGTGAGGCCGAGACCACCAACAACCGGATGGAGCTCCTGGCGGCGATCAATGCGCTCGAGGTGCTCGAACGGCCCTCGAAAATCACCATCGTGACCGATTCGGCCTATGTGAAGAACGGTGTGACCGGCTGGATCCACGGCTGGAAGCGGAACGGCTGGAAAACATCGGCCAGGAAGCCGGTCAAGAACGCGGAGCTTTGGCAGCGGCTCGACGCGGCACAGGCGCGACATGACGTGACCTGGCAATGGGTCAAGGGCCATGCCGGCCACCCCGAGAACGAACGCGCCGACGAGCTTGCCCGCGAGGGGATGGCGCCGTTCAAGAATTCCGCGCGCGCATGATCTGGGTGGGGTTGCTCGACTACGCGGCGGTGCTGGTTTTCGCGCTGACCGGGGCGCTGGCCGCGAGCCGGGCGCAACTTGATATCGTGGGATTTGCCTTTGTTGCCTGCCTGACCGGGGTGGGTGGGGGAACGATACGGGACGTATTGCTTGATCGTGATCCGGTTTTCTGGATCGCCGAACCGTTTTACATCGCGGTGGCGGTTCTGGGCGCGATCGCGGTGTTCTTTACCGCGCACCTGGTGGAAAGCCGCTATCGCTGGCTCACCTGGCTGGATGCTTTCGCGCTGGCCGTGGCGGTTCCCGCAGGGGTGAGCCTTGCCGTCACAACGGACCAATCGGCGCCGGTGATCATCATCATGGGGATGGTCACGGGGTGTCTTGGCGGGCTGATGCGCGACGTGGTGTGCAACGAGGTGCCACTGGTCCTCAAGCAGGGCGAACTTTACGCCAGCGCGGCCTTTGCGGGTGCAGGCGGTGGGGTTGTTGCATTGGCCGTCGGACTGGGAGAAGTGCCGGCCATCGTGCTCTGCGGTGCCGTGACGCTCGCGTTGCGCGCGGGATCGATCATCCTTGGCTGGCGGCTGCCTGTTTACAGGACGCGCCCGCCGAGGAAGTGAGTGGCGCTATTGCCGAACCGCTGTTGACTTTGGCCGTGCCTGTCGAAAGGTTGCGCGACATCAGGTACAAGGATGTTTTGCATGTCTGAGTTGCGAGAAATCGAAGAAATTCCGGACCTTGGAGTCGTGATGCCCGACGGGGTGCGGCTGTCGTGCCGGGTCTGGCGGCCGGTGGATTGCCTGGACGATCCGGTGCCCGCGATTGTCGAACATCTGCCCTATCGCAAGCGTGATGGCACGGTGGCCCGCGACGAGATCACCCATCCGTGGATGGCCCGGCGCGGTTATGCCTGCGTCCGGGTGGACATGCGCGGCAATGGCGACAGCGACGGGTTGATGGAGGATGAATACACCCCGCAGGAACTGGCCGACGCGGTTTCGGTGATCGAGTGGCTGGCGGCGCAGCCCTGGTGCAACGGCCGCGTGGGCATGATGGGGATCAGCTGGGGCGGGTTCAACGGGTTGCAGGTCGCGCAACTGGCGCCTGAGCCGCTCAAGGCGGTCATCTCGCTTTGTTCGACGGTGGATCGTTTCAACGATGACATTCATTACAAGGGCGGTTGTCTGCTCAACGAGAACCTGGCCTGGTCCTCGACCATGTGGGCCTATTCGAGCCGACCGCCCGACCCGGCGCTGCGTGCGGACTGGCGCGAGGTCTGGCTGAAACGGCTGGAGGCGGAGCCGTTCCTGTTGACCACGTGGCTCAGGCATCAGCGGCGCGACGACTATTGGAAACATGGCAGTATCTGCGAAGACTATCCTGCGCTGAGGGCCAGGGTGCTCGCGATCGGCGGTTGGGCCGATGGATACAAGAACGCGGTGCCCGCGATGGTGGAGAACCTGCCCGGCGCCAAGGGAATTGTCGGGCCGTGGGTGCATCTTTACCCGCATATTGCGCGCCCCGAGCCGCGGATCGGGTTCCTTCAGGTTGCCAAACGCTGGTGGGACCGGTGGTTGAAGGACGCGGAGAACGGTGCCGAGGACGACCCGGCCTATCGCGCTTTCCTCATGGAGGGGCACCGGCCGGACCGGGTGGCGCGGGAGCGCGCGGGGCATTGGATCGCCGACGCCGCGACCCAGGGCGAGAAAGAGCGGTTCGCGCTGGGCGCGGGCGGTGTTCTGGGCGGCGACGGCGACGAGTCGGTGTGCGTGACCTCGCCCCAGACCTGCGGCATGGGGGGCAGCGAGTACTACGCCATCGGGCGAGGGCCGGAACTGTCGGGTGATCAGCGTGGCGACGATTCGGGATCGGCGGTTTGGCTTTCTCCGCCGCTGGGCGCGAGCCGCGATGTCGTGGGGGCGCCGGTGGTGCGGCTGCGCCTGTCGGCGGACAGGGCACAGGGGCAGATCGCGGTGCGGCTGAACCATGTGCACCCGGACGGGGCGCGCACGCGGATCACCTATGGCGTGCTGAACCTGACCCATCGCAATGGCCATGCGGCGCCCGAGCCGATGGTGCCGGGTGAGGCGGTGGAGGTCGCGGTGGTGCTGGACCATATCGCCTATCGGGTGCCCGCGGGGCACAGGATCGCGGTGGCGGTGAGCACGGCCTATTGGCCGCTCTTGTGGCCTTCGCCCGAGCCGCTGGGCGTGACCATTGCGAGCGGGGGGCTGGAACTGCCGGTGCGGGCGCGGTCGGACGCGGATGAATGGGATTTCCCGCCGGTGGACGAGGATGTGACGCCCTGGGCCGCGGAAGAGTTGCGCGCGACGGAGAATATCCGCCGGGTGGAAGAGGATTTGTCGAGCGGTGATGTTGCCCTGATCATAGAGGATGATTTCGGAAAGTGGCGCGATCGGGATCATGGGCTGATCTCGGGAGGCAAGTCGCGCGAGCGATGGGTGATTCATCCCGACGATCCACTGGGCGCGCGGGGCGTCACCCACTGGACCGAGGAAACCGGACGCGGTGACCTGATGCTGCGGACCGAAACTTTTGCAGAAATGTGGTCGGATGGGCAGTTATTTCATGTTACTGCTCGTCTGGAAGCTTACGAAAATGACACATTGGTCTATCAAAAGGAAATGACAGACAGCATCCCGCGCGACGGAATGTGATCGGGCACGAGGCGAAGTTTTCCAGAAATTTCTTGAAGCCTCCGAGGGGATGCGGTTTGATTGACCGATGAGTTAAGAACGCGGGGTCGTCTGCCGATCGCCGTGAACCAAGAGCAACAAGGGAGACCTCGATGAAGAACTATCTCGATTACCTCAAGGTGAATGCGGCCATGGGCCGGATATCGCGCCGCGAATTCATGGGCCGCGCGGCGGCCGTGGGGGTGACGGCGGCGGCTGCCAACACGATGCTGGCCGAGGCGGTTCACGCGGCCGGGCCACAAAAGGGCGGCATCATGCGGCTGGGCCTTCAGGGCGGTTCGACCACCGACAGCCTCGATCCGGCGCTGGCCACCAACATGGTGGCGCTCATGGCGATCCGGCTTTGGGGTGAAAGCCTGACCGAGCTGGCCGATGATGGCAGCATTCAGGGCAAGGTCGCCGAAAGCTTCTCGGCCTCGGAAGATGCCAAGACCTGGACCTTCAAGATCCGCGAGGGCATTACCTTTTCCAACGGCAAGCCGGTGACCGCCGAAGATGTCGTCGCCACGATCGAGCGCCATTCGGATGATGAGGCCAAGTCGGGTGCGCTGGGCCTGTTGCGCGACATCGCCGACGTCCGTGCCGATGGCGACAACGTGATCGTCGAACTCAGCAGCCCGAATGCAGACATGCCCTACATGCTGGGCGATTATCACCTCGCGATCCAGCCCAACGGTGGCAAGGACGCGCCTGACGCAGCGATCGGCACCGGACCTTACATCATCAAGGAAGCCGAGATGGGTGTGCGGATCATCGCCGAGAAGAACCCCGACTACTGGGGTGATATGGGCCATGCCGCCGAGATCGAGATTCTGGTGATCAACGACAACACCGCCCGGGTGGCGGCGCTGCAATCGGGGCAGGTGGACATGATCGACCGGGTGCCGCCGCGCACCGCGGCGCGTGTCGCTCAGGCGCCCAACATCACCCTGCGCACGTCGGCTGGCCCTGGCCATTACGTGTTCATCATGCATTGCGACAAGGAGCCGTTCGACAACAACGATGTGCGTATGGCACTGAAATACGGGATCAACCGGCAGGAATTGGTCGACAAGATCCTGCATGGCTATGGTTCGATCGGGAATGACACGCCGATCAACGCGTCCTACCCGCTCTATACCGAGTTCGAGCAGCGTGAATACGATCCCGACAAGGCCGCGTTCCACATGAAGAAATCGGGCTTTGAAGGGTCGATCCTGTTGCGCACGTCTGACAATTCGTTTCCCGGTGCGCCCGATGCGGCGGCGCTGTTCCAGGAAAGCTGTGCCGGGGCGGGGATCGATGTCGAGATCAAGCGCGAGCCCAATGACGGCTACTGGTCGGAAGTCTGGAATGCGAAGCCTTTCTGCACCTCCTACTGGGGTGGACGTCCGACACAGGACCAGATGTTCACCACGGCATACCTGTCCACCGCGGACTGGAACGACACGCGCTTTGAAAACGAGAAATTCGACCAGTTGCTGCTTGCGGCGCGGGCCGAGCTGGACGAGGCCAAGCGCACGCAGATGTATGCCGACATGGGCACGCTCGTGCGTGATGAAGGCGGCCTGATCTGTCCGATGTTCAACGACTTCCTCGATGCGACGACCGACCGGATCGCAGGATGGAAGGATGACGTGGCGGGCCAGCCCCTGATGAACGCCTATGCACCCTTCCGGATGTGGGTCGTGTCATAAGATGTCGCCTGTGATAAGATTGCTGGCCCAGCGGATTTCGCTGGGCCTGCTTTTGCTCTTTTTCGTGTCGGTGTTGATCTTCGCCGGCACGATCATCCTGCCAGGAGACGTGGCGCAATCCATCCTTGGCCAATCGGCCACGCCGGAGGCGCTGGCCAATCTTCGCCGTGAAATGGGTCTGAACGATCCGCCGGTGCAGCGCTATTTTGCATGGCTGGGTGGTGTGCTTCAGGGCGATCTGGGCACGTCGCTCACGTCGGGGCGCGATATTGCCTCGTCGATGGGGTCGCGGCTCCAGAACACGTTGTTCCTGGCCTTCTGGGCAGCGCTGATTTCGGTGCCGCTGGCGATTTTCCTGGGCCTTCTGGCGGTGCGGTATCGCGACCGCTGGCCCGACAAGCTGATTTCCGGTGTCACGCTGGCATCGATCTCGGTGCCCGAGTTTCTGATCGCCTATGTGGTGATGTTCTTTCTCGGGGTGAAATTTCGCCTGCTCAACCCGACGGCAATCGGGTTCAGGCCGGATGCGGATATATTCGCCAAGCTTGAAATGATCGCCCTGCCGGTGCTGGTTCTGACGCTTGTGATCCTTGCGCACATGATGCGGATGACGCGGGCGGCGATCCTCAACGTGATGCAATCGGCCTATATCGAGACGGCGGAACTCAAGGGGCTGACGATGTTCAAGATCATCTGGCGCCATGCCTTCCCGAACTCGATCGCGCCGGTGGTCAACGTGGTGATGCTCAACCTTGCCTATCTGGTGGTGGGCGTCGTGGTTATCGAGGTGGTGTTCGTCTACCCGGGAATGGGCCAATATCTGGTCGATCATGTGAGCAAACGCGACGTGCCGGTGGTGCAGGCCTGTGGCCTCGTCTTTGCGGCGGTCTATATCGGGCTGAATCTTGTGGCCGATATCGTTTCGATCCTGACCAATCCGAGATTGAGGCACCCGAAATGATCAAGACCATTCCAATGGCCGCGGCGGTCGGTCTGTTCTTCACCATCCTCTATTTCCTGATGGCGATCCTTGCACCCTGGATCGCGCCCTATGGCGTGGCCGAGGTTGTCGGAGACGTATGGGAGCCGTCGAGCGCCGATTACTGGCTGGGCACAGACAATATCGGGCGCGACCTTCTCACCCGGATGATCTATGGCGGGCGCACGACGATCTTCATCGCCACGGTGGCGACATTCATCTCGTTCACCACCGGTTCGATCCTTGGTTTTCTGGCGGCGGTGATGGGAGGCTGGGTCGATCAGGTGCTGTCGCGCTTTGTCGATCTGATCATGTCGATCCCGCCGCTCATCTTTGCACTGGTGGTCCTGTCGGTGATGCCGGTCACGGTGCCGGTGCTGGTTCTGGTGATGGGTTTTCTGGATAGCACGCGGGTCTTTCGCCTGAGCCGGGCTGTGGCGGCGGATATAAACGTGATGGATTTCGTCGAGGCGGCCAAGCTGCGTGGCGAGGGGCGGGGCTGGGTCATCTTTCGCGAGATCCTTCCCAATGCCCTGTCGCCGCTGGTGGCGGAGATGGGGCTGCGCTTCATCTTCATGGTGCTGTTCATCTCGACGCTTTCATTCCTTGGGTTGGGTATCCAGCCGCCTGCGGCCGATTGGGGCGGGATCGTGAAAGAGAATGCCGACGGGATCAATTACGGCATCGGTGCCGCGCTTTATCCGGCGATAGCGATCGCGACGCTGGCAATCAGCGTGAACCTTGTTGCGGACTGGATCCTGAACCGAACGACAAGCCTGAAAGGGGGGCGGGGATGAGCAGCGATACGCTGGTAAAGGTGCGCGGCCTCAAGATCGGCGCGACGGTCTATCCGCCCGACGCGGCCCCGCATGACATCGATATCGTGCATGGTGTCGATTTCGAGCTCGAACGCGGCAAGGTACTGGGCCTGATCGGCGAGTCGGGCGCTGGAAAATCCACGATCGGACTGGCCACCATGGCCTATGGTCGCGGCGGGGTGAAGATCACCGGCGGCGAGGTCTGGATCAACGGGCGCGATATCCTGAAATCGCGGCTGCGCGATGTGCGGCGTCTGCGCGGTGGCGAAGTGACCTATGTCAGCCAGTCGGCGGCGGCCTCGTTCAACCCGGCCAAGAAGATCATGGATCAGGTGGTCGAGGCCTCCGTCGAGCATGGCAAGTTCTCGCGACGGAAGGCCGAGAAACGGGCGGTGGAGCTGTTTCGCAAGCTGGGCCTGCCCGAACCCGACAAGATCGGGAACCGCTATCCGCACCAGGTATCGGGCGGGCAGTTGCAGCGTTGCATGACGGCCCTGGCCCTTTGCCCCGAGCCCGAGCTGGTGGTGTTCGACGAGCCCACCACCGCGCTCGATGTGACCACGCAGATAGATGTGTTGATGGCGATCAAGGAGGCGATCCGCGATACCGGGGTTGCGGCGATTTACATCACCCATGACCTCGCTGTGGTGGCGCAGGTCAGTGATGATATCATGGTGCTCAAGATGGGCGAGAAGGTGGAATATGGCACCGCCGAGCAGATCATCAATGCACCGCGCGAGGAGTATACCAAGGCGCTGGTTTCGGTACGGTCGATCGAGCATGAAGAGAAGGTGCCGAGCCCGGAGCCGGTGCTGCGATGCCAGAACATCACCGCGCGCTACACGGGGACGAATTTCGACGTACTGCACAATGTGAGTGTCGATCTGAGCCCCGGTCAGACGCTGGCCGTTGTGGGTGAAAGCGGGTCGGGCAAATCGACATTGGCGCGGGTGATCACCGGTCTTTTGCCGCCGAGCACGGGGCGGATCGAGTTCGCCGGGCGCACCCTTGCACCGGACCTGCCCAGCCGGAGCCGCGAAGATCTGCGCGAATTGCAGATGATCTATCAAATGGCCGATGTCGCGATGAACCCGCGCCAGACCGTGGGCACGATCATCGGGCGGCCACTGGAATTCTATTTCGGCATGCGGGGCGAGAAAAAGCGCAAGCGGATTCAGGAATTGCTCGACCAGATCGAGATGGGGGCGGGATTCATCGACCGGTACCCGGCGGAATTGTCGGGCGGGCAGAAGCAGCGGGTCTGCATCGCGCGGGCACTGGCGGCCGACCCCAAGTTGATCATCTGCGACGAGGTGACGAGCGCGCTCGATCCGCTGGTGGCGGATGGAATTCTCAAGCTGCTGCTGAACCTTCAGAAGGTCGAGAACGTGGCCTATCTGTTTATCACCCACGATCTGGCGACGGTGCGGGCGATCGCGGATTCGATCGCGGTGATGTATCAGGGCAAGGTGGTGCGATACGGGACCAAGAGTGAGGTCATGAGCCCGCCATTCGACGATTACACCGACCTGTTGCTGAGTTCCGTCCCCGAGATGAAGTTGGGCTGGCTGGAAGAGGTTATCGCGAATCGCAAGATGGAAAGCGCGGGTAACTGAAACGGTCCGGGCGGGGCGGTGGGCGTCCTGCGACCGGCCTCTGCCCGAGGACGGAGAATGTATCGCCTCGGGACAAGGTGACGTGCGGGCAAGTGGCGCCTGTCTTGATCTGGCGCAAGGATGATCGCAAGACGTCATGTATTTTGCACGTGCAGCATGATACTGTTGCGGCGCAGCAAAGGATGAGGCACGATCATGTTCAAACGCCCGCTCGAAACATTATTCAATCCGCGCGGCATCGCGGTTTTCGGTGCCAGTGAGTCGCCCACGAGTGTCGGATCGAAGGTCCATGCCAATCTCATGGCCGGTGGGTTCGAGGGACCGGTGGTGCCGGTCAACCCGAAATACGAGAGTGTGCGTGGGCAAGCCTGTTACAAATCCATTGCCGAAGTGCCCGACCGGATCGACGTTGCCGTGATCGCGACCCCAGCGGCGACGATCCCGGGCATCCTCAAGGATCTCGGCGCGGCGGGGATAGGTGCGGCGATCGTTCTTTCGGCGGGATTTCGCGAGGTGGGCGAGGAGGGCCGCAAGCTCGAGGCGACGCTCAAGGAAGCGGCGCGCAAGGCGGGGGTCCGGTTCCTCGGCCCCAACTGCGTGGGGCTGGTACGTCCATGGCTGGGGATGAACGCGACATTCCTCAATTCCGACGCGCCCGAGGGTCGGCTGGCGGTGGTGTCGCAATCGGGTGCGCTGTGTTCGGCCATTGTCGACTGGGCAGGCCCCCATCACCTGGGGTTCTCGGCCATCGTCAGCCTTGGCAATTCGGCGGATGCGGATTTCGGCGATGTGCTGCATTTCCTTTCGACCGATCCCAAGACCGAGGCGATCCTGCTTTATGTCGAGGGGATCAACAATGCGCCGGGATTCCTGAGCGCATTGCGGATCGCGGCGCGCTCGAAACCGGTGATCGTGTTGAAGTCGGGGCGCCACGCGGCAAGTTCGAAGGCGGCGAACACCCATACCGGGGCGTTGATTGGTTCTGACGCGGTGTTCAATGCGGCGCTGTCACGCTCGGGCGCGGTGCGGGCCAGCACATTTGGCCAGCTTTTCGCCGCCGCCGAAATCCTGTCCGCGGGAAAACGGGCCGGGGGTAACCGCCTCGGCATTGTGACCAATGGCGGTGGTGCCGGGGTTCTGGCCGCTGACCGGGCAGGCGATCTGGGGCTCGATGTGGCGCCGATCACGGAAAAGACCGTGAAGGCGCTCGACAAGATCCTGTCGCCCTATTGGAGCCATGGCAACCCGATCGACATCCTGGGCGATGCGTCGGCCGATGCCTATGGCATTGCTTTGAAGGCAAGCCTCGACGATCCCAATCTCGATGGGGTTCTGGTAATGTTGACCCCGCAGGCGATGACCGAGGCGAGCGCGGTGGCACAGGGGGTGGTTGACGCGGTGCCCAAGCGCGGCAAGAAGCCGGTTCTGGCCTGCTGGATGGGTGAATCCTCGGTTTGCGAGGGTCGGCGCATCCTGAGCGAGAACGGCATTCCCGATTTCATCACGCCCGAGCGCGCGGTCGAGGCGTTTTCCTATCTGGCGCAGCACCACCGGCACCAGCGGCTGGCGCTGGAGGTGCCCGAGCCGTTGACGGAGGTGGCCGACCCGGACCTGATGGGCGCGCGTATGATCATCGACACGGCGTTGCGCGACGGGCGGCACATGCTCAACGATATCGAGAGCAAGGCGATCCTGCGGGCCTTCCGCATCCCCACCAACATGACGATCGAGGCCGACAGCGCCGGGGACGCGCTGGTCGCCGCCGAGACGGTGGGATTCCCCGTGGCGATGAAGATCCTGAGCCCGGACATCCCCCACAAGTCGGACGTGGGCGGCGTGATGCTCAACCTGATGACCGCGGGCGATGTGATGGCGGCGTGGCGACAGATCACCGAGCGGGCGAAGGCGACGCGCCCCGAGGCGCGGATCGAGGGCGTCACGATCGAGCGGATGGCGCAGGTTGACGATGCGCGCGAACTGGTGATCGGCGCGAGCCGCGATCCGGTGTTCGGGCCAGTGATCATGTTCGGCGCGGGTGGCACGATGGTCGAGATCCTGCGCGACAACGCGGTGGCGCTGCCGCCGCTCAACGCGGTGCTGGCGAACCGGCTGATTGACCGGACGCGGGTGTCGCGATTGCTCGACGCGTTCCGCGACCGTCACGCGGTCAAGCGCGAGGCGGTGGTCGATGTTCTGATGCGGGTTTCGGACATGGTGTGCGAATTGCCAGAGGTGGTGGAACTTGACCTCAACCCGCTTTTTGCGGGGCCCGACGGGGTGTTGTCGGTCGATGCGCGGATCGTGATCAAGCGGCCGCCGAGCAAGGACGGGCCTTATGACCACATGGCGATCCACCCCTATCCGCGTCACCTGATCAACGAGGTGCACCTGTCGGACGGACAGATCCTGACCATTCGGCCGATCCGGCCCGAGGACGCCGAATCGGAACGGAATTTCGTGCGCGATCTGTCACCGCAGGCCAAGCGGTTCCGGTTCATGGGCACGATCAACGAATTGTCGGCCGAGATGCTCGCGCGGTTCACCCAGATCGACTATCGCACCGAGATGGCGCTGGTGGCGCTTGTGGGCGGGGAGGGCCGGCAGAAGCAGGTCGGCGTGGCGCGCTACGCGATCAATCCCGACCGGCGCAGTTGCGAATTCGCGGTCGTGGTGAATGACAAGGTCCAGCATCAGGGTATCGGGACGCGGTTGATGAAGGCATTGATGGATGCGGCGCGCGATCACGGGCTGGTGCTGATCGAGGGAACGGTGCTGCGCGAAAACAGCCAGATGCTGCACCTGATGGAGGAGCTCGGCTTTCACAGCGAGCGCTCGGCGGACGATCCCGAGATCGTGGTGGTGCAGCGGGAATTGTAAGGTAATTGTAAGGTCATGCGCCCGTACCGGTGAACCGGCGCGGGCGCGGGAGGAGGGGACATGCTGGCATTCATTTCTCATGCCGATTGCATGGGGCATGACACGGGGGCACTTCATCCGGATCAGCCGGGCCGGATCTCGGCGATCGAGAACCAGTTGATCATGTCGGGGCTCGATTTCGTGCTGCGCCGGCTCGATGCGCCGAAGGTGACGCGGGCGCAGCTGGAGCGGGTGCATGACGCGAATTATCTCGACCGGATCTATGCGCTTGATCCGGTGACCGAGCCGGTCGAGATCGACGGTGACACGGTGATGTCCCCGGGCACGCTCCGCGCGGCAGAGCGGGCGGCGGGGGCCGGTATTCTGGGCGTCGATCTGATCATGGCGGGCGAGGTGCACGCGGCGTTCTGCGCGGTGGCGCCCGCCGGGGCACCATGCCGAGCGGCGCCGCGCCATGGGGTTCTGCCTTTTCGACAATATCGCGGTGGCTGCCGCGCATGCGCTTGAGGCGCACGGGTTGAGCCGGGTGGCGATCATCGATTTCGACGTGCATCACGGCAACGGCACCGAGGATATTTTCCGCGATGAACCAAGGGTTTTGTTCTGTTCGTCGTTCCAGCATCCGTTCTATCCGTTCACGGGCCACGCGTCGGATACCGCGAACCTTGTCGATGTGCCGCTCGGCGCGGGGGCGGGGAGCGCGGAGTTCCGCGCGGGCGTGCGCGATCACTGGCTGCCCGCGCTGGATGCCTTTGCGCCCGAGTTCCTTTTCATCTCGGCCGGATTCGATGCCCATGTGGCCGATGACATGTCGCATCTGCAACTGACCGATGACGATTATACCTGGGTTACGCAGGAGCTTCTGGCATTGGCGCGGCGCCATGCGGGCGGGCGCGTCCTGTCGATGCTGGAGGGCGGATACGAACAGGGTGCGCTCGCGCGTAGCGTGGTGGCACATATGAATGTGCTGATCGGCTAAAGCGTTTCAGGTTTCAACGGAATCGAAAACGCGCTGCCTCTCCCTTCGGTCGAACGCGCGTTTCGATCCATTTGTTTTCGTGTAAACCTGAAAAGCT
>LJSU01000019.1 GCA_001314705.1 Rhodobacteraceae bacterium HLUCCO07
GACCCCCGCCGCCACCGTCATCCGCCGCAATCGCCGCAGCACCCGCAACAGCCGCTCCCGCCGCAAGCGTGCCACCACCAATACCACCCGCAACCGCGGGTCCGGCCGCGGCTTCGGCCACGATTTCCAGCGCCTGCCCACCGATCAGCACCTCGCCCGAGGCACCGGCCTCGAAATCCTGCGAGGTGATCCGCAGGATGCGGCCATTGTCGAGAACGAGCCGCGCGGATCCGTCGTCGAGGATCTCGGCGCTGCGCACACCGTCGATGTCGGCCGCGTTGACAAGCTCGCCCGACTCCGACTGGGCATTGGCGATGGCCGGTATGAAGAGCAGCGCCGATCCGAGCGTCGCCGCGGCCGTCTTTTGCCGTTTGGCGATCCACTCGGCGACACGGGCGCGGCGCTCTGCGTCACAGGCGACCATGCGCGGCATCCGGGCCTGATCGGTGTGGGAGATGCGGGTGTTTTCGCTGTCGCGGAAATGGTTTGTCATGGTGCCCCTCGAAATTGATTGATCCGGATTCTGTCAGGATAGTGGCATAATTCTGTCGGGATAGTTGCATATCCAAATCCGGTTTGGAAGAGTCAAAAAGGGACAATTCGGCACAAGGCACGGTGCCTCTCCGCACCGTCGAGGTCCCGGAATCGTCATGTGAAATCCGAGGCATCCCCGACCCCGCAACACATCCGCACGGATACGGCCCTGCACCGTTGCAACCGTCACGCGAACGCACACACAGATTGACTGAGAAAAGGGATCGTGGAAACCTGACCCTGATTCAGCCGGAACCCTTTGCTGCATTCGGCGACACGAAAAACGAAAACCCAGCCGCCTTGCAACCGGGCGAGAAATCATAATCGAACAAGGAGTTTTTCATGAGCACTTTCACACTTCCCGGCATCGCCGTCTATCGCGATGGCGACACGGTCAACAGCGTTTCGCAGGTCGAGCTTCAGACCGTTTTCCGCGACGGTGAAGGCAGTCTCAACTATTCCGTGCTCAACACCTTTTCCGACGACATCCCCGAGGTGGACATCGGCGGGGATGACCCGCTCGGCGTGCTCGTGGCCGGAGACGATGTGCCCGGCGGAGTCGCCGCTTTGCCCGAAGAAGCCATCGACTATCTCGGCTTCGTGGAAACATCCGAAGGCCGGCATGTCATCATGAGCTTCGAGATCCTCGGCGAGGGCGGCGACGACGATATCGACCTCATCTTCCCGATCGGGGGCGACCCGCTGACCCTTCCGACCACGGAGGCCGAGTTCAATGCGCTGGAAAGCTCCATCACCGACATCGGCGAGATCACCAGCGGAGACTTCGCCCCGGGCACGGACATCCCGGTTTCCGACTTCCCGAACGTGACCGAGACCAGCAACAACCAGGTCATCGGGGACGGTGGCGACAACAACCTGACCGGCACCGCGGGCAATGACGACGTGATCGGCCTTGGCGGCAACGACACGCTCGATGGCGGCGCGGGCGACGATTACATCAACCCGACGATGGAGGATTCACCTGGCGAATGGGATACCATCATCGGCAGCACCGGCGATGACGTGATCGACCTTTCCATGGTCAACGACTCCAGCGGCTTGGTCACGCTGGATTACTCAGGGTTGTCCGGCCCGGTCGAGGTCAGCCTCGACGGCGGGGAAAACAATGCATCCGTCGGCAAGGGCAGCGACGGCACCGATACCATCGTCGATGTGGAAAACCCGCTTTTCGCGGGCTGGACCCTCGGCGGGCTGGTGATCCAAGGCACGGATGCGGCCGACACGTTCAACCTTGACGTGGCTGACGAGCAGTGGATGGAGATTCGCCCTGGTGACGGGGTCGACGAGATCAACCTGTCCGGTCAGGGCCTGGTGCGGATAGATTTCCGGGGGGCGGAAAACGGCATCGACGTTGATTTGCGCAGCAACAGCATCAACGACGACGGCTATGGCAACACCGAGACGATCTCCGGCAACATCCCCTTTGAAATTCGCGGGTCGGAACATGACGACCTCTATCACGGCAGCGATGACCCCGACACTTTCACCAGCTTTCGCAAGGTCGGCGGGAACGACACGCTCGATGGCGGCGATGGTGGCAGCCGCTTGCGGTATGAAACGTCCGGAATATCCGATTTGCGCGTGGACCTCGCCGCCGGAACCGCGACCGGCACGATAGACGGCGTCGAGTTCAGCGACACGATCAGCAATTTCGAACAGGTCCGCGGCTCGTCCGGCGATGACTGGCTGGCGGGCGACGGCCTTGGGGGTGTCAACCGGCTCGAAGGTCGCGGCGGCGCGGATACCTTCGTGCCAGGGGTCGGGCAGACGCAGATCGGCGACTTCACGCCCGGCGTCAGCACGCTCGACATAAGCCGCCTCGGCCTGACCATCGCCGAGGCCGAGAATGCCCTGCAAAACGGGTTCGACAACGGATTCGCAACAGCGGTCAATCTGCCCGATGGTTCATCGCTCGCATTCATCGGCCTGAGCGAAGACGATGTTGCCAGCATCACGCCGGTGATCGAGGACTCGGGCGGCATCCTGCAGGAAGGCACGTCGGGCGACGATGTGTTCAACGGCACGGATGGCGATGACACCGCCATCGGCAATGGCGGCGACGACCAGTTCAACCTCGGCGCCGGCGATGACGAGGCATTTGTCGGCGAAGGCAATGCCTTCATCCGCGCCGGGTCGGGCGACGACACCTATCACTTCACCGATGTCGTCGAGGGATATGCCCAGGTCGAATACGGCCACCTGACCGATCCCGAGATCCTGGGCAGCGGGCTGACCGTCGATATCGACGGCGCGGCCAATACCGGCACCATCGTCAAGGGCGACCTCGGCACCGACACGCTTGTCGACGTGGAAAATCCGCTCGATGCGGGCGCCACGGTCGGCGGGTTGGGAATCGGCGGCACGCTGGGTGACGACACGTTCAACCTTTCGACGACCGAAGACCAGTGGATGCAGGTCCGTCCCGCCGGTGGCGATGACACCATCAACATCGAAAGCGGATTCGTGCGCATCGACTATGCCGATGGCCTCCCGGCCGCGATCGACGCCGACCTCGCGGCCGGCATCATCACCCGCAGCGACGGGTCCAACAGCTCCACCGACACCATCACCGGTGCCCAGGGCGCATGGGAAATACGGGGCACCGATCTTGCCGACACGATCCTCGGCTCCGACCGCGACGAAAGCTTCATCCTGCGCGGCGGCGACGACACGCTCGACGCCGGTGACGGGTTCGACCGGCTGCGCTATGACCGGCCGCTGTTCAATGGCGGGGTCGATGCCGATCTCGACGACGGCACGGTGACAGGCACCGCCGTCGTCGGGGGGGAAAACGAGGAATTCACCCACACGATCAGCAACATCGAACACCTGCGCGGCACCACATTCAACGACCGGATCGCCGGTGACGACAACGACAACCGGCTCGAGGGCATGGGCGGCGACGATGCCTTCGTCCTCGTGGGCGGCAGTGACAGCGTGTATGGCGGCGACGGAACCGACCAGGCCTTCTTCGGCGTGACCGAGGACGAGGCCACGGTCACCTCCGACGGCGATGACAACCACACCGTCGTCATCGGGTCCGACACGATCGAGCTCTTCTCGGTCGAGGACCTGATCTTCCGGGAACCGGGCGAGCCCGAGGACACGCCGCCCGCCCCCTCGGGCGCGGCCCCGGCCTGGACGCTGGGCGACCCGCACCTGCTCACGGTTGACGGGGTGGGCTACGACTTCCACGCGGTCGGCGAATACGTGCTGCTGCGCGGCCAGGCCGGCGAGAGCGTCAACGGCTTCGAGCTTCAGTCGCGGATGACCCCGGCCAAGGATGACGAGGGCGCGGATCTCGACGACGTCTCCGTCAACCAGGCGATCGCCATGCGCGCGGCCAATGGCGACGCGGTGATGATCGACAGCAACGACGCCGACCCGCTTTCGGTGAACGGCACGGTGCAGACCATCGACGATGGCGACTTCCTCGATGTCGGGGACGACCGCATCTATCGCACGGGCGAGACCTACACCATGGTGTTCGCCGGTGACGACGGCACGATCAACGATGGCGACACCCAGGTCGCGGTCAAGGTGCTCGACGGGCGGGTCGATCTCAGCGTGCGGATCAGCGACGAACTCGCCGGGCGCGTCGAGGGTCTCCTGGGCGACGGCGACGGTGATCGCAGCAACGATGTCGCGCTGGCCGACGGCACCGTGCTGGAACGCCCGTTCGCCTTCGATGACCTTTACGGGGATTATCGCGACGACTGGCGTGTCGATGACGAGGCCGACAGCCTCTTCACCTATGACACGGGCGAATCGCTGGCCGGGTTCTACGATCCCGACAAGCCCGGCTCGGTCACCACGGTCGACGATTTCGACCCCGCCCAACAGGACGCCGCCCGCCAGGCCGCCGAGGATGCCGGGCTGACACCGGGTTCGGTGAATTTCGACAACGCGGTTCTCGACTTCCTGCTGACCGGGGATTCGAGCTTTGTCGAAAGCTCCGCAAGCGAGGATGTCGCGGCCCCCGAAACCACGTCGTCCGCCCCCACCCTCGATGTCGGGCAGGAGCGCGCAACCATCGGGTTCACGGTCACGGATCGCGCCGGCGACGGGATCGAAGACGCCCTTGTCGGCTTCTCGACAGGCGCCTCGACCGCGCGCAGCATGGCCGATGACCTGAGCAGCGGCGACTACAGCCTGCGCATCGGCGACGGTGCGAGCGGCCGGGCCAGCGCGAGCAAGCCGCTCTCCGCGGAAGACAGCGACGCGGTCGGCTCTGGCGATGCGCTCGACATCCTGCGACTCGCCGTCGATCTGGAGCCCAGCTTCGGCGCCGCGCAGGACCTCGATTTCGTCGCCGGCGATCTCAACGGCGACGGAAAGGTCGAAGCAAATGACGCGCTCGATGCCCTGCGCCATGCGGTCGGGCTTGAGACCGACAACGCGCCGCGCTGGGTGTTCCTCGACTCCTACGACCTGCCCAGCGGCCTCGACAATGAAAACGTCGAGTACGATGCCGCTGGCGTGGACATCGCCGCGGTCAGTGACGGCCTCGACGTGTCGTTCACGGGCGTCCTGCTGGGGAACATGCAGGACTTTGCCACCTGACACGGCACCAAACGCATGATGCGACGCATGATGCGACGGCCCGCCTTCGGGCCGTCGCCCCCCACGACAGCGACGCCACGCCCCGGTTGATCTTTCACGGAAGTCTCGCCCCCGGGCCAGGCGACCCCTCGATCCCCCTCTGGACAGCCCCGCCGCGCCCGCCTACCCTCGTCCGAAAAGCGAGGTTTGCGATATGAGCGAGACATTCCCCTTCGACGGCCGCCGCTGGCACGACATGGGCGGGCAGGCGGCAGGTCCAGTTACCCCTACCGAACATGATTTCGCGCTTTGGGAAAAGCGCGTCGACGCGCTCCAGGTGCTGATGTCCACCAAGGGGCATTTCACCGTCGATGGCCTGCGCCGCGCGCTCGAAGACATGGGCGAGGATGCCTATGAAAAATACAGCTATTACGAACGCTGGATCGCCGCCGTGAACCAGAACCTCGTTGAGGCCGGGCTCTACACGCTCGAAGAGCTGGGCGAGAAAATGGCCGAGGTCCGCGCCCGCGGCGAAACCTATGGTGAGGCCGCCCGTGGTTGAGCCGATGGAAAAGGTCCGCGTCAAGACCATGATGCCCCCGGGCCATGTCCGCGCGCCCGCCTACCTGCGCGGCAAGACCGGCGTGATCGAACGCCCGCTCGGCGAATTCGGCAACCCCGAGCTCCTGGCTTACGGCCATTTCAACGGCCCGAAGAAACCGCTCTACCGCGTCCGTTTCACCATGGCCGAGATCTGGGGCGACGCGGCCGAAACCCCGACCGACACGATCGACGCCGAGATTTACGAACACTGGCTCGAACCGGCCCCCTGATCCCCGGGGCGCCTGTCCCCCTACCTGACCCGCGCGAGACATATCATGCCGCATGACCATCACGACCACGATCACGACCATTTCCACCACGACGGGATGAGCCCCTCGGGCCATCCCTACCGCGCCGACAATGACGAACCGCTCAGCTATTGGCAGTGCATGGAAATCGCCGTGCGCGAACTGCTGATCGAGAAGGGCCACACCACCCCCGCCGAGATCGCCGCCCAGATCGAGGCGATGGACGCGCGCAGCCCCGCCAACGGCGCCGCCGTGGTGGCCCGCGCCTGGACCGATCCCGCGTTCAAGCAACGCCTGCTTGAAGATGCCTCGGCCGCCAGCGCCGAGATGGGCTTCGACATCGGCGGCCTGCGCCTCATCGCGGTCGAGAATACCGAGGATGTGCATAACGTCATCGTCTGCACGCTCTGCTCGTGCTATCCGCGCAACCTGCTGGGCCTGCCGCCCGACTGGTACAAGACCCGCGCCTATCGCTCACGCACGGTCAAGGAGCCGCGCAAGGTGCTGGCGGAGTTCGGGCTCGACCTGCCCGAAACCACGCAAGTGCGCGTCCATGACAGCACCGCCGACATGCGTTATATCGTTCTGCCCGCCCGCCCGGCGGGCACAGAAGCCATGGACGAGGCCGCGCTGGCCGCGCTCGTCACCCGCGATTCGATGATCGGCACCGGGCTGCCAAAGACGCCCTGATGCCCAACTTCACCGTCAAGACCACGGCGATCCTGCTGATGATCGCCGCCATCTTCATGTTCTCCTCGATGGACGCGCTGGCCAAGCTGCTGGCCGGGCGCATCGGCACCATGCCCACGCTCTGGGCGCGCTACCTGGGCCAGGCGCTGGTGGTGCTGATCCTCGTGCTGCCACGGCTGCGCACGGTCCTGCAAACCCGTTACCCGGGGCTGCAACTGGCGCGCTCGGTCTTCCTGATGTGCGCGACGATCTTCTTTTTCTTCGGCATCTCCAACATCGGGCTGGCCGAGGCGGCGGCGATCATGTCGACCAACCCGCTTTTCATCACGCTGGGCGCGGCGCTGTTCCTGGGCGAGCGTTTCGGCATCCGGCGGGCCATGGCGATCCTGGCCGCCTGCATCGGTGCGTTCCTGGTGATCCGCCCCGGCGCGGCCGTGTTCACGCCCTATTCGCTGCTGCCGCTGGGGGCGGCGATCTGTTATTCGGCCTATGCTCTCACCACCCGCTTCGTCGGCCGCGACGAAAGCGCCTGGACCTCGCTCTTTTACACCGCGCTTTTCGGGGCGGTGGTCCTCTCGGCGGCGGTGCCGTTCTTCTGGCACCCGCTGAACGGCACCGACCTCGCGATCATGGGCGCCATCGCGATCTGCGGCACGCTGGGCCAGCTTGCCCTCATTCGCGCGCTGATGGCCGGCGAGGCCGGGATGCTGGCACCCTTCGCCTATTTCGGGCTGGTCTTTTCAAGCTTCTACGGCGCCACGATCTTCGGCGACCTGCCCGACTGGCTCACCATCGTGGGCGCCTGCATCATCGCGGGGGCAGGCATCTACGTGTGGTACCGCGAAACCTTCGTCAAAGCACAATAGGCGCCGGAGCAATGGTCACTTTTTCACCTTATTTCATCCTTATACTGGTCTCCAAGCTCGGCGAACGTCGGTTCAAGGCAGAACCGACCGAGGCAGACATGACCCCGACCGCCGTATCACGGGCGTGCAGTGCGCGCGCAACAGACCGCCCAGTGACCATGCAAGTGATGACCTGCAACACCCCGCTATCCTGTCCCAGGATGCTGTTCATGATCCGCTGTCCGGCCCCCGGCCGGTATGACATGCTTCTGGCATGGCTGGGGCGCCGCTGATGCGCATTCACCTCTTGCCGATCTGCCTGGTTCTGGCGGGCTGCGTGCCCGGCTCCGCACCCGACGAGAGCGCCACGCGCGCCTATCAGCCCGCGGCGCTGTCGTCGCTGCCGCCGCTCAAGACCTTCTCGACCCCGGCCCCCAAGCAGCCCGAACGATCCAATGCCGACATCGCCCGCGATTTCCTCGACCTCGCCTTCCGTCTCGAATCGGGGCGTGAACTGACCGTTTTCACCCGCTTCGAAGAACCGATCACCGTGCGCGTCACCGGCCGCGCGCCCGCCACGTTGATGCCCGACCTGACCAGCCTGATCCGCCGCCTGCGCAGCGAGGCCGGAATCGACATCTCGCTCACCGACGCGCCCGAGGCCAATATCACCATCGAGGCCGTGGCCAGTCGCGAGATCCGCGACAACCTGCCTCATGCGGCCTGTTTCGTCGTGCCGGGCATTTCCGACATCTCGCAATACCGCCGCGCGCGCCACAGCCCCCAGGCCAGCTGGGCCCTCCTGCGCAGCCGCGAGCGACTCGCGGTCTTCGTGCCCGCCGACGCGGCACCACAAGAGACGCGCGATTGCCTGCACGAGGAACTGGCCCAGGCCATCGGCCCGCTCAACGATCTCTACCGCCTGCCCGATTCGATCTTCAACGACGACAACATCCACGCGGTCCTGACCGGGTTCGACATGCTCATCCTGCGCGCCTATTACGCGCCCGAACTCGCCAACGGCATGTCGCGCGACGCAGTTGCCCGCCACCTGCCCGCGATCCTTGCCCGGCTCAACCCGGAGGGCGAGGACCGCCCCGCGCAGCGCCCCACGTCCACGCCGCGCAACTGGATCGACGCCGTTCAGGACGCCCTCGGGCCGGGAACCGGCGACGCCGATCGCCGCAAGGCCGCCCGCCGCGCCCTGGCCATTGCCCAGCATCTCGGCTGGCAGGGCCACCGCCTCGCCTTTTCCCACTACATCACGGGCCGGCTCACCGCCGCGTCCGACCCCGATGCCGCGATCGGCCATTTCCGGGCCGCCGACCGAATATATGCCGAAACCGCCGGCACCGAACTGCACCGGGCCTTCGTCTCCACCCAGATCGCGGCCCACGCGATAAGCCGCGGGGACGGGCACAGCGCGCTTGCGATCCTGACCCCCAATCTTGCCGTGGCCGAACGGCACGAGAACGCGGCCCTTCTCTCCACGCTGATGATGCTGCGCGCCGAGGCACTCGAACTCACCGGCCGCCCCTCCGAGGCCGCCGAGGTCCGGCTGGACAGTCTGGGCTGGGCGCGTTACGGATTCGGCGCGGATTGGGCCGTGCGCGCCAAGCGGCGCGAGATCGGCGCGCTCAACCCGTTCAAAGAGAAACGCGGATAAGCGGGCAAATCACATGATCGTCTGGATCGGCGCCGCCCTCGGGGTGGCATTCGGCATCTATCAAGCCAAGCGGCGCGGCGGCAAGGGGCTCGACATGGCCCAGTATGGTGCGGTCTATGGCATCGCCTTCGCCATCGCGGCGCTGATCCTCAACATCCTGATCATCCGCATGATGATGGGTTAGGCGCGATGTTCCTGCCATTCTTCGATGCGCTGCGCAAACACGGTGTCCCGGTCAGCTTGCGCGAACACCTCACCTTTCTCGAGGCGATGGGCACCGGCCTCGTCACCTATGACATCGACGGGTTCTATTACCTCGCCCGCAGCGCGCTGGTGAAGGACGAACGCAATCTCGACAAGTTCGATCGCGCCTTCGCCACCGCCTTCAAGGGGATCGAGGAGATTTCGCTCTCGGACGTGCTCGAGGCCGTGGACATCCCCGGCGACTGGCTCGAAAAAATGGCCGAAAAGCACCTCAGCCCCGAGGAGATGGAAGAAATCAAGAGCCTCGGCGGCTTCGACCAACTGATGGAGACGCTGAAAAAGCGGCTCGAAGAACAGACCGACCGCCACCAGGGCGGATCGAAATGGATCGGCACTGCCGGCACCTCGCCCTTCGGCGCCTATGGCTACAACCCCGAGGGCGTGCGCATCGGCCAGAAGGAAAGCCGCCACCAGCGCGCGGTCAAGGTCTGGGACAAGCGCGAGTTCAAGAATCTCGCCGACGATGTCGAACTGGGCACCCGCAACATCAAGGTGGCCCTGAAACGCCTGCGCCGCTGGGCCCGCGACGGCGCCCATGACGAGCTTGACCTCGACGGCACGATCCGCGCCACCGCCGAGCATGGCTATCTCGACGTGAAAACCCGCCCCGAGCGGCGCAACGCGGTCAAGGTGCTCCTGTTCCTCGACGTGGGCGGCAGCATGGACCCCCATATCAAGATGGTGGAAGAGCTCTTTTCGGCCGCCAAGACCGAGTTCAAGCATCTCGAATACTACTATTTCCACAACTGCCTTTACGAAGGCGTCTGGCGCGACAACCGCCGCCGCTGGGACGCGCAGACCCCCACATGGGACGTGCTGCACACCTATGGGCCGGATTACAAATGCATCTTCGTCGGCGACGCCAGCATGAGCCCCTACGAGATCGCCTATCCGGGCGGCGCGAACGAACACTGGAACGCCGAACCCGGCCAGCTCTGGCTGCAACGCGCCCGAGAACAATGGCCCCAGCATCTCTGGATCAACCCGGTGCCCGAGAAATACTGGGGCTATACCCATTCGATCGGCATGATCCGCGAGATATTCGAGGACCGCATGGTGCCGATGACCCTCAAGGGCATCGAAGAGGGCATGAAAGAGCTGTCGCGCTGAGGGCGGTCTGATCCAATCGTGTGCTGCGCACGCAGTTCGGTTTCCGTTCAGGCCACGGAGGCCCTGGGGGCCTTGCCCCCAGACCCCCAGAGTATTTCCGGCAAGATGAAGAACATGCGCGCGCCGCGTTAAGGTTGTTTCCGACCCGATGCCCTGCGGATCAGGCGGCAGCCGGGCGGCAGCCGAATGTCAGCCGCGAGTCACCCCCTGCAAAGATGCACATAAACCCGCGTTAACCGCTGCGAACGCTCATCTCGCGAACAGTTGTCCGGGCCACCATCCACGCGCGTCCGTGCCGGCGAGTTTCAGCATGTGCCACAGGAAGGCGAGGTTGGACGAGATCACCGGCAGGCCGGTCTCGGCTTCGGCGCGTTCGATGATTCCAAAGCTGCGCAGGTTCGTGCAGCTTGCGAAGATCGCATCACAATCCGTTGTTTTTGCGACATTTATCATTGCCTCAAGCGTCGAGGATTCGGCGATGCGCGCGACGGTGTAGTCGTCCTCCTCGAGAAAGCTCTCCTGCCGGGCGACGGCGATGCCTGCGTCCTTCAGGGCCGCGATCATCGGCTCGTTGACGCTTTCGACATAGGGGGTGATCATGGCTATGTTATTTGATTTCAACGCCTTGAGGGCCTCAATGACACTCGACATCGGGTTCGTGACCTGCGCCTCGGGATGCGCCTTGCGCACCAGCGCCTCCACCCGGTCCGGGCCGATCACGGTGGCCCCCGAGGTGCAGCCATACCCGATCACGTCCAGCCCCCGCGGCAGGCGCTCGGCCGTGGCGGTCATGTGATTTTCCATGGTCGCCAATGACTTGGGCGTCACATCCGGCTGTGCAGGAATACGGGAATGCAGCAGGCACAGGTCGCGGCCGGCAAACAGCATCCGCGCCTCGTTCTCCAGCGATTCGTCGGTCGAAAGGACGATCAGCCCGAACCTGCCTGAGCCGCCAAACCCCTGATCCAATTGATATTCAAGCGCCATGATTCACCTCTTTCGGTGAGTTTCGCACGCCCCGGCGCCCATGCCAAGACATCGCGCTTGCCGTGGCCCCCGATCGCCTGCACCATGGTCCGAGCCGGAGGAGAACAGCCCCATGTCGGACGCGCCCGTCACCCATATCGACCCTGCCGATTTCACCGCCGATCCCTACCCGGCCCTGGCACGGATGCGGGCCGAGGCGCCTGTGACCTTCGTGCCCGAACTCGGCGCCACGCTTTTCACGCTTCGAAACGATATTTTCCATCAGGAAAAACAGGTTGAGACATTTTCTTCATGCCAACCCCAGGGTCTCATGACGATCCTGATGGGCGAGAACATGATGCGCAAGGACGGTGCCGCCCATGCCCGCGAGCGCAAGATCCTCTTTCCCGCGCTCAGCCCGCGCACGGTGCGCGACAGCTGGACGCCGCTCTTTCGCGCAAAGACACAAGACATCCTGAAGGCCCTGAAACCAAAAGGAAAATGCGACCTGGTGCGGGAGTATGCCATGCCGGTCTCGGCCGAAGCGCTCAAGCTCGTGACCGGCCTCACCAACATGCCGGCGGAAGAGCTTGACCGCGTGAGCCAGGGCATGATCGACGGCTGCGCCAATTACACCGGGGATCCCGGGATCGAGGCCAATTGCCACGACTGCACCGCCTCGATCGACCGCCATATCACCGAGATGATGCCCCAGCTGCGTGCCCGTCCCGACATGTCCGCGCTCTCGGTCCAGATGCAGGCCGGGCTCGAAGAACCCGCCACTCGCGCCAACATCAAGCTCATCATCTCGGGCGGGCAGAACGAACCGCGCGACGCCATCGCCGGGGCCGCATGGGCGCTGATGACACACCCCGATCAACATGCACTGATCCGGCAAGGCAGTGCGAGCTACGCACAGGCATTCGCGGAATACGCGCGCTGGATCTCGCCCATCGGCATGTCGCCACGTCGCGTGGCCCGGCAGGACACGGTTTGCGGGGTGACGTTCGACCCCGAGGATCGCGTCTTCTTCATGTTCTCATCGGCAGGCCATGACGAACAACATTTTGACAATCCACAAGTTTTCGACATCACCCGCGACAATGGCCCTGCCATCCCCTTCGGCGCGGGTCCGCATTTCTGCGGCGGTGCGGCGGTTGCACGTGCGCTGATCGCCGAGGTGGCGCTGCCGATGCTTTTCGACGCCCTGCCCGGACTGCATATCGACGGGCCGGTGCCGTTCTCGGGCTGGGCGTTTCGCGGGCCGACCGCCATGCCCGTCGCATGGACCGCATGACCTCTTGTTCGCATCGCGGACCAGGCCCATATTGACCACATGCTCAAGTTCACGCCGATCCTGCTTGCCATCCTTTATGCCATCGGGATGTATCGTTTCTCGGTCTGGCGCACAACGCGCGAGCTTGATGCGAAATCGACCGAGCTGGCCGATCCCGCGCTCAAGCCGATGTTCGACCGCATGGCAAAGGCGCTCGACCTGCCGCGGATCCGCGTTCATCTCTACGAGATAAAGCCCGTGAACGGCCTCGCCGCGCCGGACGGGCGGATTTTCATTACCCGTGGTTTCTATGAAAAGTACCGCGCTGGCGAAGTGACCGCAGAGGAACTGGCTTCTGTCATCGCCCATGAGCTGGGCCACGTGGCACTGGGCCATTCGCGGCGCCGGATGATCGATTTTTCGGGCCAGAACGCCATTCGCACGGCGCTGGCCATGGTATTGTCGCGTTTCCTGCCCGGCATCGGCGTGTGGATCGCGAACGGGATCACCACGCTTCTGGCCGCGGGCCTGTCGCGCTCGGATGAATACGAGGCCGATGAATATGCCGCGGCGCTGCTCACCAAGGCCGGGATCGGCACGGCGCCGCAGAAATCCCTGTTCGAGAAACTCGAAAAGCTGACCCAGACCAACATGGGCGCCGCGCCTGCATGGCTGCTCTCGCATCCCAAGACGGCACAGCGGATCGCGGCGATCGAGTCTCTGGAAAGCAAGTGGCGGGCCTGAGCCCCGAAACGGGCTCTCGCCGCCCTGCTCTTTCTTGGGAAAATACTCGAATACAACGCCGCCATGCGCACGACGCCGCGACTCGCAGCCACCGGCATACCTCAGTCCAGGCGCCCGGCCACCGCCTTGCCCAGCCTTGGCAATCGCGCCTTTTTCAAGAGCCCCCGCGCCGTCCACGCCTGACCAGAAAGCCGCTCCGCCTCGGCGCGCACCCGCGCCACCACCGCCTCGACCCGCGCCGCATCCGCCTGCCAGAACCCCTGGAGGAACCCATCCGGGTCGGCCCGGCTCAGCCCCTCCTCGGCCAGAACCCCGCGCGGGAAATCGCCCGCATTCAGCGTCACGATCACATCCGCCGACCCCGCCACCGCTGCCGCCAGCACGTGAATGTCGGCCGGGTCGGGAAGCCATAGCCGGGCTTCAAGCGACGGCGTCCACTCGACCGTGGCGCCCGGCCATTTCGCCTGCAAAAGGGCCGCCTCGCCGCGCGCCTGCATCTCGGCCTCAGGGCCCAGTTTCGCCGCCGCCCGCGCCCATTCCTCAAGGATGCGTTCGGACCAGAGCGGCACGAACGCCCCGGTCCCGGCCACACCCAGCAGCACCTCGCGCATGACCGTGGGAAAGATCACGCAGGTATCGAGAACCGCCCTCACAGCCGGAGGAAGAGCGCCTTGAGATACCCGCTCTCGGCCAGTTGCGGCAAAAGCGGATGATCGGGGCCCGCCTGGCCCGTATGGATCAGCTGCCCCTGCCGCCCGGCCCGGCCGATTCCACGAAACGAGGCCGCGCGAAACCGCGCGAGGTCGGCCGCATGTGAACAGGAACACAAGCCGAGAATGCCCCCATCCGCCACAAGGGGGGCCGCCATGCGCGCGAGCTTTTCATAGGCGCGCAGCCCCGCATCCAGCGCCTGTTTCGACGGCGCAAAGGCCGGCGGGTCACAGATCACCATGTCGAATTGCGCCCCCTCACCCGCCAGCGCCTCAAGTGCCTCGAAGGCATCGCCCCGCCGCGTCTCGAACCGGTCTGAAACACTCATCGCCTCGGCGCCCTGCCGGGCCAGCGTCAACGCCGGCTCCGAGCCATCGACCGCCAGCGCATGGTCTGCCCCCGCCGCCAGGCAGGCAAGGCCGAACCCGCCCACGTGGGAAAACACATCGAGAACCCGCGCACCCCGCGCCAGCCGCGCGGCAAACGCATGGTTCTCGCGCTGATCGAAGAACAGCCCCGTCTTCTGCCCGCCCATCAGGTCGGCCATGTAGGTGGCCCCGTTCATCTCGACCGGCACCGGCCCACCCGGCGCCGCACCGCTCAGAACCTCCTGCCCCTCGTCCAGCCCTTCAAGCGCGCGCGCCCGGCCCGAGGCGTTCTTGATCACCGTCGTTACCCCGGTCACCGCCACCAGCGCCTCGATCATGGGCTCCAACTGCGCCTCGGCCCATGCCGCGTTGGGCTGCACGACAGCAATATCACCAAAGCGGTCGATCACCACCCCGGGCAAACCGTCCGCCTCGGCATGGATCAGCCGGTAAAAGGGTTCCGCATAAAGCCGGGCGCGCAGCGCCAGTGCCCGCGCGATCCGCGCCGCGAACCAGGACTGGTCCACCTGCGCCGCCGGATCGCGGTCAAGCATCCGGCAAAAGATCTTCGATCCCGGGTTTACCGCCACCACGCCAAGCACGTCGCGCGCCGCATCCTCAAGCAACGCCAGCGACCCCGGCGCAATCGCCCTGGTGCGTCGGTCGGTCACCACCTCGTTGGCAAAAACCCAGGGGCTGCCGTGGCGCAGCTTGCGCACATCGGTCTTGGGCTTGAGGCGGACAATGGGCAAAGGGGACAGCGTCATGCCGTCCCCTTACCGTCTCCCGTGACCCTTGGAAAGGGATCAGAACAGGCTGTTCGTCCGCGCGCCGGTCTGAAGCGGGCTCGCAGCATCGCGCGACACCCCCGCGCTGTGATTTTCTGCCGGGTCTTCCTGCGGATCACCCTTCACACCCAGCTCTTTCTGGAAAACGCCGGCAAGATGGTTGGTGATCCTGACTTTCTGGGTCATTCCGTTGCGCTCGGCCTCCACCGCCCGCGCGCCGCCATATCCCTTGAAAGTCGCGTCGATCTCGCGCGGCTCGGCCACAGGTTCCTTCGTTTCAGGGTCGAGGAAATTCACCACGAACCGGATCTCGTGTCGCCCCCCCACGGTATAGCGGGCTTTCTCGGAAAGCGCGTGGAACCGGTTGACCTCGATATCGAGCATCACGGGTACTTCGCCTTTCGCACCCTGCGTGCCCATCTCGAGGCTCTGCTCGAAGATCTTCTGCACCTGCGCATGGCGATCACCCAAGGGTTCGCCACGCCAGACGATATCGCCCGGCGGATAGAAGAGATTGGCCTCTGAAGCCTTCAGGCTGCGCGGCACCCGCACCTGGAACGCGTCCACCTGCATCGCCGGTGCCGTCGCCGCCGCGGTCGGGCCCTGGAATGGCGTGCTGCGCGAGACGGTATCGACCGCGGTACAGCCCGACACGGCCATTCCCAATACGATCACTGCAGCCATACGAACACGTTTCATGCTCTTCCTCCTTAGGCTTTTGCCCTGTTTTCTGCTCGCCTCGAGGATCGGCGCAGATTGGGTCGAATCTGCGGCGCAGCTGCGGTCATCCCGGGGAAATGTGACGGCGCAATTCTGCCGGCTGCCCGGGCGTGTCTGGCCCGCCGTTGGCAGCGCGGCTTGTTAGCGCTAAAACGCTTTGCTAGATGTCGCTCATGCGCCGCGCAAAGGGATAACCATGACACTCAACCAGACCGTCCGCGACGTGACCAGCCGGATCATCGAGCGCTCAAGACCCGCGCGCCGTGCCTATCTCGAACGGATGCGTGCCGCAGGCGAAGCCGGTCCGTCACGCGGGCATCTGAGTTGCTCGAACCAGGCCCATGCCTATGCCGCGATGGGTGACGATCAGGACCGCCTCGCCACCACGCCCGCGCCCAATATCGGGATCGTCACCGCGCATAACGAAATGCTCTCGGCGCATCAGCCCTTCGGCGCTTTTCCCGACATCATCAAGCGCGCCGCGCGCGACGCGGGCGGCACGGCCCAGATCGCGGGCGGGGTGCCCGCCATGTGCGACGGCGTCACCCAGGGCCAGCCGGGCATGGAATTGTCGCTCTTTTCGCGCGACGTGATCGCCATGGCGGCGTCGATCGCGCTGTCGCACAACACCTTCGACGCGGCGGTTTTCCTGGGAACATGCGACAAGATCGTGCCCGGGCTCGTCATGGCCGCGAACACGTTCGGCCACCTGCCCGCGATCTTCCTGCCCGGCGGGCCGATGACCTCGGGCCTCTCGAACGAGGAAAAGGCCGAGGTGCGCAAGGAGTTCGCGGCGGGCAAGATCGACCGCGCCGCGCTCATGCAGGCCGAGATGGCCGCCTATCACGGCCCCGGCACCTGCACCTTCTACGGCACCGCGAACTCCAACCAGATGCTGATGGAGATCATGGGGCTGCACCTGCCCGGCGCGGCCTTCATCAACCCCGGCACGCAGATGCGCGACGCGCTCACCGCCGAGGGCACACGCCGGATACTCGCGCTCACGGCGCTGGGGGATGACTATCTTCCGGTCTGCGACATCCTTGACGAGCGCGCCTTCGTGAACGGCATCGTCGGGCTCATGGCAACCGGTGGCTCGACCAATCTCGTGCTGCACCTGCCCGCCATGGCGCGCGCAGCGGGCATCACGCTCACGCTCGAGGATTTCGCGGACCTGTCGCGGGTCACGCCGCTGCTGGCGCGGGTCTATCCCAACGGCCTGGCCGACGTGAACCATTTCCACGCCGCCGGCGGCATGGCCTGGCTCATCGCGCAACTGCTCGACGCGGGGCTCCTGCACGAGGATGTGCTGACCGTCGCGGGGCCCGGCCTTGGCCGCTACACGCGCGAACCCGTGCTCGATGGTGGTGCGATCACCTATCGCCCCGGCCCAAAGCGCAGCGAGAACGACCGCATCCTGCGCCCGGCCTCCGACCCGTTCCAGGCGACCGGAGGACTCAGGCACCTGGCAGGCAACCTCGGCGAGGGCATCATCAAGCTCTCGGCGGTCGCGCCCGAACATCACCAGGTCGAGGCCCCGGCGCGCGTCTTCGACACCCAGCAAGCGGTGATCGACGCGTTCAAGGCCGGCGAGCTTTCGCGCGACGTGGTGATCGTCCTGCGCTTTCAGGGGCCGCGCGCCAACGGCATGCCCGAGTTGCACGGCCTGACACCGACGCTTTCGGTGCTGCAGGATCGCGGCCACAAGGTCGCACTCGTCACCGACGGGCGCATGTCGGGCGCTTCGGGCAAGATACCCGCCGCGCTCCATCTTGCGCCCGAAGCCGCGATGGCAGGGCCATTGTCCCGCATCCGCGACGGCGACGTGATCCGCCTTGACGGCACGGCCGGAACGCTTGACGTGCTCTCGCCCGAATTTGCCGGCCGTGCGTCCACCCTGCCCCGCCCCGGGATCGCGGATCACGGCATGGGGCGCGAGTTGTTCGGCCTCTTCCGCGCCCATGCCAGCCCCGCCACGGAAGGGGCAAGCCCGCTCTTCGGGAATGACGGCGCATGAACCCGCAAACGGCCAGCGCCGAGATTCTTCGGCTTTTCACGTTGGCGCCGGTCATTCCCGTTCTGACCATCGAGGACGCGGCAAGTGCCGCCCCGCTCGCCCGCGCGCTCGTCGCCGGTGGCCTGCCCGTGCTCGAAGTGACGCTGCGCACACCCACCGCGCCCGACGCGATCCGAGCCATGGCCCGCGTGCCGGGCGCCGTCGTCGGCGCGGGCACCGTGATCACCCCCGAGGACGCCATCACCGCCCGCGATGCCGGGGCGCGTTTCGCGGTCTCGCCCGGCGCCACCGACCGCCTGCTCGACGCCTGCGAAACGGGCGGCCTGCCCCTCCTGCCCGGCGCCGCCACGGCAAGCGAGGCGATGCGCCTTTCTGAGCGTGGCTATCATGTGCAGAAGTTCTTTCCCGCCGAAGCCGCCGGCGGGCCCGACACGCTCAGGGCCATCGGCGCACCGCTGCCCAAGCTCCGCTTTTGCCCGACCGGCGGGATCACCGCGCAGAACGCGCCCGATTACCTCCGATTGGCCAATGTCGCCTGTGTCGGCGGAAGCTGGATCGCGCCGGTTGATGCCATCGCCGCGCAGGACTGGGACCGGATCGAAAGGCTTGCCCGCGACGCCGCGGCCCTGCCCCGCGCCTGAGCCTACTGCCGCGCGCGTCCCGCCCGTCCGCCGCGACGCCCCGTGCTCTGCGCCTGCTCCAGCCCCTCGCGCAACACCTGCGTCATCGGGTGATCGCGTTCCGCACCATGTCTCTCGATCAACGCGGCAATCGCACGCCGCGCCTCCATCTCCTCGGGCAGGCTCAGCGCCCAGTCGAGGAAGATCGTCCGGCACTCGGCCATGCCGATCCCGTCTATACGATAGGCCTCGAATATCAGGCCCTTGGGATCGAAGCGATCGCGTTTCACCCTGCGTTCTCCTCGTCTTTGCTGCCAATCGCCGCCTCGATCACCGCTTCGGCATGCCCGGCCAGTTCGGCCAGCCGTCCCCCAAGGTCGTCGAGCGTCTCAAGCCCCGTTTCACGCATCAGCATCAAGGCCCCTCCACTGCCCAGCGAATCCGGCTGCAAGGGCTTGTCGCTCAACAGTTTCGACACCGCTTGCACCTTCCAGCAAAGCGCATGGGCCGCTTCCAATGCTGCGCGATCCGCGTCACTCAACCAACCGGTTGCGACAGCGGCCTCCAGCCCCTCGGCCACCGAGCGCCCCGGAACGGCCCCCATCAATGCCCCGGCCTGCGCCACGAGTTCGATATCCTGCATCCGCCCCGGCCCGATCTTGGCCTCCCAGGGGCCATCCGGCGCCTTGGCCGCCGCGATCCGCGCGCGCATGTTGGCCAGTTCGCGCAAGATCCCGGCCCGGTCGCCCGATTTCTCGGCCAGCACCGCGCTGCGAAACGCCTCCACATCCGCGCCAAGCCCTGTCTGCCCGGCCACCACCCTGGCCCGGGTCAACGCCATGTGCTCCCAGGTCCAGGCTTCGTTGCTCTGGTAGGCGCGAAACGCTTCCCAGCTGGTCGCCACCGGCCCCTGATTGCCCGACGGGCGCAGCCGCATATCGACCTCGTAAAGCCGCCCCTCCGCCATCTGTGCCGTCAATGCCGTGATCAGCGCCTGCGTAAGCCGCGCATAATAGGGCCGCGCCGCCAGCGGGCGCCGCCCTTCCGACACCTCGGCGCCGTCGGGGTCGTAAATCACGATCAGGTCCAGATCCGACCTTGCGTTCAACCGCGCCGCCCCGAGGCTGCCCATTCCCAGAACGCAGGCCCCGCGCCCCGGCGGCGCCCCGTGCTTCTCGGCAAATTGCGCCACCACCTCGGGCCAGAGCGCGGCCAGCGACGCCCCGGCAAGGTCGGCATATTGTCGCCCGGCCTCCTCGGCTTCGATCAGCCCGCGCAGGTGATGCACCCCGATGCGGAAATGCCATTCCTTGGCCCAGCGCCGCGCGTGATCGAGCTTGCTCTCGTAATCCGCCTCACGCTCCAGCCGTGCCGTCAACTCCTCGGTCAGCGCCGCCGCCCCCGGCCAGTCGGCAAAGAAATCGCCCCCGATCACCGCGTCGAACACGCCCGCATTGCGCGAAAGGTGCCGGGCCAGCGCGGGCGACGTGCCCACGATATCGACCAGGAGATCGACAAGCTGCGGATTGGCCTCGAAGAGCGAGAAAAGCTGCACCCCCGCCGGCAGCCCCGCAAGAAAACCGTCAAAGGCGATCAGCGCCTCCTCGGGCTGCGCCGTGTCCTGCAACTTGCGCAGGATCTCGGGCCGCAACCGGTTGAAGATCGTCACCGCTCGCTCCGAACGCAACGCCGGGTAGGTCGGCCAGCGCGACACAACCGCGTGATCGGCCAGAGGCTCCGGCGCAGGGGGGGCGCCCTCTCCGGGGGCAAAGAAACTCTCGATCAGCTCATGCACCTCGTCGATGCGCGCGCGCAGCGCCGCCTCGAACTCCGCCTGCACCTGACCCGACATCGCCGCGATCCGCGCGATCCCGTCCTCGGCGGTGGGCAGGCGGTGGGTCTGCGCATCGTTGACCATCTGTATGCGATGCTCGACCTCGCGATGCGCCCGGTAATGCGCCGCCAGCGTCTCGGCCGCCGCCTCCGGCACCCAGCCCTTTTCGGCCAGCACCCGCAATCCCTCGACCGTGCCGCGCACCCGCAGATCGGGATCGCGCCCGCCGGCGATGATCTGCCGCGTCTGGGTAAAGAACTCGATCTCGCGAATACCGCCGCGACCCAGCTTCATGTCATGGCCCGGCAGCACCAGCTTGCCACCGAGCCCCTTGTGCTCGCGAATGCGCAGCCGCATGTCATGGGCATCCTGGATCGCCGCGAAATCCAGATGCTTGCGCCACACGAACGGGCGCAGCACCTCGAGAAACCGCTCTCCCGCCGCGATGTCCCCCGCGCAGGGCCGCGCCTTGATATAGGCCGCGCGCTCCCAGGTCCGGCCCAGGCTCTCGTAATAGGTTTCGGCGGCGGCCATGGCGATACAGACCGGCGTGACGCTCGGATCGGGGCGCAGCCGCAGATCGGTGCGAAAGACATACCCCTCGCCGGTCATGTCCGACAGCATCGCCGCCATCTTGCGCGTCGCGCGCACGAACCCCGCGCGCGCCTCCATGTAATCGTCGCGCTCGAACCGGCTTTCGTCAAAGAGGCAGATGAGGTCGATATCCGAGGAATAGTTCAACTCCTTCGCCCCCATCTTGCCCATGGCGAGCGCCACCCAGCCCGCGCAAGTGTCAAGATCCTCCTCGCCTGCCCCCGGCAGCTTGCCACGCCGGATCTCGGGCTCCAGCGCCGCGCGCATCGCCAGTTGCACCGCCAGGTCGGCAAAACGCGTGAGCGCGCCGGTCACCTCTTCCAGTGCCCAGACCCCGCCCAGATCGGCCAGCCCGGTGAGCAGAGCCACCCGGCGCTTGGCCCGGCGCAGTTCCGTGCCAAGATCGGCCCCCGCGACCTCGCCCAGCCGGGCGAATTCCCCGTCCAGCGCCGCCTCGGGGTCGTCGAACGCGCCCTCCAGCCAGTCGCGCTCCTTTTCCAGAAGCCCGCCCAGATAGGGGCTGCAGCCGCCCGCCCCCTCGACCAGCCCGGCCAGATCGCCCTCTGCCGCGGGCATCAACGCCCGTGCCTCCGCGCCGCGGTCGGGATCAAAGGCAATGGGCAGGCGGGTGATGCGAGATGCGAAACTCATGGCGCCAGCTTTGCGCGCTCTTTCGAATGTCGTCAATGACTTGCCCCGTTGCATTCGGCACGCGACGGCCTAGGGTAGCCGCATAACCCATTATCACGGATCAATGAGACGCCCATGTCGAAATCCCTCAAACGCGTCCGCGCCGCCCTCGAAGGCCATGCCGCCGAAATCGTCGAGGCGGGCGAGGCCCGCACCGCCCAGATGGCCGCCGACGCGGTCGGATGTCATGTCGACCAGATCGCCAAGTCGATCATTTTTCGCGGCGAAAGCTCGGGCCGCGCCGTGCTCTTCATCACCGCGGGCGGCAACCAGGTCGATCACGCCCGCGCAACCGCGCTGGCCGGTGAAGAGCTGGGCAAGGCCGATGCCGCCCTCATCCGCGAACAGACCGGCTTTGCCATCGGTGGGGTCGCACCCATCGGTCATCTCAACCCGATCCGCGCCTTCCTCGATCCGCGCCTGCTCGATTTCGAAACCGTCTGGGCCGCCGCCGGCACGCCGCGCCACGTCTTTTCCATCCCGCCGCGCGATCTCGAATCCCTGTCGGGCGCGACGCTTGCCGCGTTCACGGTCTGATTTCGACTCGTGAGCGCAGCACAAGGCCGCGGTCGGGTGCCGTCCGGGCGGCTGCGTCGCTGTTCAGGGCGGATGACTTCGCACAAGAGCGCTCCGAAAAACGGTATAATACGTTGATATGAAATCACTTTCCAAGATAATGTAAAAAACATTCACATCACCCCTTGCCAAATCCGCGCACAGTCACGACATTGAGGATGTGAAAGGTATTAACATTATCTTCCCGACACGAGATTTCGACAAACGGAGAGTGACATGACAACCGCAACGCACAGCACATCCTCCCCCGCCCCGGTCGCATGGCTCCGGCGGGCCGAGGATTGGCTCGACGACAAGGGCAAGGGCGCGTGGATCGCCGCGATGGTGCTTGGCTTCATCCTGTTCTGGCCCGTCGGCCTCGCCCTTCTCGCCTACATGATATGGAGCAAGCAGATGTTCAGGGGTTGCGCACAGCGCCGCAAACACGGGCCTCACACGGCCTGTCGCAGTTCGGGCAATTCCGCCTTCGACGCCTACAAGGACGACACTCTGCGCCGCCTCGAAGACGAGCAGAAACAGTTCGAGAGCTTCCTCGAACGCCTGCGCGCCGCCAAGGACAAGGCCGAGTTCGACCAGTTCATGGAGGACCGCGCCCGCGACGCCGCCAAGGCCCGCGGCAGCGAACCCCCGCAGGATCGGCGCGACCCGGGCGCCGAAACCTGGCAACAGGCCTGAACCCGGCGCACCGTGATCCGCCCGGCCCCCAAGAACGGGGCCGGATCTTTTGCATCCGGCCCCTGCATACTATGTCATGACGATGAGCGATCGTATCCCCGACCCTCCCCCCGGCTGGCACCTGCCCGATCCGCAGTTCCAGCCCGAGTTCTACGCCGATGTGCCGCTCAAACGGCTGATCGCGTTTCTCGTCGATACCCTGCTGATCCTCGCATTGACCGCCCTCGTGGCTGTCCTCAGCCTCGGTTTGGGCCTGATCATGATCGTGCCGCTCTCATGGCTCCTGAATTTCGCCTATCGCTGGGTGACCATCACCCGGGACTCGGCCACGCCGGGCATGCGCCTTGTTGCGCTCGAACTGCGCGACCATCGTGGTCGCCCGCTCGACCAGGTGCTGGCATTCCAGCACACGATGGGCTTCATGATCTCGATCACCCTCTTTCCGCTCCAGGTGATCTCGATCGCGCTCATGCTGACCGATGCGCGCAAACAGGGCCTCACCGACAAGCTCTTGGGCACCGTCGCGCTCAATCGTCGCGCCGGGCATTGAGTCTCGGGAATCAAGGCTTGGAGAACGCCGAGGCTGTTGTTATCGTCCTGATGACACATCACATCTGACCCGTCATGCGCCATACACTTCCTCTCGCTCCGCAATTCTACGTGACCGCGCCGCAGCCCTGTCCCTATCTCGAGGGGCGGATGGAGCGGAAGCTGTTCACCGCCCTGCAAGGCGACAATGCCGAGCGTCTCAACGATGCGCTGTCCAAACAGGGGTTCAGGCGCTCGCAGAACGTGCTCTACCGCCCCTCCTGCGCCGATTGTGCGGCCTGTCTCTCGGCGCGCATCCGTGTGGCCGATTTCACCCCTTCGAAAAGCCAGAAGCGCACCCTGCGCCGCAACCGCGCATTGGAACGCCGCGCCACCAGCCCCTGGGCGACCGAGGATCAGTACGACCTCTTCCGCCGCTACCTCGACAGCCGCCACTCCGATGGCGGGATGGCCGACATGGACGTGTTCGAATTCGCCGCGATGATAGAGGAAACCCCGATCCGCAGCCGCGTCATCGAATACGCCGAGGCCGAAACCGGCGCTCTCACCGCCGTGTGCCTGACCGATGTGCTCGATGACGGGCTCTCGATGGTCTATTCCTTCTTCGAACCGGACCGCGCACGCGACAGCCTCGGAACCTATATCATTCTCGATCATATCGAGATCGCGCGCGAGGCGGGCCTGCCTTACGTCTATCTCGGCTACTGGGTGCCCGGCTCGCCAAAGATGGGCTACAAGGCCAAGTTCTCGGGGCTCGAAATCTATCGCGGCGGAGCGTGGGAACCGGTGCGCGACCCGAGCGCCTATGTCGCCGACACGCACCCGCTTTCGACCGATCCGATCGCCGAGCAGGTGGCCAACATCTCGCTGCCCGACATGCGCGCCGGCCCGCACCGCGGCTGACCGGCGCGGGCCTCAGGTCTCCTTTTCACCGGTCCGACGCCGCGCCAGTTCCCGGTAAAGCGCCTCGCGGCTCACCCCAAGTTCGGCCGCCACATCCTGCCATTGCCCTTTGTCCGGCAACGCCATCCCCGCATCCAGCCACGCATCGAGCCTATCCGCCACGCGCGGCAACGACCGGATTTCGGCACGCAACCGTGCTGCCTGTATCCCCCGGGCCAGCGTCGCCGCCCATGCCGCCGCAAGCGCCGGCGCCTCGGCCAGTGCCCGCAGGAATCGCGCCTTGGGCACCATGGCCAGGACCGACCGTTCGACCGCCACCGCGTCGCAATGATAGACCTCGGAATAGGCCGACGCCTCGGCCAGAACCGCCCCTGCCGTGGCATTCTGCAACACCATCGCCGCGCCATGAATCGAATGGCGGCACAGATGAACCCGCCCCGCCCGCACAAGGTAGATGTCGTTCACGGGCGCGCCGGAGCGGAACAGGACGTCGCCCGCCAACAGATCAACCGAACGTGATCCGGCAAAGGCACTCTCAAGGGCATGTTGCATGATCACGATCATATGACGCGCCCGGGCGGACTGCAATAACGCCGGAAAAGACATGGTGAGAACGACATGAAACACGCGCTTCCGACCCTGCTCATCCTCGCCCTGCCCGAACTGGCCACCGCGCAGGATCTCACCGCCCATGGCAATTTTCGCCACATGATGCACAGCGGCGACACCTCCGGCACGGTGGCGCTCGACACGCTCGATGCGCCCTCCGCCTGGGGCGTCGGCGCCACTGCCGGGATGCGCGGCGAGATCGTGCTGCGCGACGGTGAGGTTCTGGTCAGCCGCGGCAGCGACCCCGAGGCCCGGCTCACCCCGCCCGAACCCGGCGAAGAGGCGGCGATCCTCGCCCGTGGCACGGTCGCGGATTGGCACGCGGTCCCCCTGCCCCATGACATGGAGCCGGACCGGCTCACCCATTTCATCGAGATGCAGGCCAGCGCGCGCGGGCTTGACACCGATGCGGGCTTTCCGATCCGTCTGACCGGCAGCTTCCCTACGCTTGTCTGGCACGTCGTGACGGGCGAACCCCCGCATGAGGGCGACACCACCCATGGTGGCCACGGCGAGGGCCATGCCAATGCCCACAGTGCCATGAACCTCTACGACGAACCCGGCGCCGAGGGCGAGATCGTCGGCGTTTATACAGGCCCCGCGCTCGAAGGGGTGGCCTCGCATCCGGGTGAACGCCTGCACCTGCATTTCGTCTCTGCCGACGGCACCCGCTCCGGCCATGTGGACGAGATCACCTTTGCCGCGGGCACCACGCTCCACCTGCCCGACCCGGCCGAGGGCGACGCCAGGGCCATGACCACCCCCGCCGATCCACGCGAAGCCGGCCAATCCGCCTTTGCCGCGATCCAGGAAATCGTGGCGCATCTCATGGCCGATCCTGACACCGACTGGGCCAGCGTCGATATCGAGGCCCTGCGCCAGCATCTCGTCGACATGGACAACGTCACCCTGCGCGCCCGGGTCGAAACCCAACCGGTCGACGGGGGCGCACGCTTTGTCGTGACCTCGGACGATCCCGCCGTCACCGCCTCGATCCGCGCCATGGTCCCGGCCCATGCCGCCACCATGGACGGGGTGGAGGGCTGGCACCTCTCCGCCGAGCCCGCCGAGGGGGGCGCGATCCTGACCGCCACCGGCAATGACGACGCGGAACCGCGCATCCGCGGGCTGGGTTTCATCGGGCTGATGACCGTCGGCATGCACCACCAGGCCCATCACCTTGCAATCGCCACCGGTCAGGCCCCCCACGTGCATCACGACGGCCACCAGCACCGCGCGCAGGATTAACCAGATGAGACCTCAATACGCGCCGCTTCACCCGGCAGCCGGACGGCAGCCGGGCGGCAGCCGGATGTCACCCCCCCGATTTGCCCCGGATGGTGCGATTAACCATTCCCGATCCGCATGGGTCGCACACGCATACGGCCATGCCGCGAACCGACCGGCCGGGAAGGCTCTTTTCGCATCATGCGACCCAGGCCGTCCGAGCGAAAGAATCGGTCGCGATTATCACCCTCTGCGACACAATATTCAGAATTTGGCGGTTGACGCTGCTTTGCCCCGGACATAATCTCTGCTCTACACGTGAAAGGAACCTTCGATGCACAGCCTCGTAATTCTTGTAGGAACACCGCGCATGGGCCAATGACGGAACCCAGTTCCCGACCCATGCGCCCCCGAAAATCGGGGGTTTTTTTATGTGTGAAAACATGTCGTTAAACGGAGATGGAAGATGACACGTCAAATGACCGGAGCGAAGATGGTGGTTCAGGCCCTACGCGATCAGGGCGTGGACGTCGTATTCGGCTATCCCGGGGGCGCGGTGCTTCCGATTTATGACGAGGTCTTCCAGCAGAACGACATCCGCCACGTCCTCGTGCGCCACGAGCAAGGGGCCGTCCACGCCGCCGAAGGCTATGCCCGCAGCACCGGGAAACCCGGCGTCGTTCTCGTGACTTCCGGCCCTGGCGCAACAAATGCCGTTACCGGGATCACCGACGCGTTGATGGATTCGATCCCGCTCGTGGTGTTGTCAGGACAGGTTCCGACTTTCATGATCGGCACCGACGCCTTTCAGGAGGCCGATACCGTCGGCATCACCCGCGCCTGCACCAAGCACAACTGGCTGGTCAAGGATACTGCCAACCTTTCAGGCACGATCCACGAGGCGTTCCACGTCGCCACCACGGGCCGCCCCGGCCCGGTGCTGATCGACATCCCGAAGGATGTTCAATTCGCCTCTGCCACCTACACGTCGCCGCAAAAGGCCAAGACCAGCCATTATCAACCCACGGTCAAGGGCGACATGGACGCGATCAAGGAACTGGTCGAAGCCATTGAAAAGGCCAAGAAACCGATCATCTATACCGGTGGCGGCGTGATCAATTCCGGCCCGGCGGCCAGCCTGCTCTTGCGCGAACTGGTCGACAGCAGCGGTTTTCCCGTCACATCGACGCTGATGGGACTGGGCGCCTATCCCGGCACCGGCAAGAACTGGCTCGGCATGCTGGGGATGCATGGCCTTTACGAGGCCAACATGGCGATGCATGACTGCGACCTGATGATCAACATCGGCGCGCGCTTCGACGACCGTATCACGGGGCTTGTCTCGGCCTTCAGCCCGAACTCGAAGAAGGCGCATATCGACATTGATCCGTCGTCGGTCAACAAGGTGATCCGCGTCGATATCCCGATCATCGGGGACGTGGGCCATGTGCTTGAGGATATTCTGAAAATCTGGAAATCCCGCGGACGCAAGACCGACAAGGAAGCGCTGCAAAGCTGGTGGTCCAAGATCGAGGAGTGGAAAAAGATCGACTGTCTGTCCTTCAAACAGACAGGGCCCGTGATCAAACCGCAATATGCGCTCCATCGTCTCGAAGAGCTGACCCGCGATCATGACCGCTATATCTGCACCGAGGTGGGCCAGCACCAGATGTGGGCCGCGCAGTATCTGACCTTCGACGATCCCAATCGCTGGATGACGTCCGGGGGCCTTGGCACGATGGGCTACGGCCTGCCCGCTTCGGTCGGTGTGCAGATGGCCCACCCCGAGGCGCTGGTGATCAATGTCGCGGGCGAAGCGTCATGGCTCATGAACATGCAGGAAATGGGCACGGCGGTGCAATTCCGCCTGCCCGTCAAGCAGTTCATCCTCAACAACGAGCGCCTCGGCATGGTGCGCCAGTGGCAGGAACTCCTGCATGGCGAACGCTATTCGCAAAGCTGGTCCGAAGCCCTGCCCGATTTCGTGAAACTGGCCGAAGCCTTTGGCTGCAAGGGGATAAAGGTGGACAACCCGGACGATCTCGATGAGGCGATCATGGAAATGCTTGCCTATGACGGGCCGGTGATCCTCGACTGCCTGGTCGAGAAGCATGAGAACTGCTTCCCGATGATCCCGTCAGGCGAGCCCCACAACAAGATGCTGTTGGGCGAAGCAACGACCAAGGATGCGATCGGCAAGTCCGGCGCCGTTCTGGTGTGAGAGACCGCAGGGATAGAAGGAACCAAGCCAATGTCCGCACTCAAGATCAAGAAGGGCTCGACCAAGCATTCGGCCTATAACCTGCGCTCCGATTTCAGCGACGTGACCGAAACCCACACGCTCGCGGTACTGGTGGACAACGAGGCCGGCGTGCTGGCCCGCGTCATCGGGCTGTTTTCTGGCCGTGGCTACAATATCGACAGCCTGACCGTGGCCGAGGTGGACCATACCGGCCACACCAGCCGCATCACCATCGTCACCACCGGCACGCCGCAGGTGATCGAGCAGATCAAGGCCCAGCTGGGCCGCATCGTTCCGGTGCACGAGGTCCATGACCTTACTGTCGAGGGGGCGTCGGTCGAACGCGAGCTTGCCCTGCTCAAGGTCGCGGGTCTCGGTGACAAACGCGTCGAGGCCCTGCGGCTTGCGGACATCTTTCGCGCCAACGTGGTGGACAGCACGCTGGAGAGCTTCATTTTCGAGATTACGGGCACGTCCGAGAAGATCGAAGCATTCGCAGAGCTGATGGGCCCGCTCGGATTGGTCGAAGTCGCCAGGACCGGCGTCGCCGCCCTCTCGCGCGGCCAGTGAAGCGTTTCGCCTTGTTCCCGGAAAGGGATAAGGCGAAACGCCGCGCATCATGTCAATGCAGCGCGCGTTCCGGGGAGTGCCGTGTTGCGACCATTTCGGGGAACGCCCCTCCAAGCTGAAAAAGAAGCCCAGGACAGATCGCCGGTCACGACGCGGCGCGAGGCGCATGGTTCCCACCGGCATGCGACACGTCCGCCGGGCTTACCAACAATCAAGCGCGCCGGGTCAAACTCTTTCCCACAGGCGCACACATGACCAGAACTCATGCTTCCCGGATCGCGATCTGGTCGTAAAGATGCCAACTCGCATGCCCAAGCAGCGGCAAAGTCAGAAACAGCCCCAGAAACGCGGGGATCATCGCCAGGAAAGTGATGGCCGCAATGAAAGCCGCCCAGATCAGCATCGGAAACGGATTGGCCGTAACTGTCTGGAAACTCGTAATCATGGCTGTGACGAAATCCACCTCACGATCCAGCAAGAGCGGCATGGAGATTACCGTGATCATGTAAAGAAGAAGGGCGAATATCGCTCCAACCAATGTGCCAACGCCAAGCATCATCAATCCGTTGGGCGTCAGATAGACCTCGAAGGAGGTCGACACGTTTGTCATCGTCGAAAGGCCCAGAAACAAAGCGAAAATCATGTGTGCGAGGAAAAACCAGAACAGGAACATCATGATGATGATCACACAAATCGACGGTAATTGCCTGCTGCTTTGCCGCACGACGACGCCGAGAATCCTGTCCGCTTCAAGCGCCTGCCCCCGGTCCAGGCGCCGCGACACTTCGTAAAGGCCGACGGCCGCGAAGGGGCCGACCAAGGGAAAGCCAACCGCTGCGAAAATGAGCCAATAAGTTTGACCGGTTCTCCAAGTGACAAAAGCGAGCAACAGACCGATGATCACATAAGCGCTTGAAAACAGGGCACCGAACCCCGGAGCCCGCTTCATGTCGGCCCAACCGCGCCTGAGCGCTTCGCGTAGCATGGACATTTCTACCGGGCGCATTTGCGGCGCCCCCAGTCCCATTGCCTCTTCCATCGTTCCTCCCCTTCGCACAGTCCCGAGCGGCCCCGAACGCCACGTCAACAGCCTGTTAATTCAAGATGGGAGGCTTGGCACGAAAATCATCTGTCGCCGAATGCCAGGCGTGACCGATCTGCAGCAGCGACGCATCCGCGCCCCGGCGCCCAAACATCTGCAGCCCCAGCGGAAGCCCCTCAGCGTTGAAGCCGGCCGGCATGTTGAGCGTGGGCAAGCCAATGAGCCCTGGCGGAACGACCACTTCCATCCACCGGTGATAGGTATCCATTTCGATATCATTGATACGATCGGGATATCGCCATTCAATCGGAAACGGCCAAACCTGTGTCGAAGGCAGGATCAGCGCATCGTATCGGTCGAACAATTCGGCCGCGTTCTTGAACCAGGCGGACCGGGTCACGCTGGCGCGATGGACATCCATCGCCGAAAGCGCCAGTCCGCGTTCGATCTCCCAGATGGCTTCGGGCTTCAATCGCTCCCGGGTCTCGCTTTTCTCGTAAAGGGCAACGGTTGATGCAGTCACGGACCAAGACCGCAGTGTCGTCCAGCTTTCCCAGAGCGCTTCGGCATCAAACGGCGCCGGAACCTCCTCGACAATACACCCGATATCATTGAAGCGGCCCAATGCCCTTTCAACGAGGTCCAGAATGCCGGGCTCAAATGCGTATGCTCCCCCCCAATCACGCAACCACCCGATGCGGCGGCCCTTCACATCGGCCTCAATGCCCGCCAAGGCAGGTTCGGTCATACAACCATGTGGCTGGCGTGGGTCGGGACCGGATTGGATATCCAGAAGTGCCGCGACATCACGTGGGCTACGCGCCATTGGTCCGTTGGTCGCAAGTTGATGCAGGAAGCTGTCGCCGACAGGTTCGGACGGAACACGCCCCCAACTGGGCCGAAAGCCGTAAACATTGTTCCATGCGGCCGGGTTTCGAAGGCTGCCCATCATGTCGGATCCGTCCGCGACGGGCAACATCCGACAGGCGAGCGCCGCCGCGGCACCACCGGATGACCCTCCGGCCGAGCGTGTCAGATCATAGGGGTTGCATGTCGCACCGAACACCGGATTGAATGTATTGGAACCAAGTCCGAATTCCGGCGTATTGGTCTTGCCAATGATGATCGCCCCTGCGGCGCGCATCCGGGCCACCATGATGTCATCGTTCTGCGCAACCTGGTCGGCGAACACCGGCGATCCCATCGTGGTACGCAACCCCTTGGCATTGGCGAGATCCTTTACCGCAAGTGGAAAGCCATGCATCCATCCCTTGCGCTCGCTCGCATCCGCCTGTCGCGCCTCGGCAATGAGTTCATCTGGATCCCTGAGAGACACGATCGCGTTGACCTGTTCGTTTGCCACCCCGATCCGATCGAGGGTCGCTCGCATCACGTCTTCGGCGCTGAAGGTACCGGCCTCGAGTTCGGTAGCCAGCTCAAAGGCTTCACGGTCCAGAATGTCGCTCACGTCGTTGTCCCCCCATCAATTTTCGAAGAGCAGGTTAGACAGTCGCGCGGTCATTGCAATCCTGCACCTTCAGGACCCGGGACATTTGGTTCGGTTACTCTTCGCCGCGAGCCTCTGCGCGGCTCTTGCCGCTTACGTTCTGGGCCAGGGTGGCCGCCATCAACCCATCCAGATCACCATCTAGGACGCCCTTCGTGTCGGACGTTTCATAATTCGTCCGAAGATCCTTGACCATCTGGTAGGGCTGCAGAACGTAGGATCGAATCTGGTTGCCCCATCCTGCCTCTCCCTTGGCGTCATGTGCTTCGTTGATCGCCTGGGTTCGCCGCTCCAATTCCATCTGATAAAGCCGTGACTTCAACGCCTTCATGGCGATGTCGCGGTTCTGGTGCTGTGATTTCTCGGAACTGGTGACCACGATCCCGGTTGGAAGGTGCGTGATCCTGACCGCCGAATCCGTTGTGTTGACATGCTGTCCCCCGGCCCCCGAACTGCGATAGGTATCGATGCGCAGATCGGCCGGGTTGACCTCGATCTCGATATTGTCATCCACGACCGGATAAACCCAGACCGACGAGAACGAGGTATGCCGCTTGGCCGCGCTGTCATACGGAGAGATGCGCACCAGCCTGTGAACCCCGCTTTCGGACTTGAGCCATCCATAGGCATTGTGCCCCGAAATCTTGTACGTGGCGGACTTGATCCCGGCCTCATCGCCCGGGCTTTGCGCCTGCAGCTCGACAGTGTAGCCCTTTTTCTCGGCCCAGCGAACGTACATCCGTGCAAGCATCGCCGCCCAGTCGCAACTCTCGGTCCCGCCAGCGCCAGCGTGAATTTCAAGATAGGTGTCATTGGCATCCGCCTCGCCGTCCAACAACGCCTCAAGCTCTTTCTCGGCGGCCCTCGTGGCCAATGCCTTCAGGGCGTCCTCCGCCTCCGTCACGACGTCCTCGTCGCCTTCCATCTCGCCCAGCTCGATCAACTCGACATTGTCTTTCAGATCCCGAGCGATCGTTTCGCAGGTTTCCATCTGGTCAACCAGGGCCTGACGATCCCGCATCAGTTTCTGCGCTTCCTTGGGGTCATCCCAAAGGGTCGGATCCTCCACCCTTGCATTGAATTCCTCAAGCCTGTGCTGGGCTGTCTCCCAACCCATCCTCTGGCGCAGCAGGTCGAGCGATTTCTCAATTTCTTCAATCGTGGTCTGCGTATCGGCGCGCATCAACTTGTCCTGACTGTCATGCTCAGTGACGGGTGATAGACGAGCGCAAGCCGCGCGGCAAGCTCAGTAGAGACCACCCGAACTCAGGGTGCCAAAGTTCGCCTTGGGGCCAACCAGGACTTTTTGTCCAGTCGATGTCGTGACTTGCCGTCCGGCATTGGCATCGCGCGCTTCGTCGAACAAGGGCAAATTCTCACCCATGGCAAAACCGCCGTCATACATCACGCCGAACTGGGGCTCTTCACCTTCGCGGAAACACTCGGCAACGACGTGATCTCCTTCGGCGTCCGCTTCAAGACGCTCGCCGGTCAACCGGTCGATATTGATGAAGGTGCACTCTTCCGGAACACGAAATTGCCCGCCGCCGTATTTCTTGATCGCTTCTTCCATGAAACTCTGGAAGACCGGGCCACACATCCCCCCGCCCGAGGCCCCGCGGCCAAGGCTGCGAGGATTGTCATATCCGATATAGCACCCCGCCACGATATTCGAAGTGAACCCGATGAACCACACATCCTTGGCATCATTGGTCGTCCCGGTCTTTCCCGCCACGGGCACAGGCAGGTTCACCGTCCTCGCAGCGGTGCCGCGATCGACCACGCCGCGCATCATCGACGTCAGTTGATAGGCCGTCACTTCATTCATGACGCGTTCGCGATACGACACGATATCGGGGCTCTCGCTGCGGGCAATGGCCGGGCTGTCGCAATCGCGGCATTCCCGCGTATCGTGACGATAGACCGTCTTGCCGTATCGGTCCTGCACCCGGTCGACCAGCGTCGGCTCGACCCTTTGCCCGCCATTGGCAAACATCGCATAGGCAGCCACCATCTTGAACAAGGTGCTTTCTTCCGAGCCGAGCGCATTGGCCAGGTACGAACCCATCCGATCATAAACGCCAAACCGTTCCGCGTAATCCGACACAACGTCCATTCCGACCTCCTGAGCAAGCCGGATCGTCATCAGGTTGCGCGATCGCTCGATCCCGGTGCGCAGCGATGTGGGGCCAAAGAACTGGTTCGAAGCGTTTCGAGGCCGCCAGATCCCCTGGGGCGTGTCGATTTCGATCGGGGCATCGACAATGATCGTCGCTGGCGTATATCCGCTGTCGAGCGCCGACGCATAAACGAAGGGTTTGAACGACGAACCCGGCTGTCGGCGCGCCTGCGTGGCGCGGTTGAACACCGATTGCTGATAAGAGAACCCGCCCTGCATCGCGATCACGCGACCGGTATTGACGTCCATCGCCATGAAGCCGCCCTGAACTTCGGGAACCTGCCGCAAGGTCCAGCGGATAAAGCTTCCATCGTCGTCGTTCGTCATCCGCCGCACATGCACGACATCGCCAACCTCAAGAAGATCCGAAGCCACCTGGGCCTTGCGTCCGAGCTCTCCGTCTCCAAGACTCTTGCGGGCCCACCGCACGTCCTCGGCCGGGATCCAATGACCGTCTTCGTCATCTTCGACACCTTCGATCCCGATGCGCGCATCATTGGCACCCAACTCGAGGACCACGGCCGGATACCACTGACTATCAAGCTCTATGTCACGGGCTATATCGACGCGCCCCAGCGCCGCGCGCCATTTCGCTTCGCTTTCGAGAACCTCGGGGGCGAGCACTTCGCCGGTGCCACGCCAGATCCCACGCTCCCGATCATACTCCTCAAGCTCGCGCTGCAAGGCCTCGGCCGCGATTTTCTGCATGTCTGGCTCGACGGTCGCGCGCACGCTCAAGCCGCCGGAAAAGAACTCGTCCTCGCCGAAATTCTCGGACAACTGCCTGCGAATCTCGTCGGTGAAGTAATCTCTGGGCGGCAAGTCCTTGCGATAGCTTTCGAAATCACCATTCTGAACAGAACGAAGAGGCTGCCCGACTTCCTTTTCGTAAACTTCCTGGGTCAGGTATCCGTTCTCCAGCATCTCCCTGAGAACGAAATTCCGGCGCGCCATCAGCCGCTCCTTCCTGCGGACCGGGTGATAATCGCTTGGCGCCTTGGGCAAGGACGCGAGAAACGCAGCTTCATGCGGTGCCAGTTCTTCAAGTGACTTGTTGAAATAGGTTTGCGACGCCGCAGCCACCCCATAGGAATTCTGCCCAAGGAATATCTCGTTGAGATAAAGTTCAAGTATTTGCTCCTTAGTCAGCGTCTGCTCAAGGCGGGTGGCAAGAATGATCTCCTTGATCTTGCGCTCGGCCCTTCTGTCACCCGACAACAGGAAGTTCTTCATCACCTGCTGGGTGATGGTCGAGGCCCCGCGAATGTCGCTCCCGCGTGACCGCACGGCGTCGTAAGCGGCGATCAGGATACCACGCAGATCATAGCCTTGATGGTCATAGAAATTCTTGTCTTCCGCGCTGATAAACGCGTGTTTCACCAGGTCGGGAATGTCCTCGGCGGGCGCGAAAAGGCGCCTTTCCTGAGCGAACTCGTCGATGATCCGTCCTTCACCGGAATAGATGCGACTGATCGTGGGGGGCGTGTATTGCGCAAGGCTGGCGTGACTGGGCAGATCCTGCCCGTAAATCCAGAACACCGCACCCACGGTCAAGGCAACCATCATCAACCCCAACGTGATGAAGCTGAACAGTCCCCCCAATGTCGACATGACAAATCTCAGCACACGCGCCCCCTGACTTTAGCATCGCTTGTATATGCGGCGCTGCGAGCATGGTCAAAACACATTGCCGCGCGTGATAGGCTGGAAGCTGCCTGTTTTTCATGCCCCCGGTCTGGCCTGTTCATTGGCGCACCAGTGCGCGCAGCGACGCATCCATGATGATCCAGGCCTGGATTCCGTCGCGCAGCGCCTCGGCCATTTGACGGCGCCATTCCGGGTCCGTCACGTTCGTCAAGTCGCGTTCGCTCGACATGAACCCGATCTCCAGAAGCACCGAGGGAATATCCGCCGCCTTTAGGACCGAGAATGCGGCGGATCTGTAAGGGCGCCGGTTGAGCGGAGCCCCGGCGGAGCGCAACGCGTCGATCAGGGCTTCGGACAGCTGCTCGGCCCGGGGCTGGGTTTCGACGCGCGCGAGATCCATCAGGATGTCCGCCACCGTGTCATCCGTCCCGGTCAGGTCGATCCCCGCAAGGATGTCGGCCCGGTTGTGACGTTCGGCCAAAAGCGCACTCGCCTGATCGCTGGCCTGGTCCGACAGGGTGTGGACGGTCGCACCCGTGGCCTGGCCTTCAGACAGGGCATCGGCATGAAGCGACAGGAACAGATGCGCCCCGGCTTGGTGGGCAATGGCGACCCGTCGCTCAAGCGATACGAACACGTCGGAGTCGCGGGTCAGAACAACCTCGATCCCGTCAACCCGCAAGAGCGCTTCGCGCAGTTCGCGGGCGAAGGTCAGCATGAGGTCCTTCTCTGTATGTCCATCACGCATGGCCCCCGGGTCGATCCCACCATGACCGGGGTCAAGAACCACCACGACACGCCCGTCGGCATCGACGGCCGGCGGCGACGGCGCCGCCACGCCCCAATCCGGCGTGTCGGGTTTCGTGGACAGCCGGGAAAACTCCTCGCGCGTTACCGGTGCGAAATGCAAACGCAGATGGGCGGCACTGTTTACCCGGTCGATTCGCATATCGCTCTGCCGCACCTTCATGGGCTGCGACAGATCGAGCACCATGCGGGACCATCCGGGACGAAACCCGCCGAATCGAACGGCTTCAACGCGCTCGGACCGGTTGAAAGCGTGCGCATCGAGCCCGTCCCAATCCGCTTCGCGAAAATCAATGACGAGACGATCCGGGTCTTCCAGGCTGAAAAAGCGATATGGCACACCTTGGCTCAGGTGGAGGTCCAGTATCGTCTCGTCGCCCTGGTCAACCAGAAGGCTTTGATCCGGGTCCACCCGCGCCAAGCCACTCAGGTCCTGCGCGATGGCCGGAAGGGCCAGCCAGATCAAGGCCAGAACCCATAAAAATTGATTGACTCTGCTCATCGCCCGCCACCTGGGTCTTTTCATAAGACCCTAGCGCAAATGGGGGCCAATGGAAATCACCTCCGCGCTTGCATGAACCGTTTCAGCCGCGCCAGACCCTCGCGAATATCTCCGGTCGAGCGGGCATAGGAAAAACGGATCGTGCCATGCCCGCGATGGGGATCGAAATCGAGACCAGGGGTCACCGCGACCCCTGCCTTTTCGAGGATCTCCGCCGCAAAGGCGCGACTGTCATCGGTCAGATCGGAGACATCGGCATAGACATAGAACGCCCCGTCGGGCGGCGCGAACCGCTCGAACCCGGCATCGCGCAGACCATCCAGCATCAGGGCCCGGTTGGCCTTGTAAACCGCGAGGTTGTCTTGCAATTCGGCCTCGCACTCCATCGCCGCAAGGGCTGCCACCTGCCCGGCATGTGACGCGCAAATAAAGAGATTCTGCGCCAGCCGTTCGATCAGGCGGACATGCGAGTCGGGCACGACCATCCACCCAACACGCCAACCAGTCATCGAGAAGTACTTGGAGAAGGAATTGATCACGTAAGCATCGTTCGTGATCTCGAGTGCGGTCACCGCCTTGGCCTCGTATTCGATGCCGTGATAGATTTCATCGCTGATGAACGCGATGTCACGCGCCGCACAGGCGTCGATCAATGCGGACAAGGCCGATCTGTCGAGCATCGTGCCGCTCGGATTCGCGGGCGAGGCCACCATAAGCCCTTGCAAATCCCGGTTTTCCAGATCGCCCGGCACCGGTTGGAACCGATGCTCCACACCCGCCGCAATGCCCACGGGCTCGACATCGAGCGCGCGCAGGATCTGCCGGTAGGAGGGGTAGCCCGGCTCGCCGATGCCGACGCGATCGCCCGCGTCGAACAATGCCGTGAAGGCAAGAACGAACGCCCCCGACGACCCCGAAGTGACAATCACACGCTCCGGATCGAGATCGACATCATACCATTCGCCATAAAGACGCGCGATCCGTTGGCGGAGCGCAGGCAGGCCGAGCGCCACGGAATATCCCAGTGGCTCATCCTCCATTACCCGGGCGAGGGCGTCGCGCGCACCTTTCGGGGCGGGCGTTCCGGGCTGGCCCACTTCCATGTGGATGATGTGCCGACCGGCCTCTTCAGCGCGACGCGCGGCCTCCATGACATCCATCACGATGAAGGGATCGACCTGACCGCGCCTTGAGTTTCGCATTGATTTCTTCCTAACTGTGCACATCCGGTTTTTCACAGGGAGGGCCCCTCGCGTCAATGCACCGTTTACTCTCGATCTGCCTCGCCTGCGTCTTCGTCCTCGTTTCCGCGCTGCCCGCTTCGGCGGTCACGTTGTTGCGTGATCCGGATATCGAAAATGCCCTGAACCAACTCGCCAAGCCGGTCCTGTCCGCGGCCGGGCTATCGCCGGCAAGGGTAAGGGTCCTGGTGGTTCAGGATCGCAACATGAATGCTTTTGTCATTGATAATAAACATATTTTCATACACTCCGGCATGATCATGCGCCTCAAGGGCGCGGCCGAATTGCAAGCGGTCATCGCCCATGAAGCTGCCCACCTCGCCCATGGACATATTGCCCGGCGCACGGTGAATGCACGCGTGGCGAGAAATGTCGCAGGCATCGGCATGGCGCTTGCCGCAGCCGCCGCAGCGAGCGGGAGCAGCGAAGCGGCAACCGCGCTTGGCGCGGGCATTTCAAGCTCGGCCAGCCGCGTCTTCATGGGTCACACACGGGCCGAGGAATCATCGGCCGACCAATCCGCGATCCGTTATCTTTCGCGGGCAGGCGTTGATCCGAAAGGGCTGGTCCGTGTGATCGAGATCTTCGCCGGCCAAGAGCTGGTCTCCGCGGCGCGGCAGGACCCCTATGCGCGCACCCACCCGATAAGCCGTGATCGGCTGCGCCACGCCAACGCCCTTGCCGACACCTATTCGAAAGAAGCGACAGCCGATCCGGAATTCGACTACTGGTTCTCCCGCGCCAAGGGTAAGCTCACCGCCTTTCTCCGATCACCCAAGTGGACGCGCAGCCGCGCGGAGGACAGCGCCGCACCGGATATCGAGCTGATGCGGCGCGCCATCTCGCATCATCGCGACAGCGACACCGACAAAGCCGTCGCGGCAATGCAGAAACTTGTTGCTGCACATCCCCGCGATCCGTTCTATCATGAGCTTTACGGCCAAATCCTTATGGAAAGCCGAAACACCCGCGCGGCGCTCACCGCCTATCGCGATGCAGTCAACCTCGCGCCCAACGATGCGCTGGTCCTGGGTAGTTATGGCCACGCCCTCCTTGCCGCAGGAGACAGCGCAAATGCCCTGAAAACCCTTGAAAAATCACGCTCCTCAGACGGCAATAACGCAAGAGTGATGAGGGATCTGGGCCAAGCCTATGCCAAAAGCGGGCAAATGGGCATGGCGTCGCTGGTGACGGCGGAACGATACGCGCTGCGAGGACGGATTGAAGACGCCGGCATTCACGCGAAACGCGCATCGGACCTTTTGCCACGCGGGTCTGCCGGTTGGCAACGGGCGCAGGATGTGCTTTTGGCGGCAGAGGCCGCTGGCAAGAAACGGAGATAGACGACGATGAAACCCACCCTTCCCTTTGCGCTGGTCGCCGGGCTGATGCTTACCACGCCAGCCACGGCGTTCGACCTGACCGATATGAACGCCGAAGAACGCAGCGCGTTCCGCGCCGAAATCCGCGACTATCTTCTTGAAAACCCTGAAATCATCATGGAGGCGGTGGCCGTTCTTGAACAGCGCCAGAGCCAACAGCAGGCCGCGGATGACCAATCCCTCGTCGAGAACAATGCCGAGGCGCTGTTCGATGATCCGGATTCCTGGGTCGGGGGCAACCCGGACGGGGACGTGACCATTGTCGAGTTCATCGACTATCGCTGCGGCTATTGTCGCCGGGCCCATGACGAGGTGGCGCAATTGCTCGAAACGGATGGCAATATTCGCATGATTATCAAGGAGTTTCCGATACTTGGCGCGGATTCCGAAACCTCTTCGCGTTTCGCGATCGCGACGCTTCAACTCGCGGGCGACGAGACCTACCACGCGGTGAGCGACGCGCTCATGAAACTCAAGCCAAGCCCCGAGGAAGCCGTTTTGCGGCGGTTGGCGGATTCGTTCGACCTTGATGCGGATGCGATCTTTGCGCAGATGGAAACTGACGCGGTGAGCGAGGTGATCGCCGAGAACCGCGCGTTGGCGCAGCGGATGAGCATCAACGGAACGCCCACCTTTGTCGTGGAAGACCAGATGGTCAGGGGATACATGCCGCTCGATGGCATGATCGAGATCGTGGAAGAGGTGCGCGGTCGTTGAGCTGAAATGAAGCTGCTTCTTGGTATCGTGGTGCTGCTCTGGCCCGGCGTGGCCATGGCAGAGACGGATTTCCGGGCCTTGACGGACGCGGAGCGGCGCATTCTGGGCGCGGAAATTCGCGAGGTCATCCTTGAAAACCCAAGCCTTGTCAGTGGCTTGTCCCTCACACTTCAATCGCCGTACCCGGCCCCCGCCTACGAAGAGGAAATCGCCGCCGATCACGCGTTGATCGCCCGGCACGCAGATGCGCTTTTCGATGACGACCTGCCGGGGTTCGGGAGCCCGACCGCGGACAACATCATTGCGCTCTTCACCGCCGAAGATTGCCCCGCCTGCGCCGAGGCCGAGCGTGATTTGCGTTCTTTATCAGAATCTTACGACCTGAAAGTCATGTTGATCGACCGGGGCGCACATGGTGATCTTGCCGATGCGCTGGAGGTTGGCGAGCTGCCCTTTTACGTCATGCCGCGCATGATGATCCAGGGACATATGCCCGCGCCAGTCCTGGCCGGATATCTGGAAAACGGGACCGGCCAGTAAGGCACCGCGCGGTCGGGTTAACAGTGATCTTTCAACGAAAAACCGGGGGTGATCTCCGGCTGCCGCCCGGCTGACATGCGTGCACCGCCGCGTTGCGGCAAAGCCATGAAGGGAACCGGTTAACGCCCCGCGCGCATCATGATTCGCCCGACGCCTCGATCTCGGCAGCACGCTTTTCGACCAGTTCGACGATATGGTCGATCATGCCCTCGTTGCCCTGCTTGTGATCCTGCTTGCCCGCGAGGTAGACCATGCCCGACCCGGCCCCCCCGCCGGTAAAGCCGACATCGGTCATCAGCGCCTCACCCGGGCCGTTGACGACGCAACCGATGATCGAAAGGCTCATCGGGGTGTGGATATGGGCGAGCCGTTTTTCCAGTTCCTCAACCGTCTTGATCACGTCGAACCCCTGCCGCGCGCAGGAGGGACAGGAAATGATGTTGACCCCACGATGGCGCAGGCCCAGCGACTTGAGGATCTCGAACCCCACCTTGACCTCCTCGACCGGATCGGCCGAGAGCGACACCCGCAACGTGTCGCCGATGCCCATCCAGAGAAGCTGCCCCAGGCCGATCGCGCTCTTGATCGTGCCGGAGGTCAACCCTCCCGCCTCGGTGATGCCGAGGTGAATGGGGGCGTCGGTGGCCTCGGCCAGTTGTTGATAGGCGGCGGCCGACATGAACACGTCCGAGGCTTTCACGCTGATCTTGAATTCGTGGAAATCGTGGTCTTGCAGGATGCGGATATGATCGAGCCCGCTTTCGACCATCGCGTCGGGGCAAGGCTCGCCGTATTTTTCAAGCAGGTGCTTTTCGAGGCTTCCGGCATTGACGCCGATGCGGATCGAGCAGCCATGATCGCGGGCGGCGGAAATCACCTCGCGCACGCGCTCGGGTGAGCCGATATTTCCGGGATTGATGCGCAGACAGGCAGCCCCGGCCTCGGCCGCCTCGATGGCGCGGCGATAATGGAAATGAATGTCGGCGACGATGGGCACCGGACTTTCGCGGGTGATTTCGTGCAGCGCCCTTGACGATGCCTCGTCGGGCACCGAGACCCGCACGATATCGGCCCCCGCCTCGGCGGCGGCCTGCACCTGCGCGATGGTGGCTGCGACATCGGTGGTGGGCGTGTTGGTCATGGTCTGGACGGCGATCGGCGCATCGCCCCCGACCGGCACCGGCCCGACATGGATCTGGCGGCTTTGGCGGCGATAGATGTTGCGCCACGGACGGACGTGATTGAGGGTCATGTGCGTTTCCCGGTCGCGATTGCTTTCACGGGTTAGATAGTCCCCATGCCCGCCCGCTGCAATGCGGCGGATCAGTCCGCCTCGCGGATCACTTCGCCGGCCTGCACCTCTTCGGATTGTGCATCAACGGATTGTGCCTCGCCGGATTCCGACTCGGCCAGTGCGATGACCTTGGCCAATTCGGGATCCTGGCTGAGATCGGCGGGTTCGAAGCTGGCCATAAGCTCATCGCGGGCGATGGGCAGGCGGCGCACGGTCGAGGTGCCGCTACCGGCGGGACCGAAGAGTTCGCCGTCGATCTCGAAGTAGAGCGAACCGGACATACCAGCCTGAAGCGTGGGGGCTTCGACGTTTTCGGGAAGCTTGTACTCCTCGCCCGCTTCGAGGATCTTTTCGAAGATGACCGAACCATCACCGGCGCGGATGCGTACCCATGCCGGGCGCACGGCAAAGAGCATCACGCCTTTTTCCTCCTCGGCAACAACCTGGGGCACGGCGGGTTCGGACGGCTCTGTGGTCGCCTCCACGCTGACCGTCTCGGGTTCCAGGAAACTTCCGGTGGCGCCCGGATCGAGCGACGAGATCGGCCCGTCGCGTGACACCATGACCGGCATATCAAGCGCCTCGGGGCGATAGAGCCGGTCGAGCGACTGCGACGGAGGCGTGAAATCACCGGTGCTGGAACGCGACGCGGTCACGACATCCTCGTTATCGGAAACGGCGACCACACCCGCGAGCGGGTCTAGATCCGCCAGGACGTTCGGGGTCTGATCGACCGGTGCGACCTGCACGCGCTGAACCTCGTTCAGGATGGTCCAACCGCCGAAACCCAGCGCCCCGACCAGCGCCACCAGCACGAGGAGCGAACCGACGGCACGCGGTTCGATCCGTGAAAACACGCTTTCCCCGGCCGGGTAAAAGCCGAGTCCGGACCCCAGAACCGGATCGTGGGCATTCCGGCCGGACCCTGCGCGGCGCGGCTCGGCCGGCGCGTCGGATTTTCGGATCGTCGAGGCGGCGGCCGACATGCCGTGCGCCGTGGTGAAACCGGATTCCTCGCAGAAGGCCGCGAATGCCTTGTCGGGGTCCATGCCGAGATAGCGCGCGTATGAGCGCACGTAACCGGCGATGAAGCCGGGCGTGTCGAAGGCCGAGGGATCGGCGTTTTCTATGGCGGCGATATAGGCGGCCTTGATTCGCAGTTCGCGTTGGACATCCAGAAGGGATTTGCCCATCGTGGCGCGTTCGCCGCGCATCAGGTCGCCAAGGCGTGTGTCGTAATCGTCGAACCCCTTGGGTTCAACCACATCGTCCTGCGCTTCGCGCCTGAATCTGCGACCGATCACATCCCTGCCCCTGCTTGCGTAGCGAATCGAGACAGGGTCGCCCCGACTCGTTCACTCTCAATTACATATCCGTAGCACAGCACAAGAAAAATTGCATATGTGGCCATGGCTCAGGCTGAAAGTTCGGCACGATTCAGCGCACAATGCGCCCAAAGTTCGTCCATCGCGCGGATCAGGCTGTCGATTTCATTCGGACCGTGCACCGGCGACGGCGTGAAGCGAAGCCGTTCGGTGCCGCGCGGCACGGTGGGGAAATTGATCGGCTGCACGTAGATGCCGAACTGTTCGAGCAGCATGTCGGACAGTTGCTTGGTATGCACCGGGTCGCCGACGATCACCGGGACAATATGGCTTCCATGGTCGATGATCGGCAGGCCCAACCCCTTGAGCCGCAGCTTGAGCGCCTTGGCCTGCTCCTGGTGACGGTCGCGCAGGGCCTGGCCTTGCGATGTCTTGAGGTAGGCCACGGAGGCCGCGGCCCCGGCGGCAATGGAGGGGGCCAGCGAGGTGGTGAAGATGAAGCCCGGCGCGTAGGAGCGGATCGCGTCGCACATTTTCGCGCTGGCCGCGATATAGCCGCCCATCACGCCATAGGCCTTGGCCAGCGTGCCGTTGATGATGTCGATGCGATGGGCGAGGCGGTCGCGTTCGCTCACGCCCGCGCCGCGCGGGCCATACATGCCCACGGCATGGACCTCGTCGATATAGGTGAGGGCGCCGAATTCGTCGGCGAGATCGCAAATCGCCTCGATGGGGCCGAAGTCGCCATCCATCGAATAGACCGATTCGAAGGCGATCAGCCTGGGCGCAGACGGATCGTCGGCGGCCAGCAATTCGCGCAGATGCGCCACGTCGTTATGGCGGAAGATGCGCTTGGCCCCGCCGTTGCGGCGCACGCCCTCGATCATGCTGGCGTGGTTCAGTTCGTCGGAATAGATGATCAGCCCCGGAAAGAGCTTGGGCAGGGTCGAAAGCGTCGCGTCATTGGCGATATAGGCGCTGGTGAACAGCAGCGCCGCCTCTTTCCCGTGCAGGTCGGCCAGTTCGGCCTCGAGCCGCTTGTGATAGACGGTGGTGCCGGAAATGTTGCGCGTGCCGCCCGAACCCGCGCCGGTGGCCTCGATCGCCTCGTGCATGGCCGACAGGACCGCCGGATTCTGGCCCATGCCGAGATAGTCGTTGCCGCACCAGACGGTGACCGGCTGTTCGCTGCCGTCCGGGCGGCGCCACATGGCATGGGGGAAATTGCCGTTCTGGCGCTCGATGTCGATGAAGGTGCGATAGCGCCCCTCTTCGTGCAGATTGTTGAGGCACCGATCCAGTTGAGCCATGTAGTCCACGCGACATCCCCTCTCATTCATCCCGGCATGGGGCCTTTTGGCCCATTTGTCCGGGGGCGGGCCGCGGCCCTGTTCGCATCCTGCCCGTCATTCTAACCATTGAGGCACCTTCAAGAAAGAATACAAATTGCCGCTCCCCGGGACTTTGACCGAAGTCAAGTTCTGCGCTCCATGTCGTGCTGGACACCGTGGGCGCGGCTGTTACTCTCCGCCGCGACACGCATTCGCACAATCCAAGGAGCCCGACCATGTCACTCGATGCCGTCCTGGCCCGGATCGATTCAGATCTGCCCGCCGCCACCGACCGCCTGATGGAGCTTTTGCGGATTCAGTCCATCTCGACCGATCCGGCCTACAAGGCGGAGTGTGACAAGGCCGCCGACTGGCTGGTTGCGGACCTGCAAAGCCTTGGCGTAAAAGCGGAAAAACGCCCCACCCCGGGCCATCCAATGGTCGTGGGCCATGTCGAGGGCGACGGGCCGCACCTGCTTTTCTATGGGCATTACGACGTGCAGCCGGTCGATCCGCTGGAATTGTGGGACCGCGACCCGTTCGATCCGGCCGTGGAAGAGACCGAAGCGGGCCGCGTCATTCGCGGGCGCGGGGCGGCGGATGACAAGGGCCAGCTCATGACCTTTGTCGAATCCTGCCGCGCATGGAAGGCGGTGCATGGCAGCCTGCCCTGCCGGATCACGTTTTTCCTTGAGGGCGAGGAAGAGTCGGGCTCGCCCTCGCTGGTGCCGTTCATGGAGGCGAATCGCGACGAGCTCAAAGCCGATATAGCGCTGATCTGCGACACCGGCATGTTCGAGAGCCGCGTGCCCGCGATCACCACCATGCTGCGCGGGCTACTGGGCGAGGATTTCACCATCACCGGGCCGAGCCGAGATTTGCACTCGGGCATGTATGGCGGCATCGCGATGAACCCGATCCGGGTGCTGACGAAAATCATCGCCGGGCTGCATGACGACACCGGGCGCATCACCTTGCCGGGGTTCTATGACGGCGTCCCCGAGCTTTCGGATGACATCCTGAGCCAGTGGCAGGGGCTGGGCTTCGATCACGCGAAGTTCCTCGGCGATGTGGGGCTGAAGGAGCCCGCGGGCGAACAGGACCGCACGCCGCTGGAAATGATCTGGTCACGGCCCACCTGCGACGTGAACGGCATCTGGGGCGGATATACCGGGGACGGGTTCAAGACCGTTCTGCCATCGAAGGCCAGCGCCAAGATCAGTTTCCGCCTTGTCGGCACGCAGGACCCGGACGCGATCCGCAAGAGCTTTCGCGCCTATCTCGAAGGGCAGTTGCCCGAGGGGTTCAGCGTGGAGTACCGCACGGAGAAAGGCGCGCCGGCGTCGCAGATGTCGATCGATGATCCTGCCTTTGAAAAGGCCCGCCAGGCACTTTCTGACGAATGGCCCGACACGGCGGCCTATATCGGCTGTGGCGGGTCGATCCCGATCGCGGGCTATTTCAAAACGATCACCGACATGGATTCGATGCTGATCGGTTTTGGCAAGGATGACGACCAGATCCATAGCCCGAACGAGAAATACGACATGGAGAGCTTCCACAAGGGCACACGCAGCTGGGCGCGGGTTCTCGATGCGTTGACCAGGTGAGGCTTGGGGCAAGACTCCCCGATTGGTTCATTTCCGCCCGGGGAGCTTGCGGCCCGGGCATGCGCCGGGTCACATCTGTGCGCAAACCGATTTTTCACAGCAAAATCGACCTTTTACGCGCCGTTCTTGAGTATCTGGTCCATGGTCATGGCGGGCTGGTCGCAGCCCGCCTCGCCCACGATCCGCGCGGGCACACCCGCCACGGTCTTGCAGGGCGGCACCTCGGTCAGCACGACCGAACCGGCCGCGATGCGCGAGCAATCGCCCACCCGGATATTGCCCAGCACCTTGGCGCCTGCACCGATCAGAACGCCGTTTCCGATCTTGGGGTGGCGGTCCTGATCGTCCTTGCCGGTCCCGCCAAGCGTCACGGAATGCAGCAGCGATACATTGTCGCCCACCACCGCGGTTTCACCGATGACGATCGAATGGGCGTGGTCGATCATGATGCCCTTGCCGATCCGCGCGGCCGGGTGGATGTCGATGGAAAACACCTCGGAGACGCGCATCTGGAGAAAGAGCGCAAGATCCGTGCGGCCCTCGTTCCACAGCCAATGCGCCACGCGATAGGCCTGCACCGCGAGAAAGCCCTTGAAAAACAGCAAGGGCTGAAGGAATCGGTGGCAGGCGGGATCGCGGTCGTAAACCGCCGCGATATCGGCGCGCGCATCGGTGGCGAGAGACGGGTCGGAGGAATAGGCCTCGTCGCAGATTTCGCGCAGGATCTGGGCCGACATCTCGCCCGAAGTCAGCTTGAGAGAGATCCGGTAAGCCAGCGCCCGTTCGAGTGAACCGTGGTAGATCACGCTGGAATGGACAAGCCCGCCCAGAAGCGGCTCGTCCCGGACGGCCTGTTCGGCCTCCTCGACGATGCGGGCCCAGACCGGATCAAGTTCGGCCAGTTTGGTACGGGTTTTTGCCATCTGCGTCCTGTCCTTTGCTATCCCCAGTTTATATCACATAGGGTGGCAGTGCCAAACGCAAAGCCGTGAGGATGCAGATCACGATGGATGACACCGAAATCACCCGGTTCCGCGCCCTCATAGAAGCGCAGCTTGCCGATCTCGAGGAAGAAAACGCGCTCGGGCGCGAGGGTCAGGGGGTGGTGACGCTGGACCAGCAATCGGTCGGGCGGCTGAGCCGGATGGACGCGTTGCAGAATCAGGCGATGGCCAAGGCCACGCAGGTCCGGCGCGATGCGCTGGAGCGCCGGTTGCGGGCCGCGCTCAAACGCATCAACGAGGGCGAATTCGGCTATTGCGAGGATTGCGGGGACGAGATCGCGCCCAAGCGGCTCGAACTCGACCCCGGGGTGGCACGCTGCATCTCCTGCGCATCGGGTTGAAGGGTCAAAGCGTGACTGTCAGCGTTCCGAACGCCCCGGCGCCATAAATGGCCGAGACCTGGGCCACGGCAAGGTCGGTCGCGCCGCTGGCCCCGTCGGTGGATTGTTTTGCCGCGGCATAGGTCCATTCGGGCGCGCTCACCTGCTCTTCGCGCAGGATCGCGCCGCCCTGTATCACCCGCACCACATAGCTTTCGCGTTCCTCGCCCAGCGGCACGTCGATCCCGTCCCAACTGTCGCCACCAATCCGCGTGCGCCGTACCCAGCTCAGACCAAGATCGCCGCCCGGACCTCGCATCGCGCGCAGATGCACCGGGCTGAGCGGTTTCAACCCGACGCCGGAAAACGCCGCGATCTGATGAACATAGGACGGGTCGGTATAGGCCCGCCGCGCCGGGCCGATCCGGTAGTGCCGGGCGCGGTTGCGTTGCGACAGCGCGAGGCCGACCTGACCGGGCACCCCGTCCATGAGAACGACATACGACCCCGCCGGCCAGACCTCGGGTTGCCAGGCGTCGCTGCCCAGTTGCCCGCGCAAACGGTGGCGCAACATATATGTATTCTCGCCGACAAGCTCGGCATTTCGGAACTGGAAAAGTTCCCAGTTTTCGGCGCTGCCATCGCCGATCGCGGCCAGGTTCGCACCGTTCAGCAGCGCCAGATCATCCACCGATTCAAGTTGTCCCGACGTGAGCTCGACCAGAAGCCCCTCGCCACGGTCGACCAATCCCGGTCGCGCCGCGAGAAGCGGTGCGCGGGTGACCCCGACCGTGGCCCGCGCCGCGACGATCCTGTCGAGCGCGTAATTGCTGTCGCTGTCCGAGGCGTGGACCGCGACCGACCCGGGCCAGGGATCGGCGGTGATCGCCAGGTGGGGCGCATGGGGCTCTTCCGCGCCACTCATCAACGGCAGGTCGAGAAAGAGCGGGAACACCGGCACCGGCGGCACGAACTCGCCAAGCTGCACGCCATCCTCGGCAATGTCGGAGGGTTGATAGGTTTCCGGCTCGATCCGAACTGCCTCGACGATCTGCGACGTGCCAAGCTCGACCCGGTCCACGCGCAAGAGATCGCCGCCCTCATCGCTGTCGAGCCTGAGCACATCGCCCGGCCCGATATCGAGCCGCGAGGGCGGCAGCGCAAAACGCAACCCGTCGCGCGCGACCCGCGCTTCGGAGAGCCAGCGCTCGACCACCTGCCGCCCCTCGGCGCGGGTGAGGGCAATGGGCAGTTCGCTGCTGGCCACCGCATGGGTTGCCGCGTCGGGCAGCACCGCCTCCTCGGCCAGGACGTCGAAATTCGCATCCGCTTGCACGAAACGCAGCCGCACCCGCCCGACCAGTTCGGCCTCGGCGGCGCGGCTGCGCTCGATCCGGCCCTCGATCTCGTCATGGGCGACAAGCGTCGCCGCGTCCTGCGCCCGGTCCTCGACCCCGTCGCGCATCACGAAGCGCAAGACTCCATCGCGCTCGACCGCGTCGAAGCCATGCGTGAGCATCAAGGGCTGCAACGCCGCGCGCGCATCGCCCACATCGGGCACCGTATAGCCGCGCACCACCCCGCGCAGGCTCGAGACGTCGATATCGTGCAGCCCAGCGCGCGCGCAGATCTCCTCGACCACCGAAGCGAGTGCCCGCGCCGAAACCCGCCCCGTGATCCAGTGCCCGCGTGCATAATTGGCCGCATCGGTCCAGAGCCCGTCATTCCCCGGAAAGAACGGATAGGGCCGCGCATCCCAGGCCCAGACATGGGCGCGCGACATGTCCACCATCGGCCCGCCGTATTCGGGACTGACAGGGTTGTTGGCCGGATCGTTCCAAAACCGCGTCATCGCGCGCAGATACTGCATCTGGATGAACTCGTCGCGCCGCCCGTTCGAATGATGGGGGAGCGCCGATTCCGACGATTTCGGATCAAGAAACTTGTTGGGCTGATTGGTGCCCTTGTCGATCGCCGCACAGCCGAGCTCGGTGAACCAGATTGGTTTCGACATCGGCACCCAAGGGGTCGGCTCTTCCTGCCGCACACCGCCAATACGTTCGTGATGGGCAAAACGCCACCAGTTGGCGATGTCCTTCACCCGCCAGATCCATGGCTCGTCATGCGCGCCATCGGTGATCGGGGTGCGGATCTGCGCCGCGCGGGCCTCGGGCGAGTGGTAATACCAGTCATACCCCTCACCACCCATCACGTTCGACTGCAGGTATTCGAGATCATGGATCGCGGGCCAGGCCTGCGCATCGAGATGATCCCGCCCGTCGCGCCAATCCGAGAGCGGCATGTAATTGTCGATACCGATAAAGTCGATATTCTCATCCGCCCAGAGCGGATCGAGATGGAAATAGCGGTCGCCCCCTGGCGCGTTGTAGCCGAAATATTCCGACCAGTCGGCAGCATAGCCGATTTTCGTGTCCGGTCCCAGGATCGCGCGGCACTCGGCGGCGAGATCGCGCAGCGCCTGCACCGCCGGAAAGCCCGCCGCCCCCATGATCTGGGTCAGCCCGCGCATTTCCGAACCGATGCAGAAGGCATCAACCCCGCCGGCGGCGGCACAGAGCGCAGCCTGGTGCAGGATGAAGCGGCGATAGCGCCACTCGGACGGGCCGGAATAGGTGACGGCACCGTCCGCAATGGCAAAATCCGAAGCCTGCGCCGTGCCGAAGAAATCGGCCACTTCCGCCTCGGCCTCAGCCGTGCCGTCCGGGCTGCCCGCGACCCCCGGGGCGAACGACGTGGTGATCCGCCCCCGCCAGGGCAGCGCCGGCTGCCCCTCTTCGCCGCTATAGGGATCGGTCAGCGTGTTGTCCGCGACCTGGTCCATCAGGATGAAGGGATAGTACACGACCGCCTGACCGGCGGCATTCAAGGCTTCGATTGCCTCGATCACCGAGGCATCGGCAGGCGTGCCGCCGTAAATCGGACGGTCGTCGTCATCGCGCGCCACCACCCATGCGCTGGCACGGGTCTCGCCCGCCACGCTCCACGGCATTTCGGCACCGTCGAACTCGGCCTGTTCGACCTTGGGCCGGATCGTGCAGTCTCCACAGCGCAGATCGTCCCCGAACCAACTCACGATGAGCGAGGTAGAACCACAATTCGGCAATTCCGTGCTCAGGCGCTCGACCGAAACCTCGAAATCCGCCTTGCCCGCAGGCGTGTTCACATTGGCCAGCACCGATTTTCCCACCCCGTGCGAGAAATGCACCGGCGTCGTGGCCAAGGCATACTCCCCCGATCCGGGCATCATCGCCACGGCACGGATGGCGTGGGCCATGTCTTCCTCGGCGTCGGAAAGCCCAGGTTGGGCCGGGCGCGTGACCTCGAAGGTGAATTGCGGCACACGGTTGCCGAACTGTGCAAGCTGGAGATCCTCGATCACCACATAGGCCGTGCCGCGATAGGCGGGCACCTGCCCTGCCCCCTCGACCGCCTCCATCTTCGCGTCCGGCGACTGGTCGCGCGTGCCGCGATGAATCCGCAGGTTCAGGTCATCCGGCGCGACCTCGGTCCCGTCGGCCCAGATACGGCCCACGCCGCTTATCTCGCCCTCGCAAAGCGCGATCGCCAGCGAAACCGAATAGGAATAGTCGCGCCGCTCGGGCTGGCGCGGGGCGCCCTTGCCGCCGCCCGTGACCGTCACGCTCTCGGAAAACTGCGTGGCCCAGATCACGTGGCCCGAAACCTGCATCCGGCCATAGACCTGCGCGATGGGGTCGCCCTCGCCCGCACCAGTGAGGCGAAACCGCTCGATCCGCCCGGTCTCCACCGCGTCCGAACCCGCGCCCATCACGCGCTGGTCGATCACCCGGCCCAGCGCAGCGCCGGCGAAACGGCCCACCGCGACCGACGACAGGCCCAGGACCGTGCCCCCGATCGAGCCGCCAATCGCCGCCCCGGCAGCGGAAAGTAGTATCGTCGCCATCAGTTGGCCTCCTTGGGAAATCTGAATCGCGCCGCGATCCGGCGCCGCCACGGGGTGCTGAGCGGGCTTTCGACCACCCCGTGCCCGGCATAGGAATGAATGAACGTCGCGCCCGTGCCGATGCGCGCGGCAAGCCCCAGATGCTTGGCGACCGACCCGGCGCACATCCGAAAGAGGATCACGTCGCCCGGCGCCTCATCGGTCAGTGACACCTCGCGAAGATGTCGCCGCGCGGCCTGCCATAACCGCTCGTCGCCCTGAGGCTCGGCCCAGTCCATCGAATAGGGTGGCACCGCTTCCGGCTCCCGGCCCAGAACCTCGCGCCAGACCCCGCGCAAAAGCCCCAGGCAATCGCACCCCGCCCCCCTGACGGCAGCCTGATGCCGATAGGGCGTGCCGATCCAGCCGCGGGCCGCGCGCACCATGTCGTCGCCTGTGCTCATCTCCGGCTGCCACCGGCCAATTGCCCGGATTGCCCCGGCTGCACCATCAGCCAGCTTTCGCCGGGCAGGTCGGGAAAGCCCTGGAAATTGAGCAGGTTGTTGAACTTGAGCCGACAGGTCGCCATCCGCTTGTCACATCCCGCCACAAGGCGGATCATGTCGCCCGGCGCGATCCCGTCGCGCATCGGGTGCCAGAGATCGATCACGCGCTGGCCGCTGTCGATCACGTCGCGCTTGATGATCCCGCGCAGCCCTGCGCTCGCACCGCTCAGCCCCTCCAGCACGCCGTGCGCGAACCATCCCGGCTCGAACCCCGGCAGCACGTCAAAGACGAACCGGCTGCGCTCCTCGACCGCCTCGACCGGCAATTCGGCAAAATAGCCCGGCGTCGTCACGTCGAACCCGCAGGCCGCATCGCCCAGAACCGCGGTGCAAGGCTTCTGATAAACTCGCCCCAACGGACGGTTGAGCGCCGCCGTCAGCCCACGCAGTTCGGCCCGGAATGCACCGCCCGCGCGTTTCAACTCACCGATCGTGCCACGAAACATCAACTGGCGCGCACTCACATCGGCCCAGTTCACCCGCCAGGCCCGCACTTCGGCCCCGTCGAAACGGCCGGCCTCGATATCGACCTCGGTCACGGCGGCATCCGACAGCGCGCCCAGCGCCTCGGTATTGTCCACCGAAAGGCCGGTGGATTGCTGAAGCGCCATGGCCGACAACCCTGTATCGGCCTTGAACGCGATCCCCTCGAAGCTCAGCCCCGCGTCATGGTCGGTAAAGCCGAAGGTCACGCCATCGGACCGGGTGATGGCCCAGGCATGGCACACCGTCGTCACGCCGCTTTGCAGATGGGCGCGCAGCCCTTCGTTGAACGCCATCAGACCCGCACCTCCACCACCGGAACGCTGGGCACGTCGCCCGCCCGGAACGAGGCCACGTTGGTCATGATCCGGTCGGTGTCGAACCGCACCGGCACGTCGAACTCGAAGCCCGCGGTGATGCGCATTCCCTTGTTGACGGGATGAGTGAAGGTAACGAACCCAGTCGTGTCATCGACCTCGTAATGCACGCCCTCCTGCTGTTCCTCGCCCTCGATGCCCACGCGCACGCTGCCCTTGACCGGCTTGGAAATGGGGCGAACATAGGTGAAATCACCCGAGCGGTAGGTCTTCATCAACTGGAACCCCGCCGTCACCTCGTCACCCACCGCGATCTGCTGATCGGTATAGGCAGGCGCGGTACTGGCCTTGCAGGATTTGAAATCCGACCAGTCCTTCCAGCGAAACCCATACATCTGCCCGCGCCGCGCCTCGAAGAACGCGATCAGCGTCTCGATATCGTCGAGAGAGCGCATCGACACCCCCGCGTCATAGCGCCGGCGCGCATGCGCCCAGGGCGTGTTGCGCTCCTCGAACCCGTTGGCCAGCGTCACGACATCGGTGCGCCGCTCCGGGCCGCCCACCGAGCCGAAGCTCAGGTTGGCGGGAAATCTCACCTCGTGGAAATTCATCACTTGCCCTCCCTAGCGATTGCGCTGGCCGCGGGCGATCGCCCGGCCCATCTGTGCGGCGATCTGCGCCTCGCTGCGCCGGAAACTGCCCGCGTCCGGCGTGGTGATGTTCATCACCACCTGGACGGGCCGCCCTCCCCCTTCCGTGCGCACCCCAAGCTTGCCATCGGACCCGCGCGTCAGCGGCATGATCGCCTCCGGCCCCGCCTCGCCCATAAGCCCGGTGCCGCCACGCATCGGGAAATAGGTCGGCCCGCCGACCACGCCGCCATTGGCAAATGGCATCACCCGGCCCTGGCTGAAAGGCGCGCCCTCGGCAAAGGGAAAGAGCCCGCCCATCAGGCTGCCCACGCCTTGCGCGAGCAGCCCACCGACATGATCCGTCACCGGCTTGACGGCGGCATTGTAGGTCGCGTTGATCATCGAGCGCGCCACCGTGTCGAGCGCATCCGAAAGCTTCGCCCCGTCCAGCAACACCCCGTCAAAGGCCCGCCGCAATCCCCGGCTCAGGCCCCGTTCGAGCGTCGCCACGTCCTGCCCGGTCTGGGCCATCGTGCCGCGAATGCGCTTCAACTCGACCTCGAACCCGGCGGCCACGCCGGTCGCGTCGCCCAGCGACCGTTCCAGCGCGTCCACCTGTGTTTCAAGCGCGTCCAGCCCGTCAATCTCTGCCATCGTCTTTCTCTCCTCGTTCGTCGGGGAAAGCGCGGAGCAGCTCGTCCAGCCGCGCCCGGCCCAGCGGTGCCGCGCCCCGTTCGGGGCCAAGCAGGAATTGCAATTCGGCCGGGGTCAGCGCCCAGAATTCCGCCGGGCTGAGGCCAAGGCCCCGCATCCCGGCGCGCATCAGCGCGGGCCAGTCGAACCCCGCCACCGGCTCAGCCCGCCTCGGGCAGCATGAAGGCCCGCGCCAGCAGTTCCGCCGCCACCCGCGCCGCCACCATCGGCCCGCCCGCGATCTCGGCCTGCACCAGGTCGGCGGCACTGCCCTGCCAGCCGCCGCCCCGCAGCCCCGCCACGATCAGCGCCAGCACGTCCCGGCTCGAAAACGCGCCACCCTCGAAGCGCTCGACAAGCTCGATCAGCGTGCCGCTTTCCAGTCCCGCCTCCAGCTCGGCCAGCGCCCCCAGCGTCAGCTTGAGCACATGACGTTCGCCGTCGATGACAAGCGCCACCTCGCCGCTCCACGGGTTCGCCATCACACCACCGCCGTGAAGTTCAGCGCCCCCGCCGAGGCGAGCGACAATTCATAACTCGCCTCGCCGTCATGGCTGCCGGCATAGTCGAGGCCGGTGACCTGGAACGGCCCTTCGACCACCCCGAAATCGGGGATCACCACCTGGAAGTCCGGGGTTTCGCCGTCAAAGAAGATCTGCCGTGCCCGCGCATCGCTGTCGGCGTCCTTGAAGACGCCCGAGCCCGAGATCGAGGCCGATTTCACCCCCGCCCCGGCCAGCAACTCGCGCCAGCCGCCCTGGGATTCGAGGCTGGTGACGTCCACGCTCTCGGCGTTGAAGCTTACCCGCGTCGCGCGCAGCCCCGCCACCGTTCCGAACTGACCGTCCCCGGTCAGGTCCACCTTGATCAACAGGTCCTTGCCATTCTGGGCCGCCATGTGATGTCTCCATTCGTGTCAAAGTAAAATTTCAGTCGTCCTGCACCCGGGCACGGAACCACAGGTCGATCCGCCGCCGGGCACCGCTGCCCTCGCGCCGCGCCAGCGCGCGCTCGAAGTTGAGATAGACAAGCCGCCCGCGCGCCAGCGCGAGGTCGGCATCAACCAGCACATCGCTGACCGCCGCCGCCACGTCCTTGGCCGCCTGGAACCCGGCGCTGTCGGTCACCACCGACACGGTGATCCGGTGCAGCGCGCCATGGCCGGTCTGGTCCGACCGGTCGCGGGTGAGTTCCGGGCCAAGCGTCACGTAGGTGCCGGGCAAGGCGCCCGCGGGCGACGCATCGAACACCGCGTCATTCACCAGCGCCGCCAGCGCGGCATCATCGCGCAACGCGTCGTACACCGCCGCCTGAAGGGCGGCCGCCACGCCATAGCTCATGCCGCCACCTCCTCATCCGCGTAACAGACAAGGTAACGCGCCGCAGCGTCACGCTCGGTCACGGCAAGGATGCGAAAGATCCGTCCCCCCTCGCGCAACCGCTGCTCGGGGCGCGGGCGCGTGCTGTGACCCACCGGCGCGGCGCGCACCGTGATGCGATAGCCCACCGTGGCCAGCGCCACCGCACCGCCCGCCTTCTCGCGTCCGGTGCGTGCCCGGACCTCGGCCCAAAGCTCGCCCAGCGCCACCCAGCTCTCGGCAAAGCCACCGGCCCCGTCCGCCACCCGCTCGGGCGTCTCCAGAACCAGCCTGCGGTTGAGGTGAACCCCGCTCATGCCGCACCTCCCGCGAAAAGCCGCACCGTGCGATACCGCTCGATGAGCGAGGTGACGCCGAACGGCATGCACCCGTCGCCCAGCGCCGTCTCGTGGCGGTATTCATAGTAATGCGCCGCCAGGAGCAGCACCGCCTGCGCAAGGTCCGAAGGCAGATCACCCCAGCCCGCGCCGAACCCCGCGACGAAACCGATCCGCGCCGATCCGCCCGTGGGAACATTGGGCAAGAGCGTGCCAACCGGGCGCAGCCGCGGGCGCTGCATGTCCCGGTCGAGCCGGTAAAGCGCGGGGTCCACAACCTCCTCGGCCTCGCCCCGGTCTACAAGCACCAGCTCGGTGATCGCGCTCACCGGCGCCACCGGCAGGGCCTGGCCCGCCTGGTCGCGCCACTGGGTCAGCACCCAGGAAAAGCCGCGCTCGATCAATATCTTGCCGGTGCGCGCCTCGATGGCCGCGATGGCCGCGCGCAGGAAACTCTCCAGCACCGCATTCTGCAAGCCATCCTCGGCAAAGCCCGAACCCAGCCGCAGATGCGCCTTGAATTCCTCCACCGGCAAGGCCGCCGGAGGCACAGCGGTTTCTTCGATCAACATCATGGATACACTCCGAAAAATCCGGCCCCTTTCGGGGTCATGCGGCGCACGGGGCCCGCGTTGCTCGGACGGAGGGGAGCAGCCGGCCAACGCCTGTCCCGACCCCGCGCGCCCGGGGGCGGGCCACCCCGCCCCCGATCCGCCGCCCTCAGGAGGTGGCGAATCTCAAAAGCTTGATCGCCGCGAAATCGCTCACATCGCCGCCCACGCGCTTGGTGGCGTAAAAGAGCACATGCGGCTTGGCGCTGAACGGATCGCGCAGGATGCGCAGGTCCGGGCGCTCGGCCACGGTATAACCGGACGCGAAATCGCCGAACGCGATCGCATCGGCACCACTGTCGATGTCGGGCATGTCCTCGGCAATGAGCACGCGGTAGCCCAAGAGGCGCGCAGGCTCACCCGCGGCAAGGCCATCGGACCACAGGAACCGCCCGTCATTGTCCTTGAGCTTGCGCACCGCGCCGGCGGTCTTGGAATTCATCACGAAGGTGCCGTTGGCGCGGTATTGCGCGCCCAGCGCGTAAACCAGGTCGATGATCGCCTCGCCACCGTCGAAATCGCCATCCACGCCGGTCGGCACATAGCCAAGGTTGCCCCAGCTCCAGCTGTCATTCGCCACGACCGTGTGGGTCAGGAACCCCGTGGGCTTGTCCACGCCATCGCCGCTCACGAAGGCCGCCGCCTCGGCGCGGGCGAACTTGTCGGCGATCCGGCCGGCCAGCCAGCCCTCGATGTCGAATGCGCTGTCATCGAGCAGGCGTTGCGACGCCTTGGGCAGGGCCGACAATTCATGCAGCGGAATGGTGATCCGGTCGATCGCGGGCGTTGCGGTCTCGCTCGCCGTGCCGGTCTCCGTGGCCCAGCCCGCGCCGACGTCCGAATGGTCGACCAGCACGTCATAAGACGTGGCCTCGACATTGACGACATTGGCCACCGCCCGGATCGACGCGGTCGATTCCAGAACACTGCGGATCTGCGCCGTGGTCTGCGGATCGACAAGGTAGCCGCCATCGCTCGCCACCGCGCTGCTCATCGCCTTGCCTTCAAGCTCGAGCCCGCGCAGCCCGTCATCGTCGCCCGAGCGCAGATAGGCATCGAACGCCTTCTTGTGCGGCGCGTCGAGATCGGCCGAGGCGGCCATCGCGGGCCGTGCCGCGATATGGGATTTTCGATCAAGCATGGTCAGTCGCTCTTCCTGCTGTTGAAACCTTGTGTGAATATCGTCCTTGAAGTCCCTGAACTCGCTCAGAAAGCCAGTCACGGCAGACTTCATCTCGGCCATCGGAGACACTTCTCCCCCGGCCCGAGCCTTGGTCTCGGGTTCACGCATCGCGTTTTCCTTCGTCTCTTGTTTGTCCCAGCGCGTCAGTCGCGCGCCAACTCGCGGGCGGCCGTGTCGAACACCGCCGCCAATTCGCGCCAGGTCTCGGCCTCGGGGCGCTCGCCCTTGGCCCCCACCCGCGCACTGGGCAGCATCGGAAAGGTTACCAGCGACACCTCCCAAAGCTCCAGTTCCTTGAGGAGCCGCAGCCCCGTGTCACCTTTCTGCGCCCGGAGCGTGCGATAGCCGATCGAGAGCCCGTCAATCGCCCCGGCCGCGATCAGCGCCGCCGCCTCGCGCGCGCGGCCCACCGCGTCGAGAAGCCGCCCCTTGACGTAAAGGCCCCGGCCATCCTCGCGCACCTCGTCCCAGATGCCGATCGGCTGCGCCGGGTCGTGCTGCCAAAGCATCTTGACCCGCCGCCCCTCGCCCGCCAGCCGCTTGAGGCTTGCCGCATAGGCGCCCGCTTCCACCACGTCGCCACCCTGGTCGCGCGCTCCGAAGAGGCTCGCATAACCTTCGATCATGGCGCCGCCACTCTCGGCTTGCGTCACGCTCAGCGCCCCGTCAAACCGGCAGAATTTCTTCTCCAGTCCGCTCATTTCTGCAAAATCCATCGCTCTCTCCATCCTCGTTCCCCTCACGGCGCCGCCGCGAGGATCGACTGGAACGCCTGCCCAAGGATCACGGCAACCACGCCGTAAACCGCCAGCCACAAACGCTTTTCCAGCCGCTCGATCATCTCTTCGAGCTTTTCCAGCCGACGCACCAACCCGTCATGCTGAAGCCGCGCCACCCGCTCATGCGCCTCAAGCCGCAGCGCGGGCGCGCAATCGAACGCCTCGAACCCGTATCTGCGCTCGTCCTCAATCATCCATCTCCCCCTCTGCGCTCATCGGCAGGCCCAGAAGGCGGCGCTTTTCCGCCACGCTCAGGAAATCGGCCTCGGCCACGCGCCGCCATTGCGCATCGCGCTCGACCGACAACGCGCTCACCTGGTCGAGATCGGGCTTGAGGGCGAGCCGCTCACCGCTGAAATCGCCCAGCCACGCGATCAGCGCGGCCGCCACCCGCTGCGCCATCGGCAGCACGGTCAGGCGGTAAAACGCCCGGTTGGCCTCCTGGTAATTGGCGTAAGTGGCATCGCCCGGAATGCCCAAGAGCATCGGCGGCACGCCAAAGGCCAGCGCGATCTCGCGCGCTGCCGCCTCCTTGGTCTTCTGGAATTCCATGTCCGACGGGCTGAACCCCATCGGCTTCCAGTCAAGCCCGCCTTCGAGCAGCATCGGCCGCCCCGCGTTGCGCGCGCCCTGGTGGTGGCTCTCCATTTCCGACACCAGCCGGTCATATTGGTCCGTGCTCAGCGCGCCCTGCCCCTCGGCCCCGCGATAGACGATTGCCCCCGAAGGCCGCGCCGCGTTGTCGAGAAGCGCCTTGGACCAGCGCGAGGCGCTGTTGTGCACATCCACCGCCTGCGCCGCCGCCTGCATCGGCGACAGGCCATAATGGTCGTCCTGCGGATGGAAACTCTTGATATGGCAGATCGGCGACGGCCCCTCGCCCACGGCAAAGCGGTGCTTGCGCCCGCCGACGGCGTATTCATACCCCACCGGCCAGCCATCGACACCGGGAATGAGGCTCATCCGGTCCGAGCGCAGCACGTAAAGCTCCACCGGCACCATGCCCTCGGCGCCCACCGCCTCGAGATAGGCATTCCCGGTCAGCAGAAGCTGCGCATAAAGCGCCTCCAGAAACTCGCCCGCGCCCTGCGTAGGGTTGGGCCGCCGCATCAGGCCCAGCACCGGGTGCGTGTCGAACCGCGTCTCGCGATCCTCAAGCACTAGCGGCAGCGCGGCGGCGGCCTCGGCGACGAGCTTGACACAGCGAAACCCCACCGGGTTGCCGGCAAACCCGGTCCGGGTGAGCGTGACCATGTCACGTGGGCTCCACGCCACCCGGCCCGCCCCGTGCCAGGCCATCACCGGCCCCGCCGCACTGGCCTTGGCCTCGGGGGCCTCTGGCTCGCGCGCCTTGAAGAAGTCAAATACCGCCATCCGGCTCTCCTCGGTTTCTCATTTCCGCCAATGCGTTGACACCGGCTCTTCATGCGATCCGGGGCTTGACCCGGCTTGTCGTGGATCATGTGGCAAAAGGTTTAAGAAGGGCTAACAGCACCGCGCGGTGCTCCTTTCCGCCTTCGCGGAAGAGAACGACGCTCATCTGGGGAGGGCTATATATTTGGGCGCGGAACAAGGGGCGCAGCCCCGCCGCGCCATCGCCGGGCCGCGGCCCGGCGATGGCGCTACCTTGCCCCCCTCACAACGCCCGCACCTGCGGCCTGCGCCATTTCGCCCCCGGCTCGATCAGAAGCTCGCTGAGCGCCCAGACCAGCGCATCCACCCGGTCCGGGCTGCCCTTGCCGTCGTAGCCCTGCACCGTCATCCGGCACATCTGGTCCTCCAGCTCGCCCAGCCCCTTGAGGTGCCGCACCCGCCCCTGTTCATAAAGCGCCGCCACCGGCTCGGCCCGCGCGACCTTGCCCCGCGCCGCGTGGACCTTTTTCAGGGGCACCATCGGATCGACCTGCCGGATCACCGATTCGACCAGGTCACCGCCCTGGTTCACCTCGGCCACCAGCTTTTCGGCCCCGAACCGCTCCATCGCCCGGATCGCGGCGCGCGCCCAGGTCGCCGGGCTGGCCGCGCGCACGCTCGCATCGGCCAGGACATAGGCCCGCCAATCCTGCACCGGACCGCGCGTGACAGCGCCCACCACCACGATCCCGCATTCGTCCGATCCGGCATGGCCCGTCACCGGCGGATCGACCGCGACAACCACGCGGTCCATCTCGGGCGGCGTCTCGATCCGCAACGCCTCCAGCGCCGCAGAGGTCCAGAGCGCGCCTTCCGCATCCTCCAGCAGAACGCCTTCCAGTTCCTGCCGGCCCAGCCGCGTCCCGGCATAGCGCGCCTTGACCTCGTCGAGGAAACCGGCGGCAAGGTTGGCGGCATTGGCCTCGGTCGGGGCATGCGTCACCACCGTCGACGGATTGCCCAGGATGGCCTTGAGAACCCCGACGTTGCGCGGTGTCGTCGTCACGCAGACCCGCGGTTCCTCGCCCAGCCGCAACCCGAATTGCAGCATGTCCCAGGTGTCCTGCGCCCGCTTCCACTTGGCCAGCTCATCCACCCAGGCCCCGTCGAATTGCGGCCCGCGCAAGCCTTCGGGATCATGCGCCGAGAACACCTGCGCCACCGCCCCGTTGGGCCAGATCAGCCGCTTGCGCCCCGCCTGCCATTCCGGGCGCCGGTCGGGCGGCGAGCAGGCGAGAATCCCGCTCTCGCCGAACACCATCACCTCGCGCACCTGGTCGATCGTCTCGCCCACCAGCGCGATCCGCCGACAGCGCCCGTGATCGCGCGGCCCCGACCCCTCGACCGATGCCCGCACCCATTCGGCCCCGGCGCGGGTCTTGCCCGCGCCACGCCCGCCCATGATCACCCATGTCCGCCAATCGCCCCCGGGCGGCAATTGATGTTCCAGCGCCCAGAACTCGAAGAGATAGGGCAGCGCTAGGAGCTCCTCTTCACTCAACTCGTTCAGGAAAGCGGCCTGGACATCTGGTCCTTCTGAGGCGATCCAGGCGGCACCCGATGCGAGTCCTTGCGGCATCGAGGTCAATGGCACGGGGTCGGTCGCGCCGGTCTTCTGTGATTGATCGTTTTTCAAGACGTGTCTCCATCTCCATGGCGATCCGCAGCCATTGCCGGATCTCCTGTGTCACCCGGGCCGAATCCGTCAGCCCGCTCACTTGCCCGGCGCGGATCTGCCTGTGCAGCCGCTCCAGGTCGCCCTTCATTGCCCGCAATTGGGTTTCCACCACCTCGAGCGCCCGCCGCAGGCGCTCCCGGTCGCGTCGGTTCTGGTCTGATGCCATCTGGTCGTATCTGCCTCATCTGGAGTTCCCGTTGCCTCCGTCCTTGCCGGAAATGAAAAAACGGCCGCCGGGGTTGCCCCCGGGGCCGCTCGCCCATCTCGTCCAGCATGCCACGAAGGCTAGGCCAGACCGCGCGCCCTGTCAAATCTCGCTGCCCGCCAAGCGCCCGTTTTCGTTACGAATTATTAACTCCATACTGTATCCCGGTCAGATTCACGGGATGCCCAACACGAGGGCAGCACGGGGCCGCGGTCGGGTGCTTCGGACTTCTGCATCACGCACTTTATCCCACAACGTCATCCCCTGCCCGAAGTGGTGCGCACCCCATCAAAGCGCCCGGCCGGGGGGCGGCCGTGTGCTGCCCGGGCGGCTGCGCCGCTGTTCCGGGCGAGAGCGAATCCCATGAAATGCGACGCGCATTGCATCATCGAAACATCCCCCCACCGCCCCTTGACCTCGCCCGCTGCCCACAGGACAAGAAGGGCAAAGCTCCGAGGACAAAAGGCCCCCCAATGAAAACCGAGTTTGACGCCGAACTGGAATCCCGCCTGCTGCGCTATGCCGCCATCGACAGCCAGAGCGACCCGGCCTCGCCCACTTCACCCAGCACCGAAGTGCAATTCGACATGCTCAACCTGCTGGTCGAGGAACTGCAAGACATCGGCGCATCGGATGTGCGGCTCACCGATTACGGGACGGTTCTGGCCTCGATCCCCGCCACGGTCGAACACGACGCGCCTGTGATGGGGCTTCTGGCCCATGTCGATACCGCGCCCGCCTTCAACGCGACCGGCGTCAAGCCGCGCGTCCACCGCGCCTATGACGGCCAACCCATCCTTTTCCCCGACGCGCCCGAGCTGCGCCTCTCGCCCGAGGATCATCCCTATCTCGCCACCAAGGAGGGCCATGACATCATTACCGCCAGCGGCGCCACGCTCTTGGGCGCCGATGACAAGGCCGGCGTCGCCATCATCATGACCGTCGCGCGCCACCTGCTGGCCAATCCCGACATCCCGCACGGCCCGATCCGCCTTGCCTTCACCCCGGACGAGGAAATCGGCCGCGGCGTTCATCCCGACCTGCCCGCCGATCTCGGCGCCGATTTCGCCTTCACTCTCGATGGCGGCGCGGTCGGCGAAATCGAATACGAGACCTTTTCCGCCGACGGCGCCACCGTCCGGATCGAGGGCGTCTCGATCCATCCCGGCACCGCCAGGGGCAAGCTGGTGAACGCGCTGCATCTCGCCGCGAAGATCATCCAGACCCTGCCACAGGCCACCATGACGCCCGAGACGACCGCGGGGCGCGAAGGGTTCATCATGGTCACCGACATGAAGGGCAGCGCGGCGACGGCCGAGATGCATTTCATCCTGCGCGATTTCGAACGCGACGGGCTGGCCGCCAAGGGCACGCTGCTGCAAGAGGTCTGCGCCGCCGTGCAATCGGGCGAACCGCGCGCCCGCATCACCTGCGAGATCACGCCGCAATACCGCAACATGCGCTACTGGCTCGAAAACGACATGACGCCGGTGGAGCTTGCCCATGCCGCCGCCCGCGAGGCGGGGTTCGAACCGCGCTCGGAACCGATCCGCGGCGGCACCGACGGCTCGCGCCTGACCGAGATGGGCGTGCCCTGCCCGAACGTGTTCACCGGGATGCAGAACCTGCACGGGCCGCTCGAATGGATCAGCGTGCAGGACATGGGCGCCGCCACCCGCACTTGCCTGATCCTCGCCCGGCGCGCGGCAGAGCGGTAAGCCGCGCGATTTCCGCCGGGCCTCAGGCACGCAACGCACGCCGCGTTAACCGACTTTCCTGCCAAAAGGTTAACGCCGCCCCGACAGCCGGATGTCAGCCGGGAGTCATACGCGTGTCACCCCCCGATCCTTGGTCGGAAAATCGCCGTTAACCCCGCCGTGCGGTGCTCACAGTCCCGCCTTGTCGCGCATGAAGGCCAGCGCCACCGAAAGCCCGTCCGGCGCGATCCCGTGGCCCGTGCCCTTCATGACATGGGCAAAGACCTCCTTGAAACCCGCCTCCTGCAACGCCTCGGCCGCCTGGGGCAGCGACGCGGGCGGCACCACGTCGTCGGCATCACCATGCACAAGCAGCACCGGCGGCTTCGACACCGCCTCGTCCACCAACAGTTCCGGGTTCAGAATGCGACCGGAAAACGCAACGATTCCCGCGACTTCATCCTCCCGGCGCGGGGCGACATGAAGGCTCATCATGCTGCCCTGGCTGAACCCGAACAGCACCATCTGCTCGGGCAGCATGTCCTCGTCCACCAGCACCCCGTCGAGAAAGGCATTGAGATCATCGACCGCCGCCTGCATCCCCCGCTCGGCCTCTTCCTCGGACGAGCCGTCGATCCAGGGGATCGGAAACCACTGGTAGCCAAACGGCGCCCCCGCGCATGTCTCGGGCGCGTCGGGCGCGATGAAAAGCGTGTCGGGCAAGTGCTCGCCCAGCGGATCGGCCAGCCCCATCAGGTCTTCGCCATTCGCCCCGTAGCCATGCAGGAACACCACCACCGAGCGCGGTTTTCCTCCTGATTTCGGGGCCTTGCGGGTTGCTTTCAATGCCCGTGTCATCTGATCCCTTCCCTGTCTTTCGCCACCCGGTAATAGGCCCATAGCACCCGCGCCGCAACCGCGCGCCAGGGGCGCCAGCGTGCCTCGGCCATCTCGCGCAGGGCGCGTTCCCCGGGCCGCTCCTCCAGCCCGTAAAGCAGCCGCGCCGACTCCTGCAGCGCCAGGTCCCCCGGCGCGAACACATCCGCCCGTCCCAGGCTGAACATGGCATAGATTTCCGCGGTCCAGACGCCCACGCCCGGCACCGCGGTCAGCACCTTCACCACCTCGGCGTCGGGCAGGCCGCGCAATGCCTCATAGTCGATCCCCGCCTCGGCCAGCGCACTGGCGTAACGCATCTTCTGTCGGCTGAGGCCCACCGCGCGCAGCGCCTCGTCGCTCGCCTGTGCCAGCGCCCCGGGTGTCACCAGACCGGCCGCCTGCATCCGCCCCCAGATCGCATCGGCCGCGGCCACGCTCACCTGCTGGCTCACGATCGCGCCCAGAAGCTGGGAAAACCCGTCCGCGCGCAACCTGAGCGGCACCTCGCCCACGGTCTCGACAGCGCGCGCCATGCCAGCATCGCGCGCGGCAAGCCACGCCGCCCCCTCGGCCACACAGTCCGGCCCCACGATGATCCGGCCTACGCTCATGCGGGCCTGCGCCTCCCCTCTGCGCGCGTGACATTAACGCTTTCGTCATGCCATGCCGTCACACTGGCTGCAATCGGGCGCGTGCCTTGCGGTTCCGGTCAATCCTCGACCGGAAACACGAAACACCGATCGCGCCGGATCGTCAGCCACAGCGCCTTGCCCGGGCTGGGCAGGAACACGTTGGGCACCGTCACCTTGAGGATCGAACCGTCGAAATCCATGCGGAACTCGACAAGGCTCTCGCTGCCCATGAAACGCGCCCGCTCGACCACGCCGCGCGCCGGCACGCCGTCCTGCGGCGTCGGGTCGGGCCCGCGCCCACCGCGGTCAAAGTCGATCTTGAGATGCTGGGGCCGGATCACGATCTCGACCTCCTGCCCGTCGGGCACGCCGGGGGCAAGGAACTGACCGAACGGCGTATCGGTCAAGGCGCCCTGGACCTTGCCCTTTATGACGTTGATATCGCTGAAAAAACTGACCGCGTCCTTGTCGACCGGCGCGTTGTAGATATTATAGGGCGCGCCCTGTTGCACGATCCGGCCATCGCGCATGAGCGCGATTTCGTCGGCCATGCGCATGGCCTCTTCGGGCTCGTGCGTGACGAGGAGAACGGCCGTGCCTTCCTTCTTGAGCATGTCGAGCGTCAGGTCGCGAATACCATCGCGCAGCCGGTTGTCGAGCCCTGAAAACGGCTCGTCCATCAGCATGATCCCGGGCCGCGGCGCCAGCGCCCGCGACAGCGCCACCCGCTGCTGTTCGCCGCCCGACAGTTCATGCGGATACGCGTCGATGAAGCGGCTCAGCCCGACCTCGCCCAGAAGCTGCGCAACCCGCGCGCGCTTTTCCGCCCTGCTGCCCTTGAGGCCGAACGCCACGTTCTCGGCCACGCTCAGATGTGGAAACAGCGCGAAATCCTGGAACATCAGCCCGATATGCCGCCGCTCGGGCGGCACCCGGACCACGGTGTCACAGATCAGGCGGCCATCGACATGGATCTCGCCCGAATCCTGCATCTCGACGCCCGCGATCATCCGCAACGTCGTCGACTTGCCACATCCCGACGGACCGAGAAGACAGGTCACCTGCCCCGGCATGATGCGCAGCGACACATCGTCCACCACGGCCCGGCCGTCGAATGCACGCCGAAGATTCCTTATCTCCAGGCGCGGCACCAGGGCGCCCGCCGCATCCCGCCCGTTGTCCGTGGCCTTTTCCGGAACTGTCAATTCGGCCTGCCCCGCCATAATCCGATCAAAACCATCAGGTTTCCCCAGACTGCCTTAGCAGCCTCTCGCAACCGCTGCAAGCCACATGCCGGTCACCCGCCATCTGCGTCATCCTCGCGCCCCGGCTCGGGTTGCCCGACCCCGCGGAAAAGCCCCTTGAGCGGCCAGATCCAGAGGACCCCGAGCCCGATATAGATGACCAACTCGACCAGGACCGGCGGCTTGTCGAGCGGGTCGGGAAACAGCCAGTTGACCAGCGACACCGCAACCACCACGTATAGCGGCATACCAACCAGCAACACGATGATCGCCAAACGCTTGCGCGCCTTGTAGGAGAAACGCTCAAACATCGGCTTGCCCCGCATTATATCGCCGCATTTCACACGCTCCCGACATTCGATCAATCCGCAAACGGGTCGGTCACGAGAATCGTATCCTCGCGCTCGGGACTGGTGGACAGGAGCGCGACCGGGCACTCGATCAACTCTTCCACGCGCTTGACATACTTGATCGCATTAGCCGGCAGATCGGCCCATCGGCGCGCCCCTTCGGTCGAGTCGGACCAGCCCGGCAGTTCCTCGTAGATCGGCACACAACGCGCCTGTTGGTCCGCCGCGGTCGGCAGGTAGTCGAGCCGCGCCCCGTCGAGTTCGTATCCGACGCAGATCTTCAACCGCTCGAACCCGTCCAGGACATCGAGCTTGGTCAGCGATATGCCGTTCACCCCCGATGTGGCACAGGTCTGGCGCACGAGGCAGGCATCGAACCAGCCACAGCGCCGCTTGCGCCCGGTGGTGGTGCCGAATTCATGCCCGCGCTCACCCAGGCGTTGCCCGTCCGCATCGTCGAGCTCGGTCGGGAACGGCCCCTCGCCCACGCGGGTCGTATAGGCCTTGACGATGCCAAGGACGAAATCGATCGCCCCCGGCCCGACGCCAACACCGGTCGCCGCCTGGCCCGCGATCACGTTCGACGAGGTGACGAACGGATAGGTGCCGAAGTCGATGTCCAGAAGCGCGCCCTGCGCCCCCTCGAACAGGATGCGCTTGCCGGATTTGCGCTTCTCCTTCAGCACCTTCCAGACCGGACCGGCATAATGCAGGATGTTCGGCGCGATCTCGCTGAGCTGTGCAATCAGCGCCTCGCGGTCGATCGGCGCCACGCCCAGCCCCTTGCGCAGCGGGTCGTGATGCTGAAGCGCCCGATCCACCCGCGCCTCGAGCGTTGCCGCATCGGCAAGGTCCGCCACCCGGATCGCGCGCCGCCCGACCTTGTCCTCGTAACACGGCCCGATCCCGCGCCCGGTGGTGCCGATCTTGGTGCCCTTGCTGGCGGCCTCTTCGCGCGCCCGGTCCAGCTCGCCGTGAAACGGCAGGATCAGCGGCGTGTTCTCCGCGACCATCAGCGTCTCGGGACTGATCTCGACCCCCTGCGCCCGGATGGTCTCGATCTCTTCAAGCAGGTTCCAGGGGTCCAGCACCACGCCATTTCCGATCACCGAGAGCTTGCCCCTGCGCACCACCCCCGAGGGCAACGCGTGCAGCTTGAACACCTCTCCATCGATGACCAGCGTGTGGCCCGCATTGTGCCCGCCCTGAAAGCGCGCGATCACGTCGGCCCGCTCGCTCAGCCAATCCACGATCTTGCCTTTTCCCTCGTCGCCCCACTGGGCGCCGACAACGACGACATTGGCCATGACGGTCCTCTTTCTTTGCGGATCAAACCCGCGCCGGTATATCGCCACGCGCAGATCAGCGAAACCGCAAATTCGCCGCAGCGTCTGGACAAGCGCCCGCGACATCGCGAGACTGGCGCGACACCGGGATTGATGAGGGTCTGAATGGGTTTCTTCCTGCGATGGGTCTTTGCGTTCGGGCTGCTGTCGGCCACGTTCAACCCGACCGAATGGAATTTCGTGGCATGGGCGCGGACGAACTATTCCGACCAGATGTCCGTGACCGTCCTGGCCGGGCTGGTGCTTCTGGCCGGTTACATCATCTACCTGCGCGCCACGCTGCGCTCGATCGGTGCGTTTGGCATGTTTCTCGTGCTCGCCCTGGTCGGATCGCTGCTCTGGGTGCTGCATGATTTCGGCTGGCTGACCCTCGCCGACCGGAACCAGAATACGTGGATCGGCCTCTTTGCGCTCTCGGTCGTGCTCGGGATCGGGCTGAGTTGGTCGCATGTCCGCCGCGCGCTCTCGGGCCAGGCGGATATGGACGATGTCGACGAATAGCGGCATCCACCCGCTCAGGCCGGCGACGAGCACGAAACGGCACTGTTTCGTCCTGATCGCTTGCACCCGATTGCCCTTTGCCATACATAGCCGCGAAACAGGCAAATCAAGGCGCCCTGCCCCATGGAAAACGTCGTTCTCATCATCCATCTCCTTCTTGCGCTCGGCCTGATCGGCGTCGTTTTGATGCAGCGCTCCGAAGGTGGCGGGCTGGGCATGGGGTCCGGCGGCGGGGCGATCTCGCAACGCGCGGCCAGCACCGCCCTGGGCAAGGTCACCTGGGTGCTTGCCATCGCCTTCATCTGCACCTCGATCCTGCTCACCGTGATCGCCGCGCAGAAATCCGCCGGCTCGTCGGTGATGGACCGCCTGCAGGACGCGCCCGCGGCCGAGGAAACGACCGATGAAAACCCGGACCTGCCTGCCGGTGACCTGCTGCCACCCTCGGATGAGGACAGCGCACCGCTGGTCCCGCGGGCCGATTGACGTCACGGCCGAACGCGTCGGGCCAGACACGCGCCACAAGCCGTGCGCCGACCCGTGCGCGACACGCCTCAAACAGTTGGGGAAGGAAACCATCCGACAACATGATCTTGCGGCTCTGTTGTCAATTTCATGCGAATCTGCTAACGCTCAAATCCCGTGACATGGCGGCTTTTCCGGCCCGCCCCGACAGGACTTGATCGGCCAGGCAGCCACAGTCGCACCTACAGTCACGGGAGATAACTCGGCCACATGGCGCGTTACGTATTCATCACAGGCGGGGTCGTGTCATCCCTTGGCAAGGGTCTCGCTTCTGCCGCGCTCGGCGCACTCTTGCAGGCGCGCGGCTTCTCGGTTCGCCTGCGCAAGCTCGATCCATATCTCAATGTCGATCCCGGCACGATGTCGCCCTTCGAGCATGGCGAGGTGTTCGTCACCGATGATGGCGCCGAAACCGACCTTGACCTCGGCCATTACGAACGCTTCACCGGCGTGCCCGCGCGCAAGACCGACAGCGTGTCGTCGGGCCGCATCTATACCAACGTGCTCGAAAAGGAGCGTCGCGGCGACTATCTTGGCAAGACCATCCAGGTGATCCCCCACGTCACCAACGAGATCAAGGATTTCCTCGCGATCGGCGATGACGAGGTCGATTTCATGCTCTGCGAGATCGGCGGCACCGTCGGCGACATCGAGGGGCTGCCCTTCTTCGAGGCGATCCGCCAGTTCTCGCAGGAACGCCCGCGCGGTCAATGCATCTTCATGCATCTCACGCTGCTTCCCTATCTCGCCGCCAGCGGCGAGCTCAAGACCAAGCCGACCCAGCACTCGGTCAAGGAATTGCGCTCCATCGGCCTTCAGCCCGATGTGCTGGTCTGCCGCTCGGAACAGCCCATCCCCGAAAAGGAACGCGCCAAGATCGCCCTGTTCTGCAATGTCCGCCCCGAGGCGGTGATCCCCGCCTATGACCTCTCCTCGATCTACGAGGCGCCGTTGGCCTATCACCGTGTCGGCCTCGACCAGGCCGTGCTCGACGCGTTCCAGATCGCCCCCGCCCCGCGCCCCGAGCTGTCAACCTGGGAAGATGTCTACGACCGCATCCACAATGTCGATGGCGAGGTGAATATCGCCATCGTCGGCAAATACACCCAGCTCGAGGACGCCTACAAATCCATCAAGGAGGCGCTCATTCACGGCGGCATGGCCAACCGGGTCAAGGTCAACGTGAAGTGGGTCGATGCCGAGGTTTTCGACAAGGAGGACGCGGCCCCCTATCTCGAAGGCTATCACGCCATTCTGGTGCCCGGCGGCTTTGGCGAGCGCGGCACCGAAGGCAAGATCAAGGCCGCGCAATTCGCGCGTGAACGCAAGGTGCCCTATCTCGGCATCTGCCTCGGCATGCAGATGGCGGTGATCGAGGCCGCCCGCAACCTCGCCGGCATCAAGGACGCGGGTTCTGAAGAATTCGATCACGAGGCCGGCGGAAAACGCTTCACCCCGGTGGTCTATCACCTCAAGGAATGGGTGCAGGGCAATTACACCGTCAAACGCTCGGCCAGCGACGACAAGGGGGGCACCATGCGGCTCGGGGCCTATGACGCCGCGCTGACCCCCGGATCGAAGGTGGCACAGGTCTATGGCGCCACCGCGATAGAGGAGCGCCACCGCCACCGCTACGAGGTCGACATCAAGTATCGCGACAAGCTCGAGGAATGCGGGCTGAGTTTTTCGGGCATGTCACCCGACGGGCGCCTGCCCGAGATCGTCGAATGCGCCGATCACCCGTGGTTCATCGGCGTGCAGTTCCATCCCGAGTTGAAATCCAAGCCCTTCGCGCCGCATCCGCTTTTCGCCGATTTCGTGCGCGCCGCGGTGGAAAGCTCTCGCCTGGTCTGACCCGCGGCCCGATCAGAAATTCATCAGCGGTTTGACCAGCGCACCCAGGTCGGGGAACCTGGCCTTCTCGGAATCGGAGCGTTCGGCAGCTCTGGGTTTGACCTCCGGCGCAGGATTGAGCAGCGGCTCTATGAGTTCTTCCTCGAAAACCCACCGCCCGCGTCGATTGTCGATCACGTCCTCCTGCTGGTAATACATCCAGTTGCGCAGCGTCTTTTGCTGGGTGCAGGGAACATGGGTCACGTTTGGCAGGTAGAACCCGGCGTTCACGCGCTGCGCCATTGCATCGAGCAGACGGCATATCCCGTGATACTGCGCCGGCACGTCACTGCGCGGCAGGTAGTTGAACCGCATCGGGTCGGAATTGAAAAAACTCGTGATCGCCGCGCAAAGCGTTATGCCACGTTGCGCACTCGCCCAACCCAGCACCGTTTCGGGGTAAAGCGACCAGTCATATTCGCACAGGATCTGGTTCAACTCCTCGGGCCAGGCCCGTCGCACCGCGGCAAGTTGTTCGCGTTCGCTCGAATTGGTCCAGTCGATTGCGGCAAAGGCTGCCATTTCGCGTTTTCCCGGTTATCATGCCTCGCATGTTCCAAACTGCCCGCGCAAATGGCCAAAACTGGGATGCAAATGTGACCGGAATGCGGTTTTCGGCGGCTTTTGCCCTCTGCATCTGCTCCCTCACCATCTGGGGGGCCGCACCGGGCGCGGCACAAGAATTGGTGCCGACACCCTACAACGTTCTTGCGGAGGAACTTGACGCGCGCATCACCTTCGAACAGGTGCCCCGCAGGCCCGAACCGGGCTGGCAGTTCGATGCCCCGATCCGCGACGGGCGTGCCTGGCTGGGTGAGCGTTTCGCGGGCCAGTCCATCGTCACAATCCATGGCCGCCAGGGCGCCAGGTTCGACGGGGTGACGGGCCAGCCCTCGGCCCCGCTCGGCCTGTCGGCGGGCGAACCCGGCCGGAACCTCTCGGTGGCCTTTCATCGCGGGCTGGACTCCAACGCGCTCTTCGCGCTCGGGCCGGACGGCTTCAATGCCATCTCGGGGCGTGGCGAGGGCGCGGTTGCCGTGCTCTTCGACGATGACCAATATGCCTTCGGCCTCGTGATCCACACCGCCTATCCTGACCCGCTGGGGCATGACACGGCCCGGCGCGGGGTTGTGGAACTGCGATTCTACGACCGTTCCGCGCGGCTTCTGGGCCGCTATCTCCACCACCCGGAACGCGGCCGATCGACGCTCGGCCTCGTCCGGGCCGAGCATCGGCGCGACATTGCCGGTGTGCTGATCCTCAACACCGATCCGGGCGGCATCGCCATCGACGACATCCTCTATGCCCACCCGATCCCGCTTGGCTGATTCCATCCGGGACAACCGCCCCCTTGACCGCACCCGCCACACGGCGCAGCATCCCCGCCAGACACCCGGCACCCATCCCAAACGAGGAGAGACACATATGCCCAAAGGATACTGGATCGGCCGCGTCGACGTGGACGATCCCGACGCCTACATGAAATATGTCGCCGCCAACGCCAAACCCTTTGCCGAATACGGTGCGCGTTTCCTCGTGCGCGGCGGGCGGTTCGAGAACCCCGAAGGCAGCGCCCGCACCCGCAACGTGGTGATCGAGTTTCCCTCCTACCAGGCCGCGCTCGACTGCTACCATTCCGAGAGCTATCAGGCCGCCAAGGCGCTGCGCGATCCGGTCTCAACCGGCGACATCGTCATCATCGAAGGCTATGACGGAGAGTGACATGCCCATCGTCCAGCGCATCCTCTCGGCCTTTTCCGCCCCGAAACCGCGCCCATTGCCGGAACCCGACGCGCGGCTCGCGCTGGGTGCGCTGATGGTGCGGGTGGCGAAATCCGATGCGGCCTACCGGGTCGAGGAAATCGCCCGCATCGACCGTATCCTGGCCGCCGCCAACGGGCTCAACCCGGTCGAGGCCGCGCAGATGCGCGCCGATTGCGAGAAACTCGAACGCGCCGCCCCGGGCACAGGCACCTTTGCCGCGTTGATCCGCGACACGGTGGCCCATGAAGGGCGGCTCGACACGCTGCGCGCGCTCTGGCAGGTCACGCTCGCCGACGGGGTGGAACACGCCGAAGAACGCGACGTGATCGAAACCACGCGCATCGCCCTTGGCCTCACCGCCGAAGATAACGACGCCGCACACACCGCGGCACAGATGACCCCGAAATAGGATCCCATGTTCGCCGAATTCCTGCGCCGTCTGACCGCATCCGTCCCCGAACCCCTGGGGGACGCCGATTCCCGGCTTGCCCTCGCCGCGCTCATGGTGCGGGTCGCGCGCAGCGATCACGACTACGCACAGGTCGAGATCGACCGTATCGACCGCATCCTCGTGGCCCGATATGGCCTGTCGCCTTTCGAGGCCACCGCCCTTCGGCAAGAGGCCGAGATCCTCGAATCCGAAGCCCCCGACACGGTGCGCTTTACCCGCGCCATCAAGGAGGCGGTACCGCACGAGGATCGGTTCGGCGTGCTCACCGCGCTGTGGCAGGTGGTGCTGGCCGATGGCAGCCGGGACATGCACGAGGATACGCTTTTGCGCGTGGTGGCCAACCTGCTCGGGATCAATGACCGGGAAAGCGCCCGCGCACGGCAAGAGGCAGGGGGATGATCGCCGCACTGCCGATGTATGACCGGCCCGAGACTGCCCCCGCCAATGACCGCTTCTGGCAGGCGATCCGCGCCCGGCTGGGCTTTGGCCCCGACCATCTCACCCGCGATCGCGACCTCTGGCAGATCTGGCAATCCCCCGACCTCCTGCTGGCGCAGACCTGCGGCTATCCCTACCGCGCGCGGCTGCACGACCACGTCACGCTGGTCGGAACACCCGATTACGGCCTGCCCGATTGTCCGCCGGGGCATTACTGTTCGGTCATGGTGGCCCGCGCCGACGACCCGCGCCGGGCGCTGGACGATTTCGACGGCGCGCCCTTCGCCTATAACGAGGCACTGTCGCAATCCGGCTGGGCCGCGCCCGTCACCCACATGGCCGCGCATGGCCTGTCCTTCGGCCCCTTGCTCGAAACCGGCGCCCATCGCGCCTCGGCCCTCGCCGTGGCCCAGGGGCGCGCCGATCTCGCCGCGATCGACGCGGTTGCATGGGCGATGATCCAGCGCCACGACCGCTTCGCGCCCGAGCTGCGCGAGATCGCCCGCACGCCCCCCACGCCGGGCCTGCCACTCATCACCGCGCGCGGCCGCGCTCCCGCGCCGCTCTTGGCCGCGGTCGCAGAGGCCATCGCCGACCTCTCGCCTGCGGATCGCCACACGCTTGCCTTGCAGGGGGTCGTCGAAATTCCATCCTCGGCCTATCTTGCCCAGCCGATACCGCTGTCACCGCGCGGCTGACCTGCTCCGAATCGAAGCGAGTGCCGATCGAATCGCAGCTTTACGCCCGGTAAGGCTCGCATTGAACGTTGCATCCTTGCGGATTTTCCGCCCTAGTGAGGTCCAGCAAGAAAACCGGGAACCAGACGGACCAACCGTGCCACAGGACGACACGACCACCACTCCCGTCATCGAGATCCGCAACCTGCACAAGGCTTACGGCGCGCTCGAAGTGATCAAGGGTGTCGACATCACCGCCCGGCGCGGCGACGTGATCTCGCTCATCGGCTCATCCGGGTCGGGCAAATCGACGATCCTGCGCTGTATCAACCTGCTCGAAGACAGCCAGCAGGGCGACATCCTGTTCCAGGGTGAGCCGGTCAAATGGCGGGGCGACGGGCTGAACCGTCACCCCGCCGATCCCAGGCAGGTGCTGCGCATCCGAACCAACCTGTCGATGGTGTTCCAGCAATTCAACCTCTGGTCCCACATGACCATCCTGCAGAACGTGATGGAAGCGCCCGTGACCGTGCTGGGCCGCGACAGGGCCGAAGCCGAAGCAGCGGCGCGCGCCTATCTCGACAAGGTCGGCATCGGCGACAAATGCGACGCATGGCCGGCGCAGCTTTCGGGCGGCCAGCAACAGCGTGCTGCCATCGCCCGGGCGCTTGCCATGGAGCCCGCCGCGCTTCTCTTCGACGAGCCCACCTCGGCGCTCGACCCCGAGCTCGAGCAGGAGGTCGTCAGGGTCATCAAGGATCTCGCCGCCGAGGGCCGCACCATGATGATCGTCACCCATGACATGAAAATGGCCCATGATGTCTCGGATCACGTGATCTTCCTGCACGAAGGCCGCATCGAAGAGGAAGGCTCGCCCAAAGACCTGTTCGGCAGCACGAAATCCGAGCGCCTGCGCGGCTTTCTCTCCTCCACGGTGCACGCATGACCGGGCGCCGCGCCTTCCTCTTCGATGCGGCGCTCTTTGCGCGCGACGTCGACGGCACCCTCGACCAGCTCAACGATAAATGGTTCAAACCGTCACGGGACATCTGATACGATCCCGGCCTCAACGATCAACCGATAACCAAAGGGAGACCATCATGAAAAACCTGATCCTGACCACCGCCGCGCTGGCCCTCTCGGCCGGATTCGCCATGGCCGACACGGTGCGCCTCGGGACCGAGGGCGCCTATCCGCCGTTCAACTTTCTCAACGATGACGGTGAAGTCGACGGGTTCGAGCGCGAACTGGGCGACGAACTCTGCGCGCGTGCCGAACTGACCTGCGAATGGGTCACCAACGACTGGGATTCGATCATTCCCAACCTCGTGTCGGGCAACTACGACGCGATCATCGCGGGCATGTCGATCACCGACGAACGCGAAGAGGTGATCGATTTCACCCAGAACTACACCCAGCCCGATCCCTCGGCCTACATGGTGCTGGCCGGCAACGAGGGGCTCGACGTGACCGACGCCGTGATCGCCGCCCAGACCAACACGATCCAGGCCGCCTTCGTGGCCGATATGGGCGCACAACTGGTGGAATTCGCCACGCCCGACGAAACCATTTCCGCCGTGCGCTCCGGTGAGGCCGACGCGGTTCTGGCCGACAAGAGCTATCTTGCCCCCATCGCCGAGGAAAACGCCGACCTGTCCCTCCTCGACCGCGACGAGTTGATCGGCGGCGGCATCGGAATGGGCCTGCGCGAAAGCGATGAAGAGTTGCGCGAGACATTCGACGCCGCGATCCAGTCGATGAAGGATGACGGCAGCCTCAACGAGCTGATCGAGAAATGGGACGTCGGCGAAACCTTCTGAACCGCTGGTCGGGCGGGACGACCCCCGCCCGGCCCCGCAAGGGCGCGCCATGTTCTCCTATTGCACCGACCCCGATACGCTCTCCGGCCTGACCTGGCTGTCGTGCTACCTCACCACGGGCAAGCACATGGCGCTCTACGGGTCCTTCGGCACGGTGTTGCTGCTGCTGGCGATCACCGCCCCCACGGCGCTGGCGCTTGGCTTTGTCGGGGCCTCGGCGGCGCGCTCGCACATCGCACCGCTCTCGTGGCTGGGAAAATTCTACATCGCCATCGTCCGCGGCGTGCCCGACATCGCGTTCTTCCTGTTCTTCGTGATCGCGCTCGATCAGGGGATCGAATACCTCCGGCACAAGCTGAGATGCCCCGACTGGTCCGAACCGATCCGGCAGGGCAATGATTTCGTGGTCTGCTCAGCCGCCAAGATGCCACTCTCCACGGCGCCGCAATGGCTGCACGAGATCTACGGGTTCGGGCTGGCGGTGGTGACCTTTGCCATCGTCTTCGGCGCCTTTGCCGCCAATGTGCTCTTCGGCGCGATGCGCGCGGTGCCCCGCGCCCAGATCGAGACCGCCGAAGCCTATGGCATGTCCCGGCGGCAGGCGTTCTGGCGGGTGCTGGTGCCGCAGATGTGGATCTATGCCCTGCCCGGTCTCAGCAACCTCTGGATGGTCCTGATCAAGGCCACGCCGCTCCTGTTCCTGCTCGGGGTCGAGGATATCGTCTACTGGGCGCGCGAGCTCGGCGGCGCCAAGACCGCGCGTTTCACCAGTTACCCGCATCCCGACTGGCGGATGTGGTATTTCCTTGCGCTTCTGGTCTTTTATCTCGTGTTCACCAGGGTTTCGGAAGTGGCGCTCGAACGGCTGACCCGGCGGCTCAGCCGCGGTCAGGCGACCGCCGCGGGCGAGGCGCTCAGAAAGGCCGCGACGACATGAGCTGCTGGCAGACCATCCAGGATTACGGGCTGCGCTCTCTGGGCTACGGCGAACGGCTCTTGCCGCGTTCGGATTTCACGCTGTGCCAGCAATTCACCCTGATCGGATCGGGGCTCTTGTGGAACATCTATTTCGCAGTGCTGGCCCTGCTGGCGGGGTTCGTCCTCGCCAACGCGCTGGCCGTGGCCAAGGGGGCGAAGACCCCGATCCTGCGCAAGCCCGCCGAATGGTTCATCTTCGTCTTCCGCGGCTCGCCGCTCTTCATCCAGTTCTTCTTCGGCTATTTCCTGTTTCTCTCGCTCAAGGGGGTCTCGCCCGTCTTCACCCCCTTCACCTCGGCCGCGCTCGGTGCGCTGGTGGTGCTCTTTTTCAACACCTCCGCCTATTCGGCCGAGATCTTCCATGGCGCGCTGCGCTCGGTGCCCAAGGGCGATCTCGAAGCGGCCGATGCCTATGGTTTTTCCGGCTTGGCCCGGTTCCGCCGGATCGTGTGGCCCACCGCGATGCGGCTCGCCTGGCCTGCCTATACCAACGAGGCGATCTTTCTCTTCCACGCCACGGTGCTGGTGTTCTTCTCGGGTTTTCCCGCCTGGCAACAGAAGGGCGACGCGCTTTATTATGCCAGCTATTTCGCAGACAAGACCTTCAACCCCTTCATCCCCTACCCGATCCTCGCAGGCTATTTCATCCTGCTGACGCTTCTCATCATCGGGATCTTCGGCCTGATCAACCGCCACCTCAACCGGCACCTGCCCCAGGACGCACGCCAGCGCCTGCGCTTTCGCCCCAACCTGATCCGCTGACAGCCAGGTGTGATCCGAATGCGCGCCTGCGGCGCAAGACGATTCTGGACTGCAGGGGGCTTTGCCCCCTCTGGCTTCGCCATTCACCCCCAGAGTATTTCCCGCCAAGAAAGAGACGCCACCCGGTTCTTTCTTGGCAAAAATAGGCGATTGTATACTTGACAAACCCACGCGGAACCCCTATCTCTAGGTCATAGAGTTAGGAGCCTGTCATGTCCGTTCTGTCCAAAGCCTACATGCACGACGAAGCCGCAGCCTTTGCGCACGTTGAAAGCATCATCTGGCCCGATGGCCCGGTCTGCCCGCATTGTGGCGTGGTGGACAGCGCCTATCGCCTCACTGGCGTTCGCACCAAGCCGAGCGCGAAGCACCCGGAAGGTAAGGAGCGCCACGGCCTGTGGAAGTGCCGCGAGTGCCGCAAGCAGTTCACCGTGCGCAAGGGCACGATCTTTGAGGATAGCCACATTGAAATGCACAAGTGGCTTCAAGCCATTCACCTGATGGTATCCAGCAAGAAGGGCATCAGCGCGCACCAGCTGCACCGCGTTCTGGAAATCACGCACAAAAGCGCGTGGTTCATGGCGCACCGTATCCGCGAAGCCATGCGTTCCGATACGTCCGTTGATTTTGGTGCTGGTGGCGGCACGGTCGAGGTTGACGAAACCTTCATCGGCAACGAGTTCAAGAAGAGCAAAACCGCTCGCGGCCCGGCGCACAAGATGAAGCTTCTCACGCTGGTTGATCGTTCCAGCCGCAAGGCAAAGAGCATCGTCGTGGATGACCTCAAGAAGGACACGCTTTACCCGATCCTGCGCGAGAACATCGCCAAGGAAGCCGTTGTCTATACCGACGAAGCAAGCTGGTATAAGAAGCTGAACGGTGAGTTTTCCCGCCATGACTTCACCCGTCACGGCGCTGGCGAGTATGTGCGCGGCGACGTTCACACGAACACGATTGAGGGCTATTTCAGCATCTTCAAGCGCGGCATGAAGGGCGTGTATCAGCATTGCGCCAAGAAGCACCTGCACCGCTATGCGGCAGAGTTTGAGTTTCGCTATAACAACCGTGTAGCGAACGGTGTTGATGATTTGGAAAGGGCATCCGTGGCACTTTCCGGCATCGTAGGAAAACGAGTCCTTTACCGGGACTCGTTGGGCGCGTAGAATCTGCGCCAGAGGCGCAGGGCATAGGAAACATGGCAACACCGGATCAGATACCAACCGATCTGACAATAGACTTGGGGGACGAATTGTCCCCCGAGGAATTTGTTGCGGCTGTTCGAAATTTCATGGGCTTCGTTGGTGAAATTACGGACGCGCAAAGCGGCGATGGTTCTGACATCACGTGGACAGTTCGCGTCCGGGAGGGAAGCGCGCTTATTGGCGTTGAACCAAATTCCGGCGCCCCAATCTCTCGCCTGGCAATGATTTACAAGAAGGCTGAATATGCCCCCAAAGCGGTCGCGCGCGGCGATATTGTTGGTGCTGGCCTTACGGAAAAGGGCATAAATCACCTCAAGAGCCTGTCCGATTTGGTCGCAAAAAAGGGCAACGAGAAAGGGGTGAACATCTGGGTCAAACGCCAACCTGTTTCTATAGGTTCTGGGATAGCGAGAACTGTTCGTGAGGACTGGCAGTCCGACTATTTTGACTACGGAACAGTTGAAGGGCGACTCGAAGCAATTCGGGATGCGTCTGGGTCTCTTCAAATCCGGGTGAAGGATTTTTTGTATTCTCGTGCAATCAAATGTGCAGTTCCTGAAAAACTCATTGACCAAGTGCTGCACAGTTTCCGCCGCCGGGTAGAGATAGAAGGCAAGATTCACTACCGTCGGGATGGAACGCCGATAAGCATTGACGCACAAACGATTGAGGTTTTGCCCGAAGACGACGAACTTCCAACGGCAGCCGATGTGCGCGGGATTATGGCGGTCTGATGAGCGTTGAGAAGATATACTGGGACAGCGATTGCTTTCTTGGTCACTTCAAGGCCGAGGATGGAAAAGCAGATAAATGTGACGGGGTTATTGAGCGGGCCGAGAGGGGAGACGTGCTGATAATGACGTCAGCCCTTACGCTGGCAGAGGTCTTATGGTTGCGAGGTGGGCCACGCTTGGCTTCTGATAAGGCGGACTTGGTGCAGAAGTTTTTCAGGCGCTCCTATATCCGCGTTTACAACGTGACCAGAAAGATTTCCGAATCTGCTCAGGTCTTTGTTTGGGACAACAGTATCAAGCCGAAAGATGCAATTCACGTTGCGACCGCAATTCACCTAAAGGCGGATGCTTTGGAAACATTTGACGAGAAACTTATCGGAAAGAGCGGAACGGTCGGTAATCCGCTTCTGCTCATTCGAGAACCTCAACCATCTGTGCAAGGGAGGCTCAATCTTGCCGAGCCAAAAGACGAAGACGCAAGCTGACAAGTTCAAGGAAGCCGCCCGCCAGCTGGAGACGGACGACGACGAAGAACGGTTTGAGAAGAAGCTCAAGAAGCTGGTGAAGCAGAAGCCCAAAGACGACGACAAGGGCAAATGAGGTATTGAGATACCTTTGCGATTGGGGTATCATATTACCCATTTCTTTTATACAGCGCGAGCTTGATCGAATATCCAGCGCCCTGCGGGAAAACCCGCAGAGCAACGACTATGACCGCCTTTATGCGGCCCAACAAGCGCTTTCGTGGGCAACGGATCCTGACGGGTTCGCTTCACCCATGAAACACATCAGGGGCACTCAGGAAGACTTAGGAGATTGTCAGCCTTGTCGTGATCCGGGTCGGTCCTGACATACTCAAGACCAGAAGCGCTTTCCTGCACGATAAGGTCAACACTGTGGCCGCTTACGCTCACGTAGAATCGCGCGCCATTCTTGATGAGATCTACACACTCTTGGCGCGTGCAGGACCAACGTTTGCCGTTGTCGTCCCTTGTCCCCCCAAGCCTTTGGATGGCGTCATGCTTGCTGTTGCGATCCGGCTTCACAATGCAGGTAACTTTATTTCCCATATCTCGAATCTCCTTTAAATGGAGTCCAAGCCTGCTATTACGTCACGGGTTTGTCAAATATACAATCGCCCAAAAATACTCGTGATCCGGCCATGCAGGCGCGCGTTCGCCACATCATGCCGACCACAGATGCGCGCGGGACTATCCCCCCGCCTTGGCTTTCTCGATCGCGGGCAGGATGGTCTCGTTCAGCACCCGCCGCGTGATCGGCCCGGCAAAGCGCAGGGTCACGTTGCCATCGCCGTCGATGATGAAGGTCTCCGGCGCGCCATAGACGCCCCAATCCATCTTGGTACGGGAGGTCTTGGCCTCGCCCAGGTGCGAGAACGGGTTGCCGTCCCGTTCGAGATAGGCCAGCGCGCGATCCGTGGTGTCGTCGAAATTGATCCCGTGCAGCGGCACATCGAGATTGTCACGCATCCACAGAAGCGTGGGATGCTCGGCCCGGCAGGCCACGCACCAGGTACCCCAGAAATTGACCAGCTTCACCCCCGGCGCATTGAGCACCTCGTCGGTCAGAAGCGGCGTCTCGCCCAGTTGCGCCAGTTCGACCGGTGGCGCCGGCTTGCCGACCCGCTGCGAGGGCAGCTCGTCGGGGTTGTCGCGCAGCATGCCAAAATAGAAAAGCGCCGCCAGCGCCGCGAAGACAAGCGGCGGGGCCATCATCATCGGGCTAACCCTGGCCATGGTGTTTCCTCCGGGTTTCGATATCGTCAAGCTGCGCCTTCACCTTGCGGGACCGGCGGACCGAGAGCACGACCAGCACCAGGATCAGCAGGATCGACACCGCGTAAGACGATAGCACGGCTTCGGCGTATTTTCCCAGGTCCGGCATCATCCCAACCGCTCCCGCGCCAGCAGGGCGCGCATCCGGCGCGCGCGGATCTCGGTATTGGTGCGGATGATCACCAACGCGATGAACAGGAGAACAAAGCCCGCGATCGACACCAGCGCGGGATACCAGAAGACATCGGCCACGTTCTCCTGCTTGTCGAGGCTCAGCGACGCACCCTGGTGCAGCCCCTGGTTCCAGAAATTCACCGCATAGCGGCTCAGGATCGCGAAAACCGACCCGACAAGGCACAGCACCGCGGTCAGGTCGGCGGCGGTGTCGTCATCCTCGATCGCCTCCCAGAGCGCGATATAGCCCAGATAGAACAGGAACAGGATCAGGAACGAGGTCAGCCGCGGATCCCAGGCCCACCAAGTGCCCCACATGGGCTGGCCCCAGATCGCGCCGGTCGCCAGCGCGATCACTGTCATCACCGCGCCGATCGGGGCGGCGGCGCGCGCGGCCAGCGCGCTCACATGGTGGCGCCGCACGATCCAGACCAGCGAGGTGATCAGCATCATCACCCAGATATTGATCGCCATCATCGCGCTCGGCACGTGGATGTAGAAGATCTTGACCGTCGATCCCTGGCGGAAATCGTCGGGCGTGAAGAAGAATCCCCAGACAAGCCCCGTCACGAGGCAAACCACCGCCGCAACCGCGAAATAGGGCAGTGCCCGCTCGGTCGTGCGCATGAATTTCAATGGGTTGGCATATTCCCACAGCGCGTTGAGGTTCATCTCGGGCCCATCTTCGGTTGCATCTCCTGCCGCCTTTTTCCAGCCGCCACGGCCGCTCGCCTTGATCTGCCTTAAATCACCGCGATTTTCCAGCCTGATCGGTTCACAAATCCATCACCTTTTGCCGCAGGTCAGCGCAGGTTAACCCTGAGCACCGCCGCGCTGGCGAAGGGCAGGAGCGCGATCACTCCCGCACTGATCCCTGCCAGCATCAGCATCGGCGTGGTCGGATCGGCCCCTTCCGCCCCGCGCCGCGCCATCTCGGCCCCGAAAATCAGCGTCGGCACGTAAAGCGGCAGCACCAGCAGGCTCAAGAGCAACCCGCCGCGCTTGAGCCCCACGGTCAGCGCCGCGCCGAACGTGCCGATCACCGAAAGCGCCGGCGTGCCCAGCAGAAGCGACAGGACAAGCGGGCCGTAGCCCGCCCCCGGCAGGCTCATCAGCACCCCGAAGAGCGGGCTGGCGATCACCAGCGGCAGCCCGGTCGTGATCCAGTGCGCCAGCGCCTTCATGGTCACGATCCCCTCCAGCGGCAGCGGCGAGGTCGCCAACAGGTCGAGACTGCCATCCTCCCAGTCGAGCGCGAGGATCCGGTCGAGCGACAGGAGACAGGCCAGAAGTGCCCCAAGCCACAGGATGCCCGGTGCGATCCGCGCCAGCAGCCCGGTCTCGGGGCCCACGCCGAAGGGCACCAACGTCACCACGATGAGGAAGAACGCAAGCCCGAGGCCAAAGCCGCCCCCTGCCCGCATCGCCAGCCGCAGGTCGCGAATGAGAAGGGCGCTCACAGGAACACCTCGTCGAAATGATCGTCCTTTGCGGCGCGCGCCCGGAACCCGCCGACATCGAGAACCGCCGCCTCGGCCAGGCCAAGGTCGATATGCGTGGCCATGAGCGCCATGCCACCGCCCGCCAGATGTGCCCGCACCGCGCGCACGAACATCGCCACCGCATCCACGTCGAGCGACACCGTGGGCTCGTCGAGCACCCAGACCGGCCGCCCCGTCACCAAGAGCCGCGCCAGCCCCAGCCGCCGTTTCTGCCCCGCCGAGAGCGCCCCCGCCGGGCGGGCGCGCAGATCGCGCAGGGCGAACCCGTCCAGCGCCGCGTCTATCCCACCGGTGCCAAAGACCGCGGCCCAGAACGCAAGGTTTTCCTCGACCGTCAGCGTCGCCTTGAGCCCGTCGGCATGGGCGGCATAGGTCATCGCCTCGCGATCGAGGCTGATCCGCCCGGCCAGTGGCGGCTGAAGCCCGGCGATTGTGCGCAGAAGCGTCGTCTTGCCGATCCCGTTCGGCCCGCGCAGGATCAGGGCGTGCCCGGCCTCCAGCCGGAACTCCAGCCCCTCGAGCACCGGGATGCCGCCACGCGCAACGGAAAGATCGCTTACTTCGAGTTCCATGGCCTCGCCTTAGCGCAGTCCGCGCGCCAACAGAACCGCTTTTCGTCGCGACATTCCGCCGTCAAACCGGAAGGGCCGCGAGCGCGACGCGGCGGCCCTCGGCGGCCAGCACGTTCCATGTCCGGCAGGCCGCCGGCGTGTTCATGACCTCCGCGCCGATCCCCGCCGCCTCGATCTCGGCACGCAGGCCCGCGTCGATATGCGCGATCTCGGTCCCGGTGCCGAACAGGATCACGTCGATCTCGCCCACCAGCGCCATGAGGCGCGCCCGGTCCCGCAACCCCTCGAGCGGCTCCACCCCCGAAGCGGTCAGCAGAACCGCCCCCTCATAGACCTGGCCGCCAATGCGGAAAAACCCCTGCCCATAGCCGTCAATCGGCTGCACATCCCCGAAATCGACCTGTGTGAATCTCATCACGTCCCTCCGATGACCGACCAGAGCCCCGACAGCGCCGAGGCGGCGATGATCCCGTAGGCCACCGCGCGATAGAGCCTTTCATGGCCGGGCCGGAAAATCCACCAGCCCAGGCCGTTGCCCAGAAGATAGGGCAGCGCCGCCATCAGGCCAAGCGTCAGCGGCAGGCCCCACAACCGCCCGAGCACGGCGAAACTCGCCAGGACAAGGATGTCGAACCCATAGAGATAGGCCGTGGCGTTGGCCCGGATCACCTTTGCCGGGTGCGGGCTTGCCATGTAAAGCAGGATCACCGGCGGGCCCGGTATACCCACCGCCCCGCCGAGGAATCCCCCCACGCCTCCGGTGGCATAGATCAAGGGCGGCCCGAGCGTGCCACGATAGCGCAGACCGCCGACAAGCAGCACCAGAAGCCCCAGGCTCAGCACCGAAACCACGACGCGGAACACCACCGGATCGACCCAGAAGAGCACCGCAAGCCCGGCCGGCAGCGCCACCACCGTTCCCGCGACAAGCCGCATGAGATCGCGCGGATGACCCTCGCGCAGCGCCCGCGGGATGATCGGCAAGGGGCCGATCGCATCCATGACCACAAGGATGATGATCGCCCAGACCGGCTCGATCACCCGCGTGGCGACCGGCAGAAAGATCATCGCGGTGCCGAAACCGGCGAATCCGCGCACGATCCCGGCCACGAAGGCCGCGGCGAACACCCACCCGATGCCCCCGATGGCGAGGGCCTCGGCGATGATTTCAGGCATCTATTTTGGCGTATTGCGTGCCCGCGTTTCCATCGGGCTTGGACCAGTCGCGTTTCACCCCCAGCCGAAGCAGGATGATGCTGGCCACGAAGATCGAGCTGTAGGTGCCCACGATCACGCCCCAGATCATGGCAAAGACAAAGCCCCGGATCACGTCACCGCCCAGCACGAAAAGCGAGATCAGCGCCAGAAGCGTGGTGACCGATGTCATGACCGTCCGGCTCAGCGTCTCGTTGATCGAGATGTTGAGCACCTCTTTCAAAGGCATCTGCTTGTATTTGCGAAGGTTTTCACGCACGCGGTCGAACACCACCACGGTATCGTTGAGCGAATAGCCCACGATGGTCAGGAGTGCGGCGATGATCGCCAGGTCGAACTTGATCTGCAGTTCGCTGAAAATCCCGATGGTCAGCACCACGTCATGCACCAGTGCGGCCACCGCCCCCAGCGCGAACTGCCACTCGAAGCGCAGCCAGATATAGACCAGCACCGCACCGATCGCCAGAAGCACCGCGATCACCGCCGTCTGGATCAACTCGCCCGAGACTTTCGGCCCGACCGATTCGACGCTGACAAAACGGATGTCGGGCACCGCTTCCTGCAGGGCCGCCTCGACCGCCTCGACCACCTCGGGGCTGACCGATTCCTCGCCTTCCTGCGCCTGGATACGCACCATCGCCACGTTTTCGTCGTCGTCGAAGTTCGGGTCGAAAATCTCGGTGATGGTCACGTCACCCAGTTCGAGCGAATCGATGGCTCCGCGATAAAGGCCGATATCGACCGGCTGCGCGCTCTCGGTGCGGATCGTCGTGCCGCCACGAAAATCGATGCCGTAATTCAGCCCCTGCACGAGGAAACTGGCCAACGCCAGCAGCATCAGGAACGCCGAGATCCCCAGCCACAGTTTCGAGCGGCCGAAGAAATCCCACGTCGTGTTTTCGGGCACAAGTTTCAGGCGCATCTCGTCAGACCTCCAGCGTCTTGGGACGGCGGCGTTCGAACCACATCGCGATGATCAGCCGCGTGACGAAAATCGCCGTGAACACCGATGTAATGATCCCCAGCCCCAGCGTGATCGCAAAGCCGCGCACCGGCCCCGACCCCACCGCGTAAAGGATCACCGCGGTGATGAACGTGGTGATATTGGCGTCCAGGATCGCCGAAAGCGCCTTTTCATAGCCCAGATCGATCGCCCGCGCCGGGCCTTTCGCGGTCTTGAGTTCCTCGCGTATGCGCTCGAACACCAGCACATTGGCATCCACCGCCATGCCCACGGTGAGCACGATCCCCGCGATCCCCGGCAGGGTCAGCGTCGCCCCGATCATGCTCAGCAGGCCGAAGATGAGCCCGATATTGATGATCAGCGCCACATTGGCAAAGAGCCCGAACATGCCATAACTCAAGAACATGAAGACCAGCACGGCCACGAATGCCACGATGGTGGCCACCTTGCCCGCCTCGATGCTGTCGGCGCCCAGTTCCGGCCCGATGGTCCGCTCTTCGAGGAAATCGAGCCCCGCCGGAAGCGCCCCCGCGCGCAGCAGCACGGCCAGTTCGGTCGATTCCTCCACCGTGAACCGCCCGGTGATGATCCCCGAGCCGCCCGAGATGTGCGCCTGGATCGTCGGCGCGCTGATCACCTCGCCATCCAGCACGATGGCAAAGGGGTTGCCGATATTGTCGGCGGTATAGTTGCCGAACCGCCGCGCCCCCGACGCGTCGAACCGGAAGGTGACGGCGGGCCGCCCGTTCTCGTCGAAACTGGGTTGCGCATCCACGAGGTCCTCGCCCGTCACCACCGGCGATTGTTCCAGCACATAGCGCGTGTCCCGCTCCGCGCCCCGCCCGGGCAGAACCTCTTCGCCCGGTCCCGCGCGCGCATCGTCCTCCGCGCTGCGCGACACCACCGGCTGGAAGGTCAGCTGCGCCGTGGTGCCGATGATCCGCTTCAACTCGGCCGCGCTGCCCAGTCCGGGCACCTGGATCAGGATGCGCTCGGGGCCCTGGCGCTGGATCGTGGGTTCGCGCGTGCCGACCTCGTCGATCCGGTTGCGGATGATCTCGAGCGCCTGGCGCACGGTGCGGTCATCGGTGGCCAGTTTCTCGGCCTCCGACAGCTCGACGATCACCATGTCGTCGTCGGTCGAAACCTCGATATCGTCCGATGCCGACCCGCTCAGGCTGGTGACCGGCCGCGCCAGCCCCCGCACGAGGGCCGCCGCCTCGCCGACCTGATCGGCTTCCGATACGCGGATGCGCAGCTGGTCATCGGGGCCGGGTTGCCGCCGGATCGTGCCGATGGTCGCGCGTTCCTCGCGCAGCATGTCGCGAATCTCGGGCCACATGCCCCGGATCCGGCTGCGATAGACATCCTCGACCTGGACCTCGGCCAGGAGATGCGCCCCGCCGCGCAGGTCCAGCCCGAGGTTGACAAGCCCCGAAGGCAACCACTCGGGCCACATCGCCACCTGCTCGGCCAGGCCATCTGCCGTGCCGCCATTCTCGATGGCGCGCACCGCGTCGTTATGGGTCTCGACCCGCGTGTAGAAGGCATTGGGCATCGCCAGCATCAGGCCAGCCAACACGGTGGCCCATATCAGCACCCGCTTCCACGTATCAATCTGCAGCATGTGAGCGCCCCCGAGTCGGCAACCAGTGTACGCGCGTTACGACTTCGCGGGCTCTGTCTTGTTGAGAACCTGGGAGATGGTCGCCTTGACCACCCGCACCTTGACGCCCTCGGCGATCTCGACCTCGATCTCGCCATCGTCCTTGACCTTGGCGACCTTGCCGATCAGCCCGCCCTGCGTGACCACCTGATCGCCGCGGCGCAGGGCCTCGACCATGGCCTGATGATCCTTGAGCTTTTTCTGCTGCGGCCGGATGAGCAGGAAATACATGATCGCGAAGATCAGGATGAGCGGAAGAAACGAGGCAAGCGCGCCGTCCATGGATAAACCCTTTCGATACGTGGCTGGCACGGGCCGCGCCTTGGCGCCGCCCCTGCAAAGTTTGGCGGAACCTATGCCCTGGCCCAATGCTTTGCAATCCCCTCGATCACGGTTTTCGGGCCGGTTCGGACAGCCGCAACCGTTCAACCGCAATCCCCCGTTTACCAGCGGCGCTCAAATCGGCCATAAGGCATCCACAACCACCCGAGTCACGAAGGACAAGACCGATGCATGACATCCGCGCCATCCGCGAAAACCCCCAGGCTTTCGATGCGGCCCTCGCCCGCCGCGGAGAAGCGCCGATGTCGTCGGAAATCCTCGCCCTCGACGAGGCGCGCCGCGCCAGGATTCTCGCCGCCGAAACCGCCCAGGCCGACCAGAACCGCGCCGCCAAGGAGATCGGCGCGGCCAAGGCCGCCGGGAACGACGCCGAGTTCAACCGCCTGCGCGACGAGGTCGCGGCCAAGAAATCCGAAGTGGCACGTATGCAGGCCGAGGCGAAGGAGCTCGACCGGAAGCTTGCCGACCTCCTGATGACCCTGCCCAACCGCCTCGCCGAGGATGTGCCCGACGGCGCGGACGAATCCGACAATGTCGAGATCCGCCGGCACGGCACCCCGCGCAGCTTCGGGTTCACCGCGCGCGAACATCACGAGATCGAGGGCGTCAAACCCGGCATGGATTTCGAGACCGCCGCCAAACTCTCCGGCTCGCGCTTCGTGGTGATGTCGGGCGGCGTCGCGCGCATCCACCGGGCGCTGGCGCAGTTCATGCTCGACACCCATATCGAGGAACACGGGCTGAGCGAGACATGGACCCCCGTGCTCGTGCGCGAAGAGATGATGTATGGAACCGGGCAATTGCCCAAGTTCGGCGAGGACAGCTACAAGACCACAAATGGCTGGTGGCTCGTGCCCACCGCCGAGGTGACGCTCACCAATATCGTCAATGACATGGTGATCGATGAGGGTTATCTGCCGCGTCGCTATGTCGCCCACACCCAGTGCTTCCGCTCCGAGGCGGGCAGCGCCGGGCGCGACACCGCGGGTATGCTGCGCCAGCACCAGTTCGAAAAGGTCGAAATGGTCTCGATCACCCGACCCGAGGACTCGATGGAGGAACATGCCCGCATGACCCGCTGTGCCGAGGCAATCCTCGAAAAGCTCGACCTGCCCTATCGCACGGTGGTGCTGTGTTCCGGCGACATCGGCTTCGGCATGCTCAAGACCCATGACATCGAGGTCTGGCTGCCCGGCCAGAACACCTATCGCGAGATCTCGTCGGTCTCGGTCGCGGGCGATTTCCAGGCCCGGCGCATGAACGCACGCTACAAGCCCGCGGATGGCGGCAAGCCGCAATTCGTCCACACGCTCAACGGCTCCGGCCTCGCCGTGGGGCGAACCCTGATCGCCGTGCTGGAAAACGGGCAAGCCGCCGATGGCTCGGTCGATCTGCCCGAGGCGCTGCATCCCTACCTGCGCGGCAAGACCCGGCTTTCGCCCGACGGCACGCTGGTCTGAAACGACCGCGCCGACATCATGCGCGCGCCGCCGGGCCCCTCATCCTTGACCCATGACACGCGTATTCGCCGTTTTCACCCTGACCATGGCCGTCGGCTTCGCGCTGGTGCCCTTTCTCACATCGGGCTTCAACGGCTTCACCCCCGACCAGTTCCCGGTGCCGCAGACCGATCCGCCGGTGCAGCCTGCGGGCTATGCCTTCTCGATCTGGGGGCTGATCTATATCTGGCTCATCGCGGGTGCGGGCTATGGCCTCGTCAAACGGCCCGACGCGCCCGGCTGGCACGCGGCGCGGCCGGCCCTCCTCGTCAGCCTGTTGATTGGCATGTTCTGGATTCCGCTGGCGCAGATCTCGGTGCCATGGGCGACGGTGATGATCTGGCTCATGCTCGTGACCGCGTTGGCCGCGCTGTTGCGCGCGCACCGGCAGGACCGGCTCTGGCTGCGCGAACCGATCGGGCTTTATGCCGGCTGGCTCACCGCCGCCTCGGCCGTTTCGGTCGGGCTGATGCTGGCGGGCTATGGCGTCACCGGGCCGACCGTGGCCGCGCTCGTCGCGCTGGTGCTGGCCCTCGTGATCGCGACCGCCATCACCCGCGCCCGGCCCGACACGCTGGCCTATCCGCTGGGCGTCATCTGGGCGCTGATCGGTGTCGTGGTGCAGAACCTTGAGCCGCTCGACCCGGCCACGCTCGGCCTCGCCGTCATCGGCATCGCAGCCCTCGGGGCACAGGCCTGGCGCAACGCCCGCGCGCCCCGTTAACCATCTGGCGCAACGCCTCGGACCCAACGGTTAACCTTTGCCCGGCAGCCGCGTGGCAGCCGGGCGGTGCACGGTTCGTGCACCGCGGTTTCGCGCCCGATCCGCCCCGTGTTAAGATTAACGAATACCCCCTGCGGGCGCGGTCAATCGCGCCGCCCCTCCAGGTGCTTGCGCAGTTTCGACGGCGCCTTCTTCTTGCGATCCTTGTAGGGGTTGCGCTCGCCCTGCCCGCGCATGAAGAGCCGGATCGGCGTTCCGGGCATGTCAAAGTCGTCCCGCAACCCGTTGACAAGATAGCGTGAATAGCTGTCGGGCATCTTGTCGGGATGGCTGCACATCACCACGAATCCGGGCGGCCGGGTCTTGGCCTGGGTCATGTAGCGCAGCTTGATCCGTCGGCCCTGCGGCGCGGGCGGCGGATGCGCCTCGACCATCTCGCCCAGCCAGCGGTTGAGCGCGGCCGTCGGCACCCGCCGGTTCCACACCTCGTGGGCCTTCAGCACCGCCTCGCGCAACCGCTCCACCCCCCGCCCAGTCTTGGCCGACACCGTCACCAGCGGCGCCCCCCGCAACTGCGGCAGAAGGCGGTCGAACGCCTCTTTCAGATCGCGCAATTTCTGTTGTTTTTCAGGTTCCAAGTCCCATTTGTTGATCGCCACCACGACCGCACGCCCCTCGCGCTCGGCCAGGTCGGCGATCCGCAGATCCTGCTGTTCGAACGGGATCTCTGCATCGAGCAGGACCACCACCACCTCGGCGAATTTCACCGCGCGCAAACCGTCCGACACGCTCAGCTTTTCCAGCTTGTCCTGCACCTTGGCGCGTTTGCGCATCCCGGCGGTGTCGAAGATCCGAACCGGCACGCCCTCCCAGTCCAGCGTGAGCGAAATCGCGTCGCGCGTGATTCCCGCCTCCGGCCCGGTAAGCAGACGATCCTCGCCCAGTATCTTGTTGACAAGCGTGGATTTTCCCGCGTTCGGCCGCCCCACGACCGCGACCTGCAAGGGCCGGTCGCGGGTCGGCATCCGCGGCGCGTCCTCGTCACCATCCTCCACCGCCACATCGGTCTCGGGCGCATCCTGCGCGGCGCGTTCGGCAAAGGCATCCGAAAGCGGTGCCAGCATCGAGTAAAGCTCGTTCAACCCCTCACCATGCTCCGCCGAAAGCCGCACCGGCTCGCCCAGGCCCAGCGAATAGGCTTCGATCAAACCCGCATCCGCCGCCGACCCTTCGGCCTTGTTGGCGGCGAGGATCACATGCGCCGATTTCTTGCGCAGGATCTCGGCGAACACCTCGTCGGTGGGTGTGACCCCTGCGCGGGCGTCGATCATGAACAGGCAGATATCGGCCATCTCGACCGCGCGTTCGGTGAGTCGCCGCATCCGTCCCTGAAGGCTGTCATCGGTCGCCTCTTCGAGGCCCGCCGTGTCGATCACCGTAAAGCGCAGATCACCCAGCCGCGCCTCACCCTCGCGCAGGTCGCGGGTCACGCCCGGCTGGTCATCAACCAGCGCAAGGCGCCGGCCGACCAGCCTGTTGAACAGGGTGGATTTGCCCACATTGGGCCGTCCCACGATGGCGAGGGTAAATGTCATCTCAAGGCTCCGGGCGTGTCAGATCGCCCCGATACATCACCAATGGCTCAACGGAAAGCGTAAAGCGCCCCCTTTGACGAGACCACATACATAACGCCACCCGCAAAGACCGGGTTGGTGGTGGCCCCGCCGGGGATCTCGGCCGTGCCGGTGGCCTCCCCCGAAACCGGATCAAAGGCGCGGATCAATCCATCATTGCTGGCCACGATCAGCTGCCCGCCCGCGATCACCGGCCCGTAATGGACAAACACTTCTTTCTGGCGGCGCGGCCGGTCCTTGACGAAGAACGGCAGCTTGGTGCCCCAGATGCGGCTGCCATCCTCGGCGTCGAGCCGCACAAGCTCGTTCTGATCCGAAACCAAAAAGAGCGAGCCCCCCGCCAACCAGACCGGGTTGAGCGGCCCCTCCTCCGACGTCCAGCGCCGCTCGCCCGTGCCCGCATCGAGCGCGACCAGCCGTCCGCCATGCGTACCGACATAGGCCGTGGTGTCCGACAGGACCGGATCACCCGTGATGTCCGTGATGCGCGCGCGGCTGACGCCGTCACGATGCCCCGAGATCACCGAATTCCAAAGCCGCAAACCGCCGCCGCGGAATGTCGCCTGCACCTCGCCGGAGCCGAAGGCGAAGATCGCCACCTGATCGTTCACGGCCGGGGCCGGCCCGCCCAGAACGTTGTGCACGCTGGGCGTCGAATCGAACTGCCAGCGGATACGCCCGTTTTCGGTGTCGATCGCCCACCCCGTGCGGTCCCCCGCAACAAGATAGACCGTGTCGCCCATCACCGTCGGCGCACCCGATCCCGTCGCCTCGAGCTTCTGCTGCCAGATCTGCTGGCCGCTCTCGACATCGAGCGCGGTCAACAAGCCGAATCCCGACGATACGAAGAGCTTGCCATCGGCGACGGCCATGCCGCCCCCTGTGGCATCGCGCCCACGGTCGCGCGGCGGCACGAGATCGGTGGACCACGCGGTTTCACCATCGGTGCCCGTCGCCGTGACGCGCGCCTCGGAATCGAGCGTGAAGATTCGCCCGTCCGCCACCACCGGGTCCGCGGTGATGCGGTTGCGCCGTGCGTCTCCCGCGCCGATATCGTTGTTCCAGATCATCTCCATCGCGCCGTCAAAGGCCGGATGGGCGACCCGCGTCGCCGGGCTCCCGTGGCGCTGCGTCCAGTCGGCATTGGCCACCGCATCGGGCAGGTTCAAGGGCAGCGCACGGTTCTCGGGCACGTCTCGCGCAGCCAGATCGGCCTCTTCGTCGCTCAGGATGGCGCGCAGGTTCTCGCGCTCTCCCGGCAGGATGACCTGACGTTCGGCGCAGGCGCCCAACCCCACAAGAGCGGCCAACCCGAGGGCCCAGCCGCAATTCCTGACCGATCGCGTTTGCATTGTTGCCTGTCCTGCCCGTGTCTCAGCCCAGATCATGGCCCACCTACCTTGTCATTCCGGCCCCGTCGTCGCGACGTTATCCGCCGTTCGTGACCGCCATCGCGTCGTTATCGCGCACGGGAGTTTCCGGTTCGCCGCCCAGTGCCACAATCAACTGAGATGCCCGCCGACGCAAGCCCGCCGTTGCCTCCTCGTTCTGTGCAATCTCCTGCAACCGCTCGATCGCATCGTCGGTCGCGCCGGTTTCCACGTCGATCAGCGCAAGTTGCTCTTCGGCAAGAATCCGCAACTCCGATCCCGGCCCGATCAACGACTCATAGCCCTCGCGACGTTCCTCGGCCGAAAGGCTGTCTGCCTGGAGCCCCAGCAGCTTGAACAGGGCAAGCTGGCGATAGACCAGGGGCAGTTCGGATCGTTCCGACATTTCTTCCAGCGCCGCGACCGCCGCCTCTTGTTCGCCGGCCTCGACCTGCTCGCCCGCTTCGAGCAATGTGGCCACGGCCCGTGCCCCTGCACTCTCGGGCTCGAGCGCCGAAAGAGCGCGCGCGCGCTCCGCCGGGTCGTCGGCCTGCAATGCCGCGATCATCGCATCACCGGTCTCTTGGGCCGCACGCTCGGCGTTGGCCTTGCGCCATTCATTCCACGCGGCACCACCGACCAGCAGCACAATCGCCAGGATCGCGATCCATCCATACCGCCGCATCAGCGCGAACAACCGATCGCGCCGCACCTCTTCCGTGACTTCCTCGATAAAACTGTCGCTCTGGCTCACGCGCTCACCCTTTCTTGCTTCCGCCCCTCTTAGCGCAGCACCCGCGCGCTGCCAAGGGTCGCACATGCGGCGATCATCGAGCGCCGCCAAAGAAAACCTCGCACGTCGCCGCTTGAATTCCTTCCAGCACGGCACTAAACTGAACCCGTGAGTTCACTTTCGGTGCCGCAGCATCCTCAAGCCCTGTATGGTGCTTGCAAACGGCTTAATTCTGTCTAACCAGCCGACAAGCGCAGGAGAGCGCCCGGCAAATGGTCGCGAAAGGCAAGTTTTATGCGCATCATCCCGCTTCTGACGGCCTGCCTCGTGACAGCATTCCTCTACCTGCTGATCATCGAACGCGAGCTGCTCTTTGCCTTTGCGCACGGTGACGCCGCCGCCGAGGCCGCGCCAGACAGCACTCAACCGGAAGAGGACGACGACCCGGCGCAATCCGATGCCATCCGCGTCGTCGCCATGCGTTCCGAGGCCCAGGTGATCGACAGCGCCGTGGTCCTGCGCGGCCAGACCGAGGCCGCGCGGCAGGTCGAGGTGCGTGCCGAAACCTCCGGTCTCGTGGTTTCCGAACCGTTGCGAAAGGGCGCCTTCATCGAAGAAGGTGAATTGCTCTGCCGTCTCGATCCGGGGACCCGCGCCGCATCGTTGGCCGAGGCGCGGGCGCGGCTCGAAGAGGCACGTGCCCGCGAGCCCGAGGCCGAGGCCCGCATTCCCACGGCAGAGGCCCAGCTCGAAACCGCCAAGGCGCAACTCGAAGAGGCCCGCATCAACGACAACGCCGCGCGCAGGCTCTCCGAGGGCGGCTTTGCCTCCGAATCCCGCGTCGCCTCAGCGCGCGCCGCGATCCGCGGCGCCGAAGCGGCGGTGAAGTCCGCCGAGGCCGAGGTCAAGACCGCAGAATCGGGCCTGATGTCGGTGGCGGCCGGGATCCAGTCGGCCGAAGCGGCCGTGAAGACAGCAGAAAAGGAGATGTCGCGGCTCGAGATTCACGCGCCCTTCGCCGGTCTGCTCGAATCCGATACCGCCGAACTCGGCTCGCTGCTCTCGCCCAACGGGCTCTGCGCCACCGTGATACAGCTCGACCCGATCCGGGTCGTCGGCTTCGTGCCCGAAACCCAGATCGACCGCGTCGAGGTGGACGCGCCCGCCGGGGCCCGCCTGGCCGACGGGCGCGAGGTGGAGGGCCGTGTCACCTTCATCTCGCGCGCCGCCGATCCGACGACCCGCACCTTCCGGGTCGAACTCCAGGTGCCCAATCCCGATCTTGACATCCGCGACGGCCAGACCGCCGAAATCGCCATCGCCTCGGACGGGGCAGCGGCGCATCTCGTGCCGCAATCGGCCCTCACGCTCAGTGATGACGGCAAGCTCGGGGTGCGAATCGTCGACGACGAGAACCGTGCGCGGTTCCGCGAGGTCAGCCTCCTGCGGGACACCGCGGAGGGCGCCTGGGTCACGGGCCTCGACGAGCGCGCCGACGTGATCGTCATCGGACAGGAATACGTGATCGACGGCGTGCCGGTGCGCGCCAGCTACGAGGAACCCGCGCAATGACCGGCATCGTCGACTGGGCCGCGCGCCGCGCCCGCATGGTGGTGGCCTTCATCGCGCTCTCGCTTCTTGCCGGGGGCTATTCCTATTTCCAGCTCCCCAAGGAGGGCGAGCCCGACATCCAGATCCCCGGGCTCTTCGTCTCGGTGCCCTTCCCCGGTATCTCCGCCGACGACAGCGAAACGCTGCTCGTCAAGGTGATGGAGACCGAGCTCAGCGATCTCGACGGGCTCAAGACGATGACCTCGACCGCGGCCGAGAACTATGCCGGCGTGTTCCTGGAATTCGAGTTCGGCTGGAACAAGAGCGCGACCATGGCCGACGTGCGCGAGGCAATGTCCACCGCCGAAGGCCAATTCCCGGACGGATACGAGAAATATTCGATCAACGAGATCAATTTTTCGGAATTCCCGGTTCTCATCATCAACCTTACCGGGGCGGTACCCGAGCGGACGATGAACCAGATCGCCAAGGATCTGCAAGACCGGGTCGAGGCGCTCGATTCCGTGCTCGAAGCGGGCATTGCCGGCGACCGCGACGAAATGCTCGAAGTGGTGATCGACCCGCTCAAGCTCGAATCCTACAACGTGACCGCGAGCGAATTGATATCGGTCGTTCAGAACAACAACCAGTTGATCGCGGCGGGCGAGGTGGATTCCGCATCGGGCACCTTCGCGGTCAAGATCCCGTCAAGCTTTGACGAGCCGCAGGATGTCTATTCCCTGCCGGTCAAGACGAATGGCGACCGGGTGGTCACGCTGGGTGATCTGGCCGACATTCGCCTGACCTTCGAAGACCGCGATTCCACGGCGCGTTTCAACGGCGAGAACACGGTCGCGCTCCAGGTCGTCAAACGCAAGGGTTTCAATCTGCTCGACATGGCCGACACGGTCAAGGAGACGGTGCAGAGCGCCAGCGAGGACTGGCCCGCCGAAATGCGTGCCGCCGTGAAGGTCGGAAGTTCCAACGACCAGTCCCGCGTCGTGGACTCGATGATCAGCCAGCTCGAAGGCTCGGTGCTGACCGCCATCGCGCTGGTGATGATCGTGGTGCTCGGGGCCCTCGGCGTGCGGCCCGCGCTGCTTGTGGGGTTCGCCATCCCGACCTCTTTCCTGCTGTGCTTTGCCTTTCTCGCCGTGATGGACGTTGCGGTGTCCAATATCGTGATGTTCGGCCTGATCCTTGCCGTCGGCATGTTGGTCGACAGCGCCATCGTGGTGGTCGAATACGCCGACAAGCGCATCCAGGCCGGCACCGGCCCCATGCATGCCTATGTCGAGGCCGCCAAGCGCATGTTCTGGCCAGTGATCTCCTCGACCGCGACCACGCTCTGCGCCTTTCTTCCGATGCTGTTCTGGCCCGGCGTGCCGGGGCAGTTCATGGGGATGCTGCCGGTCACGCTGATTTTCGTGCTCTCGGCCTCGCTCATCGTGGCGCTGATCTACCTGCCGGTCATGGGCGGGGTGACGGGGCGCGTGACCCGCGTCTTCACGCGGATCGCGGGCTGGTTGCGCGCGCGTCTTGGCTGGACGGTGCGCGCCGCGCTCGTCCCGCCCGCGCTGGGCCTGGTCTTCGTCGGCATGATGCAGATTCTCAACCCCGATTACCTCGTTCGGCCGCTGACCGGTGGACCAACCCCGCTGACCGGAGTCATGGCCTATGTGCCCGGCATTGTCATTTTCATGCTCGGAGCGATGGCAAGTTCGATCACATTGACCGCGGCCAGGATCACGCGCCGCCCGCCGCCCGTCTCCGGGCGCCGCCGCCGAACCGGGTTCGGCTGGTTCGTCAAGCTCCTGACCGGCAATCCGATCATGCCGATCGTGACGATCGCGGCGGTGGTCTTCGTGGTGGTCAACGTCTTTGTCTATTACGGCGAGAACAACAACGGCACCGAGTTCTTCGTCGAGAGCGAGCCCGAGCAGGCCATCGTCTACGTGCGCGCGCGCGGCAATCTCTCGATCGGGCAGAAGGACCGGCTCGTGCAGCAGGCAGAGAAGGTCGTGCTGGCCCATCCGGGTGTCGACAACGCCTTTGCCTTCGCCGGCGAGGGCGGACTGGACAACAACACCGGCGGCGCAGAGCCACCCAAGGACACGATCGGCCAGGTCCAGTTTGAAACCATCCCGTGGGAGGATCGCGCCGACCGACCCGAGCTCGACGGCGACACGGTGATCGCCGAACTGACCGAAGCGCTCGAACAGATCCCCGGCATCCAGATCGAGATCCTCGCACAGGGGCGCGGCCCCGCCTCGGCCAAGCCGGTGCACCTGCGCCTCAGTGGCGACGATTGGGAAGATCTCATCGCGGCCACCGAAACCGCGCGCGCCCGTTTCGACGATAACCCGGCGCTCGAACTGGTCGAGGATACGCTGCCCCTGCCCGGTATCGACTGGCAGATCGACGTCGATGTCGAACAGGCCGGGCGCTTCGGCGCCGACGTGGCCAGCGTGGGCGGCATGGTCCAGCTCGTCACCCGTGGCCTGCTGCTCGACACGATGCGGGTGGACAGTTCGGACGAGGAGATCGAGATCCGCGTCCGACTGCCCGAGGGCGATCGCGTGCTCTCCACGCTCGACACGCTCAAGGTCCGCACCGCCGACGGGCTGATCCCGCTGTCGAATTTCATCAACCGTCAACCGGTCGCCAAGCTGGCCGAGATCAACCGCACCAACCAGACCCGCTATTTCGATGTGAAGGCCGGGGTCCGCTCGGGTTTGCAGAAACTGGTGTTCCAGGGCGACACCCTGCCCGAACCCGCCGGCACGATTTCCGATCTCGAAAGCGGCGGAGGCGCGCTCCGCGGGGTCGGAACACTCGACATCTCGCAGAGCGAGGCGCTTGAGTCGGGCGCCGATACGCTTGCGCTCCTGCAACGGGACGACGATGGCGCACTGCGCAGCACGAACGGAAAGCCGCATGCCGTTCTCCAGCGCAACGCGGCCTATACGGACGCGCAGTTGCAGACCCTGATTGACGAGGGGGCGGCAAAGCTTGTGCCCGTCACCGCCAACGAGCGCATCGCCGGGCTTACCGAATGGCTTGAAACCGGCCCCTTGCCGGATGGTATCGAGTGGGAATGGACCGGCGACCAGGACGATCAGGCGGAAAGCCAGACCTTCCTGATGACCGCCTTCGCGGGCGCGCTGGCGTTGATGTTCATCATCCTGCTGGCACAGTTCAACAGCTTCTACAACGCGGTGCTGGTGCTGCTGGCCGTGGTCCTGTCGACCACCGGTGTTCTGATCGGGATGCTGGTCATGGATCAGCCCTTTTCGATCATCATGACCGGCGTGGGCATCGTTTCGCTCGCGGGCATCGTGGTGAACAACAACATCGTGCTCATCGACACCTATCAGGAATATGCCGGCTACATGCCCCGCGGCGAGGCGATCATTCGCACCGTCGAGGACCGTATCCGCCCTGTGATCCTGACCACGATCACCACCATGGCCGGCCTCACGCCGATGATGTTCGGGCTCAGCCTCGATTTCTGGGAGGGCGGCTATTCGGTCGACAGCCCCACGGCGCTGTGGTGGAAACAACTGGCCACCGCGGTCGTGTTCGGCCTTGGCGTGGCCACCATGCTCACGCTGGTCTTCACGCCCTCTATGCTGGCGCTCAGGGTCTGGGTCTCGACCTATGCCGGCTGGTCCGCCCGCGCGCTGGCCGCGCTCAGCCTCGGCCGGGCCAGCCGGGCGGCCCAGGATTTCGCCCTGCGCCGCGCCGCCAGCCGCACAAGGGTGCCGGAATTGCTCTGGCCCACCGAGTTCGCCACTGTCACAGCCGATTTCGAAGATGTCGACGACGGCACCGTCGATCCCACGGCCGACGAGATGCAATCGGTCTTCGCCCGCCTCGGCAAGCTGAAATCGTCCGCCGATCCCGACAAGGACGGCACCCCGGCGGACCAGGAAAGCGACGAAACCGACGGCAAGACGGGCAAGGGCAACGACACCGTGCGCGCCGCGGAGTGACGCCAGGGGCAGATCGCTCGCGTCAGACGGCGCCGCGCCTTCACGCGCGGCGCGCGCCCCGGTTCAGACCTGCCAAAGCACAGGGTCGTCAAGACTCCGCGCGACGGACACGCGGCCCGAAACGGTATACGGGGCGAAAACCACCGCCTGCCAGGCATCGCGCCATGGCTCTTCAACCGGATGGGGCGGCGCCATGCCATGGGCATGGGCCGGGGCGAACCCCGACCGCCCATAATAGGCCGGATCACCAAAGACAAAGACCGCCGCCACCCCCGTGCCGCGCAGTCGTGCCAATCCTTCGGCGATCAGCGCGCCGCCGATACCCTTTCGCTGGCATTCGGGCCGCACCGCCAATGGCGCCAGCAGCGCCGCCCTGCGCCCCGCAACCCGGGCCGCGCTGAACAGGATATGCCCGACCGCGCCTTCGTCGGTTTCAGCCAGCAGCGACAGGACGGGCTGCGCCGTCTCGTCCCGCAAGAGCGCGGCGACAAGGTCCGCCTCGTCGTCCTGCCCGAACGCCGCCCGGTGAATATCCCGAACTGTGGCCGCGTCCGCCGCATCTGCATCCCGAACCCGGATCATGCCGCTTCGTCGCGGTCCGACGCCTGCCGCTGCCACAGGTTCCAGTAGCGCCCCTGCCGCGCCAGCAGGTCGGCATGGGTGCCCTCTTCCGCGATCTCGCCGTTCTCAAGAACCACGATCCGGTCGGCATCCGCCACCGTGGACAGGCGGTGCGCGATCATCAGCACCGTGCGTCCCTCGGCGGCGCGCTTGAGCGCGCCCTGGATCTCCTGCTCCGTCTCGGTATCGAGCGCGCTCGTCGCCTCGTCCAGAAGCAGGATCGGCGGGTTCTTGAGCAGGGTCCGGGCGATGCCCACCCTCTGTTTCTCGCCGCCCGAGAGCTTCAGTCCCCGTTCACCAACGGCCGTGTCATAGCCCTGTGGCAGGCTCATTATGAAATCGTGGATCTGTGCGTCCCTGGCCGCCGCGATGATCTCTTCCTCGCTGGCCCCGTCGCGGCCATAGGCGATGTTGTAGCGGATCGTGTCATTGAACAGCACCGTGTCCTGCGGCACCACGCCGATCGCGTCATGCAGGCTCTTCTGGGTGACATCCCGCACATCCTGCCCGTCGATCGTCAATGCCCCGCCCTGCACGTCGTAGAATCGGAACAACAGCCGCCCGATGGTCGATTTGCCCGACCCCGAGGGCCCCACGATGGCCACGCTTTCGCCCGCGTCCACCGTCAGGCTCACCCCCTTGAGGATCTGGCGGTCGTCCTCGTAGCCAAAGCGCAGGTCGTCAAGCCGCACCACGCCACCCGCGACCTCCAGCGGTCGGGCTCCGGGCTTGTCGGCCACGTCCGTCGGCTGCTCCAGCAGGTCGAACATCTCGCCCATGTCCACCAGCGCCTGCCGGATCTCCCGGTAAACCGTGCCGAGGAAATTGAGCGGCATGGTAATCTGGATCATGTAGGCATTGACCATCACGAAATCGCCCACGGTCAGCGTGCCGTTCTGCACCTCGAGCGCGGCAAAGACCATCACCGCGACCAGCCCGCCGGTGATCAGGAAGGACTGCCCGAAATTGAGGAAGGCCAGCGAATAGGCGGTCTTGAGCGCGGCACGCGCATAGGCCGCCATGGCCTTGTCATAACGTTGCGCCTCGCGCTCCTCGGCGCCGAAATACTTGACCGTCTCGAAGTTCAACAGGCTGTCGATCGCCTTCTGGTTGGCATCCGTGTCCTGGTCGTTCATCTCGCGGCGCAGCTTCACCCGCCATTCCGTCACCTTGAAGGTGAACCACACATAAAGCGCGATGGTCAGCACCACCGCCCCGAGATAGCGCGCGTCGAAAAGCCAGAAGAAGATCACCCCGATCATCGCAAGCTCGAGCACCAGCGGCGCGATGCTGAACAGCAGAAAGCGCAGCAGGAACTCCACCCCCTTCACCCCGCGCTCGATGATCCGGCTGAGGCCCCCCGTCCGGCGCGTGATGTGATAGCGCATCGAGAGGCGGTGAATATGCTGGAACGTCTCCAGCGCCAGCGCCCGCAGCGCCCGCTGCCCCACCGCGGCGAAAAACGCGTCGCGCAATTGCTGGAACCCGTTGGTCATCAGCCGCGACATGCCATAGGCCACGGTCAGCCCCACGGCCCCCAGCATGAGCTGGCTCATGCCCTCGCCCGCACCGCTGCCCGATCCCGCCTCGTCCCCGCCGAGCGCATCGACCGCGAGCTTGTAGATCATCGGCGTCAGCACGGCGATCACCTTGGCCGCCACCAGCGCCACCATGGCCAGCACCACCCGGCGTTTCACCCATGCCGGCTCATCCGGCCAGAGATAGGGCGCGACCCGCCGGATCGTGCGCAGACCCGATGCCTGGTCCGTGTTGAGCCTGGTCTCGGTCTTGGCGCGGCGTCGGCGCATCGGCAGTCCTTTCCTCGGGGTCGAGTGGCCTAGATAGGCCCGTTTCCCGGGGATTGCCAGAGGGTGCCACGCCACGCCCCACCTGGCGTTAGACCGGACAAACCCTCATTCGCGCGGAATGTCGAAGACCTGCCCGGGATAGATCAGGTCGGGGTCACGAATACGGTCGCGATTGGCCTCGTAGAGCCGGACATAAAGAATGCCCTTGCCGTAATTCTCGCGCGAGATCGCCCAGAGCGTATCGCCCGGCTGCACCGTCACCGGCGCCACCGGTCCGGATGCGGTCCCCGACCCGTCCCGGGCCTCGGCCAGGGCATCCGGCGCCTCGCGCTTGAACGGTGTCTCGACCCGGCTCACCACCTTGCCCTCCTCGTCGACCTGGTCAATGCGCAACGTGTAAACGCCGGTGTCTACATCCGGCAGATCGGTCCGCCAGTTCCCGTCTGCCGTGATCCGCGAAGTGGTCACGGCGCGGTTGTCGATATAGACACGGACAAACCCGCCATCTGACGCGTCCAGGCGACGCCCCCGCCCGGTGATCTCGACATCTCCGGCGTCGGAATAGGAAATCGCATCAATCGCCACCTCGCTCATCGCCTCTGGCGTGGCCGGGTCCGATGCCGGCGGCTGCATCACCCGCACCCCGGCGTCATCCGACATCAGGACCGCCGTCCGCTGTTGCGCGGCTTCGGGCGCGGCCTCGGGTGCAGGCGCGTCATCCGCCGGTTCCGTCTCGGGGCGGTCCGACGGGGCCGTGACCACCGTCTCCGCGTCCGGCCGCGGCGCGGCCCCGGGCCGCGCATCGGGGTCCTCGGAACTCGCGGCCCGCGCGGGCCGCTCCACGTCGTCGCGGGACCGGTCGGCGCCGGGCTCGTCATCGACCGCCGTCTTGTCCTGGCCGCCGGTCATGTCATCGCGGGCAACCTCTTCATGCCCGAGCGTGTCCGTCACCGACACCTGCGGCGCCGATGCGGTCTCTTCCGGCTCGGTGCCTGCATCGCCGTCCCGGGCGCCGGCATCCTCCGGCGCGACCACGTCACGCTCCGGCTCCACCGCGGCTGTCGCCACCGGCGCGAGGATCGCCTCGTCCCGCGACACCAGGCGTGCCCCGTCCATGATCTGCACCAGCCGCAGAACCCGCGCCGCATCCGACGGTGGCAGGTTCAGGAAACCGGCAAAACTGCCATCGCCCGCGGCCTGCAGACGGCTCATCTCCTCGCCATCGAGCTCGATCAGGATCTCGGCCCCGGGCGCGCCGCGCCCTGCCACCATCGCGCTGCCATCCGCCTCGATCCGCACCAGGTCGAAGCGGGGCAGACGCGACCCGTCTTCCGCCGCATCCGCGGTCTCCGCCGTATCCTCGGTGGGGGCGGCCGGCTCATCCGCGACCGGCCGTTCGGGCGCGGTTTCGGCTTCGCCCAGGGGCTCGGGCTCGGATGCAACGTCCGGCGCCGGTTCGTCCTGGGCAACGGCCGCGGCTTCCGGTGACGTCTCGCCGTCCGGCACGGTCCCGTCCTTTGGGGCGGAAACCTCGGGCACAGCAACCTCCACACGCTCCGGCGCGCTTGCGCGCGGCTCGGGCCCGGGGGTCAACACCCCACCCCACCAGGCGCCCGCCAATGCGACCGCGGCAACCGCGGCCCCCCCCAGCATCACGCCCTGCATCCCGGACAGCCCGGCCAGTTTGCTCATGTCAGAATCCTTCCCCTCCGCGCCATGGCAGCAAACGCGGTTGAGCCTCTTTAGCAACAAGTATAACAGGGGTCAAAACACCTCTTGCCCCACAGAACGGACCCCGATGACCGCATCCGCGCCAAAACCCTCGATCTGTGTCTATTGCGGCTCGCGCCCCGGCACCGATCCGGCCTATATCGAAGCCGCCACCGAATTCGGCACCGTGCTGGCCCGGGAAGGCTGGCGGCTGGTCTATGGCGCGGGCGATGTCGGGCTGATGGGGGCCGTGGCCCGCGCCGCGCAATCGGCGGGCGGCGACACGTTCGGCGTGATCCCCTCGCATCTCATGCAACTCGAAGTGGGCAAGCGCGATCTCACCCGTTTCGTCGTCACCGAGAACATGCACGAACGCAAGAAGGTCATGTTCATGAATTCCGATGCCATCGTGGTCCTGCCCGGCGGCGCGGGCAGTCTCGACGAGTTCTTCGAAGTGCTCACATGGGCGCAGCTCGGACTGCATGCCAAGCCGATCCTGCTGCTCGACACGAATGGCTACTGGGGTCCGCTCACGGCCCTTGTGGATTACGTGATCGCGCAGGGCTTTGCCGATGCATCGCTGCGCGACTTCATCACGCGCGTGGAGACCCCCGAAGCGGCCCTTGCGACCCTCCGCGAAAGGCTCCTCGCCTCGGGCTGAACCCGCAGTCCTGGCTCTTTCTTGGCAAAAATACTCACCCGCACAACGCCGCCACGCGCACCGCGTCCGCGCGTCATCGCGCATCACAAAAAAACGGCCGCCCCAAAAGGACGGCCGCCGATCCATGCCTGGTGGGCAGGCTCACTTCATCCGGCTCGCCACGTTTTCCCAGTTCACCAGCTTGTCGAGGAAATTCTGAAGGTAAGCCGGGCGCTTGTTGCGGAAATCGATGTAGTAGGAATGCTCCCAAACATCGCAACCCAACAGCGCGGTCTGGTCAAAGCAAAGCGGGTTCACACCGTTCTCGGTCTTGGTCACCGCCAGCGACCCGTCGGCGTTCTGCACCAGCCAGCACCAGCCCGATCCGAACTGCCCGGCCCCAGCAGCGGCGAACTCTTCCTTGAACTTGTCGACCGATCCGAACGCCTCGGTGAGGGCTTTTTCCAGCTCGCCCGGCATACCCGTGTCACCCGGGCCCATCATTTCCCAGAACTGCATGTGGTTCCAGTGTTGCGAGGCGTTGTTGAAAATCCCGTTCTGGGCCACGGCCCCGGCCTTGTAGGTGCCTTTCACGATCTCTTCGAGCGGCTTCGATTCCCACTCGGTCCCCGCGATGAGCTTGTTGCCGTTGTCGACATAGGCCTTGTGGTGCAGGTCGTGGTGATATTCCAGCGTCTCCTTCGACATGCCCTTCGCAGCCAGCGCATCATGGGCATAAGGAAGATCAGGAAGTTCGAAAGCCATGGGAAAGCCCCCCTTTTTTTTCGCGTTAAACCATTATCAGACAAATGGGGGCCAAGCCCGGCAAAGGTCAACCCCGCGGCAGCATAAAATCCCGCGCCGATGCCATCGGCAAGGCTCTCCTGCGCGTCGCTGGCCCGACCGGGCGGGCGGCGGCGCGCATGGTGCCACATCTCAGCGGTGGACGATCTGCGCACCGTTGCGCAATTCATAGATCACGCCCTGCTCGGCCCCCAGGCCTTCCATCCCGGCCACGTCCAGCCCCAGCACCAGCCCGCGCAGCACCGTGAGCGCCACACCGTGGCTCACCACCAGCGCCGGGCCGTCGAGATCATCGAGAAAAGCGCCCACCCGCACCTGCATGTCCGCCAATGTCTCGCCGGGGCCGTCGAGACACAGCATCAGGGTGCTGCGCCCCTCGAAGAACGCGCGGTCCTGTGCGGTCAGGTCGGCGTAATACCGCCCCTCCCACGCGCCCAGGTGGATCTCCTTCAAACGGTCGTCGAACAGCGGCTCAAGGCCAAGCGCCCCAAGCGCCAGCTCTGCCGTCTGGCGGGTGCGTCTTTGCGGGCTGCAATAGACGCCCAGCCCCTCGGGCAGATCCAGCCGCGCCAGTATCTCCCCCTGCCGACGCGCATGATCCCGGCCCAGCTCGCTCAATTCCGACTCGAGCTGCCCCTGAACCCGTCCGGCGGCGTTCCAGGTCGTCTGCCCATGGCGCAAAAGGTAAAGCGGCGGTCTGTCACCCATGCAATTCTCCACGATCACTGCCCCAAGAAAAAAGGGCGTGTCCGGCATGGACACGCCCCGGAATTCTGGTGGGTGATGAGAGATTTGAACTCCCGACATCTTCGATGTGAACGAAGCGCTCTACCACTGAGCTAATCACCCGGTGGACGGCTGTTTAGCCTCACTTGGCGCCCTCTGCAAGAGGGTCATTGGGCTCTTTGTCCGCCTCCGCCCCGGACCCGGCGGGGCGCGCGGGGGCGGGTTTCGGCTGGCGGTTGCGGATCGCATAGACATCGCCGTTCGACAGCTTCTTGCTATGCTGCACCTTGACCTTGCCCAGCCCCGGCAGATCCAGGCCGCGCCCCTCGGCAATCGCCCCGGCAATCTCGGACAGAACGGCCTCGACGGCGGGTTTGACATAACGCGGCTTCACGCCCGAGCGGCTCACCACCGCGTCGACCAGTTCCTTCTTGCGCATGGCCGGCGCGGCCACCTCGGGGCGGCTTTGCTCGACCACCACGGGGTCGGGCGTGGCCACCTTCGCGACGCGTGCCGGTTTGGCGGTGGATTTCGGGCTTACCTTGACCGTTCTCGGCCGCGTTTCACCTGCGGATTTCGTGGATGTCGTGGTGCTCTTGGCCATCTTGTGCCGCCTCGCTTTCATTACTGCCTGATTGAATGTCTTTTTTTCCGGTAACGCTAACCGCAAAACCGCGAAAAATCCAGTTTCAAACCGGGACAACCATGAAAAGTTGCGCAAAACGCGCCGCACCGCTAATGTTTGGTCATTAAATGACCGCTTGGGGGCGTCATGAAAGAAATTTGCATTCCGGCCGTTCTGGCCGTCACGTTGACCATATCCACCGCCCAGGCCTCGGGCCTTTCCGATCCCGTGATCGAAGAGGACCTGATCGCCACCGAAACCGCGGCCAGTTCCTCGGCGCCCGGCACCGGGCTTCTGCTGTTTCTCGCCGCGGTGATGACCTGGGCCACTTCGCGCTGATCCGGGGCGGGCCCGCTCGGGGCGAAGGCGACGTTGCTGCCGTTGGACGAACCGGACAGCGCCTGACCACGGTTGGGCGCTCCGCCCCTCGACCAGTTCGCTCCACCTCTCTGCAAAATTCAATGATACCAGTGGGCTAGGCGCCGCAAAGCGCCCGCCCGGGGGCGGTCGGACGGTGCCTTGCTTCCGCGCAAGGGGCAATCCTGAAACAACAGCAACAGGCCGCCCCGGTTGCCCGGAACGGCCTGCTGTTTTCTTGACCCGAAGGCAGGGCTCAATGCGCCGTGGCGCCGGTCCCTTCCTTGCTTTCGGCCATCCGCGCGGCGGCGGCGGCCTCTTCGGCGGCTTCGTCCCAGTCCACCGGCTCGGGCTCACGCACCAGCGCGAGTTTCAGAACCTCGCTGACATGGCTCACCGGGATGATCTTGAGCCCCTCCTTCACGTTGTCGGGGATCTCGGCAAGGTCCTTCTCGTTCTCCTCGGGGATCAGCACAGTCTTGATGCCCCCGCGCAGAGCGGCCAGCAATTTCTCCTTCAAACCGCCAATGCCCAGCGCATTGCCCCGAAGCGTGACCTCGCCGGTCATGGCGATATCCTTGCGCACCGGGATGCCGGTCAGCACCGAAACGATGGACGTGACCATCGCCAGCCCCGCGCTCGGCCCGTCCTTGGGCGTCGCACCTTCGGGCACGTGGACGTGAATGTCGAACGTGTCGAACCGCGGCGGCTTGATCCCGATCTGCGGCGCGATCGAGCGCACATAGGATGAGGCCGCGTCAATCGACTCCTTCATCACGTCGCCCAGCTTGCCGGTGGTCTTCATCCGCCCCTTGCCGGGCAGGCGCAGCGCCTCGATGTTGAGAAGCTCGCCACCCACCGAGGTATAGGCCAGCCCGGTCACGACGCCGACCTGGTCCTGTTCCTCGGCCAGGCCATAGCGGAACTTCTTCACGCCCAGGAAATCGGTGATGTTCTCGTCGTTCACGACGATCTTTTCCGCCTCCTTCTTGACGATCATCGTCACCGCCTTGCGGGCGATCTTGGCGATCTCGCGCTCCATGTTCCGCACCCCCGCCTCGCGGGTATAGTGCCGGATGATCGACGTGAGCGCCGAATCCTCGATCACCAGCTCGCCCTTCTTGAGACCGTGGTTCTTGACCTGCTTGTCCAGAAGGTGCTGCTTGGCGATCTCGCGCTTTTCATCCTCGGTATAACCCGCCAGCGGGATGATCTCCATCCGGTCGAGAAGCGGCCCCGGCATGTTGTAGCTGTTCGCCGTGGTCAGGAACATCACGTTCGACAGGTCGTATTCGACCTCGAGATAGTGGTCCGAAAAGGTGCTGTTCTGTTCGGGATCGAGCACCTCGAGCATCGCACTCGCCGGATCGCCCCGGAAATCCTGCCCCATCTTGTCGATCTCGTCGAGCAGGATGAGCGGATTGGTGGTCTTGGCCTTCTTCAGCGCCTGGATGATCTTGCCCGGCATCGAGCCGATATAGGTCCGCCGGTGACCGCGGATCTCGCTCTCGTCACGCACACCGCCAAGCGAAATGCGGATGAACTCGCGCCCCGTGGCCCGCGCCACGGATTTGCCGAGGCTGGTCTTGCCCACGCCCGGCGGTCCCACGAGGCACATGATCGGCCCCTTGAGCTTCTTCGAGCGTTGCTGCACCGCGAGATACTCGACGATCCGCTCCTTGACCTTCTCCAGGCCATAGTGATCGGCATCGAGGATCTCCTGCGCCTTGTGCAGGTCTTTCTTGACCCGGCTCTTGACGCCCCACGGAATGGCCAGCATCCAGTCGAGGTAGTTGCGCACCACCGTCGCCTCGGCGCTCATCGGGCTCATGTTCTTGAGCTTCTTGAGCTCGGCCTCGGCCTTTTCACGGGCCTCCTTGGACAGCTTGGTCTTGGCGATCTTCTCTTCGAGTTCCGCGATCTCGTTCGCGCCCTCCTCGCCATCGCCCAGCTCCTTCTGAATGGCCTTCATCTGCTCATTCAGGTAATATTCGCGCTGGGTCTTCTCCATCTGGCTCTTGACGCGCGTCTTGATCTTCTTCTCGACCTGCAACACGCTCATCTCGCCCTGCATCAGGCCATAGATCTTCTCGAGCCGCTCGCTCACCGACAGCGTCTCCAGGAGTTCCTGCTTCTGGCCCACCTCGATGCCCAGATGCCCCGCCACGAGGTCGGCCAGCTTGGCCGCATCCTCCGCCTCGCTGACCGCGGCCAGCGCCTCTTCGGGGATGTTCTTGCGGATCTTGGCGTAACGCTCGAATTCATTCGCGACGGTGCGCTGCAACGCGGCCAGCGTCGCGGTATCGCCCGGCATCTCGGTCAGGTACTCGGCCCGCGCCTCGAAGAATTCCTCGTTGTCGAGATACTCGACGATGCGCACCCGCGCCTGCCCCTCGACGAGCACCTTGACCGTGCCGTCGGGCAGCTTGAGCAGTTGCAGCACGTTGGCCACCACGCCGGCCTTGTAGATGCCCTCGGCTGTGGGCTCGTCCACGCTCGGGTCGATCTGGCTCGACAGCAGGATCTGCTTGTCGTCGGCCATCACCTCTTCAAGCGCGCGCACCGATTTCTCGCGCCCGACGAAAAGCGGCACGATCATGTGCGGGAAAACCACGATGTCGCGCAGCGGCAGCACGGGATAGGATGTGTTGAGTGGCTCTTGCATGCTCTGGTCCTTGTTCTTGGCAAGACGCCGGGCCCCTCGATCAGGCAGCGCGCGGCGTCTCCACGTTTCCGAAAGATTAATTGGGCGTTGCCCGCGCCCGTTTCAACCTCTCGGACCAGAATGCACGCGCAGCACGCGACGGGCAAGCGACGATTGCAGACGGAATCGACCCGGACGCGGCGTTTCCCGGATGACAGCGCCAAAAGCCACGCTATCCTGCGCCTGCCAGCAAGGGAGACCACGATGATCGCACAATTCGGACCCGACACCGCGCTATTGCTCATCGACGTGCAAAAGGGCGTGCATGACCTCACCCATTGGGGCGGCCGGAACGGACGGATGAACAACCCCGGTTGCGACGACCGCCTGCGCGACCTGCTCGGGGGCTTCCGCACCGCCGGACGCCGGGTGGCCTTCACCCGCCATGACAGCGTCGAGCCCGACAGCCCGCTCAAGTTTTCCCTGCCCACCGGCGCACAGATCGACGGGCTCGACCCCGCCCCGGGCGAGATCGTGGTCGAGAAATCGGTCAATTCCGGCTTCATCGGCACCGATCTCGACGCGCAATTGCGCGCCGCCGGCATCGCCCGCCTCGTCATCGCCGGCTATTTCACCAATTTCTGCGTCGAAACCACCACCCGCATGGCCGGGAACATGGGCTATGACTGCCATCTCGTCCACGATGCCTGCGCCACCTGCAACCATGCCGATCTCAACGGCACCGATCACGACCCCGACCGCGTGCACGCCATGTCGGTGGGCAATCTTCACGGCGAGTTCTGCACCGCCATCACCGCCACCGACGCCCTGGCCCTGCTGGACGCCGACGCCCCCCACCTCGTCCGCGCCCAGGGCAACGAACCCACTTCCGACATCCCCGCCCGCCGCAGCGCCTGACCCGGAACGGACCGCCCCCGCCCCTTCATCTTGCCCCAAATACTCCCGCCGGAGGCGCACGGGACGGCGGGCGGGGCGATCTGCGCAAGCAGGAGCGCCGTTCCGCCGTCACATGCCGGGGCTGGCCATCCGGCACAAGGCTGCTAGGCTCGCGCTCACCACACACCCAAGGCAGGTTCCATGGCCGACGATCTTCGCCCCGACAGCGACCAGAATCCGGCCCTGCGGCGCGCGGCGCTCGTTGCCGGGCCGCTGCTGGGGCTGGCGCTCATGGCGCTGCCCGCGCCCGGCGCGCTCGACCTTGCCGCGTGGCGACTGGCCGGGCTGATCGCCTGGATGGTGACCTGGTGGATCGGGCAGGCCGTGCCGCTCGCCGCCACCGCGCTTCTGCCGGTGCCGCTCATGCCCGCGCTCGGCATCGCGCCGGTTGCGCAGGTGACGCAATCCTATGCCGACCCGATCATCTTTCTCTTTCTCGGCGGCTTCATGATCGCCGCCGCGATGCAGCGCCACGCGCTGCACCGGCGCATCGCGCTGGCCATCGTGGCCGCGATGGGGGCGGTACCCGCGCGGATCACGCTGGGCTTCATGCTGGCCACCGCGTTCCTGTCGATGTGGATTTCCAACACCGCCAGCACCGTGATGATGTTCGCCGTCGCCCTGCCGGTGATCGGCTTTGTCGGCGAGAACAGCCCCGATGACGCGCGCAGCCGCCGTTTCGGCGTGGCGCTGATGCTGGCCATCGCCTATTCCGCCTCGATCGGCGGGGTCGCCACGCTGATCGGTACGCCGCCCAACGCGCTCTTGGCCAGCGTCCTGGCCACCAGCCACGGGATCGAGATCGGGTTCGGCCGCTGGATGCTCATCGGCCTGCCGCTCTCGGTGCTGATGCTGCTGGCCTGCTACCTGCTGCTCACCCGCCTGCTCTACCCGCTCGCGAACCTCATGCCCGACGGCGCGGATCGGGTCATCGCCCGCGAACGCGCCGCGCTGGGGCCGATGCGCAGGTCCGAGTCCCGCGTCGCCATCGTCTTTGCCCTGGCCGCGGCGGGCTGGATGAGCCGCGGCGCGCTCGACCTGCCGCTTTCGGATGCGGGCATCGCCATCGCCGCGGCGATCGCGCTTTTCGTGCTGCCCGCGGGCGGCGGGACCGGCGCAGGCGCGGGCCGCCTGCTCGACTGGCGCGATACCGCCGCGCTGCCCTGGGGCATCCTCATCCTGCTGGGCGGCGGGCTGGCACTGGCCACCGGGTTCGAGCGCACCGGCCTCGCCGAATGGATCGGCGGCGGTTTCGCCTTCCTCGATGAATGGCCGCTCTGGCTGCTTGTCATGGCCGTCGCCGGGCTCACCCTGATGATCACCGAGGTGAGTTCCAACACCGCCGTCACCGCCACCTTCCTTCCCATCCTCGGCGCCGTGGCCATCGGCATGGGCCTGCCGGTCGAATGGCTGATGGTGCCCGCGGCCATGGCGGCCTCCATGGCCTTCATGATGCCCGTCGCCACCCCGCCCAACGCCATCGTCTTCGGATACGAAGGCATGCGCATGGCCGACATGGTGCGCGCCGGACTCTGGCTCAACATCCTGGGCGTCGGGCTGATCACGCTGGTGATGTGGCTCGTAGCCGCCCCGGTGCTCGGGCTGTGATCGCAGGCCCGCTCAGGCCTTTCGACAAGAGGGCTGTGCCCGACCGCGGGTGGGCGCTCCCGCCGGTTGTGGCGGGCAATTTATCGCGAGGTATCTTCCAACGATTATCGGCAGTTCGACGTTGAATAGCGCCCGCCCGGGGGGCGGTCGGGCGCTGCCCGGGCGGCTGCGCCGCTGTTCCGGGCATGGGCAATGGTTTCACCACCCTAGACCGGCTCGATATCCCCCAACGCCCGCGTGGCGTGAAACTCCGCCTCCCAGTCGGCAAAACACCCCTTGCCAATCGCATCCCGCATCCTGGCCATGATCTCCTGGAAGTAATGCAGGTTGTGCCATGTCAGCAGCATCCCCGAGATCATCTCGTTGGCGCGAAAGACATGGTGCAGATAGGCCCGGGAATAGCCCCGGCAGGCCGGGCAGCCGCAGGCATCATCGAGGGGTCGGGGGTCATCGGCATGGCGCGCGTTCTTGAGGTTCACCACCCCGCGCCGCGTCCATGCCTGCCCCGTGCGCCCCGACCGCGAGGGCAGCACGCAATCCATCATGTCCACCCCGCGCTTCACGGCGCCCACGATGTCATCGGGCTTGCCCACCCCCATCAGGTACCGCGGCCGATCCTCGGGCAGCATCCCCGGCGCGTGGTCCAGCACGCCGAACATCGCCTCCTGCCCCTCGCCCACCGCGAGGCCCCCGATCGCGTACCCCTCGAACCCGATCGCCTTGAGCGCCTCTGCCGACTCTTCGCGCAGATCGCGCTCCAGCCCGCCCTGCTGGATGCCAAAGAGCGCGTGCCCCGGCCGCTCGCCGAACGCTTCGCGCGAGCGCGCCGCCCAGCGCATCGACAGCCGCATGCTCTGCTCGATCCGCTTGCGGTCGGCGGGCAGCGCCGGGCATTCGTCGAAACACATCACGATGTCGCTGCCCAGAAGGCGCTGGATCTCCATGCTCCGCTCCGGCGACAGCTCATGGCGAGACCCGTCGATATGGCTCTTGAACGTCACCCCCTCCTCGGTCAGCTTCCTGAGCCCGGCAAGGCTCATCACCTGGAAGCCCCCCGAATCCGTCAGGATCGGCCGGTCCCAGTTCATGAAGCGGTGCAAGCCCCCCAGCCGCGCCACCCGCTCCGCCCCGGGCCGCAGCATCAGGTGATAGGTATTGCCGAGAAGGATATCGGCCCCCGTCGCGCGCACGCTCTCGGGCAGCATTGCCTTGACCGTGCCCGCCGTGCCCACCGGCATGAAGGCCGGGGTGCGCACCTCGCCCCGCGGTGTGCGGATCATGCCGCGCCGCGCCGCCCCGTCCCGACCGAGGAGTTTGAATTCAAATCTGCCTGTCATAAGCTGTCCCGAACCATTATGGGAGCCTCTTTACCCATCTCGCGCCCCCCTTGCCAAGGAGACACCCATGAGCGATCCGGAAAACCGCCTTCTTAAATTCGGATGGGAGGAATGGGTCGCCCTGCCCGAGCTCGGCGTGCCCGCGCTCAAGGCCAAGGTCGATACCGGCGCGCGCACATCCGCGATCCATGCCTATGACATCGAAACCTTCGGCCCCGCCGCGCGCCCCAAGGTGCGCTTTACCCTGCACCCGATCCCCGGGCGCGACGACCTGGTGATTCCCTGCTCGGCCCCGATCGTCGACCGCCGCGAGGTGACAAGCTCCAACGGCGAAAGCGAACATCGCTACGTCATCGAGACCCCCATCGCCGTGAACGGTGAAAGCTGGCCGATCGAGATCACGCTCACCAACCGCGCCACCATGAACAACCGGATGCTGCTGGGCCGGCAGGCACTGCTGGATCATATCACCATCGTCGCCACCGAACGCTTCCTGCAACCGCAGCTTTCCTTCGATGTCTATCACAGCGCCCGGATGCGCCAGGAGGCGCCCAACCGGTCGCTGCGCGTGGCCGTGCTCTCGCGCGAGAACAACTATTCCACCCGCCGCCTCGTCGAGGAGGGCGAGAAACGCGGCCACACGATCGAGGTGATCGACACCACCCGCTGCTACATGGCGATCAACGCGCTCGCCCCCGAAGTGCACTACGACGGCAAGCGCCTGCCGCGCTATGACGCGGTGATCCCGCGCATCGGCGCCTCGATTACTCCCTACGGCACCGCCGTCGTGCGCCAGTTCGAGACCATCGGCACCTTCTGCGTCAACTCCTCGGCCGGGATCACCGCCAGCCGGGACAAGCTCTATGCCCATCAGCTCATGTCGCGGGCGCGGATCGGCATGCCCAACACCGCCTTCGCCGCAAGCCCCAAGGATACCGGCAACCTCATCGGCCTTGTCGGCACCGCACCGCTCATCGTGAAACTGCTCGAATCGACGCAAGGCAAGGGCGTCGTGCTGGCCGAAACGAAAAAGGCCGCCGAATCGGTGATCGACGCCTTTCGCGGGCTCAAGGCCAATTTCCTGGTGCAGGATTTCGTCAAGGAGGCGGCCGGCGAGGATATCCGCTGCCTCGTGATCGGCGGCAAGGTCGTGGCCTCGATGAAACGCACCGGTGCCGAGGGCGATTTCCGCTCGAACCTGCATCGCGGCGGATCGGCCCGATCGGTGCGCATCTCGAAAGAGGAACGCGAAACCGCGATCCGCGCCGCCCGCACCTTCGGCCTCAACCTCTCGGGCGTGGATCTCCTGCGCTCGGAAAGCGGGCCCAAGGTGCTCGAAGTCAATTCCTCGCCCGGGTTCGAGGGGATCGAGGTCTCGACCGGCAAGAATGTCGTGGCCAAGCTCTATGACGAGATCGAGAACAATGTCCGCCCCACCCCCGTGCGCCGCCGCAAATCCACCACGCGCAGCACATGACGCGCCGAAAGACTGGACAAGCGCGAAGCGAGCGGCGAGCCTGATCCGGACAAGGGAGAGAGACCATGAACCAGATGACAGCCCCCGAGCTTCTCACCGAAACGCTGGATCAGGGCGTGCTCACGCTGACGCTCGGCAACGGCAAGGCCCATGCGCTCAATGCCGCGCTGATCGGCGCCCTGCACGGCGCCGTCAGCCGTGCTGCCGAAAACCCCGATGCCCGCGTGATCGTGATCGACGGGCCGGGCCATATCTTCTGCGCCGGGCATGACCTCAAGGAAATCGCCCGCCACCGCGCCGACCCCGACCATGGCGAGGCGTACCTGCGTGCGCTCTTTGCCGATTGCGCCGCGATGATGCAGGCGATCACCTTCTCGCCCCTGCCCACAATCGCGATGGTGGATGGCATCGCCACCGCCGCCGGGCTGCAACTGGTCGCGGCCTGTGACATGGCCTTTGTCTCGCACAATGCCACGGTCTGCCTGCCCGGCGTGGTGAACAACGGGTTCTGCACCACGCCCGCCGTCGCCGTTTCGCGCGCGGTGGGTCGCAAGCACCTGATGGAGCTTCTGCTCACCGGCACGCCCAAATCCGCCGACTGGGCGCTGCGCGCGGGGCTCGTCAACGAGGTGACGGACCCGGCCGAGCTGCGCGCACGCACGATGGCGTTCGCCGCGACGCTGGCCAGCCGCAACCCCGGCCCGATCGCCAGCGGCAAGGTGACGACCCACCGCCATCTCGATCTCGACCTGCCCGCGGCCTACGAGATGGCCACCGAAACCATGATCGGCCATTTCATGGACCCCGACCGCATCGCCCACGAGAAGGACTCGCGCTGGTCCGGTTAGGGCGGCTTCGCCGCTGTTCCGGGCGATGCGCCACGTCAATTTGAAGCGATACGCCAATCCCCGCCCGAACGCCGGGTTAACCTTTGCAACCGTTCCCGAAACATGAATGCGCCCGGCAGCCGGGCAGCAGCCGGATGTCAGCCGGATGTCACCCCCCGGAATCACGCGTTTCGATCACGTTAACCCGCGCGCACTTTACCTCGGCGCCCTGAATCCTTATATCTTTGCTCAGGAAATACGTGAGGCTTTCATGACCAACCAGCCCGAACCCCTCGAAGGCACCCCTCTGATCGCGCCGTCGACCGTTAACCATCCGCTCTACGATTCGATCGTTGAGGCATGCCGATCTGTCTATGACCCTGAAATTCCGGTGAATATTTATGACCTCGGCCTGATCTACACGATCGACATCAATGACCAGAACGAGGTTTACGTGATCATGACCCTCACCGCGCCGGGCTGCCCCGTCGCGGGCGAGATGCCCGGCTGGGTCGCCGACGCGATCAGCCCCATTCCCGGCGTGAAGCAGGTCGATGTCGAACTGACCTGGGATCCGCAATGGGGCATGGACATGATGAGCGACGAAGCCCGGCTTGAACTCGGATTCATGTAATGAAATCAAACCACTGAAAGGGGAAGTTCATGTTCGGAATTCCCGGCAAACAGGCCATCACGATGACCCCGGCCGCCATTGCGCAGATCACCAAGCTGATGACCTCCAAGGGGCACCAGGGCCTGCGCATCGGCGTCAAGAAGGGCGGCTGCGCAGGCATGGAATACACCATGGACTATGTCGACGCGGTCGATCCCAATGACGAACTGGTCGAACAGGACGGCGCCCGCATCATGATCGCCCCCATGGCACAGATGTTCCTCTTCGGCACCGAGATCGACTACCAGACCTCGCTGCTCGAATCGGGATTCGTCTTCAACAACCCCAACGTGACCGAGGCATGTGGCTGCGGCGAATCCATAAAATTCAAGGATATCGAAGAGTTGCAGGCCGACACTCAACCGGAAGAGACCCGCGGTTAAGCTGCGCCAAAACCCGTCCCTTGACCCGGCTGAAAACCCCGCGATGATGGCGCGACACTGAACACGCGGGAGGGGCGGATGCGCCGGAAACTGGCTGCCGGAAACTGGAAGATGAACGGGCTGACCGCCTCGCTTGACGAGCTTCGGTCCCTGGCCAGGACCCATCCCGACCCGGCGGTCGACATCCTCGTCTGCCCCCCCGCAACGCTCATCTCTCAAGCGGCGCAAGTTTGCACAGGGCTTCCCGTCGCCATCGGCGGACAGGATTGCCATGCCGAACGCACGGGCGCGCATACCGGCGACATATCGGGAGAAATGCTAAAGGATTCGGGGGCTTGCGCGGTAATCCTCGGGCATTCCGAACGTCGCGAAGACCATGGCGAAACCAGCGACATGGTCCGGGCCAAGGCCCGGGCTGCTCATGCGGCGGGGCTCATGGCGGTGATCTGTCTCGGCGAATCCCTCGCCCAGCGCGACGCCGCCAACACGCTCGACATCATCGCCGCGCAGATGTCGCTCTCCATCCCCGACACGTCGACCGCCGAGAATCTCGTCATCGCCTATGAACCGATCTGGGCCATTGGCACCGGCAAGCTGCCCGACGCCGCCCAGATCGGCGAGGTGCATGATTTCATCCGCAGCCGGCTCGAACGCCGCTTTGGCCCGGGCGCGGGGCGCGGTATGCGCATCCTATATGGTGGATCGGTCAAGCCCGACAATGCCGATCAGGTTTTCCGCGTGCCCAATGTCGATGGCGCACTGGTTGGCGGAGCCTCGCTCAGGGCCGAAGATTTCTCGCCCATAATCAAGGCCCTGTCCCAAACCGGTTAACCGTCGCCGCACCACGCGTGGAGACACGCCGCCCGGGCATGGCGAGCGCACCTTGATCATGGCCACGCGGCGATGCCTTACCGCATGGATTTTTCTTTCCCCGGTCAAGAAACTGGTTTAGGTTTCCCGAAAGAAACTTTCGGAAACCCTGAAATCATGACCATCCACCCTCGCCCCTCCGCCGCCAGCGCCCCGGCTGCCGGCGTTTACGATGCCGAACCGATCCCGCCCGCAGCCCGGGACGAGATTGACCGCTTGCTGCAATCTGGCGATCTCTTCCGCTACACCGTCCCGGAAAACGCCCCGGTCACGCTGCTCGAACGGGAATTCGCCGCGCTGATGGGCGTGAAATACGCGCTGGCCGTCTCGTCCTGCTCGGCGGCGCTCTTCCTGTCGCTCAAGGCGCTCGGCCTGCCGCGCGACTCGCGTGTGCTGATCCCCGGCTTCACCTTCGCCGCCGTGCCCTCCGCGGTGGTGCATGCCGACTGCATCCCCGTCCTGTGCGAAGTGGGCGAGAATTACCGGATTGACATCAAGGACTTCGAAGCCAGGATCGACGACGGAATCGCCGCCGTGATCATCTCCCACATGCGCGGCCATACCTCCGACATGGATGCCATCATGGCGCTGTGCGATGCTCGCAACATCCCGGTGATCGAGGATGCGGCCCACAGTCTCGGCACCACCTGGGCCGGGCGGCGCATCGGCACGATCGGGCGCGTGGGTTGCTTCTCGTTCCAGTCCTACAAGCTCGTCAATGCGGGCGAAGGCGGGATTCTCATCACCGACGACGCGGATCTGGTGGCCCGCGCGGTCATCATGTCGGGCGCCTATGAACACAACTGGTCGAAACACCTCGCCCCCGGCGACAACCGCGCCGATCTGGAACAGGCGTTCGGCCAGTGGCAGAACCGTCTGCCGCTTTACAACCTTCGGCTTTCCAACCTCTCGGCGGCGGTGATCCGCCCGCAATTGCCCGAGGTCGCGCGCCGTGTCCGCGACGGCCGCCGCAACCACGATTTCGTGGCCGCGCGCCTCGACGCCTCGCCCTGGATCTCCGTGCCCGACGCCCTGCCTCCCGAGGAACGCGCGCCCGACTCGATCCAGTTCAACCTTTGCGGCGTCACCGATGACGATACCCGCGCCTTTGCCGCCGCGGCCGCGGAACGCGGTGTCAAGGTGCAGGTCTTCGGCCTCTCGACCGACAATGCCCGCGCCTTCTGGAACTGGCATTTCATCCCCGGCGGCACGCCCGAACTGCCGCAAACCCGCGCCATGCTGTTGCGCGCCTGCGACGCCCGCCTGCCCGCCCATCTCACGCTCGATCAATGCACCGCCATCGCCGATGCGCTGGTGCTTGCAGCCGAAGAGGTCATGGGGCAGTCTCGCGCCTACGGAACCTGAGACGCGAGGCAGACCATGACGGATTTCACCAAGGGCGCGGCCTGGATGGGCGGAGAGATTCTGCCCATCGACGAGGCCAGGATTTCCGTCATCGACTGGGGGCTCACCCATTCCGACATCACCTATGACGTGGTTCCGGTCTGGGCTGGCGGCTTCTTTCGCCTCGATGACTATCTCGCCCGCTTTCGCCAATCCATCGAGGCGCTGCGCCTCGATATTCCCCAGGGTGACGCGGATATCGCGCAGATCCTGCATGACATCGTTGCCCGTTCGGGCCTGCGCGACGCCTACGTGTCGATGAGCGCCGCGCGCGGGGTGCCGCTCATCCCCGGATCGCGCGATCCGCGCGAATGCGGCAACCATTTCTATGCCTTCTGCGTGCCCTATATCCACGTGATAAAGCCCGAGGTCGCGGAACGCGGCTGCCATCTCTGGATTTCCAAATCCTCGCGCCGCATCCCCGAGGACAGCGTGAACCCGCGCGCCAAGAACTATCACTGGGGCGATTTCACCGCCGGGCTCTTCGAGGCCAAGGATAACGGCTTCGACACCACGGCGCTGCTCGATCACGCGGACAACGTGACCGAAGGGCCGGGCTTCAACGTCTTCGCGCTCAAGGGCGACAGGGTCGTGACCTCGGATCACGGTGTCCTGCACGGCATCACCCGCAAGACCATGATCGAGATGTGCCGCGCACGCGGTCTCACCGTCGAGACCCGCGCCCTTCCACTCTCCGAGTTGCTGGACGCCGACGAGGTGTTCCTGTCCAGCTCCGGCGGCGGCGCGATCCCCGTCTCGCGCGTCGATGATCGCATTTTCGGCAACGATGCCCCCGGCCCCGTCGCCAGCCAGCTACGCGGCGATTATTTCGAGCTCATGCGCGACCCGGCCTACCGCACCGAGATCAGCTATTGAGGCGTGTTGCGACTGACCGGGATTACCGATCCCGATCAAGTGGCGGCCAAAGGACGGCGCCCGACCCGGGCGGGGTGCCTTCGACAACAAACGAAATACCTTCATAACAACCGCAGCCGCCCCGCGAGGAACGGATGTGCCGCGATCGCCGGATCAACAACCGCCTCGCGCAGGATCGGTTTCAGGGCGGTCGCAACCTGCTCCGGCATGTCCTGCAATATCCCCTTGCGCGCAATCAGGCTGATGGTGCGCGACAAGGGCGCGAAAGGCAGGTCCAGCACCTCAAGCTGATCGGCAAAGCGCCGCGCCCGCATCAGCGCCAGCGGCGTCAGGATGGTCCAGCCCGCCCCCTTGCCCACCAGCGCCAGGATCGCGTGGTAGCTGTCCAGCTCGAACCGATGCGCCACGGTCAGGTTCTGCCGCGCAAGGTGATCCGAAATCAGCCGCCCCATGTAATGGCGCGAGGTATATTGCACCAGCGGCAGACCCTTGAGCTGGGCCAGCACATCGCCGCCGGCATCCACCACGCCCCTCGGGGCCGCGACCACGAACCCGTCTTCCAGGATCGGATGAATTTCCATCCAGTCCGCCGCCGCCCCCATTTCGGCCGCCACGATCACGTCCAGCGCCCGCGCATCGAGCTGATCATAGAGGACATGGCTCGCCCCGGTTTCCAGAAGGAACTGGCAATCGCGCAGCCGCCCGGCCATATGCGCCAGAAGTTGCGGGGTCACATCGGCCTCGAAATCCTCGATCACGCCCAACCGGAACCGGGTCAGCGCGCTCAGATCGCTATTGGCCAGTTCGGCACGCACCCGGGCCGCCTCGTTGACGATGGTTTCGGCCCGCCGCCGGAATATCTCGCCCGCCGGGGTCAGGCGCACGGGGCGTTCGTTGCGCACCAGGAGGGTCACGCCCAGCGCGTTTTCGAGATTGGTCAATTGCTGCGACACCGCCGAGGGCGACGCGCCCAGCCGGCGCGCAGCGGCCGAGATCGAGCGCTCCTGCGCGGTGGCGATGAACACCTCGACCCCCCACAAGGTGATCTTGCCGGGGCTGGTCATGGCAAATCGTCCCTATTTTTCGAGCTTGGAGAGCTTCGACTGCAACTCGGCCAGCTGCTTCTTGATCGCGTCCAGGTCCTCGTCGTTTTCCGGCCCGGCCTTCTGTCCGGGCGCGGTCGGGCCCTCGCCCTCTCGCTCGGGCCCGGTTGTCCCGGTGGCGGCACTTCCAAATGCCGAGGACATCGCCTTGATGAACGCTTCCTGCTGGGCCTGCATCGCCTCGAACCCCGGCATCTTGGCCATCGGGTTCATCGCGCCCATGTTTTCCATCACCTTCGACTGGCCATCGCGCAGCATCTCGAAACTGGCCTGAAGGAATTGCGGCACCACGCTGGTGGCCTGGGTCGTATAGGTGCGCACCAGGTCGTTGAGCACCCCGATGGGCAGCACGTTCTCGCCCCGGCTTTCATGCTCGGCTATGATCTGAAGCAGGTATTGCCGGGTCAGGTCGTCACCCGATTTCAGGTCGATGATCTGGACCTCGCGGCCATCCCGGATGAAGCGAGAAATATCCTCCAGCGTCACGTAATCGCTGGTTTCGGTGTTATAGAGCCTCCGGCTCGCATATCGCTTGATCAAAAGCGGCTTGTCGCTCTGGGCCACGGGTTGTCCTCCCCAAGAAATGCAACGCTGCATCGCAGCCTAGGCGAGAGCAGAACAAAAAGAAAGGGCGAGCCGCATGGCCCGCCCCTTGGAATGGCGCCCCCTGTCATCGGGAGGAGAGGAAGATCAGGGGCGCAACATTGCCTCGCTTACTTGGCCGCGGTCTTCTTGGCGGCCGACGTCACCTCGTCGGTGGCTTTCTTCATGGCCGCGGTGGCCTCTTCGCTCACGTCCTTGCCGGCTGCCATCATCAGTTCGACGGTGTCGGTCTGGACTTTCTTGGCGACTTCGGCGAAGGCGGCCATGTTCTCGGCGGCCACTTCGGCACTGGCCGATGCGAAATCGGTCATGGCCTTGGCATAGTCGGCCGGATCCTTGCGGGCCTTGGACATCTCGGCCATCTTCGAGAGCGTGTCCTTGGTCCACTTGGTCGAGATCTCGGTCGATTTCTCGGCAGCCTGCAGGGCCACGCCCGACAGTTTCTCGTTCAGGCTCGCCTGGGTCTTGAAGGCATCTTCGAACGCCTTGTTGTCCACCGGGAACGCGCCCATCATGTCCTGAAATACGGCGGTGAAGTCTTGGGTCTTTGCCATTGGTCTGATCCTTTGCATCTGCGTTGCGGGTCATCCCGCTCTCTGCGTCTGCAAAGAATATAGTTTCTGCATTGCAGCATTGCAAGCGTTTTATGCTGCGATGCAGCATTTCCATGGAACTCTCGCAAAATCAAACCTTTGGCTTGGTCGCCACATAGGTTCCCGGGGCCGGGCACAGCACCGGATAGCCCGAATCGCCCGGCACGCGCGCCGGAACCATCTTGCCCGACCGCCGGCGCAGCCACTTCTCCCAGCGCGGCCACCACGACCCCTCGTGGAACCTCGCCTTCTCCATCCACGCGGGTGCGTCGGCGCTCATATTGGTGTTCGTGTAATGGCCGTATTTGCGTTTCGTGGGCGGGTTGATGATCCCCGCGATATGGCCCGATTGCGACACGATAAAGGTCTTCTGCTTCGCCCCCATCTGCTGCACGCCGCGGTAACAATCCTTCCAGGGCGCGATGTGGTCGGTCTCGCAACTCACCGCGCACACCGGAACCTCGACATCGCGCACGTGCAGGCGCGCGCCGCACAGTTCGACCCCGTCGGTCGCGAAAAGGTTCTGCTGGCACAGCCAGCGCAGGTATTCCATCGTCATCCGCGCCGGAAGATTGGTACCGTCGCCGTTCCAGTAGAGCAGGTCAAAGGCCGGAGGCGTTTCGCCCATCATGTAGCTACGCACCGCCGGCCCATAGATCAGGTCCTTGGATCGCAGGAACGACATGGTGCGCGACATGATGAAACTGCGCAGCACGCCGACCTCTTCGACCTCGGCCTCGATCCCTTCGATGAAATCATCCTGCAGGAACGGGGTGAACTCGCCCTGATCCTTGAAATCGGTCAGCGCGGTAAAGAAGGTGGCCGACTTGACCGACGTGTCGCCGCGCTGTTTCATCAACGCCAGCGTCAGGTTCAGCGTCGTGCCCCCGATGCAATAGCCCACCGTGTTGATCCGCTTCTGCCCTGTGATCTCGCGCACCACCCGGATCGCCTCGAGGAACCCCTCCTCGATATAGGTATCCATCCCCACGTCACGATATTCCGGCCCCGGGTTGACCCAGGAGACGACGAAAAGCGTATAGCCCTGCTCGACGATCCACTTGATCAGGCTGTTCTCGGGCTTGAGATCGAGAATGTAGAACTTGTTGATCCACGGCGGAAAGATCAGAAGCGGCGTGGCATGCACCTCGTCGGTGGTCGGCGCGTACTGGATAAGCTCGAACATGCGGTTGCGATAGACCACGGACCCCTCGCTCGCGCCGACGTTGCGGCCCAGTTCGAACGCGCTGTCATCGGCCAGCCGTACCAGCATCTCGCCGTCATTGGCCTCGAGATCGGCCACCAGGTTCTCCAGCCCCCGCACCAGCGATTCGCCCTCGGTCGCCACCGCCTTTTCCAGCGCGTCCGGGTTGGTGCCGAGAAAATTGGTCGGGCTGAGCATGTCGACGATCTGCCGGGCAAAATAGTTGAGCCGCCTGCGGTCCTTGTCGTCGAGGTCCTCGGCCTCCTCGACCGCCTTGCGGATCGCCTCGGCATTGAGCTGATACTGCCGCTTCACGAGATGGAAATAGGGATGCGTATTCCACAAAGGGTTCGAGAATCGCGGATCCTCTGGCCCCTCCTCATCGGACAGCTCGCCGCCGACAAGCGCCTGCTGTGCCTCCATGAAATGCTTGACCGACTGGCCCCAGTATTCGACCTGCGCCTCGAAAAGCCGCGCCGGGTTCTGCATCATTTCCGACCAATAGGACGTCGCCGCACGCGTGAAAAGCTCCGCATCCGGCCCGCTCAGCTGCGCATTGGGCGGCTTGCGGCTCGACAGGGCCTGGATCAGGCGTTGCGACAACTCCTCGACCCGCGCGAGATTCGCGGTCATCTTGTCGAGATTGGGCTCCTGGCCCGCATCCGTTGCGTCATCAGCCGCGTCATCAGTTGTCATCTCAACAAATTACCCCTATCTTCGCTGCTACGCAGCATTCGTCGCCCTGGCGGAGGGGCATCTGCGGCACCTGCGACCCGGTTCCGGTCGCTTCGACCGGAACATGGCAACCCAGAAGGAGACGCATATGCGTTACATGGCCACCTACGACCTGATGGAAAGCTTCCGCAACACGAACCAATGGCTTGGGGCCTCCGCCTCTGCACTTGCATCCTACCCGATCTTTTCCATGCTGCCAAACCCCGCACTGCATTGGATGGAAGCCTGGGGCGAAGTGACCGAACGCACGTTCCAGCGCATGGTGGCCAAACCCGATTGGGGCATTCGCACCCATACCTGCCCCGATGGCCGCGATCACCTCGTCAATATCGAAACCGTGGTCGAAAAGCCCTTTGGCGATCTCATCCATTTCAATGTCACCGGCCGCGACCCCAACCCCCGCCGCGTTCTGCTCGTGGCGCCGATGTCGGGCCACTACGCCACGCTTTTGCGCTCCACCGTGAAATCGCTACTGGTGGATTGTGAAGTTTACATAACCGACTGGCACAATGCCCGCGACATTCCGGTGTCCGAGGGCAAGTTCGACATCGAGGATTACACCCAATACCTCGTCGAATTCATGCGCGCGCTCGGCCCCGACACCCATGTCATCGCGGTCTGCCAGCCCGCGCCACTGGCGCTGGCCGCCACCGCCTATCTCGCCGAACAGGACCCCGAGGCCCAGCCGCGCACGCTCACGCTGATCGGCGGGCCGATCGACCCCGACGCGGCCGCCACCGATGTCACCGATTTCGGCCGTCGCGTGACCATGGGCCAGCTCGAACATTCGATGATCCAGCGCGTCGGCTTCAAATACAAGGGCGTGGGCCGCATGGTCTATCCCGGCCTGCTGCAACTTGCGTCGTTCATTTCGATGAACGCCGAGCGCCACACCACGGCCTTCCGCGACCAGATCATGCGCGTGATGCGCGACGAAGCGGGCGATCACGATCCGCATAACCGCTTTTACGACGAGTATCTCGCGGTGATGGACATGACGTCGGAATTCTACCTTTCCACCGTCGAACGCATCTTCAAGGATCGCGAGATCGCGAAAAACGAATTCGTGGTCGATGGCCACAAGGTCGATATCGGCAAGATCACCACCGTCGCGGTCAAGACTGTCGAGGGCGAGAAGGACGACATTTCCGCCCCCGGCCAATGCGTCGCGGCGCTCGATCTATGCACCGGGCTGCCCGATGCGAAGAAGGCGTCGCATGTCGAACCGGGCGCGGGCCATTACGGCATCTTCGCCGGGTCGAGCTGGCGCAACAACATCCGTCCGCTGGTGCTCGATTTCATCGACGCCAACTCGGGTGGGAAATCAGGCGGGAAATCGGCCAAACCCGCCAACAAGAACGCCGCCGCCTGAGGCCGCCCATGCACCGCGTCACCTTTTCCTGCACCTGCGGCTCCGTCGCGGGACAGATCAGGGTGGCCTCCCCCGCCGCGGGCAATCATGTCGTCTGTCACTGCCCCGATTGCCGCACGGCCGAGCTTGCCCTGGGCCAGCCCGACCCCGACCCGGACGGTGTGGCGATCTGGCAGACGATGCCAGACTGCGTTCAGATCGAACAGGGCGCCGACCGGCTCGCCATCCTCCGGCTCTCGCCCAAGGGCCTCTACCGCTGGCATGCCACCTGCTGCGGCGCGCCGATGTTCAACACCCTGCGCCACCCGCGCCTTGCCTTTGCCGGGATCAGCGCCGCGCGGCTCTCCGACACCACGCCGCTCGGCCCGGTGACCTGCCATGCCTTCATGGCCAAACCCGGCGGCGGCTACCGGCACACGGGCTTCAACCGCGCGGGCCTGCGCATCCTGCGGATGATGCTGCGCGCCAATCTCTCGGGCACATGGCGCGCCACGCCGTTCTTCGATGCCCAAGGCCAGCCCCGCGCCGACATCCGCGTCTTGTCCAGGGCCGAACGCACGGCGCTTCGACAACCCTGACCCCGGAACCGTGCCCCGGCCGCTTGACACCGCCGCGCCGGCCGGTCAAACACCCTGCGAGCAAGATACCCGCAACCGGGCGTTCCGTGGGCGCCAAACCGACGAGGAGCAAGGCCATGCATGACGGCCCGTCCCAGATTTCCCTGACATTGCCCGATGGCAACGCGCGCCAATACCCGGCCGGGATCACCCCCGCCGACGTCGCCGCCGACATCTCGTCCAGCCTCGCCAAGAAGGCGATCAGCGCCCATGTCAACGGCACCCACTGGGATCTGCAATGGCCGATCGCCGAGGATGCCAGCATCGCCATCAACACGATGAAGGACGACGCCCCCGCGCTCGAACTCATCCGCCACGACCTCGCCCATATCATGGCCCGCGCGGTTCAGGAGATCTGGCCCGACGTCAAGGTCACCATCGGCCCGGTCATCGACAATGGCTGGTATTACGATTTCGACCGCGAAGAGCCCTTCACCCCCGAGGATCTCGGCCGGATCGAGGCGCGCATGAAACAGATCATCGCCGCCCGCGATCCCGTCCGCACCGAGCTCTGGCCCCGCGAAAAGGCGATCGAGCATTATCGCGGCACGCACGAACCCTACAAGATCGAGCTGATCGACGCGATCCCCGAGGGCCAGCCCATTCGCATGTATTGGCACGGGGACTGGCAGGATCTCTGCCGCGGCCCGCACCTGCAGCATACGGGCCAGGTGCCCGCCGACGCCTTCAAGCTGATGAGCGTGGCCGGCGCCTACTGGCGCGGCGACTCGAACCGCGCCATGCTGCAACGCATCTACGGCGTCGCCTTCAAGACCCGCGACGACCTCAAGAAATACCTGCACATGCTCGAAGAGGCCGCCAAGCGCGACCACCGCAAGCTGGGTCGCGAGATGGACCTCTTCCACATGCAGGAAGAAGCCCCGGGACAGGTCTTCTGGCACCCGAACGGCTGGTCGATCTACACCACGCTCCAGGATTACATGCGCCGGATGCAGACCCGCGGCGGCTATGTCGAGGTCAACACGCCGCAAGTGGTGGACCGCAAGCTGTGGGAGGCTTCGGGCCACTGGGAAAAATACCAGGACAACATGTTCATCGTCGAGGTCGACGAGGAACACGCGCGCGAAAAGGCCGTGAACGCGCTCAAGCCGATGAACTGCCCCTGTCACGTGCAGATCTTCAACCAGGGCCTCAAGAGCTATCGCGACCTGCCCCTGCGCATGGCCGAATTCGGATCGTGCAACCGCTATGAGCCCTCGGGCGCGCTGCATGGCATCATGCGGGTGCGTGGCTTCGTTCAGGACGATGCGCATATCTTCTGCACCGAGGACCAGATCGAGGAAGAAACCCGTATCTTCATCGACTTCCTCTCCACTGTCTATCGCGATCTCGGGTTCGAGAGTTTCTCGGTCAAGTTCTCCGACCGCCCTGACATGCGCGCCGGGGCCGACGCGGTCTGGGACAAGGCCGAGGAGGCGCTCAAATCCGCGACCGTCGCGGCGGGCTGCGATTTCGATCTCAACCCCGGCGAAGGCGCCTTCTATGGACCGAAACTCGAATTCGTGCTCACCGACGCGATCGGGCGCGACTGGCAATGCGGCACGCTCCAGGTCGATTTCGTGCTGCCCGAACGGCTCGACGCCACCTATATCGGCCAGGACGGCGCGAAACACCGCCCCGTCATGCTCCACCGCGCCACGCTGGGCAGTTTCGAACGCTTCATCGGCATCCTGATCGAGGAACATGCCGGCAAGCTGCCGTTCTGGCTCGCCCCGCGGCAGGTGGTGGTGGCCACCATCGTCTCGGAGGCCGATGATTACGCGCATGAGGTCGTGACCGCCCTGCGCGCCGCGGGCATCCGCGCCGAGACCGACACCCGCAACGAAAAGATCAACTACAAGGTGCGCGAACATTCGGTCGCCAAGGTGCCGGTGATCCTCGCGCTCGGCCATCGCGAGGTCGAGGACCGCACCGTCACCCTGCGTCGGCTGGGCGAGAAACAGACCCGCGTCGCACCGCTTGACGAAGTGACGAGCGCGCTTGCCGCCGAGGCCACGCCCCCCGACCTGCGCTAGGACGCGGAGTTTCCACGCCAATCCGTTCCGCCCGGGCCACCCCTGGCCCGGGCCTGCGGTCCGTGATTCGGCCTGATTCTGCCGGAACATGCGAATCTGTCGTTTCCGCTTGGCGGACAATAATTGAGCCTTGGAACGATTGTTTCTGCAAATGGCCGGCCACGGGGCCTGCACCATGCTCCTGTCGCCACCGGACTCGTGGAAATCGCGGAGTCATCGTAATCTCAAGATCTGGTCGGTCATGGCAAACGGGATGCGTTCGCGCTGCCGGGCCCTTTGAACCTCGCGCGCGACGCGACGACTGCAAACCTGGGGACTCAAGATGTCAAAGATTTTCACCTATGAAGAGGACGGCCTCTCTTACACCGTCACCGTGTACGAAGATGAGAATGGCGGCGTTTTCGCCGATATCGGCGTCGACAGCGGGCACATGGATGTGAATGCCGTCTATTTCGGAGACGACGATTTCAGCGGCCCGAGCGCCGATCTCAACGGGCCGCTCAACATGAATGGCGGCGGCTCGCAACTCGAGGGCGAACAGGTCCAGTGGGACGACGCCGTGGAACTCAGCCGCCCGGGTCTCGGCCGCGAGGGCGAGGACAAGGAAACCTATCTCGGCGAGGGCGATACAATGACCCTCGAGCTTGATGTCGAAAGCGCCGACGAGATCGACATCTTCGGCATTCGCGCCACGTCCACGAGCACCGAGGAAGGCTCGATCAAGGCGGTCTCGGGCGACCCCGAGGAAGAAGAGGACGAAGACGACGAAGACGACGACGAAGACGAAGACGAAGACGAAGACGAAGACGAAGACGAAGACGAAGACGAAGACGAAGAGGACGCAACCTATGACAAGGTGTTTTTCGTCGAATCCGAATCCGAGGATGGCGAGATGATCGCCGGTGATCCGATCATCTGGGACGAGCTCGAGGACGAGGACATCGAGGCCGCCGGCCTTGATCCCGAAGAGGCCGAGGGCACCTTTGCCAACTATGTCGCCGTCTTCGACGAGGTCGGGTATTTCCCCATCGAAGACATGCAGGACGTTCGCTTCTACGAAACGAACGAAGACGGCTACCCCGAGGAGATCGAGGAGATGCGGCTGACCGCACCCGAGGAAGGTTTCGAGGATGCCGACGCCCTTGTCGCCGCCTATGATGAGATGATCGAGGAGATGGACGAGTCATCCTCCGACATGGACGAAGACGACACGGAGGGTATGATGATCTCGCTCCTGGGGGACGAGGACACTGCCGAAGAGCCGGACTCCGAGGAAGAGGAGCCCGAGCAGGAAGAGGAAGTCGAGCTTCTCTGACCCTCGGCCTTCGCGGAAACGAGTGCTGCGCCGGGCCGATCAGGTCCGGCGCTTCGCGTTCCGCACCCCGCTGCGCGCGATCTCGCGCGACCGGGGACCCACCGTCGCCCTGCGGCGCGCTTCGGCGGGAACCGCAAATCGCACTTGACCCGGCCTGCCGGGCGGCACCGCGCGCTGCATTGATCAATTTTTCCTTGCCGGATGCCGCGACGCGGCGGTGCACGCCCGGCAGCCGGGGCGCAGCCGCGGATCACCCCCCGCTCGCGGCCCGTTCAGCGATGTGTTAACCGCATCGTTCCGCCGCGCCGCAGCATCGCCCACGCCCCTGCATGAGGGGCCGGGGATGAAACATTCCGATACCGGAACCCACACGCGCCCTTGCCCTTGCCGCTTGCTGTTTGCCGCGTTTTCAACGACTTGCGCCCGTGCCCGCATCACATCGCCTCACGCATATCCCACCCCTCCTGACGCTCACGTGAAGCACGGGCTCGTGAGTGGCCCGTGAGCTGGCCGGGTTGCTACCAATTCACCATCGCAATGGTGCGATCCGAAATTCACCGATCAAAAGGGAGATCAAAATGTCCAATACAATCAAGACCATGGCCATCGCCACCGCCGTCACTGCCGCAATGGCCAGTCACGCCACCACGGCCTCGGCAGAGGAAAAGGTCAAGTGCTACGGCGTCTCGCTCGCCGGTGAGAACGATTGCAAGGCCGGCGCCGGCACCACCTGCGCGGGCACCTCGACCGTCGATTACCAGGGCAACGCCTGGACCCTCGTCGACGAGGGCACCTGCACCACGATGGAGCTTCCCGAAATGGCCGACGGCACGCCCCGCAAGGGCAGCCTCGAAGAGCTCGACCGCGACCTGCCGCAATCGTAACCCCCTGTCGGGTGGGGATAATTCCCACCCGACGCCCCTTGCCCACGGTGATCCCGATGCTCGATCAAACCCCGGTCAACACCCTCCCCCACGCCCCCGGCGTCGGCTACAAACCCCAGCATTACAGCGCGATCATCGCCGATCCGGGCCCGGTCCGCTGGCTCGAGGTGCATGCCGAGAACTACATGGGCGACGGTGGCCGCCCGATCGCGCAACTGCGGCACCTGGCCGAGCGTTTCCCGATCTCCGTTCATGGGGTCGGTCTCTCGATCGGCGGCGAGGGGCGGCTCGACCCCGATCATCTCGCGCGCCTGCGCCATCTCTGCGACTGGCTGCAACCGGCGAGCTTTTCCGAACATCTCGCATGGTCCACCCATGACAGCGCCTTTCTCAACGACCTCCTGCCACTGCCATATACCGACGAAACCCTGTCCCGCGTTTGCGACCATATCGACGAATTGCAGGAGTCCATTGGCCGCCCGATGCTGCTCGAAAACCCGTCCTCCTATCTCGCCTTTGCCGAAAGCACGTGGGAAGAGACTGATTTTCTTGCCGAAATTTCCCGCCGCACCGGCTGCGGGCTGCTGCTTGATGTCAACAACGTCTTCGTCTCCGCAACCAATCTCGGCTTCTCGCCCCAAGGCTATATCGACGCCTTCCCGCTCGAGCGCGTGGGCGAGATCCACCTTGCCGGGCACGACACCGACGAAGACGATCACGGCCGCCCCCTCCTGATCGACAGCCACGGGCGCGCGGTCGATGAACCCGTCTGGGCGCTGCTCGATCACACGCTGGCCCGCTCCGGCCCCCGCCCCACGCTCATCGAATGGGACAACGACGTGCCCGACTGGCCCGCCCTTGTGGACGAAGCCGCCCGCGCAGACGCCGCGTTGGTCGCTGCGCATCCCGCCGAGGCGCCGGCATGACCCGCCAAGGCGCGTTCCGCAGCGCGATCCTCGATCCCGCGCAGCCCATGCCCCCCGATCTTCTTGATGGGCGCGGCGGACCCGCCGGGCGGAGCTTCTCGGTCTATCGCAACAATGTCGCCGTCTCGCTCACCGAGGCGCTGGAACAGACCTTCCCGGTCATCCGCAAGCTGATCGGCGCGCGGGCCTTCGCCACCCTCGCCGGCACCTACCTGCGCGCGCACCCGCCCCGATCGCCCGTCCTGTCGCGCTATGGTGCGGATTTCCCCGACTTTCTCGCACGATGCGAACCGCTGGCGCATCTGGGCTATCTTCCCGATACCGCCCGGCTCGAACGCGCCCTCGTCGACAGCTACCATGCCGCCGACACCGACCCGACCGACCCGGCCATCTTCAGCCAGACCCCGCCCGAGGACCTGCCCCGCCTGCGCCTGCGCCTTGCACCGGCCACGCGGCTCCTGCGCTCGCCCTGGCCGATCCACGGCATCTGGCGCTTCAACACCCAAGAGGGCACCCCAAAGCCCCCGCATCGGTCACAGGACGTGCTTGTCACCCGCCCGGATTTCGACCCGCTCCCCCGGCTGCTGCCCCGGGGCGGCGCAGAGTTCCTGTCGGCCATCACCTCCGACCTGCCGTTGGGTGACGCCATGGAGCGGGCCACCGAAACCGCAGAGGATTTCGATCTTTCCGCCCTGCTCGGCCTGCTGTTGCAGGACAATGCCATCACAGATGCAGCCCTGGACGAGGAGGCCCCATGAACACCCTGATCCGCATTCACCACGCCACCGCGAAGGCGCTCGAACGCAGCGACTGGCTCCTGCCGACACTGGCGCGCGTTCTCTTCGCCGCTATCCTGCTGGTCTATTTCTGGAAATCGGCCCTGACCAAGCTCGGCGACGGCATGCTTGGCCTATTCTCCCCGTCCATGGGCGCCTATGCCCAGATCTTCCCCCGCGCGATGGAGGCCGCAGACTATGACATCTCGCAACTCGGGCTGTTCCACTGGGCCGTGGTCACGGCCGGAACATGGGGCGAATTCCTGCTGCCGGTGCTGGTCGTTCTGGGCCTCTTCGCCCGCCTTGCCGCGCTCGGCATGATCGGCTTTGTCGTGGTGATGACCCTGACCGATCTTTACGGCCATGATGTCATCTCCGAACCGGCCAGCCTCGGCGCATGGTTCGACGGTGCGCCCGGCAGCATCATCCTCGACCAGCGCGCGCTCTGGGTCTTCCTGCTCGTCACTCTTGTCATCAAGGGCGCAGGCCCGCTCTCGCTCGACCGTGTGCTTCTGAACCGCGCTCCGGCGCGGGATTCAGCCGCCGTGCCGCTATCGAACTGAAGGCATCGGCACTCAGAAATGCGATTTCGGCTCGTCCGGCCGCCCCGCGGCCAGCGCGAGGATACCACCGAGGACACAGAACCCGATCGGGAACATGGTAAAGACGCCAAAGCCGAAGGCGTAATACGTCAGCCCCCCGGCAATCAGCATGCAGATCCCGCCCCAAAGCGCGCGGACCTTGGCCATCGCCCCGCCGGCAATCGCCAGAAGCGGTGCGAGGAAACTCGCCGCGCGGATCAGTTCGGGGTTGTCGACCGGTCCGAAAATCTCGGTCAGCTCGGCATGACGCGCCGTCGCTTCCGTCCACCCGTAAGAAAAGAACCCGATCACCATCGCGATCAGACCGCCGATAATCCCGAGCATCAAGGCCGCATTGCGCATCTTTTCACCTCTTTTCCCGCAGAACCCCGCTCAACGCAAAAGCGCGGCCTGCACATCCTCGTCCCAGCCCAGGTACAGGCGGCCGCCAACCTCGATCAGCGGTCGTTTCATCACCGCAGGGTGCGCCGCGATCAGCGCACCGGGCGTGCCTTGCCGCTCGGCCTCGCTCAACCCGCGCCACGTCGTTGAGCGCCGATTGAGCAATTTTTCGCCGAACTGCTCCAGCGCGCGCGCCATCACCTCCTCCGGCACGCCCTCGGCCCGGATGTCGACCAGAACCGCACCATCAAGCGATTTCAATGCCTTGCGGCAGGTATCGCAGGTTTTCAAACCATAGATCCGCATCACTGCCCCCGATTTCATCAGCCGCCTTCCTATCGCGGTTTTCGCCCCGGTTCATCCCCGTTTTTCTTGCTTTTTACAAAAGCAGTGCAATCATTCCTTGGGGGACGCTTGATGTCCGGCCTGCATCAGCCCGGTCAGATCACGGGCCAACCCCGACAAGACCGGCCCGGCCCACGCCCGGCCAAAGACGACGTGAAAGGAGAAGCGGCATGCCGAATGGCACCGTGAAATGGTTCAACACCACAAAAGGTTACGGCTTCATCGAACCCGAAGGCGGCGGCAAGGATGTGTTCGTGCATATATCCGCGGTCGAACGCTCCGGTTTGACCGGACTTGCCGACAATCAGAAAGTCACCTTCGAACTGGTCGAGGGCCGCGACGGGCGACAGATGGCCGGGGATATAAAACCCGCCTGACCCCCGCCTCAGCGCCGCTCGTCGCGTTTCCCGAACTCGCTTTCGAGCCTGCGCCGCAATGTCTCTGCCGCGGACTTGACCGTGGCACGAATATCCGTGCCCTGCTCCTGCACCGCATAGGGCCGCATCCCCTCGGGCCGGGCCTCGACCGTGGCGTGGATGTCCTCGCCGCCCTTGGGCCCGTTCACATCCTTGAGATGCACCTCGACGCTGGTGATCCGCTTGGCCACGGGTTTGAGCGCGCTGGCAACAACCTCTTCGACCACTTCGGCCAGGCGTTCATCGCCCTGGATGTGGTTGTCGGTGTTGACCTGGATATGCATGGGCTGCCCTTTCATTCAAGCGTTCATGCGGACCTAGCTAAGCGCGCCCATGCGCGGTTGCAAGGGGCCGGCGCGACCGGCCCGGCCAACCGTTTCGACCACGGCCGAGCCATGCCCGACCGCATTCGGTTTCCCCTGCGAACCTGTGCCTCAGCGGCTGACGCAGCCCTTCATGCCCTCGGCGCAATAGCGGTCGGCCACCCGGCGGGGATGGCGTGCCTGGCCCGCCTGTGCCGGATGCGCCATCGCCGCCTGGTAGGACATGCCATGGTTCGGGGTGCCGCAACTGATCACGCCGCCCGTCACGACCGGCCGAAGCCCTGCCGGGCAATGGTTCCGGGATGTCTCGTAGGCAAAGACCGGCATCGGCCCCTTGACCGGCGGCCCCTTGTAGGCATCCGACGCAACCGCGGGCACGGCCCAAACCGCCAGCACCGCCCCGATGATGAAATTCCTTTTCATGAAAGCCCCCCGTTGACTTGAAAATACCGGTGTCGAAAGGCTAGGTCGATTTCCCGCGCGGGTCAAATCCTTTGGACAGCCCAAGGCCGGCGCCCGGCCATCCCATCTCATCCCCTGAGCGCCGCCTCGAACTCGCGCCATTCCCGCGCGCTCATGCCCGCGTTTTCCGCCGTGACCTCCTCGCCCGCCAGCATCCGTCGCAGGCAGTCCATCATCTGCGCCGAGAACGTGACCGCCCCCATGCGGTAATCCTCGAACGCCTTCCATGCGAACGGCACCCAGTCGGCCACCACCTGGCAGATCGCGTCGGCATAGACCCGGATCTCGTATTGCGCATGGGCATCGGCGCGCAGGCGCAGGAAATGCATGAGGTTGTGCAGATCCACCTTCCAATACCACTGGGTATAGATATTCGCGGGCAGGTTCATCCGCGCCAGTTCGCGCGCCAGCCCCGCCTGCCCTTCGTCGCTGATCATTTCCTCGTAATGATCATAGCACCGCGCCGCGTCCCCCTTGAGGATATCGAGAACCCGCGCTGCCTCCTCGTCCGAAAGCCCCCGGCCCCGGCCCTGGTTGTTGACCGAAGATTGCGCCGCCAGCGCCTCGCGCGCGGGGATATAGAACTCGCGGTCGAGGATCGAATAGCGCGCCGAATACTCGTTCACATTCGCCGTGCGGTGCCGGATCCACTGCCGCGCCACGAAGACCGGCAGCTTCACATGCAGCTTGACCTCGCACATCTCGAACGGCGTCGAATGCCAGTGCCGCATCAGGTAACGAATGAGCCCCTCGTCATTCTGCACGCTCTTGGTGCCCCTGCCATAGGACACCCGCGCCGCCTGGCAGATCGCCGCGTCGTCGCCCATGTAGTCGATCACCCGCACGAACCCGTGATCCAGAACCGGGATCGCGGAATAGAGATGCTTTTCCATCCCCTCGCTCACGCTGCGCAGGGTCTGGCGCGGGCTGGCGCGCTGGTCGTCGATCTCGGCCTGCTGTTCGGGGGTCAGGGGCATCCGCTTGGTCCTTCGGGTCAGAATCGCTTTGTCCTTACCATATATTGAGATTGCCCAAGGCGGAAACACAAGGCGAGCGGGTCGCCTTTGCAACGCCCGCGCGAAAACCGCGGGCGCGCGGACCTGCCTTGATTGACTTTTGCATATTCCAGCGCAAGAGTTTCAGGAAACGCGGCGCTCCTTCCCGGCATTTCTCGGAACGGGGCGACAAGAAAAATGATCGTGGCAGATAAAAAAGGCAGCTATCGGGATGGTGAAACAGCTTCTTTCAGTGTCGGCGCTTTGCTTGCTCGTGGCATGCGGCAACAGTTCGAACCCCTTCATGGATGACGAAACCGACGACGGCGATCCCGCTGGCGAGAACGGCGGGGAGACCGACGGCGACACCGGCGACCCGATCGAGTCGGACGGCCGCCTGCCCCCGGGCACGACCGATCCGACACCCGACACCAGCATCTACCGCAGCGAAGCGCGGGTCACGGATGCGGACGACCCCAACTATGGCAACGGCTTCGCCAATGACATCACCTATGACGGAGAAAACGACACCTTCTATGTCGATGGCCTCGCCTTCGACGGAACCCAGCCCGATGGCGTCGCATACAGCCGCGCTGCCGGCAACCTTGGCAGCCACGCGGCTTACGAAGCGCCCACATTCGTGCCCGACGACGTGACCGGCACACCGATCCGGCAATTCACCCACCGTGCCGTCTATGGCGTCAGCCCCTCGGGCCTGTCCGAATTTGCCGTCGTGCGCACCGGCAATTACGCCAATTACGGCTTCGGCGGCTTCATCTACCAGCGCAATCAGCTCGACGACGACCCGACAGCCGACGATCTCGTGCTTCCCCCGGAACGCCCCGAAGGTGAGGCCACCTATTCCGGCGATTACGCGGGCTTGCGCGATTTCGAAGGGCGTGGCGGTCTCGAACTCGTGCGCGCACGGGCCGAGGTCGATATCGACATCGGCGCCTTCGAAGGCAACTGCACCGGCACCAATTGCGAACACGCGATCCGCGGCTATATCTTCGACCGTGAAATCCTCGACCTGAACGGCAACGATATCTCCGCCGACTACCTCGCGGCCTTGAACGAGGACCTCCCCGACGGCACCCCACCCGCCCCTGAGATTCCGACCATCACCTTCCGCGTCGGGCCGGGTGTCATGGACGAAAACGGCGAGGCCACGGGCGGGGCCTACACCAACGATCCCGAGGGAGAGGAGCTCGACGAGGGCAACTACTACCTGCTCCTGTCCGGCGATCACACCACCGATGACGGCGAGATCGTCGGCATGGTCGTGGTCGAGGGCGACGATCCGCGTTTTGATAACGTGACGGTGCGCGAAACCGGTGGCTTCATCGCCACCCGCTGACGCTGGGGGATCCATGCGGCGTATCCTGCGGCTGGCCCTGATGCTTGGCCTGATCTGGTCGCCCGTCGCCCGGGCCGATGATCGGGTGGCGCTCGACCCCGACGACATGCGTCTTGCCGCCATCGTCGCGATCGAGGCGGGCGACACCGCCCGCGCCCGTGCCCTCACCGACGCGCTTCTCGCCCGCGATCCCGGCGATATCCAGGCCCGGCTACTGGCCGCGCGCGCCCATCGCGACGCCGGGCTGCTCGACGAGGCCCAGGGTCATGCCCGCCACGCGTGGTCCATCGCCGAAACGCCCCGCGAACGCCACGCCGCGTCCCTTGCGATGGCCCAGGCGCTGTCCTCGGCCGAAAGACGCACCCGCGCGCAGTTCTGGCTGCGCCGCGCCGCGCACCACGCCCCCGATGAGCGGCTCCGCCAGGCGGCGGTGCGCGATTTTCGCTATGTGCGCAAACGCAACCCGCTCTCGGTGCAGCTTCGTTTCGGCATCACGCCCAAATCCAACGTCAACAACGGCAGCGCCAATTCCACGATCGACCTCTTCGGCCTGCCCGATGTCAACCTCTCGGGCGCGGCGCGCGCGCTTTCGGGCCTCGAATTCATGGGCGGTGCCGCGCTGCGCTACCGGGTGGCCGAAAGCGCGGAGCGCGCCACCGACCTCACCTTCAGGGCCCAACGCCGCGACTACCGCCTCTCGTCCGAGGCACGGGCCATCGCCCCCACCGCCAAGGGCAGCGATTTCGCCTTTTCCGCCGTGTCCGCCGGCGTCACGCAACGCTTCATGCAACTCGATACGCGGCGCGAAACCACGCTCTCGGGCGAGTTGGGCAAGACATGGTATGGCGGCGACCCCTATTCCGATTTCGCGCGGCTCTCGGTCGGGCATACCATGCCGCTCTCGCGGGTGTCGCGGCTCGAGGTCAAGCTCACGGGCGAACGCACCCGCGGCCCCGCCGCCCCCCATGCCGATCTCCTGCGCGCGCGGGCCAGCTATGCGCGGGTGCTTTCCAACCGTGGCCAGGTCGGGTTCAGCCTGCAACTGACCCGCAGCACCGCCTCCAACGCCTCGGCCGATTTCTCCGAGGTCGCCACCCGGCTGAGCTATGCACCCCCGGAGCCGATCCTCGGCATGGACACCAGTTTCGGCCTTGGCCTGCGCGCGCGCGATTACCCGGCGACGCCCTACCGCGCCGGGGCGCGCCACGACCGCGAGGCATCGCTCGACATGACCCTCGGCTTCGACAAGGTGGAGTATCTGGGCTTCACCCCGACCCTCACCCTCAGCGCCAGCCGCACCGACTCGAATGTGGGCCTTTTCGATGTCGAGAACCTGGGCATGGCGCTCGGTCTGCGGTCGGCCTTCTGATCCCCCCTCGACACTGCCGATGCGGGCGTTATCCTGCGCCGCGATGCAGTGAAGGGGAAAGACATGCACTTGAAATATCTCCACACCATGGTCCGGGTAAAGGATCTCGACGCCTCCATCGCGTTCTACGAGCTCCTGGGCCTCGAGAAGACCCGCCATTACGACAGCGAAGAGGGCCGTTTCTCGCTGATCTTCATGGCCCCCCCGGGACAGCCCGAATGCCCGGTCGAACTGACCTACAACTGGGACGGCGACGAGGGCCTGCCCTCCGACAGCCGCCATTTCGGGCATCTCGCCTACGAGGTCGGCAACATCTACGAGATGTGCCAGCACCTGATGGACAACGGCGTGGTGATCAACCGCCCGCCCCGCGACGGGCGCATGGCCTTTGTGCGCAGCCCCGACAACATCTCGATCGAGCTCTTGCAGCAGGGCGATCCCCTGCCACCGGCCGAACCGTGGCTCAGCATGGAGAACACCGGCCACTGGTAGGCCGCCGATCACACCGGGCGGCCACGCGCGCCGCCCGACTCAATATATATAGCGGATCTGGTCGGCCCAATAGCGTTCGATCCGCTTGAGCGCGCGGGTGATATCCTCGATCCCCTGCGCGTCGATCACGCCCCTGGAGGTCAGACCCTCGGCATGGCGCGCGAAGAGCGCACCCACCATGTCACGGATCTCGCGGCCCTTGTGGGTCAGCCGCACCCGGACCGAGCGACGGTCGATCTCGCAGCGCTGATGGTGCATGTATCCCATCTCGACCAGCTTCTTGAGGTTGTAGGACACGTTCGACCCCTGGTAATAGCCGCGCGACTTGAGTTCGCCCGCCGTCACCTCGTTGTCGCCGATGTTGAACAGCAAAAGCCCCTGCACCGCGTTGATGTCCAGAACGCCCAGCCGCTCGAACTCGTCCTTGATCACGTCGAGCAGCAACCGGTGCAATCGCTCGACAAGCGCAAGCGCGTCGAGATAGCCACTCATGAAACCGGGGCCGGCCTCCTTGGTCATCGGCATGTGCATACTCATTCTCGTCTCCATCCAAACCGCCTGGAGAGCGAGATTGAGATAAAAAGCCGAAAAATCCGTTAAATCGTGATCATGCCACGACGCGCGCCGCGCATCCCGAAGCAGACATTTTGAGCCAAAAGCCGATCAACCGCGACCGATCTCGGCCGAGATCGCCTCGATCAGGCCACGCAGATGCGCAGGCGGCACGGCCTGCCCGCTCACCCATTGGTAGAGATCCTGGTCGTTCTCGTTCAAGAGCCCGTCATAGGCATCGAGCGCCGCCTCGTCCATCGCATCGAGCCGCGCCTCGGCAAAACGCATCAGGATCAGGTCCATCTCCTTGATGCCGCGCCGCATCGAACGCATCTTCATGCGCTTCAACCGCGCCTCGCGCGCCTCAGCCAAGCTGCCCCTCCCGCGCCAGGCCCCGCAGGCGTTTTTCCAGTGAGCCCAGGCGGTTCGCCGTCCGGTTGGCCCGCGCCTTCAACTCGCGCAGCTCGGCCAGGATCTGGCCCAGCTCGTCATTGATCGGCTGCACGTCCTCGGGCGCGTCGATACCATCGCCGCTGCCGTCCAGCAGCCAGGTAAGCGAGACGTTGAGAACCCCGGCCAGCATCTGCAACTTGTTCGCGCGCGGCTCGTTGATGTCGTTTTCCCAGTCCTGAAGCGTCACCAGCTTCACGCCCAGCCGCTTGGCCAGTTGCTTCTGCGTCATGGCCGCCGCCTCGCGCGCGCCCGCGACGCGATCGCCAAAGGTCGCCGTTTCCGGGTCGAACCAGCCCTCGGCCAGAGTGTCGCTCATCTTCGATCCTTTCTCTTCCCGCTTGAAGGGGGTGCCGTGGCAACTTATGACAGGTGACGACGAAACACAAACCGGGGTTCCGACATCATGGCCTTCCTTTCCGACACGCTCTCGCGCGTCAAACCCTCGCCCACCATCGCCGTCTCGAACCTCGCCGCCGAGCTCAAGGCACAGGGCAAGGACGTGATCGGCCTCGGCGCGGGCGAGCCCGATTTCGACACGCCCGACCATATCAAGGCCGCGGGCATCGCCGCGATCGAGGCGGGCAAGACGAAATATACCGCCGTTGACGGCATCTCCGAGCTGAAACAGGCGATCTGCGCCAAGTTCAAGCGCGACAACGGTCTCGATTACGCGCCCGATCAGGTCAGCGTCGGCACGGGCGGCAAGCAGATCCTCTACAACGCGCTCATGGCCACGCTCAACCCCGGCGAAGAGGTGGTGATCCCCGCCCCCTACTGGGTCAGCTATCCCGACATGGTGCTGCTCGCCGGTGGCACCCCCGTGCCGGTCGAGGCCACGCTTGAAAACAGTTTCAAACTTACCCCCGATCAGCTCGAAGCCGCGATCACCCCGAAAACCAAGTGGTTCATCTTCAACTCGCCCTCCAACCCCACCGGCGCGGGCTACAGCCGGGCCGAGTTGAAGGGCCTCACCGATGTCCTGATGCGTCACCCCCATGTCTGGGTGATGACCGACGACATGTATGAACACCTCGCCTATGACGATTTCGAGTTCTGCACACCCGCACAGGTCGAACCGGGGCTCTACGAGCGCACGCTGACCTGCAACGGCGTGTCCAAGGCTTACGCCATGACCGGCTGGCGCATCGGCTATGCCGCCGGACCGAAAGAGCTCATCGGCGCGATGCGCAAGATCCAGTCGCAAAGCACGTCGAATCCCTGTTCCATTTCGCAATGGGCCGCGGTCGAGGCCCTGAATGGCAGCCATGATTTCATCGCCGCCAACAACGCCACCTTCAAACGCCGCCGCGACCTCGTGGTCTCGATGCTCTCGCAGATCGACGGCGTGACCTGCCCCACCCCCGAGGGCGCGTTCTACGTCTATCCCTCGATTGCCGGCCTGATCGGCAAGACCAGCCCGGGTGGGGTCAAGATCGACGATGACGAGATGTTCGCCAAGGCACTGCTCGAGGAAAAGGGCGTCGCGGTGGTCTTTGGCGCGGCCTTCGGCCTCTCGCCCTGTTTCCGGGTGAGCTACGCGACCTCGGACGAGGCATTGAAGGAAGCCTGCACCCGGATACAGGATTTCTGCGCTGCCCTGACATGACGACCTGTGGTAACGGATAAGGCATGAGCGGCGAACTTCCAGATTACTACTTCCGGGTGCGCGAAAACGGCGCCTTCGTGTTCCGCGTGGACACCGAGAACCGCCAGCGCCGGATCGAGATGGACCAGATCGCCGTCGTCAACATCCGCAACGGCGAGGTCAAGCCGCATGGCAGCCGCGAGCTTTCGGAGCGCGACATCGAGGCGATCCGCGACTGGATGCAGGCGCGGATGCAGACCCTTGCCGCACGCGACATCGACGACATCCACCGCGCGGTGGATCACCTCAACCTCACCACCCACTGGGCCCAGTCCCGCGCCACCGATGCCCAGCTCGAAGAGGTGACCGATGCGCTCCTGCTGGCAATGCACGACCTGCGCACGGTGCTGGTGCGCAAGAAGGCCGACCGGCTGATGAAGGACTGACGCTCAATGCCGCGCCCGGGGCGATGTTGTGCAGTTGAGTATTTTTTCCAAGAAAGAGCAGGCAGGGCGGGCTGCCGGTTCAGACCACGCGCGCCATCGAGACCGCGAAAAAGCGCCAGGTCAGAAGCCCCGCCGCCACCGCCAGCCCCGTCGCAAGACCGAGCCAGACGCCGACGCCGCCAAGGTCCAGCATGAAACCCAACCCATAGCTTGCCGGAACGCCCACGACCCAGTAGGCCAATACCGCGATCAGCATCGGCACCTTGGTGTCCTGCGCGCCGCGCAGCAGGCCCAGCGCCATCACCTGCGCCGCGTCGACCAGCTGGAACAGTGCCGCCGCCGCCATCAGCACCACCCCGATCGCGAGAACCGCCTCGCGTTGCGGATCGTTCGGGTCGAGAAACAGCCCCACCATCGGGCCGGGCACCGTCAGGAACAGCACCACCGATATCAGCGCCGCCACCATCGACAGGGCCAGCACGACGATCGCCCCGCGCTTGAGCCCCTCGGCATCGCGCCGCCCGATCGCCCGCCCCACCCGCACCGTCGCCGCACTCGACAGGCCCAGATGCACCATGAACACCAGCGACGAGATGTTGAGCGCGATCCCGTGCGCCGCCAGCGGCACCTTGCCCAGCCATCCCATCATCACCGAGCTGGCCGCGAAGAGGCTCACCTCGGCCAGAAGCGTCAGCCCGATCGGCAGCCCCACGCGCACCACCTGCCAGAGCGCCTCCCAATCCGGCCGCCAGAACCGCAGGAAGAGCGTGTGTTCGGGCGCCCGGATCAGGATATAGCCCATCAGCGCCCCCAGAAGCACCGTCTGCACCACGACCGAGGCAATGGCGGCCCCCCGGATGCCCAGTTCCGGCGCGCCCCAGTTGCCGAAGATCAGCGCGTAGTTCACCACCACGTTGGCCAGTGCCGCCGCAACCGTCCCCCACAGCACGATGCCGGTATGTTCACGCGCCGAAAGGTAACTCTTGAGCACCATCCCCGCCAGCGCCGGCAGGATCCCCCAGCCCGCGATGTTGAGGTATTGCGCGGCCAGTTCGGCCACGTCCGCCTCCTGCCCCATCACGGCCAGGATGGGCCGGGCGAAAATGAAGATCGGCATCGCCGCCAGCCCGAACCCCAGCGAGGCCCAAAGCCCCATCCGCGTGACGCGCCGCACCTGCACCGTGTCGCCCTCGGCCTCGGCCGAGGCCACGGCCGGCATCACCGCCAGCGCGAAGCCCGAGCCGAAGAGGAACAGCACGATGAACACCATGCCGCCCAGCACGTTTCCCGCGAGCGCCCCCACGTCGTACCAGCCAAGCATGAGCGTATCGGTCAGCGTCACCGCGTATTGCGCGACGTTCCCGCCGATCAGCGGCAGGCCGAGGGTCAGCGCCGAACGGGCATGTTCGCGATATGTGACGGGGTGGCTCATGCCTTCCCATTACGCCGGACCCCGCATGGCGGCAAGGCCCGGTGTTTCAGGCGTCAGATGGTGATATTCGCCGCCCCGCCATCCAGCATCACGTTCTGCCCGACCATGAACCCGGCATGCTGCGAACACATGAAGGCGCAGGTCGCCCCGAACTCCTCCGCCGTGCCGTAACGCCCGGCCGGAATCGTGTCACAGCGCGCCGCGCGCACCTCCTCCGGGGTCAGGCCCTGCGCCTTGGCCGCGTTGGCATCGAGCGCGACCGCACGATCCGTCGCGTGAATACCCGGCAACAGGTTGTTGATCGTCACGCCCGACCCGGCCACCTGCCGCGCGGTGCCTGCAACATAGCCCGTCAGCCCCGCCCGCGCCGAGTTCGAAAGGCCCAGAACGCCGATCGGCGATCTGACCGAAACCGAGGTGATGTTCACCACCCGGCCCCATCCGCGCTCCATCATCCCCGGCAACAGCGCCTTCATCATCGCGATCGGGGCCAGCATGTTGGCATCCAGCGCCTTGATGAAATCCTCGCGCTCCCAGTCGTACCACATGCCCGGCGGCGGCCCGCCCGCGTTGTTGACAAGGACATCCACCGCGCCGGCGGCCTCCAGCACCCTTGCGCGGCCCTCTTCGGTGGTGATGTCACCGGCCACCGGCACCACCTCGACGCCATGTTTCGCGGCAATCTCCTCCGCCGTCGCCTCGAGCGTCTCGGCGCCGCGCGCGTTGAGCACCAGCGACACACCCGCCCCGGCCAGCGCCTCGGCACAGCCCCGGCCAAGCCCCTTCGACGAGGCACAAACCACTGCCCGCTTGCCCGAAATTCCCAGATCCATGTCCGTCTCCCTTTCTGTCATGTCCGGCCACGAGTTAAACGCACCACCGCGCGGAACGCCAGCCGATCCCCAAATCGCCGCCCGGCCCTCCTGTCGCGCGGCCGCCAAATCTTCGACACGTTGACCCGATCTTGCCACAATCCTAGGCTAGATCGGCGCCTGTCCCGCCCACCACGCAAAGGCCCCCATGAAAACCGATCACACACGCCCGGCCTACGCCCTGCCTGTCTATCCCTCGGCCCTGCTGCGGGTCACCAACGGCGCCAACCTGGGCGACGGGCTCGGCTTCGCGGATGACCTTGTGCCCGAGGATTGTTACGAGCTGGCCGCCGACGCGAGCCCCGCCCGGCTGTCGCTGCATACCGCCGACAATGGACGTTTCACCGTCGCCGACGAGTCTCCGCTGGGCCGGCCCGGGGCAACCGTGGTGCTCGATTCCTGCCTCACCTTCATGACACGGGCCAGCGACGTGACCGAGCTTCTGGTGCTGGTCGAGGTCGATGACGAGGGCCACGTCGCCGAGATCTACGGCCTGCCGCTGGCCACCCTGCACCCCAGGACCGATTACCTGCTGGTCGGCATCGACCGCAAGGACGCCCTCGCGCGCTTTGCCCAGGTCGCCTGCGTCTCCTTCGCCCGCGGCACGCGCATCGCGCTGGCGACCGGCGCGCAATGCCCGATCGAGGAGCTGCAAGTGGGCGACCGCGTGCTCACCCGCGATGAGGGCCCGCAGGCGATCCGCTGGATCGGCCAGAACACGGTGCGCGCCGTCGGCGAATTCGCCCCGATCCTGATCACCGCCGGCACCCTGCACAATCAGCATGACCTCCTGGTCTCGCCCGATCACCGGCTTTTCATCTACCAACGCTCCGACCGGATCGGCGCGGGCCGCCCCGAACTGCTCGTGCGCGCGCGCCACCTCGTGAATGGCGATACCGTCCGGGTGCAGGCGGGTGGCTTCGTCGATTACTTCCAGCTTCTCTTCGACCGCCACCAGATCATCTTCGCCGAGGGCATTGCCGCCGAAACCCTGCTCATCGACCCGCGCACCCGGCCCGCCCTGCCCGACGGCGTGGCCGCGAAGATGGCCAAGACCCTGCCACGCCACGCCACGGCCAGCCATCTCGACTTCGAGATCGGGAAGAACCTGCTCGACCGCCCCGACGCGGCCGAGATCCTGCGCCGCGCCTCGACCCGCTGACACCGGGGCGCCCGGCAAAAGGCGCGCGCCCCTGTTCTTTCTTGGCAAAAATACTCATGCCCCGCCATCACCCGGGCCCCACGCCCCATGGGGCTCCCCTGCCCATGGCGCGCGGCGGGCGGGTGGGTGGGCCGCGCGTCATGGGCAGGGCAGAACTCAGTCGCCGCGCCGCGCCTCGCTCAGCTCGGCCATCCGCTCGATCAGTTCCATGAAGGGCGGCGACAGCTCGTCCTCGTCCCAATGCGCCTTGATCCGTCCCGCGCTCAGCGCCTCCCAGTAGATCCGCAGCACCGCGTTGATCCGCCGCCCGTATCCCGGGCCCAGCTTGCGAAACCACCGCACCATGTCCGCATCGAGCCGGATCGTCACCCGCTCCTTGACCGGCTCCAGCGGCTGGCGCGACGCAAGGCCGTTCCATTCCTCGGGCAGCGACCGGTCAACCCAGTCCTGCGCCAGTTGCGCCTGGAACCTGCGCAACTCCTCGACCATCCGCGCCTCGGCCATGCGTTTCGTTTCACTCATGCAGCACATCCTTTCATGGGGTTTCTTTCATGCGGGTTTTGTCCCGATCCTGAAAGCCAAAGGTTAACGCGGCCCAAGCGCACCGGACGGCAGCCGGACAGCAGCCGGCCGGCAGCCGGATGTCACCCCCCTCTTTTCTTGCCTTTGCCCAAAACCTTACCTATACGCGCGCTCATGCTTGACACCGCACATAACCGCCCCGATCTGCCCGCCGAAATCGCGCGTCGGCGCACCTTTGCCATCATCTCGCATCCGGATGCCGGCAAGACCACGCTGACCGAGAAATTCCTGCTCTTCGGCGGTGCGATCCAGATGGCCGGACAGGTCCGCGCCAAGGGCGAGGCACGGCGCACCCGCTCGGATTTCATGCAGATGGAAAAGGATCGCGGGATCTCCGTTTCGGCGTCTGCAATGTCCTTTGATTTCAAGACCTTCCGCTTTAATCTTGTGGACACGCCCGGGCACTCGGATTTCTCCGAAGACACCTATCGCACGCTCACCGCGGTCGATGCCGCGGTCATGGTGATCGACGGCGCCAAGGGGGTCGAGAGCCAGACCCAAAAGCTCTTCGAGGTCTGCCGCATGCGCGACCTGCCGATCCTGACCTTCTGCAACAAGATGGACCGCGAGGCGCGCGACACCTTTGAGATCATTGACGAAATCCAGGAAATGCTGGCCATTCACGTGACCCCGGCCAGCTGGCCGATCGGGCAGGGCCATGATTTCCTGGGCTGCTATGACATGCTCAATGACCGGCTCGAACTGATGGACCGGGCCGACCGCAACCGCGTCGCTGAAACCATTGAAATCAAGGGGTTGAACGACCCTCTTCTTGCGGAGCACGTGCCCGCCGGCCTGCTCGTGCAACTCCGCGACGAGGTCGAGATGGCGCGCGAGCTCCTGCCCACGCTCGACCCGGCGGCCGTTCTCGAAGGCCACATGACCCCGATCTGGTTCGGCTCCGCGATCAACTCCTTCGGGGTCAAGGAATTGATGGAAGGCATCGCCGCCTACGCCCCCGAACCGCAACCCCAATCCGCCGACTCCCGCCAGATTTCTCCCGAGGAAACAAAGGTTTCCGGCTTTGTCTTCAAGGTCCAGGCGAACATGGACCCCAAGCATCGTGACCGCGTCGCCTTCATGCGTCTCGCCTCGGGGCATTTCAAGCGCGGCATGAAGCTCACCCATGTGCGCAGCAAGAAACCGATGACCGTCTCGGCGCCGGTCCTCTTTCTCGCCTCCGACCGCGAACTCGCCGAAGAGGCCTGGGCCGGCGACATCATCGGCATCCCCAACCATGGCCAGCTGCGCATCGGCGACACCCTCACCGAGGGCGAGATGCTGCGCGTCACCGGCATCCCTTCCTTCGCGCCCGAACTTCTGCAATCGGTCCGCGCCACCGACCCGATGAAGGGCAAGCATCTTGAAAAGGCGCTCATGCAATTCGCCGAAGAAGGCGCCGCCAAGGTGTTCAAGCCCGCCATCGGTTCAGGCTTTGTCGTCGGCGTCGTCGGCGCCCTGCAATTCGAGGTTCTGGCCTCGCGGATCGAGATGGAATACGGCATCCCGGTGCGCTTCGAACCGTCGCGGTTCACCTCCGCACGCTGGGTGAGCGGCGACAGGCAAGCCGTTGACAAGTTTGTCAATTCCAACAAGCAGCACATCGCCCATGACCATGATGGCGACATCGTCTACCTCACGCGCCTGCAATGGGACATCGACCGGATCGAACGCGACCATCCCGATGTGACGCTCAAGGCCACCAAGGAAATGATGGTCTGATCCACATGCCACACGCAGCACAGCAAGGCAGGGCTTGAATGGCACAGGACCGGCTTCGCTGGGGCATCGTCTCGACGATAAAGGCGCCGCTGCGCGAAATCGCCGATTTCGCCGCCCATCACCTCGACCTGGGTGCACATCGGATTTTCATCTATCTCGACGATGACAACCCGGCGGCGTTCGCGGCACTGAAAAAACACCCCAAGATCCGCGTGTTCAAGGCCGGCCCCGACCATTGGCGCAGCGCCAACCGCCCGGTCAAGCATCAGGCCCGCCAGACCGCCAACGCCCGCCACGCCTATCATCGCAAGGCCCGCGAAATCGACTGGATCGCGCATATTGACGTTGACGAATTTCTGTGGCCTCACAGCCCGTTGGAAGACCAACTTCAATCTCTTTCCGGCGATTGTCTCTGCGCCCGCATCCGCCCCATCGAGGCGCTTTCGTCTGACGGTATCGACGACATTCCCGCCGGTCACACCTGTTTCAAGGCAATGACCAACGACCGCGCCATTCGCCAGCGCCAGACCGCGGCGATTTTCCCCACCTATGGCGGGTTTCTCAATGGCGGCTTTCTCAGCCATGTCGCGGGCAAGCTCTTCTTTCGCACCGGGATCATGGAGCTCACCATGAAGATCCACAACATCCAGCTCGGCGAGATCCAGAACCCGGGGCAGGTCGAGCTTGACCAGACCGAGCTGTGCCACATGCACGCCGGGAGCTGGCCGGACTTCATCAAGAGCTATCGCTACCGGCTCGAACAGGGTTCCTATCGGCCCGCCCTTGCCCCCAACCGCGCCCGCGACATGGGCGGCATGTCGATGCACGAGCTTTTCACCTATATCGAATCGACCGAAGGCGAGTCCGGGCTGCGCGCCTTCTACGATGAAACCTGCCGCGCCACGCCCGATCTGCGCGCACGGCTCGACGCGCATGGGCTCTTGCGCTGTTTCGACCTAAACCTCGACGCCAAGCGCGCCCGACACTTCCCGGATCTTGCCTGAACTGTTTCGCGATGCGAAACAGTAAGACCCCAAACACCCGTTTGCGCCCGGAATCGCCCACGTGATTGACGCTGCCGCCGGTTTTCTATATGTCTGCCGCGTGGGCAATCATTGTGAACTGATACAGGGCCATCCGGGCCCGCCCCGAAACAGCCGCTACGGGCGCGAATTGTCCGTAAACTACGGATAAAAATGACAAAATTCTCAGATCTGAACCTCGACCCGAAGGTCTTGAAGGCCGTCGCGGAGGCGGGCTATGAAACCCCGACCCCGATTCAGGCCGGCGCGATCCCCCATGCGCTCGAAGGGCGCGACGTTCTCGGCATCGCCCAGACCGGCACCGGCAAGACCGCCAGCTTCACCCTGCCCATGGTTTCGATGCTGGCCCGTGGCCGCGCCCGCGCCCGGATGCCGCGCAGCCTCGTGCTCTGCCCCACGCGCGAACTTGCCGCACAGGTGGCCGAAAGCTTCGACACCTACGCGAAATACGTCAAGCTGAGCAAGGCGCTGCTGATCGGCGGGGTCTCGTTCAAGGAACAGGATCTGCTGATCGACAAGGGCGTTGACGTGCTGATCGCCACGCCGGGCCGGCTGCTCGACCATTTCGAACGTGGCAAGCTCTTGCTCAACGGCGTTCAGATCATGGTGGTGGACGAGGCCGACCGCATGCTCGACATGGGTTTCATCCCCGATATCGAGCGAATCTTCTCGCTCACCCCCTTCACCCGCCAGACCTTCTTCTACTCGGCGACCATGGCCCCCGAGATCGAGCGGATCACCAACACCTTCCTCTCGGCGCCGGCCCGGATCGAGGTCGCCCGCCAGGCCACCGCTTCCGAGACAATCGAACAGGGCGTGGTGATGTTCCACCCCTCGCGGCGCGACCGCGAGGCCAGCGAGAAACGAAATCTCCTGCGCGCGCTCATCGACGGCGAGGGCGATAAGCTGACCAACGCCATCGTCTTTTGCAACCGCAAGACCGACGTGGACACCGTCGCCAAATCGCTCAAGAAATCCGGTTATGACGCGGCGCCGATCCATGGCGATCTCGATCAGTCACAGCGCACCAGCACGCTCGACGGCTTTCGCGAAGGCAAGCTCAAGCTGCTGATCGCCTCCGATGTCGCCGCCCGCGGGCTCGATGTGCCTGCGGTCAGCCATGTGTTCAATTTTGACGTTCCCGGCCACCCCGAGGACTACGTGCACCGCATCGGTCGCACCGGCCGCGCCGGGCGCGAGGGCAAGGCCCTCATGCTCTGCGGCCCGCGCGACGAAAAGAATCTCGAAGCGGTCGAAAAGCTGCTTCAAAAGGAAATTCCCCGGGTCGAGAACCCGATCACGGGCGCCAAATCCGCAAGTGACGCGGGCATGGACGCAACCAAGGAAACGGTCAAGGAAACCGGCAAGGACGCGCCCGAGAAAGAGGCCAAGCCCGCTCCGAAACGCAGCGCCCGCAAATCACCCGAGAAATCCGAAAAGCCCGAAAAGGCTGAACAGGATGTGCCCCGCAAAGACGACGCGCCCCGTGAAAACAAGCCCAAAAGCGGCCAACGCGGCGATCAGGGCAATCGCGGAAAATCGGACAGCGGCAACAAGGTCGTCGGCATGGGAGATCACCTGCCCGGCTTCATCGCCAAAAGCTTCGACGAACGCCGCGCCGGGTAATCCCGGTCGCGGTCGTCACGTCCACGCCGGGTAATCCCGGCCCCTTCTTCATCTTGCGAAAAATACTCCGGGGTCCGGGGCAGAGCCCCGGTTCCGCCGTTTTTCGTCACGCCAGACGGCTCGTGATCACCGTCACCTCGGGTTTCTTGCCGATCTCGTCCTGTGCAACCTTGCGCACGATGCGTTTCATCTCCTGCTCGAGCTTGTCGTCATCGGCCAGCGTCTTGGCCCCGGCCCGCGCAAGGAACTGCCCAAGGTCGTTCTCCAGAACCTCGACCAGCGCCGCGCGGCTACGCCCGGTTTCGGGAAGGCCCATTGTCTCGCACCATGGCTCGCCCAGCGGCTCGTTCTCCTCGTCAAGGATCAGCGTCACCACCACGTGACCGTTCAACGCCATGCGGATACGGTCACGCACAATCCCGTCGAGCGCACCGATCTGCACCGACCCGTCAAGATAGGTCCGCCCGGTCTCGACATAGCCGGCCACGCTCGGCGCATTGCCCGACAGGTCCACCATCGTGCCATTCACCGCCACGAGGCCTTCACGCCGCCCCTCCTTGACCAGCTTCACATGCTCGCGCAGCATCCGGTGCTCGCCATGGATCGGAATGACCATCTGCGGATCGACAAGCGCATGCATCCTGGCAAGGTCCGGCCGGTTGGCGTGGCCCGAGACGTGATAGAAGCCCGCGTTCTCGTCCACCACATCGACGCCCATTTCGGAAAACTGGTTCATGATGTGAATCACGCCGCGCTCGTTGCCAGGGATGGTCTTGGACGAGAACAGGAACAGGTCGCCCTCTTTCATCTCAAGCCCGTTATACTTGCCCCGCGCCAATTGCGCGCTGGCCGCGCGCCGCTCCCCCTGGCTCCCGGTGACCAGAAGCATCAGGTTCTCACGCGGGATCCCCTGCGCCTCTTCGGGGCTCACCACCTTGGGAAAATCGGTCAGCACACCGGTCTCGACGCTGGCCTCGATCATCCGCCGCATCGCCCGCCCCAAAAGACAGATCGACCGCCCCGTGCGCTCGCCTGCCTCGGCCAGCGTCTTGAGCCGCGCCACGTTCGAGGCGAATGTCGTGGTCACGACCATGCCCTTCGCCGACTTGAACAGCGCCTCGATCTGCGGTTGAAGATCGGCCTCCGAACGCCCCTCGTGCGGCGAGAACACGTTGGTCGAGTCGCACATCAGGGCCCGTACTCCCGACTTGCCGATCTCCTCCCAGAGCGCATCGTCGAACGGCTCGCCCACCAGCGGCGTGTGGTCGATCTTGAAATCGCCCGAATGCACCAACCGCCCCTCGGGCGTGTCGATGACCAGAGCCGATGTCTCGGGGATGGAATGCGAAATCGGCACGAAGCCGACGCTGAACGGCCCCGCCCCCGTCATCTCGGGCCAGGCTGAAACCGTCCGCACGATCCGTTCATCCAGTCCTGCCTCGGCCAGCTTGCCGCGCGCGATATTGGCCGTGAACGCGCGGGCATAGACCGGCACGTCCAGCAGATCGGGGAAACGCGCCACCGCGCCGACGTGATCCTCGTGCGCATGGCTGATGAAGATCGCGTCAAGCCGGTCCTTGCGCTCGATGAGCCAGCTCATGTCCGGCAGGATCAGGTCAACCCCCGGGCTGGTGTCCATGTCCGGGAATGTCACGCCCAGGTCGACAAGGATCAGCCGCTCGGCGCCCTCGGGCCCGTAGCCATAGACATAGGCGTTCATGCCCACCTCCCCCGCGCCACCAAGGGGAAGATAGATCAACCGGTTTTTCTTGCTCATATGGTGCCCTGTTCCTTGTTATATGCGTGGATCACGGTCAGCCCGTGCATGGTCAGATCGTCCTCGAAACGGTCGAAAAGGTCCTCGGATTGCTGGAAGAGCGGCGCCAGCCCGCCGGTCGCGATGATGCGCATCTCGCGGTCGCGCTCTGCCTTGATGCGGGCGCAGATTTCCTTGACGAGGCCGACATAGCCCCAGAACACCCCCGACTGGATACAGGTCACCGTATTGGTGCCCACCACCTTCTGCGGCTTTGCGATATCGACATGCGGCAGCGCGGCGGCCGCCATGTGCAGCGCCTCGAGGCTCAGGTTCACCCCCGGCGCGATCACGCCCCCCACATAGGCGCCATCGGCGGCCACCACGTCGAACGTCGTGGCGGTGCCGAAATCGACCACGATGATGTCCCCGCCGTGCCTGTCAAAGGCGGCGGCGGTATTGACCAGCCGGTCCGGCCCGACCTGCGTGCCCGCATCGACCCGCGGCGGGTGCGGCAACACGCATTCGGGTTTGCCCACCACCAGCGGCCGGCAGTTGAAGAACCGGTCGGCAAAGACACGCAGGTTGAACACCACCCGCGGCACGGTCGAACTGATGATCACATCGGTGATGTCGGCCTCGATACCGTAATGTTTCACCAGCGTCGAGAACCAGGTGAAATAGGCATCCGCGGTGCGCGAATGATGCGTCGATGTGCGCAGCGTGCACAGGAACCGCTCGCCATCCCAGATCGAAAACACCGTGTTGGTGTTGCCGCAGTCGATGCATAGAAGCATGTCCCGCCCTTTCAAAAGAAAACCTCGGCCGCGGCGATCGCCCGCCGACCCTCAGCGGTGGATAGAACAAGATTGCCCGCCCCGTCCACCGTCTCGAAAACGCCGCGCCACTCCTCGCGCACGGTGCGCGCCACGATTTGCTCACCCAGCCTCGCGGCCCGGGACAGCCATGCCTCGCGAATGGGCGCGAAGCCACCGGCGCGAAACCGCGCTTCCCATTTCGCATAGGCCGGGGCCAGAAGGTCGAGAAACTCTTCCGGGTCCACGCCCACCCCGGTCTCCCCGACCAGCGACACCGGCCGCACCGCTCCTTCCTCGGTCGTCCCCGGAACATCGCGCAGGTTGACCCCGATCCCGATCGCCAAATGACCGATCTGCCCGCCCTGCCCGCTGCTTTCCAGCAATATCCCGGCCAGCTTGCCTCCGTTGAGCAGCACGTCATTGGGCCACTTGAGGCTCAGCCCCCCGGTCCGTCCCACGGCCAGCGCCAACGCATCATGAAGCGCCAGCGCCGCCACAAAGGACCGCAGCGCCACCTGCGCTGCGGGGCCGTCGGGCCGCATCACCAGCGTGGCCGCGAAATTGCCCTCCGGATCGGTCCAGGCCCGTCCGCGCCGCCCGCGTCCGCGCGTCTGGCGCCGCGCCAATATCCATTCGGGGCGCTCCAACCCGCCCGCGAGCCGGGCCGCCTCCTGCATGGTGCTGTCCACCTCATCCAGCACACGCCGTCCGTATCCGACAGGCCAACCGGTCATCGGCGCACCTGCTGCTCTTTCTTGGTAAAAATACTCAAATTCGACCTTTCGACACGCAAAACGCCCGCCATCAGGGGCGGGCGCTCACCAGATGTCCCGATCGACCTCAGTTGACCAGCGCGGCAGCCGCCGCCCGTGCCGCGGTCTCGATGCCAAAGAGGTTCACAACCCCCACGACCATCACCACCGCACTTGCCATCAAAAGCACCCCGGCCACCGAGGCGCGGCTGCGATCCAGCGCCTCGCCCTCTTCACCGAAATACATGTAATAGACGATGCGCAGGTAATAGAAGGCGCCGATCACGCTCGCCACCACGCCCGCCACCGCAAGCCAGACAAGCCCCGCGTCATAGGCTGCGCGCAGCACGTAGAACTTGCCAAAAAAGCCCACCAGCGGCGGCACGCCGGCGAGGCTGAAAAGCAGCACCAGCATCGCCAGCGCCCGGCCCGGTTCGGCCCTGGCATACTGGTTGAGCGCGGCAATATCCGTCACCGGCTGCCCGTCGCGCTCCATCGACAGGATAAAGGCGAAGGTGCCCACGTTCATCGTCACATAGATCGCCATGTAGACCAGCATCGCCTGCACGCCGAGCACCGTACCCGCCGCGAGCCCCATCAGCGCATAGCCCATATGCGCGATCGAGCTATAGGCCATCAGCCGCTTGATATTGGTCTGCCCGATCGCCGCCACGGCACCAAGAAACATCGACAACAGCGACAGCACGGCCAGAACCTGGCTCCAGTCGGCGTTCACGCCGCCAAAGGCGTCATGGAGCACCCGCGCCAGAAGCCCCATCGCCGCCACCTTGGGGGCGGTCGCGAAAAACGCCGTGACCGGCGTGGGCGCGCCTTCGTAAACATCCGGGGTCCACATGTGAAACGGCACGGCACTGACCTTGAAGGCCAGGCCCGCCATCACGAAGATCAACCCGAAGAGCAATCCAAGCGGCGCCTGCCCCTCGCCCGCCGCGTCGATGATGCCGGAAAACAGCGTCGTGCCTGCAAACCCATAGGTGAGCGACGCGCCATAAAGCAGCAGCCCCGAACTCAGCGCACCCAGCACGAAATACTTGAGCCCGGCCTCGGTCGAGCGCGCCGAGTCGCGCCGCATCGCCGCGACCACGTAAAGCGACAGCGATTGCAACTCCAGCCCCATGTAAAGCGCCATCAGATCGCCCGCCGAAACCATCACCATCATGCCGATGACCGACAGCGCGACCAGAAGCGGATATTCGAAACGCATCATGTCGCGCTTGGCCATGAAATCCTGCCCCATGACCAGCACCGCCGCCCCGGCCAACAGGATCGTGACCTTGGCAAAGCGCGAAAAACCGTCGTCATGGAACATGCCGCCAAAGGCTTCGCGCGTGCCCTCGCCTCCGATCCCGATCCACGCGGCCAGTACCGCCATCACTCCCGCCGTGAGCCAGATCAACGGCCCGGTGAGGCGGTCCTTGCCGGTATAGACCCCGAACAGCAGGGCGCCCATGGCATAGAGCGCCAGCACGATCTCGGGCAGGATTACGTTCAGATCAGCCTGGATCATCTCTGTCACTCCGTCACTGCGACGCCGCGAGCTGGCTTGCGGATGCCGCATTCGCCAGCGCGGTTTCGTAATTTCCAATCAGCGCCCCGACCGAAGGCCCGATGATATCGGTCACAAGCGCCGGGTAGACGCCGAGCAAGAGGGTCATCGCCACCAGCGGCGCAAAGATCGCCTTCTCGCGCGCGGTCATGTCCTTGATCGTCTTGAGGCTTTCCTTGATGAGATCGCCCAGCACTACCCGGCGATAGAGCCACAGCGCATAGGCCGCCGACAGGATCACCCCCGACGTGGCAAAGAGCGCCACCCAGGTATTGACCTTGAATATCCCTACCAGCGTCAGGAACTCGCCCACGAAGCCCGAGGTGCCCGGCAGGCCGACATTGGCCATGGTGAAGAACATGAAGATGAGCGCATAGGCCGGCATCCGGTTCACGAGGCCACCATAGGCGTCGATCTCGCGGGTGTGCATCCGGTCATAGATCACCCCCACGCACAGGAAGAGTGCCCCCGAGATGAATCCGTGGCTGATCATCTGGAAGATCGCACCGTCGATCCCCTGCTGATTGGCCGCGAAAATTCCCATCGTGACATAGCCCATATGCGCCACCGACGAATAGGCGATGAGCTTTTTCATGTCGTCCTGCGCGAGCGCCACGAGACTGGTGTAAACGATCGCGATGGCCGACATCCAGAACACCAGAGGGGTGAGCAGGTCCGCCCCCACCGGGAACATCGGCAGCGAAAAGCGCAGGAAGCCATAGCCCCCCATCTTCAGCAGGATCGCGGCCAGCACGACCGACCCCGCGGTCGGCGCCTGGACGTGCGCATCCGGCAGCCAGGTGTGGACCGGCCACATCGGCATCTTCACCGCGAAACTGGCGAAAAACGCGATGAACATCAGCGTCTGCATCCCGCCCACGATCTGGAAGCCGAAAAGCGAGATCGTCTCGGACCCGAAATCATGCCGCAAGAGCTGGGCAATGTCGGTGGTCCCGGCCTCGGCATACATCGCCACCATCGCCACCAGCATCAGCACCGAGCCGAGGAAGGTATAGAGGAAGAACTTGAAGCTGGCATAGATCCGGTCCTTGCCGCCCCAGATCCCGATGATCAGGAACATCGGGATCAGCCCCGCTTCGAAAAAGAGGTAGAAGAGCATCAGGTCGAGCGCCATGAACACGCCCAGCATCAGCGTTTCCAGCATCAGGAAGGCGATCATGTATTCCTTGACCCGGGTGGTCACGTTCCAGCTCGCCGCGATGGTGAGCGGCATGATGAAGGTGGTCAGCATCACGAAAAGAACGCTGATCCCGTCCACGCCCATCTTGTATTGCAGCCCCAGGAGCCAGTCGCGCTCCTCGACCATCTGGAACCCGGTATTCGAGGGATCGAACCCGGCCAGGATGAAGAGCGACACAAGAAAGGTCAGCCCGGTGGCAAGAAGCGCCACCCACTTGGCATTGCGCTGTGCCGCCTCGTCCTCGCCGCGCAGGAAGACCAGCAGGATCAGCGCCGCAAGCGCCGGGATGAAGGTGACGATGGAAAGAAGGTTGTCCATTACTGCGCTCCTCCGCCAAGAGCCATCCACGTGACCAGGACCACGATCCCGATCACCATGGCGAAGGCATAGGTAAAGATGTAACCCGATTGCGCCCGCCCGGCGAGCCGCGTGACCCAGGGGATCGCGCCCATGGCGATGCCGTTCAGCGTGCCGTCGATCACCCCGCCATCGCCGCGCTTCCACAGGATGCGACCCAAAGCCTTGGCAGGGCGCACCAGGACGAAGTCATAGATCTCGTCGAAATACCACTTGTTGAGCAGGAAGAGGTAAAGCGGCCGGTTCGCCTCGGCCACGCGCCTGGGCATCTTCGGGTCGAGGATATAGAACCAGAGCGCAAAGCCCAGGCCGATCAGCATGGCGAAGAACGGGCTGACCTTGACCCATTTGGGCGCGTAATGCGCGTCATGCATCACCGTGTTGTCCGGCGCCATGAAGATCGCCCCCTCGGGCGCCACACCCTCGGTTGGTGACTCGTCCTCGCTCGCCTCGGCGTGGTGCTCGGGGATACCGTAGAACCGGTTGACCTGCTCGTCATCGCCAAAGAACGACCCGAACCAGATCATGCCCGCGAACACGGCCCCCAAGCCCAGGACCCCCAGCGGGATCAGCATGACCATCGGGCTTTCATGGGCGTGCTCATGGGTGTGCTTGTCGCCGCGCGGCTTGCCATAGAAGGTCATGAACATCAGCCGCCAGCTGTAGAAGCTGGTGAACAGCGCCGCGATGACCAGCGCCCAGAAGGCAAAGCCCGCATCGGTCCCGGCCCAGGCGCTCTCGATCACCGCATCCTTCGACAGGAACCCGGCAAAGCCGATATGCGTGAGCGGAATGCCCACACCCGTGATCGCCAGCGTGCCCACCATCATCGCCCAGAACGTATAGGGCAGCTTCTTGCGCAGCCCGCCGTAATTGCGCATGTCCTGCTCGTGATGCATCCCGTGGATGACCGAGCCCGCGCCAAGAAACAGCATCGCCTTGAAGAAGGCATGGGTGAAGAGGTGGAACATCGCCACCGAATAGACGCCCACACCGGCGGCGACGAACATGTAACCCAGCTGGCTACAGGTCGAATAGGCGATCACCCGCTTTATGTCGTTCTGCACCAGACCCACGGTTGCAGCGAAAAACGCCGTCATGGCCCCGATATAGACCACGATCGTCTTGGCCTCGGGTGCATATTCCATCAGCGGCGACATCCGGCTGACCAGGAACACCCCCGCCGTTACCATGGTGGCCGCGTGAATGAGCGCCGACACCGGCGTCGGGCCTTCCATCGCATCGGGCAACCACGTGTGCAGGAAAAGCTGCGCCGATTTGCCCATCGCGCCGATGAACAGCAGGAAGGCCAGAAGGTTCGCCGCGTTCCACTCGGTCCACAGGAAGGTGAGCTGCGTCTCGGCCAGCATCGGCCCGGCCGCGAAAATATCGTCGAGCATGATCGAATCGACCAGGAAGAACAGCCCGAGAATACCCAGCGCGAATCCGAAATCCCCCACCCGGTTGACCACGAAGGCCTTGATCGCCGCGGCATTCGCACTCGGCTTCTTGTAGTAGAACCCGATCAGCAGATAGGAGGCGACGCCCACGCCCTCCCAGCCAAAGAACATCTGCACCAGGTTGTCGGCGGTCACGAGCATCAGCATCGCGAAGGTGAAGAACGACAGATAGGCAAAGAAGCGCGCCTTGTAGCGTTCGCCCTCGCCCCAGTTCTCGTCATGGGCCATGTAACCCATCGAGTAGAGATGCACGAGCGCCGACACCGTGGTCACCACGATCAGCATGATCGCGGTCAGCCGGTCCATGCGGATGCCCCAGGACGTGTCGAGCGTGCCCGACTGGATCCAGCGCATCACCTCGATATGCTCGGTGGTCCCGTCATGGCCAAGGAACACGATCCACGACAAGACGCAGATCAGGAACAGGATGCCCGTGGTCAGCCACTGCGCCGCCTGTTCACCGATGATCCGCCAGCCAAACCCCGCGATGATCGCGGCCAGAAGGGGCGCGAAGAGAATGATCTGTTCCATGGTCTCTTACCCCTTCATCACGTTGACGTCTTCGACGTCGATCGTGCCCCGGTTGCGGAAGAAGACCACGAGAATGGCCAGCCCGATCGCCGCCTCGGCCGCCGCCACGGTCAGCACGAACAGGGTAAAGACCTGCCCCACCAGATCGCCCAGGAAGCTCGAAAAGGCGACAAGGTTGATGTTCACCGAAAGCAGGATCAGCTCGATCGACATCAAGAGGATGATCACGTTCTTCCGGTTGAGGAAGAGCCCGAATATGCCGATGACGAACATCGTCGCCGCCACCGTGAGATAATGTTCAAGTCCGATCATGTCGTCCCTCTGGGCATTGCCCTGTCTTCTTTTGCTTGTCGCGCCCCGGATCAGGCCCGGCGCGGATTGTGCTGTGACAGCGGCCTAGAGCCCCTGCCCCGGCTTCACGTCCTTCAGCTCGATCGCCGTGGCCGGATCACGCCACATCTGTTGCAGCACGTCCTGCCGCTTGACCCCTTCGCGGTGGCGCAGGGTCAGGACGATCGCCCCGATCATGGCCACCAGAAGAATGAGCCCGGCCAACTGGAACAGCAGGAAATACTGGTCATAAAGCAACAGCCCCAGCGCCGCGGTATTCTCGACCCCGTCGGGCGTCGGCGCGGCCCGCGCGGCCTCTGCCCCTTCGGAAATGTGCCAGTCGCCAAAGGCCAGGCCCAGCTGCATCAACAGCACCACGCCGATCGCCAGCGCAATGGGCAGGTATTGCGCCATTCCCGCCTTCAACTCGGCGAAATCCACGTCCAGCATCATCACCACGAAAAGGAACAAAACCGCCACCGCGCCGACATAGACGATGATGAGCAGCATCGCCACGAACTCGGCGCCCAGGAGGACGAACAGCCCCGCGCTCGACAGGAAGGCCAGGATCAGGAACAGCACCGAATGCACCGGGTTGCGGCTGACCACCGTGAAGAACCCGCCGACAATTGCGGATATGGCAAAAAGGTAAAAGGCAAGGCTCGCGACGCTCATGTGTCATCTTCCTCGTTCTCGGCCAGGACATCACGGGCCAGTTCCATGGCCCGTGTCATGGCGGGTATGCCGGCGAACATCGACATCTGCGCGATGGTCTCGGCAATTTCCTCGCGGGTGGCCCCCGCCTCGACCAGGTGGCGCACCGTCATGCGAAACGGCGTCTCGGCCTGCGCGCCCTGCATGGTCATGCCCGCCAGCGTCAACAACAGCCGCGTCTTGGCGTCAAGCCCCTCCTGCGACACGCCCTTGCCGAACCACATTTCCATGACCTCTTTCGGCATGGTCGGCCAAAGCTTCTCGAATCCTCTGGGCGAAAAGGATTCCAGTGCCGGGTTGAAGGCTTGCGCCATCTCCTGCGCCTGGGCCATCATCAGCTCGAAAGGGCTTTTCGCATCGCTCATCGGTAGGGTGCGTCCATTTCAAGGTTGCGGGCGATCTCGGCTTCCCAGCGTTCGCCGTTCTCCAGAAGCTTTTCCTTGTTGTAGAAAAGCTCCTCGCGGGTCTCGGTGGCGAACTCGAAATTCGGCCCCTCGACGATCGCATCCACCGGACAGGCTTCCGCGCAGAAGCCGCAATAGATGCATTTCGTCATGTCGATGTCGTAGCGCGTGGTGCGGCGGCTGCCATCGTCACGCGGCTCGGCATCAATCGTGATCGCCTGCGCCGGGCAGATCGCCTCGCAAAGCTTGCAGGCGATGCAGCGTTCCTCGCCATTGGGATAGCGGCGCAGCGCATGTTCACCACGGAACCGCGGCGAAAGCGGCCCCTTCTCATGCGGATAGTTCAGCGTCGCCTTGGGCGCCACGAGGTATTTCAGGCCCAGCCACATGCCCTTGGCAAAATCGGTGAGCAGGAAATACCCCGCCGCGCGTCTGTAATCCATCTGCGTCATGGGTCAGCCTCCAATCTCAGTCAGTATCTTCTGGTTGTGGGCGGATACCTGTGACGGAAGGGTAAAAAGATCATAAATCAGCACGCAAGCCGTCACGATAAGAGGGAACAATAGAAACACGCCTGACAACGTGCACAGAAGAACGAGTATGCCGATACCACCGCTACCCAAATAGAAACGATGGATACCAATCGCGCCCATGAAGAACCACAAAACATATGCAAGGCCGGTAGACTTGCTCCGGGACTGATAGGTCAAAAGCGCCTTGGTATCGGCGTTCAATTTGCCTTCTTCTCCACCCATCATCAGCCTCCCATCGTCCAGCGCGCATAAACGCCCCAGAACCATTCGAATTTCGCCGCAAAAGCCACGAACACCACCCAGCCGAGCGACAGCGGCAGGAACACTTTCCAACCGATCCGCATCAACTGGTCATAGCGGTAGCGCGGCGTGATCGCCTTCACCATCGCGAAGATGAAGAAGAAGAACGCCATCTTGCCCACCATCCACAGCACGCCATCGGGCAGCCCCGGAATGGGCGACAGCCAGCCGCCAAAGAACAAGAGCGACACCAGCGCGCACATCAGGAAGATCGCGATATATTCCCCGGCCATGAACAGAAGGAACGGCGTCGAGGAATATTCCACCTGGTAGCCGGCCACGAGTTCCGACTCCGCCTCGGGCAAATCGAAGGGCGGGCGGTTGGTCTCGGCCAGCGCACTGATGAAGAACAGGAACACCATCGGGAAATGCGGCAGCCAGTACCAGCCGAAAAAGCCGTATCCGGTATCCTGCGCCGACACGATATTGCCGAAACTCATCGAGCCGGTCGAGATGATGATCCCGATGATGATGAGGCCAAGGCTGACCTCGTATGAGATCATCTGCGCCGCCGAGCGCAGGCTGCCGAGGAACGGGTATTTCGAGTTCGACGCCCACCCGCCCATGATCACGCCGTAAACCTCGAGGCTGGACACGGCAAAGACGAACAGGATCGCCACGTTGATATCCGACAGCACCCAGCCCTCGTTGAACGGGATCACCGCCCAGGCCAGGATCGCCAGCACGAAGCTCGTCATCGGCGCCAGCAGGAAAACCGGCTTGTCCGCTCCCGCCGGGATCACCACTTCCTTGAGCACGTATTTGAGCGCATCGGCCACCGATTGCAGGAGGCCGAATGCCCCCACCACGTTCGGCCCCCGACGCATCTGCACCGCGGCCCAGACCTTGCGATCCCCGTAAACGAGGAAAAGAAGCGAGATCATCACGAACCCCACGATCGCAAGGCATTGCGCCACGATCAGCACGAAAATCCCAAAAGGGGTGGTAAAGAATTCAGCCATCAGGTCCTCACACCATCGGTATTCCGTTCTCCGCGCAATTGTCGGCCACGACTTCGGCGTCGATGGTCTTCAATCCCCGGGGCAGCGACGACGAGATGGTATAGATCGCATCCCCCCGCCAGCCGTCATTTTCCTTGTCGATATTCGTGCGCACATGGCGCGCGAACCCGTATCCACGAATAAGCGCATATTGCGCCGCCGCGCATTCCGCGTAGAGCTCGACATGCTGCGGCTCGGCCTCGGGGCCCATCCCCACCATGAATTGCACCAGGTCACCATCCAGAAGCTGAGTCTCGATCCCGCGATAATCCACACCCTCGGGCATGGAGGTCGATCGCGCCACCTCGTCCGGTCGATCCTGCATGTCGCAACCCATCACCAGCGCGGCCAGCGCGAGGGGCATTATGCGCGCCCCCCCGATCACTCCGCCGCCATCTTCTCGCTGGCCCGCGCGCGGGCCAGGGCCGAAAGCTCGGCCATCACTTCGCTGGCGCGCGCGATCGGGTTTGTCAGGTAGAAATCGGCAATCGCGTTGCGGAACGGCACCGACCCCTTGCCGAGCTTGCCCGGCGCCAGCGGCTGCCAGTCGTTCTCGGACACCTCGTCGACCAGCCCCAGATGCGGCACCGCGTCCACCAGCGCACGGCGCAGCTGCGCCAGGCTGTCCCAAGGCAACGTGCGGTCCATCTCGCCAGACAGCGCGCGCAGAATGGCCCAGTTCTCCTTGGCCTCGCCCGGTGCGAACCCGGCACGCAATGCCAGTTGCGGGCGACCTTCGGTGTTCACGAACAACCCCTGTTCCTCGGTATAAGCCGCGCCCGGAAGGATCACATCGGCGCGATGCGCGCCCCGGTCGCCATGGCTGCCCTGATAGATCACGAAGGGGCCGGGCTCAATGTCGATCTCGTCCGCGCCGAGGTTGAAGATCACGTCGGCCCCTTCGACCGCCGCGGCCATGCCGCCCTCGGTCACGGCGCCCACGTCCATCGCCCCGACGCGTGCGGCTGCCGTGTGCAGCACCAGCATCCGCCCCGAAAGCGCCATCGCGGCGGAAAGCACCGCCTCGCCATCGGCTTCGCGCAGCGCGCCCTGCCCGACGATCACGATCGCATCTTCCGGCGCCGACAGCCCCGCCAGCGCATCGCGGTCCGTGCCGGCATGGGCATAGTCATAGGTCAGAACCGCCGCCTCGCCCACCAGCGTCACGTTCGCCCCGCGCAGCCACGCCTTGCGGATCCGCGCATTGAGAACCGGCGCCTCGTCGCGCGGGTTGGTCCCGATGAGGACGATGTCACGCGCGTCGTCGATCTCCTCGACCGCGACATTGCCCACATAGGCGCTGCGATTGCCCGCAGGAAGGCGCGCACCGTCCACGCGGCACTCAACCGCGCCGCCCAGCCCCTCGACCAGGGATTTCAGCGAATAGGCCGCCTCGACCGGCACCAGGTCGCCAACGAGACCCGCAACCTTGCCGGCCCCGCGCATCGCCTCGGCGGCCGCACCCAATGCCTCGGCCCAGGTCGCGGGACGCAGCCTGCCACCCTCGCGCAGGTATGGCTTATCCAGCCTCTGGCGGCGCAACCCGTCCCATACGAATCGCGTCTTGTCGGAAATCCATTCCTCGTTCGTGCCGTCATGGTTGCGCGGCAGGAAGCGCATGACCTCGCGCCCCTTGGTGTCCACCCGGACCGAGGATCCCAGCGCATCCATCACGTCGATCGACTCGGTCTTGGTCAATTCCCAAGGCCGCGCCGTGAACGCATAGGGCCGCGACACGAGCGCACCCACCGGGCACAGGTCGATGATATTGCCCTGCAGGTTCGACTCGAGCGTCTCACCCAGGTAGGTGGTGATCTCGGCATCCTCGCCGCGCCCGGTCTGGCCCATCTGCATGACCCCCGCCACCTCGCTGGTGAAGCGCACGCAGCGCGTGCAGGAGATGCAGCGCGTCATGTGGGTCTCGACCAGTGGGCCGAGATCGAGGTCATCCACGGCGCGCTTGGGTTCGCGGTAACGGCTGAAATCGACGCCATAGGCCATCGCCTGGTCCTGAAGATCACATTCGCCGCCCTGGTCGCAGATCGGGCAATCCAGCGGATGGTTGATCAGCAGGAATTCCATCACCCCCTCGCGGGCCTTCTTGACCATGGGCGAGTTGGTCTTGACCTGCGGCGGCTCGCCGTCGGGAAAGGGGCGCATGTCCTTGACCTGCATCGCGCAGGACGCGGCGGGCTTGGGCGGTCCGGGCTGCACCTCGACAAGGCACATCCGGCAGTTGCCCGCGATCGACAACCGCTCGTGATAGCAGAACCGCGGGATCTCGACCCCGGCCTCCTCGCAGGCCTGGATCAGGGTCAATGCGGGATCGACCTCGATCTCCTTGCCGTCGATGATGATCTTTCTCAGGTCGCTCATGCTTCCCTCACTTCGCTTTCAACAGGGTGCCGATGACGCTGTTCCGGGCAATCTCGGCATGGCCGAGGCTGCACAGATCGTCGGCGTCACCCGGATCCAACCCCTTGGATTTCACATAGGCCTCGCCCCTCGCCTCGATCCGCGCCTTCTCGGCGTCGCTCTTGCGGTAAGCGTTGATCTCGTCGTCGCTGTAGCCCAGCGCGTTGGCCTGCTTCTTGATCGACCACAGGAAGTTGATCCCCTTCAGCCAGCGCGCGTCGATCTCGCCGCATTCCTCGCTGATCCTGAGCGCAATGCCCGCCCACAGCATGTTGTCGTCGATTTCCGGCACGTCGCGCAGCGGCGCCTTGGCATCGGCCGCCACCTGCACCGCACCCAACATCAGCATCAGCCCCACGAGCCCGACCGTCGCCAGTCGCATCACGGCAGTCCGTCCAGCCGTCACGCGATCGCAGTCCGCCCCGGCCCGATGATATGTCGTCGCCCTCACCATCCGTCGCAGCGCCCCTGCAACGTCAGCGTGTCGTTCTCGACCACCAGCCCCTCATCCTCCGGGCCGACCTCCCATTCCAGGTCCGAGCGACCGTAATTCTCGATGCAATAGCGCGTGGCCTCATGCGCCCCGGCCAGGCGCGCGCCCTCGAGGCTCTGGCCGGCCCGCGGCACGGTGATGGTGAACGCCTCGCGTTCGTCGCCCGCCTGTTCCGAACGGGGGCGAAATTCGACCCCGTCGAACGCCACCTGGTTCGCGCGCATCCGGTCGGTCACCCCGCATCCCGCAAGCAGCGCCGCGATCAGGGCAAGCCCGGTGATATGGCTCGGTCGCATCCCCATCACTCCGCCGCCATCGCGCCCATGCGCCCCGATTTCTGCGCCTTGATCCGGTCCTCGATCTCTTCGCGGAAATTGCGGATGAGGCCCTGGATCGGCCAGGCCGCCGCGTCACCCAACGCACAGATCGTGTGCCCCTCGACCTGCTTGGACACGTCAAAGAGCATGTCGATCTCCTCGATCTCGGCCTCGCCCTTCACCAGCCGCTCCATCACCCGCATCATCCAGCCGGTGCCCTCGCGACAGGGCGTGCACTGGCCGCAGCTTTCGTGCTTGTAGAACTTGGCCAGCCGCCAGATCGCCTTGATCGGATCGACGCTCTTGTCCATCACGATCACCGCCGCCGTGCCCAACCCCGAGCGCAATTCCTTTTGCAGATGGTCGAAATCCATGATCGCGTCGCGCATGTTCTCGCCGCGCACGCAGGGCACGGACGACCCGCCCGGGATCACCGCCAGGAGGTTGTCCCAACCGCCGCGGATGCCACCGCAATGGCGGTCGATCAGCTCCTCGAAGGAAATCGACATCGCCTCTTCGACCACGCAGGGGGTGTTCACATGGCCCGAGACCGCGAAAATCTTGGTGCCCGCGTTGTTGGGCCGGCCAAAACCCGCGAACCACTCCGCGCCCCGACGCAGGATCGTCGGCACGACCGCGATGCTCTCGACATTGTTGACCGTCGTCGGACAGCCATAGACACCCGCCATGGCCGGAAAGGGCGGCTTCATCCGCGGCATGCCCTTCTTGCCCTCGAGGCTTTCCAGAAGCGCGGTCTCCTCGCCACAGATATAGGCCCCGGCGCCGTGATGCAGGTAAAGGTCGAAATCCCATCCCGACCCGGCCGCGTTCGGCCCCAGCAGCCCCGCGTCATAGGACTCGTCGATCGCCGCCTGAAGCGCCTCGCGCTCGCGGATGTATTCGCCGCGGATATAGATATAGCAGGTATGCGCGTTCATCGCGAAAGACGCGATCAGACACCCCTCGATCAGGGTGTGCGGATCGTGGCGCATGATCTCGCGGTCCTTGCAGGTGCCCGGCTCGGATTCGTCGGCATTGACCACCAGGTAGGCGGGCCGCCCGTCGCTCTCCTTGGGCATGAACGACCATTTTAGCCCGGTCGGAAAGCCCGCACCGCCGCGGCCGCGCAGACCGCTCGCCTTCATCTCCTCGATGATCGCGTCGCGCCCCCGCGCGATGATCTCGCCCGTGCCGTCCCAATGGCCGCGCGCCTTCGCGCCTGCCAGGCTGCGATCATGCATGCCGTAGAGGTTGGTGAAGATGCGGTCCTCGTCCTTCAGCATCGCTTTAGCCTTCCATGTCCCGGCGCGCACGCCAGATTTGCCAGATCATGACCAGCGCCCAGACAAAGCCCGCGCCGGCAATCATTGTCGGCAGAGCCCGCGCGCGCGGGCCCCAGCCATATTCCGAACCGATGAGTTCCGCCAGGACCCAGAACACCCCGGCCCCCGCGATCAGCAGCGCGGCCATGCGCTGCTTGCGTGCCAGACGGATGTGAAGGTCGTCGCTCACTCACCTGCTCCCTCAATAAACCTCACCCTTGCCAACGCGCTGAGAGAACTCGGTCTCGCCGCCCGCCGCCAGGGTCTTCGCCTGTTCCACCCAGTTGTCACGGCTCACGCGCCCCTTGAACCCTTCCAGGTTCTCGTCGACCCAGGCCACCTCGTCCTCGGTCCAGCCGGCGATCTGGTCGAGATGATAGAACCCCATCTCGTTCAACAGTTTTTCCAGCTTGGGGCCGATTCCCTTGATCTGCTTGAGATCGTCGGGCTTGCCGTCCCGCGCCGCGCCGAGCACCGCGGGCCGGGTGCCGGTCACTTCCTCGGCTGTATCGGCCACCTTCTCGGCCGCGGCACGGCTTGCCTCGCCGGCCTTCTCAGACACGTCCCCGGCGGTCGTCCCTGCCGTCTTGGCCGCATCCTTGGCCGCGCCCCCGGCCGTCTGCGCCGCCTTCTCGGTCTTCTCTGCCACGGTGGCCGCACCCGCTGCCATCGCGGTGGCGCCGGCCGCGCCCGCCTCGGCGGCGCCGCTCGCCACGGTCTGGGCCGATGTCGGCCCCTTCTGTTCATCGTGGCCGGTCATCGACCAGCCGCAAGCATACTTTCCAAGGAGCAGCGCCACGAACACCGCGACGGAAACCCCGATCAGGAGCGCGGGCAACCATGTCACCGCCCCGACCGAGACCCAGTAGGCCAACGCACCTGCCACGATGCCGACACCGCAGCTGACCCAGCCGCAGGTTCCCAGTCCTGATTGTGTCGTCATGATCTTGATCTCCTTATCAGTGGTTCCCGCGCGTCCGTTCCGGCCTTGTCGTTGTCCTTCTCGTCTTCGTCACTTTCCCTTCTTTCTGCGCGAGAACTCGGTCTCGCCGCCCTCGGCCAGAATGCGCGCCTGTTGGATCCAGTCGTCGCGCGTGATGCGACCCTTGAACTTCAATCGCTCATCGACCCAAGCCACCTCGGGCCCGGTCCATCTGGCGATCTGGTCGAAGTGCCAGATGCCCATCTCGTTGAGCTTTTCCTCGAGCTTGGGTCCGACCCCGCCGATCAGCTTGAGATCATCCGCCCCGCCACCGCGCGGCTTGGCCAGTGTCTCCGGCGCCTTCTCGGGCATCTCTGTCTCGGCTGCCAGGACCTCTTCCCTGGCCTCCGGGCTCTTGGGCTTGGCCTTCTTGACTGCGTTCACACCGCCCGCGGCCCGCGCCTTGGCATCCAGCCAGGGCGCGCGCAGCGGCACTTCGCTGCCGTCGATGCGCTTGATCGTGTCGCCCAGCTCCAGCGCCCGCGCGACGCTGGCATTGTATTGCGGTCGTCCGCTCTCGTACCCGGTCAAGGAGGTGAGACCCGATGCAGGCTCCGAGGCATAGCGCCCGTTCTGCGGCCCTGGCACGGGCACCTCGCCCGCGCCCAGTGCGTCGATGATCTCCGACAGGCGCTCGGGCGTCAGGTCCTCGTAGTAATCCTTGCCGATCTGCGCCATCGGCGCATTCGAACAGGCGCCAAGGCATTCGACCTCTTCCCACGAGAACTTGCCATCCGCCGACACCTCGTGCGGGTTGGCCGCCACCTTCTGCTGAAGCACCTCGACCAGCGCCTCGGACCCGCACAACATGCAGGGCGTCGTGCCGCAGACCTGGAAATGCGCGACGCTGCCGACCGGCTGCAACTGGAACATGAAATAGAAGCTCGCCACCTCCAGCGCCCGGATGTAATCCATGCCCAGCATGTCGGCGACATGCTCGATCGCCGGCTTCGACAGCCATCCCTCCTGCTCCTGCGCCCGCCACAAGAGCGGGATGACCGCGCTGGCCTGGCGACCCTCGGGATACTTGGTGACCTGCGCCTCGGCCCAGGCCCGGTTCTCCGGGGTGAAGGCAAAGCTCTCGGGTTGCTCGAAATGAAGGCGGCGCAGCATCAGGCACAAGCTCCTGTCATCAGTTTCACACCCTGATCGTCGGGCAGCGTCTCTGCCGTCCCCTTGGCAAGGTGATATTGGGTCAAGGCGATCACCTGCTCACGTGTCAGACCGGCCTGCAACTCGACCGGAAGGTAATGTTTCTCCTCGCGCAGCACGCAGCCGATACTGGCCACCGCGTCGAGGTAATCGTCGCGCATCTCTGGCGACACGTCCTGGGGCGGGATCGCAAGACAGCCGGACAGGAGCGAAACGCCGAGCATCACGAATGCAAGTTTCTTCACCTGTCGATCTCCCCGAACACCACGTCCAGCGAGCCGATGATCGCCGCGATATCGGCCAGCTGATGGCCGGTCGATATGTGATCCATCGCCTGGAGATGCGGATAGCCCGGCGCGCGGATCTTGGCGCGATAGGGCCGGTTGGTGCCGTCGCTGACCAGGTAGACGCCGAACTCGCCCTTTGGCGCCTCGACCGCCGCGTAAACCTCGCCCGCGGGCACCCGGAACCCCTCGGTGTAAAGCTTGAAGTGATGGATGAGCGCCTCCATCGACGTCTTCATCTCGCCACGCTTGGGCGGCGTGATCTTGCCACGCGTCAGGATATCGCCCTGCCCGTCCGGTTCACGCAGCTTGGCACAGGCCTGGCGCATGATGTGGATCGACTGCCGCATCTCCTCGACCCGCATCAGGTAGCGGTCATAGCAATCGCCGTTCTTGCCCACGGGGATCTGGAAATCGAACTCGTCGTAACATTCATAGGGCTGCGCCCGGCGCAGGTCCCAGGCCAGCCCGACCGAACGCGCCATCACGCCCGACATCGCGTAATCATAGACATCCTGTTCGGTGATCACGCCGATATCCACGTTGCGCTGCTTGAAGATCCGGTTCTCGGTCAGCAATTCATTGATATCGTCGATGAACTTGTGGAAACCCTCGGCCCATTCGTCGATATCGTCGATCAACTCGGGCGGCAGATCCTGATGCACGCCGCCGGGCCGGAAATAGGCCGCGTGCAGCCGCGCGCCACAGGCCCGCTCATAGAACACCATCAGCTTCTCGCGCTCTTCGAAGCCCCAGACCGGCGGGGTGAGCGCGCCCACGTCCAGCGCCTGCGTGGTGATGTTGAGGATATGGTTCAGGATGCGCCCGATCTCGCAGTAAAGCACACGGATCAGGCTGGCCCGGCGCGGCACCTCCACCCCGGTCAGCTTCTCGATCGCCAGGCACCAGGCATGTTCCTGGTTCATCGTGCCCACGTAGTCGAGCCGGTCGAAATAGGGCAGGTTCTGCAGATAGGTCCGGCTCTCCATGAGCTTCTCGGTCCCGCGATGCAAAAGCCCGATATGCGGATCGCAGCGCTCCACCACCTCGCCGTCAAGCTCCAGCACCAGCCGCAACACCCCGTGCGCCGCCGGGTGCTGCGGGCCGAAATTGATGTTGAAATTGCGGATCTTCTGCTCGCCCGTCAGCGCGTCGTCGAACCCTTTGGAGCCGTCCATCATCCGCGCCCTCCGCCGATCTTGTCCTTGAATGCCATGACCCACAGCAGGATCAGCGCCCCCAGCGGAATGACCGCCACGAGCGACACCCAGTTCGGAATGCCGAACCGCGGCAGCAACCGCCAGAACGGGATCACCACCAATGCCGCGAAGACGATGAACCAGATCAGGCCCATACCGCCCATGCCGTTGCCTGCGCCCATCATTTCTTGGCCTCCTCGCTCTTCTCGTCGCCCGGAAGGATGTATTGCGCACCTTCCCACGGGCTCAGGAAATCGAACTGGCGATATTCCTGCACCAGTTCGACCGGCTCATAGACCACCCGCTTTTGCGCCTCGTCATAGCGCAGTTCGACATAGCCCGTGGTCGGGAAATCCTTGCGCAGCGGAAAACCGCGGAACCCGTAATCGGTCAGGATGCGACGCAGGTCGGGATGCCCCGAGAACAGGATGCCGAACATGTCGAACACCTCGCGCTCGAACCAGTTGGCGCTGGGATGAACATCGGTGATCGACGGCACGATCTCGTCCTCGCGAATGCTCAGGCGCAGCCGGATCCGCTGGTTCTGATGCATGCTCAGGAAATGATAGACCACGTCGAACCGTCGCGCCCGCTCCGGATGGTCCACCGCCGTGATGTCGATCAGCGTTCCGAACCGGCAGTTGCCGTCGTTGCGCAGGAACTCGACCAGCCCCGCGATGTTGGACGGGGCCACGTCCAGCGTCAGCTCGCCATGGGCGATCGCCCAGCCCAGCACGCAATCGGGACGCTTCGCCTCGACATGCGCGCCCAATTCTTCCAGTGCTTCACTCATCGTTTCTCAATCCTTCCCGCACCCGGCCGGCGCGGCCTGATGCTGTGCGCCTCAGCGCATGATCGTTCCGGTCCGGCGGATCTTGCGCGACAGCTGCATGATCCCGTAAAGCAGCGCCTCGGCGGTCGGCGGACACCCCGGCACGTAGATATCGACCGGCACGATCCGATCGCATCCGCGCACCACCGAATAGCTGTAGTGATAATAGCCGCCGCCATTGGCGCAGCTTCCCATGCTGATCACGTAACGCGGCTCGGGCATCTGGTCATAGACCTTGCGCAACGCCGGGGCCATCTTGTTCGTGAGCGTCCCCGCCACGATCATCAGGTCCGACTGGCGCGGGCTGGCGCGCGGCGCGGTGCCGAACCGTTCAAGGTCATAGCGCGGCATCGACGTGTGCATCATCTCGACCGCGCAGCAGGCCAGCCCGAACGTCATCCAGTGCAGGCTGCCGGTGCGCGCCCAGTTGATGATATCCTCGGTCGTGGTCAGCAGGAACCCCTTGTCCTGCAGTTCGGCGTTCAGCGATTGCGTCGCGACGTCGCGATCCGCGCCCGCCGTGTTGGCTCCGGTCATGACCATTCAAGCGCCCCCTTCTTCCATTCATATGCAAACCCTACGGTCAGGACCGCCAGGAAGATCATCATCGACCAGAACCCGACATCGCTCACATCCTTGAAGGCCACGGCCCAGGGAAACAGCATCGCGATCTCCAGGTCGAAGATGATGAACAGGATCGACACGAGATAGAAGCGCACGTCGAATTTCATCCGCGCATCGTCAAACGCGTTGAATCCGCATTCATAGGCGCTCAGTTTCTCGGGATCGGGATTGCGCACCGCCAGAACCAGCGCCGCAAGGATCAGCACGATCCCCAACGCGATGGCTATTCCCAGCAATATGAGGACAGGCAGGTATTCCCTGAGCATCTCTTCCACAGCTTGGCTCCTTTCGGGGCACGGCAAACGCACGTGCCAAAGTGGCTGCAAAACTCAATCCCTGATCTACTCCCGCCCCCGGTCAGGGTCAACCGACGCCAGGACATATTCGGGTTTGCGCAGATGTCATCCCCATCCGGTATGCGATTGCACACAAACCCAGCAAAACAAGGGCTTCGCGGCAGCGCAGCATCGCAAGACGGCCCCAAGCGCGGTCCGCCCCCATAAGATGGGTCTCAAAAACGTGTTTTAAACCCGCGGTGCTGTCCGACTCGGGCCCGCACCAAACCCCGCGTTAACCCCTTTAACCCGCCGGGGCCCGAACCCGCCCCGGCAGCCGGGTGGCAGCCGGGCGGCAGCCGGATGTCACCCCCCGATCTTTCGCCGAAAGGACGTGGTTAACCCGCCGGCGCGCCGCAGTTACGATCCGTCAACCACCCAGGGCGCCGGACGCTTGGCAAAGAAGGCTTCGATGCCCGCGCGGGCCTCCTCGCCTTCCCATGTCCGCACCAGCCGCTCGATGGTCGCGTCGATGATCTCGGGCGTGATCGCAGGCCCCAGCATCCGCGCCAGGCGCTTTGACTCCGCCACCGCCCCGGGGGCCGCCGCAAGATAGGGCCGCACCTCGGCCTCGACCGCCGCGTCAAGTGCGTCCTCGGGCACGACACGCGACAAAAGATCAAGTTTATCAGCCTCTTGCGCATCGAATACGCGGGACGACATGAACACCTTGCGGGCGTGGGTCTCGCCCATCCGGGCCAGGACATAGGGGCTGATCGTCGCCGGAATGAGGCCCAGTTTGACCTCGGTCAGCCCGAACTTGGCGCCCTCCGCCCCGATCGCCACATCGGCCACCGACATCATGCCGATCCCGCCGCCGAACGCATTGCCCTGCACCCGCGCGATCAGGGGTTTCGACAGGGTGTTGAGCGCATACAGCGCCATCGCGAGCTTGCGCGCCTCGGCCCGCCGCTGCTCGGGCGTGGCCTCCATCTGCGCCTGCATCCAGCGCAGGTCGCCCCCCGCGCAAAAGCTCTTCCCCCGCGCCGCCAACACCACGACACGCACCTGCGCATCCTCGTCCAACACCTTGGCAGCACTTGACAATTCCTCGATCATCGCGCCCGACATGGCGTTGTGCTTGTCCGCCCGGTCAAGCCATAGCGTGGCCACGCCCCGCCCGTCGCGCTCGATTGCAAGCGTCTCATACATCGCGTTCAATCCTCATCTGGCGTGCCATTTCGGCTGCCTGTTCCAATATCCCCCGGTCCAGCCCGGTCTCGTAGCCAAGCGCCGCCAGCCGGTCATGCACCGCCTCGCTCGCCACGTTCCCCGCCGCCCCCGGCGCATAGGGGCATCCGCCCAGACCGCCCACCGCCGCGTCGAACACCCGCACGCCACGCGCCAGCGACACCTCGATATTCGCCAGCGCCCGCCCGGCGGTGTCATGGTAATGCCCGGCCAGCTTGCCGGCCGGCACCACGTCCAGCACCGCGCCCAGCATCGCGTCGATGCTCTCGGGCGTGCCCTGCCCGATCGTGTCACCCAGGCTGATCTCGTAAACCCCCATTTTCCATAGAATTTCCGCCACGCGCGCAACCTCTCCGGGCGGGGTCTTCCCGTCATAGGGGCAGTCGGTGACGCAGGAGATATAGCCCCGCACCGGCATGCCCACGTCCCGCGCCGCCTCCATGATCGGGGCGAACCGTTCAAGGCTCTCGGCAATGCTCGCATTGATATTGGCCCGGCTGAACCCTTCCGAGGCAGATCCGAAGATCGCCACCTCGTCGGCCCGCGCCGCCACCGCCCCTTCGAATCCGCGCATGTTCGGCGTCAGCGCCGCATAGCGCACACCCGGCGCGCGCGCGATTCCGGCCAGAACTTGCGCCGAATCGGCCATCTGCGGCACCCATTTCGGGCTCACGAATGACGCCACCTCGATCCGCCGAAACCCCGCCCCGCTCAGGCAATCGACCAGCGCGATCTTTTCAACCGTCGGGATCAGCCGCTTTTCGTTCTGCAACCCGTCCCGCGGACCCATCTCGAAAATCTCAACGCGTTCAACCATCTGCGCCCCGTCCTTCATCTTGCCCCAAATACTCCCGCCGGAGGCGTCTGACGGCGCGGCTCATCCCTCGGGCACCTCGTAGAACTCCCGGTCATAGAATTGCTGCAACCCCTCGGCCTCCAATGCCCTCTGATAGGCCGGGCGCGCCTCGATCCGCGCCTTGTAGGCGCTGAGACGGGGAAACCGGTCGAAGCGCACATAATGCCGCGCGCTCTCCAGCGTGAATCCCATCATCGTATCGGCGGCCGAGAACCCGCGCCTGAGCAGATACGCCTGCTCCCCCAATACCCGCTCCAGCGGCTTGAGCGAGACCGCCAGCCGCTTGACCTCGATCCCGATCACCGTAGGCGAACGCATCGCCGGATCGGGCAGGAAAACCTGTTGCAGGTTGAGGTTCTGGATCAGCACGCCGATGGTTTCGGCATAGTGCAGCCAGGTGAGGTATGGCGCGCGCTCCGCCTCGCCCGGCATCGGCGCCAGCCCCTTTTCCGGCCGGGTTTCGCACAGGTATTCCGTGATCGCCCCGCTCTCGAACAGCACCTGCCCGTCGATCTCCAGAACCGGCACACGCCCCGCCGGGCTGAGCCCGAGGAACTCGGGGTTCCGCAGATCGCCCCCGGCGATATCATAGCTGATCACGTCCGGCTCCAGCCCCATTTCGTAAAGCAGCCAGAGCACCCGGAACGACCGGCTACCCGCGACGCTGTGCAATCTGATCGGTTCTTGCATGATCCCGTCCCCCTGTCCCAACCCTGCCCGTTGGCATGGCCGGGCGCCATGAGTATTTTTCCCAAGAAAGAGACCCTTGACCCTTCAGGCCGCCGCCTCCTCGTTCTCCTCCAGCCGGATCAGCGCCGCGCCCGCCTCGACCTGCGCCCCGGCCTCGACCATCACCTCGGCCACCACCCCGTCGCGCGCCGCCAGCAGCGCATGTTCCATCTTCATCGCCTCGAGAACGGCCAGCCGATCACCGGCCTGCACCGCCTGCCCCGCCTCGGCAAAGATCGCCTTCACGAGCCCCGGCATCGGCGCCTCGATCACGCCCGCTCCCGCGCCTGCCGCCGCCGCTCGCTCCAACGGGTCGATCACGCGGTAACCCTGGCCATAGCCGTCGAACACCGTGACCTGCCCCCCGGCCTCGGCCCAGGGCGCGGCGGGCCTGCCGTCAAGATACCAGCCATCGCGCCATTCGGCCATGATCTCGGCCTCGTCCACCCGAATCCGCACGGCATCCGGCCCCTCCACGATCACGGCGAGCTGCTCTTCCGTCTCGCCCTGCGCCAGGGCCACATGACGCGGCGCGGGTGTCCAGAGCGCGAAGCCCCGCGCCCAATCCGGTGCCGCCATCAGCCCCAGCGCCGCCATCGCCGCCTGCGCCACCACCCGTGGCGCCGGAGCATCCGCCGCGATCAGCCGGTCGAGGTCGCGCCCGATCAACCCGGTATCGACATCGCCCCCGGCAAATTCCTCGTGCCCACATAGCGCGCCGAGGAATGCAAGGTTCGTCACCGTCCCGGCCACCTGCGTCTCGCGCAGCGCCTGCGCCATGCGTTTCAACGCGATCTCGCGTGTCGCCCCATGGGTGATCAGCTTGGCAATCATCGGGTCATAAAAGGGCGATATCGCATCGCCCGCCCGCACGCCGCTGTCGGCTCGCGCCTGCGGCGGGAATTGCAGGTGCGTCAGAACCCCGGTCGCGGGCAGGAAACCCTTGGGCACATCCTCGGCGTAAAGCCGCGCCTCAAAGGCGTGTCCGGTGATGCGCAGATCCTCCTGCCGTGCGGGCAAGGGCTCGCCCGCCGCCACGCGCAACTGCCATTCCACGAGATCGACGCCGGTGATCGCCTCGGTCACCGGGTGTTCCACCTGCAAGCGCGTGTTCATCTCCATGAACCAGAACCCGTCCGTGCGCAGCCCGTGACTGCCATCGACGATGAACTCGACCGTCCCCGCCCCCTTGTAGCCGATCGCCTCCGCGGCGCGCACCGCCGCCCGGCCCATGGCACTCCGCATCTCTTCGGTCATGCCCGGCGCCGGGGCCTCCTCGATCACCTTCTGATGCCGCCGCTGAAGCGAGCAATCGCGCTCGAAGAGATGCACCGCGCGCGTGCCGTCGCCGAAAACCTGCACCTCGATATGGCGCGGTTTCTCGACGAATTTCTCGATCAGCACAGCCGCGTTGCCAAAGGCCGTTCTCGCCTCGCTTTGCGCGCTGGCCAGCGCATCCATGAAATCGCCTGGCGTCTCGACAAGGCGCATCCCCTTGCCGCCGCCACCCGCCACCGCCTTGATCAGCACCGGATAGCCGATCGCATCGGCCGCGCCCGAAAGGTGCTCGGGGTCCTGGTTCTCGCCGTGATAGCCCGGCACCACCGGCACGCCGGCCTCTTCCATCAGCACCTTTGCCGCGTCCTTGAGGCCCATCGCGTCGATCGCTTCTGCCGACGGCCCGATGAAGGTAAGCCCCGCCGCCTCGACCGCGCGCACGAAATCGGGGTTTTCCGACAGGAACCCATAGCCCGGATGAATTGCTTGCGCCCCCGTCTCCAGCGCCGCCGCGATGATCCGATCCCCCCGCAGATAGCTCTCGGCGGGCGCGTTGCCCCCGATATGCACCGCCTCGTCCGCCGCCGCGACATGCGCCGCGCCCGCATCCGCGTCGGAATGGACCGCCACCACGCGGCACCCCAGCGCCCGCGCGCTGCGCGCCACCCGCACCGCGATCTCGCCCCGGTTGGCAATCAGGATCTTCTCAAACATGGCTTTCAATCCTTGAATTCAAACAGTTGATCCGGATGCGTTCCCCGGCACCTTTGTTCATGCCCGATCATGGGTGCTACATCCTGAACACGCCGAACCGCGTCTCTTCGATCGGCGCATTCAGCGCCGCGCGCAGTGAAAGCGCCAGGACGTCGCGCGTCTTGCGCGGGTCGATCACCCCGTCATCCCAAAGCCGCGCGCTGGCATAGAGCGGATGGCTCTGTTCCTCGAACATCTCGACGGTGGGGCGCTTGAACTCGGCCTCGGCCTCGGTGCTCCAGTCCTCTCCGGCCCGCTCCATCGCGTCGCGCTTGACGGTGGCCAGAACCCCCGCCGCCTGCTCGCCGCCCATCACCGAAATCCGGCTGTTGGGCCAGGTCCACAGGAAGCGCGGGCTGTAGGCCCGCCCCGCCATGCCGTAATTGCCCGCCCCGAACGACCCGCCCACCAGCATCGTGATCTTGGGCACGGATGTGCAGGCCACCGCCGTCACCATCTTGGCGCCGTGCCGGGCAATGCCTTCGTTCTCGTATCTGCGCCCCACCATGAAACCGGTGATGTTCTGCAGGAACACCAGCGGGATCTTGCGCTGGCTGCACAGCTCGACGAAATGCGCGCCCTTCACGGCGCTTTCGGAAAAGAGCACGCCATTGTTGGCCACGATCCCCACGGGCGTCCCCTTCACATGGGCGAACCCGCAAACCAGCGTCTCGCCGAACCGCGCCTTGAACTCGTCGAAACGCGAGCCATCCACGATCCGCGCGATCACCTCGCGAATGTCATAGGGCGTGCGCAGGTCCGCCGGCACCACGCCGAGGATTTCATCGGGGTCATAGGCCGGCTCTTCGGAGGGCTGCAACTCGACGCCCATCGCGTTCCGGGCGCCGAGGTTCGAAACCGCCCGCCGCGCCAGCGCGAGCGCATGGGCGTCATCCTCGGCCAGGTAATCGGCCACACCCGAAAGCCGCGTGTGTACGTCGCCCCCGCCCAGGTCCTCGGCACTCACCACCTCGCCCGTCGCCGCCTTCACAAGCGGCGGCCCGGCAAGGAAGATCGTGCCCTGATCCTTCACGATGATGCTCACGTCCGACATTGCAGGCACATAGGCCCCCCCGGCGGTGCAGGACCCCATCACCACCGCGATCTGGGGAATGCCCTTCGCGCTCATGTTGGCCTGGTTGTAGAAAATCCGCCCGAAATGTTCGCGATCCGGGAACACCTCGTCCTGCTGCGGCAGGTTCGCACCACCCGAGTCGACAAGGTAGATGCAGGGCAGATGGTTCTGCTCCGCGATCTCCTGCGCGCGCAGGTGCTTCTTGACCGTCATCGGGTAATAGGTGCCACCCTTCACCGTGGCGTCGTTGCACAGCACCATGACCTCGCGCCCATGCACCCGCCCCACGCCACAGATCATACCCGCACAGGGCGCAGCGCCGCCATACATGCCATGCGCCGCGGTCGCGCCGACCTCGAGGAAGGGCGAACCGGGATCGAGCAACCCCGCCACCCGCTCGCGCGGCGGCATCTTGCCCCGGCCGACATGGCGCGCGCGCGCCTTCTCGCCGCCGCCCGCAGCCGCCAGTTCGGCGGCCTCGCGAATGACGCGCAGGGCCTCGAGATGACCGTCGCGGTTGGCCTGGAACGTCTCCGACGTCGGTATGGCCTGGGATTGCAGTTTCATGGGAACTCCCCCGGTTTCAAAAGCGGTCTGGGTGGCGCGTGACGTGGCTCACCCCATCAACCCCATCAACTCGCGCCCCACCAGCATCCGGCGGATCTCGGACGTGCCCGCACCGATCTCCATCAGCTTGGCGTCGCGGAAGATGCGGCCTACCGGGTTGTCGGAGAGATACCCGGCACCCCCGAAGGCCTGCACCGCCTGGTGGCTGACCTTCATCGCCTCTTCGCTGGCATAAAGCACACAGGCCGCCGCGTCCTGGCGCGTGACCTCGCCCCGGTCACAGGCCCTGGCCACCTCGTAGACATAGGCGCGGGCCGAATTCATCGCCGTGTACATGTCCGCGATCTTGCCCTGCATGAGCTGGAAATTCCCGATCGGCTGGCCGAACTGCTGGCGCTCCTTCATGTAGGGCATGACCTCGTCCAGGCAGGCCGCCATGATGCCGGTGCCGATGCCCGAAAGCACCACCCGCTCGTAATCGAGCCCCGACATCAGAACCGCAACGCCCTTGCCCTCTTCGCCCAGCACGTTCTCGAACGGCACTTCGACATCCTCGAAGATGAGCTCGGCCGTGTTCGACCCGCGCATGCCCAGCTTGTCGAAATGCGCCCCGGTCGAGAACCCCTTCATGGTCTTTTCCACGATGAAGGCGGTGATCCCCTTGGGCCCGGCCTCCATGTCGGTCTTGGCATAGACCACCAGCACATCCGCATCCGGCCCGTTGGTGATCCAGTACTTGTTGCCGTTGAGAACATAGCGGTCGTTCTTCTTGTCGGCGCGCAGCTTCATCGAAACCACGTCCGACCCGGCCGAAGGCTCGGACATGGCCAAGGCCCCCACATGCTCGCCCGAGATCAGCTTGGGAAGGAATTTCAGCTTCTGCTCATGCGTGGCATTGCGCCGGATCTGGTTGACGCAGAGATTGGAATGCGCGCCATAGGAAAGGCTGACCGAAGCCGAGGCCCGCGCGATCTCCTCGACCGCGACCACATGGGCAAGATAGCTCATGTCGGCCCCGCCATATTCCTCGGGCGTGGTCACGCCCAAAAGGCCCAGCTCACCGAACTCGCGCCACAGCGCGTTGGGGAATGCGTTGCTGCGGTCGATCTCGCTCGCCATCGGCTTGATCCGCTCCTGCGCAAAGCGATGCACCATCTCGCGCAGCGCGTTCACGTCCTCGCCCAGATCGAAATTCATTGACCCCATGAACATGCGGCCGCCCTCCGATTTATTGAACAGTTGTTCATTTCCTAGACCATCCCCCGATTCGGATCAACCTGATCTGATCGTGCGCCTTCGGCGCGCAGGTTTTGCTTGTCGGGGGCTCTGCCCCCGAGCTGCAAAATGCCAGGGCATTTTGTCAGCACCCCCGGAGTATTTCACGCAAGATGAAGGATGGACCCGCCCCGGCTTCATCTTGCCCCAAATACTCCCGCCGGAGGCGGTCGACCTCGCCGCACTCACCGGGATCAGGGCCTGCCGGCCTGCCGCCGATGGTCGGCGCCAACCGGTCACCCGCCCTGGAACACCGCGCCCACCTCGGCCCGGATGATCCGGGCGATGAGCGCGCAATCGTCAAGGCTGAAGGTCAGCGGCAAGCGCATGTCGAGGATGGATTTCAGGATACGGTCGCTTTCGGGCATCGGCAGCGATGGCGCATAGCGCCAGCTGTCATAGCGCGAGGTAAATCCCGAAGGCTCGGCCCCGCCGAACCACTTGAGTTCCACCCCGCGCGCCGCGCAGCGGCGCAAGACGGCGTTGATCCTGTCCTCGGCCCAGTCGAGCAGCAGGAACTGGATCGAGGAGCCGACGAAAGCCTCCTCCTCGGGCCGCTCCACCACGGTCAGGCCCGGCGTGCCACGCAGCCCCTCCTCGACCACGCGGTACCGCGCCGTCCAGGCCGCGCATTGCGCGTCGAGCCGGGCAAGCTGTGGTCGCAGGATCGCCGCGCGCAGGTTGTCCATCCGTCCCGACACGTTGGGGGTGTCGTATTTCACCCGCTCGAACACCTCGGGCCCGGGCGCCGCAAGGTGGCGACCATAGAGCATGTATGACCCCGACAGCACGACCGCCCGCGCGGCGACCTCCGCGTCATCGGTGACCAGGAACCCGCCCTCGCCCGAATTGAGATGCTTGTAGGTCTGGGTCGAATAGCACCCGATCAGCCCGTCCGTGCCCGACAGCCGCCCGCGCCAGCGCGCGCCCATCGTGTGGGCGCAATCCTCGATCACGGTGATGCCGGCCGCGTCGCAGATCTCCATCAGCCGGTCCATGTCGGCCAGATGGCCGCGCATGTGGCTCAGCATCAGCACCCGCGCCTCGCCTGCCTTGGCCGCCAGGTCATCAAGGTCGATCACCAGCCCCTCGGTCACGCCGACGAAGACCGGCATCGCGCCCACGCTGGCGATGGCCCCCGGCACCGGCGCCAGCGTGAAGGCATTGGTCAGAACCGGCTCGCCCGGCTGCACCCCCACCGCGCGCAACGCACAGGCGAGCGCATAGCCGCCCGAGGCCACCGCAAGGCAGTATCGCGCGCCCATGGCTTGGGCAAACTCCCGTTCCAGAAGCGCCACCTCGCCCGGATCGTCCCCCGCCACGTTGTAGCGATGCAGCCGACCACCTTTCATCACTTCAACGGCGGCCGCGATCGCCTCGTCGGGGATCGGCTCCTGCTGGGTGAAACTGCCTTTGAAAACCTCGCTCATGCGACCTTTCTGCGCCACGGCGCGCGCGCCGTCAACGCCGCGTCAGTCCAAAAGCCGCGCCACCACGCCGGGCAGTTCATCATAGGCGTCGATCATCGCCTCCGGTGCAAGCGCGGCCATGTCCGCCCCCGATGGCCCGAACGTGACCAGAACCGAGGGCACCCCCGCCGCGCGGGCCGTCATCCGGTCGGTGTCGCTGTCGCCGACGAGAAGACAGCGCGCCGGATCGCCCCCCAGCCGCCGCGCCGTCTCGCGCAGCGGTTCGGGATCGGGCTTGCGCACCGCAAGCGTATCCGCCCCGATCAGGGCGCCAAACGCATCACGCGCCCCAAGCGAGCGCATCAACCGCTCGGCCAGCGCCTCGGGTTTGTTGGTGCAGATCCCCACGCCATATCCCGCCCCGGCCAGCGCCTCGACCGCGGCCATCGCGCCGGGATAAAGCACCGTGTGACGATCAATCGCGCCTGCATATTCCTCGAGCAGCCGCGGGTACCACGCCTCGATCTCGTCCTCGCGCAGCCCCCCCATCCGGGTGAACCCCAGCCGCAGCATCGCCTTGCCCCCGCGCAGCGCCGTGCCCGAATCGCGCCCCGGGTCGAGCAGATCGCCCGCCCCCATCGCCCGGAAACAGGCATTGGCCGCCGCGATAAGATCGCCGGACGTGTCCGCCAATGTCCCGTCGAGATCGAAGATCACCGATTTCATCTGCCTGCCCTTTCCGGCGAAAACCCGCCTGCCCCTGTCACACGCCGCAACCTATCTTGAACGCACCGCCCTTGCCACGCGATGCCAACCGGATAAAACGGGCGCAGAGGCAATAACACGAGAAACCTAGATGAGCACAAGCCTGATCATCCTCGCCGCCGGGCAGGGCACGCGCATGAATTCGGATCTTCCCAAGGTGCTGCACCCCGTGGCGGGCGCGCCGCTGTTGATCCACGCGATGAAATCCGGCGCTGCGCTGGCCCCCGAACGCACGGTCATCGTGGCCGGGGTGGGCGCCGAAGACGTGGCCGCCGCGGCGCAAGCCTTCGACGACACCGCGCAGGTGGTGATACAGCCCGAACAGCTCGGCACCGGCCACGCGGTGCTCTGTGCCCGTGAGGCGCTCCGGGGCGCGACGGGCGACGTGATCGTGCTTTATGGCGACACGCCCTTCATCCGGCCCGAAACGCTGCAACGCATGACCGAGGCACAGGCGCGTCACGATGTCGTCGTGCTGGGCTTCGAACCTGCCGATCCGGGCCGCTACGGGCGGCTCGTGATGCAGGGCGAGATGTTGGAACGGATCGTCGAGTTCAAGGACGCCTCGGATGAAGAACGTACCATAACCCTCTGCAACAGCGGCGTTATCGCCGCCTCTGTCCAAACACTTTTCGACCTGCTCGACGCGGTGACGAACGAAAATGCCAGCCGCGAATACTACCTCACCGATATCGTCGCCATCGCCCGCGACCGCGGGCTTTCGGCCAGCGCCGTCACCTGCGACGAAGCCGAAACCATGGGCGTCAATTCCCGCGATCAACTGGCCGCCGCCGAAGCCGCCTTCCAGGCCCGCGCCCGCGCCGAGGCGCTGGAAAACGGCGTTACACTCACCGCCCCGGAAACCGTGTTCTTCGCCCATGACACGGTGATCGGCCGCGACACGGTGATCGAGCCCAACGTCGTGTTCGGCCCCGATGTCACCATCGAATCCGGCGCCCGGATCCGCGCCTTTTCCCATCTCGAAGGCTGTCACGTGTCATGTGGCGCCGTGGTCGGCCCCTACGCGCGGCTGCGCCCCGGGGCGGAACTCTCGGAGAACGTGCATGTCGGCAATTTCGTCGAGATCAAGAACGCGACCCTTGCGACCGGCGCCAAGGCAAATCACCTCACCTATATCGGCGATGCCAGCATCGGCGCGGACACCAATATCGGCGCGGGAACGATTACCTGCAACTATGATGGCGTGATGAAGCATCACACCGAGATCGGCGCGCGCGCCTTCATCGGGTCGAACACGATGTTCGTGGCCCCGGTGCGCGTGGGCGATGACGCCATGACCGGCACCGGCACCGTGGTCACGCGCGACGTGCCCGACGCGGCGCTGGCCATCGGGCGGGCCGAGCAGCTCAACAAGCCGGGCCTCGCACGCAAATTGTTCGAAATGTTAAAGTCCAGGAAGGCAGAACGCGACGAGGAGACCGAATAATGTGTGGAATTGTCGGGGTCCTGGGCAACCACGAAGCGGCCCCCATCCTTGTCGAGGCGCTGAAACGGCTCGAATATCGCGGCTATGACAGCGCCGGGATCGCCACCCTGAACGCCGGCCGGCTCGACCGCCGCCGCGCGGTGGGCAAGCTGGTCAACCTTTCCGATCTGCTGGTGCATGAACCGCTCGCAGGCAAGTCCGGGATCGGCCATACCCGCTGGGCCACCCATGGGGCGCCCACCGTGGGCAATGCCCATCCTCACCGCGCCGGGCCGGTGGCCGTCGTGCATAACGGCATCATCGAGAATTTCCGCGAGATTCGCGCCGAGCTGGCCGAGAAGGGTATCGATTTCGGCACCGAAACCGATACCGAAACCGTGGCCCTGCTGGTGCAAAGCCACATGGACCGCGGCCTCGCCCCGCGCGAAGCGGCGCTCGAGACCATCAAGCGGCTGACCGGCGCCTATGCGCTGTGTTTCCTTTTCGAAGGCGAAAACGATCTGCTCATCGCCGCGCGGCAAGGCTCGCCGCTGGCCATCGGCCATGGCGAGGGCGAGATGTTCGTGGGCTCCGACGCCATCGCGCTCGCCCCCATGACCGACCGCATCACCTATCTCGAAGAGGGCGATTTCGCCGTCGTCACCCGCACGAGCCTCGAGATCCTTGATCGCGAGAACCGCCCCGCCAACCGCGAGATCCGCACCGTCTCGATCGAGAACACGCAGGTGGACAAGGGCGGGCACAAGCACTTCATGGCCAAGGAGATCGCCGAACAGCCAAAAGTGATCGGCGAGGCGATCCTGCACTACCTTGCCGATGACGGCAAATCGGTGGTCCTCCCCGGCAAGGGGTTCGACTTCACGACGATCGACCGGCTCTCCCTCGTCGCCTGCGGCACCGCCTTCTATGCCTGCCTGACGGCGAAATACTGGTTCGAGCAGCTCGCCGGCCTGCCCTGCGATGTCGATATCGCCTCCGAGTTCCGCTATCGCGAGCCCCCCATCCCCGCCCGCACTGCCGCGCTCTTTGTCAGCCAGTCGGGCGAAACCGCCGACACGCTGGCCGCCCTGCGCTTCTGCGAAGGCCGCGCCACCTCCCTTCTTTCCGTGGTCAACGTCCCCGAAAGCTCGATCGCGCGCGAATCCGATCTCGCCCTGCCGATCCTCGCGGGCACCGAGATCGGCGTCGCCTCGACCAAGGCGTTCACCTGCCAGCTTACCGTGCTCTACATGCTGGCACTCAAGGCCGCACGGGATCGCGGCGCGATCGACGATGACCAGCTTGCCGATCACCTCAGCGCCCTGCGGGCCCTGCCCTCGGCCTTCACCACCGCGCTCGAAGGCTCGCAAGCCATGGCCCAGGCCGCCCGCAAGCTCGCAGAGGCGCGCGACATCCTCTTCCTTGGCCGCGGCCTGATGTTCCCGCTCGCCCTCGAAGGTGCGCTGAAACTCAAGGAAATCAGCTATATCCACGCCGAAGCCTATGCCTCGGGCGAACTCAAGCACGGCCCCATCGCGCTCATCGACAAGCATGTGCCCGTGGTCGTCATGGCCCCGCGTGACGCGCTCTTCGAAAAGACCACGTCCAACATGCAGGAAGTGATCGCCCGCGACGGGCGGGTGCTGCTCGTCACCGATCCGCCCGGCGCTGCCGAGGCCGCGGGAGATGCATGGATCACTCTCACCCTGCCGCAGGTCGAGCCCGGCCTCACCCCGATCCTCTATGCCCTGCCGGCCCAGCTTCTGGCCTATCACACCGCGGTGGCCAAGGGCACCGATGTCGATCAGCCGCGCAACCTTGCCAAATCGGTGACCGTCGAATGATCGCGCGAAAACACGCGCCATCCTGCTGCTCTTTCTTGGAAAAAATACTCGATCCGCCACCACCACCGGGCGCGACATTAACCGCTTGAGCCTCGCGCTTCGCTGCATCGCGGCGGTGCACGCCCGGCAGCCGGGCAGCAGCCGAAGGTCACCCCCCGAATCTTCCCGGAAAAATCGTCTTAACCGGCGTGAACGGGGCGTTTACTCGCTGTAAACCTCGACCTCCGGCAGATCGGTCAGCGGCGCCTCGATCACCCGCAAGGCGGCCAGCGACATGCGGCTCCCGGCGGTTTTCGGCCCTTCAATCGGGATCAGGTCCAGTTCCACCGCCTTGCCGTTTCTGGGATAAACCACACGCCCCCGCCCCGGCGCGGACGCAAGCGGCGTTTCGATCCACAGGCCCGGCCGCGCCGGATCGCCCAGCGACGCGATGGTCCGCCCGAGGCTGCGCCCCGCCCCGCCCGCCTGTGCCGCGCGCCCGGCATCCCCGGCCGCGCGCTTTTCCTCGGCGCTGGTCGTGTCAAGCTGGTCGATCGTCCGACCGCCGCGCGGCGGGCGGATCGTGGCGTCGGTCGGCCGCGCCACCGGCCGTTGCTCGGCAGCGTCACTTGCAGAAGGCACAACCTCTTGTTCTGGCTGCGTGATTTCCGCGCAGCCCATAACGACCAGCATAGACCCGATACACATAATGATCTGTTTCATGGGCCAATGCTACGCGCGTTCAGACGCGCCGGCAATCATGCAGATGGCCCTTGCGCGCACCGCCGTCCGCGCCTACCTTCCAAGGCATGAGCGAGCCATTGATCGACCCTTTCCAACGCGCAATTTCCTACCTGCGCGTCTCGGTAACCGACCGCTGCGATTTCCGCTGCGTATATTGCATGTCCGAGAACATGACCTTCCTGCCCAAGAAGGAGCTTCTGACGCTGGAAGAACTCGACCGCATGTGCTCAACCTTCGTCCGGCTGGGCGTCGAAAAGCTGCGCATCACCGGGGGCGAACCACTGGTGCGGCGCGACATCATGACGTTTTTCCGCGCGATGACCCGGCATCTCGACTCCGGCGCGCTCAAGGAACTGACCCTGACCACCAATGGCAGCCAATTGCACCGCTTTGCCAAGGACTTGCATGATGCTGGCGTGCGCCGGGTGAACATCTCGCTCGATACGCTCGACCCCGACAAGTTCGCGGCGGTCACCCGCTGGGGCAAGCTCGACAACGTGTTGCGCGGGATCGACGCCGCGCAGGAGGCGGGTCTGCGGGTCAAGATCAACGCGGTCGCCCTCAAGGGTTTCAACGATGTCGAACTCTTCGACCTGACCGAATGGGCGGCAGCGCGCGACATGGACCTCACCTGGATCGAGGTGATGCCGATGGGCGACATCGGCAACGAGGACCGGCTCGATCAATACTGGTCGCTCAAGGATCTGCGCGCAAAGCTCGAATCACGCTACACGCTCACCGACCTGGCCGAGCGCACGGGCGGACCCGCGCGCTATGTCAAGATTATGGAAACCGGTCAGAAGATAGGTTTCATCACGCCGCTCACGCATAATTTCTGCGAAAGCTGCAACCGCGTCCGTCTCACCTGCACGGGCGAGCTTTTCATGTGCCTTGGCCAGGAGGATCAGGCCGACCTGCGCGCGCCGCTGCGTGCCGATCCCGAAAGCGATGCCCCCCTCGAAAAGGCGATCCGCGCCGCGATCGCGCGCAAGCCAAAGGGCCATGATTTCGACTATTCGCGCCAGGATGTGGCGGGCCAGATGCCCCGCCACATGAGCCATACCGGAGGATAGGCAAAAGCGCGGGATCAGATATCCCGCCCCTTGATTTCAGAGCCTTACGCGGCAGGCATCCGCTTTTCGACGACCTCGGCCAGCCACGAGCATCCGGTCGGAATGGCTTCGTCGTTGAAATTGTACTTGGGGTGATGCACCATCGCCGTATCACCATTTCCCAACAGGATATAGGCCCCGGGCCGCTCTTCCAGCATGAAGGCGAAATCCTCGCCCCCCATGACAAGCGGCGCCTCGTCGCAATCGCCCGAGATGGATTTCGCCACCTCTATCGCGAAATCGGTCTGCTCGGGATGGTTTTCCATGACCGGGTATCCGCGGATATAGTCGATCTCGGCCTGACCGCCGAACGTGGCCGCAATCCCTTGGCAAATCTCGGAAATCCGCTTTTCGGCAAGGTCGCGCATCTCGGGGCTCATGGTGCGCACCGTGCCCTTGATCTCGACCCGCTGCGGGATCACGTTGAAGGCTTTCGACGAGGTTTCAAACGACGTGACCGAGACCACGATCCGGTCCACCGGGTCGGCATTGCGGCTGGCGATGGTCTGAAGCGCGGTGACCGCCTGCGCGGCCATCACCGTGGTGTCCACCGTCTCGTGCGGCTTGGCCGCGTGTCCGCCCAGGCCCTCGAAGGTGATGTTGAACATGTCGGTCGCGGCAAAGAACGGGCCCGAGCGAATCGCGAAGGACCCCACCGGTTTGCCCGGCCAGTTGTGCATCCCGTAAACCTCGTGGATGCCCCAGCGCTTCATCATCCCGTCGTCGCACATCTCCTTGCCACCGCCGCCACCTTCTTCGGCAGGCTGAAAGATCATCACCGCCGTGCCGTCGAAATTGCGCGTCTCGGCAAGGTATTTCGCCGTCCCGAGCAGCATCGCGGTATGCCCGTCATGGCCACAGGCATGCATCGCGCCCGGGGTCTTTGACGCATAATCGAGCCCTGTCGCCTCGGTCATCGGAAGCGCGTCCATGTCGGCCCGCAGCCCGATGACCCGGCCGGATTTGTCGCTCTTGCCCCGAATCACGCCCACGACGCCGGTGCGGCCGATCCCTTCCACCACCTCGTCACAGCCGAATTCGCGCAGCTTTTCCGCGACAAGCGCCGAGGTCCGGTGCGTGTCGAACAGGATCTCGGGATGTTGGTGAATATCGCGCCGCCATTCGGTGATTTCCCCGTGCAGCTCCGCAAAGCGGTTCTTGACTGGCATCTTCTTCTTTCCTTCTTCTGTTATGTCTCAGCCCAGCGGCATCCGCGTTTCGGCCAGTTCGGCAAACCAGCTCGTGCCGAACGGGATCGCCTCGTCGTTGAACTCGTATTTCGGGTTGTGCAGATCCGCACTCGCCCCGTTGCCGATGAAAATATAGGCCCCGGGCCGAGCATTCAGCATGTCGGCGAAATCCTCGCCCCCCATCACCGGGGTCATTTCGGTCTCGACCGCATCGGAAATGCGCCGCGCGGCATGGGCCGCGTTCTCGACACCCTGCGGATCATTCACCAGGACCACGCGATCGGCGATATAGGTCAGCTCTGCCTCGGCCCCATGAGCCTGCGCCGTAAGCCGCGCCAGCGCCTCCATCCGCTCGCGCACCAGTTTCTGCACCTCGGGCTTCAATGTCCGCACCGTACCCTTGAGCGTCACGCTGTCGGGCAGCACATTGTAGGTGTCGCTCTCGCTGCGGAAACCACAGATCGAGACCACCACGTTTTCAAGCGGATCGACATTGCGCGACGCGATGGATTGCAGCGCCTGCACGATCTGCGACGCGGCCAGCACCGTATCGACCGCCAGATGCGGCATCGCGCCGTGCCCGCCCTTGCCCCGCACGAGGATCTCGAACTTGTCGGGCGCGGCCATCTGTGGCCCCGGGCGCATCGCGAAATGGCCCACCGGCATCCCCGGCCAGTTGTGCAGCCCGTAAACCTCTGCGACGTTCCACCGATCCATCACGCCCGCTTCGACCATCGCCCGGGCGCCACCGCCCCCCTCTTCGGCCGGCTGGAACAAGAGCACGACCGAGCCGTCGAAATTGCGCGTCTCGGCAAGGTATTTCGCCGCCCCGAGCAGCATCGCGGTATGCCCGTCATGGCCACAGGCATGCATCTTGCCCGGCCGGGTCGAGGCATGTGGCGCCCCCGTTGCCTCGTTTATGGGCAGCGCGTCCATGTCGGCGCGAAACGCAATCGCACGATTCCCGCCCCCCTGCCCCCGAATCACGCCCACAACCCCGGTGCCGCCCACGCCCTCGACCACCTCGTCACAACCGAATTCGCGCAGCTTTTCCGCCACGAACCCGGCTGTTTCATGCTCTTCGAATCGCAATTCGGGATGGGCATGCAGATGGCGGCGCCATTGGGCGATATCCTCCTGCATTTCGGCGAGACGGTTCTTGACGGGCATATATCTTTCTCCTCTTGGGCGGCGTTGAACTTACTCCCCTCATCGCCACGGGCAAGGGGTCAGAGGTCAGGCCCCAATTCAAGTTTCGAGCCATCCGAGAAGCGCGACAATCTGAACCGTGACAGGTCATGCCCCGGGCTGTCCCCGCAGATCAGATCGGCCATGGTCCGCCCGAAGGCCGGGCCAATTCCGAACCCGTGCCCGCACATGCCGGTGCAGATGAAAAGCCCGGGCAGCGTGTCGGCCTCGTCCACCACCGGCACCACGTCGGGCATGGTGTCGATCATCCCCGCCCATTGCCGCGCCACCGGCACTTTTCCCAGCTCGGGAAAGGTTTCCTCGAACCGCCGCAACACATCCGCAAGCGCCCGCGCGTTCGGCTCGGGGTCGAGAATGCGCATCCGCTCGAACGGGCTTTGCTCGTCCAGCGACCAGCGCCGTTTTGTGCCCCAGGCATCCGGGTATCCCCCGGGTGCGAACAGGCGATAGCTTGGCCCGAACGGGTCGCCCATCAAGAGCTGCCGGTAATGCGGCAGCGCGCGAAACGCATCCGGCCCGATCCAGAACTCGTAAAACCCCGACGAGGCAAGGGTATATCCGCCATCGGCCCGACGCCGGAACGCCATGCCCGATTCGCCCGCCGCCCCGTCATGCACATCCGCCACCGACCCCGTGGCCAGCACGTTCGAGCGCACCGAAAGCTGCGGAATCTTCACCCCCTCGCGCCGCAGGAAGAGCGCCGACCACGCCCCCGCCGCCACCAGCACCCGCTCACAGGCGATGCGCCCCTTCTCGGTCATGATTCCCGCCACACGCCCCGCCACGATATCAAGCCCGCGCGCCGCGCAGCCCTCGATGATGGTCACACCCGCGCGCGCGGCGCCCCGCGCCAGCGCCGGCACCGCCACGAAGGGCTCGGCGCATATGTCGCTCGGCGTGTGCAACGCCCCGGCCCAGCTCCGCGCCGCACCCGGCATCATCGCGGCCAACTCGGCCCGGCTCATCATGCGGCTGTCTACGCCATTGGCCCGCGCCTCGGGCAGCCATGCCTCGAACGCCGCCAGTTTCTTTTCATCCGCCCCGAGAAAGGTGATTCCACAGGTCCGCAGGCCGATATCCTCGCCCGCCGCCTCGGCAAGCTCGCGCCAGCGCGACAGCGCCTCGACCATGATCGGCAATTCGGCCCGGTCGCGCCCGGTCTGGCGAATCCAGCCCCAGTTGCGCGCGCTTTGTTCTGCGGCCACGCGGCCCTTTTCGACAACGACCACCCGCTGTCCCTTGCGGGCCAGGTACCATGCGGCGGTGATCCCGATAACACCGCCGCCAACGATCACCACGTCGGCCCGCTCGGGCAGCGCCGCGTCATGCTCCACAGCCTGCCCCATCGAAATGGGAAAACCGGTCACGCCAATTCCCGCAACAGGGCCTTCATGAATTCATGGCCCGCGTTGAATTGTGCAACGCTGATGAACTCGTCGGGCTGATGCGCCTGCGCGATGCTGCCCGGGCCACAGATCACGGCCGAATAGCCCGCAGCCTGGAACTGCCCGGCCTCGGTGCCGTAACTCACCACGTGCGTTCCATTGTCCCCGGTCAATCGACGCACCAGCGCCTCGGCCTCACCCCCCTCTTCCGGCACCAGCCCAGGAACGTCGAAGGCCTGCTCGAAATCGATCCGCGCCTCGGGCCGGATCTTCTGCATCTCGGCCTCGACCTCGCGCAGCTTGGCGACATAGCGGTCGCGCCACTCTTCGGCCGACTGGCTCGGCACCACGCGATAGGCCATCAGGAACCGGCAATCCTTGGCGGTGATGTTGTTGGCCGTGCCGCCGGTGATCGTGCCCACATGGCCCAGTGTCCAGGGCGGCTCGAACATCGCGGCCAATTCATCCGGGGCGCGCGCCATCTCCTCGGCATTGACCCGGTTGGCCCAGTCGATGATTTTCGCCGCCTCCATCACGGCGTTGACGCCGGTGTGCATCAGGCTCGAATGCACCTCGAAGCCGACGACATGCGTGGAAATCCCGATCCCGCCCTTGTGCCCGGTGACCGCGCGCATCTCCGACGGCTCGCCCACGATCACCGTGCCGGCCTTGGGCAGCGGCCCCTGCATCGCCCGGATCATCGGCGGCGCCCCGGTGCAGCCCACTTCCTCGTCATAGGAAAGCGCGATCTGAAGGGGGCGCGTCACACCCTGATGCTTGGCCTCGACCAGCGCCCAGAGCGCCAGTGCGTCGAACCCCTTCATGTCGCATGTGCCGCGCCCGTAATACCTGCCGTCACGCTCGGTCACGGTAAACGGATCGCTGGCCCAGGGCTGGCCGTCGACCGGCACCACGTCGGTATGTCCCGAGAGAATCACCCCGCCCTCGACCTCGGGGCCGACATGGGCGAAAAGCGCGGCCTGTTCGTTATCCTCGCGGTAATGCCTGTGACAGACAATGCCGTGACCGCTCAGATACTCCTCGACCCAATCCACGAGCGGCAGGTTCGAATCTCGGCTCACCGTCGGAAAGCTGACCAGCTTTTCCATCAGTTCGAGCGGGCTGAGGCGTGGCGTCATGCTCAATACCCGCTATCGGTGGTCAGAATGAAATGCCCCGGGCTCACCTCTTCGTATTCCGAAGGCGCGGGTTCATAGTCCACCGGGTGAATAGGAGATGGTATCGGTTTGAACTTCAATTCCTTTTCCAGCTTTCTCCGATGTGGATCGGCGATCGGAACCGCCTTCATCAGCGCCTTGGTATAGGGGTGTTGCGGGTCTTCGAACACCGCCCGGCGCGGCCCCATCTCGACGATCCGACCCAGATACATCACTCCCACGTCATGGCTGACTCGTTCGACCACCGCCATGTCATGGCTGATGAAAAGGTAGCTGAGGCCCAGCTCGGCCTGAAGCTCCATCATCAGGTTCAGAACCTGCGCCTGCACGCTCACATCCAGCGCCGATACCGCCTCGTCCGCGACGATCAGCTTGGGATTGAGCGCCAGCGCCCGCGCGATTGCCACGCGCTGGCGCTGCCCGCCGGACAATTCATGCGGGAACCGCCGCAGGAAACTGCGTGGCAGTTCGACCCGGTCGAAAAGCTGTGCCACCCGCTCCTGCAATTCCTTGCCCTTGGCGACATGGTAGTTGCGCAGCGGCTCGGCCACCTGGTCCATCAGCTGCATCTGCGGGTTGAGGCTCGCGAACGGGTCCTGGAACACCATCTGCATGTCGGCGCGCGCCTTTTGCAGCCCGTCATGGCCCAGCGCCATGATATCCACGGCCCCCAGCGTCACATGCCCCGACTGCGGCTCGACCAGTCGCAGGATAGACCGGCCCACGGTGGATTTGCCACAACCCGATTCCCCCACGAGGCTCAGTGTGCGCCCCTTGCGGATCGAAAAGGACACGTCCTCGACCGCATGGACATTGGCCACCGTGCGGCGGAAAAAGCCGCCCTTGACCGGGAACCGGGTGGTCAGGTTGCGCACCTCCAGAAGCACCTCTTCACTGCCCGGAATCGGGTCGGCGCGATGCCCCTCGACCCCGAGGAGTTTCATCGGCTCGGGCAGGTCCTTGCCGGTCATTTCGCCCAGCCGGGGCACCGCCGAGAGAAGCGCCTTGGTGTAGTCCTGCTGGGGATTTTCGAATATCTCCTCGACCGTCCCCTCCTCGACCTTCTTGCCCCGATACATCACGACCACCCGGTCGGCCATCTGTGCCACCACCGCCATGTCATGGGTGATGAACATCACCGCCGTGCCGGTCTCGCGCTTCAATCGGTTCATCAGCGCCAGGATCTCGGCCTGGATCGTCACGTCGAGCGCCGTCGTCGGCTCGTCCGCGATCAACAGGCGCGGTTCACAGGCCAATGCCATGGCAATCACCACCCGCTGACGCATCCCGCCCGACAATTCATGCGGGTATTGCTTCAATCGCCGCTCGGCCTCGGGAATGCGCACCTGGTTGAGCAGTTCCAGCGCACGTGCCTCGGCCTTCTTGCGGTCCATGCCCATGTGCAGGCGCAGACCCTCGGTCAATTGTCGGCCCACGGTAAAGACCGGGTTGAGCGCGGTCATCGGCTCCTGGAAGATCATTCCGATCTCGTTACCGCGAATCGTTCGCATCAGACCCTGGTCGGTCTTCGCCAGGTCGATCTCGCCACCCTCGCGCCGGTCAAACAGGAGCCGCCCGCCCGCGATCTCCCCGCCACCATACTCCACCAGCCGCATCAGCGAGAGGGATGACACCGACTTGCCCGAACCGGATTCGCCAACGATGCAAACGGTTTCACCCGGATTGATCTCGAACGACACGTCCTCGACCCCGACCACCGGGCCATCCTTGGTCTGAAACTCCACCCTGAGTTTCTCGATCGTCGCAATTGGCTGGTCGAGCATGGCAATCCCCGCTGCATGTCCTTGATACCCCGAAACGCTAACGACAGCTTCGCGAGGATGTCAAACATTTGGGCGGCGATGAAAAAATGGGCGCCAAACCCGAGGCAAGCCTTGCAATTTGCGGCCACTCGGTCTGTGATGCGAGGCAGTTGTCGGGAAACGTGCATTTTTGGCTTCCGAAAAGCCGCTGCTGGCGTTATCCAACCGACACCAAAACGACACCCGCGCCAACCGCGCGGTCATGAGTGCACAGGTCCAAAGCCTGTCCAACAAGGAGTGAGACATGAAAGTGAAAACAACCCTGCTCGGCGCAGCCGCCGCGTTTGCCCTGGCCCCCGCGGCCATGGCCGAACGCGGTTCGGATGGTCACGTCAACATCATTTACTGGCAGGCCCCCTCGATTCTGAACCCCTACCTTTCCGGCGGCACCAAGGATATCGAATCCTCGTCGCTGGTGATCGAACCGCTGGGGCGTTACGACGAGGATGGCAATCTCGTGCCTTATCTGGCCGCCGAGATTCCCACCGTCGAGAATGGCGGCGTGAGCGAAGATCTCAAGACCATCACGTGGAAACTCAAGGACGGGCTGCTCTGGTCCGATGGCTCGCCCGTCACTTCGTCGGACGTGGCCTTTACCGCCGAATACTGCATGCATCCCGAAGGCGGCTGCGCCCAGCGTGCCAAGTTTGACGGCGTCGAGAGCATCGAAACACCCGACGATCTGACCGTCGTCGTGAATTTCTCAAAAGCCAAACCCAACCCCTACGGTCCCTTCATGGGCGGGCAGTCGCCGATCATCCAGAAGGCCCAGTTCGAGAACTGCCTCGGCGCCAAGGCATCTGAATGCACCGAGGCCAACTTCAACCCGATCGGTACCGGGCCTTTCGCCGTTGACGATTTCAAACCCAATGACGTGATCGAAATGTCGGCCAACCCGAATTACCGCGACCCGGACAAACCGGCCTTCGCGACGCTGACGCTCAAGGGTGGCGGCGACGCCACGGGGGCCGGCCGCGCGGTGCTCGAAACCGGCGAATTCGATTATGCCTGGAACCTGCAACTCGCGCCCGATGTTCTTGAAAAGATGGCCGAGGGCGGCAAGGGCAAGACAGTGGCGGCCTTCGGCACGCTGGTCGAGCGGATCGAGATGAACCTGACCGACCCGGATCCGGATCTGCCGTCGGATATTCGCGCGACCCGCGAGGCGCCGCACCCGTTCCTGTCCGAACTGGAAGTGCGCAAGGCGCTCTCCATGGCAATCGACCGCGAATTGCTGACGGAAATCGGCTACGGTCAGGCGGGTCGGCCAACCTGCAACCTGGTTCCGGCACCTGAAATGTTCGCCAGCGACAACATCGATTGTCTGACCCAGGACATCGAAGGCGCCAAGGCGCTGCTCGAAGAGGCCGGATGGACCGACAGCGACGGCGACGGCATCCGCGAAAAGGATGGCGTCAAGCTCTCGATGCTGTTCCAGACCTCGACCAACGCCGTCCGTCAGGACTTCCAGGCCCTGATCAAGCAGTGGTGGGAAGAAATCGGTGTCGAGACCGAATTGCGCAACGTCAACGCCTCGGTGTTCTTCGGCGGTGATCCGGGTTCGCCCGACACCTTCCAGAAGTTCTATGCCGATGTCGAAATGTATGCCAACAACTTCGACGGCACCGATCCGCAGTCCTATCTTTCGATGTATCGCTGCGGCAACGAACCCAAACCGTCCAGCCAGTGGCAGGGCGAGAACATCAACCGCTACTGCGATCCGGAATACGATGAACTCCTCGAGGAGTTGTCCGAAACCGGCGCTCTCGAAGAGCGTGGCCGTATCGCCAAGAAGCTCAACGAGATGCTGACCAAGGAAAGCTACACCATCGTTCCGCTGGTCGATCGTGGCCGCGTTTCGGCCCATTCGAACACGCTGGGCGGCGTTGTCCTCAATACCTGGGACAGCGAGCTCTGGAACGCGGCCGACTGGTACCGGATCGACTGATCCGCGTCTGAACGCAGGGGCGCCCCGTAATGGGGCGCCCCGTTCTCGCGCCACATGCATGACCAATAACAAGACCGATCAACAAGGGCGCCCCCCATGCTGACATTCACCATCCGACGGCTGGTTCTATCCGTGCCGACGCTCTTGTTCATCGCTCTTGTCATCTTCCTTCTGCTGCAACTCGCCCCCGGCGATCCGATGGCGGAAGTCCCTTTGACCGTCCCGCCCGAGGTCAAGCAGAAGATGCGCGAGGCCCTGGGCCTCGGTCAGCCGATCCACGTGCAGTTCTGGAAATGGATGGTCCAGATATTCTGGGTCGAGCCCCAGGTCCTCATTGACTACCTGACCAACAGAAGCGCGCTCTTCGGCTGGCTGCCCGACACGAATTTCTATGTCCCCTGCGGCTCCGACCCCCAAGGGGCGTGCGACCTGCGCGTGATCTCCTGGCAGACCCGTTCGCCGGTGATGGACATCGTCATACAGCGCCTGCCGCAAACGCTCTGGGTGGTGGGCATGGCCTATGTCGTGGGCATTCTCATCGCCATTCCCATCGGCATCTACTCGGCCTACCGGCAATACTCAGTCTTCGACCAGGCCGGGACCTTCATCACCATGATCGGCTTTTCGATCCCGCCCTTCTTCACCGGCCCGCTCCTGATCGTGATCTTCTCGGTGCAGTTGGGCTGGCTGCCCTTCATCTATGACACGAGCCACAGGGTCGAGGACTGGGACAGTTTCGTCTTTCAGCTCAGGCAGATGCTCATGCCGGTGATGGTCCTGGCGCTTCAGACGACGGCCCAGATCAGCCGCTTCATGCGCGCCGCGATGCTCGACAACCTCAATCAGGACTACGTGCGCACCGCCCGTGCCAAGGGCCTCTCCGAAGCGATCGTCGTCATGATCCACGTCCTGCGCAATTCGATGATCCCGGTCGTCACCGTGATCGCATTGGGCCTGCCGGCCATCTTCGGTGGTGCCATCATCACCGAGGTCGTGTTCTCGGTGAACGGCATCGGCCAGTTGCTGATTACCGCGCTGTTCGCCAACGACTTGCCGATGGTGCAGACACTCACCTTCATGTTCGCCGTGCTCATCGTGCTGTTCAACCTGATCGCCGATATCCTGTACGGCCTTCTCGACCCGAGGATCCGCTATGACTGATCCAACGCCCAACATCCCGCTCAATGCCCTTCAGGAGCCCACGATCACCCGGCCCGCGCGCTCGCAATGGCGCGATGTCTGGGACCAGTTCAAGCACCACAAGGGCGCGCTTCTGGGCGGCGGCTTTCTGATCTTCATCACGTTTGCGGTCATATTCGGCGATCTGATCTGGCAACTCGACCCCAAGAAACTCGACATCCGCAACAAGGACGTTCGCCCGATCTACACGGTGATCTGGGACTCCGATGCCGAGGTCGGATGGGCGAACCCGCTGGGGACCGACAATCTCGGGCGCGACCAGCTTGCCCAGGTCATCGCGGGCGGGCGTGCCTCGATGGCTGTAGGCTGGGCCGCGATGCTCCTGACGATGCTGATCGGCACCACGATCGGCGTACTGTCCGGTTTTTTCAAGCGGCTCGACGGGCCATTGATGCGCTTCACGGACCTTGTGCTCTCATTGCCCATCCTTCCACTTCTGCTGGTCGCGGTGACGCTTTTCCGGCAGCCGCTCCGGTCGAACTTCGGCCCTGAAATGGGCATGTTCATCCTCATCGTGGGGGTCATCAGCGTGACGTCGTGGATGCAGGCCGCACGGATCGTGCGGGGCGACATCCTCGCCCTGAAAGAGCGCGAATTCATTCTCGCGGCGCGCGCCGCGGGAACCACGTCGCGTGGCATCATCTTCCGTCACCTCCTGCCCAACGTGCTCTCGCCGTTGATGGTCTCGGCGACACTTGGGCTGGCCACCGCGATCATTACCGAGAGCGCCCTGTCGTTCCTCGGCGTCGGGTTCCCCTCGGATTTCCCGACATGGGGCAAGATGCTGGCCGACGCGGTGCCACGGATGCAGGAATATCCCGAACGTGTGCTGCTGCCCGGCATGATGATCTCGCTCACCGTCCTGTCGGTGAATTACCTGGGCGACGGGTTGCGCGATGCGCTCGACCCGCGCATCCGCGGGCGCTGACGAAAAAAGAACCGCGATCACCGGCCCGCCCAAGTGGCGGGCCGTTTCTCTTGGTCGGTCAGCTCATCCTGAACCAGTGTTTCACGACAAGCCATGAATTGGGAAATCCTCCCGCGCAGGACAAGGCTCGCACGCACCCGAAGGCTTGATATACGCGATCGAGTTCCGCATCTGGAACGAAATTCCTCATGCGACCGAAAGGTACCCCATGTTCGAGAGCTTCGGTTTTGACACGTTGACCGCGCCAAAGGCGGCGGTCTGGTTCGCACTCGCGCTCGGTCTCGCCTTCGGCGCACTCGGCCAGATCACCCGTTTCTGTTTTCGCCGCATCATTGACGGCGACGACCGGGGACAGGCCACGGGCGTGTGGCTGACCGCGCTGGCGGTGGCAGTGCTGGGCACCCAGGGGGCAGTCGCACAAGGCTGGATCGCCTTTGACGATCACCGCTTCATGGCAGCCGGCCTGCCGGTGCTGGCCATCGTTCTGGGCGGTCTGATGTTCGGCGCCGGCATGATCCTGACACGGGGCTGCATCTCTCGCCTGACGGTGCTGAGCGGCACAGGCAACCTGCGCGCGGCACTGGTGCTGGTGGCCTTTGCCGTGGTGGCCCATGCAACGCTCAAGGGCGTGCTCGCCCCGCTGCGCACCGCGCTGGGCAGTATCACGCTCGATGTCACCCCTGCCCTGCCCGGTCCCGCACTGGTTTGGGCCGGGCTCGTCGCGCTGGTCGCCCTTGCTTTCGCACTCCGTTCGGGCAACCGCACCGGTACGCTGGTGCTGGCGGGCCTGCTCGGCGCGCTGGTTCCGCTTGGCTGGGTCGGCACCGGGTTCATCCTGTTTGATGAGTTCGACCCGATCCCGCTGGCTTCGCTGTCCTTCACCGCCCCCACGACCGAAGCGCTGTTCTACACCATGGCCTCGACCGCCGTGGAGCCCGGGTTCGGTGCCGGTCTGGTGGGGGGCGTTCTGGTCGGTGCCGCACTCGCCGCACTGCTCCGCGGACAGTTCCACTGGGCCAGTTTCGAAAGCGCGCACCAGACCGGGCGTTACATGACCGGTGCGGCGCTGATGGGCATGGGCGGCGTGCTTGCCGGCGGCTGCACCGTGGGTGCCGGCCTGTCGGGGATACCGACCCTGTCGATCGCCGCGATCCTTGCGATACTCTCCATCGGCGCAGGCGGCTGGGCCATGCGTGGCGGGCTCAGTGCAGTTTCCTCTGCACCCGCCGGATCAGCCACCAGACAAGCCCCACAACCGGCAGAGTGATCGCCGCGATGATGGTCCCCTTGGGCAGGCCCATCGCCTCGGCCAACGGATAAAGCGCATAGGCGGCCAGCGACACCGCGTAATAGCTGATCGCCACCACCGAAAGCCCCTCGACCGTGCGTTGCAACCGCAGTTGCAGATCGGATCGCCGGTCCATGCTCTCAAGCAGCGCCTGGTTCTGCGCGCTGCGCTCTACATCGACCCGCGTGCGCAGCAGGTTCGCCGCCCGCGCCGCCCGCGCCACCATCACCTGGAGCCGCGCCTCGGTGGCCCTGACCGTCCGCATCGCCGGGTCGAACCGACGCAGCATGAACTCTGCAAAGGTCTGCCGCCCGGCGAACCGCGCCTCGCGCATCACCTCGACGCGCTCATGCACCAGCCGCTCATAAGCGGCCGTTGCGGAGAACCGGAACGAGGTCTGCGCGGCAATCTGTTCCAGCGTCCCCGACACTTCCAGCAACTGACCAAGCGTTTCCTCCGCCGGACGCGCCTTTTCGCCCATGTCGTCCACCAGATCGGTCAGCCGTGCACCCGTCCGCGCCAATTCCGGCGAAAGCGCGCGGGCCCGCGCAAATCCCAGCAGCGAAAGCGTCTTGTAGGTCTCGATCTCGCAGAGCCGCTGCACGATCCGCCCGACCCGTCGCCGGCCCACCCCGTCAGAGACAAACACCGCGAACCGCAGATGCCCCGCCGGGTCGATCCGGAAGTCACCTGCGATCACCGCCGCATCGTCCAGCACGTGACTGGCCGCAAGGCTCTCGGGCACGAACCAGTCGGCCATGCATTTCGCGATCCCCGCTGCGTCCCTGTCTCCGCGCGCCTCCACCCGGATCAGCGCCGAGGTGATCCGCTGGCCCGGCGCCGCCCCGAGCCAATCCGCTGGAAACACCTCGAAATCGCTCGGATCAAAGGCCCGCGGTGAAAGTCTTCCTGAAAAGGCGGTGTAGGTCACGACCTCGGTATGGCTCTCCCATTTGATCCAGTGCCGCCCCACCGGGCCGAAATAATGCGTGGCATCGGGCTTGGGATGCGGTGCGCCATGCCGGTCCAGAAGCGCGCAGAGATGCGCCATGTCCTCGGCCCGGTCGCGCCCCGCCGCGTTCCCCGGCCGCTTCAGCGCCAGGAACACCGCCGTGCACGGCACGTCGAGCGCTGGAAAGGGCCGCGCGTGCATCTCGTTGGCAAGCTCGTATCTGAGCGGATGATCTTCCACCGGTCCCGTCCCCGCATCGCTTTGCTCGGGCCAGAATACCCGCTCGGCCGCACTACTCAATCGGCCAAAACCGCGCGGGGGTCAGCCGTAGTCCGGCGCGCGTTTCCCGGCCATGGCCGCGACGCTCTCGGAGAATTCCGGACCCTGCAGCTGCGCCGCGAACAGTTTCGATTCCGCCGCCATGCACTCGGCCACCGCCTCGTGCCCCTGCCGGATCAACCCTTTCGACAGCTTCATCGCCACCGGCGCCGACGCCGCCACGCCGCGCGCGATCTCCGCGACCGATTCCATCAGTTCCGCATCGGGGAACACCCGCGCCACCAGCCCGAACCGCTCGGCCTCGCCCGCGCTCAACGTCCGCCCGGCCAACAGCATGTCATTGGCCACCGCCATGCCCACCGCGGCAGGCAACAAGAGCGACGAGCCCGCCTCCGGCACCAGCCCCAGCTTCACGAAGGGCGCGCCCAGGGTTGCGCTCTCCGCCGCATAGACAAGGTCGCAATGAAGCAGCATGGTCAGCCCGATCCCGATCCCGGGGCCATTGACCGCCGCGATCACCGGCTTGGGGCAATCACGGATCGCGTTCAGGAAGCGCCAGACCGGCGGCACCTCGGCCTCGCGATCGCCCTTGGCAAAATCCGTGAGGTCATTGCCCGCGGTGAACATGTCCCCCGCCCCGGTGATGACAAGCGCCCGGTCCGCATCGTTGCCGGCATAAGCCTCCAGCGCATCGGCCATCGCGCCATACATGTCCTGGGTCAGCGCGTTCTTCTTCTCGAGACGCGCGATGCTCAGCGTGACGACCCGCCCCTCACGGGTGATGATGATGTTCTCGCTCATGGAAACTCTCCCCTCCGGCGTTTCCCATCTGCTAGGCCATCCCCGCCGCCCGATCAACGCGCCATCCACATGCCGTTGCGGCAGGGCTCACTCAGGAAACCCCTTCATCTTGCCCCAAATACTCCCGCCGGAGGCGTCCCACGCCATCGCGACGCCCCGCCCCCTCTGGCGAACGGGGTGGGTGGGCGGGCGTTCGCCAGAGGGGGCGGCCACGAAAAAGGGCGCCCCCGGGGGCGCCCCTTTCCAATCCATGTTGCTTCGCATCAGTCGAGCAGCGACAGCAACTTGTCGAGGCTGGCCTTGGCATCGCCATAGAACATCCGCGTGTTCTCCTTGAAGAAGAGCGGGTTCTCGATCCCCGAATAGCCGGTGCCCTGCCCGCGCTTTGACACGAACACCTGCTTGGCCTTCCACACCTCCAGCACCGGCATCCCGGCGATGGGACTGTTGGGATCGTCCTGTGCGGCCGGGTTCACGATGTCGTTGGAGCCGATCACGATCACCACGTCGGTATCGGGGAAATCCTCGTTGATCTCGTCCATCTCCATCACGATGTCATAGGGCACCTTGGCCTCGGCCAACAGCACGTTCATGTGCCCCGGCAGACGCCCCGCCACCGGGTGAATGGCGAACCGCACCTCCTTGCCCTTGGCACGCAACCGCTTGGTCAGCTCGCTGACCGATTGCTGTGCCTGCGCCACCGCCATGCCGTAGCCCGGCACGATGATCACGCTGTCGGCCTCATCGAGCGCCTGCGCCACGCCATCGGCCTCGATGGCGATCTGCTCGCCCTCGACCTCCATCGCCGGGCCCGACGTGCCGCCGAACCCGCCGAGGATCACGCTCACGAAATGCCGGTTCATCGCCTTGCACATGATGTAGCTCAGGATCGCCCCCGAGCTGCCCACCAGTGCGCCCACCACGATCAAAAGGTCATTGCCAAGGCTGAACCCGATCGCCGCCGCGGCCCATCCCGAATAGGAGTTGAGCATCGAAACGACCACCGGCATGTCGGCCCCGCCGATCCCCATGATCAGGTGATACCCGATGAAAAACGCCAGCAAAGTGAGCGCGATCAGCGTCCACATGCCCGCACCACCCAGATAGAGCGCCGCGACCACCAGCGACAGGATCGCCGCACCGGCATTGAGCATGTGCCCGCCCGGCAGTTTCTTCGCCGCGCTGTCGACCTTGCCGGCCAGCTTGCCATAGGCAATGACCGAGCCGGTGAAGGTCACCGCGCCGATCCAGATGCCCAGCATCAGCTCGACCTTGAGGATGTTGATCTCCACCGCCGTCTTCTTGGCGACGATCGCGGCAAAGCCGGTGAACTGCTTGGCGAAATCCATCGCTTCGAGCGAGGCTTCCTCGAGCCGCGGAAAGGCCAGCCCGGCCTCGCCGAAGGCCGCGGCAACGCGCCCCATCTCGAAATCGGCATTGAGCCCGACAAACACCGCCGCCAGCCCGACAAGGCTGTGCATGATCGCCACCAGCTCGGGCATCTGCGTCATCTGCACCCGCGTGGCCAGCTGATAACCGACGACGCCCCCGGCGCCGATCAGCACCAGCGACAACAGCCAAAGGCCCTGCCCGGGTCCGACCAGCGTCGCCAGCACGGCAATCGCCATGCCGACGATCCCGTACCAGATCGCGCGCTTGGCGCTTTCCTGCCCGCTCAATCCGCCAAGGCTTAGGATGAAGAGAACCGCCGCGACCGCATAGGCCGCTATCGTGAATCCGAAGTCCATAATCCCCTCCGCCTTATGATTTCTGGAACATGGCGAGCATGCGCCGTGTCACGAGAAAGCCGCCGAATATGTTGATCCCGGCCATGAAGACCGCGAGCGCGGCAAGGATCGTGATCAGAGCCGAGCTTGAGCCGATCTGCATCAGCGCGCCGAGGATGATGATCGACGAGATCGCGTTCGTCACCGCCATGAGCGGCGTGTGCAGGCTGTGGCTCACGCCCCATATCACCTGGAAGCCGACGAAGACCGACAGCAGGAAGACGATGAAGTGCTGCATGAAACTCGCCGGGGCCACCAGCCCCACCGACAGCACCAGCGCCGCACCGATGGCCAGGAGCGTCACCTGCTGCTTGGTCTGCGCCTTGAACGCGGCCACCTCTGCGGCGCGTTTCTCCTCGGGCGTCAGTTCCTTGGGTTTCTCCTGCGGGCGCGCCGCGATCGCCGCCACCTTGGGCGGCGGTGGCGGGAACGTGATCTCGCCCTCGAAGGCCACGGTCGCGCCGCGGATCACGTCGTCATCCATGTCATGATTGATCTGGCCATCCTTCTCGGGGGTCAGATCGGTCATCATGTGACGGATATTGGTGGCATAGAGCAGCGACGCCTGCGTCGCCATCCGGCTCGGGAAATCGGTATAGCCGATGATGGTGACGCCGTTGTCGGTCACGACCTTCTCGTCGGCGACCGTGCCCTCGACATTGCCGCCCTTCTCGGCGGCAAGGTCCACGATGACCGAACCGCGCCGCATCGCCTTCACCATGTCCTCGAGCCACAGCTTGGGCGCCTCGCGGTTGGGGATCAACGCAGTGGTGATCACGATATCCATGTCGGGCGCCAATTCGCGGAACTTGGCCAGTTGCGCCTCGCGGAACTCGGGGCTCGAAACGCTGGCATAACCGCCGGTGGCCGCGCCGTCCTGCTGTTCCTCCTCGAAATCGAGATAGACGAACTCGGCGCCCATCGATTCGACCTGCTCGGCCACCTCGGGGCGCACGTCAAAGGCATAGACCACCGCACCAAGGCTCACCGCGGCCCCGATCGCGGCCAACCCGGCCACGCCCGCACCCACGACCAGAACCCGCGCCGGCGGCACCTTGCCCGCGGCAGTGATCTGGCCGGTGAAGAAACGGCCATAATTGTTGCCCGCCTCGATCACCGCGCGATAACCCGCGATATTGGCCATCGAGGAAAGCGCGTCCATCTTCTGCGCCCGGCTGATGCGCGGCACCATCTCCATCGCGATGACGTTGGCGCCCTTTTCCTTCGCCATTTCCAGCCCGGCCTCGTTCCCGCCCGGATTGAAAAACGAAATCAGCGTCTTGTTCTTGGTCAGACGGCCCATCTCCTCGTCCGTGGGGATGCGCACCTTGGCGATGATATCGGCGTCCTTCCACAGCGCGTTGGCGGTCTTCTTGATCGTGACCCCGGCCTCCTTGTAGGCCGCGTCGGTAAAGCCCGCGGCCGCTCCCGCGCCGGTCTCGATCAGGCATTCATATCCCAGCTTCTGCAATTGCAGCGCCGAGTCCGGGGTCATCGCGACGCGCGCTTCCCCCTCGATGACTTCCTTTGGCGTTCCGATTTTCACCTTGTCACTTCCCTTTTCGTTTCTGTTCGCCGCACCCCGCGGCGCGGCCCCTGGCATGGCTGGCTGCCCTTATGGCATATCGCTTGTCGATCTTCGATTGCCGCAATGTCGCATTGCAACCCTGTTTTGTCGCTTGAGGTTCCATGCCGTCGGATTCCCCCTCCGTCAAACCCAACGCCGCGTCTTTTGGCAGTAGCGCGCGAAATCGGCGCGAAACTTGCGGCGCAGGCGGTTTTCCTCGGGAATGATGAAATGTCGCTCGATCCACCAAACAAAGACCGGCACCAGCGGCAGCGCGAGAACCGCGTCCCAGTAAAGGATACAGCCCAGAAGGATCAGCGCGTCGCCCAGGTAGATCGGGTTGCGCGTGCGCGAGAATATGCCCGTCTGCACCAGCGCATCGGCCTCGCGATGTGGAATGATCGTGGTGCGCTGGCGCCGCATCTCGTGAACCGCCAGCGCCATCAGCAACAGCCCCGCCCCGACCAGCAGCCCGCCAAGGAAATCCGCCGGGGCACCGCCGAAGCTCAACCCCATCGGATAATAGCTCGCCTGCCAGCAGGCCAACCCGAGGCACAGCGCCAGCCAGGCCGGCGGAATGTCGATCCATTTCAGCATCCGCGTGTCGCACCTCCTGTGCCCGTACAGCTTCGCGTTACGGCATATACACATTCAACCATCCGCATGTCGACTGCCATGACGGAACGACATCCCTTGCCCCCTGCTATCGCGTCGCTACTGTGGGCGCAAATCAGGAGGGACATGCAATGATGTTGAACGGCAAACACGCACTCGTCACCGGCGGCGGCACCGGCATCGGCCTTGCCATCGCGCGCGCACTCGCATCCGAGGGCGCCGCGGTCACGATCACCGGGCGGCGGCTCCCTGTGCTTGAGGAGGTGGCGGGCGACGGTCTGCACCCGCTCGCGATGGATGTCGCCGACGAGGTGCAGGTGATCGAGGGGATCGAGACCGCCGTCGCCGCCCGCGGCCCCATCCAGATCTGTGTCGCCAACGCGGGCATCGCCGAGGGGCGCAAGCTGCACAAAACCGACACCGAGCTGTGGCGGCGCATCATGTCGATCAATCTCGACGGTTGCTTCTTCACCATCCGCGAATCGCTGCGCTCGATGACCGGCACCGACTGGGGCCGGGTTATCGCGGTCTCTTCCATCGCAGGGCTGCGCGGGACACCCGGGGCGGGTGCCTATGCTGCCTCGAAACATGGCGTCGTCGGCATGATCCGCTCCTTCGCCGAGGATTTCCTGGGCCAGCCCTATACCTTCAACTCGATCTGCCCGGGCTATGTCGACACGCCCATCGTGACCCGCAATACCGACGCCATCGCCGACCGCGCGGGCGTGTCCAAGAACGAGGCCCGCGACATGATGGTGCAAATGAACCGCCATCAAAAGCTGATCTCGCCCGAAGAGGTCGCCGCCGCCGCGCTCTGGCTGTGCAATCCCCTGAGCGAGAGCACCAACGGCACCGAGGTGCGCATCGCCGGGGGCCAGGTCTGAACCTTTCGCAAACATGAACTTGGCAGGCCGGGCAAAACCCGGCCTGCTATCCGATAACAGGCCCCCATCCCGCGCCTGTTTTTGAATGACAACGCGTCCTGACCCCATCCTGCCTCCACAAGCGCGGCCCACGACCAGTGGCCGCTTTGAGACGGAGGCACACATGACCCGAAAATCCACGATCCTGACACTGACCGCCCTGGCCTCGGTCGCGCTCGTCGCGGCGCTGACCTTCACCGCGGGAGAGGACGGTCAGGAAACCGCGCGCCTCGCCGCGCCCGCCCCGGTCACCGCCGAACCGCTCTGACAGGCTTCAGAACAGACCCGAGAAGCGTTCGGGGAGCTTGAACTGCAACGCATATTCCGGCCGATCGAACTCGAACAGATCGCTCGTGCCGCGCGGGCCGAACGTGTCGCGCATATGCTGGCGATAGGGCGTCATGTCGAACCCCTCGACCATCTCATGCGCAGCAAACGCTTGAAAGACGGCCCGGTCTTCGCCGCGCGCTTCGGGGAACCAGTGCCGTCCGATCGCCGTCTGCTTCACCCCCGCCCCGATCTCCTGCGTCACCGCGTTGCGCCGGTCCATCGCACTGACATATTCCTGGAAATCACAGTATTTCAGGTGGAAAAGATACAGATCGTCGGGCGCATGCAGCTTGTCATATTGCGTGAAATGCCCGCCCCGCGAGATCTTGGTTCCCACCGACACCAAACATGGCTTGGAATAGTGCGGTGCCAGCCGCACATGCCGCCGCGGCCCCAGAATCCGCTCTCCCACGGGTTCGGGCTCCAGGTCGATCCGGTGAATCACCTCCAGCCCGAGGGGAGTGACCACACGCTGCCCCGGCGCATCCCACATATACTCCAGAAGGGTCTTGCCACAGGCCGGATCGACGACGACCAACTCGTCGACATCGCCCACGACCACATGGCCGTAATAGGCCCGCAGCCCGGTCACCAGATAGTTCAGAAACCGCCAGCGTTTCATGTCGAAATTCCTGTGCGGATCGCCCGGAATCCCGATGATGTTGCACCCCGCGGCCAGATCGGCCACCGCCTCGCCCCGGCCATGGTTCACGATATAGCAGTTCTCGCGCCCCAGAACCTCGCCGTAATGATGCAGCCAGGCGCGCAGGAAAAACAGATCGTCGCGCACCATGGTCAGCGCGGCCAGTTTCGATTGCATATGCCCCCGTCCCCTTGCGCCCTCGTGCAGGGCCTTCTTCATGCCGTGCTTTTTCCTAACCGGTTTGATGCAGCAAGAGAAATGAAATAATCTCGGGGCAAGAGACGCGCCACCGCACGCCGCGACAACCGAGACCGGACCGCATGACCTATCCCATCCCCGAAGGCTTTCGCCAGAGCGGGCGGCTTGTCCGGCGCGTGAACGCCCTTCCTCTCACCCGGTTTCAGGTGCTCGGAGAGCGCGCCAGCGCCACCAACCTCGTGCGCAAGCTGATCGAGAAGAACCTGAGGATTCGGCGCAGCGAGGCGCTGGGCTGGAAACATGCTGTCCCCCACATGGTCGCAATCCCGGCCGATTTTCTCACCATCGTGGTGGTGCGCCACGCCGAAAGCTGGGCGCTTTCCATGTTCAAACGCCCGTGGCACGCAGACCCCGCGATCCAGGCGCTGGATCTCTCTGCCTTCCTGCGCGCCGAATGGCGCGGCGTGGTCGACCGGCTGGGAGATTTCGAAGAAATCCCGCCCGAGATTGCCAAGGACGTACGCAATCGCGAATTGCAGTTCGATCGCCACCCGCTCACCGGCGCGCCCTTTCCCAATCTCTTCGCCCTGCGCCGGGTCAAGCTGGCGGCGATGCTGGGCATGCTCAACCGCGACTGCAACGTGATGCTCCTGCGCGCCGAAGAGGTGCAGGCCGACCCCGAAGGCTTTGTCACATGGGCCAGCAACGCCCTGGCCCTCGCCCGCAAAAGCGACACGTTCCAGGGTGCCACCCGCCGCATGGGCACCCGGTTCCGCCGGGCGGTGCCCATTGACATGGCCCCGACGCGCCTCGATGCGGCCGACCGCGCCTTCATGTCCGGCGCGTTGGACCTCGCCCTCGAATCGGCGCTGGGATACGATTACTCGCCTGACTGAGCTTTCCTGACCTCCCGCACGCCCTTCAAACCCAGCAGGACAAAGGGTGCGCCGTGCATCAGGAAGTCGAAAATGTCGATCGCCTGCGTCAACTCCCCAGCCGCCAGCATCTTGAGCTTTTCCCAGACATGCGGCTCGGGCACGAAGGGCGCGAGACCCAGGAAGATGGTCACGAAAGCCAGAACCGGCCATGAAAGACTGTCCAGAAACCGCATCATGCCCCCGTCTTGCCTCGTGTCGGTAACGAAAAAAGCGCCCGCGAAGGGCGCCTTTTCAAAGCAGCGGTGGCGCGGTTGACGGGGCTCGAACCCGCGACCCCCGGCGTGACAGGCCGGTACTCTAACCAACTGAGCTACAACCGCCCACTGCTTACACCCGGGCTGTGCGCCTGAGCGTGGCGCCGTGTTTAGGGCCAGCCGCGCAGGGCGTCAAGCGCCTCTTGACCCGATAATGGCGAAAAATGCACGGGCCCATGCGTGGCACGATGGTCACATCCGGGCTCCGGCCATATTTTTGCCGCAATTCGGCCCGGTACATGCCGCTTTTCCCGCCAAACCTCGAAGCAAAGAACCGCGCGGCCAGCGCAATGCCGGACCGCGCCCACGAGCAGCACGCGCAGAAAGGGCAAGCAATGGCCTCGTCGAAACCGTCGAAACCGGCCAATGGGCCGGTGCCGGGACCTTCCTCCCGCCCCGAAACCCGGCATCCCCGACCCGAGGCACGCCCCAAACCCGTGATCACCGATTACGCCTCGCTTTGAGGTGACAGCGCCAGGACGGCGATCTATCCTGTGCGCATGAGCACCCCGATTTCGTCGATCCGCAATCTCGGCCCCGCCACGGAAGCGGCCTTTGCCCGAGCCGGAATCACCTCGGCCGAAGAGTTGCGCGAAATCGGCGCCGATGCCGCCTATGCCCGCCTGCTCGAAACCGGCCAGCGCCCGCATTTCATCGCCTATTACGTGCTCGTCATGGGCCTGCAGGGCCGCCCGTGGAACGATTGCAAGGGCAAAGAGAAAGCCGCCCTGCGCAAGCGATTCGACGCGCTCCGGGACAGCGGACATGACAAGGGCCGCTCCGATCTCGAAGCGGCCCTCAACGCGATTGGCGTGATCAAACGAAAGGCAGGCGTCCTCGGGAACACCCGATAGGGCGTGTCGGGTTTGATCGAATTCGCCCTGCCCGGAACGGCGGCGAAGCCGCCCGGGCAGCACACCATTGCCCGGCAGGCGATTCTTCGCAGAAAAATCTGCCGAGAGGGGGCCGCCCCCCGGCCGGGTGCTTTCGAGGGGTTGCGCGTCGCCCGAAGCAGGGAAAGACGTTGCAAGATAAACTGCCCAACGCTGACGTTGCGAGCACCCGACCGCGGGCCTGTGCTGCCCTTTCGTTGGGCACGAGACGAATCCGATTAGCTGCGATAAGCCACAAGCATGGATCGCCAATGACCCGAGAGCGCAACGCGCGGCAGGGGATTGGTGATGCAGTTATTCCCGAAACGCCTTAGCCGACCAGTTCGAGACCCGAGAAGAAGAACGCGATCTCTTCCTTCGCCGTGTCCGGCCCGTCCGAGCCGTGAACCGAGTTTTCCCCGATCGACAGCGCGAATTCCTTGCGAATGGTGCCCGCGTCGGCCTCCGCGGGGTTGGTCGCGCCCATGATCTCGCGATTGCGGGCAATGGCATTCTCGCCTTCCAGCACCTGCACCACGATCGGCTCGGAAATCATGAACTCGCACAGCTCGTCAAAGAACGGGCGGTCCTTGTGAACGCCGTAGAAGGTCTGCGCCTGCGCCAGCGTCAGCCGGATGCGTTTCGACGCAACGACGCGCAGCCCACCCTCTTCCAGCATCGCGGTGATCTTGCCGGTCAGGTTGCGCTTGGTGGCGTCGGGTTTGATGATGCTGAACGTGCGTTCCAGTGCCATGTGTCAGGGCTCCTCAGAAGGGGGGTTAATGAATTGGCGTCGCCCTAGCATGGGTCATGGGGATTGAAAAGCCGCCACGACGGGCCCCGGTCAAATCTCCGGTCGTGCCCGCTCCAGCCGCCCCACCGCATAGGCCCCGAGGAGCCCGATCACGCCCGAAACCGACAGCGCCCCCAGAAGCACGTAAACCCCGAAAGCATTGGCCACCAGCGCGCCGACCAATGTCGAGATCGCGGCCCCACCGGCCAGCGTCAGCGCCCCCGAAAGCCCCGAGGCCGAGCCCGCCAGGTGCGGCGCCACCGACATCACCCCGGCATTCGCCCCCGGCAGCGTCAGCCCGTTGCCGATGCCGACACAGACCGACCCGGCAAAGAAAACCGCCGGATGCAGCGCACCACCCGCAACCGCCGCCATCGCCAGCAACGGCCCGATCGCCACGACCCAGCGCCCCATGATCATCAACCGCACGATGCCCCAGCGCCGCGTCGTGCGCGCCGCCACGATATTGCCCAGCATGAACCCCGCCGAGGTCGAGCCCATCCCGATGCCAAGTTCGGTCGGGCTCAGCCCGTACTGCGCCTCGGCGACCTGCGGCGCACCGCCCATGAAGGCGTAAAAACCACCGACCGAGAACACCAGCACCACGCAATAGGCCCAGAAAAGTGCTGCCCGAAACAACTCGGGATAGGCGCGGAACTGGTCGGCGAAACTGGCCGAAGGGTTCTGGTTGGTCTCGCCCATGTCGGCCCAGACCAGCCAGGTGAGCACGGCGCCCAGCGCCATGAACAGCCAGAAACTCATGCGCCAGCCGAACAATTCGTCCAGCACCCCGCCGATCACCGGCCCCATCAGCGGTGCCAGCGCCATCGCCGTGCCCACCACGCCAAGAAGCCGCGCCGCCTCTTCGGGCGGGCACATGTCGCGGATCACCGCGCGGCTCAGCACCATGCCCACGCCGACCCCGCATTGCAGCATCCGGAACCCGAGGAAAACCCAGACATTTTCCGCCAGCGCGCACCCTATCGAGGCCAGCGCGAACACCGCGACCCCCCCCAGCATCACCGGCCGCCGCCCGATCCGGTCACTCAGCGGGCCAAGGATCATCTGCAACAGCGCCGACATCGCCAGATATCCGCCCAGCGCCAGTGAAACCAGCGCGTAATCGGCTTCGAACTCGGCCGCGATCTTGGGCATCGACGGCAGGAACATGTTGAGCGCCAGAACGCTGAGCCCGGTCAACAGGATCAGGGTCAGCAATCGGGGCGGGGTACGCGCGGGCACATCGGGCGCGGCATGGGCGGCCATGGGACAATCCGTTCACAAAGCAACGGACCAGCGGTAGCGCGCCGCCCCCCGGGTTGCAAGGTCATGCCCCCCGAATGCCGCCGCGTCAGGAAACGCTCCGTGGCGACAAGTCAGGACCTGATCGGAATGGTCATATGGCGGCCAAGCTATGCAACGTTCAATGAGAGGGCATGCACCGGGTCAGGCGCAACATGGCCTAACCGCCCGCCTCGGCCTTCATCTCCCAGCGGCCGGATTCCTCGGACCAGTATTTCGCCGCGCAGCCCGCCCCGGTCAGCGCCTTCCACTGCGCCCGCGCGCGGGCCAGCGCCGCATCGTCATTACCGTCGAACAGGATGCACACCCGGTCGAGCGCGCCCACCTCTTCGCCGCTCACCTCGGCCCCGTCCACCGCCATCAGGCAGGCCGCGCCGTTGGGCATCGCCGGCTCGGTGGTCAGCAGCACGGGCTGCATCGCGTCATGCGGCCCCCCTGCCAGCCCGTGCGGCAGGAACCCGTCAGCCGGCTCAAGCCACAACCGCTCGTCGAGCCATGCCATCCGTCCCGCATCCGTGCCGCGCAGCGCCACCTGCCAGCCCCGCGCCAATGATCGCGCCAGCAGATCGGGCAACACCGCCTCAAGCGGCCTGCGGGTCAGGTGATAGAAATAGACATCGCCCATAAGGCCCCGTTATCCCTCGTATTGATCCGCCACCAGCCGGTTGAGCGCCATCACGCCCCATCCCGTCGCACCCTTGGGGGCAAAGGCAGTGTCCTCCTTGACGCGGGCCACCCCGGCAATGTCGAGATGGATCCACGGGCAATCCTCCTTGACGAATCGTTGCAGGAACTGCGCGGCGGTGATCGACCCGGCAGGCCGCCCGCCCACGTTCTTCATGTCGGCGATCTGGGATTTCAGCATCTTGTCATAGGCGTCGCCCAATGGCATCCGCCATGCGCCTTCTGCCTCGGCTTCGGCGGCCTTCAGAAATTTCCGGCAGAACGCATCATCGTTGGAAAAGACGCCCGCCTTCTCGTGGCCCAGCCCGATGATGATCGCCCCGGTCAGCGTCGCCAGGTCGACCATGCCCGCGGGCGCGAAACGCTCCTGTGCATACCACATCACGTCGGCCAGAACCAAACGTCCCTCGGCATCCGTGTTGATCACCTCGATCGTGTCGCCCTTCATCGAGCGCACCACGTCACCGGGCCGCGTCGCGTTGCCCGAAGGCATGTTCTCGACCAACCCGACAAGCCCCACGACATTGGCGCCCGCCTTGCGCCGCGCCAGCGTGCGCATGACACCCGCCACCACGCCCGCGCCGCCCATATCCATGGTCATGTCCTCCATGCCCGCCGCAGGCTTGAGCGATATCCCGCCCGTATCGAACACCACGCCCTTGCCAACAAGGGCCAGCGGTTGCGCATCCGACTTGCCGCCCTTCCAGTGCATCACCACCACTTTCGACGGGCTGTCGCTGCCCTGCCCCACCGACAAGAGGCTGCCCATGCCCAGCTTTTCCAGTTCCGGCTCGTCCAGCACCTCGACCTCGAGGCCCAGCGCCTCCATCTCTTTCAACCGTTCGGCAAAATTGGTCGTGGTCAGGTGGTTGGCCGGCTCATTGACCAGGTCGCGAGTGAAATGCACGCCCTCGGCCACCGCAAGCGGCGCTTGCGCCGCGGCTTCGACCTCTTGCGGCTTGGCGCACATCACCGTCACCGCGCCGCGCGGATCGGGATCGGCACTTCTGTGCCGGTCGAAATCGTAATGCCGCAGGGCGATCCCGGTCACGAGTGCGGCAAGCCGCGCATGATTGCCCGCCAGAAGCATGAGATCGGCCTTGCCCATCGACCGGGCCAGCGAAGCCCCCGCCTTGCGCGCGTCCTCGATGTCACAGCGCCGGTCGAGCCGGACCACGTCCACCGCCTCGGCCGCCATGCCCGCCGGATAGGCCATGCTCAGCACCTCGCCCGGCTTGGCCTTGCCGAACCGCTCGCCCTCGACCATGCGTGCCAGCGCGCCCCTTGTGAGGCGATTGACCCGCCGCGCAGCCCGGTCGAGCCGTCCATCGCCGCCCACGATCACCGCCACGCGGCCTTCGGCGCCGGCAATACGGTCGATATCGGTTTCGGCAAAGGTGAATGTGACGGATTGGGTCATGGTGCGGCTCCCTCGGTTTCGCTCATGCGCGAGTCCTAGCGCGCGCCTGTCGGATTGGCCAGAATGCAGTTTACCATCCCTTCGGCTTTCCTGTAATGTCCGCCCAATATCTTGTTGCCCATATGGTGCCCCGGGGGAGTGCGGACTTGGCCAGATTCGACAGATACCTGCTGTCGCAGTTGATGGTGCTGTTCGGATTCTTCGCTCTCGTCCTGGTCTCGATCTACTGGATCAACCGCGCGGTCAAACTCTTCGACACGCTCATCGGCGACGGCCAGACCGCCTGGGTCTTTGCCGAGTTCACCGCCCTCACCCTGCCGGGCGTGATCCGCCTCGTTCTGCCGGTGGCGGGATTCGCCGCCGCGGTCTATGTCACCAACCGGCTCAGCTCGGAAAGCGAGCTCACGGTGATGCAGGCGACCGGGTTCTCGCCCTGGCGGCTGGCACGCCCGGTGCTGGTCTTCGGGCTGATCGTGGCGGGCATGATGTCGGTTCTCACCCATGCGCTGGTTCCGATGTCGCTTTCCCAGCTCAAGGAACGCGAGATCGAGATCTCGCGCAACATCACCGCGCGGCTGCTGACCGAGGGCACGTTCCTGCACCCGTCCGAAGGCGTCACCTTCTATATCCGCGAGATCACCCCAGAAGGCGCGCTGCGCGACGTGTTCCTGTCGGATCGGCGCAGCCCCGGCGAAAGCCTCACCTATACCGCGCAAGAGGCTTATCTCGTGCGCGACGGGGACAGCGCGAAACTGGTGATGATCGACGGGTTGTCGCAATCGCACAGTCACGCGACCGAACGGCTTTTCACCACGCATTTCGAAGACTTTTCCTACGACATCAGCGCCCTGATCGACGACCGGCAGACCGCGAGGTTCGAGGTCGGCCACGCCACGACACTCGAACTCATCCGTGACCCGGCCGCGGTCGCGGCACGCGCCGGGGCGCAGCTCGGGCTCAGCGCCGACGAGCTGCACAACCGTTTCGCGCAACCGCTCTTGTGTCTTGCCGCCGCGCTCATCGGCTTTGCCGCACTGCTCACCGGCACGTTCAGCCGCTTTGGCGTCTGGCGCCAGATCACCGGCGCGATCTTTCTTCTGGTGATGCTCAAGCTGATCGAGGGGCTGGTGACTGAGCCGGTGCGCGCCAACCCGAAACTCTGGCCGCTGATCTATGCCGCGCCGCTTCTCGGACTGGGGGCCGCGGCGGGGCTCCTGGGCTTCGCCGCGCGCAGCCGCGCCCCGCGCCGTGCCAGACCGGAGGCCACGGCATGAGGCTCCACCTCTATTTCGCGCGCAAGTTCGCCTGGACCTTCAGCGGGCTGTTGTTCCTGTTCTTCCTGCTCCAGGTGCTTGTGGACCTCATCGAACAGATCCGCAAACTCGACAGCACCAATGCCGGTTTCGCCGACATCGTCGGGCTGACGCTGCTCAGCGCGCCGGGCGGGCTCAACACGATCCTGCCGCTGGTGATGATTCTCGCCACGGTCGCGCTCTTCATCGGCCTGGCGCGCTCGTCCGAACTGGTGGTGGTGCGCGCGGCGGGCCGCTCCGGTCTCAAGACGCTTTCCGCCCCGGTCCTGGTGGCCATACTCATCGGCGGTCTTGCGGTCAGCACCTTCAACCCGATCGTCTCGGCCACGTCGAAACGCTATCAGGAACTCTTCCAGCGGCATGTCGCGGGCGGTGAAGACGTGCTGTCGATCTCCTCCGAGGGGCTCTGGCTGCGCCAGGGCGGACCCGAGGGCCAGACCGTGATCCGTGCCACCGAGGCCAATGCGGACGCCTCGATCCTCTATGACCTCAGTTTCATCACCTACGCGCCGGGCGGTGGCCCGCTGCGCCGGATCGAGGCACGCGAGGCGCAGCTTGCGGATGGTGCGTGGCACATGCGTGACGCCAAGTCCTGGCCACTTTCCGGCGGCCTCAACCCCGAGGCCGGCGCCCAAACCCACAGCGAACTGGACCTTCCCTCGTCGCTCACGCAGGATCGCATCCGCGACAGTTTCGGCCGCCCCGACGCGATCTCGGTCTGGGATCTGCCACAGGTCATCGCACAGCTTGAACAGGCCGGGTTCTCGCCACGCCGCCACGCCGTCTGGCTTCAGATGGAACTGGCGCGGCCCCTGTTTCTCGTCTCGATGGTGCTGATCGGCGCGGCCTTCACCATGCGCCACCAACGCGGCGGCGGCACCGGAATCGCTGTGCTGGCCTCTCTGCTGATCGGCTTTTCGCTCTACTTCATCCGCAATTTCGGACAGATCCTCGGCGAAAACGGCCAGATCCCGGTGATGCTCGCGGCCTGGGCCCCGCCAGTGGCCTCGGTGCTTCTGGGCCTCGGCCTCGTGCTCAGCACGGAGGACGGATGATGCGCATACGCCTTCACCTGATCTGCGCCATGCTGCTCACCGCCCTTTGCCTGTCCGTCGCCCTGCCCGTTCCCGCCACGGCACAGGACGAGCGACCGACGCAATCCCGGGGCGCCGACCCCGCCATCCTTGTCGCCGACAAGGTCTTTCTCGAAGGCAAGACGCGGCTTGTTGCCGAAGGCAATGTCGAGGCATTGCAGGACGGCACGCGGATCAAGGCGCGCCGCATCGCCTATGATCGCGAAACCGATCGCCTCACCATCGACGGGCCGATCACCATCTCGCAAGGCGAGGACACGCTGGTCCTGGCCGATGCCGCCGAGATGGCTGCTGGCTTTCGCAACGGGCTGCTGAGCGGGGCGCGCATGGTGCTCAACCAGCAGGTTCAGCTTGCCGCGCATCAACTCAACCGCATCAACGGCCGCTATTCGCAGCTCTACAAGACCGCCGTCACCTCCTGCCGGGTCTGCAACTCCAGCGAACCACCGCTCTGGCAGATCCGCGCCCGCAAGGTGACCCATGACCAGATCGAGCGACAGATCTATTTCGAGGACGCACAACTGCGGGTCATGGATGTGCCGATCTTCTACCTGCCCCGGCTGCGCCTGCCCGACCCGACCCTCGAACGCGCCAGCGGTTTCCTTGTGCCCAGCCTGCGTGGCAATTCGCGGCTGAGCACCGGCATCCGCATCCCGTATTTCATCCGGCTTGGCGACCATCGCGACCTGACCGTCGCACCGTTCGTCTCGCCCAACACGCGCACGCTCGAACTGCGCTATCGCCAGGCATTCCGCCGAGGGCGAATCGAATTCGAGGGCGCGGTGTCGAATGACACGATCTATCCCAACACGCGCGCCTACCTTTTCGGCCGGGGCCAGTTCGATCTCAAACGCGATTTCAAACTCGGTTTCAACATCGAGATGGTCAGCGACAAGAGCTACCTGATCGACTATGACTATTCCGATACCGACCGGCTCAAAAGCGATATCACCATCGGCCGTGCGCGCCGCGACGAATACATCGGAGGCGCGTTGGTGCATTACCACAGCCTGCGCGTCAGCGAAGACGCCTCGACCCAGCCCACCATCATCGGCGATTTCGACTACGAGCGGCGGTTCTTTCCCCGCACGCTGGGGGGCGAGCTTCGGGTTTCGGCCGGCGCGCATTCGCATTTCCGCTATTCCACCTTGTCCGTCGACGGACCCGATTCCGACGCGATTGTCGACGGGCGTGACGTGACCCGGCTCGGACTCGAGGCGAATTGGCGGCGCAGCTGGACCCTCGCGGGCGGCATCCGGGCCCGTATGCAGACCGGCTTCGCCGCCGACAAGTTCATCACCGGCGACGACTCCACCCGGCGCCGCCATGACGCGCAGGTCACCCCGATGGCTGCCGTCACCCTGCGCTGGCCCTGGCAGAAGGTCACGCCGACCGGCGCGGCGCATGTGGTCGAGCCGGTGGTGCAATTCGGCTGGACCGGCGGCGAGCGGCTCTCGAATGCCAATGACGAAAGCACCCGGGTCGAGTTCGACGAGGGCAACCTGCTGTCGCTCTCGCGCTTTCCGGCCCCCGACCGGCGCGAACGCGGGGCGGTCACGACCTATGGCCTCAACTGGAACCGGCTCGGCCCGGACGGCTGGCAATCGGATCTGACGCTGGGCCAGGTCACACGCGCAGACGCCGACAACGCCTTTTCGCCGACATCGGGGCTGCGCGGCACCCGCTCGGATCTGCTGATCGCCGGCCAGCTCAGATCGGCCCAGGGCCTGTCACTCACCGCGCGGGGGCTCTTTGACAAGAACCTCGATCTCTCCAAGGGCGAGGCCCGCGCCGGTTACCACACCTCGCGCCTCGGCCTCGGGGCAAGCTATGTCTGGCTTGGCCCCGACGCCTTCGAGGATCGGCCCAACACCGTGTCGGAATGGTCGCTCGACGGGCTTTACCGGGTCGGCCGGCACTGGTCGGGTCGTGCCAACGTGCGCTACGACGTGGTCTCGAACAAGACCGCCGAGGCCGGGGTTGGCCTGATCTACCGCAACGAATGCGTCGAGATCGATCTTTCGCTCTCGCGTCGCTTCACCTCATCCGTTATCCTGACCCCATCGACGGATTTCAGCTTTACGGTAGGGATCAAGGGCTTCTCGGCCGGCGGCAACGACAAGAGCTATACCCGAACATGCAGGAACTAGGCAGACCCATGAGCAGACTGACACACCCCATGCATTCGTTGATCCGCACCACGCTGGCGCTGGCCACCCTTGCATGGATCGCAACCGGCGCGCCACAGGCGGCCCATGCCCAGAGCCTGTTCGAACCCGCGATCAAGGTGAATGACAATGTCATCACCCGCTACGAGCTCGAACAGCGCGCCCGCATGCTGCAAATCTTCGACTCTCCCAGCAACCCCGAAGAGGCCGCCCGCGACCAGTTGATCGAGGACCGGCTCAAGGTCGATGCCGCCCGCGACGCCGGCCTGCGCCCCAGCCGCGAAGAGATCGAGGAAGGGATGGAGGAGTTCGCCGGTCGCGCCGAGATGAGCGCCGAAGAACTGATCGACGCGCTCGACGAGGCCGGGGTCGCCGAAGAGACCTTCCGCGATTTCATCATCGTCGGCCTGTCCTGGCGGGAACTGGTGCGCGCGCGCTTCGCCTCCCGGGTCGAGGTCTCCGAACGCGAGGTCGACCGCGCCCTGGGCCAGACCGGCGCCGGCAACGTCCGCGTCCTGCTTTCCGAGATCATCCTCCCGGCCGAAAGCGGACAGGAGGCCGCCGCCGAGGCCCGCGCCCGAGAACTCGCACAGATCACCAGCATCGAGGCCTTCTCCGAGGCCGCGCGCCGCCATTCGGCCGCGGAATCGCGCGAGCGCGGGGGACGGCTGGACTGGCAGTCCGCGTCCGAACTGCCGCCCGCCATCCAGTCGCGCGTCCTCGGCCTCGGCCGCGGACAGGTGACCGAACCGATCCCGATCCCGGGCGGTATCGCGCTGCTCCAGATGCGCGGCATCGAAGAGGGCGCGGTGGCCGAACCCGAGTATGCCGCCATCGAATACGCAGCCTATTACATCGACGGCGGGCGCAGCGATCAGGCCCTCGCGCGCGCCCGGAAAATCGAGGAGAGCATCGACACCTGCGACGACCTTTACGGCATCGCAAAGGACGAACCCGAAGATGTGCTCGAGCGCGACTCGAAAAGTCCCGAGGAGATTCCCGCCGATGTCGCGGCCGAACTGGCCAGGCTCGACCGGCACGAGGTCTCGACCGCACTCACCCGTGCCGATGGCGAGACCCTTGTCTTTCTCATGCTCTGCGGCCGCACCCCCGTCACCGACGAGGACATCTCGCGCGAAGACGTGTTGCTGAGCCTTCAGAACCGCCGCCTCGAAAGCTTTGCCAACGGCTATCTCGAACAATTGCGGGCCGAAGCGCGCATCATAGATCAATGACCCCCGCGCCGATCGCGCTCACCTGTGGCGAACCCGCGGGCATCAGCGCCGAGCTTGCGGTCAAAGCCCATGCCGCGCTGAAGGACGAGCTGGCCCTTTTCTGGCTGGGCGATCCCCGGAACTTGCCCGACGGTGCCACCCCGGTCCTGATCGACACACCTGCCGAGGCCCCCGGCGCCATGGCTCACGGCCTGCCGGTGCTGGCGCATGAATTCGCCGCGCCCACCACGCCCGGACAACCCGACCCCGCCAATGCGCAAGGCGTGATCGACGTGATCGCCCGCGCCGTCGATCTGGTGCAAACCGGCGCGGCAGGCGCGCTCTGCACCCTGCCGATCCACAAGAAGGCGCTCAAGGACGGGGCGGATTTCGCCTATCCCGGCCATACCGAATACCTCGCCGCGCTCGCCGGGGTCGGGCGCGTGGTGATGATGCTGGCCAGCGAACGGCTCCGCGTCGTGCCCGCGACGATCCATATCCCCTTGCGCGATGTCCCCGGCGCGCTTACCGCCGATCTGCTCGAGGAAACGATCCGCATCACCCATGCGGGCCTGCAACGGCAGTTCGCCATCCCCGCCCCTCGCCTCGCCGTGGCCGGGCTCAACCCCCATGCCGGCGAGGGCGGCGCGATGGGCGACGAGGAACGCACCATGATGATCCCCCTCATCGACCGGCTCCGCGCCGAGGGGCTTGATCTTGCCGGGCCGCTTTCGGCAGACACGATGTTCCACGAGGGCGCCCGCGCGCGCTATGACGCGGCGATCTGCGCCTATCACGACCAGGCGCTGATCCCGATCAAGACGCTCGATTTCGACAATGGCGTGAACGTCACGCTGGGCCTGCCCTTCATCCGCACCTCGCCCGACCATGGCACCGCCTTCGACATCGCGGGCAAGGGGCTGGCCAACCCCGCCTCGACCATCGCCGCGCTGCGCATGGCCGCGCGCATGGCCCGGGGCGCCGATGCCGCTTGATCCGCTTCCGCCGCTGCGTGATGTCATTGCGCAGCATGGTCTTTCGGCGCGCAAGTCGCTGGGGCAGAATTTCCTGCTCGACCTGAACCTCACGGCCAAGATCGCCCGCTCCGCCGGGGACCTCACGCAATGCGACGTGCTCGAAATCGGCCCCGGGCCGGGCGGGCTCACCCGCGGGCTGCTCTCCGAGGGCGCGCGCCACGTCCTTGCCATCGAGAAGGACCACCGCTGCCTGCCCGCGCTGGCCGAGATCGCCGAAGCCTGGCCCGGTCGCCTCACCGTGATCGAGGGCGACGCGCTCGACGTGGACCCGCTCGCCCACCTCACCCCGCCGATCCGCATCGCCGCCAACCTGCCCTATAACGTCGGCACCGAGTTGCTGGTGCGCTGGCTCACGCCGCCCGATTGGCCGCCCTTCTGGCAAAGCCTCACGCTGATGTTCCAGCGCGAAGTCGCCGAACGGATCGTGGCCGCACCGGGCTCCAAGGTTTACGGGCGGCTTGCGCTGCTGGCGCAATGGCGCTGCGACGCGCGCATCGTGATGAGCCTGCCACCACAGGCCTTTACGCCGCCGCCCAAGGTCTCGTCCGCGGTCGTGCAGTTGACCGCCCTGCCCGCGCCGCGCTTTCCGGCAGACGCGAAAACCCTCGAACGGGTGGTGGCGATGGCCTTCAACCAGCGCCGCAAGATGCTGCGCGCCGCGCTCAAGGGGCTGGCCCCCGATATCGAGGAAAAGCTCGTCGCCGCGGGCATCGCCCCCACCGACCGCGCCGAAACCGTCGATCTTGAAAGGTTTTGCGCGCTTGCGCGGCTGATCGCAAAATGAAACGCCCCGGCGCGGGCCGGGGCGGGAAGGGGCATTCACTCGATCCATGCGGGCGAGCAGGTTATTCGGCCGCCTTGGTCTCGTCGTTGCCGCCGCCACCCGTGGCATCCCCCGACGTGTCGGGCTTGGGCTTGCGGCTGCGCTGTCTCGGCTTGGGCTTCGGCTTGGGCTTTTCGCCCGCGCTTTCCGGCGTCTCGACCAGGTTGCTGTCGGCCTCGCCGTTCTCGATCACGTCGGGCTGCGCCGGGCTGCCCTGGTCCTCGCCACCCTGACCGCCATTCGACTCGCGCTCCTGCCGCTGGGTGCGGTCACGGTCACGGTCGACCTGACGATCGCGGTTCTGCCGCTCCTGCTCTTCGCGGCGCTGATCCATCTCGCGCTGTGCTTCGTTCAGCATCCGCTGATAATGCTCGGCATGTTGCTGAAAGTTCTCCGCCGCGACCCGGTCATTGGCCAGCTGCGCGTCGCGCGCCAACTGGTTGTATTTCTCGATGACCTGTTGCGGGGTGCCGCGCACCTTGCCCTCGGGGCCGGAACTGTCGAACACGCGGTTGACGATATTGCCGACCGAGCGGTTGCGGTTGCTCTTCGACCGCGAGCGGGATTTCGATGATCTCATGTTGTCCTTGGTCCAGTTGACTGTCTGGCCTTCGTTTTCCCGGCTGGTGCCGTCGGCACCTCAAAACAATCCGGAACGAATTATGTATGGCTTAACACCGGGCGGGACCGCGACACTCGCATCCACCGCGCCGATAGCCATGAGTAAACATGCCACGCCGGGATTAACAAGGGCTAACCGGCCCTTTTCATCGTTTGGCACGCGGTTTTTCGCCTCATACGTTGCGTTTCAGTCGCGCTTTGGTGGCATCCGGGCACTTACGACCCGGTCCCTTCGATCAAGATCGGGGTGAACGCGGATGTTTTCAAGCCCCGCCACCCGGGCCATTTCGGTCACCGCCTGCGCCTGCGTCGGCCCGATCTCCAGCAAGAGCCGCCCGCCCGGTTCGAGATGCACCGCCACCCCGGCCGTGATCGCGCGATAGGCCGCCAGCCCGTCACCCTCGTCGGTCAGCGCCATGCGCGGCTCATGGCCAAGCTCGGGTTCAAGCATCGGCATCTCGTGCAGCGCGACATAGGGCGGGTTCGATACGATCAGGTCGAACCGCCCCTCGACAGCGCCGAACCAGTCGGACAGCAGGAAATCACAGCGCCCCGCCACGCCCACCGCCTGCGCGTTCTCGCGCGCCACCGTCAGCGCCGCCTCCGACAGGTCCGTGCCAAGCCCCCGCGCCTCCGCACGCGCCGAAAGAAGCGAGACCAGGATCGCCCCCGACCCGGTGCCCAAGTCGAGCACCCGGGCGAAGGGCGCATCAAGCGCGGCCAGAACCAGGGCTTCGGTTTCCGGCCTGGGATCAAGTACTTGATCGGAAACCTTGAAGCGATGGTTGAAGAAATCACGATACCCCAGAAGATGCGACAACGGCCGCCGCGCCGCCCGCGCGCGCGCCATCCGCAACGCGGTCTCGCACTGTGCCGCACTCATCGGCGCATCCATCGAGATCGGAACCCGCTCGCGCGCGATCCCCGCCGCATGGCCCGCGATCAGGCGCGCTTCGCCCTCCGCTCCCTCGATGCCCGCCGCCTCCAGCGCCGCGCGCACCGCCGCCACCGCGTCGTGCAAGGTCCGGCTCATCCTTCCATCTCCGCCATCAACCGCGCCTGGTGATCCGAGATCAGCGCGTCGATCACCTCGTCGAGATCACCCGCCATCACCTGGTCGAGCTTGTAAAGCGTGAGTCCGATCCGGTGATCGGTCATCCGCCCTTGCGGAAAATTATAGGTCCGTATGCGCTCCGAGCGGTCGCCCGTGCCCACCTGCGCCTTGCGGTCGGCGGCCCGCGCCGCATCGGCCCGCTGCCGCTTCATGTCGTAAAGCCGCGTCTTGAGAACCCGCATCGCGATCTCGCGGTTCTGGTGCTGCGACTTTTCCGAACTCGTTACCACGATGCCTGTGGGCAGATGCGTGATCCGCACCGCCGAATCGGTGGTGTTCACATGCTGCCCGCCCGCCCCCGAGGCCCGCATCGTGTCGATCCGCAAATCCCCCGGGTCGATCACCACATCCACATCCTCCGCCTCGGGCAGCACTGCCACCGTCGCGGCGCTCGTGTGAATCCGCCCGCCCGATTCCGTCTCGGGCACGCGCTGCACCCGGTGCACGCCGCTCTCGAACTTGAGCCGGGCAAACACGTTCTGCCCCGAGACCCGCGCCACCACCTCCTTGACGCCGCCCAGCTCGGTCCAGGCCTCTTCCAGGATCTCGAACCGCCAGCCCCGTCCTTCGGCATAGCGCTGATACATCCTGAGCAGATCGCCTGCGAAAAGCGCCGCCTCGTCGCCCCCGGTCCCGGGCCGGATCTCGATCAGCGCCGGGCGCGCATCATCCGCATCGCGTGGCAACAGCGCCAGTTGCAGCGCATGTTCCACCTCGCCCAGGCGCGACCGCAGAGTCGCAAGCTCTTCCTCGGCCAGCGCCCGCATCTCGGGGTCCGAGAGCATCGCCTCGGCCTCGGCCTTCTCCGCCAGCAACGCGCGATAGGTGTCGATCTGCTCGACCACCGGGCGCAGCTCGGCATATTCGCGGCCCAGCCGTGCAAGGTCGCCGCCGCCCTCAGCCATGCTGGCTTCGAGAAACTCGAACCGCGCTTTGATCTCGTTCAGTCTGTCCAAGGGCACCATGGCCGCCTCTTTCCCCATTCCCCGGGGCCTGGTCAAGCCCGCGCCGCTTCTTGGGTTCCGCTCAGGCGCGGTTTCGGCCCCGGCACCTCACAGGTCGGCCAGCCACGCCTCGACCCGCTTGCGGTTCACACCCATGTCGCCGCGCCCGAAGCGAAGCCGCGCATGTATTTCCAACCGGTCACCGGCCTGCCTTGCAGTGGTGTAGTCGGGAAACCCCCACACGGCCGAACGCGTGACATAGGTCACCATCCCCTCCTCGACTGATCCGGCAAGAACCCGCGTGCGCGGCCAGCCGCGCGCCACCTCATCGAGCCGCGCAAGCCCCTCGGGTCCGGTCCGGGCGACCCGCATCACGCCGCCCTCGAAATCCCGATCCACCACCTCCGCCGGCATCACGTGCCAGCGCGCCGGGTCCGAGGGCGCCAACCGCACCCAAGCCCCGAACGCCACCACGGCGGCCAGTACGATCCAGACAACCCAAATCATTGCGCTCCGCAATCCATCTTGCCTCCCCGGTCCATCATCCGCTCCGGGTCCAGCCCCAGAGACAGATCAGCTCCATCGCCACATGCGCCGCCGCCACCGCCGTCGCCCCGCTCGGATCATAGGGCGGCGACACCTCGACCACGTCACCCCCGACAAGGTTGATCCCCGCCAGGTCACGCAGGATGATCGCCGCCTGGCCCGTGCTCAGCCCCCCCCAGACCGGCGTGCCCGTGCCCGGCGCAAAAGCCGGGTCCAGCCCGTCGATGTCGAAGCTGAGGTAAACCGGCCGGTCGCCCACGATCTCGCGTGCCTTTTTCGCCACCGCTTGCGGGCCGGTCTCGTGCACCTCGCGCGCGTCGATGATATTCACGCCCAGCGTGTCGGCGTTGGTGGTCCTGATCCCGATCTGCACGCTGGTGGCCGGGTCCACGATCCCGGTTTTCACCGCCTTGTAGAACATCGTGCCATGGTCGATCCGGTCAAGGTCGTCATCGGCCCAGGTGTCGGTATGCGCATCGAACTGGACAAGCGACAATGGCCCGTATTTCTCGGCATGGGCGCGCAGGATCGGAAACGAGATATAGTGATCCCCGCCAATCGCCACGCTCGCCGCCCCCGCATCGAGGATCGTCCTGACATGGGCCTGAAGCGCACCGGGAAAATCCGGCACATTGGCATAGTCGAAGGCGAGATCGCCGTAATCCACGATGTTGAAATCATCGAGCGGCGAATAGCCCCAGCCATAGGGCGGATCGGTCGAGAGAAGCGTGCTCATCTCGCGCACCTGTCGCGGCCCGAGCCGCGTGCCGGGCCGGTTGGTCACCGCCTGGTCGAAGGGAATGCCCGTCACCGCCAGATCGACACCGGCCAGATCCTTGGTATAACGCCGCCGCAGGAACGACGTCGCCCCGCCGAAGGTGTTCTCGAAGGAATGGCCCCGGTCGCTTGTCCGGGTGAAGGCCCCGTCCACCTCATTCTTCGCATCTTCCAGCGCCATCACGCCTCTCCTCTTTTGCCCTCTTCCAACGCGCGCATGCTTGGTGCGCCCATGCCCGGGGTCAAGCGCATTCCGTCGCGTCCCCCGCACACCGTGTTAACCGGTTCGCCCGGCAATCTCGCTGCAATGCGGCGGTGCACGCCCGGCAGCCGCGCAGCAGCCGCGGGTCACCCCCCGGATTTGTGCGCTCTCCGCGCCGTTAACCACGTCGCACGGCACCACAACACCACGTCAACCGAATCGCATCCCCGGCTTCATCTTGCCCCAAATACTCCCGCCGGAGGCGCGTCACAGCGCCCCCGCCCGCTCGACCAGCCGCGCCAGGAACGAGGCCCCGATCGGCGCGATCTCGTCGTTGAAATCGTATTTCGGATGATGCACCATCGCGCCGTTTTCTCCATTGCCGACAAAGACATAGGCCCCGGGGCGCGCTTCGAGCATGTAGGAGAAATCCTCCGCCGCCATCATCGGGCGCGCGGCGTCGTCCACCTGCTCGTTCCCGACCACCTCGCGCGCCACGTTGGCGGCAAAAAGCGTTTGTTTCTCGTGGTTTATCGTGGCCGGATAGCCCCGGTCATAGTTCAGCCGCGCACTCACCCCAAAGCTCGCCGCCTGCCCCGCCACGATCTCGCCCATGCGCCGCTCGACCATGTCGCGCACCTCGGGATCGAAGGTCCGCACCGTCCCGCAGATATGCGCCGTGTCGGGAATGATATTCGTCGCCGTCCCCGTCTCGATCTTCGTCACCGACACCACCAGCCGCTTCTGTGCATCTGCGTTTCGGCTCACAATCGTTTGAATTGCCTGCACAATTCCGACCGCGGCCACGACCGGGTCATCCGCGTCATGCGGCATCGCGCCGTGCCCGCCACGGCCCTGTATGTCGATGTAGAAGCTGTCGACCGCCGCCATCAGCGGCCCCGGCGCCAGCGCGATCATCCCCGCGGGCAGGCCCGGCCCGTTATGGATCGCATAGACCTCGTCAATGGCGTATTTCTCCATCACGCCTTCCTGCACCATGGCCTCGCCACCGCCGCCGCCTTCCTCGTCGGGCTGGAACAAAAGCACGGCGCGTCCGCGGAAGTTCCTGTTTTCTGCCAGATACTTGGCCGCCCCGAGCAGCATCGCCGTATGGCCGTCATGACCACATGCATGCATCTTGCCCGGCACCTTCGAGGCATGGTCCAGCCCGGTGATCTCGGTCATGGGAAGCGCATCCATGTCGGCGCGCAACCCGATCACCGGTCCTTCGCCCTGCCCCTCGATCACCGCCACGACGCCGCTTTCGGCCCAGCCGGTGCTGATCTCGGTGATCCCGAATTCCTCAAGCCGTTCAACCACATATGCGGCAGTCTGGTGGCACTCCCGGCCCAGTTCCGGGTTCTGGTGGATATGCCGGCGCCACGCGGTCATCTCGTCGGCAAAGCCAGCAATCCGGTTGATAACGGCCATCTCTCGCACTCCCTCAATATCGTTCCCGCGCACTCAAGCCCAATCGCGGCCCGGCGGCAAGCCTCAACCGACCGGGTGATGCCGCTCGATCAACCGGGCAAAGAACGACGCCCCGATCGGCGCCACCTCGTCGTTGAAATCGAACTCGGGATGATGCGGCGCCGGACCAACCCCCTGACCCAGAAAGAAAAACGCCCCCGGCCGCGCCTCCAGCATGTAGGAGAAATCCTCGGCCCCCATTTCGGGTGGCAGCGCGGTCAGCACGTTGTCGGCCCCCATGATCTCGCGTGCGATCTCGGCGCCTTTCCCGACCTGGTCGGCATGGTTCACCGTGGGCGGATAGTTGCGGTGATACTCCACCCGCCCCGCGACCCCGTAAACCTCGGCCTGCGCGCGGACGATCTCGCCGATCCGCCGTTCGGCCATGTTGCGCATCGCCGGCGAGAAACTGCGCACTGTCCCGGCCAGATAGGCTTTTTCCGGCACGATATTCATCGCCGAGCCGCCGTGAATCTGCGTCACCGACACCACCAGCGCCTCCAGCGGCGGGCGGTTGCGGCTCACGATGGTCTGCAACGCCTGAAGCGTGGCCGCCGCCGCCGGAAGCGGATCGACGCAAGCATCGGGATAGGCCGCATGCCCGCCCGTGCCCGTCAGGTGAATCTCGAAATCATCCACCGCCGCCATGATCGGACCGGCGGTGGTGCGAAACTCGCCCAGCCCCCCGAACGGATCGGTGTGCAACGCATAGACCTCTTCCACTCCGAACCGGTCCATGATCCCCTCTTCCACCATCAACCGCCCGCCGCCGATGGTTTCTTCGGCCGGTTGAAAGATCAGCACCGCGCGGCCAGTGAAATTTCGGCTTTCTGCCAGATACTTGGCCGCCCCGAGCAGCATCGTGGTATGGCCGTCATGACCACAGGCATGCATACGCCCCGGCACTGTCGAGGCCCATTCAGCGCCCGTCGCCTCGTCCATCGGCAGCGCATCCATATCCGCACGCAACCCCGTCACAGGCCCCGGTCCCCTGCCTTCGATCACCGCGACAACACCGCTTTCGGCAATGCCTTCATGGATCTCGTCCACCCCGAACTCGCGCAGCTTTCCCACCACGAATCGCGCCGTCTCGTGACACGCCAGCCCCAGTTCAGGGTGCATGTGCAGATGCCGCCGCCATTCGGTCATCTCCTCGGCAAATCCTGCAATCCGGTTGATCACGGCCATCGTCTGGACTCCCTTTCCTTCACCCGGCACAAGGAACTCCGAAAAGGGAGTCCTGTGCAATGGCCAATGACGATCCGATCCATGACCCGCATGGTGGCATGCCCCGGCTGCTGGAAATCATGCGCCGCCTGCGCGACCCCGAAACCGGCTGTCCATGGGATATAGAACAGAGTTTCGCCAGCATTGCGCCCTACACCATCGAAGAGGCTTACGAGGTGGCCGATGCCATCGAACGCGAGGCATGGGACGAGTTGAAAGGCGAGTTGGGCGACCTGCTGTTCCAGTCGGTCTTTCACGCGCAAATGGCCGAGGAGGCCGGGCTTTTCACCTTTGACGAAGTTGCCGACACCATGTCCGACAAGATGGTCGCCCGCCACCCGCATGTCTTCGGCGACGAATCGCGCGACAAGTCGGCCGATCAGCAAACCCGCGACTGGGAAAGCATCAAGGCTGCCGAACGCGCCGCCAAGGCCCAGAGCGGTGTGCTCGACGGGGTGGCGACCGGCCTGCCCGCCCTCCTGCGCGCGATCAAGCTTCAGAAACGCGCGGCGCGCGTCGGCTTCGACTGGCCTGAGACCGACAACGTGATCGACAAGATCGTCGAAGAGGCGAGCGAGTTGAACGAGGCCCGCGACAGCCTCGGACAGGCCGAGATCGAAGAAGAGTTCGGCGACCTGCTATTCGTCATGGCCAACCTTGCCCGCCATCTCGGGATCGACCCCGAATCGGCGCTGCGCAAGGCCAACGCGAAATTCACCCGCCGCTTCCGCCGGATCGAGGACCGCCTGGCCGATTCCGGCCGGACACCCTCCGACAGCGATCTCGCGGAAATGGATGCACTTTGGAACGCGGCGAAACGCGAAGAAAAGAAGGCGCCATAGGTCGCTGTCGTCGACGTATTCCCTCCAACACCACCATCTGTGAAACGCAGCCGGGCGCTGTCTGACCGCGGTTCCGAAAAAATACCTGACAAGGTTACACAGGTATTGACCCGACAAAAAAAGTCGGATTAATGGGCGCAGAGACACCAGCATCCATGGAGGACGACATGATCACCCGTATCGCACTTGTTGCCGCAATCACGGCCACGCCGGCCGTCGCACAAGAAGTCAACATCTACTCCTATCGACAGCCGGAACTGATCCAGCCGCTGACCGATGCCTTCACGGAAGAAACCGGCATCAAGGTCAACGTCGCCTATCTCGACAAGGGCATGGTCGAGAGGCTCGAAGCAGAGGGCGACCGAACACCTGCTGACCTGGTCTTTACAGTCGATATTTCGCGCCTCGCGGCGGTCGTGAATGCCGGTCTGACCCAGCCCGTCGCCTCTGACACGCTCACTGAAAACGTACCCGAACAATACCGCGATCCCGACGGCCATTGGTGGGGTCTGACGACGCGCGCGCGCATCGTCTATGCCTCCAAGGACCGTGTGGAAGAGGGAGAGGTCACGACCTACGAAGATCTCGCCGACCCGAAATGGAAAGACCGGATCTGCACCCGTTCCGGCACGCATCCCTACAACGTGGCACTCGTGTCGGCCATGCTCCACCATCACGGCGAGGAAAAGACGCGCGAATGGATCGAAGGCGTCAAGGCCAACCTTGCCCGCAAGCCGCAGGGCAACGACCGTGCACAGGTCAAGGCGATCTGGGCCGGTGAATGCGACATCAGCCTCGGCAACACTTATTACATGGGCAAGATGCTCGAAAACGAGGACCAGCAGGCCTGGGCCGAAAGCGTCGACATCGTCTTTCCCGAAATCGGTGGCAAGGGTGCGCACGTGAACATCTCCGGGGTCGCCATGACCAAGGCCGCACCGAACCGCGACAACGCGCTCGCGATGATGGAATTCCTCACTTCGCCCACGGCACAGAAAATCTATGCCGAAGCGAATTATGAATACCCGATCGCACCGGGCACCGAGCCTGCCGACCTCGTGGCCAGTTGGGGCAGCTTCACGCCGGATGACGTCAACCTGATGGACCTGGCGAAACTGCGCCCGGACGCGCTGAAACTGATCGAACAAGTCGACTTCGACGGGTAACCTCCCAGTCCCCGTCGAAACCTTTGGGGCGCCAACCGGCGCCCCTTTTTTCGTTCCGGCACGGGGCCGCGCAAGGGCCACCGCCATGTGGACATCCCTGGCCACTGTTGTCACTGTCGCCCAAACGACAGGAGACGCGCCATGCCAGCACGCAAGACCATCTTCGACACATCGGGACCCTACGCACCCCTGAGCGACAGGCCGGCCCAGGCATGAACATGCTTCACCTCGCCCGCCCGGATGATCTCGACCGGCTCGAACCCATGGTCGCGGCCTATCACGGGTTCGCGCAAATCGACACGACCGAAAACGCCCGCCGCACCGCCCTCGCACCCTTGCTTGACGGTACGCCGCATGGTGTCGCCTATCTCATCGGGCCACGCCGCGCGCCGGTGGGCTATATCGTGATTTCCTTCGGCTATTCGGTCGAACTGGGGGGAATCGACGGTTTCATCGACGAGTTTTTCATACGTGAAAAGGTGCGTGGCCGGGGCATGGGGTCCGAGGTGTTGCATGCGCTCCTGCCTGCCCTGTCTGAACACGGGGTCAGAGCGCTCCATCTCGAAGTGCACCACGACGACACCCGCGTCCGCCGCCTTTACGAGCGCGCCGGCTTCAAGCCGCGTGAACGGTTTCACCTGATGACCCGCACCGCCTGAACGCGCCGGATCCAGGACCTCTGGAAAAGATGTGCTACAAGGTTATATTTAACCCATGACCCTGACGATTCCCTTCTCCAACAGCTACGGGAAATTGCCGCCGCGCTTTTTCACCCGACAGGCGGCGACACCCGTGGCCGCCCCCGAACTCATTGCCTTCAATGACGCGCTCGCCGCCCGACTTGGCATCGCGCGCGGGCCTGATGATGTATTGGCCCGCATCTTCTCGGGCAACGAGGCGCCGGACGGCGCTGACCCGCTGGCGCAGGTCTATGCCGGGCACCAGTTCGGCGGCTTCTCTCCCCAGCTCGGCGATGGCCGCGCCCTCCTGCTGGGCGAGGTCGAGGCACCGGACGGTACCCGCTTTGACATCCAGCTCAAGGGGGCGGGCCGCACTCCCTATTCCCGCGGCGGCGACGGCCGGGCATGGCTCGGGCCGGTGTTGCGCGAATATGTCGTCTCAGAAGCGATGGCCGCGCTTGGCGTGCCCACAACCCGCGCGCTGGCCGCCGTCGCCACCGGCGAGCCGGTCTTTCGTGAAACCGCCCTGCCCGGTGCGGTGCTGACCCGCGTGGCCACGTCCCATATCCGCGTCGGCACGTTTCAGTTCTTCGCCGCACGGCGCGATTTCGAGGCGCTCAAGGCGCTGTTCGATTATACCTGCGCGCGCCACTACCCCGACGCCCGCACCCCCGATGAGTTGCTGACCGCGGTGATCGACGCGCAGGCGTCACTGGTCGCGCACTGGCTCTCGCTGGGCTTCATCCACGGGGTGATGAACACCGACAACACCGCGCTTTCAGGCGAAACCATCGACTATGGCCCCTGCGCCTTCATCGACGATTACCACCCGCAGACGGTGTTCTCCTCGATCGACCGGCATGGGCGCTATGCCTATGACAACCAGGCCCATGTGATCGTCTGGAACATGGCCCAGCTGGCCACTTGCCTCGTGCCGCTCTGCGACGACCAGGACGAAGCGGTCGAACGCTTCACCGCCGCCGTTCACGCCATGCCCGAGAAGATCGAGGCACAGCGCCTCGCCCGGTTCGGCGCCAAGATCGGCCTTGCGACCCCGACCGCGGACGACCGCGCGCTCATCGACGACCTGCTCGATCTCATGGCGCAGGACGGCGCCGATTTCACCAATACCTTTCGGGCGCTGGCCCATGGCAACGCCCGGGATCAGTTCACCGACCGCGCCGCCTTTGACACGTGGCACAGCCGTTGGCAGGCCCGGCTGGCCTCGGAACCGGAACCGCAAACGCGCATGTTGCAGGTCAACCCCGCCTTCATCCCGCGCAATCACCGCGTCGAAGAGATGATTCAATCCGCCGTTGCCGGCGATTTCGCCCCCTTCCACCGGCTCTTGCAGGTGCTATCGACTCCCTACACCGATCAGCCCGAGGCCGCCGACCTCACCCGCCCGCCCGCCGCGCATGAGCGCGTGCAACAGACCTTTTGCGGCACCTGACCCGGCCCTTCATCTTTCCCAGAATACTCGGATTCCCGGCGCGACGAGCGGCGCACAGTCCCGGCCCAGGCCCCGCTTACCGCCGGTTGATCAGCGTGATCCCGATCGCCACGAGGACAAGCCCGCCGATGATATGCGGCCCCACCTCCTCGCCCAGCATCAGCCAGCCCAGGATCACGCCAAAAACCGGCGACAGGAACGAAAACGACGCCACCCCCGACGCCGGGTAAACCTTGAGCAGGAAGAACCAGAACAGATAGCCGAAAAACGCGATCGCAAAGATCTGGAAGCCAAGCCCGGCCCAATGGATCGGCGCAAGTTCCCGGATGAACGGCCCGAAGAACGGCGCCAGCGCCAGGAGCAGAACAGACGAGATCACAAGTTGACTCAAAAGCTGCATCTCGGGCGCAACCCGTTCCAGCGGCGTCACCCGCACGACAAGCGGAATCCCTGCCCAGGAGATCGCGGCCGCCAGTGCCATCAGATCGCCACCGAGGCTGGCCTCGTTGCTGCCCCGGTCGGCCATGACCCAGGCCACGCCCCCCATGGCAAGAACCAGTCCCACAGCCCGTTTACCCGAAATCCGCTCACCCGGGATCCAGAAATGTGCGGCCAGCGCCACGAAAACCGGCATCGAGTAGAAGATGATCGAGGCCCGCCCGACGCTGGTGCGATCAAGCGAAAGATAAAGAAACACGAACTCGGCGGTAAACAACAGACCCAGCATCACCGCCCCGCTCCACGCTTCGCGCGGCATGCCGATGCGAATGCCCCGCAGCCGTATCCAGATCAACAGCGCCGCGCAGGCTCCGACAGACCGCAACCCGGCCAGGAAGACCGGTTGAAACCCGCCGGTCGAAACCTTGATCACCACCTGATTGAAGCCGAGCAGAAGCGCGAAGGCAACGAGCACCGCAACCCCGGCTGAGTCGATACTGTCTTTTCTTTCCATGGCCGCCATCAAGGGAGCAAAGCCATGGAAAGGTCAATCCGCGTCGTCGCGTCGCGCGCGCGTGACATCAATCTGCCTGAAACGCTTGAAATAGTGCGGATTGCGCTCGATGAACTCGTCGATCAGGGGATGCAAGCCCGGCGCCGTTATCCCCTTGAGATAAAACCACCCGGCCAGCGACGCGATGAAAGCTCCGATCAGGTTGACGATCAGGTCGGTCATTGTGTCAACCAGCCCCGATTTCTGCATGTTCATGCCAAAGATCTGGTCCATGGCGAATTCGAAGATTTCCCAGACCGCGCCGATCATCATCGCGAAGCAGAATGCGAAAAAGGCGATCAACCAATGCGGCGCGGCATAGCGGTCACCCTGGAACAGCATGAACACAATCACGAACCCGATCAGGCCGAATCCCATCGCGCTGCCGAAATGCATCAGCATGTCCCACCACCAGAACCGCACGTAAAACCCGTAGACCTCGCCCAGGAAAAGCGTGCCCCCCACGAAGGCCACCACCGCCAGCATGAAGGTTGCTGGCACATGGATCTGCGCCCAGCGCGCCACGACAACCGGCGCCAGGGACAGGGTCAGCGTGGCAAGTGCGATGAAAAGAAGCGAAAGTTGCCCGTTCCACAGCGCGTCTGCCGCCGCAATGAGCAACGCGGCCCAGATCAGCTTGGTCAGCCATTTCTGGTCACTGAACACCCGTGACAACCCTCTGTCTGACTTGCATATAGGCTCCATGAAGGCGCAAAGCATCAGAATTGCAAGTTACAACCTGCAAAAATGCGTCGGTCTCGACCTGCGGCGCAGGCCGGACCGGTCCTTGCAGGTGATCGCGGATCTCGTCGCCCCCGTGGTCGTGCTGCAAGAGGCCGACAAACGCCTGCCACCGCGCCCGGCGGCTCTTCCGCACGAAATGGCCGAGGCGCAGGGCTGGCAGGTGGTCGATTTCGGCGAACCGGCCGGCTCGCTCGGATTTCACGGCAACGCCATGTTGATCCGCCCCGATATCGGGGTTCTGACGACGGCCCATATCGACCTGCCCGGGCTGGAGCCACGCGGTGCGATCCGCGCCGATCTTGCGACCGCGATTGGCCCGCTGCGCGTCATCGGCACGCATCTCGGCCTGATCCGGCGGTATCGGCTGTTGCAGTTGCGCGCGATCATGCGCCACCTTTCGCAACTTTCGCCCATGCCCACTGTTCTGGCCGGGGATTTCAACGAATGGGGCCCGGCGCGCGCGCTCGACAATGTCACGCCCGGATTGCTGATCCTGCCCGAGCGGCCGAGTTTTCCATCCCCCCGCCCGGTCGCGCCGCTGGATCGCTTCGCGATCTCGGGCAACCTGGTGGCAAGAAATCACGGCACCCACAGCGCGCGCCCGGCGCGCGTCGCCTCGGATCACCTGCCTGTCTGGGCGGATCTGACCCGGCGCTGAACCACGCCGGGCCTTGGCCGTTACGCAGCCCTGCGCGCTCCACCGCCACCGCCGCTGCGACGGCGCCTGCGGCGCTGACCGCCATTGCCATTGCCGCCGCCCGCGGGCTTACCGCCGCCACGGCCTTGCCGCTTGGCCGGTTCCATCGGCTCCCATGCCTCGCCCGAGGCGACCGGGATGGGCATACCCATGACCTTCTGAATGGCCTTCAACTCGCCCATCTCGTCGGGCGCGCAGAACGCGATCGCGGCACCATCGGCGCCGGCACGCGCGGTGCGGCCGATCCGGTGCACGTAATTGTCAGGCACGTTAGGCAGATCGAAGTTATAGACGTGGCGCACTTCGGGAATATCAAGCCCCCGCGCCGCCACATCGGTCGCCACGAGCACCCGCGTGCTGCCGGACTTGAAAGCGTTCAACGCCCGGTCGCGCTGGCCCTGGCTCTTGTTGCCATGGATCGACTCGGCGGCGAATCCGGCCTTCTCAAGCTGGTTCTTGATCTTTTCCGACCCGTGCTTGGTGCGCCCGAAAACCAGAGCACGCTCGTCGCGATGCGCATCCAGAAGTTCGATCAACAGGCCCAGCTTGCCGGGCTTGTCGACGAAATGCACCACCTGCTCGATCTTGTCCGCGGCCTTGCCCGGGGGCGAGACCTGAACACGTACCGGGTCTTTCAGGTAGGATTGCGCCAGTTCCGCCATCAACTTGGGCATGGTGGCCGAGAACAGCATCGTCTGGCGCTGCGCGGGCAACAGCGCCGCGATCTTGCGCAGGCTGTGGATGAAGCCCATGTCGAGCATCTGGTCGGCCTCGTCGAGTACCAGGAACCGGGTCTCGTCGAGCCGGACCGCCCTACGGTCCAGAAGGTCGATCAAACGCCCCGGTGTTGCGACCAACAGGTCGGTGCCGCGCTCCAAACGGTTGATCTGGCCGTTGATTCCCGCGCCACCGACAACCAGCCCGACCTTGAGCGGGCTGCCCTTGACCAGTTCGCGCAGGCTCTCGCTGATCTGCTTGGCCAGTTCGCGCGTGGGGGCAAGCACAAGGCCGCGCACCGCACGTTTGCCCGGCCGCGCACCATCGCGCAGCATAGTCGAGGCCAGCGGCAGGCCAAAGGCAAAGGTCTTGCCGGTGCCGGTCTGGGCAAGGCCCATCACGTCGCGGCCCGCCATCGCATGCGGCACGGCCTCGGCCTGGATCGGGGTGGGCTGGGTCAGCCCCATCTCGCCGACCCGCGCCAAAAGCAGCTTGGGCAGGCCCATTTCATTGAAATCTTTCATAGTGTCCTTTCGAGCGCGCCCGGATCACGGGACACGCCTCATCAGTTTCCGGGCAGCACCCGCATTGGGCCGGCCCGCTCGGGGTTGCGCCGATGAGCCTGACAAAACGCGCCTCTTGCCCGTTCCGCCGCACCGGCGTCTGAACCCACGCGTGATTTTGGGAACATTCCTCGACGTTTCATGTCTGACCCGGTTCACCCGGATGTTGCTTGACTGCTCACGCGGCAGAAAACGTCGGTTAGGTGGTACATGGCGCTGCAGCGCCGCAAAGTCAATCCATGATTGCCATTGCGGGTGGAAATCGGCCCCGCTTGTGGCTAAACGGGGCCATGACAGCACGACCCCGGGGCAGCCGCGCCATGACCGAAACGATCACCGAACGCTGCGAAGCCAAGGGCCTGCGCATGACCGGCCAGCGCCGCACCATTGCCGCGGTCCTGCAAGACGCCGAGGATCACCCCGATGTCGAGGAGCTGCACGCCCGCGCGCTGGCCCGCGACCCCGGCATCTCGATTGCCACGGTCTATCGCACGGTCAAGCTCTTCGAGGAGGCGGGGATTCTCGACCGTCTCGAATTCGGCGACGGACGGGCACGCTATGAAGACGCCGAGCGCGAACACCACGACCACCTGATCGACATGAACTCGGGCGAGGTGATCGAGTTCGTCGATCCCGAGATCGAGGCGCTTCAGGAAAGGATCGCCAAAAAACTGGGCTATCGGCTCATGGGGCATCGGCTGGAACTCTATGGCGTTCCCCTCAAAAAGCCTGCTAAGGACGGGGCGTAATCCGGGGCCCGCGCCCCTCGAAAGGCCCCCAATGACCGCCACCAACCCCGCCTCTGACAACCTGCGTGGCATCGCGTTCATCGTTGTCGCCATGGCGTTCTTCGCCGCCACCGACGCCTGTGTCAAACTGGGCGCCGAGGCCATGCCCAAGGGCCAGGTGATGGTGTTCCTGGGGCTGGGCGGCGCGATCATCTTCTCCGCGCTCCTTCGGTTCCAGGGTCGGCGCGTCTTTGCCGCCGATTTTTTCGCGCCCGCCCTTCTGATGCGCAACGGGGCCGACGTGATGGGCACGTTCTGCTTCATGACGGCGCTTGCCACCGTGGGCATCGCCCTGCCCTCGGCCATCCTTCAGGCGACGCCACTGGCCGTGACCGGGCTGGCGGTGCTGCTCTTGCGCGAAAAGGTGGGCTGGCGCCGCTGGGCCGCGATCGTCGTGGGGTTTTCCGGCGTGCTGATCATCATCCGCCCCGGCGCCACGGGGTTCGACCCCAACGCGCTCTGGGCCGTTGCGGGCATGCTCTGCCTCGCGCTGCGCGATGTCTCGACCCGGCTCATGCCGCCCTCGACGCCCTCGTTGCGCATCGCCGCCTATGCAATGATCATCCTCCTGCCCGCGGGTAGCGTGATCGCGCAGTTCCAGGGCGGGTTCGTCCCCATGACGCCGCAAAGCGGCGTGATCGTCCTGGCCGCATCCCTGCTGGGTGCTGCCGGATATTTCTGCATCGTGCAGGCGATGCGCACCGGAGAAATATCGGTCGTCGCCCCGTTCCGCTACAGCCGGATCTTCTTTGCCCTGATCATCGGCTATCTCATATTCGGCGAACGGCCCGACGCGCTCACCTATCTTGGCTGCACCGTCACCATCGGCGCCGGTCTCTACACCTTCCTGCGCGAGGCCCGGCTCAACCGCCGTCCGTCCGCGCAACCACTATGAACTTCGAGAGGTATCACATGAAAGCCCGAGTCAAATGGATCGACAACCGCAGTTTCATGGGCCAGACCGAAAGTGGCCATGCCATTGCCTTCGGCGCGGCGCAGGACGGTCTGAAACCCGGCCCCTCGCCGATGGAACTCCTGCTGCTGGGCACCGGCGGATGCGCGGCCTATGACGTGGTGCATATCCTCGAACGCGGCCGCGAACCCGTCGAAAACGTCGAGGTCGAGATCGACGCCACCCGCGCCGAAACCGACCCCAAGGTCTATACCCGCATCCACATGCATTTCATCCTGCGCGGTGAGGGTCTCAACCCGGCGAAGGTCGAACGCGCCATTTCCCTCTCGATCGGGAAATACTGCTCCGCCTCTGCGATGATGGCCGCCACCGCCGAACTGACCCATGATTTCGAGATCGTTTAGGGCGGATCGCCCTTTATCGACATCCCCGCCCGGAACGGCGGCGAAACCGCCCGGGCAGCACCTGGCCGCCCCCCGGCCGGGTGCTGCCCTTTCGTTGGGCACCCCTGCATGGTCACGGCTGCCGGAAAATCAACCAAGCCAGAACGAAGGGGCATCTTGCACCAACCTCACCGCACAGGATGGACAGCGCGCCGGGAAACCGCTAAATATACTTCAAGCTTAAAGCAAATGAGGCCACCATGACCGATTTCGCCCGCACCAAATCGCTTTTCCACCTGCCCGAGGGCGTGATCTATCTCGACGGCAACTCGCTCGGCCCCCTGCCCAAGGCGGCGCCCGGGCACATGCAAACGGTCATGCAAGACGAATGGGGCGAGATGCTCATCACCGGCTGGAACAAGGCCGGATGGATGGAGCAACCGACCCGCGTGGGCGACCGGATCGCGCGGCTCATCGGGGCCGAGCCGGGCCATGTGGTGATGGGTGACACGCTTTCGATCAAGGTCTACCAGGCGCTGGCCTCCGCCCTCGAGATGCGCCCCGACCGCAAGGTAATCCTCTCCGACAGCGGTAACTTCCCTTCCGATCTCTACATGGCCGAAGGGCTGATCGGGTCGCTCGGCCGGGGCCATGAATTGCGCGTCGTCGCCCCCGAAGAGGTCGAGGCGAACATCACCGAAGAGGTCGCCGTGACGCTGATCACCGAGGTCGATTACCGCACCGGGCGGCTGCATGACATGAAGGCACTGACCGCAAAGGCCCACGCGATGGGCGCGATCACCGTCTGGGATCTGGCCCATACCGCCGGGGCCACGCCCGTCGATGTCAGCGGCGCCAATGCCGATTTCGCCGTCGGCTGCACCTACAAATACCTCAATGGAGGTCCCGGTGCGCCCGCCTTCATCTATGTCGCCCCTCGCCATGCCGATGCCGCGCGCCCCGCCCTTTCGGGCTGGCTCGGTCATGACGCGCCCTTTGCGTTCGAGCAATCCTACCGCCCCGGCGCGGGAATCGAGCGGATGCGCGTCGGCACACCGCCCGTTCTGGCCATGGCCGCGCTCGATTCCGCGCTCGACATCTGGGACATGACCACGATGGAGGACATCCGCGCCAGATCGCTCGACCTCACACGGCTCTTTATCGACGAGGTCGAAAGACGCTGCCCAGATCTCGACCTCGCCACCCCCCGCGCACCCGAACGGCGCGGCAGCCAGGTCAGCTTCCGCTTTGCCGAAGGTTACGCCGCCATGCAGGCGCTGATCGCGCGCGGCGTGATCGGCGATTTCCGCGCCCCCGACATCATGCGCTTTGGCTTCACCCCGCTCTATATCGACGAGGGTGACGTCATCGCCGCCGCCGAGATCCTTGAGGACATCATGCAAAACCGCCTCTGGGACACCCCCGAATACAAGGCCCGCGCCCGCGTGACCTGAGCGTTTCGCCCTATCCTCGGGTCAGGGCAAGGCGGAACGCAGCGCAACACGTCAGCGGAACGCGTGTTCCTCGAAAAAGCTGTTTCACGGGGTTTTCGCAAGAGGCCTTGGGTGCGCCGCAGGTGTCGTGGCGAAGCCGGTTCACGATTTCACCGGCAACTCGACACTTGCATGGCAATACGCTGTGTGCTTTTCTTTGAAGCTTGAAGCAATTACGCGACTGCCGAAAACGGGATCGCGCTCAAACTGGGAGGAGATCATGAAATACCGAGCTATTGCGGCCCTTGCTGCGACCCTCGCCACACCCGCGCTGTCCGAGGAGGTCACACTGCGCGGCGTCACCGCCTTCGCCAGCGGCACCACCTTCTCGCGCCCGTTCGAGGCGTTCGTCGAGCGCGTCAACGAAACCGGCAAGGGCGTCGTCCAGATCAACTATGTGGGCGGTCCCGAGGCCGTGCCGACCTTCGAACTGGGCAATGCCGTGTCCGCGGGCGTGGTCGACATCGCCAACAACACCACCGCGTTCTACACGAATCTGGTTCCGCTGGGTGATGCCCTGCACCTCGCCACCAACACGATCCAGGATCAGCGCGAGAACGGCTGTTTCGAACTGGTCGACCAGTTGCACCAGGAACAGATGGGCGTGAAATATCTCGCCCGCACGGGTGACAACATTCAGTTTCATCTCTACCTGACCAGCCCGATCGAGGACACCGACCTGTCGGGGCTGACGCTGCGCGTGACGCCGGTCTACCGCGCCATGTTCGAAGCGCTGGGCGCAACGCCGGTTCAGACCGCCCCGGGCGAGGTCTATACCGCGCTCGAACGCGGCAGCATCGACGGCTATGGCTGGCCGGTGCAGGGCGTGATGGATCTGGGCTGGGACGAACAGACGAAATATCGCGTCGATCCGGGCTTTTACCAGGTGGACGTGAATTTCCTGGTCAATCTCGACCGCTGGAACGCGCTTTCGGACGAGGCCAAGACCGTGCTGCACGAGGCAGCGCTCTGGACCGAGGCGAAGAACGCCGAAAACCGCGACATAAACGCCGAGGAAGCCGCGCGCCAGGAAAAGGCCGGGATCGAGATGATCCGCTTCGAGGGCGACACCGCCGAAAGCTGGCTTGCCACCGCGCAAGATGCCGGCTGGGACGCCGTCGAGGCGATCGACGCAGAGAGGGCGGCCGAGCTCAAGGCCTGCCTCGTCGACTGATCCAGATCACCGCCCGGGCGGCCAAGCGTCGCCCAGGCCCCGGCCCGGGGACCGATCCATGCCTTCCTTCAACGCCGCCTTCGACGCGGTCCTGAAATTCTGCGCCGGCCTTGCGGGGGCGATCTTCGCGCTCATCGCGCTGGCGATCTGCCTCAACGTGATCCTGCGCAACACAGGGAGCGGTTCGCTCCGCGGCCTGCTCGACGCGGTAGAATACGGACTGCTGGCCGCCACTTTCCTCGCTGCCCCCTGGGTGCTTTGGAAACAGGCTCATGTCACCGTCGACCTGGTGACCGCCTCGCTGCCGACGGCGGTGGCACGGCCGCTGGCGCGCCTTGTCGCGCTGCTGGGTTTCGTCGTCTCGACCGCCTTCCTGTGGTACGCGACCGAGGCGGCGCTGCAATCGGCCGAACGCGGGTCGATGATCCGCACCGCTTTCGTGATTCCCGAATGGTGGGCCCTGTCGGCCGCGCCGGTGGGCTTCGTGATGATCTGCATCGAATTCCTGCGACAGGCGCTGCACCCGCGGCTGTCGCACGACATGGCGGGGCTCTGAACGATGGAATGGCCCCTTTTCCTGGCCCTGATGATGGGTGGCCTCGGTGTGCTTCTGCTGATCGGCCTGCCTGTCGCCTTCGCCTTTCTCGCCGTCACCCTGCTGGGCGCCTGGGAGGTGCTGGGCGGCGAGCGCGGCGTGATGCAACTGGCCCGCAACGCCGCCGACGGGCTGACGAATTTCCAGCTCGCGCCAATCCCGCTCTTCATCCTGATGGGCGAGATCCTGTTCCAGACCGGCGTGGCGCATCGCGCGATCGACGCCGTGGAACGGGTGGTCACGCGCATCCCCGGACGGCTGTCGGTGGTCACGGTATTCGGCGGCACGATCTTCGCCGCGCTGTCGGGCTCGACCATCGCCAACACGGCGATGCTGGGCTCGACGCTGCTGCCCAACATGATCAAGAAGGGCTACGCACCCTCGATGGCGATGGGTCCGATCATGGCTTCGGGCGCCATCGCCATGCTGATCCCGCCCTCGGCGCTGGCGGTTCTGGTCGGCAGCCTCACGGGCGTCTCGATCGCCGGTCTGCTGGTCGCGGGCGTGCTGCCGGCGCTGATCCTGTCGGTGGCCTTTGTGGGCTGGATCGTGCTGCGCGCAACGATGAATCCGTCACTCGCCCCGGCCGAAACTTCGCCGGACATGACACTGGCGGAACGCTGGCGGCCCTTCCTGACCTATGTGGCGCCGCTCTCGGTGCTGTTCGCGGTGGTGATCGGCAGTCTGCTGATGGGCTTCGCCACCCCGACCGAAAGCGCAGCGCTGGGTTGCGTGGCGGCAATGGCCGTCGGCGCGGGATACCGCGCCCTGTCTTTCGAGCGGATGATCCGGGCCGTGATGGAGACGGTGAAACTGTCGGTCATGATCCTGTTCATCATCGCCCTGTCACAGACCTTTGCGCAGGTGCTCAGCTTCTCGGGCGCCACCGGCGGCTTGATCCGGGTGATCGGCGGCTACGAACTGACTCCGCTGCAGGTCCTGCTCGGGATGATCGCGCTGCTCCTTCTGCTGGGCTGCTTCGTCGACCAGGTCAGCATGCTCATGGTCACGGTGCCGATCTTTGTTCCACTGTCGCAGTCGGCCGGGATCGACCCGCTGATCCTTGGGGTGGTCTACCTGCTGACGATGGAGATCGGGTTGTTGACCCCACCGTTCGGCCTGCTGCTCTTCGTGATGCGGGGCGTGGCGCCACAGGGCATCGGCATGGGTACGATCTATGCCTCGATCCTGCCATTCATCGCGATCAAGCTTCTGGTGCTGGCCGCGATTGTCTGGCAACCGACGATTGCCACATGGCTGCCCTCGCTATTGCGCTAGCCGGGCCTCGGCAAAGTTCCGGGTCTTGGCTATCCACATGTCGGACGCGCCGGGGCTCATCAACACCCACACCGATCGGCAGGGGCAAAAGAGTAGCTCGGGCTATGCCTGAAACTGTCCAGGCATCGGAGAGCGGCTCAGCCGGTCAAACCCTTACCAATTGTCCTTGAACCACTTGACCGCGCGGCGCAGCGAGCGGGCGGGGTATTTCTCGACCGGCAGTTCGAAATCCCACCATTCATCCTGCGGATGGGCGGCGAAAAGGCACATGCCCACGGCGCTGGCAAAGCCCGGCCCGGTCGCGGCTTGCGGCAACCCGTGCACCCGCATCGGACGGCCAAGACGCACCTGCTGGCCAAGGATCTTGGAGGCCAGCCCGTCCAGCCCCGGGATCTGGCTGCCCCCGCCGGTCAACACGATCTGCTGGCTCGGCAGATGCTCGAAACCGGCCGCATCCAGCCGCACCCGCACCTCTTCTAGGATTTCCTCGACCCGCGGGCGCATGATCCCGATCAGCTCGGCCCGGCTCACCTGGCGGCGGTCATGCTCCCAATCGCCGGTCTCGCCTTCGAGGTCGATCATCTCGCGATCATCCATGCCCGTGGCGACGACACCACCGAGGAAGGTCTTGAGCCGTTCGGCCGTCGCAACCGGCACTTGAAGCCCCAGTGAAATGTCGCTGGTCACGTGATCGCCGCCCATGGCAACCGCGTCCGCGTAGATCATGTGCTTTTTCATGAAGATCGAGATACCGGTCGTGCCCCCGCCCATGTCGACGCAGGCCGCACCCAGCTCCTGTTCATCCTCGACAAGTGCCGAAACGCCCGACACATAGGCCGAACTGGCAACCCCGGCCAGCTCCAGATCGCAGCGCCGCACCGCGTGGGCCAAGTTCTGCACCGCGGCCGCCTCGACCGTCACCATATGCATGTCCGTGGCCAGGCGCGTGCCCATCTGGCCGCGCGGATCGCTCAGACCCGACCGATGGTCGAGTGCGAAATTCACAGGCTGCGCATGAAGTACCTCGCGGCCCGGCCCGTAATCGGGCACATCACAGGCACTCAGAACCCGGCTCACATCCTGTTCGGTCACCACCGTCCCGTCGAGATCGACTTCGCCCGCGAGCCCGTAACTGCGCGGTCCCGCCCCCGAGAAACAGGCGATGACATGATCCACGCGAATACCGGCCATTTTCTGCGCCGCTTGCACGGCCGTGCGGATCGCGCGCTCGGTCTCGGCCATGGCCTCGATCTCGCCGAACCGCACGCCGCGCGATCTCGTCGTTGCCGCGCCGATGACCCGAAACCCGGCCTGTCCTGCCATCGACCCGACATCGGCCCCGGCGGGATCGACGCCATCGAACCGCAACACCAGGCAGGCGATCTTGGATGTTCCCACATCCAGCACGGCCACCACGCCACGTTGCATCGCCGCCTTGCGCATGTTGCGCATCGCCCTTTGGGATTCATAGAGCTCGATCATGATCCGTCGTTCTCCACCGATATGTTTCTGATCGTCCACCAGTTTTCGACTGCATCCCCGCTCATGCGCAGCGTTGGCCGCTCGGCGAGACGCATATCCACCGCCACGAGATCACGCGCCAGCATGTCCTGCGCGTCCGACAGCGCGATCACCCGTTCCAGGGCCTGCACAGGTGCGTATTCGGGCAAAAGGATTCTCTGGCCCCTGTCGAGAACGACATCCCAGCGCCGCTCTCCCACGCGCACGAGACCGCGCAGGCGCGGTGTCAGCGGCCCGCTGGCCGCATAGATGTCCATCGCTTCCTGCAAGTGCAGGTCCGCCCCCGTTCCGGCCAGAACCGGCAATTCGGGATGGGCACCGCGATGCGCCACCTCGTCCAGGACGACTCCTTCGATATCGACGCGATAAAGCCCCTCGGCATTGCGCCACAGCGCCACGGGCTGTCGCTCGACCACATCGACCTGGAGCACACCGCCATCACGGATACGCACGCTTGCGGTTTTCACACCGGACAACCCGGCAACGTCCTGACGAATCGCTTCGAGATCAAGGTCAAAGGACGACACCGGGAAATCGTAAGGCACGATCTCGCGGATATCGTCGCTCACCTTGTCGCTCGCCCCGTCGATCGCCATGAGCCGCACGGTGAATTCGGGGCGGCTATAGATCTCGGTTCGCAAATCGGTGATTGCCAGCCGGATCGCATCACGGCGCGTGTCGTCAGACAAGTAGAACAGCCCTGCGGCCAGGCACAGGCCAAAGGGCACGCCGAGCCGCAGCAGGTTGCGGAAAACCGGCGTCAGCATCAGCCGCTGAAACCGATAGGACCACCGGCTCGGCGCCGGGTCGGGTCGCGACGACCGCTTGTCACCGCTCATCGGTTGCATGACGCGTCCTCCACCATCCAGCGGCACATTGCGCCAAATCCGATTCCGCACATCTCGGCCTGCTCCGGCGAAAGCGACGTGGGGGTCATGCCCGGCTGGGTATTGGTCTCCAGCAGGACAAGTCCATCAAGTCCGCGCGCCTCGTCCCAGCGAAAATCGGTCCGGCTCACCCCCCGGCATCCCAGCGCACGATGCGCGCGCAGCGCAAAGTCAAGACAGGCGTCGGTGATCTCGGCCGGCAGGTCGGCGGGGACAACGTGGCGCGATCCGCCCTCTGCATACTTGGCGTGATAATCATACCAGCCTTCGGTCACGATGTCGGTGACACCCAGCGGTCCGGGATCGCCCTCGTCACCCCCCATGACCGTCGTGGTCAGCTCACGCCCAGGCGCATAGGTCTCGACCATCACGATATCCGGCATGTCCTCGGCCAGTTGCGGCGGACCGTTCGCGGCCTCCTGCACGATATAGACACCCACGGAGGAACCTTCGTTGTAGGGCTTGACCACGTAGGGCGGCACCATCACGTGGCGCGCCGTCACCTCGTCGCGGCCGGCCAGGACGCTCTCGACCACGGGCAGCTCCGCAGCGCGGTAGACTTCCTTGCTGCGCTGCTTGTCCATGGCCAGCGCCGAGGCCAGCACTCCCGAATGGGTATAAGGCAGCCCCAGCCATTCAAGCATCCCCTGAACACAGCCATCCTCGCCCCAGCGGCCATGCAACGCATTGAAAACGACATCGGGCTTGATTTCTTCGAGCCGGGCCGCCAGATCACGCCCGGCGTCGAGGGTGACAACGTCGAAACCCTCACCGCGCAAGGCATCGGCACAGCCCCGCCCTGTCGCGAGAGAAACCTCGCGCTCGGCGGATGGACCACCCATCAACACCACCACTTTCGGGGGGGAACCGCCCGACATGCCTGTCTACTGCCTCAATGTCCCGGGCCTTTTCACGACCCTTGTTTCGCTCGTCTTGCCTGATCGGGCCGATGTTTTTCGCAGCCCTCATTCCGGGGTCGCTTCGCCGACCCTCATGATTTCCCACTCTAGCGTGATACCGCTGGAATCGTAAACCTTTTTTCGCACCTCTTCCCCCAGTTGTTCGAGGTCCGCGGCGCTGGCCTGCCCGGTGTTGATCAGGAAATTGGAATGCTTTTCGCTCATCTGTGCGCCCCCACGCCGGGCGCCGCGCATACCCGCCGCATCGATCACTTTCCACGCCTTCATGTCGTGCGTATCATCTGCCCGCCCGGTCGATGAGAACCCGGCCGGGTTGCGAAACGTGCTGCCCGCGCTGCGCTCCTTCGTAGGCTGCGTGGCATCACGCTTGGCGATCTGCTCCTGCATGCGCGCCTCCAGTACCTCGGGGGCACCCTCGGGCCCCTCGAACGTGGCCTCGACGATCACCCAACCGTCGGGCAGATCGCTCTGGCGATAGCGAAAGTCGAGTTCATCGGCGGTCAACGTCACCACCTCGCCCGCCCGGGTTATCGCCTTGGCCTCGACCATGACATCCGCGACATAGGTTCCATAACAGCCCGCATTCATCCGCACCGCACCACCAATACTGCCCGGTATGGTTCGCAGGAACGTCAGGTCGATCCCCGCCTGCGCCGCCTTGCGTGCGACATGCGCATCCAGCGCCGCCGCCCCGGCGCGCGCCCGCCGACCCTCAATCTCGATCGTGTTGAACCCGCGCCCCATGCGCACGACGACCGCACGCAAACCGCCATCGCGCACGATCAGGTTGCTGCCCACCCCCATCGGGAAAACCGGCACCGCGGGGTCCAGCGCCGCCAGAAAACCGGCAAGATCATCGGCATCCGCCGGCATGAAGAGCCAATCTGCCGGCCCGCCCACGCGCAACCACGTCAATTCGCTCAACAGCTTGCCGGGGATCAGCTTTCCCCGCACCTCGGGCATGTCAGCCATGGATCTATGCTCACCTTGTTTCGCGCCCCATACACCACGTTGCACGCCCCCAAAACCCCGGGGGCGGTGTTCACCGCCCGCTGATCGGCACCACCGCAGCGCCCAACAGTATCCCCAATGCGATCGGCGCCAGCAACAGCAGCGCAGGCAGAAAGGTGGCAATCGCCTCCCACCCATTGCATTTTCCGCGTGCCCTCACCAAAAGCCACCCGGCCAGCACCACGCCGCAGCCATTACCGACCAGAACACGCCCCGGCGCACCCGTCGCACCACCACCCCCTGGGCAGCAACCGGACCGGAATGCATAGATCATGGCCCCGCCTTTCGCCGCAGCCATCGGATCAGGTAGATCAACGGCCATCGCAGCACGCTCAGCCCCGCAACCAGCGCCAGCATACCGACCCAAACCGGGTTTTCCCAGAAAATCCACACCAGCAACGGCAGCCCCGTCGCCATCAACCCATAGGCCCGCCGCCAATGGTTGTCGGTCGAGGGCAGCATCGCGGCCATGTTTGCCACCACCAGCCAGACGAAAAGCGCGATCAGTGACAGGTTCACGGTCATCGCTCCCGGCGCGCCCTGAGCGGCAATCGCGCCGCATCGCCCCGCGCCCGCCGCCACAGGTAACGCAACGGATTGCGAAACATCGACACGAATGCCGCCGCGCCCAGCACCGCCACCAGCGCCCCATGCGCAATCCCGATCCACACGATCACCCCCGGCGCCGCGACCAACAGGACAAGCCCCGGGGCAAATTGCCAACGCATGGGCAAGAGCGCCACCACCGTCGCCGCCAGCACCCAGAGGCAGGCCGCGATCAAGGCCTCGCTCATCCGATCCGCTCCACTCTTGTTAAAACCGCGTCCTGCTCCTGCCCCGACCCGGGCGCCAATCTCGATTCCACGGCGCAACAATACATTCCCGAACCCTCCCTCTCATCTTGCCGGACATATGCGATGCCCCGCCCGCACCACCGGCATTGGACCCTTACAACCCGCGCGGCCATCCTACCCGGCCCGAAGTCGCGCCGAAAGCCGTAGCGAAAGTGCCATGCCATCGCGCCCGGCCACCGGCAGGAGCGGATCATAGGCCGCCCGCACCACCGCCGCGATCTCCGGGCGCAAAACGACCTGCCCGTCCGGCAACCGCGCCAGCGGCGAGGTCTCGCCAAAGGCCCGCGTGCCCCAAAGCACGATCACCTGCACCGCCTGCGCCAAGGCAAGGTCTTCTGCCGCCATGTCCGACAGGCTCTCGTCCATCCGCAAAAAGACAAAGGCGGCCCGGATCGCCCCGTTCTCCTCGAACCGGAAGTACCGGTACTGGTTGGCACCCTCGCGCTCGAGCCGCACCAGGGTGTCGTCAAGACCCGGCACCATCCGCGCCAGCCCGTCGAGCGCGGTCAACTCCGACCAGTCACGCAGAAAAAACAGCATGAGGTTGCCCCCCAGCTCCGGGTCGGTCTCGGCCATCTTGTGACCCGCCAGCGCCACCACGGCTTCGATCGCGCCCTTTATGATCGGCAAAGTTTGATTATCGACACCGAAGACGACCGGCACGATGGGGCGCTCCCACCGGGCAAAATGAAACGCGTCGCCGCGGGAGGTGAAAAGCTCTTGTATCTCGTCCGGGGTCATCGTGGGCCTTTTCCATCTCGACGCGCACCCTGATGCCCGAGCCCGGCCTTTTCCGCAACCCGGACCCGCCAAGGGTTAACGCCGCACGCGCCGCAGGAGACCGCTATCCGCGGCAGCCGGGCGGCAGCCGGATGTCAGCCGGATGTCACCCCCCGAATCCGGCACCCCAAAACCCCGGTTAACGGGGCGCGCGCTCAGCCCTCGAAAAGGTCCGATTGCCCCGGCACGGGCGGCGGGGCGAGGCCCAGATGGGTCCAGCCCTTGTGCGCCAGCATCCGCCCCCGCGGCGTGCGCTGGATCAACCCCTGCTGCAAGAGATAGGGCTCGATCACCTCTTCCAGCGCATCGCGCGGTTCGCTCAACGCCGCCGCCATGGTCTCGACACCAACCGGTCCGCCGTGATAATTCTCAGCAATCAGAGTGAGATAGCGCCGATCCGCCCCATCGAGGCCAAGCCCGTCCACGCCCAGCCGGGTAAGGGCCGCATCGGCGAGGTCACGGCTGATCTTTCCACCGCCCTCGACCAACGCAAAATCCACGACCCGCCGCAAGAGTCGCCCCGCAATCCGCGGGGTCCCACGCGACCGGCGTGCGATCTCCAGCGCACCTTCGGCTTCCGTCTCCACGCCCAGCTTGCGCGCATTGGCAGTAACAATCTGATTCAACTCGTGAATTTCATAGAATTGCAACCGCGTCGGAATCCCGAACCGGTCGCGCAACGGCGTTGTCAGCAGCCCCAGCCGCGTCGTCGCTCCAACCAGCGTGAAGGGTTGCAACTCGATCCGAACGGTGCGCGCTGCCGGGCCCTCACCGATCACCAGGTCCAGCTCGAAATCTTCGAGCGCCGGATAGAGCACCTCTTCGACGACGGGGTTAAGTCGATGAATCTCATCGATAAAAAGCACATCTCGCGCTTCGAGATTGGTCAGGATGGCCGCCAGGTCGCCGGCCTTGGCCAGCACCGGCCCCGAGGTCGTCCGAAACCCCACCCCCAGTTCGCGCGCCATGATCTGCGCCAGCGTCGTCTTGCCCAACCCCGGAGGGCCGTGAAACAGCGTGTGATCCATCGCCTCGCCGCGCATCCGCGCCGATTGAATGAACACCCGCAGATTGGCCCGTGCCGCCTCCTGCCCCACGAACTCGTCCAGGCACTGGGGCCGCAACGCCCGGTCCATATCCTCGGGAAGCGGTGCGGCACGCAATGTCGGGTCGGGCTCGGCCATGAATTATCCCTTCGGTGCCAGGAGCTTGAGCGCCGCACGGATGAGCGCTGCCGTATCCGCGCCAGGCGTGTCACCTGCTGCCTGCGCCACGGCGCCCGCGGCCTCACCCGGGCCATAGCCGAGGTTCGACAGCGCCGACAAGGCCTCGGATTGCACCGCTGCACCGCCACTTGGCGCAGGCGCGGACGGGCGCGGCGCGGGCGTGGGAGCAGGATCGCTTTCGATCACGTCTGCCGCCGCAGAATCGGATCCCTGCATAGCCTCAAGCGCACCGCCCAGCGCCATGACCGTCGGAGCCTTGTCCTTCAGCTCATTGACGATCCGCTGTGCCGTCTTTGGGCCGACCCCCCGGGCGGCCTTCACAGCGTTCCAGTCGCCCAGCGCGATCGCACGGTTAACTCCTTCTGCACCAAGTGCGCTCAAGATGGCCAATGACGCTTTCGCTCCAACCCCCTGAACACTCATCAGCAGGCGATGCCATTCCTTCTCCAGCAGCGACGGAAAACCGTAAAGTTGCAAAAGATCCTCACGCACCAGCAGATCGGTGTAAAGTGTTACCGCCTCACCCGGTCCGGGCAACCCGGCGAGGGTGCGATCGGAACAATAGACGAGGTAACCAACACCGCGCACGTCGATCAGCGCATGATCATCTCCCCTGTAATCCAAGACCCCGCTAATCTTGCCGATCATGCCCTCACCATTTTCTCCGCGGCGGAAACCGCCTCTGCGCTGCGGGCATGATGCGCATGACAGATCGCGACAGCCAGTGCATCCGCTGCGTCCGGCCCCTCGATCACGACCCCGGGAAGCTGCATTTTCACCATATGCGCGACCTGGGCCTTGTCCGCATGGCCCACACCCACCACCGTTTTCTTGACCGTGTTAGGTGCATACTCACCCACGCAGAGCCCGGCCTGCGCAGGCACGAGCAGGGCGATTCCGCGGGCCTGTCCGAGCTTGAGAGTGGCTGCACCGTCCTTGTTTACAAAGGTCTGCTCGACCGCCGCCGCGTCGGGCGCGAATTTGATTACGACGGCATGAAGTTCTTCGTAAAGCCGTCTGAGCCTTTCGGGCAATTCACCCTCACCGGACCGACAGATGCCATTGGCAACGTGACTCAGCCTGCTGCCGTCTACATCGACAACACCCCATCCAAGGTTCCGAAGCCCTGGATCGATTCCTAAAACCCGCATCGATTTTGCCTGCCCTGTTGCCTTTTTGAACCACTAGCACGAAACAGGAACACAAGCCAACGACAATCGCGCATATACCAAAAACGACCATTTTGAATCCGGCGCGACAAACGCGGTCAAATTACGCCCATTCCTGTGCAGAAAACGACATCCTTTTGTGGCAGAATGGCCTTGTTTTAAAGGCTCCAAGGTCCGATTTCGCCCATGCAGATTTTGCATAGGACTTATGCCGTTTTCACTGCTTGTCATGATCTGGAACCGGGCCTATTTGCCGTTCAGCACAACGAACCGCCACTCGAACCAAGGAAACATGGATATGGCTGTAATCGACACCCCCCGCGTTCAGCTTTCCGCTGGCACCAACGGCCGTATCGGCCAGCTCTTCGCATCGCTTGTCGCGACGATCGTGGCTTGGAACGATACCCGCGTGACTCGCAACGCATTGTCGCAACTGAGCGACCGCGAGCTTGAGGATATCGGCCTCTGCCGCGGTGATATCGACAACATAGCGGCAAAACGCTGAGCAGCGAAACGAGAGCGTTCCGCGAACAGCCTTAGCTGCAAGCGCAATCGAGAAAGCCGCGCCGGGTCCAATCCCGGCGCGGCTTCTTTTTTGTCTTTGGATACGGGTCGCTACCTTATGAAGGGCGAGATAGTGCTGGCAATTCTCACACTCACCCTGTCAGGCTGCAAGGCCCATGCCCCGGCTTGTTCGAAAATGGTTCCCTGTTTCATCTCGTGAATGTGGCCAGCATAGCCGGTGGCACCGAGATGCGCGATCGCAACGCTTTTGAACAGGCAAAAGCCCAGGATGAGATAGATCAGGCCCTTGACTGGAATACTGGGGCCACTGCGGCGGGGGCGGACAACAACCATCCCATCTGGGCCGACGACAGGGTCATAGGATAGTCCCTTGGCAACTCTACGTCGGGTGCGGTCGATACGCGTCAGCCGCTTTTCAAAATTCATGAACTCGTCAGACATTCAGGCCTCCGGCACATACCCCCACCGAAGTAGAAAAAATGATTGCTCTCAAATTATGGCAGCATTGTGGCAAATTACCGGAATAAGGCAAAAAGCTGGCAATTTCCGTTCATTTTAACTCATGGCTTGGCCAGCATCAGCGTCGTCCATTCACCAATTTCATCGCGCGAAAGGACATTGGTTCCCAAACGTGAATAAACCTCCTGAACTTCATCGGCCTGTTCGTTCAAGATGCCCGAAAGAATCGCCCTCCCGCCTTGTGCCAGAGCAGCGATCAGATCCGGCGCAAGCGCAACAAGCGGCCCCTTGAGTATGTTGGCAAAGATCAAATCGAAAGGTGCAGCCGCCGCAAGTTCGGGATGATCGAAACCTGCCGCCTCGACACAACGCACCCGCCCCTCCAAACCATTGGCCCGTACGTTGGCCTCGGCGACTTCGACTGCGAGCGTGTCGATATCGCTGGCGATGATCGGATCGGGCCAGACCCGCGCCGCCGCCATGGCCAGAACCGCCGTGCCACAACCGATATCCGCGACGCTTTTGCCGACAAACCCTGCCTCGACAAGCCGATCGAGGGCGCGCAGACAGCCAAGCGTCGTGCCGTGATGACCGGTGCCAAAAGCCATCGCCGCCTCGATCAGGAGCGGCTCGGCCCCTTCGGGCACCTTGTCGGCGTCATGGCTGCCATAGACAAAAAATCGACCAGCCTTGACCGGCGCCAGTTCGCGGCGAACCTTGGCGACCCAGTCGGTTTCGGGTAGCTCCGAGATCACGAAAGGCCGGGTAGCGTGCATTGCCTCAAGAAGGGCAAGACCCGCGCGATCGGGTGGTTCGGCGAAATATCCGCCCACCTCCCAAAGCCCCGAGCCGTCTTCAACCTCGAACACCCCCACGCCGACCGGTTCGGGATCGAGCCGTTCCATCGCTTCGCCCAACGCCTCGGCGGCGGCTTTTCCGGCAAGGGTGGTCAATGCGGTAAAGGTGGGCATGGCGCGTCTCCGGTGCTTTCACTGGCGGTAAGCGCAATGCACCCGGCGGTCAAGCACCCTTCCCCGGGGCGATCACTCAGCCGGGGCCGGAGTGACGAACCGTGCAAATATCGTCTCGTTGCCCGGCTCCGGGTGACGCGGAATCAGCAGGGCCAGGCACAGCGACACCCCGGCCATCGACGCCGCAAGAACAAAGACCGAGCCGGGGGAGACCAGCCAGAGATAACCGAGCATCGCGGGCAGAAAAACCGCCGCGATATGATTGATGGTAAAGGCCACCGCGGCAGTCGGGGCAATATCACCCGGATCGGCGATCTTCTGGAAATAGGTCTTGAGGGCAAGTGCCAGCGCAAAGAACATGTGGTCGAGCACGTAAAGCACGGCCGCCAACACCACGCCCCAGCCGAAATAGTAAATTCCACCATAGGCCAGAAACACGCAAACAAGCCCGACATATTCGAACGCGAGCGCGTTTCGCTCACCGAAATGCGCCACCGCCCGACCAAAAAGCGGTGCGGCCACAATGTTGAACACAAGGTTGATCAGGAAAAGCGCGGTTACTTCGTGAACGTCGAAACCGAATTTCTCGACCATCATGAATCCGGCAAAGACGATGAATATCTGACGCCGTGCACCGGACATGAATTGCAGCGCGTAATAGAGCCAATAGCGCTTGCGCAGGATCATTCTCTTGACCTGCGGATTGGGCGCCTCGAACTGGGGATAAGCGAAGAACGCGAAAACCGCGATCAGTGCGGTCGTGCCGCCCGCGACAAGGTAGACGAAGGCATAGCTCAGATCAAAAGCCCGCCAGGTGAGTACGATCAACCCATAGGCCAAGAACGTCGCCGCCGATCCCGCCGCCAGCAACAGGCCCAGCACCTGCGGTGCACGATCCTTGGGCAGCCATTGCAATTGCAGCGACTGGTTGACGGTCTCGTAGTAGTGAAAGCCGATGGAAGAGAGCATTGTGATGGTCAGGATCCCGACCATGGATGGGAAAAACGCGGTCAACGCCGTGGCCACGCCCAGAAGGACGAGCGAGACAAGCGCAAGCACCTGTTCGCGCATGAAGACAATGATCGCGATCACCCCGATGGCCAGAAAGCCAGGGATCTCGCGCACGGTATGCAACCAACCATTGTCAGAGCCGTCGAACTTTCCAACCTCGATAATGAAATTGTTCAGCAGTGCCGACCATGTGGCAAAGGCGATCGGCATCGCCGCCGCCATCACGAACAGCAGTGCGACCGGCCGTCGCCAGAACGGCAGGCTTCGCGCCTGATCGAGTGGAAATGTCCTGCTCATGCTTTCCGATACGCCTTTTCGCAGCGATTGCCCAGCCCATCTGATCTGGATCAAGGCCACATATCAAAACCTATGCATGTGTTCGCCGGAACAAGCGAAAGATATGCCAGTGGACCTGATCCCCCTCGTCGAACGCATTGGTGAAAGCCCAACCGCCGCCCTGTTCGGGCTGATCACGGGCATCGTTTTCGGCGTTGCCGCCCAACGATCGCGGTTCTGCCTGCGCGCGGCGGTGGTCGAGTTCGCCCGCGGGATGATGCAGGACCGTGTGGCGGTGTGGCTTTTAACCTTTTCGACCGCTCTCGTCTGGGTGCAAGGGGCGCAGCTCCTGGGGCTGATGCGCAGCGACGAGGCCCGCATGATGTCCGTGCCGGGAAGCTGGTCGGGCGCGATCATTGGCGGATTGCTGTTCGGCGTGGGCATGGTGCTCGCCCGGGGATGTTCGGGGCGGCTTCTGGTGCTGGCTGCGACCGGCAATCTGCGCTCGGTCGTCTCAGGGCTGATTTTCGCGGTGGTGGCGCAGATGTCGCTTGCCGGGTGGCTTGCCCCGCTGCGCGATTATCTTGCCGCGCTCTGGATCACCGGTGGCGGGCACAATCTCGACCTGCTGGACGCCTTCGGGCTGCCCCAATACGCGGGGCTGCTGCTGGGCCTCTTCACGGCGACCCTGGCGCTCTATATCTCCTATCGTCACCAGATCGGATTCGCGCGGCTCGTCTTTGCCTCAGGCGTGGGCTTTGCCGTCGCCTTGGGCTGGGTACTGACCTTCTCGCTCGGCCAGATCGCGTTCGATCCGGTCCCGGTCGAGAGTCTCACCTTCTCGGGACCATCCGCCAACACGCTGATGTTCTTTCTCGACCGCAACGCTGTGCTTGAATTCGACATCGGGTTGGTCCCGGGTGTCGTGATCGGATCGTTTCTGGCGGCCATGCTGACCCGCGAATTCCGGTTTCAGGGCTTCTCCGACGAATCCAACATGCGCCGGTCGATGTTCGGCGCCGTGCTGATGGGCTTTGGTGCGATGCTGGCCGGAGGATGCGCCATCGGCAATGGCGTGACGGGAGGGTCAATCTTCGCGGGCACGGCCTGGCTCGCGCTTTTCTGCATGTGGGTGGGCGCGATGGTCACCGATATCATCGTCGACCAGACCCGGGTGGCCGCCACTGCCTGAGTCCTGAGAAATCTCGTCAATAGAAACTCTGTGGATCGATATCGACCGTCAGACGCAGGTTCGGCCCCGGTTTCACCTGCGCGATCCAGGCCGCCAGCGCCTTTTGCAGCGCCGCGCCCTTCGGCGCCTTGACCAGAAGGCGCACCCGGTGGCGCCCGCGGATTCGCGCCACCGGTGCCGGCGCGGGGCCAAAGACCTGCGCTCCGATGCATCGCAGCGGAGCCTCGTTGCGGGCAAGTTCGGCCCCTGTGTCAAAGGCCTCCTGCATATCGGGCGAGCTGAGGATGATCCCGGCCATGCGGCCAAAGGGCGGCACCCCCGCATGGCGGCGCTCCTCGGCCTCGGCGCGCCAGAACGAGTCCTCGTCACCGGCAAGAATGGCACGTATCACCGGGTGCTCTGGCTGATAGGTCTGCAAAAGCGCCTCGCCCGGCCTGTCGGCCCGTCCGGCCCGCCCCGAGACCTGCCGCATCAACTGGAACGTGCGTTCGGCGGCACGCAAATCCGATCCCTGAAGCCCGAGATCCGCGTCGATCACACCAACAAGTGTCAGCAGCGGAAAATTATGGCCCTTGGCAACAAGTTGGGTGCCGATCACGATATCAGCCCCGCCTTCGGCAATCTCAGCAATACGCGCCTTCAGCGCGCGGGCCGAACCGAAAAGGTCGGACGAGAGCGTTGCGATCCGGGCATCAGGAAACAATTCGCTCGCTTCCTCCTGCAACCGCTCGACCCCGGGACCCACAGGGGCCAGCCGATCTTCGGCGCCGCAGGCAGGGCAGGCATCGGGGATCGGCCTCGTCTCGCCGCACTGGTGGCAAACGAGCCGCTTGAGAAAACGGTGCTCGACCATGCGCGCATCGCAATGTTCGCACCCGATCTGATGCCCGCACGCCCTGCAGATCGTGACCGGCGCATAGCCCCGTCGGTTGAGGAACAAAAGCGATTGCTCACCGCGCTCGATCCGCTCGCGCACAGCTCCGGCAAGGCGCGAGGAAATCCAGCGGTTGGATGGCAGATCGGCCCCCCGCATGTCGACGGCACGCATGTCGGGCAAGGCAGAATCGCCAAAGCGGCTGGTGAGCTCGAGCTTGGCATACTTGCCCGCTTCCGCATTGGCCCAGCTTTCGAGGCTTGGCGTGGCCGAGGCCAGAATCACCTGCGCACCGCAGATCGACGCCCGCAGCACGGCCATGTCGCGGGCGTTGTAGAGCGCGCCGTCTTCTTGCTTGTATGAAGTGTCATGCTCTTCATCGACAACGATCAGCCCCAGATCGAGGAATGGCAGAAAGAGCGCCGAACGTGCCCCCACGACCAATTGCGCCCCGCCCTGCCCGACCATTTTCCACGTCCGGCGGCGTTCGGTCATTGTGACGCCCGAATGCCACTCCGCCGGTTTCGCACCGAACCGCTCCTGAACCCTTGCGATGAACTCGGCGCTGAGTGCGATCTCGGGCAGCAGGACAAGCGCCTGTTGGCGCTGGCGAAAACACTCTGCCACTGCTTCGAGATAGACCTCGGTCTTGCCCGACCCGGTAATCCCACGCAGTAGCGTCGTGCCATAGGTGCCCGAGCGGATACCGCGGCGCAGATGCTCGGCAGCTGCGGCCTGATCCGCGGTCAGGGCTTTGCTGGCACGCTCTTCATCGAGCAGTGGAAAGGGTACATCACGCGGACTGTCCTCTTCATGCACCGCCCCTTGCTTGACCAGCCCCTTGACCACCGAAGGCGTGACCCCGGCGGCATTGCTCAACTCCTTGAGGGTAAAAGACAAGCCACCATATTCCTGCAATGTCGCCAGCACACGGCGGCGGGCGTCGGTCATCCGGTCAGGCACGCTATCGCCCGGGCGGTAGACCTTGCGCATCGAGGGCGGATCGCCCAGCCCCGGCGCCCGCGTGGCGAGCCGCAGCATCGCCGGCAGCGGTGTCAGGGTATATTCCGCTGCCCGTTCGAGAAACATCTGCATCTCTTCGCGCATCGGCGCCACGTCGAGCACCCGGATGACGGGGCGGATCTTCGAGCGGTCGAAATCGCCCCGTCCCGGCGCCCAGACCACGCCCGGAACCTTGCGCGGGCCAAGCGGCACCTCGACAAATGCGCCCAGATGACAGCCGCCTTCGGGCGCCTTGTAGTCCAGCAAACGATCGAGTGGCTGTGTCGTGAGCACCGCAACCAGATCGCCGTGATCGAAAAAATCCTGTCGGCCCATGGCCACTCCGGGTTAGGGGTTTCGAGAGTTATTGGTATCGGGTAAAGCGACCCGAGACAAAACCCAAACTTCATCGGGGCAGATGCCATGAAATTCTTTGTTGATACGGCCGAGATTGACGCGATTGCCGATTTGAGCGACCTGGGCATGGCCGACGGTGTCACGACAAACCCGTCGCTCATCATGAAGTCGGGGCGCGATATCCTTGAAGTCACGAAAGAAATTGCCGAGCTTGTCGACGGCCCCGTCAGCGCCGAGGTGGTCGCGACCGAGGCCGAGGCAATGATCGCCGAGGGTCGCAAGCTGGCCGAGATCGCCGACAATATCGCGATCAAGGTGCCGCTGACATGGGACGGGCTCAAGGCATGCAAGGTGCTGAGCACGGAAGGTCGCATGGTTAACGTGACCTTGTGTTTCAGCGTCAACCAAGCGCTTCTGGCGGCCAAGGCGGGCGCCAGTTTCATCAGCCCCTTCATCGGACGGCTTGATGACATCAATCTCGACGGGATGGAACTGATCGCCGATATCCGGCAGGTCTATGACAATTTCGGCTTCGAGACCGAGATCCTTGCCGCGTCGATCCGCAGCGTGAATCACATTGCCGATTGCGCCCGCATCGGTGCCGACGTGATCACCGCGCCGCCCAGCGTGATCAAGGCCATGGTGAACCATCCGCTGACCGACAAGGGCCTTGCGGCCTTTATGGCCGATTGGGAAAAAACAGGGCAGAAAATCCTGTAAAGGCATGTTATAAAGGCCGAAATACATGTTGAGGACACAATGAGCAGCAAGCCCGGGTTGGAGGACAGCCTTCGCGACAAGATCATCGCGGATCCGGATTTCATTCTTGAGGATCAAGATGTTATGCATGCACTCATCGCAGCGAACGAGCGCGCGATGGGTGGTAATATCGTTGACCTCCGGGGCATTGCGATGGAACGGCTCGAGGCGCGTCTTGATCGGCTGGAGGACACCCATCGCTCGGTCATCGCTGCCGCTTACGAGAACCTTGCAGGCACCAACCAGGTGCACCGGGCGATTCTGCGGATGCTCGATCCGCTCGAATTCGAAGTATTCCTGCGAGACCTTGGCGGCGACGTCGCCGATATCCTGCGGGTCGATTCCATCAAGCTGGTGCTCGAATCGGTTCAGAATGACGACGATCCGGTTGTGCAGCGATTGGGCGATGTCCTGTCGGTGGCCGAACCGGGATATATCGACCATTACCTGACAGCTGGGCGCGACGCACCGGTGCGGCAAGTGACTTTGCGCCAGGTCAACGAGGGCAATGACACGGTTTTCGGCGAGATGGCAGGCTGGATCCGCTCCGAGGCATGCCTGAAACTCGATTTCGGCGAAGGCCGTTTGCCGGGGATGCTGATCATGGGATCGGAGGACCCGCACCAGTTCACCCCGCAGCAAGGCACTGATCTTTTGTCATTTTTCGCAGGCGTATTTGAAAGGGCCATGCGCCGCTGGCTGGCATGAGCCTGATTTCCCCCGCCGCACGCGATGCTCTTGAAGGCTGGCTTGCAGGGCAAAGGGCGCTCAGGGGCGCCGCGGAGAACACACTCGACGCCTATGCGCGCGACGTAACCGGATTCTTGACCTTCATTACCGAACACAAGGGCGCGAGCCAGGGGATCAAGCCCCTGATGAGGCTCAGCGTGTCGGACATGCGCAGCTGGATGGCGTTCACCCGTGGGCAAGGGGTCGGACCACGCTCGATGGCGCGAAAACTCTCGGCGGTAAAGAGCTTCCTGCGTTGGTTGTCCGAGCGTGAAGGTGCCGAGATCTCGGCAGTGCTCGCTGCGCGCGCCCCGAGATTCCAAAACAAGCTACCACGCCCATTGGCAGAGGACGCAGCGCGCCGGATGCTCGACACGATCGGCCTTCAGTCGCAGGAACCGTGGGTTGCGGCGCGCGACGTGGCTGTTCTGACCCTCCTGTATGGTTGCGGATTACGAATTTCCGAGGCTTTGGGACTGGATGGGCAGGACGCACCTTTGCCAGAGGTCCTCAGGATTATCGGCAAGGGAGGTAAAGAAAGGGTTATCCCGGTGATCCCTGCTGCGCGTGATGCTGTCGGACGCTATCTTGACCTCTGCCCATGGTCCAAAGAGGCAGGTGCCCCCTTGTTCCGAGGGGTGCGCGGTGGCAGGCTTTCGCCTCGGTCGATACAGAAGACGATGGCACAAGCGCGGATGCAGTTGGGCCTGCCTGCAAGCGCGACACCGCACGCGATGCGGCACAGCTTTGCCACGCATCTGCTGGGCGCGGGTGGTGATTTACGCGCCATACAGGAGCTTCTGGGCCATGCCTCGCTTTCAATGACACAGACCTATACAAGCGTCGATCAGGCCCGACTTATGGAAGTTTACGACAAGGCTCACCCCAAGGCAGGCTGAGCATCGGGAAGTAAGATATGTCAAACTATTTCAAAGCCTTATCCGTTCACCTTCTGACCGCAACCGGCGCCGTTTTCGCGATGCTTGCGATGCTGGCGGCGGCGGGGCACGACTGGGATCTGATGTTCCTGTGGCTGGTGGTGGCCTTTGCAGTCGACGGAATAGACGGGCCGTTGGCGCGCAAGTATCATGTGAAACACTATGCGGACGAGTTCGACGGGGTGCTTCTGGACCTGATCATCGATTATCTGACCTATGTGTTCATTCCGGCCTATGCGCTCTTTGAATCGGGGCTGCTGGGAGGCTGGACAGGCTGGGCTGCGATCATCGTGATCACCTATGCGTCGGCGCTTTACTTTTCCGATACGCGCATGAAAACAAAGGACAATTCCTTTTCCGGATTTCCCGGTTGCTGGAACATGCTGGCGATCGTGATCTTCGCGCTGAAACCGGATTTCTGGATCTGTCTCACCCTGATCGTCGTGCTGGCCGCAAGCATGTTCACATCGCTCAAGTTCGTTCACCCGGTGCGCACCAAGAGGTGGAAAAACGTAACGTTACCAATGGCTTTCGCCTGGACCTCCTTTGCCGGCTGGGCGGCCTGGGTGGATTTTCACCCCGAGAGCTGGGCCAGTTGGGGGTTGATCGTGACAAGCATTTACCTGCTGTTCGCGGGGATCGCGCAGCAGCTCATTCCCGAGCGCAACGCCCCACAGGGTTAACACGGGTTTTCGGCGAAAAATCGGGGGGTGATATGTGTATGACTCCCGGCTGCCGCCCGGCTGCCGGGCAAATGCGGCGACGGGCGGGCAAAGTCAGGTTAACGCGGCGCGCGGTGCGGGCTCAGATCAACAGGCCCGCGGCACCCTCGTGGCGCAGAAGCCAGACCTTGGTTTCCACGCCGACGCCACCGGAGAACCCGCCCAGCCCGTTCGCCGCCAGAACACGGTGACACGGAATGATCACGGGGATCGGGTTGGCGCCGCACGCCTGTCCCACCGCTTGCGCCGGGTGTTCCAGATCGCGGGCGATGTCGCCATAGGTACGGGTCTCGCCCGGTGGGATCGCCAGCATCGCATTGCATACCGCGCGCTGGAACGCCGAGCCCTCGACCCGCAACGGCAGCTCGAAAGAGAACCGGCTACCGTCGAAGTAGGCGGCAAGCTGCGCGCGCGCCTCGGTCAGGAGCGGGGTCTCGTCGGCGCCCTGCCCGCCCCACTCGGCGCGGGTGATGGCACCCTCGTGTTCGGTGAGGGTGAAGGAGCCGGTGGGCGTTTCAAGCGTAAGGCATGGCATATGGGGATAATGTCAGCAAAGCCACCGGTCGGGAAGGTGGGTTGCCCCGCCCTCCCCTTGTGGCCGGATCACCCCAGCGCCGCGTCACAGCGTCCGCAAACACCCGGGTGCCGATGCGTGCCCACATCGGGCAGGATCTTCCAGCAGCGCCCGCATTTCTGCCCCTCGGCCTTTTCGAACACCACGCCCACGCCTTCGATCTCGGGCAGGCGGAACGCCTCTTGCGGGAGCGGATCGGCGGTAAGCGAAATGGCCGAAGTGATGCAGAGATCGGCGAAATCGACCGATTTCAGCGCCGCGAGCATCTCGGCGTCGCGGACATGCACGACCGGGGCCGCTTCGAGCGAGGCGCCGATCACCTTTTCGGCGCGCTGCACTTCGAGCGCTGCGGTCACCACCCGGCGCGCGCGGCGGATCATGGCCCATTTCGCCGCCAGCGGCTCGTCGAGCCAGTCGGCGGGGGTGTCGGGGATATCCTGCAAATGCACCGAACTGTCGTCGCCCGGGAAGCGCGAAAGCCAGACATCCTCCATGGTGAATACGAGGATCGGGGCAAGCCACGTGGTCAGGCGGTGGAACAGGATGTCGAGCACGCTGCGCGCGGCGCGGGCGCGATCACTGTCGCCGTCGCAATAGAGCACGTCCTTGCGGATGTCGAAATAGAAGGCCGAAAGGTCCACCGTGCAGAAATTGAAGATGTCCGAGAACACGTCCTGGAAATCGAACGCCCGGTAGCCCGTGCGCACCTTGTGATCCAGTTCGGCAATGCGATGCAGCACCCAACGCTCCAGCTCGGGCATGTCCCCGGGGGCGACGCGCTGCGCCTCGTCGAACTGCGCAAGGCTGCCCAGCATGAAGCGCATGGTGTTGCGCAACCTGCGGTAGCTGTCGGCCACGCCCTTGAGGATTTCCGGGCCGATCCGCTGGTCGGCGGTGTAATCGGTCTGCGCCACCCAGAGGCGAAGGATATCGGCGCCGTATTGTTTCACCACCTCGTCGGGCAGGATCGTGTTGCCGAGGCTCTTGGACATCTTGTTGCCCTTGGCATCGAGGGTAAAGCCATGCGTGACCACGTTGCGATAAGGCGCGCGCCCCATCGTGCCGCAGGCCTGGAGCATCGAGGAATGGAACCAGCCGCGATGCTGGTCGGTCCCTTCGAGATAGACATCGGCAATGCCGTCGGGGGTGCCGTCGGGGCGGTCGCGCAGCACGAAGGCATGGGTCGAGCCACTGTCGAACCAGACATCGAGCACGTCAAAGACCTGTTCCCAAGCGTCGGGATCGTAATCGGACCCGAGGAACCGTTCCTTGGCGCCCTCCTTGTACCACGCATCCGCGCCCTCGGCCTCGAAGGCCTCGACGATGCGCCTGTTCACCTTCTCGTCCCGCAGAAGGAAATCGTCATCCGTGGGCAACGCGCCCTTTTTCACGAAACAGGTGAGTGGCACGCCCCAGGCGCGTTGCCGGGACAGCACCCAGTCGGGGCGCGTCTCGATCATCGAGTAGAGCCGGTTGCGCCCGGAAGGCGGCGTGAATGTCACCAGTTCGTTGATCGAGGTCAGCGCGCGTTCGCGGATCGTGGTGCCGTGGGTGTCGTTGCCGCCCGCCGGCCTGTCGATGGCGGCAAACCATTGCGGCGTGTTGCGATAGATCACCGGCGCCTTGGAACGCCAGGAATGCGGATAGCTGTGCTTGATCTTGCCGCGCGCCAAGAGGCCGCCGACGGAGGCGAGCTTGTCGATCACGGCCTTGTTGGCGTCGCCTTCCTTACCCTTCTCGGTCAGGATGCGCGTGCCGCCGAAAAACGGCAGATCAGGGCGGAACGAGCCGTCGTCCATCACGTTATAGGTGATGACCTGTTCGAGCATCCCAAGCCCCCGGTAAAGCTCGTATTCCTCCATCCCGTGGGAGGGGGCGCAATGGACGAAACCGGTGCCTTCCTCGTCGGTGACGAAATCGGCCGCGCGGAAATCGCGGGGGTCATCCCATTCGCCGCCCGCGCCTTCGGCATGGGCGAGCGGATGCAGGAGAGAAAGGCCCGACAGCTCGTCGGCGCTCACGTCGCGGACGCGTTTCCACATGCCATCGCTGAGCCGCGCGCGGGTGAGCGTGTCATGGGCGAGATTGTCGGCAAGGATGAAACGGTCGCCGGGCGCGGCCCAGCATTCCTCGGGCGTGTCGGTCACTTCGTAGAGGCCATAGGAGATGTCGGCGCCATAGACCACCGCCTTGTTCGACGGGATGGTCCAGGGGGTGGTGGTCCAGATCACCACGAACGCGCCCAGAAGGTCAGTGTCGATACAGGCGTCTTTCTCGGCGAAGTGATCGGCTGCGGCGACGCGGAACTTCACCCAGACGGTAAAGCTCTCCTTGTCATGGTATTCCACCTCGGCCTCGGCCAGCGCGGTCTTTTCCACGGGCGACCACATCACCGGTTTCGAGCCCTGGTAGAGCGTGCCGTTCATCAGGAACTTCTGGAACTCCTCGGCGATCACCGCTTCGGCGTGGAAATCCATGGTGAGGTAGGGGTCGGCCCAGTTGCCGGTGACGCCGAGGCGCTTGAACTCCTCGCGCTGGATGTCGATCCAGCCTTCGGCGAAGCTGCGGCATTCCTGGCGGAAGGCGACGACATCGACCTTGTCCTTGTCGAGCCCCTTGGCGCGGTATTCTTCCTCGATCTTCCATTCGATGGGCAGGCCGTGGCAATCCCAGCCGGGGACATAGCGCGAATCGTGGCCCATCATCTGGTGGCTGCGCACGATCATGTCCTTGATCACCTTGTTGAGCGCGTGGCCGATATGCAGGTGGCCGTTGGCATAGGGCGGGCCGTCATGCAGCACGAAATCGGGGCGGTCCGGTTTCTCGCGCAGACGGTCATAGATGCCGATCCGCTCCCAGCGATCCAGCCACTCGGGTTCGCGCTTGGGCAGGCCCGCGCGCATCGGGAAATCGGTTTGCGGCAGGTTGAGCGTGTCTTTGTAATCGGGGGTCTGTGCGGGGGTCTGGTCGGCCATGACCGTGGTCTCACTTTGAATTCGAGGAATGGGAGGGTTCTAGATCGGCGCGGTGTCTCATACGCCTTTGCCCGGCGGCCCGCTTGATCAGGGCGCCGGGGATATAATTCGGATAATGATCGCGAACCCAGTCATCTTGTCCGGCGTTATAGGCGCGCATTGCGACAGGGTCCAGTGCCTGTGCATCCTCTTTCGGTTGGGGTCGAATGGCGATAGTCTGACTGTTCCAAGCAGGGAAAATGCCATGACGACACTGCCCCCGAGATTCGATGTGACCCGCGACGAGATCGCGCGCGTGGTCGAGGCATTCTATGCCCGCATTCGCGCGCATCCCGGGCTGGGCCCGGTCTTTGCCGCGCATGTCGACGACTGGCCCGCCCATGAGGCGCGGATCGTGGATTTCTGGGTCAATGCGATCCTCTACGAGCGGTGCTATGACGGCAACCCCGTGGCGGTGCATCGCGCGGCGGGCAATGTGCGACCGGGCATGTTCGACACCTGGCTGTCGCTGTTTGACCGGGTGCTGGTGCAGGAGTTGCGCGCGGATCAGGCGGCGGCGTGGTCGGCGCTGGCCCATCGCATCGGGCGGTCGCTGCGCGCCGGCGTGGTCGAGCGGATGCGCGGGCCGGGGGGTGTGCCGATCCTGCGCTGACGGGGTCGGGTCGGTCCTTTCCGGCCGGGCACGAGGGCGCGCGGCCGATCATTTCATGCCTCGCCCTTGTCCTTGCCGCCATCGAACAGCCCGCGAAGCGCACGCCCGACCAGCGCCGAGACCGAGGGCCGCCGAACCGTGGCAAAGGGCAACGGACGACAGACCTCGATCGCCGCCACCCCGACGCGGGCGGTGAGCGCGCCGTTGACCACGCCCTCGCCGAACCGGCGCGACAGCTTGCTGAGAAGCCCACCACCGGCGAGGCTTCCCAGCATGTCGTCGCCCACGGCCACCGCCCCCGTGGCCACCAGATGCGTGAGCACCGCACGGATGAGCCGCCAGCTTCCCAGCGTGCCGGAGCGACCACCATAGATCTCGGCAATGCGGCGGATCATGCGGATATTGGCGGTGAGCGCGGCGGCCACATCGGCCAGCGCCAGCGGCACCAGCGCCGTGATCAAGGCCACCTGCCGCGCCGCGCCTTCCACCTCGCGCAGGGCGCGGGCATCGAGCGGGGTCATCAACTCGGCCTCGGCCAGCCCCAGGAGCGTGGCGGTATCGAACTGGTCGGGCGCGCGCTCGGCCAGACGTTCGCGCCCCCATCTGAGGGCATCGCGCCCGGCATAAAGCGCATCAAGCCGCGCCAGAACATCGCGCGCTCCGGCAAGATCATCGCCCGCCAGCGCCTCGCTGGCGGCGCGGTGGATGAGGTCCATGCGCCGCAGCCGCGCAAAGGCGGCCAACTCGCGCAGGGCGATCACGATGAGCACGATCACGAACGCCGCGAGAAGCCCGGTAACCGCCCAGCCGAGCAGGGGCGACCGGTCGAGCAGGCCATTGACGAAATCCCATGCCGCGACCGACACCACGGTAGCAAGGATCAGTCCGGCCAGCCCCCAGAACCAGCGCGCCAGCCGCGACGGGCGCGCCGTGGCCAGTGCCGCGACCGACTGCATGGCCCGTCCCTCGGGGACGGACTCGTCGGGCACGGGCGGGGCCTCGGAGGGGCCGCGCCCGGGCCTCTCGTCAAGGTCTATCAGGACCGGGCCGTTGGTCATGGCGCATTCCTTTCCCAGATCATCTGCACATCGGGCAGGCCATCGTCATTGCCCGCCCCGTTCGAGAGCCGCGCGGAATAGAACCCGTGGCGCGCGTAGAATGCCCGCGCGGCGCGATTGTCCTGCCCGGTCCAGAGTTCGAGCCGTTGCGCACCCGCCTGCGCCTCGGACAAGAGCCGCGAACCGATCCCCCGCCGCCGGGCCCGTGGATGGGTATAGAGCGCATGGATGCGCGCGCCGTCGCGGATGATGAACCCTTGCGTGCCCGCCGACGCTGTCAGCACACGCACCCTGCCCGCCCGCACCAGCCGGGCCAGCAATACCAGGTCCGAAAGCCGCGCCTTGGCGCCCTTGCCCGTGCCGGCGCCCGACCAGAGAATCCGGGCAATCGCGGCCAGATGCCAAAGCCGCGCCCGGCCCAGCCTTACAGTCAGGCGATTCATAGCCGGTCCCCGATCAGGAATTCCGCCGCCCGGTCGAGACGGATATGCGGCGGACCGTCGCCGGGCCTGAGGCTGAGCGGTGCGGGCGCGAACCGCATCACCGAGTAATCGGCATCGAGCCATGTCTGTGCCCCTTCCCGCGCCGGCGCCAGAAGCCGCGCCGGGTCTTCGGGCAAGTCACCTGCAAAGAATGCCGCCTGCCGGCCGGTGTCGAGCCGCCGCCCCCGCACGCAATCGAGCGCGTGCCCATCATGGGTGCGGGTTTCCTCGACCGTGGCGCGCAACGCGGCGATGGACATGGCGCGGGTCTCGGCCCCCGCGAAATCGGCGCGGTCCGCCGCCTCGCGCAGCATCGCCTGCATGATCGCGGTCAGGCGGGGGTGCTGGGCATGGTGCAGGTGATCGGCCTTGGTCGCCGCAAAGAGAATGCGTTCGACCCGCCGTCCCATCAAGAGGCGACTGAGAAGCGCATTGCGGCCGGGGCGAAAGGCACCGAGGATCTCGGCCATCGCCCGGCGCATGTCATCGACCGATTGCGGCCCCTTGTGGATCGCGCCCAGCGCGTCGACCAGCACCACCTGCCGGTCGATCCGGGCGAAATGATCGCGAAAGAAGGGTTTGACCACGCGCGCCTTGTAGGCGTCGAACCGCCGCTCGAAGGCACGCCAGAGGCTGCCGCGCGCGGGGCGTTCGGCGCGCGGCATGGGCGCGAATGTCAGCGCCGGACTGCCAGCAAGATCACCGGGCAGAAGGAACCGCCCGGGCGTGCAGTCATGAAACCCCGCATCGCGCGCGGCGGTGAGATAGCCGGTATAGGCACGGGCCAGCGCCTGCGCCTGTCCCTCGTCCAGCGGGGCGGTGGCATCGGTGGCATGGGCCTGTGCGAGGAATTCCTCCGCCTCTGCGCGCCCCTCGATCCGGTCGAGCACCCCGGCGGACCACTCGGCATAGCCCTTGTCGAGCAGCGCGAGGTCGAGCAGCCATTCGCCCGGGTAATCGACGATATCGAGATGCACGGTGCGCGGCCCGGAAAGCCCCGACAAGAGCCCCGCGGGCTGGACCCTGAGCGACAGGCGCAACTCGGATATGGCGCGGGTGCTTTCGGGCCAGTGCGGATCGGGTCCGGTGAGGGCCGCGAGATGAGATTCGTAATCGAAGCGCGGCACGGTATCGTCGGGCTGGGGTTGCAGGAACGCGGCGCGAATACGGCCCTGCGCCTGCGCCGAAAGGCCCGGCATACGCCCGCGGTCCATCAGGTTGGCGATGAGCGATGTGATGAACACGGTCTTGCCCGCGCGGGCCAGGCCGGTCACGCCAAGGCGGATCACCGGCTCGAAGAATGCCTCGGAAACCGCGCCGCCCACCGTTTCGACCCGGCGCGCGATCCCGTCTGCCAGCGATGTAATGACCACGTGGGCGCCCCTTTGTCCTGCCTCGGGCCAAGGATAACCGCCGCCCGGCCCGCTTGCTAGGGGGCAGACACCGGCACGGTTTTTCCAGCCCTTGCCGCACGTGCGCGCCGCCGCTATGGGAAAGCATGCCCAGATACGCGCTCAGGATCGAATATCACGGCGGCCCCTTTGCCGGCTGGCAGCGACAGGCCGACCAGCCATCGGTGCAGGGCGCGGTCGAGGCTGCGCTGGCCCGGCTCGAGCCGCGCGCGCACAGCATCGCCGCCGCGGGGCGCACCGATGCGGGGGTGCACGCGCTGGCGCAGGTGGCGCATTGCGATCTCGGCAAGGACTGGGCACCGTTCCGCCTCGCCGAAGCGTTGAATTACCATCTCAAGCCGCATCCGGTGGCGATCATCGCCGCCGCCCGGGTCGCGGAGGACTGGCACGCACGGTTCTCGGCGGTGGAACGGCGATACCTGTTCCGGCTGCTGGTGCGGCGTGCGCCGGCGACCCATGACAGGGGGCTGGTCTGGCAGGTGCGCCAGGCGTTGGACATCGACGCGATGCGGGCGGGCGCCGCGCACCTGGTCGGGCGGCACGATTTCACCACCTTCCGCGCGGTCCAGTGCCAGGCGGCCAGCCCCGTCAAGACGCTCGACGCGATCACCATCGAAGAGCGCGATCGCGCCAATGGCGTGGAATACCGGTTCCACCTGCGCGCGCGATCCTTTCTGCACAACCAGGTCCGCTCGATCGTCGGCACGCTGGAGCGCGTGGGCGCGGGGGCATGGGCGCCCGACGACGTGGGCAACGCCCTCGCGGCCCGGGATCGCGCCGCGTGCGGGCCGGTCTGTCCGCCCGACGGGCTCTACCTCGCCGGGGTGGGTTATCCCGACGATCCGTTCGCAGATTGAGAGGTCAGGAGCGAGGCCGGCCCCCGGGACCGGCAATTCAGGCTGAGCGCGAAAGGCGATCCTCGAGCACCTCGAAAGGCACGCCCGGCTCATCCTTGGCGCCGCGGATCACCAGCGAGGTTTTCACGCTGGCCACGTTCTCGGCGGCAGTCAGCTCCTCGGTCAGGAAACTTTGGAAGGTCGAGAGATCGGGCGCCACGCATTTGAGGATGAAATCCACCTCTCCGTTGAGCATGTGACACTCGCGCACAAGGGGCCATGCACGGCAGCGCGCTTCGAACCGGCTCAGGTCCGCCTCGGCCTGGCTTTGCAGACCGACCATGGCAAAGACCTGCACCTCGAACCCCAGTTCGCGCGGATCGACCTTGGCGTGATAGCCGCGAATGAAGCCTTGTTCTTCGAGGGTGCGCACCCGGCGCAGGCAGGGAGGGGCGGATATGCCGATCCGCTTGGCGAGTTCGACGTTGGTCATGCGGCCATCCGCCTGAAGCTCGGCAAGGATCTTGCGGTCGATGGGATCAAGACGCGGGCTTGGCATGGCAGGGTATCTCCGATGGAATTGCGGATGTTATAGCACCCCCCGTCGCACACGCAATAATGTTTCGCAAATCCGCAATTTCCTTAGCGCGCACCGTGATCCAAGCCTGTCCTTCAGTCATTTTCCAACCGGGGCTTTCCTGTTCCCGGAGGCTTGGTTATATCGCGTTCATCGAATGCAAACCGGGCCGGGGGTGAACATGGCTGAGACACGACATACACGGGTTCTGATCATCGGGTCTGGTCCGGCGGGGTACACCGCCGGCGTCTATGCCAGCCGGGCGATGCTGGATCCGATACTGGTGCAGGGCATCGAGCCGGGCGGGCAGTTGACCACCACCACCGAGGTCGAGAACTGGCCGGGCGACACCGAAGTGCAGGGCCCGGAACTGATGGTGCGGATGGAAGCCCATGCCAAGGCGATGGGATGTGAAATCATCGGGGACATCATCACCGATCTCGACCTGTCGGAGCGCCCATTTACCGCCAAAGGCGACAGCGGCACCACCTATACCGCCGACGCGGTGATCCTTGCCACCGGGGCGCGGGCGAAATGGCTGGGCCTTGAAAGCGAAGAGGCGTTCAAGGGGTTCGGCGTCTCGGCCTGTGCGACCTGCGACGGCTTCTTTTATCGCGGGCAGGAGATCGTCGTGATCGGCGGCGGCAACACGGCGGTGGAAGAGGCGCTTTTCCTGACCAATTTCGCCTCCAAGGTCACGCTGGTTCATCGCCGCGACGAATTGCGCGCGGAAAAGATCCTGCAGGACCGGCTCCTCAAGCACCCGAAGATCGAGCCCCTGTGGTTTCACACGCTTGACGAAGTGGTGGGCAGCGACGATCCAAAGGGCGTCGAGGGCGTGCGCGTCAAGCATGTCGAAACCGGCGAAATCACCGAGATCCCCTGCAAGGGCGTGTTCATCGCCATCGGCCACGCGCCGGCGAGCGAGTTGGTCAAGGACCAGCTTGAAACCCACATGGGCGGTTACGTGAAGGTCGAAGCCGGCTCTACCCGGACCTCGATTCCCGGCGTGTTCGCGGCGGGCGACCTGACCGACCATATCTATCGGCAAGCGGTCACCAGCGCGGGAATGGGATGCATGGCGGCACTCGATGCCGAAAAATTCTTCGCCGAACAGGACGACTGAGTCGGCGCCGAGACAAACGCACCGACGCCCGCACCGAAAGGCGCGGGCGTCTTGCGTTGCGGATGGGCCACGTCGGCAGATTTCTCCCGCTCTGCGCCTTATATCGCTTGGCTATCCGCACCGTGCATGAGATGCGTTCAATCGTGAACACACTTTTGGACCAACCGCGATGATTGCCCCGGACGCGAAACCCGGCCTGGCCGAGGAAGACCAACTCTTCCGGCTTTTGCGGCAGCTCGACCTGGCGCCGGATGCATCGCAGCGCGACATCGCAGCGGCGCTGGGGATTTCGCTTGGGCGACTGAATGCACAACTGCGTTCCGCCGCCGCCGCGGGCCTGATCACGATCAGCGAACGGCCCGGCCCGGACCGGCGACAGCGGTTTGCCTACGCGCTGACCGGGCGCGGCGGGGCCGAGAAGAACCGGCTGGCCGATCGGTTCCTGGCGCGGAAATTCGCGGAATATGATGCGCTTCACGCTGAATTGACCGGAACCACGAGTGGCCTTTCTCCTCTCAAATACAGGACCAGACTCATGCAGAACAACCTTGCGCCAATCCCCGAACTCTACGTGTCTTATGAAAGTGCGCAGAAGCTCAAGTCCGAAGCGGGCGACCTCGTTAGCCACGACCTGACCCTGCGCCAGATCTGCGATCTCGAGCTTCTGATGAATGGCGGGTTCAACCCGCTCAAGGGGTTCCTTGGCCAGGATGATTACGATCGCGTCGTAAAGGAAATGCGCCTTGCCGACGGGACGCTCTGGCCGATGCCGATCACGCTGGACGTGAGCGAGGATTTCGCCGCGAGCATCGAACTGGGCCAGGACATCGCGCTGCGCGACCAGGAAGGCGTGATCCTCGCGACGATGACCGTGACCGATCGCTGGACACCCGACAAGTCGCGCGAGGCCGCAAAGGTGTTCGGCGCCGATGACATGGCACACCCCGCGGTGAACTACCTGCACAACGTGGCGGGCAAGGTCTATCTGGGCGGGCCGGTCACGGGTATCCAGCAGCCGGTGCACTATGACTTCCGCGGCAGGCGCGACACGCCCAACGAGCTGCGCGCGCTGTTTCGCAAGCTGGGCTGGCGCCGGGTCGTGGCGTTCCAGACCCGCAATCCGCTGCACCGCGCGCATCAGGAACTGACCTTTCGTGCCGCCAAGGAGGCACAGGCCAACCTGCTCATTCATCCGGTCGTGGGCATGACCAAGCCGGGCGATGTGGACCACTTCACCCGGGTGCGCTGCTACGAGGCGGTGCTGGACAAGTATCCCGGTTCGACCACCACGATGAGCCTTTTGAACCTCGCCATGCGGATGGCCGGCCCGCGCGAGGCCGTCTGGCACGGCCTGATACGCAAGAACCACGGCTGCACCCATTTCATCGTCGGCCGCGATCATGCCGGACCGGGCAAGAACAGCGCGGGCGAGGATTTCTACGGACCCTACGAAGCCCAGGACCTCTTTCGCAAGTACCAGGACGAGATCGGGATCGAGATGGTCGATTTCAAACACATGGTCTATGTGCAGGAGCGCGCGCAATACGAGGCGATCGACGAGATCGAGGACAAGGACAACGTGACCATCCTCAACATCTCGGGCACCGAGTTGCGCCGGCGTCTGCGCGAGGGTCTGGAGATTCCGGACTGGTTCTCGTTTTCCGAGGTGGTCGAGGAATTGCGCCGCCGCTTCCCGCCCCGCTCGCAGCAGGGATTCACCGTGTTCTTCACGGGGTTCTCCGGCTCGGGAAAATCGACCATCGCCAATGCGTTGATGGTCAAGCTGATGGAAATGGGCGACCGGCCGGTGACGCTTCTGGATGGCGATATCGTGCGCAAGAACCTGTCGTCGGAACTTGGCTTCTCCAAGGAACATCGCGACCTGAACATCCGCCGCATCGGCTATGTCGCGAGCGAAATCACCAAGAATGGCGGTATCGCGATCTGTGCGCCGATCGCGCCCTATGCCACCACGCGGCGCGCGGTGCGCGAGGAGATCGAGCAGTATGGCGCCTTCATCGAGGTGCATGTCGCCACGTCGATCGAGGAATGCGAACGCCGCGACCGCAAGGGTCTTTACCGGCTCGCTCGGGAAGGGAAGATCAAGGAATTCACCGGGATTTCAGACCCCTATGACGTTCCGGAAGATCCCGAACTGCGGGTCGAGACCGAGAATGTCGAGGTGGACAACTGTGCCCACCAGGTGATTCTGAAACTCGAATCGATGGGCCTCATTGCCGGTTAGGGGCTTGGGCAGGTGACGCCGAACCTGGCGTATCGCCAATGTCTTGAGTGCGCAAAGCGCGATCACGGCATTGGCGATTCAGCCTTTGTTCACACATCCTGACAAAGGGTTAACCGCAACGCGCGGTCGATCAGGCATTGAACAGGAAGTGCAGGACATCGCCGTCCTTGACCTCGTAAGCCTTTCCTTCGACACGCATTTTTCCCGCTTCCTTCGCCCCCTGTTCGCCACCGCAGGCGACGAAATCGTCATAAGCGATGGTTTCGGCGCGGATGAAGCCGCGTTCGAAGTCGCCGTGGATGACGCCGGCGGCCTGCGGGGCCAGCGTGCCGCGGCGGATCGTCCAGGCGCGGGCCTCTTTCGGGCCAACGGTAAAATAGGTCTCGAGGTTCAACAATTCGTAACCGGCCCGAATGAGCCGGTCGAGGCCGGGCTCGGCGAGGCCCATCTCTTCGAGAAACATCTCCGCCTCCTCGGCGTCGAGCTGGGCGATCTCCTCCTCGATCCGCGCGGAAATCACGACAGATGCATTGCCCTGCGCCTCGGCCATTTCGGCCACGGCGCGGGAATGGGCGTTGCCGTTCGCGGCCTCGTCCTCGGCCACGTTGCAGACATAGAGCACCGGCTTCGTGGTCAGGAGCTGGAGCATCTTCCAGGCCTTCGCATCCTCGGGATCGACCGCGACGGTGCGCGCGGGCTTGCCCTCTTCCAACGCGGCAAGCGCCTGTTTCAAAAGGCGTTCCTGCTGCACCGCCTCCTTGTCGCCGCCCTTGAGCTTGCGCTGGAGGTTGGCGCGGCGTTTCTCGATGCTGTCGATATCGGCGAGCATCAGCTCGGTCTCGATCGTCTCGGCATCGGCGACCGGATCGACCCGTCCCTCGACATGGGTGACGTCGCCATCCTCGAAACAGCGCAGCACATGCGCGATGGCGTCTACCTCGCGGATATTGGCGAGAAACTGGTTGCCCAGCCCCTCGCCCCTGGAGGCGCCCTTGACGAGGCCGGCGATGTCGACGAAGGTCATGCGGGTGGGGATGGTTTGCCGCGACCTGGCGATCTCGGCCAGTTTTTCAAGCCGCGCGTCGGGCACGGCGACCTCGCCCACGTTGGGTTCGATCGTGCAGAACGGGAAATTCGCCGCCTGCGCCGCGGCGGTTCTTGTCAAGGCATTGAAAAGCGTGGATTTTCCCACGTTCGGCAAACCCACGATACCCATCTTGAAACCCATCTGACGCCCCTTTTCCTGCCAGCGTTGCGCGCGGCGCATCTAGGGGCCGGGGGGGTGCGGGGTCAACCCCTGCGAGGCAAGGGTTAACACCGCTTTCGGCGTGAATTCGGGGGGGGTGACATCCGGCTGCCACCCGGCTGCCACCCGGCTGCCGGGCAAACCGTCACGCCCCCCTGCCCCACGCTGGTTAACGCAACGCTCGATTGACCGGATCCGCGCTTGCCATATACTCGCCCGCACGGGGGAGAAGGACGGGTCGGTCGGACAGCAAGACGCGCAGGCCGGACCCGCGCAAGGGAGGAAGTGCCGTGAGCGAGATCGTCGAGTACCGGATCATTTCCGCGATCTACACCAGGGCGGACGCGGACGAGCTTCACGACAAGTTGTCGAACCAGGTGAACGAATTCATCGAGTTGGGATGGCAACCGCACGGGTCGATCTCGTCTGTCGTGCTGGAGAACGCGATCATCGTGATGCAGCCCATCGTCAGGAAACGGTGACGGGAGAACGGGGGACCTGCTGTTACAACCCTTGCCTCACTGCAAAAGGCCGTCAGGGCGTGCTGCGGCGAAATGGTTTTGGCGGAGGCCGGTCAGAGGGCATGCGCCCGCCAGGGTGGACGAGCACATGCCCGGGCCACGAGCGGCCCGGGCGGAATGCACTCGATCGAATGCAACCTCAGCCAGCCGAATTCCGCCCGACGCAATCGTGATTGATTTCCCCGTCGATTTTCTGCAAACCGCCCGGAACGGACAGCATCCCCGGGGAGAGCCAGCATGACACGGATCGACGCCACATTCGCCAAGCTCAGGGCGGAAGGAAAGAAAGCCTTCGTGGCCTACGTGATGGCGGGCGATCCCGATTACGACACCTCGCTGGAGATCGTGAAGGGACTGCCGGGCGCGGGGGTGGACATCATCGAGCTCGGCCAGCCCTTTACCGACCCGATGGCGGATGGCCCGACGATCCAGGCCGCGGGGCAGCGGGCGCTGGCGGGCGGCATGACCCTGCAAAAGACGCTCGACATGGCGCGGACCTTTCGCGAGACCGACACCGAGACACCGATCGTGATGATGGGGTATTACAACCCGATCTATTCGCGCGGGGTCGCGCGGTTCCTTTCCGATGCCAGGGAGGCCGGAATCGACGGGCTGATCATCGTGGACCTGCCGCCCGAGGAAGACGAGGAATTGTGCATCCCGGCGCAGGAGGCGGGGCTCAACTTCATCCGGCTGGCAACGCCGACCACCGATGACAAGCGCCTGCCGCGGGTGATGCAGAACACCTCGGGATTCGTCTATTACGTCTCGATCACCGGCATCACCGGGTCGGCACAGGCCGAGGCGGGCGACGTGGCCCCCGAGGTGGCGCGGATCAAGGCGGCGGGGAACCTGCCCGTGGTGGTGGGGTTCGGCATCACCACGCCCGAGGCGGCGGCGCGGATCGCCGGGGTGGCCGACGGGGCCGTGGTGGGCAGCGCCATCGTGAGCCGGATCGCACAGGGCGACACGCCCGCCGAAGTGCTGGAGTTCGTGCGGACGCTCGCCGAGGGCGCGCATTCCGCCTGAGCGGGGTCCGACCACGATATCTGCCCATTGGATGACCTGAACAGGCCAGATATCGGCGGCTGAAAGGTTGACGCTGCGGTAATTTCTGGAAAGCCTCGGGCAAAGCGGTTAGGATGACGGCGAGGCAACGAAGCATGGGACAGCGCAGGATGACGCTGCAGAACACGAGACAGCTTCCCTTGAGGATCAATGCGTCGCACAAGAGCGATGTGCGCACGCAGTTCGCGGCGCTGTGCTACCGCGTGAACAACGGCAAGCCCGAGATCCTGCTGATCACGAGCCGCGGCCGCAAGAGATGGATCGTGCCCAAGGGGTGGCCGATGCACGGGGTCACCCCCGGGACCGCCGCCTTGCAGGAAGCCTGGGAAGAGGCGGGGGTTCAGGGCAAGGCGGTCGAGCATTGCCTCGGGGTCTATTCCTATCCCAAGGAGTTCGACGACGGCACCATCGTGTCCTGTGTCGCCATGGTCTATCCCGTGCGGGTCAAGGCGCTGGCGCATGATTTTCCCGAGGCCGGGCAGCGGCAGCGCAAGTGGTTCTCGCCCAAGAAGGCCGCCGCCAAGGTGAGCGAGCCGGAGCTCGGGCATATCCTGCGCAGCTTCGACCACAGGTTGTTGAAGCCCTGAGCCGGACCTTGCACCGCACAGCGGGCGGGTTATGTAGGTTGAAGGGCTTGCAGGAAAAACGCATGACATGATCAAGTTTTCGCTCAGATGTGCCGATGGCCACGATTTCGAAAGTTGGTTCCAGTCGACCGAGGCGTTCGACGCGCTCAGGGCCGGGGGGCATCTTGCCTGTGCGGTCTGTGGCGGCCTGGAGGTGGAAAAGGCGGTGATGGCGCCAAGGGTGAGCAAGGCGCAAGAGTCGACGAAGACGGGCCAGGCGGGGCGGCTCAACGCCCCGGCGACACCGGCGGAACAGGCGCTGGCCGCGCTCAAGGCGCATGTCGAGGCCAATTCCGATTACGTGGGCATGGAATTCGCCCGCGAGGCGCGCGCGATGCACGAAGGCACGGCCCCCGAGCGGCCGATCCATGGCGAGGCCCGCGCCGACGAGGCGCGACGGTTGATCGAGGAGGGTGTGCCGGTCGCGCCCCTGCCCTTTCGCCCCGGGCGCAAGTCGAACTGAAACCGGCGGAGCGACGGCCCGCCCGATAGAGGAGTTCCATCCATGCATGTCGTGATCACCGGCGCCAATCGCGGCGTGGGGCTGGCGCTTTGCGAAACCTATGCGGGGCGCGGGACGCGGGTGACGGGAACGTCGCGCGACGGTTCGACCGGGCACCGGCTCGACGTGGCCGACCCCGCGTCGCATCGGGCGCTGGCTGCGCGGCTTGACGGGCAAGCGGTCGATCTTCTGGTGTGCAACGCGGGGGTTTTCCTCGACAAGGGGCAGAGCCTCGACGGGGGCTATCCGCCAGAGATGTGGGCCGAGAGTTTCGCGGTGAACGTGACCGGTGTCTTCCTTGGCGTGCAGGCGCTCCTGCCCAACCTGCGCATGGCCGAAAGCGCCCGTATCGCCATCATCTCGAGCCAGATGGGCAGCGACACGCGCGCGCCGGGCGGCTCCTACATCTATCGCGCATCGAAGGCGGCGGCGCTCAATCTCGGGCGCAACCTTGCGGCGGACCTCAAGGCGATGGGCGTCGCGGTGGGCATCTATCATCCCGGCTGGGTGCGCACGGACATGGGCGGATCATCGGCCGAGATCACCATGGACGCGGCCGCGCGCGGACTGGCGGCGCGTTTCGATGCGCTTTCGCTCGGCACGACCGGCGAGTTCCTGACATGGGACGGGCGGGTGCACCCCTACTGAGCCGGGTCGACCCGCGGGAGAGGTCGGTGCCTCAACAGCAGCGGCGGAAACCGGACATGTCGCAGGTGCTTTCCAGCGGGAGCGCACGTTCGTCGACATTGACCAAATCATGCAGCAGTGGCTCCGCCCGGGCCGTTTCGACGAAATCGAAGACCGCGCTTTCGCTGCGTGTACCGGGTTGGCCCGGCGGGGCGAGGCTGCCGGTGATCCCCTTGCCCTGCCGGTCGAGCACCGCGATGCGATGGGCAAGGCGCGCGGCCTCGGACAGGTCATGCGTGATGAAGAGCCCGCCGAACCCGCGCGCCCCGGACAGCGACAGCACCAGATCCTGCATGCGGCGACGCAAGGCCGGGTCGAGCGCGGCGAAGGGCTCATCGAAGATCAGGAAATCCGGCTCGACCGCGAGCGCCCGCGCGATGGCGACCCGCGCGCGCATACCGCCCGAAAGCGCATCGGGGCGTTTCGAAAGGTCGTCGCGCCGAAGCGCCACCGCTTCGGCCGCGGCCTGGACCCGCGCCGCGATCCGGTCGGCGCTCATTCCGGCCAATCGCAGCGGAAAGGCGATGTTGTCGCGCGCATCGACCCAGGGCATCAGGCGCGATTGCTGGAACACCATGCCGTGGCGCGCATAGCGGCGCATGATCCGCCCCCGGTCGGGTTTCAGGATACCCCCCGCGATCGCCGCGAGCGTGCTCTTGCCGCTGCCCGAGGGGCCGACAAGCGCCACCAGCTCGCCGGGCCGGATCACCAGCGACACGGTATCGAGCACGCGCCGCCCGGCGAAGGCATGGCTGATCGTGGCAAGGGTCAGCCCGCTCATGCGTCCGGCCCTTGCCAATGGCCGGTGCGCGTCTGCAACGGGCGGATCAGCAGGTGTTCGATCAGCAAGAGTCCGGTGACGGCCAGCGCGACATTGGCCAGCGCCATGTCGATATCCATCTGCGCACGGGCGCGGGCCATCTCGGCCCCCAGTCCCGCGACATTGGTCACCAGTTCGGCCATGATCGCGACCTTGAAGCCCAGCGCCAGCGCGATGCCGATGACCGGGCCCAGCGCCGCGAGGATCTGGCGCAGGGCCACGCGGTGAAACCGGGCCAGCGCGGTGGCCCCGAAACTGGCCGCCATGTCTTCGAGATGCCGGTCGCGGCTGCGCACCGCATCGACCGTTCCGATATAGAGGATCGGCCCGGTGACAATGGCGATGGTGAACAGGATCGCCCCATGCGAGGGGCCAAACCAGATCATCGTCAGGATGACCCATGCGGTGGCGGGCATGCCCAGAAGGATGGTCGCCACCGGGGCCAGCGTCGCGCGGATCAGTGTGACATAGCCCGCGAGCAGGCCAATCCCGCCGCCGATCACCGCCGACAACCCAAGCGCGACAAGCACCCGTGCCAGCGTGGCGCCCAGCGCCGCCCAGCCCGCAAGCCCCGAGAGGGCAGTGAGCGTGGCCGCAGCGGTCTGCCATGGCGAGGGCAGGATGAACGCACCGTAATGCCAGTGCGCGACCTGCCAGAGCGCGAGGAAAAGCGCGATGCCCACAAGCGGCGGGCCGAGCCGCCACGCCGCGCGCCCGGCCAGAACGGGCAGCATGTCCGCCCATTCCGACAAGCGCAGCCAGTGCCGCGCGCGGATGAGGCCCCGGTCAGAGGGCATAGAGCTCATCATCCGGCAAGCGCCCGCCGATGATCCCCGGATCGGCGGCCAGGAGCGCGTGGTAGAGGGCTTCGATCTCGGGGCGGGCACGGGATGCGGCGCGTACAGAAATGCTGGCAAATGGGATCGCCTCTTCCAGAAGCGCCGGTGCACGGTCGAGAAGCGCCCCCGCATGGCCCGCCGCCGCGCCCGGATCGGCGTTGAGCGAGGCCGCCGCCCGGACCAGCGCGTCATGCAGCGCCCCGGCCAGCCAGGGGTGTTCCGCCGCATGATCGCTGCGGATGGCGAGGCACGCCTGCGGCAGGACCGGCCGCAGGCCGGTGATCCGGCCCAGCACCTCTTTCATCTGCACGCCACGGTGCAGCGCCTGACCGTCATCGCGCGCCCGGCGCAACACCGCGGTGGCCGCCGGTTCGGCGATCAGCGCAGCGTCGGCCCGCCCGGCCAGAAGAAGCTGACCGGCTTCCATATGAGTCGCCGCCGGGAGCAAGTCCGGCGCGTCGGGTCCGATATCGGCGGCACCCAGGCCGAGGCGCATCATGTGACCGGTAAAGCCGTTGATGCCCGACAGGGCCACCCGCCTGCCGCGCAGGTCGGCGATGTCGCAGCCCGCGATGTCGCGCGCGACAAGCCCGCAATGCCCGTCGGTCAGGGTGGCGATCATGCGCAGATCAAGGCCCCGGTTGTACAGGCTGGCCGCGCCCTGTGTCGGCATGACCGTCACCGGCACCTTGCCCGAGACAAAGCCCGCGCGCATCTCGTCGAACCCGGACCAGATCGGCAGGTCCACCGCATCCGCGACCCCGTCGAACGCGCCGATGGCGCGGGCGTGGGCCAAGAGGATTCCCGGCCCCGATCCGGGTGTTTGCAGCACCAGCCGCGTGAGACGCGGCGTGTTCGCGCGCAGCACCGCCGGGGTGGCGAGGGCAGCCACCCCCATCACGAGGGCGGCGCGGCGGGTGAAGGACGATCTGTGATGTGTCATGGTTCGTGTTCCGGGCTGGTTGTTCGTGATTTCGCGATGCATCTTTTCGCCCGGGGCCGGCCTTGATCTGGATCAATCCTTCCAGCGCAGGATGGCAATGGTACGCCATCGGGTTCATATGTCGCAGCCCGTTGGCCGGGAGTGTCCCTGTCGTCCTTGGTCTTGCCCTTGGGACCGGTCCGTCATACACCGCGCGCAACGCCAAGGATGAGGAAGGCCGATGCCGGTTCTCGTGATGAAATTCGGCGGCACTTCGGTCGCCACGCTGGACCGCATCCGCCGGGCCGCCAAGCGCGTGGGCGTCGAGGTGGCCAAGGGATATGACGTGATCGTCATCGTCTCGGCCATGGCGGGCGAGACCAACAAGCTCGTGGGTTATGTCGGCGAGACCTCGCCGCTTTACGATGCGCGCGAGTATGACGCGGTGGTGAGTTCGGGCGAGAACGTGACCGCCGGGCTGATGGCGCTGACGCTTCAGGAAATGGACGTGCCGGCGCGCAGCTGGCAGGGCTGGCAGGTGCCGCTCAGGACCACCTGCGCGCATTCCCAGGCCCGGATCGAGGAGATCCCGCCCGACAACATCCGCGCCAAGTTCGCCGAAGGGATGCGCGTGGCGGTCGTGGCCGGGTTCCAGGGCGTGAGCCCCGAGGGCCGGATCACCACGCTGGGCCGGGGCGGCAGCGACACCACCGCGGTTGCGTTCGCCGCCGCGTTCGAGGCCGAGCGCTGCGACATCTACACCGATGTGGACGGGGTCTATACCACCGACCCGCGGATCTGCGACAAGGCGCGCAAGCTCGACCGGATCGCGTTCGAGGAAATGCTGGAACTGGCCAGTCTCGGGGCGAAGGTGCTGCAGACCCGTTCGGTCGAACTGGCCATGCGCTACAACGTGAAGCTGCGGGTGCTGAGCAGTTTCGAGGAACAATCGGACGCGGCGGGCACGCTGGTCTGTGCCGAGGAGGACATCATGGAATCGAAAGTCGTCAACGGGATCGCCTATAGCCGCGACGAGGCCAAGATGACGCTGGTTTCGGTCGCCGACCGTCCCGGGATCGCGGCGGCCATTTTCGGCCCGCTGAGCGAGGCCGGGGTGAACGTGGACATGATCATCCAGAACATTTCCGAGGAGGGCCGCACCGACATGACCTTTTCCTGCCCCACCGACCAGGTGGCGCGCGCGGAAAAGGCCCTGCACGAGGCCAAGGCACGCGGCGAGATCAATTTTCACGACCTGATCGCCGATACCAACGTGGCCAAGATCAGCGCGGTCGGGATCGGGATGCGCAGCCAGTCGGGCGTTGCCGCACGGATGTTCAAGACGTTGAGCGACGAGGGGATCAACATCAAGGTCATCGCCACCTCGGAGATCAAGATCAGCGTGTTGATCGACCGCAAATACATGGAGCTCGCCGTGCAGGCGCTGCATGATGCCTTCGAGTTGGAGAAGGCGGACTGAGCGTCGGGCGCTGCCGTTCCGGCGGCGCTGCTTCATTGATCAGATGCACAGGGGACGTGCCGAAAGGCCACAACCCTTGCGGGAATTTCCGTTTGCCCGGGCCAGTTTCCCGTTTCCCTCATGGGGGGTGTGTGGTGTAAGGTCTGCGTCGGACGCAGGGTCGTGTCCGGAACCGGGGGAAGAAATTCCATGAGCGATGCGAGTGTGACCGACAGTCGGCAGATGCTTGGCCGGTTGCGTGGCGTCATGGCCGAGGACAGCGCCGGGCAGGCGCGTCTCGACAAGATCACCGGCCTGATCGCCGAGGAGATGCATTGCGAGGTCTGTTCGGTTTACCTGTTCCGCGATTCCGACACGCTTGAGCTTTGCGCGACCGAGGGTCTCAACCCCGACTCGGTGCACCAGACGCGGATGCGGCTGGGCGAGGGGCTGGTTGGCCGGGTCGCGCGCACGGGGCGCATCATCAACACCGCCGACGCCCCCGCCGAGCGCGGTTTCCGCTACATGCCGGAAACCGGCGAAGAGGTGTTCTCGTCCTTCCTGGGCGTGCCGATCCAGCGGCTGGGCGAAAAGCTGGGCGTGCTGGTCGTGCAATCGAAATCCCAGCGCGAATTCTCGGAGGACGAGATCGAGGCGCTGGAAGTGGTGGCCATGGTCCTGGCCGAGATGGCCGAACTGGGCATCTTCGTGGGCGAGGGTGCGGCGCTCAGGGCGCGCCATACCGAGCCGGCGATGATTCGCGGCAGCGTCGGCCAGGAGGGCACGGCCGAGGGCCATGTCTGGCTGCACGAGCCGCGGGTGGTGGTGACCAACCTCATCGCCGAGGACCCGCATCGCGAGCTCGAGCGCCTGCGCGAAGCGGTGGACCGGCTGCGGGTGAGCGTCGACCAGATGCTGGACGGTGCGCGCGGCGGTGACAAGGAACAGCTTCAGGTGCTCGAAGCCTACCGGATGTTCGCCAATTCCAAGGGCTGGTTGCGGCGGATGGAAGAGGACATCGCGCGCGGGCTGTCGGCCGAGGCGGCGGTGGAAAAGGAGCAATCGACCGCGCGGGCACGCATGGGCCAGGTCAATGACCCCTACCTGCGCGAGCGGCTGCACGATCTCGATGACCTGTCCAACCGGCTGCTGCGCATCCTGACCGGGCAAGGCAGCGAAACCGGCGCCGAGATGCCCGCCGACCCGGTGCTGGTCGCGCGCAATATCGGCCCGGCGGAATTGCTCGATTATGGCCGGAACCTCAAGGGGATCGTGCTGGAAGAGGGGTCTGTCGGGTCGCATGCCGCGATCGTCGCGCGGGCCCTGGCCATTCCGCTGATCATCCATGCGGGGCGGATCACGACCGAGGCGCTCAACGGTGATCACGTCATGATCGACGGCGAACAGGGGCTGGTGCATCTGCGCCCGGATGAAACCGTGGTCGGCGCCTTTCGCGACAAGATGGCGATGCAGGCCGAGGCGCTGGAACGCTACACCTCGATCCGCGACAAGCCCGCGTGCAGCCGCGACGGCGTGACCGTCGGGATGCACATGAACGCCGGGCTGATGGCCGATCTGCCCTCGCTCGCGGGGTCGGGGGCCGAGGGTGTGGGCCTCTTTCGCACCGAGTTGCAGTTCCTCGTGCGCTCGCAGATGCCCAAGCGCGGCGAGTTGTCGGCGCTTTATGCCCGGGTGCTCGACGCGGCACAGGGCAAGCGGGTGGTGTTTCGCACGCTCGATATCGGGTCGGACAAGGTCTTGCCCTACATGACGGCGCAGGACGAGCCCAACCCGGCGATGGGCTGGCGCGCGATCCGGGTCGGCCTCGACAAGCCGGGGATCATGCGGATGCAGTTGCAGGCGCTGTTGCGCGCCGCAGCAGGGCGACCGCTGGCGGTGATGTTTCCGTTCGTCGCCCAGCGCGAGGAATACGACGCGGCCTGTGTCGAAATGGACAAGGCGGTGGAACGCGAGCGGATCCTTGGTCATGCGCTGCCCGAGGTCCTGGAAGTGGGGGCGATGCTGGAAACGCCCAGCCTTGCCTTTGCGCCGGACAAGTTCTTTCGCGAGGTCGGGTTCCTGTCGATCGGCGGCAACGACCTCAAGCAGTTCTTCTTTGCTGCCGACCGCGAGAACGAACGGGTGCGCAAACGCTATGACACGCTCAATGTCAGTTTCCTGAGCCTGATCGAACAGATCGTGGAGCGTTGCGCGAGGACCGACACGCCGCTGAGCTTTTGCGGCGAGGATGCGGGGCGGCCGGTCGAGGCGCTGTGCCTCGCGGCCATCGGGCTGCGTTGCCTGTCGATGCGGCCCGCCTCGATCGGGCCGGTGAAACACGCGATCATGCGCACCGACCTGGCCGAGCTGCGCGCGGTGATTCATGACGCGCGCGAACGGGGGGATCAATCGGTGCGGCCCGCCGTCGAGGCCTATCTGCGGGAAAATGGCGGGATACCGGCCAAGGGCTAGGCTGGGCGGGTTCTCTCGCCCGGGCGGTGGAATCCGGCTCGCGGCAACTTGCGACCGGCCTACCCTGCCCGCTTGATCGACGGCTCCTCGACGCGTTTGCGAAGGCCCTCGATCAATTCGGCATGATCTTGATCGGCATGGATCGCAAGGCGGCGCAGACCGAAATGAACATGGGCCATTTCCTGATAATAGCTGGTATAGGCATAGTTGGTCGCCGCCCCGGCCACGGCGCCCAGGACCGGCACGGTCTGCGCCGCCAGCTTCTGGCCCAGCACGGTCGCAAGCCGTGGCGCGACACGCGCGATCAGCGATTGCACCGCCTGCCCCGTCACGATCATCCGGGTCGAGATGAAGGCCAGGTCGGTGCCGTCATCGGCTTCGAGCGGCCCGGCAGCGGCGAACACCCGGATGCAGTCGAACTTCACGCCCTCTTCCTCGGGGTCGAAACCATGTTCGGCGGCGATCCCCTGGATCACGCGCAAGAGCACGGTGGTCGTGACCGGCAACTCGGCCAGTGCCGTCGGCAAGCCGCCAAAGCCGCCCGCGGCCCCCATCGCGGTGGTCACCGCGCTGTTGAGCCATCCCGGTTGATCCGGGACGTTGCGCCGCGAGCGTGACGCGGCACGCAGCGCGACATGCAGCGCGGCCTCGGTGCGGGTGTCGAGCTGGTTGCGGATGGCGGGCGGCAACCGGTCGAGCAGGTTCTCGGCCTGCCCACCGATCAGGTTGAGCAATTGCAGGCCCGGCCCCCCGGCCCCGCGATAGCGCCGGGCCAGCGCGTCGAGCGCGGCCTCGACATCGAGTTCGGCGGTCGGGGCGTCGAGGATTTCCATGGCGGACCTTTGTGTTGCTGCCCTCCAGAGATTGGCAGAACGGCGGGCGGTTTCAAGCCTCGCGCATGACCCGACCCGCGATCCCGTCCCAGGCACCGGGCGTGAGGGCACGCCCCAGCACGCGGTCGGGGTTGGTGGGCGGCGGCATGGTGATGCCGTCGAGCCGGTCGAACCCGAAGCGCGCATAATAGGGCGCATCCCCCACCAGCATGACGCGCGGCCAGCCATGCCGCGCCGCGATGTCGAGGCTGTCGCGGATCAGGACTCCGCCCAGGCCCTCGCCCTGATGGGTGGGGTGCACCGCCACGGGCCCGAGCAGAAGCGCACGGTGCGTCCCGCCCGCCCCGGCCTCGATCCGCACGGGCCAATACCGGATCGCCCCCGCGATGAACCCTTCGGGATCGCGCGCCGCCAGTGACAGCCCTGCGACCGGCTCGACCCCCTCACGCAGGCGATAGGAGGAAAGCGCCGTCCGCGACGGCCCGAAACACAGGTCATAGAGCGTCTCGACCTCCCACCAGTCCTCTTCGCCTTCGGGGGTCAGCTCGAACACTGCTCAATCCTCGTTCTTGGGGTGGAATCGCCCCTAGCACACAGGTAGAGACGGAGCAATTGCATAAGGAAAGGCGCCCAATGTTCTATCGACCCGAAGACGGCCACGGCTTGCCGCACAACCCGTTCAACGCGCTCATCGTGCCGCGGCCGATCGGTTGGATCTCGACCCGGGGCGCGGGCGGGGTGGACAACCTCGCGCCCTATTCGTTCTTCAATGGCTGCGCCTATACGCCGCCGCAGGTGATGTTCGCCAGCACCGGCACCAAGGAGGATCGCGACGGGACCAAGGACAGCCTTGCCAACATCCGCGAAACCGGCGTGTTCTGCGTCAACCTGGTGGCGCGGGCGATGACGGATGCGATGAATGCAAGCTCGCAGACCCTGCCGGCGGGCACGTCCGAGTTCGACCATGCCGGGCTTGAACGGGCCGAGTGCGAGACCATCGCTTGCGCCCGCGTCAAGCACGCGCCCGCGGCGCTTGAATGCCGCATGACGCAGATCGTCGAGCTGGAGGGTGCGGCGAACGCGGTCTGTTTCGGCACGGTGACGGGCATTCACATGCGCGACGATTACCTTGTCGAGGGCATGTTCGACATCACCCGGTTCACCCCGCTGGCACGGTTGGGATACCGCGATTACACGGTGGTGACCGAGACCTTCACGCTGGCGCGCCCCGACGATTGAGGCGCGGTCTCTACGGGCGAGCGCGTTTCATGCGCCGACCCGCCCGAGCGCGGCACAGGGGCCGTGACGCGGACAGGTCACGAGGTGATCGTTGACAATGCCAACCGCCTGCATGAAGGCATAGGTGATGGTCGGGCCGCAGAACTTGAACCCGGCCTTTTTCAGATCCCTTGAAATCTGCCGGGACAGCGGGGTTTCGGCGGGCACCTCGGCCAGGCTTGTCCAGCGGTTCTGGATCGGGGTTCCGTCGACATAGGACCACAGGAAGCGGTCGAAGCCGCCCTGCGCCTCGATCTCGCCCCAGGCGCGGGCGTTGGTGATCGTGGCCTCGATCTTGCCGCGGTGGCGTATGATACCGGGATCGGCAAGGAGCCGTGCCACGTCGGCCTCGCCCCAACAGGCGATGATGCGCGGGTCGAACCCGTGAAAGGCGGCACGAAAATTGTCGCGCTTCTTGAGGATCGTGATCCAGCTCAGCCCGGCCTGGAACCCGTCTAGGACGAGCTTTTCCCAGAGCGCGCGGCTGTCGCGTTCGGGCACGCCCCATTCGGTGTCGTGGTAATCGAGATAAATCTGCTCCGGTCCGGCCCAACCGCATCTTTGCATGGCGTCTCTCCCTGCCTGTTCATCCATTTCGCGCGGATTCACCGAAAACGCGGCGCTTAACCGGGTCTTAGCAAATGCGGCGCAAGACTGCACCCGACTGGACCCCAACCCCGCAGGGAGGCCCGCATGCCACGCGAGACCCGCAAGAAACTGACCGATATTCCGCCCGGGCACGAAGACCCGCTCAGCTATGCGGTCACGGCGCGTGACCGGTCGGTGATGCAGATGGTCAAGGAGGCGGTGCAACGCAAGCGCGTGATGCTGGCCTATCAGCCGGTGGTGCAGGCCACGCGCCCCGATCATGTCGCGTTCTACGAGGGGCTTGTCCGGGTGCAGGACGAAACCGGGCGAATCATCCCGGCGCGCGAATTCATCGCCCGCGTGGAAGAGTTGGAAACCGGCCGCATTCTCGACTGCATCGCGCTGGAAAAGGGGCTGCGCGCGCTGGCCGAAGAGCCGGGCCTGCGGCTTTCGATCAACATGTCGGCGCGCTCGATCGGGTATGAGCCGTGGATCCGCACGCTGCGGCACGGATTGCGGCGCGACCCCACGGTGGGCGAACGGCTGATCCTCGAGATCACCGAAAGCTCGGCCATGACGGTACCCGAGCTTGTCACTGGCTTCATGGCCCGTATCCAGCAGAAGGGCGTCAGTTTCGCACTCGACGATTTCGGCGCCGGGCAGACCTCGTTCCGCTACCTGCGCGATTTCTATTTCGACATCCTCAAGATCGACGGGCAATTCATTCGCGGTATCCATGCCGACCCCGACAACCAGGTGCTGACCCGCGCGCTGGTTTCGGTGGCGCGGCAATTCGACATGTTCACCGTGGCCGAGTTCGTCGAGAGCGCCGCGGACGCGGCCTATCTGACCGAGATGGGCCTGGATTGCCTGCAGGGCTACTATTTCGGCGCCCCCACCGTGCAAAAGCCCTGGCAGGACCCGGAGGCGCATCGTGCCCGCGCCTGAGACGGGCTTTCGGGCCTGCGCACCGATCGACGCATGCCGCGGCATACCGGCAGTTGCCGCAGCGCAGCCAATCGGCTATGCAGGGGCCGAACCCGGTCGGGGCGCGATCAAACCCATGGGGGCCGTTTCCCCCGTCCCCGACCCATCAAAGGGAAGAGGACCACGCCCATGACCAATGTCGTTATTGCCTCGGCCGCGCGCACCGCCGTCGGTTCGTTCAACGGCGCTTTCGCCAACACACCCGCCCATGACCTGGGCACCGCCGTTCTCGAAGCCATCGTGGAGCGCGCCGGTATCGACAAATCCGAGGTGAGCGAGACGATCCTTGGCCAGGTTCTGACCGCCGGCCAGGGCCAGAACCCCGCCCGCCAGGCCCATGTGAACGCGGGCCTGCCCATCGAAAGTGCGGCCTGGGGCATCAACCAGGTCTGCGGCTCGGGCCTGCGCGCCGTGGCGCTGGGTGCGCAGCATATCCAGCTGGGCGATGCCGATGTCGTCGCGGCCGGCGGACAGGAAAGCATGAGCCTCTCGCCGCATGTCGCGCATCTGCGCGCGGGCACCAAGATGGGCGATGTCAAATATATCGACAGCATGATTCGCGACGGCCTGTGGGATGCATTCAACGGCTATCACATGGGCCAGACCGCCGAGAACGTGGCCCAGAAATGGCAGATCAACCGCGACACGCAGGACGAATTCGCCGTTGCCAGCCAGAACAAGGCCGAAGCCGCGCAAAAGGCCGGGAAATTCGCCGACGAGATCGTGCCCTTCACGGTCAAGACCCGCAAGGGCGACATCGTGGTGGAAAATGACGAATACATCCGCCACGGCGCGACCATGGACGCGATGCAGAAACTGCGCCCGGCCTTCACCAAGGACGGCAGCGTGACCGCCGCCAATGCCAGCGGCATCAATGACGGGGCCGCGGGCGTCCTGCTGATGAGTGCCGACAATGCCGAAAAGCGCGGGATCGAACCGCTGGCGCGCATCGCCTCTTACGCGACGGTCGGGCTCGACCCGTCGATCATGGGCGCGGGGCCGATCTTTGCCAGCCGCAAGGCGCTGGAAAAGGCAGGCTGGAAGCCAGAGGATCTCGATCTTGTCGAAGCCAACGAAGCCTTTGCCGCGCAAGCCTGTGCGGTCAACAAGGACATGGGATGGGACCCCGCGATCGTGAACGTGAACGGCGGCGCGATTGCCATCGGCCACCCGATCGGCGCCTCGGGCGCGCGCATCCTCAACACGCTGCTCTTCGAGATGCAGCGGCGCGACGCAAAAAAGGGCCTCGCGACGCTCTGCATCGGCGGCGGCATGGGCGTGGCCATGTGTCTCGAACGGGCCTGACCGCATCATGGACAGGGCGCCGATTGGGCGCCCTGCCTTTCCCTTGGGCTCGATTCAGCCCAGCCCGTGAAAAATGGCCGCGGCGCTACAAATTCAATGCGCAAGATTATTGCGTGTCATATATATTTTGCGTAACAGAGTTACCAACGCACCAATAAATCAGGAGGAGAGATCATGGGAAGAACTGCATTGGTCACGGGCGGGTCACGCGGTATCGGGGCGGCCATTTCGAAAGCTTTGAAAGCCGAAGGCTATGACGTCGCCGCCACCTATGCCGGCAATGACGAGGCCGCATCGAAATTCACCGAGGAAACCGGGATCAAGACCTACAAATGGAACGTGGCCGATTACGGGGAATCGCAGGCCGGCATCGCACGGGTCGAGGCGGACCTGGGCCCCATCGACGTGGTGGTCGCCAATGCCGGGATCACACGTGACGCACCGTTTCACAAGATGACACCCGAGCAATGGAACGAGGTGATCGACATCAACCTGACCGGCGTGTTCAACACCGTGCATCCGGTCTGGCCGGGCATGCGCGAGCGCAAGTTCGGGCGCGTGATCGTGATATCCTCGATCAACGGGCAGAAGGGGCAATTCGCGCAGGTCAACTATGCCGCGACCAAGGCCGGCGACCTGGGCATCATCAAGTCGCTGGCCCAGGAAGGCGCGCGCGCGGGTATCACCGCCAACGCGATCTGTCCGGGCTATATCGGCACCGACATGGTGATGGCCGTGCCCGAAAAGGTGCGCGAACAGATCATTGCGCAGATCCCGGTCGGACGGCTGGGCGAGCCCGAGGAAATCGCGCGCTGCGTCGTGTTCCTCGCCTCCGAGGATGCCGGGTTCATCACCGGCTCGACCATCTCGGCCAATGGCGGGCAGTTCTTCGTCTGATTTCCAGGCGCTTTCCGACCAGGCCGGATCCTGATAACGCAGGATTCGCAGGGCCGCACCGTCAGGTGCGGCCCGCTTCGGTCCGAAGAGGCGGGGATGACCAGGATACAGGCAACGGGCGTCGGCTTTGCCGCGGTGATCTCTTGGGCGCTACTGGCGCTTTTCACGGTGGGCAGCGCCCCGGTTCCCCCCCTTCTGCTCAATGCGATGTCCTTTGCCGTGGCCGGGATCATCGGCGTGGTCTGGACCCATGCCACGGGCGGATGGGGCAAGCTGCGCACCGTGAGCTGGCGCGTCTATGTTTTCGGCACGTTCGGGCTTTTCGGCTATCACGCGCTGTATTTCAGCGCCCTGCGGCTGGCCCCGCCAGCCGAGGCCGGGCTGATTGCCTATCTCTGGCCCTTGCTGATCGTGCTGATGTCGGGGCTCTTGCCCGGTGAACGGCTCAGGGCAGGGCATTTCATCGGCGCGCTCATGGGGTTTGCCGGGGCGGCGCTGATCATCGGCGGCGGCCTGGGGTTCGCCACCGGTGCCTTGCCGGGTTACCTGCTGGCGCTGGGCTGTGCAGTGACATGGTCGGGGTATTCGGTTCTGTCGCGGCGACTGGGCCATGCGCCCACGGAAACGGTGGCGGTTTTCTGTCTGGCCACCGCGATATTGTCGGCGGCCTTGCACCTGGCGCTGGAAGAGACGATCTGGCCAGCGGAGGCGCTGGGCTGGGTGTCGGTTCTGGGGCTCGGGTTGGGGCCGGTGGGCCTGGCCTTTTATGTCTGGGACATCGGGGTCAAACGCGGGGATATCCAGCTTCTGGGCGTTGTATCCTATGCCGCGCCCCTGCTGTCCACGCTGATCCTGGTTCTGGCCGGAGTCGCGGCACCAAGCTGGACCCTGGCGATGTCGGCCATGCTCATCACCGGCGGCGCGGCGTTGGCCGCGCGCGCCAGCTTCAATGGCTGATGCCTATTCCGCTGCCACTTCGAGGCGGGAAATCTCTTCCTTGATGCGCAGCTTCTGCTTTTTCAGTTCGGCAATCTCGACATCAGATGCGCTGGGCGTTCGCTGAAGTTCTTCGACTTGGTCCGAGAGGGCTTGGTGTTTCTTTTTCAGTTGCTCGATATGCGAACTCACGCTCATGTACGGTCTCCTCTCATGTAACGTCCACATGACAAGTGCAGCATAAAATCCACCACCTGTCACGCATGATCCGTGTCCAATTCTCGGACACATTATCCGATATAGGTTCGATCTCAGCGCGGAAAAGGCAGGGCGGTGCCCTCGCGCAGGATCGAACGGATTGTTTCGCTGTAATTTTCCCGATCGCCGTCATGGGTGGCGCCGTCATGCAGCACCAGCCCCGCATGGAGGCGGAAAGCCGCGCGTCCTCCCTTGCGGGCGCGCAGGATCACCAGTTGGCTGTCACGTCCGGGCCGGGGAATCAGCGGCAAGAGCCGTAGCGAGCCGAGGCTGGCCTGCGCCGCCGTGAGCAGGTCGGGCAGACGTTCGGCCCGCTGGATGACATGCAGAAAGCCGCGCGGGGCAAGCCGCCGGGCGGCCTGTTGGATCCAGAGCGCAAGCGGCGTCGGCCCGCCCAGCGCGACTTCGCGGGCGTCATCATCGGCCACGGTGCCGGTGGCGCGGTCGAAATAGGGCGGGTTCATGATGACGTGGTCGAATTGCCGCGCCCGGAGCGCGGGGGGCATGTCGGAAAGATCGCCCTCGATCACTTCGAGAGGGATCGCGTTGTCGCGGGCGTTGCGCCGGGCGAGCGCGGCATAGGCTGGCTGAAGTTCAAGCCCCGTCAGCGAGAGACCGGCAACCCGCCGCCCGAGACACAGCGCCGCCGCCCCGGCGCCGCAGCCCATGTCGAGCACCGTTTGACCGGCCTGCGCGTTGACCGAGGCCGCGAGCAGAACCGGATCGACACCCGCGCGATAGCCCCTGCGCGGCTGCCAGAGATCGAGCCGTCCACCGAGAAACCGGTCGCGGGTCAGATCATCCATCGGTTTCGATGTCATTGTCCCGCAGCGTCCGGACGGCGCGGTCGAAATCGCGGTCCGCGACCATCAGGCGCCGCGGCAAAATGCCGATGGACCCCTCGAGCACGCTCATGTTTACGTCCATTTCAAAGGCGGCTATACCCTCGCCCTGAAGCAGCGCGGTGGCAAAGGCGATTACGGTCGGGTCGTTTGTGCGCAAAAGCTGTTTCATGGGGATGACATAAGGGCATGGATCGGGTCTTGTCGAGAGATGCAATGGGGGTGATGTCCGTGGATCAGACGGTCCGGAAACCGCATGAGAGGCTGGCCGCCCATCTGGGCGCGGAGATGGAAGCCGTGAACACCCTGATCCGGGAGCGCATGGCAAGCCGCCATGCGCCGCGCATCCCCGAAGTCACCGCGCACCTGGTCGAGGCGGGCGGCAAGCGGCTGCGCCCGATGCTGACCCTGGCAGCGGCGGAACTCTGCGGCTATGACGGCCCCTATGCCGTGCATCTGGCGGCCACGGTCGAATTCATTCACACGGCGACGCTCCTGCATGACGATGTGGTGGACGAGAGCGCGCATCGCCGCGGGCGTCCCACGGCGAACCTTCTGTGGGACAACAAGTCGAGCGTTCTGGTGGGGGACTACCTTTTCTCGCGCTCCTTCCAGTTGATGGTCGAGACCGGATCGCTCAGGGTTCTGGACATCCTTGCCAATGCCTCGGCGACGATCGCCGAGGGCGAGGTGCTGCAACTGAGCGCAGCGCAGGACCTGGCAACGGACGAGGGCGTTTACCTTCAGGTGGTACGCGGCAAGACCGCCGCGCTGTTCTCGGCCGCGACCGAGGTGGGCGGCGTGATCGCGGGGGCACCCGACGCGGAGGTGCGCGCGCTTCACGATTATGGCGATGCGCTGGGTGTCGCGTTTCAGATCGTCGACGATCTGCTGGATTACGCAGGAGACAGGGCGGCCACGGGCAAGAATGTCGGCGACGATTTCCGCGAGCGCAAGCTGACGCTGCCGGTGATCAAGGCGGTGGTGCGGGCCGATGCCGAAGAGCGGGCCTTTTGGGTACGGGTCATCGAGAAGGGCGAGCAGCGCGATGGTGACCTGGAGCATGCCATTGCCCTGCTGAACCGGCATGACGCGCTGGAAGCCACGCGCATGGATGCGCTGAAATGGGCGGACAAGGCCAAGTCATCCATCGGCCTGCTGCCGGCGCATGAGTTGCGCGACATGCTGCGCGATCTGGCCGATTACGTGGTGGCGCGGATTTCCTGACCTGGCCGCCCCCGTGCGTCAGAACGCGCCCGGTTTCACTTCGCGGGCCATGTGGTCGAGGACGGCGTTGACGAATTGCGGCTCCTTTCCCTCGGGAAAGAAGGCGCGCGCAACGTCGACATATTCGTTGATGACGACCCGGGGCGGGGTGTCGCCCTGCGTCAACTCGGTCCCGGCCGCCCGGAAGAGCGCGCGCAAGGTCGGGTCGATCCGCGCGATGGGCCATTTCGCCACCAGCGCGCGATCGGTCAACTGGTCGATCGACGCCTGGTAGTTCACGGCCGTTTGCATCAGGAAGCGGAAATGTTCAGGGTCGCCATCGACGAGTTCACCATCGTCGTAATCGGCGCCAAAGCGGTATTCCTCGAATTCATGCATGACCGATTCGACCGTCTGGCCCGAATGTTCCATCTGGAACAGCGCCTGCACGGCGTAAAGCCGCGCCGCCGATCTCATCTTGCGTTTCTGATTGCCCGAGAGCGTCATCCGGTGGGGGTATCCTTGGCTTTGCCCGCGATCTTGTATTCATCGGAGTCGGGGATGAAACCGACCCCTTTGCGGGCGCCGCCCCACTTACGGCCGAGCGCGATGAGATGCAAGGCCGCCGCCGCCGCCCCGGCCCCCTTGTTCATCTTTTCGGGATTGGCGCGGGCCTCGGCCTGATCGTGGGTCTCGACCGTCAGGATGCCGTTGCCGATGCACAGCCCCTGAAGCCCCAGCAGGGTCAGCGCGCGCGAGCTGTCGTTGCAGACGGTTTCGTAATGGGTGGTCTCGCCCCGGATGACACAGCCCAGCGCGACATATCCGTCGAAATTCGACAACCGCTCCGCGATGCCGATGGCGGTGGCGATTTCCAGAGCACCGGGCACTTCGACGATCTCGTGCGTGGCACCGCTGGCCTCGATCTCGGTTGTGGCGCCCGCGATCAGGTGATCGGCGATATCGCGATAGAAGGGCGCCGTGACGATGAGCAGTTTCGCCGGCTTGTCCAGCTCGGCGCGCGGCAGGGTATAATGGGATTCGGCCATGTCTCAGCCTCCTTCGTGGATCGGGCGGGTGCCCGTGATCGAAAGCCCGTAGGCTTCGATGCCAAGGTAACGCGTGCTGGGCGAGTCGGTGAGCAGGACAAGTTCGCTCAGGCCCAGCGTCGCCATGATCTGGCTGCCCAGCCCGGTGCGTTTCACGATCTTGGGGCCCTGGTCGCCCTCGCCGAAATCGAGCCTCGGATGCGGCTCGCGGAAAAGGAGCACCGCGCCGCGGCCTTCCTCGGCGATGATCCTCATCGCGCGGGGCAATTCGTCGGACGGGCCCGGGCCGAGGCCGAGGATATCCTCAAGCTCGTTCACCGCATGGGCGCGCACCAGCACGGGCTCGGGCGTGGTGATGTCGCCCTTGACCAGCGCCACGTGCTCGGTTCCGGTAATCTCGTCGACAAAGACACGCATCTGCCATTCGCCGCCATGCTCGGAGGTGACCATGCGGGTCCGGCTTTCGCGCACGAGGTTGTCATGCTTGTGACGATAGGCGATGAGATCGGAGATCGTGCCGATCTTCATCCCGTGTTCGCGCGCAAACTCGATCAGTTCGGGCAGGCGGGCCATGGTGCCGTCTTCGTTCATGATCTCGCAGATCACCGCCGAGGGGTTCAGACCGGCAAGCCGCGAGATATCGACCGACGCCTCGGTATGACCGGCGCGCACCAGAACACCGCCCGTTCGCGCGCGCAGCGGAAACACGTGACCCGGCGTGGCAAGCGACGCCATCGTGTTCTGTTCATTGATCGCGGTGGCGATGGTCAGCGCGCGGTCGGCGGCGGAAATGCCCGTGGTGACGCCTTCACGCGCCTCGATCGAGACGGTAAACGCGGTTTCCATCCGGCTTGAGTTGTTGACCGCCATCATCGGCAGGCCAAGCCTGTCGATCCGTTCGGCAGTCATCGGCAGGCAGATCAGGCCGCGGCCATGGGTGGCCATGAAATTCACCGCCTCGGACGTGGCAAATTCGGCAGGGATGATCAGGTCGCCCTCGTTCTCGCGGTCCTCGTGATCGACGAGGATATACATCTCGCCCCGCCGCGCGCCTTCGATGATCTCCTCGATCGGCGTGATAGCATCCTTGAGGGATTCTTCGACGGTGCCAGGTTGTTCAAAGCTCGTTGACATGGGTGTCCCCTTTCGCCCTGCCTGTTAGCGCAGGGCGAAAGGGTTGGCCAGAGCATCCGAACGTCACCCGGTGCCCATTATCCGCGGAATTGCCAAAGCGCCGGGATGAAGCGATAGGCGTCGCCGTCGCGGATGACATGGCCTGTCCCGGGGAAGGGGAAGTGATAGCCCAGGATCGCGATGCCGTCGCTCGCCGCCATGTCGAGGATGGCGCGGCGGCTGGCCACGGTGGTTTCGGGGTCGGCGTCGATATCGTTATACCACTCAGGATGGGCAAAGTTGAGCCATCCATGGGTGAGCGCATCGCCGACCGCGAGGAGTTGCTGGCCGTCTGATTCGATGCGCAGCGCCATGTGGCCGGGGGTGTGGCCGAAGCTGTTCATCACGGAAATGCCGGGCGCGATCTCGTCTCCGTCCTTGACGAAATTCCATTCGACCCCGGCGACATTGATCGAATTGACCGCGCCAAGCACGAATTGCTGTTCGTCGGGGTCGACCTTGTTCACAAGGTCATCCTGGGTCCAGTAGGAATGTTCGGTCTCGCCGATGAAATAGGCGGCGTCGGGAAAGATCGCCTCGTCGAAATCGTCGCGGATGCCCCAGATGTGATCGGGATGGGCGTGAGTGATGAAGACATGGGTGATCGAACCGGGGTCGATGCCCGCGGCTTCCATGTTTGCCATCAGCCGCCCGGTGGTGTCGAGAAAGCGCGAGCCGGACCCGACATCGACCAGCACCCTGGCGTCGCCCAGTTCGACGAGCAGGTGATTGGTATGGGCATATGTTTCTTCCGTGTCGAGGTAATGGGTCTCGAGAAAGGCCGCCACCTCGCCCTCGGGCGCATTGACGCCAAGCCCTTCGGCGGGCTGACTGAAGAACCCATCCGACAGCACGGTCATCCGCGCCTCTCCGAGGGAAAAGTGAAAATGCCCCGGGTTGGACCCGGCTGGCGCGCCCAGACGGGCGCGCGCGGCGGCGGGCAGCGCAAAGGCGGGGGCGAGTGCCGCGAGCTTGAGCAGATCGCGGCGGTTGGGACGGATGAGTGTCATGGTTGCGGCCTCCCTTTTCATTGGGGGCCGAGTATGAAGCCTGAGACGGGCAACGCAACAACAAATTGGAATGTGTTTTCCGAAGCAGTTCCCCGACGCCTGCGACCCGTCAGGCGAAATCGCGCAGCCGGGCGACGTAGCGCGCCAGCGTGTCGATTTCGAGGTTCACATGATCGCCCACCTTTGCCGCACCCCATGTCGTTGCGGTCTTGGTGTGGGGGATGAAATTGATCCCGAAGGTGCAGCCCTCGACCTCGTTCACGGTGAGCGACGTGCCGTTGAGCGCGACCGACCCTTTGGGCGCGATGAAGCGCGCCAGAGCCTCTGGCGCGTGAAACTGCACGCGGGTGCTGTCTCCTTCGTCCTCCAGCGCCACGATCTCGGCCACGCCGTCGACATGGCCCGAAACGATATGCCCGCCCAGTTCATCCCCGACCTTGAGCGCGCGTTCTAGATTGATGCGATGCCCCTCGTCCCAGCCGTCAAGGTTGGTTTTCGAGACGGTTTCGGCGCTGATCTCGACCTCGAACCAATCCTCGCCGAGTGCGACCACGGTCAGGCACACGCCGTCACAGGCGATCGAGGCACCGATGTCGATCGTCGCGGTATCATAGCCTGTCGCGATGCGCGCGCGCAGGTCGCCACGTTGATCGAGCGCGCGGATTTTGCCGATGTCGGTCACGATGCCGGTGAACATGATAAGCCCCCATTGCGTTTGAAAGTCACCTAGTGTGCAGAAGAGCGATGTGCAACAAATCCCTGTTCTTTCTGCCACCTGCGGGCCATATTTTGGCCAACCCCTGTTGCTAGGACGGAGCGGAACAATTCCAAGCCATGTGAGATCCATGACCAAGATCACGGGGCAAGACCGCGCCTTCCTGTTCCTGCAGGGCCCGCACGGGCCGTTCTTTCACCAGCTGGGCAAGATGCTGCGGCGGGCCGGGGCGGATGTCTGGCGCGTGGGGTTCAACGCGGGCGACCGCGCGTTCTGGTTCGATGCGGCGCGTTATATCCCCTATCGCGGCACGCAGGACGACTGGCCCGAGACCTTTGCCGGCCTCGTTCGCGACAAGGGCATCACCGATATCGTGCTTTATGGCGACGCGCGCCGTATCCACGCCGAGGCGGTGGTGCAGGCCCAAAAGATGGGGTTGGCCGTGCATGTCTTCGAGGAAGGCTACATCCGCCCCTACTGGGTGACCTATGAGCGTGGCGGCACCAACGGCAATTCCCGCCTGATGCAGATGAGCGTGGCCGAAATGCGCGCGGCGCTGGCCGAATCGGACATGGATGCCCCGCTGCCGCCTGCAAAGTGGGGCGACATGCGCCAGCATGTCTTTTACGGCGCGCTCTACCACTTCTTCGTGATGTTCCGGAATCGCGATTACCACAATTTCCGGGCCCATCGCGACCTGCCCGTGAGCAAGGAATTCCAGCTCTATCTCAAGCGGCTGCTGTTGATGCCGGTGCAGGCGGCCGAGCGGTCGCTGGCGACGCTTCGCATCCGCTCGGGCGGGTTTCCCTATCATCTGGCGCTGTTGCAGCTCGAACATGACTCCAGCTTTCAGGCCCATTCCCCGTTTTCGACAATGACCGAGTTTCTCGACGTGGTGATCCGCGGGTTTGCGGAAGGGGCGCCCGGGCATCATCACCTTGTCTTCAAGGCACACCCGCTCGAAAACGGCCGGGTCCCGCTGCGCCGCGAAATACGCCGGATGGCGCGGGCCCAGGGCGTGGAGGGGCGCGTTCACTATGTACGCGGTGGCAAGCTTGCCCAGCTTCTGGTCGAGGCAAGGAGTGCCGTGACGGTGAATTCGACCGCCGCGCAGCAGGTGCTTTGGCGTGGCATTCCGATCAAGGTGTTCGGCCGGGCGGTCTATGACAAGCCGGAATTCGTCTCGACCCAGCCCCTGCCCGCCTTCTTCGCCGGGGCCAGCCGCCCGGATCGCAAGGCCTATCATGATTACCGGCGCTATCTTCTCGAAACCAGCCAGGTGGCGGGGGGGTTCTACTCCGCGCGCGGGCGGCGGCAACTGATGCGCATGGTCGTGGACATGATGCTTGCCCCCGAGGATCCTTATGATGCCCTGCGCCTCGGGACCGCGGCGCCAAGGCAACAGTTGCGGCTGGTAAACTGACGCATACAAGCCCTAGCGGTTTATTTTATCCAGCAGATCGGTTAGATTTGCCGCAATAACGACGCGCAAAGCGTTGACGACGAGGCAGAAAAACAGGTCGAGGAGACCGTGCAGTGAAACCCCATACATCCCGCTGGGCGCGGACCGTCGCCCTCATTGCTGCCCTTTCAGTGGTGGCATCCTGTGGCTTGCCGCGCGTGGGCCCCAACAAACGCGAGATTTTCGAGGGATCGGTACAACGGCAGGGCGATGCCTTTGTCGTGTCGGTGAATGATCGCGTCACGCGCGCCACGGGCGTCGTGCCTGCGCTCGGATTCTCGGAGGAATTCAAGAACGCCGGGGCCATTGGCTCGGACACGATTCAACCGGGTGACACGCTGGGCCTGACGATCTGGGAGAATGTCGATGACGGTCTGCTGGCCGGGGAGGCCGCGAACTCGACCATTCTCGAAGAGGTGCAGGTTGACGGTGCAGGGTTTGTCTTTGTCCCCTATGCGGGCCGGATCCGCGCGGCCGGCAACACACCCGAGGCAATCCGTGGCGTCATCACGCGCAAACTCGCCGACCAGACCCCGGACCCTCAGGTCGAGGTGCGCCGGGTGGCCGGCGACGGTTCGACCGTCAGCGTGGTGGGCGCGGTGGGTGGCCAGGGCGTCTTTGCCATCGAGCGTCCGACCCGAACGCTTTCGACCATGCTGGCACGCGCCGGCGGCATCACCATCGAACCCGAGATCGCGCAGCTCACGGTGATCCGTGGCGACATGCGCTCGAAGATCTGGTTCCAGGATCTGTTCGAGCATCCCGATTTCGACATCGCACTGCGTGGCGGTGACCGGATTCTCGTGGAAGAGGACAGGCGGTCCTTTACCGCGCTCGGGGCAACCGGCTCGCAGAACCGTGTCACATTCGAGAGCCAGACACTCAGCGCGCTGGAGGCCATTGCACAGGTAGGCGGGCTGCTGACCGCGAGTTCGGACCCCACGGGCGTCTTCGTTTTCCGCAACGAGCCGGACGAGATCGCCAACACGGTGCTGGACCGCGACGACCTGCAAGGTGCGCAACGCATGGTCTATGTTCTCGACCTGACCCAACCGAACGGCATGTTCCTTGCGCGTGATTTCAGCATCCGCGACGGTGACACGCTTTACGTGACAGAGGCGCCGTTCACTCAATGGAACAAGGTGATCTCTGCCGTGACTGGCACGCTCGGCTCGGTAGGAACGGCAACCTCCGGTGTCGAAACACTAGGCGGTGACTGACCCTTGCCGGAGTTCGAAACGGACAAGGCCGCCGGAGCACCCAAGCCCCGGCGGCTTTTCTATTACAATGCCGGGTTCCTGCGCCAGCGGCAGGTGCGACGCATCATTTCACTTGCAGGCTATGAGCTGAGGCTCGGCAAACCGGGGGCCGAGGACCTGATCGCTGTCTGGGGGCGTTCGCCCTATGCCGCGCGCGGCGAGGCGGTGGCACGCGCGACAGGCGCGGGGCTCATGCGGATCGAGGACGCGTTCCTGCGTTCGCTGTTTCCGGGGCGGGCCGGCGAAGCGCCGCTCGGATTGATGATCGACAGCAGGGGCGGCGTGCATTTCGACGCCTCGATCCCGTCGGATATCGAAAACCTGCTGGCCAACCATCCACTCGACGATACGGCACTTCTCGACCGCGCCCGCGGCGCGATGGCCCGCCTGCAAGAGGCCCATCTGAGCAAGTATTTCGCCTTTGATCCCGATATGCCGCCGCCCGACCCGGGCTATGTCCTGGTGATCGACCAGACCCGCGGCGACGCCAGCGTCACCCATGGGCAGGCCGACGCGAATACCTTTCGCGAGATGCTCTATTACGCACAAGAGGACAACCCGGGGGCACGGATCCTGATCAAGACCCACCCCGAAACCGAACAGGGGTTTCGCAAGGGGTATTTCGGCCCCGAGGACACCAGCGGGCGGGTGACGCTTTTCACCGGGGCAGTCAGCCCCTGGGCGCTCTTCGAGGGGGCGATCGCGGTCTACACCGTATCAAGCCAGATGGGGTTCGAAGCGATGCTGGCGGGGCACAGGCCGGCGGTCTTTGGCCAGCCGTTCTATGCCGGCTGGGGGTTGAGCGATGACCGCAACCCGCACCCCCTGCCCCGGCGCGGACGCAACCTCACGCGGGCACAGCTTTTCGCGGCGGCGATGATCCTGCATCCGACATGGTATGATCCCTGCACCGACCGGCTGTGCGAACTTGAAGAGGCAATCGCCAGCGCCGAGGCCCGGGCCCGAGAGTGGCGCGAGGATCGCCACGGCTGGGCGGGTGAGGGCATACGCCTGTGGAAGCGGCGGCCGTTTCAACGGTTTTTCGGACGACACAAGGCGATGGTGTTCCGCGCGAAACCCGGCGACGGGCGGCGGCGCATGGTCTGGGGCAGCGCGGGCAAAGCCGGTGACGTGGTCCGGGTCGAAGACGGTTTCCTGCGCTCGAAGGGCCTCGGGGCCGAGTTGATCCCGCCGCTTTCTCTCGTCTGCGACGATCTTGGGGTCTATTACGACCCGACGCGGGAAAGCCGCCTTGAGCGGTTGATCGCGGAGCGCGCGCAGCTTCGCCCCGATCAGGAGGATCGCGCAAGGCGGCTCATTGCGCGACTCGTGTCGGAGCGGGTCAACAAGTATAACCTGGGTGGCGGCGCCCCGGTGCTGCCCAAGGGGCATCGCATCCTCGTGCCCGGGCAGGTCGAGGATGACGCCTCGATCCGGCTCGGTGCGGGCGAGATCAGCACCAACCTCGCCCTTTTGCAGGTCGCGCGCGCCGCCAATCCGCAAGCGGTGATCGTTTACAAGCCGCATCCCGATGTCGAGGCCGGTCTGCGCGACGGTGTGATCAATGCGAACGAGTTGGCCGATATGGTGCTGGAGCAGTCCGACCCTCTGGCTCTTCTGGACGAGGTCGACGAGGTCTGGACCATGACCTCGCTTCTCGGATTCGAGGCGCTGTTGCGCGGGATCAGCGTAACGGTAACCGGGGCACCCTTCTATGCGGGCTGGGGGCTGACACGCGACCGGGGCGATGTCCCGCAGCGGCGCACGGCACGCCCGGCGCTCGAGGGGTTGGTGCATGCCGCCCTGATCGATTACCCACGCTATTTCGATCCGGTGAGTGGCCTGCCCTGCCCTGTCGAAACCGCGGTGGAACGGCTGGCCGCGGGCGAGATTCCGCATCCCGGACCGGCAAACCGGTTGCTGTCCAAGTTGCAGGGGGTTTTCGCCGGGTTCGCGCCGCTCTGGCGGTAAGTGCCTGTGCTCTTCGATCAGGCGCGGCGCCAGCGGTGCAGGATATCGGCACCGACGGCGCGGACCTCGACCCGTTCAAAGCGCGGTGCCTCGTCCAGCCGGGCCAGCCCCATCGCCCCGATCGAGGGCAGACCTTCGGCGCCGATGGCCATGCCGGCAGAGAAGATCACAAGCTCGTCCACCAGGTCCGCCGCCAGAAGCGAAGCGGCAAGTGCCCCGCCGCCCTCGCACAGCACCCGGGTCAGACCCTCCGCCCCGAGTGCGTGCAAAACCGATCCGATATCGAGCTGCCGGCCCGACAGATTACAGGCGATCAGCTTCGCGCCGATCCCTTCCCATGCCTCGTGCAGGGCCGGATCGGCATCCGTTCCATGGGCCAGCCACAGCGGCGCGTCCGGCGCGGTCATCGCAAGCCGGCTCATCAGCGGCAGGTCGAGACGGCGAGAGACCACGACGCGCACCGGCTGATGCGTGGTGCCGATCTTGCGCACGGTCAGCGATGGATCGTCGGCCCGCGCGGTGCCGCCGCCGACCATGACCGCATCGTGCCGCGCGCGCATCGCGTGCACCGCGCGCCGCGCCTCGGGGCCGGTGATCCATTGGCTTTCACCCGTTGCGGTGGCGATGCGGCCATCGAGGCTCGACGCGAGCTTGAGCGTCACGAAAGGCCGGCCCTGTTCGGTACGCAGGAAGAAGCCGGCATGGTCGTGCGCGGCCTCGTCTGCCATGACGCCAGTCGTCACCGACACGCCTGCCGCGCGCAGCATCGCGAAGCCGTGCCCCGCGACACGCGGGTCACTGTCTTGCAGCGGCGCCACGACGCGGGCGATCCCGGCATTGATCAGCGTCTCGGAACAGGGCGGTGTCTGGCCGTGATGCGCACAAGGTTCGAGCGAAACATAGGCCGTTGCCCCGCGCGCCGCCGCGCCCGCCTGCGCCAGCGCCTGTGGCTCGGCATGTGGTCGTCCGCCCGGCGCGGTCCAGCCGCGCCCGACGATCCGGCCCTCGCGCACGATGACGCAGCCCACCGCCGGGTTGGGCCATGTCCGGCCCTGCCCACGCCGTCCGAGCGCCAGGGCCAGCGCCATGAAGCGTTTGTCAGTGTCGTTCACTCTTCCGGTTTCACCTCCGGGCGCAACTCGCTGACGAACTTGTCGAAGTCGTCGGCCGCCTGGAAATTCTTGTAAACGCTGGCAAAGCGCACATAGGCCACCGTGTCGATCCGGGCCAGCGTTTCCATCACGATCTCGCCGATCACCTTTGACGGAATATCGGTCTCGCCCATGCTTTCGAGCCGCCGCACGATACCCGAAATCATCTGGTCGATGCGCTCGGGGTCAACGGGGCGTTTCTGCATCGAGATGCGGATCGAGCGTTCCAGCTTCTCGCGGTCGAAATCCTCGCGCCGGCCATTTGACTTGATCACCACGAGATCGCGCAGCTGCACCCGCTCGTAGGTGGTAAAACGACCGCCACAGGCCGGGCAGAAGCGGCGCCGGCGAATCGATACATGATCTTCCGCCGGTCGCGAATCCTTGACCTGTGTATCAATGTTCCCACAAAACGGGCAGCGCATCGCCCTTCCCCTTCACTCTTGTCTCGGCCCCGGTCTGGGGTTCGCGCCCCAGTTATCCACAGGCACTATAGGGGAGCCTCAAGCTTTTGGGTAGAGGGCAATTGTCGCCCCAAGATGCGGGCATTCAGTTTGTTGCCCCCTTGCGTCCATTCGCACGGATCACGGTGTGAAACAGGCCGCAACGCTACGCAGATGTGGTCGGTCACGATGTTCGAAAAGATAGATCCCCTGCCACGTGCCCAACACCGGCCGCCCCTGTGAAACGGGGATCGAAAGCGAAACCGGCATCATCGCGGCCTTGATATGGGCGGGCATGTCGTCGGGGCCTTCTTGGGTGTGGACGAGATAGGCCATCGCGGGATCGGTCGTGGGCGGCACGAGACGCTGGAAATAGGCGCGAAGGTCGGATTGCACATCCGGGTCGGCGTTTTCCTGGATGAGCAGCGAACAGGAGGTGTGGCGCACGAAAAGCGTGAGAAGACCGTCGCCCCGCCCCGCGGTCCAGCCGGTGACTTCGCGGGTGAACTCGTAAAGGCCCTGGCCGCGGGTTGAAATCTCGAACTCGGTCTGCATGGGGGTTTGTAACCCGGCTGCGGGGCATCTGCCAATGCCGTCAGGACGCCCGCGCAATGCGCCGATATCCTGCCTCGCCCAGCCAGAACCCGTTGGAGAAGGTCGCATCCATCTGCATCGCATCGAGCCGCGCCGCCGCCTCTTGCCCGTCGATGCGAGCGGCGGCGAGTTCGGCAAAGACCTTGGCCACGGCGACCATGTCCTGACGCTGCGGGACAAGCCGCAATGCGCTGACCCCCATCGCCCGCATGTCAGGCACATGCGCGGCGAGGTTGACCTAAGAGCGCGACAGGGTCTGGATGCCGTTGACCACGAGGAACGGATCGCCATCCATCGTGGCAAGCGGCATCCCGTCGGGGTCCTCTTCGCAGACGAACTGGCAATTGTCCTTGGTGCGGCCATGGGCGCGGGCGTGATAGCAGCGCGCCGACACGGCCAGCGAGGCGCGGCCAAAGACCTGCACCTCGATGCCCAGCCCGGCCGCGCGCGCGGCCTCAGCCATCACCGCGACGCCCGCGCGGGGCAGCTCGGGCGGCAGGCTGACATGGGTGGCGCCCTGCGCGGCAAGGAAGCGCATGGTTTCTTCGTTATAGACATTCATCATCGGCCCGACACGATGCGGCCGACCGGCCAGCGCGCGCAAGGCGGCGGCGTTGTTGGCCTCGACCATCCGGCCGTCGCCAACCGCGCAGAGATCGTCGGTCGCCTTGCGCTCGCGCTTGAGCAGGATTTCGGCCAGCGAGGACCAGATCACGCGCTTGCCGCCCGACTCCAGCCGCTCGGCAATCTCGGGCAGGTCGGCCTCGAAGAAGGGCGCGCGTTTGGAACAGATCAATTCGCCCAGAATGACGGTATCGACCGGAGCCTCGTCGGCAATGCGGGCATAGAAATCGCGTCGCGCGTCGCGCGACCAGTGATAGGGGATCGGGGCCAGCGTCAGGTCCATGATGTCACCGCCATTTCTTGGTCTGGAAGGCGCCCTGGGATTCCTTTTGCCCCTCGGTCAGGGCCACGAGGTCCGCGAGTTGCGGCTCACGCCCCTCGCGGATGGCATCCACGGCGGCGCGGAAATTCGAGACCACCTGCCGGACATAGGCGCGGCTGCGCTGGCGACCCTCGATCTTGAAAGCATGAACCCCGGCCGTCATCAGCTCGGGCAGGAGCCGGGCGAGGTTGAGGCTGACCGGTTCCTCGAAGGCGTAATAGCCCGTTTCGCGGCAGGGCGCGCGATAGCGTCCCTTGCAGATGGTGGGATAGCCCGCCGTCTCGTCCGGAGCGAAACGGTCGATGGTAAAGGCACCCAGCCGCGTGGTCATGCCACCATCGGCTTCGCGCTTGTACTCGACATCCGCGGCGGGTGAACAGACGCCGTCCATATTGGTCGAAAGCCCGGTGGCGTAATTGGTCAGGCTGCACCGGCCCTCGACCATCAGCCCGTGATTGCCAAAGATGAAGGTTTCGATCTCGCAGGGGATTTCGGCCATGATGGCGCGGATTTCGGACATGGTCAGGATGCGGGGCAGGACCACGCGTTTGATCCCGAAATTCTCGACGTAATAGGCGATCGCCTCGGGGCTGGAGGCGGCGGCCTGCACCGAAAGATGCAGGCGCTGATCGGGATGGGCCTGCCGGATCGCGGCGGCGACACCGATGTCGGCGACGATCATTGCATCGACACCGAACCGCACACCCATTTCGGCCGCGTCGCGCCAGAGGTCGAATTGCCCGGCCGGGGGAAAGGTATTAAGCGCCAGCAGAACCCTGGCGCCGCGTGCATGGGCGTATTCGACCGCTTCGGCCATCTCCTCGGGCGTGAAGTTCAGCCCCGGGAAATTGCGCGCGTTGGTGGCGTTCTGAAACCCGCAATAAACGGTATCGGCACCTGCATCGACCGCGGTTCGCAGCGCGGCCGGGGTGCCCGCGGGACAGACCAGTTCTCCGACTGTCATGCCTTGTTCGCCTTTCTTTTCTCAGCCATACGCCGCAGCCCGGCCAGCGCCGCGCGCCCCGGCGCGCCATGCATGTCGGCCACGCGCCCGGCGATGGAGCCGTCGACATCGTCAAGCGCGTTGCGCAGGCTGACCACGGCCTCGGTGTTGCCCTCGATCACGAGGTCACGGGAAAAGAACAGCGCGTCACCGTCGAGATCGGCATCGACCAGTTCCAGCAGATCGAGAAACCGGCCCGAGATCCGCGCCACATGATCAGGCGGCCGTCGCCGTGACACCGCGCGCATCAGCGGCGCATCGGGATCTGGCCGCAGGTGCAGCACAAAGGGCATGTCGATCGGATCTATGATGAAATCGCGCCCGACCCATGGGCCCAGGCGATTGAACATGCCCGGGTTTTCCGCCGCGATCCGCCGGACGACCCGGGCCAGCAATGGCTGGAGCAGGAAGAGCGGCAAGGGAAATCCCGGGCGGGATCGTGGCAGGGGCGAGGGGTGCAGGTCGGCATTGGACATGCAATGCACCTATCACCCGGACCGCGCCCATCACTTGATTTTGGTCAATTGGCCCAAGCCTTGAGGCATCAAACGCGCATTGTAAAATGGACGGTTCGCATAGCACGAAAGAGGGCGAAACATCGCCCCCTTTTCAATTCATGCTTTCGGCTTGCCGGACCCGAAAGGGCCCGGTTTCCGAGTTGGCCGAATATGGCCTCAGGCGGCCTCGGTGGTCTGTTCGGGCCTTGTCAGCTCATAGCCCTTGCGCTTGAGCGCGTTGATGATCTTGCGCCCCTTGCGAAGTTCATCCTTCTTTGCCTCCTCCCAGGCAAGCTTGCGCTGGTCCTGGGTTGCATCGGGGTTGCTGTCGCGAAAGTCCTGGAGCCATGCCGTATAGGCGACAAGGCGCACAGCCTTGCGAATGGCGGTTTGCTCGGGTGTCTTCGGGGTTTTTTCTGTCGTTTCTGCCATGATTGCACTTTCCGGGAAAAGTCGGGTCCAGTCATCCCGGATCCGGTTGTTCAGATCGGGCGCGCGATGTCGCCGCTTGCAAGGATAGCACATCCGCGGGATTTGCAACTGCGATTATTCTCAAGGTCGCGGTCAGAAGGGCCAGACATCTTCGAAGGTGTCAGCGCAGAACTGCTCGGCATGGGCCGTCCGCAGGTTATAGCCGACACGACGCATCGAAACCGAATAATTGCCACCCGTGCCCGGCCGCGGCCCATTGGCAAGCTCCGAATCGGGGTGAAGCGTGAAGACCACGCCACGCTTGCCGCTCTCGGACAGGCTCGCCCCATAGCCCCGCAGGATGTAGAGCCGGTCATTGCCCCCTGCCCCCTGGGTCTGGCGCGCGTATTCAGCGGCTGCGCACCAGATCTGGCGTGGGCCGTCCGCCCCGCGCGTGACCACTTCGAACCCGCCTTGAACCGGTGCCACGGTCAGACCGTTGATCGCAGTGAAGGCCTGGGCGGATCCGGCAGCGAGGCCCAAAGCGAGTGCCGAAATCAGGATTCTGTGCATTGGTCACCTCCGCTGACGCTCACCCGTCGACATAGGTTGCGCGGAGAGTCGGTTCAATTCACAAACGGCTGATCCGCGTAGGCAGCGATCACCGGCCTCGCGGATTTCGCAAACGGTTCACTGATCCAGGAACGACCGGAGTTTACGGCTCCGGCTGGGATGCTTGAGCTTTCTCAATGCCTTGGCTTCGATCTGGCGGATGCGCTCGCGGGTGACGCTGAACTGCTGGCCCACCTCTTCGAGCGTGTGGTCGGTGTTCATGCCGATGCCGAAGCGCATGCGCAGCACACGTTCCTCGCGCGGGGTCAGGCTGGCCAGAACACGGGTCGTGGTTTCCTTGAGATTGTCCTGAATGGCTGCGTCGAGCGGCAGGACCGCATTCTTGTCCTCGATGAAGTCGCCAAGCTGGCTGTCTTCCTCGTCGCCGATGGGGGTTTCGAGGCTGATCGGTTCCTTGGCGATCTTCATCACCTTGCGGACCTTTTCGAGCGGCATCTGCAGCTTTTCGGCCAGTTCCTCGGGCGTGGGTTCGCGACCGATCTCGTGCAGCATCTGGCGCCCGGTGCGCACCAGCTTGTTGATGGTCTCGATCATGTGCACGGGGATGCGGATCGTGCGCGCCTGATCGGCGATCGAGCGGGTGATCGCCTGGCGGATCCACCACGTCGCGTATGTCGAGAACTTGTAGCCGCGGCGATACTCGAACTTGTCCACCGCCTTCATCAGGCCGATATTGCCTTCCTGAATGAGATCAAGGAATTGCAGCCCGCGGTTGGTGTATTTCTTGGCGATCGAGATCACCAGCCGCAGGTTTGCCTCGACCATTTCCTTCTTCGCCTGCCGTGCCTCTTTCTCGCCCTTCTGGACCTGTTGCACGATGCGGCGGAACTCGCTGATATCAAGGCCGACATACTGCCCGACCTGCGCCATGTCTGAGCGCAATTCCTCGACCTTGTCGGTCGACCGTTCGATCAGGGCCTGCCAGCCGCGCCCGGGCTTGTCGGCCATATCTTCGAGCCAGGCCGGATCAAGTTCGCGCCCACGATAGGCGTCGACGAATTCCTTGCGGTTGATGCGGGCCTGGTCGGCCAGCTTCACCATCGCCGAGTCGATCTGCATGATCCGGCGGTTGATGCCGTAAAGCTGATCGATCAGTGCCTCGATACGGTTGTTGTGAAGGTGGAGTGCATTTACGAGCTTCACGATCTCGGAACGGAGTTCCTGATAGGTGGTTTCGTCCTTCTTCGAGAACGATCCATCCTCGTTCAAAGTCGCCGAGATGCGACTGTCCTGCATCTCGCTGAGCTTGGCATAGTCGTCGGCGATCCGGTCGAGCGTTTCCAGAACCCGCGGTTTGAGCGCGGTCTCCATGGCTGCAAGGCTCATGTTGGCCTGCTCGTCCTCGTCGTCGTCATCTTCCTTGGCGATCGGATTGCCATCGGCGTCGAGCTCGGGCTCGTCCTCCTTGGCCTTGGGCGCGGTCGCGACATTCGCGGCCTCCACTACCGGCTCGCCCTGTTCCTCGTCCATCTGGTTGCCGAACGTGGTTTCAAGGTCGATCACGTCGCGCAGCAGGATATCTTCGGACAGAAGCTCGTCCCGCCAGATGGTGATCGCCTGAAAAGTCAGCGGGCTTTCGCAAAGTCCCGCGATCATCGTGTTTCGGCCCGCCTCGATCCGCTTGGCGATGGCGATTTCGCCTTCGCGGCTCAGCAACTCGACGGTGCCCATCTCGCGCAGATACATGCGGACAGGATCGTCCGTCCGGTCGAGCTTTTCCTGCCCGCTTCCGCCCAGCGTCAATTCGCCCTTCTGGCCGATCTCGACAACGGCGGTGTTCTTCTGCTCCTCTTCCTCGGCTTCCTCGTCCTCGATGATGTTGATGCCCATCTCCGAGAGCATCGACATCACGTCCTCGATCTGTTCGGAATTCACCTGATCGGGCGGCAGGACCTGGTTGAGCTGATCGTAGGTGATGAACCCCTTTTCGCGTGCCTCGGAGATCATCTTCTTCACGGCTGCCTGGCTCATGTCGAGCGAGACTTCGGGCTCCTGGTCGTCGGGTTTACGCTCTTCGGTGTCCTTGGCGGCCATTGAGTGCTCCTGCTCAGTCGGTCTGCGAGACTATCTTGGGACGACCGTTTCCGGCCAATCCCGCGACAGGTGATTCGCTTAACCGCGAATCATGGGGGTATCGGGGTGATTCGGCCACCCGTTTACCCTGAATTCTTCACCGAATCCTCACCAAAACGCGCTACCGTTGCCGTTTGGCATAATTGATCTTGTCCAGCAAAGCATCAAACGCGTCCTTTTCCCGTCGGTCGATCCGGGCGCCGTTGTCACCGAGATCGAATTCCGCCTTGTCCTCCCCCGTGCCGTGCGCGGCCCGGTTATGCGCCTCGGCGGCCTGACCCAGCCTCCATGTCAGCGCTTCATCCGCCGGCCCCGACAGGTCTTCGGCCGCCTCGGCGATCTCGGCCTGAAGGCCACGATTCGCATCGATCTTGGCCAGTTCCTCGGCCACGGTCATCCGCGCAAGTTCGATATCGCCCGGACGGCGGAGTGCGGGGACGATGCGAAGATGGGGCTGCGCAAAGAGTTTTTCAAGCGCTGCCTCGCCCAGCGCCGCAGCCATCGGTTCGGGCCCGGGCGAAATCTCTTCGGCCAGCAGGCGCAGCATCCGGTTGCGCAGCGCATCATGATCGGGATCGAGGCAATGCATGGCCTCGATCTGACCCTCGAATTCCTGCGCCAGATCGGGATGCGAAATCAGCACCGCAAGGATCACGGCCTCGCGAAGGTGATCTTGCGCGGCGTCACCCGCAGCCACGATGAGCGAGGATTTCGTCGCGGTCTGAACCTCTGGCAAGGCTGACCATCTTGCCTTGGGGGTCCATTGGCGGCGCGGGTTGAAGAGCTTCCAGCGCATATCCTTGATCGCGGCCCCGTAATGCTGGCGGATCGACGGATCACGGATAAGTTTAATCTTTTCTCTCAGGGCCTTATCGAGCGCTGCCTTGCGTTCCGGGCTGTCGAAGACACGGCCTTCGGTCTCGCGCTGCCACAACAGTTGAACCATCGGCATCGCCTGATCGAGCAGGGATTGCACCGCCCCCGGCCCGCCCTGGCGGAGCACGTCATCCGGGTCTTTGCCTTGGGGCATCAAGGCGAAACGCAGGGATTTGCCGGCTTCGAGAAGCGGCAGGGCGAGGTCGATCACGCGATGCGCGGCGCGCAGCCCGGCGGTGTCACCGTCGAGCGCGATGAGCGGTTCATCCGCGATGCGCCACAAGAGTTGAAGCTGGGCTTCGGTGACAGCCGTGCCGAGCGGCGCGACGGCGGCGCCGAACCCAGCCTCGGAGAGCGCGATCACGTCCATGTAGCCCTCGGCCACGATCAGCGGCTGCCCCTTGCCCGCCGCCTCGCGGGCCGGGCCGTGATTGTAGAGCGTGCGCGATTTGTCGAAGAGCAGGGTTTCGGGTGAATTCAGATACTTGGCATTGTCGTTCGGGTCCATCGCCCGGCCGCCGAACGCGATGCAGCGCCCGCGCGGGTCGCGGATCGGAAAGATGATCCGGTTGCGGAACGTGTCATAGGGCTTGCCACCCTGCCGGGTCGAGGGTTTGGCAAGACCGGCCTCGATAATCAGGTCTTCGGCGATCCCCTTGGCGCGCAGGTGATCCCACAGGTTCTGCCAGCCGTCGGGCGCGAAACCGATCTCGAACCGCTCTTGCGCCTCTGCGCCAAGTCCCCGTTTTTGATCGATATATTCGCGTGCCATGGTTCCGGCGGCGGTGCGCAGTTGCAGGCGGAAGAACTGCACCGCCTGTTCCATTACATCGGCCAGTTCCGAGCGCCGGTCGGCCTTTTGCCGGGCTTGCGGGTCGTGGGCGGGAAGCTGCATCCCGGCCTCGCGGGCGAGGATCTCGACCGCCTCCATGAAGTCCACGTTCTCGGTTTCGCGGACAAAGGAAATCGCGTCTCCCTTGGCGTGGCAGCCAAAGCAGTAATAGTAGCCCTTGCGGTCATCTACATGAAAAGACGCTGTTTTTTCCTGGTGGAAAGGGCATGGTGCCCACATGTCGCCCTTGCCCTGGTTGGATTTGCGCATGTCCCACATGACCTTGCGACCGACCACCTGTGAAAGCGAGGTGCGGGTGCGCAATTCATCGAGGAAACCGGGGGGCAGCGACATGGGCGTTCACGAATTTTCCTAGAAAATTCAAGTCCTTATTGCTTGTAGGCGTTGCATTGTTCGAGAAAGGAGCCGCTGACATCGCGTTTCAGGTCGCTGCGGTGGAGCGTGTAGACAAAGCCCACGAGCAGCGGGACGGACGGGGCAAGGCCCTCTTCGGTGGCGTCGAGAATGACCTTTTTCGTTCGCGCCTCGGAGCGCCTTTTCTGTCTCATTTCAACAGCTTGCGAAACGATCTCGGTCTGCGCCGCGCAGCGGTCGGCGCGTTCCTGTTCGGTTTCGGAAACTGCCGGAGCGGCGATCGGGAGCATCAGGATTGCAGCGAGAAACGCACGCATGGGGCCTCCTGCCGGGGATTCGGCTCTGTCGTGTTTGACACAATATGACGCAACGCGCGGTGCGGTTAAAGGTCGGATGCCATCGGCCGGGCGGGGGGTGATCTGCGGCTGCTGGACGGCTGCCATGCGTGCACCGCCGCAGTGCGGCATTCGCGACGCCGAATCCGGTTAACGCCGCGCGCGGTGGTGGTGATTTTCATCATATCAAAGTCGCTTGCGCGCCGCGACCGATTGCATCGCTGTTTCGAGATCATGCGCCAGCGTCGCGGCCATCGAGCGGAACACGAGGATGAGGAACGCCTCCTCGCCCAGCCGGGTGAGCGAGCCCATCATATGCGCGATCTCGGTGCGCGCGGTGTGGCCGCGTTTGAACGATCCGCGCCGCAGGTCGAGCGGCGTCAGCCGGGCCAGCACATCCTGCGCCCCCGCGCCCGAAAGCCGGACCATCGCCCAGGCGTCGGACTGATCGGTGAGGGCCGCGTGCCGGGCCAGCCCCGCATCGGGCGCGGGCCCGACCAGAAGCGCCTGCCCCTGCCCGAACCAGAGCGCGCGCGCGCCCGCCTTGCCGGTCATGCGCCCGGGCTTGGGCCATGCCATGCCATGCGCGTTCTTCAGTGCATCCGACAACGCCCCCTCCTGCCCCCGGTATGGTGCGATCGAGGTGAGCGCGCAGGACGGTTCCTCGCTGGCGGTCACCGTGCCGATGGAAAGCGGCAAGAGCCCGGCGCAGGGCGGTGTCGCAATGAGGTTGAGCTCGGATTCAGCCACGGGCGCGCCCTCCTTCGGGGTCGAAAAAGACCGGGTTGCAGACTTCGCAGGTGGTCTCCACCCCGCGCAGGTGATCGACCATGCGGATGGTCTCGCCGATCCGTTCGGGCCCGCGCCTGAGAAAACCCAGCCCGATGTAATGGCCCAGCGTCGGCGAGAAGCCGACCGAGGTGACATAGCCCTGATCGTTCTCGCGGATGGCCTCGGCCCCCTCGTCAAAGAGATGCGCCCCGGCGGTGAGTTGCTGCACATCGCCCACGGGTTTGAGGCCGACGAGACGTTCGCGCCCCTCGTCCATCAGGCCCCGGCGCTGGCTGGCACTCTTGCCGATGAAATCCTTCTTGCGGCTCATCATCCCCTGCATGCCGATGTCGAAGGCGGTGGTGCGGCCATGGATCTCGGCATGGGTGATGAAACCCTTTTCGATGCGGAGCACGTTGAGCGCCTCCATCCCGTAGGCGCCCCCGCCCAGCGCCTCGGCCTGTCGCTTCAGCAGGCGAAAGAGGCTGTCGCCATAGCGCGCGGGCACGGCGATTTCATAGGCGTGTTCGCCGGAAAAGGAGATGCGGAAGAGCCGTGCGTCGATCCCGCCCAGGGTCACGGCGCCGCAGCCCATGAAGGGAAAACTGTCATTGTCGATAGGGATATCGAGCAGGCCGTTCACTAACTCCCGCGATTTCGGCCCGGCGACGGCGAATTGCGCCCATTGCTCGGTGACCGACATGAGTTGCACGTCAAGATCGGGGCGCAGGCCCTGGCGCACGAATTCCAGATGCCGCATCACCGGCCCGGCGGCGGCGGTGGTGGTGGTCATCAGGTAATGGTTTTCGCCCAGCCGCGCGGTGGTGCCGTCGTCCATCACGTGGCCATCCTCGCGCAGCATCAGGCCGTAACGCGTGCGCCCGACCTTCAGCGTGGAAAACATGTTCGTGTAGACGAAATCAAGAAACGCCCCCGCATCCGGCCCCTGGATGTCGATCTTGCCGAGGGTCGAGACATCGCAGATGCCCACCGCGCCCCGCACGAACCCGACCTCGCGGTCGCAGGATTGGCGCCATATCGTCTCGCCCGGCGCGGGGAAATACGAGGGGCGATACCACAGCCCGGCCTCGATCATCGGGGCACCGGCCGCGACGCTGGCCTTGTGCGAGGTGGTCATGCGCTCGGGTGCGAACCCCTTGCCCTGCGCCCCCGCCCCCATCGCGGCGATGGAGACCGGGACGAAGGGCGGGCGATAGGTGGTGGTGCCGGTCTCGGGGATGGTGCGGCCGGTGGCATCGGCCAGCACGGCCAGCGCGTTCACGTTGGAGTTCTTGCCCTGGTCGGGGGCCATGCCCTGTGTGGTGTAGCGCTTCATGTGCTCGACGGAAGCGTAGGCTTCGCGCACGGCGAGTTTCACGTCCTTCACGGTCACGTCGTTCTGGAAATCGAGCCAGGCGCGCCCCTTGCCCGGCACCGACCAGAGCGGGGTGATGTCATAGGTGCCATCCTCGGCGCGGGGAATCTCGGGCATGCCGGGATTCAGCCCCAGGTCGGTGAGCGCGGCCTGCGCGGCGTCGGCGCCCGCGGCGAGACAGCCGGCGGTGGAAAAGGTGCCATTCGCGGCCCCCGCGGCAGCAAGGCCCGGCACCATGCCCGCGCGCGGCACGAAAGCCACGATCCCGGGCGACCAGTCGGGCCGGCCGCCCATGTGACAGGCGAGATGCAGCGAGGGATTCCAGCCGCCCGAGACGGCCAGGCAATCGGCCTGCACCTTCTCGATGCCCGACATGGTGGCGATCGAGACCGCTTCGAGCCCCTTGCGACCTTCGGAGCCACAGATATGGCCAGCGTAGAACGGCACGTCGAGGGTGGTGGTCGCGCCCAGCCGCGCATCGACGAGGGCGGCGACATTGACGCCCGCGGCCAGCAGGTCGGCGGCGGTGCGATGGGCGCCGTCGTTGTTGCCAAAGACCACGACCGAGCGCCCCGGCGCCACGTTCCAGCGGTTGACATAGGCGCGCACCGCCCCCGCCATCATGATGCCCGGGCGGTCATTGTCGCGAAAGGCCACGGGGCGCTCGAGCGCCCCGGTGGCAAGGATCGCGCGGCGCGCGGAGATGCGCCAGAAACATTCGCGCGGCGCGGGGCCCGGATTGGGCACATGCATCGCCACCCGCTCAACCGCGCCATAGGTGCCCCCGTCATAGGCGCCGGTCACGGTGGTGCGGGGCATCAGGCGGACATTCTCCATCGCCCGCAACTCCTCCACCACGCCCGCCGCCCAGTCGCGGCCCGCCTGTCCGCCGACCTCTTCGGTCTCAAGGTTGAGCCGCCCGCCCATCACGCGGTCCTCGTCGGCAAGGATCACGTCGGCCCCGGCCCGCGCCGCGGTGAGCGCCGCCATGAGGCCTGCAGGCCCCGCCCCGATCACCAGGAGGTCGCAATGGGCAAATGCCTTTTCATAGCGCTCCGCGTTGGCCTGCCCCGAAAGCGCGCCAAGCCCCGCCGCGCGGCGGATCATCGGTTCGTAAAGCTTTTCCCAGAAGGCGCGGGGCCACATGAAGGTCTTGTAATAGAAGCCCGCACCGAAAAACGGCGCCGCCAGATCGTTGAGGGCCAGCAGGTCCCAGTCGAGCGAGGGCCAGCGGTTCTGCGAACGCGCCTCGAGCCCGTCGTGAAGTTCGAGCGTGGTGGCGCGCAGGTTGGGGTCTTGCGCGGCCCCCTGCCCCACGGTCACGAGCGCGTTGGGCTCCTCGGAGCCTGCGGTCATGATGCCGCGCGGGCGGTGATACTTGAAGCTGCGCCCGACAAGGCGGATGCCGTTGGCCAGCAGCGCCGAGGCCAGCGTGTCGCCGTGATAGCCGTCATAGGCGTGGCCATCGAAGGAAAAGCGCAGCGGTTTCGTGCGGTCGATCAGCCCGTTTCCATCGATCCTCATGCCACGTCCCCCTTGACGGCACTGGCCAGTTCGACGGCGTGAATCTCATGGCTGCGCGTGTCGCGCGTCACCACCAGCCAGGCGGCGCAGCCCATCTCGTGATACCAAAGCTCGCGGGTCGGCCCGGCCGGGTTGTCGCGGTTGTGGACATAATCGTTCCAGGCCGCATCCCCCGCGTCGGGATCGGGCCGGTCGAGGGCGAGCGCGTCGCCCTTGTAGGTGAATTCGCGGATGTCGCGCGATCCGCAACAGGGGCAGTCGATCCTCATGCGGCATCTCCGATCGGGGGCGCCATGTGCAGCTCTTTCTTGGGAAAAATACTCATATCCAACCTTTCCACGCGCGCCGTCAGTGCAGGTTATGCTGCGCGCCGGTGCCCTCTTCATCCATCAGCCCGCGCCCGGTTTCGAACCGGTCGAGCCGGAAGCCCGCGGCATGTTCATGCGGGGTACCCGTGGCCATCAGGTATGCCATGCACCAGCCCGAGGCCGGGACCGCCTTGAACCCGCCATAGCACCAGCCGCAATTGAGAAAGAGCCCGTCGATATGGGTGGCGTCGATGACCGGCGAACCGTCGGGCGACATGTCCATGATCCCGCCCCAGGAGCGCAGCACCCGCGCCTTGCCGATCATCGGCATGAGCGCCATGCCCGCCTCCATCACGTGCTCGGCCATGGGCAGGTTGCCGCGCTGCGCGTAAGAGGCGTAAAAGTCGATGTCGCCGCCGAAGACCAGCCCGCCCTTGTCGCTTTGCGAGATGTAGAAATGGCCCATCCCGAAGGACACGACATGGTCGATCACCGGCTTCAGCCCCTCGGTCACGAACGCCTGCAGGACGTGGCTTTCGATCGGCAGGCGCATCCCGGCCATCGCCGCCACCTGGCTTGAACGCCCGGCCACGACGAGCCCGACCTTCTTGGCGCGGATCGCGCCGCGGGTGGTCTGCACGCCCCGCACCTGACCGTTCTCGATGTCGATGCCGGTCACTTCGCAATTCTGGATCAGGTCAACGCCGCGCTGATCGGCGCCGCGGGCATAGCCCCAGGCCACCGCATCGTGCCGGGCGGTGCCGCCGCGCGGGTGGTAGAGCCCGCCATAGATCGGAAAGCGCGCATTGTCGAAATCGAGATAGGGCAGGATCTCGCGCACGCCGTCGCGGTCGAGCAGGATCGCGTCATCGCCCTGGTTGATCATCGCGTTGCCGCGCCGGGCGAAGGCGTCACGCTGACCGTCGGAATGGAAGAGGTTGATGAGGCCGCGCTGCGAATGCATCACGTTGTAGTTGAGATCCTCTTCGAGCCCCTCCCAGAGCTTGAGCGAATGGCTGTAGAACTCGGAATTGCCCGGCAGGAAGTAGTTGGCCCGCACGATGGTGGTGTTGCGCCCCACGTTGCCGCCGCCGATATAGCCCTTTTCGAGAACCGCCACGTTGCGCAGCCCGTGGTTCTTCGCAAGGTAATAGGCGGTCGAGAGCCCGTGCCCGCCGCCACCGATCACGATGGCATCATATTCGGCCTTCGGTTCCGGGTCGCGCCAATGCGGCGTCCAGCCCTTGTTGCCGGTCAGCCCCTCGGTCAGGATTTTCAGCGCGGAAAAGCGCATGCTTGTCTCCCCTTTGCGTGCCCCGGAGTGAACCAAGTCGCCGGCAACTTAGCAACCGGGGCGGAGAGGAAAACCCGGCTTTTCGACAAAAATCCGCCAAGGCGCGACACGTTACGCCCCACCGGCTCAAAACACGGTCGCGCAATGCCGGGCAGATGCCGCCATGTTTCGAAGAAGACGGCCCGGAATTTGCGAGACAATCCAGGGCAGCGGCGCGGTTCAGAGGCCCTTGGCACGATAGCTTGCCGCCACGCGGTCAATGGCGACGAGATAGGCGGCGACGCGCAGATCCTCGACATCGTCGCGGTCGTGCCAGACCTCGCGCATCGACTGGTAGGCGGTGCGCATCGTGTCGTCGAGTCCCGAGCGCACCAGTTCCAGTTCGTCCGCCCCGCGCAGGTAGCGATCCTTGAAATCGGGCGACAGCGTCCAGTTGATCGAACTGTCGCGGCTGATCCGCTCCAACTCGTCCACGACAAGCTGGTGACGCGCCTCTTCCTGGCGGCGCTGCATCCGGCCGAACCGGATATGGGAAAGGTTCTTGACCCATTCGAAATAGGATACGGTCACGCCGCCCGCGTTGGCATACATGTCGGGGATGATGATCGTGCCCTTCTTGCGCAGGATCTCGTCGGCGCCGGCAGTGATCGGGCCATTGGCGGCCTCGATGATCAGCGGGGCCTTGATCCGTTCGGCGTTCTCCATGGTGATCACGCCTTCGAGAGCTGCGGGGATGAGGATATCGCAGTCCGCCGCCAGCACCGCGCCGCCGTCGGCGGTATGGGTGGCGTCGGGAAAGCCCGTGACGCCGCCGTGCTTGACCAGCCAGGCATGCACCGCCTCGACATCGAGGCCGTTTTCGGCAAAGAGCGCGCCGTCGCGTTCGATGATGCCGGTGATGATCGCGCCGTCCTCCTGTTGCAGGAACTTGGCGGCGTGGTAGCCCACGTTGCCCAGCCCCTGGACGATCACGCGCTTGCCGTCGAGCTTGCCCGCGAGGGCCGCCTTGGCCACGTCCTCGGGGTGGCGGAAGAACTCGCGCAGGGCATATTGCACGCCGCGGCCCGTCGCCTCGACCCGGCCGGAGATGCCGCCGGCATTGAGCGGCTTGCCGGTGACGCAGGCGCGGGAATTGATGTCGGTGGTGTTCATCCGCGCGTACTGGTCGGCGATCCAGGCCATTTCACGTTCGCCCGTGCCCATGTCGGGGGCGGGCACGTTCTGCGCGGGGTGGATCAGGTCACGCTTGGCCAGTTCATAGGCAAAGCGGCGGGTGATCAACTCGAGTTCGTGCTCGTCCCAGTCGCGCGGGTCGATGCAAAGCCCGCCCTTGGAGCCGCCGAAGGGTGTTTCGACCAGCGCGCATTTGTAGGTCATCAGCGCGGCCAGCGCCTCGACCTCGTCCTGGTTGACGGCGGTGGCGTAACGGATACCGCCCTTCACCGGCTCCATATGTTCGGAATGCACGCTGCGATAGCCGGTGAAGGTGTGGATATGGCCGCGCAGACGGACCCCGAAGCGCACCGTGTAGGTGGCGTTGCAGACCCTGATCTTTTCTTCCAGCCCCGGCGGAAGGTCCATGATCGCGACCGCGCGGTTGAACATCAGGTCCACGCTTTCACGGAAACTCGGTTCTTTCACAGCAGACATCGTGACCTCCCATCTGCATAAAATCCGGGCACGACTCGCCCCCGGTGCTGAACAAGATGTCGCAGCTTGGCCGGGAATTGCAAATTTCTCTTTCCGGCGCGTGAAGGCGGTCAGGGAAAACGCGCGAATTCAACGCAAACTGTCACGAAGGTTGAAACAATGCGGCGGTATGCGCCCGGCAATGCGAAATCCGCGGACAAAGCCATTGTTAAGCTCCTGTTTTAGCCAGATTTCCGCCACAATCTGATTCCAGTTCCGGCTTCGGAGTAATGCCCGTCAAGATATTGAAATGATGGGCAGGGGCGCAGGTTTCGGGTGATGCGATGAGTATGATTTTCAAGGGCCGGGCGCGATACCCTGATCACAAGGCGCCGACGCGCCGCGGGCTGCGGCGCTGGCTGTGCGGGTTCCGGCGCGACGAAAGCGGCGTGATCATCGTCTTTTCGATCTTCTTTCTGCTGATCATCCTGATGGTGGCGGGCATCGGTGTCGACCTGATGCGGTTCGAGATGACGCGCACCCGGCTTCAGGCAACGCTGGACCGGGCGGTCCTGGCCGCCTCGGACATGCAGCAGCCACGCGACCCGGCGGAGGTGGTGGAGGATTATCTCGACACGGCCGGGCTGCGCGACGTGGCGCTCGACGCGCCCAACGTGTCGAGCGGGGTCAATTTCCGCATGGTCGATGCCAGCGCCTCGATCCCGATGCGCACCCAGTTCATGCACATGCTCGGGGTGAACGAACTGACCGCCCCGGCGCTGGCCGGTGCCGAAGAGCGGATCGACGGGATCGAGATCGCGCTGGTGCTCGATATCTCGAACTCGATGAACTGGAACGACCGCCTCGTCAATCTCAGGCCCGCGGCGCGCGATTTCATCGACACGGTGATGGCGCTGACCGAGCCGGGGCATGTGGCGGTGTCGATCATACCCTACAACACGCAGGTCAACGCGGGCGCGGCGCTGTTGCAGCATTACGATGTTTCGACCGAACACGACTATTCGCATTGCGTCGATTTCGACGATGCCGATTTCAGCTCGGCCTCGCTGTCGACCACCGCGCCGTTGCAACGGACCGGGCATTTCGATTATTTCACCTATGCCAGCGGCAGCTGGCCACCCGAAGCGGACGACTTGTCTTCGCCGGTCTGTCCGACGCGCGCGGGCACCGAGATCACCGTGTTCGAGACCGATCCGGCCGCGGCGCGTGAAAAGATCGACGCGCTGACCGCCTATGGCAACACCTCGATCGACCTCGGCATGAAATGGGCGATGACGCTGCTTGACCCGGGCACGCGCGGGGTCGTGAGCGACATGATCGCCGATGGCAATGTGCATCCCGACAATTCCGGTCGCCCGGTGGATTACGACGAGCCCAACGTGCTCAAGGTGATCGTGGTGATGACCGACGGGCAAAACACGACGCAATACATGCTGCCCGCCGACCGGCGCGAGGGACCATCGGATATCTGGTACCATCCGGGCACCGACACGGTGTCGGTCCACATGCCCCGGACGGGGCCGGAGTATTTCTGGCTGAGCGATAATGCGTGGCATGACGATCCGCGCGGCAATCACACCACCGACCCGGACGAGGCGATCCGGCTGAGCTACCCCGAGCTTTGGGCGTTTCGGTCGGTGGCGCAGAACGCCCGCTATCAATACGGCCCGGCCTATTCGGCCAATGGAAGCACCCATGGCGCGGCCTGGTCGGACTGGTATTCCACCCTGCCCGACACGGTTTCGGGTCCGCAAAAGGACATCCGGCTCCAGGACGCCTGCGGCACGGCCAAGTCCAACGACGTGATGATCTATGCCATCGGGTTCGAGGCGACGCCGAACGGCAACGCGCAGCTGCGTGACTGCGCCAGCTCGCCAAGCCATTTCTTCGACGCCGAAGGGGTGGACATTTCGGACGCGTTCGAGGCCATCGCCGCCTCGATCGCACAGTTGAGGCTGACCCAATGAACGGGCTGTTTGCGATCCCCCGCACCCTGCGCCGGTGGCGCCGTGACGAACGCGGCACCGCGACGGTGGAATTCGCCATCATGTTCCCGCTCTTCGTGACGCTGTTCCTGTCATCGGTGGAACTGGGCATGATCATGTTCCGTCACGCGATGCTGGAACGCGGTCTGGATCTCGCGGTGCGCGACATCCGGCTGGGCACCGGGACCGATCCCGATCATGACGACATCAAGGACGCGATCTGCAATTTCTCGGGTGTCCTTCCGCAATGCGCCGACAATTTGCGGCTCGAAATGATCCGCGTCGATCCGCGCGCCTTTGCCGCCCTGCCCGCCGAGGGCGATTGCATCGACCATTCCGAAGAAGCCACCCCGGTGCGCAGTTTCCTGCATGGCGGCGCGAACGACATGATGCTGCTGCGCGCCTGCTACGTGTTTTCGCCGGTCATCCCGACATCGGGGCTTGGCTATTACCTCGAGGTCGACGGCGCGGGCAATGCCGCGATGTTCGCCACCTCGGCCTTTGTGCAGGAGCCCAACTCATGACGATGTTCTTCATGCGACCGATCCGCCGGATCCGGCCCCGGCTGCAACGGTTTGCATCCGGGCAATCCGGCTCCGTCACCATCGAGGCGGTGATCATGCTGCCGATCCTGTTCTGGGCGTTTTGCGCGCTTTACACGTTTTTCGACGCCTATCGCCATACCAGCATCGTGCACAAGACCGCCTACACGATCTCGGACGCGATCTCGCGCGAGACGAACCCGATCGACGATGCCTATCTCGACGGTCAGCACGGTCTGATGTCCTTTCTCACGCGGTCCTCGTCCACCCACAGGATGCGGGTGACAGTCGTGCGCTATGACGCGGACGACGAGGAATACCACGTCGAGTGGTCGCAGACCCGAGGACCGGTGAGCGCCCATCCCACGGGCGACGCGGGCGCACTCGAGGAGCAGCTGCCCACGATGGCGGACGAAGAGCGGATGATCGTCGTCGAGACATGGTCGGACTATGAAGCTCCGTTCAGGATCGGCCTTGACGACACCACGATCCAGACCTTCGTCTTCACACGACCGCGCTTTGCCCCACAGGTCTTGTTCAGCGCAAGCACCTGAGCGCGGCGCGAGGGCCTTCGGGCCCTCGCGACCTTCGGGTCGGCACGGTGTCGGCAATTGGGGCACGAATGCGGCAGTCAGGTCCGAACTGCCTTGAAAATACCGCGAAAAACCGCGGTTTTCTCCCCGATGCGACCGTAATCCACCCCCATTTTCGCCCTCTTCCTTGGCTATGCATTAACCAAAGGCCGGCTCGAGAAACGGGGCCGGTCGTATGGTGCCAGTAGATGGGACAGATAATGAAAAGCTATTTGGGACGAGCGCGTGCCACAGCCATTTCGCACCGTTGGCACGATACCGGACTGGCGAAGCACGCCCGCCGCTTTGGTCGCGAGGAGGATGGCGTTCTCGTGGGGTTCGGCGTCTTCCTGATCCTGATGATGCTCATGGTCGGAGGGCTGGGCGTCGATATCATGCGTTTCGAGCTGACCCGCGCGAACCTGCAACACACGCTCGACCGCGCGGTGCTGGCCGCGGCCGACCTCGACCAGGAGCTGGACGCCGAGGACGTGGTTCACGACTATTTCTATAAATCCGACCTCAGCGGCTATCTGACATCGGTCACGGTGGATCAAGGGCTGAACTACAAGGAAGTGTCGGCCACCGCCGAGATGGAAATGCGAACCCAGCTCATCCACATGATGGGGATCGACTCGCTCCGGGCACCGGCGGCGGGTGCGGCGGCCGAAAGCGTGGACGGCGTGGAAATCTCGCTCGTGCTCGACATCTCGGGCTCGATGGGTTCGAACAACCGGATGAACAACCTGCGGCCCGCGGCCAAGGAATTCGTGAACACGATGCTCGATTCCAGCCCGGAGGGCGAGGTGTCGATCTCGATCGTGCCCTATGCCACGCAGGTCAATATCGGTCCGATACTGGCGCAGCATTTCAACCTCACGGACGAGCATGACTATTCCCATTGCGTCGATTTCAACGCGTCCGATTTCAGCACGACCAGCGTGTCGACCAGTGACAGCCTGCAACGCACCGGCCCGTTCGACCCGTGGTATACGGCGGAGCAAAACCTGCGCCTGCCGGTCTGCTCCGAAAACCTCAACGCCGAGATTCTCGCTTATTCGATGAACCGCGGAACGATGGAGGATTATGTCGACGATCTCGGCGTGAACGGGAACACCTCGATCGACATCGGGGTGAAATGGGGGGCGGCACTGCTCGATCCGAGCATGAACCCGGTGGTGAACGACATGATCGCCGATGGCGATGTCGACCCGACCTTCACGCATCTGCCGACGGCCTATGACGAGGACGTTCTCAAGGTGTTGGTGGTGATGTCGGACGGCGAGAACACCGCGCAGTACTACCTCAACGATGACTACGAGGACGGCCAGACCGACGTGTGGTACTACGAGGGCAATGTGGGTGGCTACTATCGCCGGATCTATTCGATCAGGATCGGCTCGACCTATTACTACAAGCAGGCCAGCGGCAACCGCGCCTACTGGTTCTCGCCCTATTACGGCGATGAGCCCATCGGCGGCAGTGATGCACAGCGCCTGACTTTCCCGCAACTTTTCCACCAGGCCTCGAACAGGTATATCGCCTTCGAGCTTTACGACGGGATCTGGAGCAGCTCCTACGCGAACAGCTATTGGCGCAGCTATGCCTACAGCTATGTCGGCAACTACGCCAAGGACAGCCGCACCGACGCAATCTGCCAGGCGGCCAAGGATGAAGGCACGATCATCTTCACCATCGGCTTCGAGGCACCGTGGCGGGGCCAGCAGGTTCTGAAATCCTGTGCAAGCTCGGATGGCCATTATTTCGACGTCGACGGAATCGAGATCAGCGATGCCTTTTCCTCGATCGCGTCGTCAATTTCCAAGCTGAGGCTGATCCAATGAGTCATCGCTCCTGCATCAGGCAGCGCGCGCGGCGCTGGCTTCGCCGCGAGGATGGCACCGCGACGGTCGAATTCGCGATCCTGTTTCCCGCCTTCATCATGATCTTTCTCAGCTCGGTCGAGCTGGGCATGATCACGCTGCGCCATGCGATGCTCGAACGCGGGATGGACATGGCGGTGCGCAGTATACGGCTGGGCACCGGCACCGCGCCACAGCATGACGAGATCAAGGCCGAAATCTGCGAATATGCCGGGGTAATCCCGGGCTGCGAAACGACGCTGAGGCTCGAAATGGTACCGGTCGACCTGCGCGACGCGGTGACAGTGCCCACCGATGTCGATTGCATCGACACCTCCGAAGAGGTGGAGCCGGTGCGCACCTTCGTCAACGGGCAGGAAAACGAGCTGATGATACTGCGCGCCTGCGTGAAATTCGACCCGATCTTTCCGACCACGGGTCTTGGCAAGCAACTCAAGACCGACGGGGCCGGCCAGGCTGCGCTGGTGGTTTCCTCGGCCTTCGTTCAGGAGCCGGACTGACATGCTCAAGAAGATCATAACCTGGCTCAGGGCCTTTCGCGACGAAACCCGCGGCACCGTGGCCGTCGAGGCGGCCATCATCTTTCCGATGGTGTTGTGGGGGCTGCTTGGCACCTTCGTCTATTTCGAGGGCTATCGCCAGGCCTCGATCAACACCAAGGCGGCCAACACCATCGCGGACATGCTGTCGCGCGAATCCAACGATATCACCCCGACCTATATCGACAACACCAAGGATCTTTTCGATCAACTGTCGCAGGCCCATGACGCCACGAAGATCCGCGTTTCCGTGGTGCGCTGGTCGGACTATCACGAGAGTTTCCGCGTGGATTGGTCGCAAGAGCGCGGCAGCGGACTCACCAGTCTGAGCAATGACGATATCCACAGCTGGGAGTCGAAGCTGCCCACCGTGCCCAATCAGGAACGGGTCGTCCTCGTCGAGACCTGGAGCACCTATACGCCGCTGTTCAAGATCGGCATGGACCCGGTCGAGATCAAATCCTTCATATTCACCCGTCTGCGTTTCAGTCCGCGGTTGAGTTTCTGCAGCGATTGCAGCTGATCGCGACGCAAGCCGGCGCCATGGCCGGTGGTCGCGACCCGTGCATCCGCGCACAGATCACGCGCGCCGGTGACAGTGGACGCAAGCCCCCGGCCACCCTATTTCTGTTCCACACGCGAACAGGATGGAGGGGACCATGTCCATCAGACCCACGATCGAGACCCGCAAGGCCACGCCGACGCTGGAGGGCGCAGGCGTGCATCTGCACCGCGCCTTCGGCTTCCAGGACCCGTCCGAACTGGACCCGTTCCTGCTCTTCGACGATTTCCGCAACGAGCGCCCCGAGGATTTCCTGCGCGGCTTTCCATGGCATCCGCACCGGGGGATCGAGACCATCACCTATGTGCTGGCCGGCGAGGTCGAGCATGGCGACAGCCTTGGAAATACCGGCACGCTCGGCGCCGGCTCGGTCCAGTGGATGACCGCCGGGTCGGGAATCCTGCACCAGGAGATGCCGAAGGGGAACGCGCAAGGCCAGATGCACGGGTTCCAGCTGTGGGGGAACCTGCCTTCCAGCCTGAAGATGACCGCGCCGCGCTATCAGGATGTCGAGGCCAAGGACATTCCCGAAGTGATCGACGACGACGGCACCAGGGTGCGCGTCGTGGTGGGCGAGTTCTGGGGCAAGCGCGGACCGGTCGACGGAATCGCCGCCGATCCGCAATACCTTGACATCTCTGTGCCGCCGGGGGTGAAGAAGACCTTCAAGGTCGATACCTATCGCCGCGCATTCGCCTATGTCTTTGCCGGGTCGGGTGCCTTTGCCGATGCCAGCGCACCCTCGGGCGTGCTGCTCGAGAAGGAAGTGATGGGCGAGGAGGTGAACATCCGCGACATGTCGGGTGACCGCACGCTGATCCGCTTTGGCACCGGCGACGAGGTGACGGTGCAGGCGGGCGAGGAAGGTGTGCGCTTCCTGCTGATCTCGGGCGCGCCGATCCAGGAGCCGGTGGCCTGGCACGGGCCGATCGTGATGAACACACGCGAAGAGCTGCAACAGGCATTCCGCGAGTTGCAGAACGGCACCTTCATCCGCCCCGCGCATTGAGCGGCCATGATGCGCCTGCCCGCCGATCGAAGAGCGGGCAGGCGTAACCGTTCCAACCGTGTTGGCGCGGATGTGCACTCTGGCGGGCAAGATGTTCCGGGATGTTCACGGTTGCACAGCGACCGAAGCCGGCGCTAAACCGCGCCCATGAAACCCAAGATCCTGAGCACCATGCCCGGCTATACAAGGGCGGCGTTCATCGCCGACCTGATCGCCGGGGTGACGGTGGCGCTGGTCGCGCTGCCGCTCAGCCTGGCCATCGCCATCGCCTCGGGGGCGGGGCCGGAAACCGGGTTCGTCACCGCGATTGTCGCAGGGTTCCTGATCTCGGCGCTGGGCGGCAGCCGGGTGCAGATCGGCGGGCCGACCGGCGCCTTCATTGTCGTGGTCTATGGCGTCATTGCCGAGCACGGGATGGACGGGCTGATCCTCGCCACCTTCATGGCCGGGATCATCCTCGTCATCGGTGGGCAGATGCGGGCCGGGCGGCTCATCGCTCTGGTGCCGGAACCGGTGATCAACGGCTTTACCATCGGCATCGGCATCATCATCGCGGCGGCGCAACTCAAGGATCTGATGGGGTTGCCCCTCGACCAGGTGCCGGCCGAATTCATCGAGAAGCTGGCCGCGCTCTGGGCCGCGCGCGAGAGCCTGAGCGGTGCGAGCCTTGGTATCGGGCTTTTGACCATGGCGCTGATCGTGGTGCTGCGCCGGGCCTTTCCACGCTTTCCGGGGCTGATCATGGCGGTGGCGGCGACCTCGGCGCTGGTGGCGTTCCTGAACCTGCCGGTGGAGACGATCGAAACGCGGTTCGGTGCGCTGCCGCGGAACCTGCCGCTGCCTGCCCTGCCCGACATCAGCTATGAGCGCATCATCGCGCTCTTGCCCGCGGCACTGGTCATTGCCTTCCTCGCGGGGGTAGAATCGCTTCTCTCGGCGATCGTCGCCGACCGGATGATCGGCGGCGCGCACCGGCCCAACGCGGAACTCAGGGCGCAGGGCGTGGCCAACCTTGCCTCGGCCTGTTTCGGCGGGCTGCCCGCGACCGGCGCCATCGCGCGCACCGCGACCAATGTGCGCGCCGGTGGCAGGACGCCGGTGGCGGGGATCGTGCATGCGCTGACACTCCTGCTCATCATGTGGATCGCGGCCCCGCTGGCGGGCCGGATCGCCATGCCCGCGCTGGCCGGTCTGCTGATCCTGACCGCCTGGAACATGAGCGAGCCGGAACGCTGGGGCAGCTATATGCGCGGGCGGGCGTCGGACGTGCTGCTGCTTGTCTTGACGCTCGTGCTGACGGTGCTGGTCGATCTGACCGTGGCGGTGGGCACCGGCGTCGCGCTGGGCCTTGCGCTGCGCCTGCGCCGGCGCGAGGCGAAGGGCGGCGACTGGACCCCGCGCGACCATTGAGCCGCCTCAGGCCGAAACCGCCTTGCGCACCATGTCCCAGTAGAGCGTTTCGACCTCTTCGAGCGACAGCCGCCCCGCCGACCGATACCAGGTGTTGACCCCGTTCAGCATCGCGATGACCGCATAGCTCGCGACGCGCGGGTCGGGCACGGCAAAAACCCCCTGCCCCACGCCATCGCGCAGGATCATCTCCAACTCGTCCTCGTAGGCGCGGCGCAAATGCTCGATCTCGGCGAAATTCGCGGGGTCGAGATTGCGCAGTTCCATGTAGGCGATGAACACCTCGTCGGGCCGCTCGATATGGAAGCGGATATGGAAACGGGTGAAATTCTCCAACCGCGCCATCGGGTCGGCGCCAGGATTCTCGGCGGCCTCGGCGGCGCGGGCAGCCAGGAGATCCTCCATGTGGCCGCGCATCAGTTCGAAAAGCAGGGTCTGCTTGTCGGGCGTGTAATTGTAGAGCGCGCCGGCCTGAACCCCCACTTCGCCCGCGATCTGGCGCATCGAGACGGCGGCATAGCCGTGCCGGGCAAAAAGCCCAAGCGCCGCCGCGCGGATGCGCGGACCGGTGATGTCGGAATGGGAACCCTGGGTGCGTGCCATGGGGCGAGATTAACTGAACAAATGTTCAAATCAAACCCCGCGCTTGCGCCGCGCCCCGGCCTGCGGCAGGAAGGATGCATGGAACACTGCGCGCGCCTCATCGCTCTCGGCGTCCTGGCCCTGCTGCCGGGTTGTGCCGACTTTCCGGCGCTCGATGACAATGTGCCCGCAACACTGGAGCGGGCGGACTATCCGCGGCTGGTGCCGGTCGAGCCGTTGATCGAAGCGGCGCGCGAGGTCCGGATCGACGACGACAGCGAGGCGCAGATCGCGGCGCGCGTGGCCGCGCTCAGGGCGCGGGCGGCACGGCTGCGGGCGCGGGAGGCCGATTGACTCCGCGCCCGAACCTGGCCCGACGGCTCGCATGTTGCGCATGGCCGCGCCCCGGGCTACACGGCGCATGACCCTTTTCCTGTTGTTGTCCCGGAGGCCCCGATGAGTGAACCCCTGCGCCTTGGTATTGCCGGACTGGGCACCGTCGGCACCGGTGTCGTCAAGATCGTCCGCCAGAAGGCCAACCTGCTGGCCGCCCGCGCGGGCCGTCCGGTTGTGATCACCGCGGTTTCGGCCCGCACCCGCGACAAGGATCGCGGCGTGCGCATCGGCGATTACGCGTGGGAGGACGATCCCGTCAAGCTGGCCACCCGTGACGACGTGGACGTCTTCATCGAGCTCATGGGCGGCAGCGACGGGCCCGCCAAGGCCGCGACCGAGGCCGCCATCGACGCCGGCAAGGATGTCGTGACCGCCAACAAGGCGATGCTCGCCCATCACGGCCAGGCGCTGGCCGAAGCCGCCGAAGCGGCGGGCCGGGTGATCCGTTTCGAGGCCGCCGTCGCGGGCGGCATTCCGGTCATCAAGGCCTTGACCGAGGGGCTGGCCGGCAACGAGGTCGTCCGCGTGATGGGCGTGATGAACGGCACCTGCAATTATATCCTGACCCGGATGCAAGGCGCGGGCCTGTCATACGAGACCGTGTTCGAAGAGGCGGGCGCGCTGGGCTATCTCGAAGCCGACCCCGAGCTGGACGTGGGCGGGATCGATGCAGGCCACAAGCTTGCGCTGCTGTCGGCCATCGCCTTTGGCACGCAGGTCAATTTCGAAGGCGTCGAGATGGAGGGCATCGGCCGGATCACCATAGAGGACATCCGCGCCGCCGCCGACATGGGCTTTCGCATCAAGCTCCTCGGTGTGGCGCAAATGGGCGCGCGCGGGCTCGAACAGCGGATGAGCCCCTGCCTTGTCCCCGCAAACAGCCCGCTGGGCCAGCTTGAGGGCGGCACCAACATGGTGGTGATCGAGGGCGACCAGGTGGGCCAGATCGTGCTGCGCGGCGCGGGTGCGGGCGAAGGCCCCACCGCCAGCGCGGTGCTGAGCGACGTGATGGACATCGCCCGCGGCATCCGCCCGGCGACGTTCGGCCGCCCGGCGGTGGGGCTCGATCCCGCGAAAGCCGCCAAGAGTGCCACACCCGCACCCTATTACCTGCGCATGACGCTTCAGGACAAGCCCGGCGCGCTGGCCAAGATCGCCACCGTCCTGGGCGAAGCGGGCATTTCGATCGACCGGATGCGGCAATACGGGCACGAGGACGCCTCGGCCCCGGTGCTGATCGTGACCCACAAGACCCAGCGCCGCGCGCTCGATGAGGCGCTCGCCGCGATGGGACAACTCGAGGTAATGGTCGGGGCGCCGGTGGCACTGCGGATCGAGACGGTCTGAGGCGGGACCGGGGGGCTTGGATGCAAGGGCGGATGTGAGGGGCCCTGCCCCTCACACTCCCCGGAGTATTGGGGGGCAAGATGAAGGGACAGACTCCGTGAGCTTTCTGGGTGTCGAGACATCGTTGACGGGGCGGGAGTGGCTTGGCCCCGGCGTCGAGATCGACCGCGCCGCAGAGATGCTCGTCCAGGCGACGGGGCTGCCCCGCGCAGTGGCGCAGGTTCTGGCGCGGCGCGGGGTGGATGCCGACGGGGCCGAGGGGTTTCTCGCGCCGCAACTGCGTGACCTGCTGCCCGACCCGCGCGGCTTGCGCGACATGGAAAAGGCTGCCGCGCGGTTCCTCGCCGCGGTCGAGGCGGGCGAGCGGATCGCGATCTTTGCCGATTACGACGTGGATGGCGGTGCATCGGCGGCGCTCCTGATCGACTGGCTGGGCCAGGCGGGAATCACGGCAACGCTTTACGTGCCTGACCGGATCGACGAGGGCTATGGCCCCAACGCGCCGGCCATGGCCGCGCTGGCCGAGACGCATGACCTGATCATCTGCGTCGATTGCGGCACCCTGAGCCATGATGCGATCGCAGCGGCGGCAGGAACGGACGTGATGGTGCTCGATCATCACCTTGGCGGCGAGACGCTGCCGCCCGCGATGGCGGTGGTCAATCCCAACCGGCAGGACGAGAGCGGCGATCTCGCGCATCTTTGCGCGGCGGCGGTGGTGTTCCTGATGCTGGTCGAGGCGGGGCGCCAGTGGCGCGAGGGCGCGGGGCGGCAGGGACCGGACCTGATGGCGATGCTTGACCTCGTTGCGCTGGCCACGGTGGCGGATGTGGCGCCGCTGGTCGGGGTGAACCGCGCCTTCGTGGTGCAGGGGCTCAAGATCATGGCGCGGCGCGGGCGGCCCGGCCTCGTGGCACTGGCCGACGTGGCACGGATGGACACCGCCCCCGCGCCCTATCACCTGGGCTTCCTGCTTGGGCCGCGGGTCAACGCGGGCGGGCGAATCGGCAAGGCCGACCTCGGTGCGCGGCTGCTGGCCTGCCGCGACGCGGGCGAAGCGCGGGCCATGGCCGAACGGCTCGACCAGCTCAACACCGAGCGGCGCGAAATCGAGGAGACGGTGCGCGCGGCGGCATTGGCGCAGGCCGAGGCACGGGGATTCGATGCGCCGCTTGTGTGGGCGGCGGGCGAGGGCTGGCATCCCGGCGTGGTGGGGATCGTGGCCAGCCGCCTCAAGGAGGCGACGGGCCGCCCGGCGGTGGTGATCGGCCTGGAAGGTGACGAGGGCAAGGGATCGGGGCGGTCGGTCTCGGGGATCGACCTTGGCGCGGCGGTGCAGCGGCTGTCGGCCGAGGGGCTGCTCATGAAGGGCGGCGGGCACAGGATGGCCGCGGGCCTGAGCGTGGCGCGCGAGAGGCTCGAGGACGCGATGGCACGGCTTTCGGAGCTTCTGGCGAAACAGGGCGCCGACCGGCTGGGTCCACGGGCGCTGCTGCTCGACGGGGTCCTGATGCCCGGCGCCGCCACTGTCGAGCTGGTCGAGCGGATCGAGGCGGCCGGACCCTTCGGCGCCGGGGCACCCGCGCCGCGCTTTGCCTTTCCCGACATGCAGATCACCTTCGCGCGGCGGGTCGGGGAAAGCCATCTCAAGCTGGGTTTCGGCGACGGCATGGGCGCGCGGCTCGACGCCATAGCGTTCGGAGCTTTCGACGGGCCGCTCGGCCCCGCGCTGGAGGGCCATGGCGGTGCGCGTTTTCATCTCGCCGGGCGGCTGGAACTCAATCACTGGCGCGGACGCACCAGCGTGCAGCTCCGGCTTGAAGATGCGGCACGGGCCGGGGCCTGAGCCACGCCGCCACGCCAAGTCCCTCCCTGGCAGCGCGCCGCACGGCACCCGGCGTTTTTTGTTCGCATGGGCCAACTTTCCGCTTGCACGGGCGCGCGGGTTTTTCTAGACAACGCCACACGCCACGGCGTGGCCCGTTCGTCTATCGGTTAGGACGCCAGGTTTTCAACCTGGAAAGAGGGGTTCGATTCCCCTACGGGCTACCACTTCTCCCGATAAGCAATTGTTATTCATCGGCTTTTCCTTCCTTCCTGTCCAACTTGTCGGATAGGTTGGACACTTTTCCCGCACTCAGCTTCGCAAATCCGCTGTCTGCAAGGCGCGCCCGATTGGCCTTTTTGGTGTAAACCGCTGCCTGTGTCGTGTCGGAATGAGCAAGGTAAGAAGCGATTTCCCATTCCGTCGCCCCGGCGTCCGCAAGTCGGGTGGCCCCCGCTTTCCGCAGGCCGTGCAGCGATCCGGGAACACCGGCCTCGGCGCACCTGTCCCGGAACCAGTTGCCCAGCGATGCGACGGCATAGGGCTTGTCGCTCTTGTCCTGGGTGACAAACAGCATCCTGTCTTGCGGAACGTGGCGTAGCTCCTCGGCCAGCTCAGGCAAGATCGGCATGTCAGCCGCAACAGCGGTCTTGTGCCTGCGATAGGCGATGCGGCCCGCCTTGACGTGCTGGCGACCGACGCGAACGAGGTCTTGTCGGGCCATGCCGGTATTCAGCGCCAGCAGCATGACCAAGCGCGCCTTGGTGCCCGGCCCATGCCGCTCAAGAAAGCGATTCACCTCGGCGTCGGTCCATGTGTGGAAGCCGTCCGGGTTCGTTTTCATCCGTTCGGCGTGGCGCGCTGGGTTCGGGCCGGTATAGTTGAGCTTCTTGGCCGCGAAGTTGAACAGCATGGACAGGTTTTTCTTAACCGTGTTCGCGGCGGTCGGACCCTTCTTTTTCGACATGAGGGCTTCGACGTGCCGGACTTCCAGGCGCTCAAATTGATATTTCCCCGCCTCTTTGCGAAGCCAGTCCAGTTCAAGCCGAATCGTCCGCTTGCGACTGTCGGAAAGATTCTGAAACCGCAGGCTGCGCAAGTATTGCTCGATCAGCCATGCAAGCGTGCCAGGAAGGGCGGTCGATGTGTTGGAAGCCTTGGAACCGGCAAGCGCGGCCTCATACGCTGCCAGAAACTCGGGCGATCCGTAGGGGCCGGGGATGTTGGTTCGAAAGTCGCCGCGCTCAACTTTCAGTAGATGCGTCCCTTAACCACGTTCTTGCGAACACCGGGATATGGGTTCTTGCGCCGCGTCATTTCAGCAGCTCATCAGGATCGGGGCCAGCGACCTGTGCCGTCGCGCCCTCGGGAAACACGACAACGCGGCCCGTGGCATGATCCACCTCGACCCGACCGATACGCAGGCCGGCGGACAGAGCCGCTTGCAAAGTGCGCTTGATTTCGGCTTGCGAGACAAGGGCTGGACGGGCTGCCATCACTATGCACCCCCCGCCTTTTCTTCATCGGGCAACAGCCCGAGTCCGATCTCCAAGAAGCTTATGCCAGAGATGGACCGTTCGGTGCGGACGCCGCCTTTGATCGGGGTGAAGCTTTCAACGTGTTGAAAGCCTCCATCCGTGTGCACCATCTCCTCACCCTTGAACGGCACCATCAGCTCGCCGACGATTTCAGGGCCTTCCATCTTCCATTGGAACAGCTCGGCCAGAACATCGAAATCCGAAACGCGCAGGTGAAACACATTATTCTCGAACCACCGGCAGCTCTCTTCGATACCGACTGTCGCGGGCAGACCGAACATGTAGGCCAGCACCTCTTCCAAGGTTTCGCCCTTGAACAGGCTTGCGAAGTGATCCGGCTGGATCGTCTCATAGCCCCGGTAGGCTTTCTTGAAGTTCGGGGAATACTTGATTTTGCCGAACCGCTTGACACGCTCGACGCATTGCGACGGGCTTTCGGTGGTCAGTATAGCAAGGGTCAAGCGGGCCGCGTCCAGAGGCGTCATCTCGGGGGCATTGCGGCCTCGCGCCCCTGTCGTGATAAGTCCAGCCTCTTTCAGCAGCCGCGCATACACGATCACCGTTTTCTCAGGCGTCGTGTATGCTTCTGCAATGAGCTTATTAAAGGCAGCGGCTTTCATGCTATCTGCATAACTCACGAATAATGAGAGGTCAACCCTATCTGTTTGACGCGCGAATACGACGCGTCTGATCTAGCTAACTTTCCCCAACCTCTCGATCCGGTCGCGCACCCGCTCAATTGTGTCCTGTTGGAGCCGGACCAGCGTAGGCAGGGCCTCGCGGGCGGTGTCTGGGCTTAGAAGCCCGATGCACACATCGGCACATGTCTCGATTGCAAAGGATAGCGCGTGAAGCTCGGCGAGGTCATCCTCAAGGTCAGGCTCATGGCATTTCTGTTTCATGCCTGCACCTCTTGGGGGCGGTTCACCAGATCAAGATGGTGGTTCATGTAGGTTGCCATTTCCCTGGCCGCGATTGTCAGGTCGATCCGCAAGCCTTCATAGCCCGGCACGTTCTCAAGGTGATCAACCGCACTCACGATGCTAGCTAAGCAAGCTGCGCGATCTTGTAGGTCATCCAGGTATTTTTGCAGGTTGGTTGCGGCGGGCTGATCTTCCTCATTCGCGCGGGCGCGGTCATTGGTCATTGTCAGGGTCTCCTGTTTTGGGTTAATGTCTGAAACAGGACATAACATAATGTCCGATACCGGACAATAGAGCATGATCACGTCAGCACAAATTCGAGCCGCGCGGGCCATGGTAGGTGTATCGCAGGCGGATATTGCTAGGGTCACCGGCAGGACTGACAAGACGGTCAGGCGGGCCGAAACCGATGTTTCAATGGTTGCCGCCGACACCATCGCAGCGATTCGCACCGCTCTCGAAGATGCGGGGGTCGAGTTCATCGAAGAGAATGGCGGGGGGCCAGGCGTCCGCTTAGCAAAAAGGGAATGAAATGGATAAAGAGACCATTCAAGAACTAACAGAATCGATCAAAGCGCTGACACACAGCATAAACGTTCAGTGTGATCTCATGGAAACGCTAAGCTCCCGGCAGAGCGATCTGATTTCAGAAATGAAGGTCTTGCGCACTGTTATCGAGGCAAGTTCCTCGAAGGAATAACAGTCGATGCGCGCCACGCCGGTAGGAAGTCAGCAGAACCCGGCCGCGCGCTGTCGGGGTTTTCCCACTCACCGACTGACGGGGGCGCTTTGGGGGATGAAACCAAACCCGCAGGCGCGCCCTGCCTTATCTCTCCCAATCGACCATGCGCATCGCCCCGGACACGTCGCCGGGGGGAATGCCCGCCTCTTTCGCCTCGGCCATCGTCTTGATGATCGCGGACAGGGCACGGGCGCGCCCGCCCGCGTCGAAGGCTTGCAGGGGGCGGATAGTGTCGATCTCGACCAGCGCGCCCAGCTTGGCGGATGCTTCCTCGGCCAGCAGGGCCGCGATGGGTTGCAGGGTCCAGATCGCCAGTTGCCGCTGCGCCTCGCGCACCACCGGCCCTGTGGCCGAACGGTTCAACAGGCTGGGCAACACGCCATAGGCCCCCATGATGCCCTCGCGCGCCGCTGCCAGCGTCTCGGCGGTCATGCTCTTTGACAGGTCCGGGGAAAGCTGATCGGGCTTCTTGTCGGCCAGGGGATGCATCCCCGCCGCCACGGCCTGGGCCGCGCCCTCGACCACAAGGGTTGAACCGCGCCGCCCCCGGAAGGCGTGGCGCATGTTCTCCATGTCCTCGGACCCGCTATCGGGAAGGGGCACGATCTGACTGCCCAGCGGGGCATTCTCGAAGGTCTCACGCAGGGCCGATTCCACCGCGTGAAGCATCCCCCCGGTGAGGCTCGACCGGCGCAGCGGCGCGGTGCCGATCCACGGTGTCAGGTTGTCCGTGCCGATCCGCAGGTGCAGCACCTCGGCGGCAAGGGCCGTGACGGTGCGTCCGCCGCCTGCCTCGGGGATGCTGAGACGATAGGCGCGGGGCCGTCCGTCGCGGGTGGTCAATTCCCAATCCGTGGCGGGCACAAGGCCCGATTCCGTGATCAGGAACACCGCATCGCCGTTCAAGGCGGCGGCACGGGCGATCATCGCCATGGTCTGGCGGGTCAGTAGGTCGGTGCCTGCCACGTCCGCCATGGCAAAGCCGCCTTCCCAGAGCGAGACGCAGCTTTGCACCGTTGCCGTGAGTTCGGCCACGCCACGCCGTCCGCTGATAAAGCTTTCCCGCGCCGCCACGACCTGGGCGGTATATCCCGACCCGCTCGATCGGGCCTCGATCGGCCGCAGCTTGTTCTTGAGCCATCCCAGCATTATCACCTCCACCGGATCGCGGCGGGGCGGTGCGTCAGGCGCTTTGCCACCTCGCCAATGGGTTGCCAGTTCCGCGCCTCGATCTGCGCCGCCGGGTAGGCCGGGCGCGTCACCGCCGAAAGCTCGAACAGCGCCGCGCGGGTTACGGTGCGCAGGTAGTCGCTGCCCTGCCGCTCGATCCGCTCACCATCGGGCAGAACCTGGAAACCCGGTGACAGGCCCCGGATCAGCCCGGCGCGATGCGCGGCGAGGAAGTCCGCCGCCCAGCTCGTGCCGGTGTCGATCCTCGCTTCGAGTTCCAGCGCGGTCTCGCTTTCGCTCAGGGTCAGGCTGCCCGCCGCGCGGCTGGCCAGCGGGCGGTTGTAGTCGTGCCCGGCCAGAAGGTGAATATCCTCGCCTGTCTCGATCCGGGTTGCGAAGGCACGCGGGGCGAAGGTTTCTCGCCGCCCCGGTGCCAGTTCGGTTTCCGCGCCATAGGGGAACGTCGCTCGAAGGCGGGTTGTGCCGCCATCCTCGCGAAGCTCCAGCGCGCCGAGTGACGCCCCCCAGAGCATCAGGCCAGCTCCAGCCCGGTCAGGACACGCAGTTGCACGGGCCGCGCAACCGTCACGTCAAGCGTGGCCAGGGCCGTGATCCGCAAGCCGCCCGATTGTGCATCGGAGAACGGATCGCGGATCATGTCCACCGCCCCCCATGCGCCGACAAAGAACGGGGCGACGCCGCCGCTCGAAGTCGTCAACAGCGCCGTGGTGGCCTCGGGGGTGCCGCTGGGTGCCTCCAGCCCGTTGGACGTGGTGTTGATGTTGGTCATCTGCCTTGTCAGCCGGTCCCATTCGGAAACCGCCGTGCCGCTGATCAGCGCATCATCGAGGAAAGACCACAGCTCGGGGCGGATCATCGCCCGGATCGCGCCGGGGCCGCTGGCCGCATTGGCCACCATGAAGGCCGCCACAGCCGCGCGGATCGCGGCATAATCTGCCGTTTCGTTCACCGCGGTTTCGGTAATACCGTAGGTCGATGCCCCGGCGATGACGCCAAGGGGTTGGCCATCGGCCCCGGTGCCGTTGAAAACCGCCCCGTCAATCGCCTGCCCCATGGCCCCGGCCATGTCGCGCCGCACCGCCTGCTCCAGGGCCGACCCGGATTGTTTCAGGCTGCGCCGGGTGATCTTCATCTGAATGCCCAGGGTATGATCCGGCTTCATCGCCCGGTCGGCGGTTTCATAGGCGCTCGGGCCGGCCACGTTCGCCGTCTCGCCGTCCTGCCAGCCCGCCGTCACGCTCGACGTGACCACCGGCCATTCCGCTGCACCGTGGTCGATTGCGATCATCTGCCCGCCCATGGCGCTGGCCATGCTGTCGGGAAACAACCGGTCGATGATCGGGCGGGTGCTGATCGGATCAGGGGTGCCGGTGCTGATCGTCTCGCCCGCGCGTTGCTCAAGCGCCTGCCACGGCACCGGGATGCCCCGGAAGCCGCCCGCGCTGCGCAGCTCCTGCACGATCTCAGCGGTCTGGCCGTCCAGTTGCCTCCCCTCATCGAGGGCCAGCGCGACCTGGCGCATCTCGAAACCGGCCATCATCTCGGCCCATTCCTGGGATGAGCGGGTTTCCAACTCGCTGCCCGCGTCCCGGCGTTCGGTATCTTCCGCGATCAGGGCCGCGCGATAGCGGGTTTCGTTCTGGCGATACTCCAGATCGAGCGATTCCATGCTGCGCACTTCATCCTCGGTCGGGGTTTCCTTGCCCGCCAGTTCGGCGAGGTTCTGGCGGATTTCGCTTTGCCGCCGTGCGATCTTCACTGAATCGAGCATGGTTTATCCTTTCTGCTCAACAGGGTTGTTGCCGGGCCGCGCAAGCGACTCGACGGCTTGCCGCCAGTTCTGGCGGTCCTCTCGGGGCGGGGGGTGCCCGCACTCGATCCGGGTCTTTCTCGTGTGGCAACCGGGGCAAAGCGCCTGAAGGTTGCCGGGGTCATAGGACAGTTCCGGGTGCGTCCTGACCGGCTTGATATGATCCACCTCCAGCCGCCCGCCGCAGCCGCAGGATTTGCAGCGGTAGCGGTCGCGTTCGAGGATTTCCGCCCGCAGCGCTTTCCAGCGTTTCGTGCGGGTCACTTTCGCGGAATAGCGGTGATGTTCTTTGCGGATGCTCATTGATCCGCCCTCGCGGAACAGGTGAGTTCCAGCATCCGGCGGCGGCGATCCGGCGTTTCCTTGACGCCAACGATCTCAAATTCCCGACCTTCGAAGATCAGCCGGTCTTTCGGGTCAATGTCGGCTGTGAAATCGCTCCATCGGACAGTGAAGCGCGTTGAAATCGTGGCTTGCACCTGCCCCGCGCTCCACCGCTCTGCATCGCTGATGTCGCGTTTCGCGGCTGCGACGGGTGAACCGTGATCCTGCCATTCCTCGACCTGGCCGAAGCCGTCATCGACCAGAACGAACCGGCGGAATTGCACCCGTCTGTCCAGCTTTCCAGCGTTCAAAACCATGCCATCCTCGCTTTCGTCTTGGGCTGCGCCGCGATCCGCGCGCCCTGGGCCACCGCCAGGACGGTTGCCGCCGCCGCGTCTATCCGACCCGTCGAGCGGGCCTTGGCAATCTTGATGTTGTTGGCCGGATCGCGCAGGCACACCGTGTCCGCGAAGGCGGATCGCAACAGAAGCGACGGCCTGACCTTCACTTGCCCGTCAAACACGGCCCGGCGCAGCCGTTCCGCATCCTCGCCACCGTCACGGAAGCCCTGGCCGCGCCAGACCAGCGGCGCGCGGATGCCCGCCCGCGTGATCGCCTCGCCCAGCTCGGCCTGTTTGTAACGGTCCATGGTGATCGCGGTGACGTGCTCACCCTCGACATGGCGCATCACCTGGGTCAGCCATGGTGCCACGGGCACCGTCTTGTCACCCAGAACGGTCAGCTCGCCGCGCTCCTGCATCTCGACATAGCGCCCTTGCACGCCGTCCGATTGCCCCCGATCCAGCAGCGACGGCATGGACGGGAAGGTGCCCACCGCTTCGAGACGCCCGGTTTCGGGCCAGTAGAACGCCGCCGCCGTCATGCTGGCCGATCCGCCCAAGTCGATCCCGATCACAACGCCGCCCTGGCGCGGTGGAAGGGTCGCGGTTTCGCAGGCCAGCCATTCATCGAGGGTGATCAGAAGATCCCGGCTTTCACCGGAAACCCGCTCATTGCGGTTGTAGAGCCGAAAGCTTGTGAGGCTCGATCCGCCCCGCGCAATCGCGCGTTTCGCCTGGGCTTCGAGCCATTCCAGCGAAGACCCGATGCCATGCGGCGCGCCGGGGTTGGCGATCAGCAGGCTTTCAGGGTCGTCGGCGGGCAGGCCGGGGGCCGGGCGATGCTCCTGGATGTAGGATCCGGGGGACGGGTCGTCGATCCAGCGTGAAAAGGGATGCGCATCGTCGCTGGCCGATGTGCTGATCAGGAAGGCGCGCCCGCCGCGCTTGCCCAGACCGGACAACAGCGCATGTTCCAGCTCGTCGCCGCGATCCAGCGCCCAATGCCCGCGCTCGTCCAGAATCGCCATGGTGGGCGCGCCGCCCGGAGCCGACTTGCCATCCGCCGCGATCACCCGCAGGACGTGCCCGCCGCCGTCGCCCTCAAATTCGATTTCCAGGCGCGGGGCGCGGCGATAGATCAGGCGGCGTTGTATCTCAAGCGGCAATGAAGCGGCGAACCCGGCCACGAAATCCCAGATGATCCGCCCCTGGTCGCGGGTCCGGGCGGCGGCGACGATCTCGCGCCGGGGTTGGCGATCCCAGATGCCGATCAAACCGCCCAGGCCCAGCCCCGCCGTGATCGCAGATTTGCCGTTGCCGCGCCCGATGCTGAGAACAGCGGCGGCAATGTCCGGGGCCAGCGCGCCCTCGATGAACTGGCTTTGAAAGGGGGCGAGCCGGACTGGCTGGCCCGCATTCGGCCCCTCGGGAATGGCAAGCCCTTGCATGAATTGCATAGCTCTTTCGGCGGGGGCCGCTGATTCCAATTCTCCGCCGGGCGCGAAAATTGACAACTCCCAACAACGGTCCCGCGCGCTGACCAAAGTCGCGGCATTGGGACCAGTCGAGAACAGATCAGGCTGGGGAACAGGCGCGCGCTCGACGGTCGGGCGAGGATCGAGCTTCGATCCATCCGCCTTGCGCCATGCCCTTTTTTTCTTCGTCGCCTCGTTCATCTCTACTCTCTCAACCTTTGGTCTATCCCCACCTGCTCAATGGTGAGGTTCGGAGCGAAGGGCATAGGACGACTGCCCACAGCGCGCGGCCGTGGCAGTCCCTATGCCCTCTGCGTGTGATCCCTGCTCAACGGAGCCGGTCCATCGCTTTGGGCCCGTCCGGTCATGCGCTCCTGCCGGTCGGTCGGTTGCTGCTTGCGACACCATGAGCGCGGTGCCGGGGATCGGGCCTCAACCTTGCGGACTGCCCTTGCCTTTGATCCCGCCCGTGGTAAGCTTTCCGATGTGGAGCCACCGTTGCTAACCCGTTCCACCACATCGGCCCTGCGTCTGGGGTGGCGCGCAGGGTCGCCGCTTCTCACCTCTCGATCAGTTCCATTTGTTCCTCGGGCGCGGTGCCCAGCTCGGACACCATCCGCCGCATGATCTGCGCTTGCTTGACCGTGGGCCGCCATCCGGGCCGCTTGCCGTGACGGGCGATGCTCTTGGCAAAGCCCTTGGCCCAGTCGTCGCTGCCATCGGCCATCGCGCGCCGCAGGACGCGGGGCCAATGCACTGTCAGGATTTCGTCAAGCTCCGCCTCGGTCATACCTTCGCCCCCCGATAACGCGCGCCCACGCGGGCCATATGCGGCGATGTGGTGAGGCTCTTGGCGTCCATCGGGGACCGGCCGTCATAGTGCAGCGCGGCCTGATCCATGAGCGCCTGGGCGAGGTCCGCAGGTATGGCGGATGCATCCGCCCCGAACCCGGCCTGATACTCGATTGTCATCCGGTCGGGGGTTAGATCGTGATAATCGGCCAGCCAGCGGATATAGGGCCGCTTGCCGCCCACGAAATCGAAGGCGGTGAACGCCTCGCCGTCGAGTGTGACGGTCGGGGGAGCGTCGTCGGCCACCGGCCCGACAGGCAGGTTGAACGCATATTCGTTCGGGGTCGGGTCAAAGACCGTGACGCGGATCGTCTGATGCAGCAGGGCGATCTGGGCGAATTGCTCGATCTCCGCCGCCGCCGTCAGCGCCATGTTCTGGATCGCGCCATCTTCCGCGTCGTCGGACACGCGCAGATGCAGCTTCACGTTATCGAGAACAAAGGGCAGTTCCGCGCTATCCACGGTCCGGTGCACAAGCATCTTCATGCCGCCACCTTCCTTTCGTTGATGTGTCGGTGAAACGCCGCCTGATCGCTCGGTCCAAGGGCCTCATAGGTGGCGAGGGCGTATGCCTTGAGTTCGGAGCGGTTGGCGTAAGAGGCCCAGGACCGGGCTTCCTCCATGCCGCCCAGGAACGGGGGCAAGGGCGCATCGGCTGATCCCAGAACCGCCGCCGCCGTCATTTCGGCCTGATCCGGGTCGAGGGATTTCAGCGCCGCCCAGGCGAGGGCCGCGCGCTCCTGATCCGTCATGCGCGCCTGCGCCAGGGCGCTGAACGCTTCCCAGCCCTGATGGTCGCCCAGCGTCAACGCATAGCCCAAAATCCGGGCCATGCGCTTGTGCGCGGGCTTCATGAATTTGCCACGATTGGGGCGGGATTTGGCGTTGGACAAAGCGGGCTTTTCCGCTTTGTTTTCAATGGTGGTATTCGCGCCGGTTGGATAGGTTACAGGCTTGTTTTTGCTGGAAACTGCGACAACCCTACGGGCTACCACTTATCCTCATAAACTTTTGTGAAAGAAGCGGAAATCCAGAATGGGGTGTCCGATGAGCTACCCCCCCGCGAAATCCGGACACTGACCTGGGGTACGAATTGCTATCTGCTGATCTTCGACGAGGAAGAGACCAGCAGATGTCGAGCCGCAAGCACCACGCGCCCGAGTGCAAGGCGAAGGTGGCGCTTGAAGCGCTGCAGGGTGAGCAGACGGTTGCCGAACTGGCGAGCCGGTTCGGGATTCCCCCTACGATGATCCACAGCTGGAAGCGGGTGTTACTGGAAGGTGCGTCCGGCGTGTTCGAGCGCGGCTGCAGGAAATCCGGACATTCGCTTGCTCAGCCGTGTGGAGGGCGTGGTTCTCACGCGAAGCGAGGGGATTTCATCGTGCTCTGCCTTTTGTCGGGCGGTGTCACGCCGCTCTAGACGATGCCGGAGCCGCTGCGCAGCCTGATGCAACTGTCGCCCGCGACGCATTTCACCGGCTTTGCGCAGGCGGTTCTCTACCGGTGAGTGGGATTTTCACTGGTCTGGAAAGACCTCCTCGAGGTAATCTGCATGGGTGCCATCTGGCTGGGCCTGGCGCTCGGAGGGTTCCGCAAGACGATGGCGGCTGCGCGGTGAAGCGCAGCTTTGTCATTGCTCCCAGAACTCAGGGGCGCATCATCCGGGCCAGGTCACTATTTCCGCAAGTCCGTGGAAAGCTGCAATCAGGAACAGGACGTATCATATGACGCCAATGCATTCCCGCAATGTCGAGAAGGTTCTCGAGGATCTCTCTGCCCAACCGGACACTGGCCTTGATGACGGCGAGGTGCGGCGGCGGCAGAAAGAACACGGCCGTAACCGCCTTAAGGAAGTGGAAACTGCAAGTCCCTGGAGAATCCTGGCGGACCAGTTCAAAAGCCTCGTGATCGCTATTCTCGCCGGTGCCGCTATCGTCTCTTTCGCGATGAGCGAGATCGTACAGATGCTCGCGATCCTCGCGGCTATCCTGCTCAATGCGGTCATCGGGTTTTTCACCGAATGGAAGGCCGTTCGCTCGATGGAGGCGTTGCGCAGCCTGGGAACGGTGCAGACGCGGGTGCGGCGCGGCGGGCAGAGTACCACGGTCGATGCAGAGACCCTCGTACCGGGCGACATCGTCTTGCTTGAGGCAGGCGATGTGGTGACTGCGGATCTTCGGCTGATCGAATCCAACGGGCTGACCTGTGACGAGGCGGCGCTGACGGGCGAATCCGTTCCGGTCACCAAGACATCGGACGCGGTGGACAAGGACGCACCGCTGGCCGAACGCAGCTCGATGGCCTTCAAGGGCACGGCGGTCACGGATGGCAGCGGCACAGGCGTGGTGGTCGAGATCGGGATGAAGACCGAACTGGGCGGCATCGCCCAAATGACCACCGAGGCCGAACAGGAGGCAAGCCCGCTTGAGAAGCGGCTGGACCGGCTCGGACGCAATCTGGTCGTGCTGACGTTGCTCGTCGCGGCGGTCGTGGCTTTTCTGGGCGTGCTGGGGGGCCGGGAGATCGTACCGATGCTCGAGACCGCGGTGGCGCTTGCCGTCGCCGCCGTTCCCGAAGGCCTGCCGATCGTGGCCACGGTGGCGCTGGCGCGCGGCATGTGGCGGATGGCGCAACGCAATGCTCTGGTGGAACGGCTGGCGGCGGTCGAGACACTCGGATCGACCAGCGTGATCTTTGCCGACAAGACCGGAACTTTGACGCAGAACCGGATGCGGGTGGCGCGGCTGGTATTGCCGAGTGAAGACAAGGATATCTCGTGGGAAGACGATGATCGGCCGGAGACCCCGCCGGAGCTGGCTTGTCGGCTGCTCGAAGTGGCGGCCCTTTGCAACAATGCCGAACTGGACAAGGACACCGAAGGCGGCGGCGCGGATGCGGGTCCGGAGGACGAGGATGCAGGTGAGCGTCCCGCCGGTACTGGCGACCCGATGGAAATAGCCCTGCTGCACGCGGCCGCCGCAGTGGACATCAGGCGCGACAAGCTTCTCGAAGAGCAACCCGAGGGGCGCGAGGTGAGCTTTGACGCAGAGACGAAGATGATGGCGACCTTTCACAAGGCTGCAAGCGGCTTCCGCGTGGCCGTCAAGGGCGCACCCGAGGCTGTTCTGGAGATTTCGACACATATCGCCACCCGCGAGGGCGAGGCCGAGACGCTGTCGGGTCGGGGGCGAGACGAATGGGCAGAACGCGTCGAGGCGCTGGCAGGGCAAGGGTATCGTGTGCTTGCCTTTGCGGAACGGCAGGTGGACAGCACTGACACCGATCCCTATAGCGATTTGACCCTGCTGGGCCTGGTCGGTTTGGCCGATCCGCCCCGCAGTGACGTGGCGCAGGCCATAGACCAATGTCACAGGGCCGGTATCGCGGTCATCATGGTCACCGGTGATCAGCCCGTCACCGCGGCGGCGATCGCGCGGGATGTGGGTCTGGCGGATGACCCCCGGGCCATTGTGGGCAACGACCTGCCGCAGACGGACGGGGACCACGACGAGAACAAGCAAGGGAACCTGCTGGAGTATCAGGTCTTTGCCCGCGTTTCGCCCGAACAAAAGCTGGGCTTGATCCGGCACTGGCAGGACTCGGGGGCCGTGGTGGCGATGACGGGTGACGGCGTGAACGACGCGCCAGCGCTCAAGAAGGCCGATGTTGGCATTGCCATGGGGCAGCGCGGCACCGATGTCGCCCGCGAAGCGGCCGATATCGTGCTCAAGGACGATGCCTTTCCAACGATCATCGTGGCGATCGAACAAGGGCGCACGATCTTCGAGAACATCCGCCGCTTCATTGTCTATCTTCTGTCTGGAAATCTGGGTGAGGTTCTGGCGGTTGGCCTCTGCGCCGCGATCGGCGCGCCACTACCTCTCTTGCCGCTTCAGATCCTGTTCATCAATCTCGTGCTCGACGTCTTTCCGGCATTGGCGCTCGGCGTCGGGGGAAGCCCCGCCGACATCATGGACCGCCCCCCGCGCGAGGCGAAGGAACCGATACTGACACGGAGGCACTGGATCGTCACGGGCCTCTGGGGCATGCTGATTTCCGGGTCGGTTTTGTCGGTTTTCTTTATCGCGCTGTGGCAGGATCTGGGCAAGGACGCCGCCGTGACGATCGGCTTTCTTGCGTTCGCACTGGCGCGGCTCTGGCACGTTTTCAACATGCGTGACGCGGGCACCGGCCTGATCCGCAACTCCGTCGTGCAGAACCGATGGGTCTGGTACGCGATTGCCCTGTCGGCCGTATTGGTGGCCGCTGCCGCATGGCTGCCAGGGCTTACGACGGTTCTGGGTGTGGTGCCGTTGGACCTGTGGGGATGGATGCTGGTCCTGGGTGGCAGTCTGGTGCCGCTGGTGGTTGGGCAGGCTGTTCTGAGCATCCTGTCCCGCGCGGAGCCCTGACCCAAACGAAAACCGCCCCGGCGCGCGCCGGGGCGGGTGAGATACGCACAAGCGAAGCCCGGTTAACCGGCGTCCTGATCGTCGAGGAGGAAGCTGATCTTGGCGTTCACTCGGTAGCTCGTAATCCGGCCGTTCTCGACGGCGGCATTCATCTCCTTGATGTAGACAGACTTGACGTTGCGCACCGATTGCGACGCCTGCGTCACCGCCTGTTGCGCGGCATCCTCGAAACCCTTGTCGGATTCGGCGAGGACTTCGATCACCTTGAGCATGGACATCTTGTTTTCTCCTTCTGGTTTCGTTTCCGCACCGGCATCGCCGCTGCGCTGGCTATCCCGGCCCGGGCTGAATGGCGTTTCACGACATCAGCCACGACCGGGGGTTGAGATGTTTCAGGACTGCGGCCAGTCACACCGGCTTCGCGTGGTCGGGTTTTGAGCGTGACGAGGCTGCCCGGCCCTTGGATTTGGCCGTAGCCTTGCCCTGATCGGTGCTGGACGATGCCGGGTCGTCTTGCCCGGTTTCGCTTTGTGGGGTGGCGGCCAGTTGCGTGGCCTGCATGCACAGTGTCATCCATTCCTGATAGTCTGCCGTCAGACGCTCGAACGATCCGCGCTGCCAGTCGGCAATCGCCTGCATGGCCGCTACAGGGTCGGGCTTGCCCTTTGAATTCATGCTGTTCAGGGCCTCGAGGGCGGTCTCTATGGCTTCCTGACGACGCTCGATCCAGTGTCGGGTGAAGGTTTCTGCCTGTTCAAGCATACCCTCCTGCACCTTCATGACCTGCGTTAATCGGGGCGCTGCCGCCCCGCTCAGGTTGAAAAGTGCCTGTGTCTGGCGCGCCAGATCAGTGATGTCTGTGCGAGGTTCATCCTTTGCCAAGGCGCCATTCCCTTCTCCATATGAGTACGGTCATCTGCATCGCTCATGAATTTAACACCGACTTTCAGTTGTCGGCATTAACTCGCGTTAACGCGTCGCTGGGTGCGCGGTGGACTATCAAATATTCGGCTCAAATGGTAAAAGTCTGAGAGATCTGGTTGTGCAGTTTCTCATCCTGAGGCGCGTTTTGGCCTAAATGGAAATAGGTTTCTGCCCGTGAGGCGACTGGACATGGATTTGAAAAATTTGATCGAGGAGGCTTTCCGTTGCTGAATACCTATTCAAAGTTCGAAGACATCTTGCGCCCCGATCGCCGCACGGTGGCCAAGGGAGCGATACTCAAGAGCGAGGGTGATGAGTCGCACGCACGCCTTTATGTCGTGGAAGGCTGGCTGGCCGCCTCGAAATTGCTCGAGGATGGGGAGCAGCAGATCATCGAATTCATTCTGCCCGGCGAAACCTATGATCCGACTGCCACCGACGGAAAGACCAGCTTCCTGCAGATCGAGGCGCTGTGCGATGCTGTGATCGTCTCCATCGACAAGACCGCCTGGGCGCGATTGCTTCAGGAATATCCTGATCTGCGAAAGGCCGAACGGGAGCGGGAAATCGCGGCGCAGGCCCGGCAATCGGAACGCATGCTGCGCCTTGGTCAGGCGAGCGCAGAGACCAGGATCGCCTACGTTCTTATCGAGTTTTGCATACGCGTGTCCGGACGAGGCACACAATGTGACGGCGAGTTCCATGTGCCGATCAACCAGCGGCAACTCGGAGATTTCACTGGACTGTCATCCGTGCATGTCTGCCGGACACTGCGACGCCTGAACCGGGCCGGTATCATCAGGACCGGCGACCACATGGACATCCGGATAGAGGATCTGCCCGCGCTGGCGGAGCTTGCACAAGTCGATCTTGCGGCACTGCACAATGGAATTGCCGTCGGGGCCGCGTAACGTCCCCGGGATCAGTCTGGCATGTCGCGCGCGCGGGCTTCGCAGATTTCGCCAAGGGTCTGTCCGGCCAGTTCCTCGGAGACATGTTCGGCAATGTCGCCAATCGACAGGATGCCGGAGGCCGCACCTGACCTGTCGATCACCAGCAGACGCCGGATGCGTTTTTCGCCCATCAGTGCCGCGGCATCCGCTGCGTCCTGATCGACGAAACAACTGATCACCTTGCGCGTGATGATGTCCCCGATCCTCGTATCCAGCGCAAGGGCGAAGCCGGTGGCGGCCAGCGCGCGCATGACGATATCGCGGTCGGTCACGATGCCGATTGGCCTTCCGTCCTGAAGCACGGGCAATGCGCCCACATCGTTCTCGCGCATGCGCTCTGCCGCGTCGCGGATCGTGGTTTCGGATGTTACACTGATTACCGGTGAGGACATGACTTTCCTGACCAGCATGGTCGATTTCCTCGCTTCCTGTTTGCCTTGACAAGCTCGGCTCGCGTCTGTGCGCTCAAGTTTGGCGCACCCGGCTACAGATCTCATTAATCCGGGTCAATGCGCGGGGCATGATTGTTGTCCGGACTTGGATCGTGAGTTGGAGGGGTCATGTCGCGTTCCTCGATCAGGTAGAGTACGACACCCGGATCGAGTGCGCCGCAGCGCTGCCCCATCGGCAGACCGTCCAGCGCCGTCATGCCTTTCGATCTCGGATGCTCGATAAGGGCTTTCAAGAAACCTGGAACAGGTGAGGCAGACCTGACCGAATGGTCATGGTTCCTCTTAACCCGGCCTGGGCTGCACACACACGATCTTCAAAATCCCTGGGTGTGTTGGTCATCAACGCGGAACCAGGCACCGGAGGATTCGCCGGCCACACCAAGCCGATGCCGACCCGGTCCCATTAACCCGCGTTAATGTTGGCGAGACGGGGCAACGCTAATTTCATAGTCGGAATCGATCTACAACCGCCTTGCCCGACGGACGACTGTCAAGGGTCCATGCGCGGGCGACGTCATGCGCCGGCTTGAGGCGAACCTATCTCGCCTGACTTTCGACCGGCGTCATGTCTTGTGGCGAGCGGCACCGACGGGTCGTAATGGAGTTTATGGCATCATGGTTACGAAAAGTTTCGTGATTCTCAGCAACAAGGCCCCTTCACAAACGAAACCGCAGATGGCAACCGGGCGGTATGAGTTCCGCGTTTGGCCGCATGACGTGCCGGATGCGGCGGCGCTGCTGCAACAGTCCTGGCCACTCGTGGGCGCTGAGCGGCGAACTGACGTCTATCTCCTGACAGAGCGCAGCCCTTTGACATTGGTGAAACTGCGCGCCGGCAATCTGCTTGAAGTGAAAAGCCGGGGCCATGACCTTGGCCCGCTCCAGCATTGGACAGACCATGCGTATCCCCTGTTTCCGCTCTCCCGTTCGGATCTGCGAGCATTGGCAAAAGAGTTGCGCGCGACACGCTTGCAAGACGATGCCGGGCTTTCCCCCGCTCATCTCTTGGCCCGGCTCGGCGATACGGCCCCCTCGATCCTGCCGATGACGGTCGGCAAGTCGCGGCTGTTGTTCCGCAAGGGCAGCAGCCGCGCCGAGATCTGCCGAGCTACCATCGCGGGCCGGAGCAGACTGACCCTGGCCGTCGAGGATTCCGATCCCGACAGCGCGCTCGCGACACTCGATGACCTGTGCCTTTGGCGTATGCCGAATCGCTCTTATGGAGATGTGCTCTGTGGGCCACGGCTCGCTGCTGCACGGGAACCTCTGAATTCACACCAGGTAAACTGAAAGGATCAGTCCATGAAACGTCTCGACGGGAAAACTTGCATCGTCACCGGTGGAGGCAATGGCATTGGCAAGGCCACCTGCCTGCGTCTGGCCAGTGAGGGTGGACGTGTCGCCGTCACCGATATCGACGACGGTGACGCCAAGGCGGTCTGCGAAGAGATCAGGGCACAGGGCGGCACCGCAGACTCATGGCAGCTCGACGTGGCCGATGCCGACGCGGTGCGTCAGGTCTTTGATGCGGCAGCCGACAGGTTCGGCCAGATCGACGTCGTGGTGAACAATGCCGGGATTTCCGGGGTCAACAGGCCGACGCACGAGATCAGCGAGGAAGAGTGGCGCAAGGTGATCGATATCAACGTGAACGGTGTATTTTACTGCACCAAAGCAGCTATTCCCCACCTGAAAAAGGCGGGCGGAGGCAGCATCGTCAACCTGTCGTCGATCTACGGCCTTGTCGGAGCGCCAGATCTGCCACCTTACCACGCCTCAAAGGGCGCCGTCCGGCTGATGACCAAGACCGACGCGTTGCTTTATGCCAAGGAAGGCATCCGCGTGAACTCGGTTCATCCCGGGTTCATCTGGACCCCGCTTGTCGAGGGGCTGGCAAGAAGTTCCGAGGAGGGGGTCGAGGCCTTCCGCAAGGGGCTCGACGATCTGCACCCGATCGGCCACGTCGGTGAGCCCGAGGACATCGCGGCGGGCATCGCCTATCTCGCCTCCGACGACGCGAAGTTCGTGACGGGATCAGAACTCGTGATCGATGGCGGGTATACCGCTCATTAGGTCTGACCGGCCGACCCACGCCAAAATCATCCCAAGCTTCAATCGAAAATGTGAAAAGGATACACTCAGATGACCAAGACGATGACACCGATCACCCGCATACTGACCGGGAGCATTTTCGCGCTTGCTCTCGTCCTCGCGCTGCCACTCGCGGCACAGGACTCTTCTGAAGAGACCCAGGAAACCGAGTCCGTGACCGCCGAGGATATTCAGGCCGAATTCGACGAGGCATTCGAGACGATCCGCGACTATTCCGAGGACCAGCGCGATGAGGCCGTGGCCGCGATGCGCGAGACGCTTTCGCAAATCGATGCCGAGATCGCTCAACTCGAACAGCGCGCGCGAGAGGACTGGGCCGAGATGTCGGAGGCCACGCGAGAGGAGACCCGCGAGACGCTTGAAGCGCTGCGCGACCGCAGGAATGAACTGAGCGAGTCGTTCGGCGCCATGCAAGAGGGGAGCGCGTCGGCCTGGGACGAGCTTCAGGACGGGGTGGCGAATGCCTGGACCGAAGTGAAGGGCGCATGGAACGCGGTCTTTGACGACTCAGGCAATGACGACAAGGATTGATGCCTCTCGTGCAAGCAGGAAGGAATGCAGATGACAGACCGGGAAATCACAGATGCTACCGCGCCGCGTGGACTCAAGACATGGCTCTGGATCGCGGGTATCGTCTCGATTGTCATGGGCGTGCTTGCTGTGCTCTTTCCCTTTGCGGCGACCCTCGCCGCAGAGCTTGTGATCGGTGCCATCCTCGTTGCCTCCGGCCTCCTCGAACTCGTCAGGGCCTTCGCGATGCGGCACAACGGGAGCCTGGCATGGAACGCGCTTTTCGGTCTCGCGGCCCTGGTGACAGGGGGCATCCTGTTGGCGTGGCCGATGCAGGGGATAGTGACGCTGACAATCGTTCTGGGCGTCTTCTTTCTGCTTGGCGGCGCATTCAAGCTGGTCGCGGGCTTCGGCCTGCGGCCGTTCCCGGGCTGGGGCTGGATCGGGTTTTCCGGTGCGTTGTCGGTGCTGCTGGGATTGCTCCTGCTGTTTGGTTTGCCCGGCACCGCGCTATGGGCCGTCGGGCTGCTGGTCGGCATTGATCTGATCTTCCTCGGTTTTGCCGAGATCGCCATGGCCTCTGCTATCGAGCAAGATTGAGGAAGAGAGCTTATGATCGAGATCGAGCATATTACTCGCTCACTGGAGACACGGCCACTGTCGCCGATGTAATTGCCGATCGTCTGGAACACGCGCCGCTGGACGCTCTTGCGGCAAACGAAGACGAGATCGGCGTCAGCACCCTGCACGGGAAGATCGAGGCTTTCCGGGCCGACCTGCGGGATGCCCCGGATCACGCCTGATCTCGCGGTACGCTTTCAATCCTCGACCGTGCTCACGGCCTCGAACCCCGAGACGACATCCATCAGTTCGCGTGTGATCGTCTCCTGCCGCTTGACGCGATAGAGCTGCATCAGGTCCGCGCGCCGCTCTTCGATATTCCGCTCGGCACCCTGCATCGCCGCCAGCCGCGTTGCGTGTTCGCTGACCAGAGCCTCGGCCAGGGCACTGTAGAGAATGACAAAAAGCCGCTGCTGCACCAGCCATGACAAGAGCGCGGGCGGGGACATGCGGAAAAACGGCAGGCCCGGCCCGGGCCAGGGCGCATCGAGAAGAGATCTCATGTAGGCGTCCGACAGCGGGAGCAATTGCCGCTCGAGCGGCTTTGCCAAGAGGCGGCCCTCGCGCCGGTTATGCACCACCCGGATGCGGCCGATACCGTCCTCGCGCTGCCACCGGTCGCTCTGAACGATCACCGACTGCACCAGAGCGGACAGACCGGCCACAGATCCGGGCAGGGCAAATAGCGTGTCGACGCTTTGACCGGCCGATTCCAGCCGCGCCGCCGCACGCAGGCCGATCACGGCCAGCAGGGTTTCTGGCCCCTCGATCCGCTCAAGGGCATGACGCGTGACGGTCTCGTTATAGCGCCCGCAGAGCCCCCGCTCGGAACCGATGACGATAAGCGCCGTGCGCGATGATCCCTCTACGCCGGTCTGTGGCAAAGGCAGGCCACGGGCGCGACGATCATGCAGCAGCGCCATCAGGCCCAGATCAACCGTGCGCGCGTAACCGCCCAGCGCCTCCTCTGCCTGCTCGAATTGCCGGATGCTGACGGCTGACAGGGCCTTCATCGTGCGCACGATCGAGTGTATGTCCCCGGCGGTGTCCAGAGCATCGGATAGGGTTTCAAGCGTCTGCATCATCGCCATCCTCATCCGTATCAACCAGTGCCGCGCGCATTGCCTCGATCAGCGCCCCGCGATGGTCTTCGGTCAGCTTTTCACCAGCCTCGATCACCTCGCAGATGTCGGGGCAGCGGTCACGCACCGCGCGCTGAACGCGCTCTTCTGCCCCGGCCACATCCTGTGGTTCGATATCGTCAAACAGGCCCTCCGTCGCGGCCAGCAACGCCGCGATCTGTTCAGGCACAGCAAGGTGATGTTGTTCGTGCTGTTTGAGAACCTCGCGCACCCGCAGGCCGCGCGTCAGCTTGGCCCGCGTCTCGTCATCCATCTGGGTGCCGAAACGCGCGAAGGTCTCCAGCTCCTCGAATTGCGAATACATCAGCCGCAAATTGCCCGCGACTGCCCGGAACGCAGGAAGCTGCACCTTGCCTCCAACGCGGCTGACCGAGGAACCGATATCCACCGCCGGCAACTGGCCCTTCTCGAACAGGCCCGGCGAGAGGTAGATCTGGCCGTCGGTGATCGAGATCAGGTTCGTCGGGATATAGGCCGAGATGTTCTGCGCCTGCGTCTCGATAATCGGCAGGGCGGTCAGCGACCCGCCGCCATGTTCCTTGCGCAAGTGGGTGGCGCGTTCCAGCAGTCGCGAATGGATGTAGAAGATGTCGCCGGGATAGGCTTCGCGACCCGGCGGGCGCCGCAGCAGCAGCGACAGTTGACGATAGGCCCGCGCGTGGCGGGTGAGATCGTCATATACGATCAGCACATCGCGCCCCTGCGCCATGAACTGCTCTGCCATGGTGGTGGCGGCATAGGGCGCCACGAATTGCAGGCCCGGCGCGTCCTGACTGCTGGCCACGACAACGATGGTGCGCACCATCGCGCCGTGATCGCGCAGGCTGCGCAGAACGCGGGCCACTGCCGAGGCGCGTTGCCCGACGGCGCAGTAAATCGAGAGCACGCCCGTGTCTGTCTGGTTGAGGATCGCATCGACGGCGATGGCGGTCTTGCCGGTCTGGCGGTCGCCGAGGATCAACTCGCGCTGGCCGCGCCCGATGGGGATGGCGGCATCCACGGCCTTTATCCCGGTCTGTAGCGGCACGTTCACGGGATCGCGGTGCATGATCGGCGGGGCGATCCGCTCGACGGGCATCCGTGCGTCGGCCTCGACGGACCCGGCATCATCGAGCGGCCGCCCCAGCGGGTCGAGCACCCGGCCCAGCAGCGCTTCGCCCACCGGCACATCCACCACTCTTTCAGTGCGATGCAGCCGGTCGCCGGGGCGCAGATGACCGGTATCACCCAGAACGATCACGCCAACGCGATCCTCGCGCAGGTTTGACGCGATGCCCATCAGTCCGCCCTCGAACTCGACCAGTTCGTTGGCGTGCAGATCCGTAAAACCCGCCACCTGCGCCACGCCGTTCCCGACCGAAACGACATGCGCAACCTCGGTCGTCTCAAGGCGAGGCTTGGTGTTTTCGAGCGCCGTGTCCAATGGATCAAACAGCGTGTCGCGCAGGGTCTTGAGCATCTTCACGCCACCTCACAGCTCATCCGCGGTCTCTTTGCGTCTGACGGGGCTCGCGGAGTCCAGAAGCTCTTCAAGTTCGCTGTTCAGGCGCTTGAGATGCCGCGCGGCTGACCATTCCACGGTCTGTTCGCCGATGGTCAGGCGCACTCCAAGCAGCACTTCATTATCCTCCCGGTACTCCACCTCGATGTCGGTCTCGAACTGCTCGTGGATCGCGCGGGTGATCTTTCGGCGGGCAGACGCATCAAGCGGAGCCGCAGTTTCCACCAGTGCCAAGGCTTCCGTGCTGTTGGCGGCGGTGGCCATCTTCTTGCGATTCTTTGCGTCCAGATCCTTGAGCTTTGCAACAAAGCCCTGCGCAATCTGGTCGTCCAGCGCGCCCGAGGTGAACTCGGCCACGAGCCGACCCGCGATGTCCAGCACCTTGTGCCCGGCCTTGCGCTGCATCTCCCGTACGAAATCGGCGCGTTCTTCCACAAGCATGTCTTTCCACTTCTTGCGCTTTTGCTCGACCTCGTCGCGGATGTCCTGCTCCAGCCGCTGCCTTAGCTCATTGGCCTCGACGCGCGCCTCCTCAAGTATCTCCTGCGTTGCCTCCTCAAGCTCATCACGCTTCTTGCGCAGGTTCTTGGCCTCATCCTCAGCCTCCTTTCGGCGGGACCTTGCATCCGAAAGCCGCTCTTCGATGCGGGCCTCACGCCGGGTCATGGCGTTGGTGATGGGACGGTAGAGAAACCGTTGCAGCAGCCAGATAAGAACAAGAAAGTTGACGATCTGGGCGGCAACGGTCAGCCAGTCGATCTGCATGGATCAGCCTCCGCCGCCAAGGGCCGTCACATCAACGAACGGGTTGGCGAAGAGCAGTATCATCGACACGACGAAGCAGTAGATGGCCGTGGATTCGATCATCGCGAGGCTGACGAAGAGCGTGCGCGTGATGGTGTTCGAGGCATCGGGTTTGTGAATCGGCATGCAAAAGTGACCCACCTGGGTGGGTTATGATCATCTAAAACTGACCCACCTGCCACGTTAGCATCCGTGCGTCCATGCACGGAGG
>LJSU01000017.1 GCA_001314705.1 Rhodobacteraceae bacterium HLUCCO07
CAGGTCTTCGTCCGACAGCTTGATGATATCCGCCGCCGCCAGCATCCGGTCGATCCGGGCGCGATAGGCCGCCGGGTCGGTGATGAAGCCGGGCCGCACATTCGGGTCGATCATGGTGACCCGGGTCGGGGCCTCGCGCAGCATGAAGGCCTCATACGCCGAGCCGCAGGGTTCCGCGACCAGCGAGATGCCGCCGAAGAACAGCGCCTGCGCATCGGTGGCGGGCAGGTCGGCCTCGGTCAGCATCCGTCCGGCGGTGTTTTCATCGTAGAAGGCATAGGTCGCCTGGCCGTCGACCAGTTTGACGAAGGCGACGGTGCAGGGCCGGTCCGAGATCACGCAAGCGCTTGAATTCACGCCGCTTTCGGACAGTTTGTCACGCAGGATCTGGCCCAGGAAATCGCGTGAGATGCCGCAGAAGAACCCTGCCGGCGCGCCCAGCCGGCCCAGGGCGATGGCGGTGTTGAACACTGCGCCGCCGGCATAGGGGGCGAAAGCGTCCTCGCCCGCCGCGGTCTGGCGCGGCAACATGTCGATCAGGGCTTCGCCACAGGCCAGGATCATCGGTGCCTCCCGTTCGTTAGCGCCAACATGGCCCGGCGCGGGGGCTGTATCAATCCGATTTCCCCGGCGGTCAAGCGCGCGGCGCGCTGGCCGGGGCCGGACGGGGCACCTGTCCCGGGCGCTGCCGAACCGGGCGCGCGGTCGCTGCGGCGTTCAGAACTGCCCTTCGTTCAACGCGATCAGGTAGCCCGCCACGCCGGCCAGGATCAGCCCCAGCACCACGGCGATACCGATCTTCCAGGCCGACCAGGGCCGTTCGCCCTGCACCCGGCCCGAGCGGCCGTTGACCACGAAGCGGTAGGTCTTGCCGCGATACTTGTAGGCCGCCATCCAGACCGGCAGCAGCACGTGTTTGAAGGTCAGGGTGCCGATCGCCGTGTCGACACTGCCGACCCGCTGGTGGTCGCCGCCGATGTCGAACTTGATGTCGCGGACGATCTGGCGGTCCATGATCTCTCGGGCCTGCTGGAAGGCGTCGCCAAGCTCGACCTGATAGCCTTCGGCGCGAAAGCCGGCCAGGTAATGCGGCGCATAGGGCTCCAGCGCCGTCAGATCCCAGGGTTCGAGCGCGTCGGTATAGCGCTTGGGCAGGCTGCGCGAGGCCAGCACCAGCACGTCGTCGAAAAACCGCGCCACCCGGCCCGAAACGCTGCGCCAGCGGGTTTTCCGCACCCGGACCTGTTCGCGCTTGCCGTTGCGGATCACCGTGCGGGTCTCGTAGTAATCGGTGCCGCGCTGGCCGGTGTAATCGGTCGTCGTATCGGCGTCGAAGGTCCAGTAGGGGACATAGATCCCGGCCATGCGCCGCCCCTTGCGGGCATAGTCCTGCAAGCCGTTCGGCGCGAACCAGAGCCGGCCCAGCCAGTCTGTCATCGCGGTGCGGGCCTGTTCCTCGTCCAGCGCGAAGGGCAGCAGGCCCTTGGGCTTGATCTGACGGTGATCGCCGGTATCGGTGACCACGGGCGTGGCGCAGAACGGGCATTCGGTGGCGTGGATATCGGTGCCGAATTCGATCCGGGCCCCGCAATTGGGGCAGGAGGAGGCGCGCACCGCCTCGATGTCCTGGGCGGGCAGTTGATTGTCGATCGCCTGGCGAAAGTCGAGCTCGCGGATCGCGCCGCCGGACCAGGGGGTGTCGTCGACCGGCTGGCTGGCGCCGCAATGGTCGCAGATCAGCCGCGCATCGCCCGGATCGAACCGCAGGTCGGCGCCGCATTGGTCGCAGGGAAAGCGGTGTTCCTCGGTCGCGGCGATGGTCGGCAAGGCGGTGGGTTCGGTCATCGACGGGGCCTTTTGCGCCCGGGCGGGCGGGGTTCCGGTTAGTTCTTTGTTCATCGCCTTGCGCTATCCGCGGATCAACCCCGGATCGTGGCGAAAGGACGGATTCATGGTCGATGTCGTGGCGGCAAAACAGGAAATCACCGACGCGATCGGTGCCCATGGCACCTGGAAGATGCGGTTGCAGACCGCGGCGCAGACCGGGCGGCTGCAGGGACGGGCGGTGGACCTGGCGCGCGACGATCTGTGCCGCTTCGGCCAATGGCTTGGCGGTCTGCCGCCGGAGATGGCGGGGACCGACACGGCGCGCGAGGTGAAACGCCTGCATCGGGAGTTCCACAACCTGGCCGGTGGCGTCGCCCGTCAGGTGGAGGCCGGCGACACGGCGGGCGCCCGCGCCACGCTGGAAACCGGGCAACTGGGGGAGTGTTCGACCCAACTGGCCCGGGCCCTGACGAGTTGGAAGATGGCGCTGCGCTAGGCCGCGGTGCCGAGGATCAGACCTCAGGTCAGGCCGGGGCCGACCTGCGGGATGCCGGGGACAGTGGTCGCGGGCCGGGCCGGTCCTGTCACCCCCCCGGCGGCGGCGGCGGCATGATCGTGAAGAGCTGGGCCAGTTCGGCCACCTCGTCGGCGGTCTTCCAGCCGTCCTGGCCCGGGGTCCAGACATGGGTGTCGCGGGTGAGCGCGCCCTCGGCGGCCATGCGGCCCATGGTGGCCTTGGAAAAGGGGCCCTTGGTCGCGCCGTTCTCGGCGATGTGCCAGACATGTTCGACCGGCGGCGGCGGCGGGGCCTTGGCGGGCGCGGCGGCGGGGTCCGCGTTCCTTTCGCCCGCGCGCGCGCCCCATGGCCCGGCCTGCGCGCCCATCTGCATGCCGATCCCGGCGCCGAGCCCGGTTTGCAGCGCGGCGGCACCGGCGCCTTCGCGGCCCAGTGCCTCGGCGGCCTGGAACTGCATGTAGCTGGAGAGATCGCCGACGATGCCCATCGACGTGCGCTTGTCGAGCACCTTTTCAACTGCCTCGGGCAGCGAGATGTTCTCGACGTAAAGCTCGGGCAGGTCGATGCCGTATTCGGCCAGCGTGGGGGCGATCTCGCGCGCGACGAGCGCGCCCAGGTCGCGGGTGTTGGCGGCCATGTCGAGCACCGGGATGCCCGAGGCGGCGATGCTGCGCGAAAACTCCTGCACGATGATGTTGCGGATCTGGAAGCTGATCTCGTCCATGGTGAATTCGCCGTCGGTGCCGACGATTTCGACGAGGAACCGCGCCGGATCGGCGACCTTGACCGTGTAGGTGCCGAAGGCGCGCAGGCGCACCGGGCCGAACTCGGGGTCGCGCGCGATGATCGGGTTGCGCGTGCCCCATTTGAGATTGCCGAACCGCGTGGTGTTGACGAAATAGATCTCGGACTTGAAGGGCGACTGGAACGCGTGATCCCAGTGGTTGAGCGTGGTCAGGATCGGCATGTTGTTGGTCTCGAGCATGTAGAGACCGGGGGTGAACACATCGGCCAGTTGCCCTTCGTGCACGAAGACGGCCGCCTGGCCCTCGCGCACGGTGAGCTTGGCGCCGTACTTGATGGCATGGCCCTCACGCTCGAACCGCCAGACCAGCGTGTCGCGCGTGTCGTCGGTCCAGTGGATGACGTCGATGAATTCGCCCGTGAGAAAATCGAGAATACCCATGCGGTCGGTCTCCAATGGTTTTTCAGGAAGTGTCCGGAAGCAGCTCCGCGGCGATCTGCCGGAATATCGGGCGGGCCTTTTCGAGGCTCATCCCGGGTTTTAGGCGACGGTCATAGAGCATCTTGAGCAAAAGCTCGTCATGGCGCGTCAGCAGTGCGAATTCGTCGTCGTCGTTGAAGATCGACGGCCGGGCGCGGGCGCTGTCATTGGCCAGACCAAGCCCCTGGGCCAGTTCCTCGTGATAGCAGGCGCGGCGCAGGAAGTCGGGATGTTCGGCCCGGACATAGGCGATGCCGAGCTGGTAGACATCGCCGTTGTCGGACCCCGGAAAGGCGAGGACGAAGCAATGGATCGAGCGCGGCAGGTTGCGGAAGATGTCGAGCGCCGAGTCCGAGATGTCGGGGGCGATCTCGCGCACGCGGCGCAGGATGTAATCCTGATCGTCCACGCTGCCCACGAGGACGTGGAAATTGGCCGAGCTCGAGCGCGTGACGCCGATCGGATGGTCGGTCACCTGTCCGAGCCGCGCGGCATAGCGCGTCATGACCGCGTTGTCCCGGTCGCGGATTTCCTCGGGCACGCTGGGGGCGAAATCGGCCTTCATCCGCACCGGGCCTTCCCAGCGGTGCAGCTTGCCGGGCCTGTCCTTTGCCGGGGCGAGAGAGCCGCGCGCATGTTCGTCGAAAAAGGCGATGATCTCGAAATTGCGGGCCAGATCGTCGGCGTCGAACGGCGTGTCGGCGCCACCGCCATCGGCACGCATCAGCCCCTGGGTAAGCAGTTCGGACTGCACGCGCGCATAATAGCGCGAGAGCGTCTGGCTCCGGGTCGAACGGGTCGGCTCGTCCGGTTGCGCGGCGGGCTGATCCAGCTCTGCGGGTCGGGCCTGCGGTTTGAGCGTCGGCGCCGCCGTATCGCAGGCCGCAAGCAGTGTCAGCCCCGACAGGGCCAGCGCGAGTGTTCGCGGAAACGTGGCATGCGCGCGCATCGGTCAGCCCTTTTCCGGAACGGCCGTGCCGGCGCTATCGCCCAGCCCGGTCTTGCGCGCCTTGGCGGCGGCCAGCGTGTCGCGCAATTCGGCCTCCATCTTCTTGAGGTCGGCCTCGGCGTCGGCGCGGCGCGCCTTGCCCTCGTCGGCGATCTGAAGGCTTTCCTCGATCGTGCCGATCAGGTCGGCATTGGCCTGTTTCACGGCCTCGATGTCGAAGACGCCGCGCTCCATCTCCTCGCGGATCATCTTGTTGCTTTCGCGCAGGTTTTTCGCGTTCGAGGTCAGCAATTCGTTGGTCAGGTCGTTGGCCTCGCGCACGGCGCCGGCCGCCTCGGCGCTGCGCTGGATCGTCACCGCCTGCGCCAGCTGGGTTTCCCAGAGCGGCACGGTATTGACCAGCGTCGAGTTGATCTTGGTGACGAGGCTCTTGTCGTTTTCCTGCACCAGCCGGATCGAGGGGAGCGACTGCATCGTTACCTGCCGGGTGAGCTTGAGGTCATGCACACGGCGTTCCAGATCGTCACGCGCGGCGCGCATGTCGCGCAGTTCCTGCGCCTTCATCACCTGGTCGCTCTCTTCGGCTGCCTCGACCTCGGCTTCCTTGGCGGGGATCTCGTCATTGTCGAGCGCGCGCAGCTTTTCCTCGCCCGCCGCGATGTAAAGCGCCAGCTCGTCATAGAAGCTGAGCGTTTTCTCATAGAGCATGTCGAGCGACTTGATGTCCTTCAGGAGCGTGTGCTCGTGCTGGAGCAGGTTGTCGGTGATCTTGTCGATCTGGCCCTGCACGGTCTCGAACCTGGCGGTGAACTTGGCAAAGGGGGCGGCGCGGCCCAGGAGTTTCTCCCACCATGTGCGCTGGCGGCGCACGTCCAGCTCGGACACCGAAAAGCCGCGGATCGTGGTGACGATGTCGCGCAGCCGGTCGCCCGCGGGGCCGACATCCTTGTTGCGCACGTCGTTGAGCATCGCCTGGCTGATTTCCTGCAACTCGGCCTGCGCGGACGAGCCGAAATTGACGATCGACCCGGTGTCGGACATGTCGAGCTCGGCCATGCGGGCCTTGATCTCTTTCGAGGCGCCTGCATCGGCCTTGGCCAGCGGCACCACCTCTTCGGCGGGGGCGGGCTCGGGAAGGACGACGGCGTTGACCTCCTCGACGAGGGCGAGCGCCTCTTGGGCCTCTTTCTGGGTTTGTGTCGACATTGGGAATCCTCTTTACTGGTTGGCTGCGTCAGGCGATGGAGGCCGCAGGCCCTCGCGCCCCAGCCGGTCGCGCAGCACCTCGATCTCGACGGTGAGGTCGCTGCGGTCGTCGAGCATGAGGCGCCTGGTCTTGGCCGAGAAACTCTGCTCGAGATCGGTGAGCAGGGCAAGGTAGTCGGCCCGCGCCTGCATGTCATGGCCGCGGGTGTAGAGATCGGCGAACTTGCGCGACGCGTCGCGCGCGCCCTGAAGATAGACCGACATGAACTTGCGCGCCGCGGTCAGGTCGCGCGGATCATTCTCGACGGTGCGCAGGAGGTCGCGCACCTCGCTCTGGAAGCTTTCTACGCGCGCGGCAACCTCGCGGTCACCGGTGCGCCGGATCGCCTCGGTCATGGCGGCGAGATGCGCCTCGGCCTGGTCGACGAGCCGCGCGACGCGGTCGGTCTGGAAGGTATCGACACCCTCCATCCCCTTGTCCTTCATCGGATCGGGGCCGAAGGCGGCGACATGCAGGGCCGCGCCGACAATGCCGTAGATCACCGGTTCGGCCAGCCCGCCAGCCAGCGCGAAAGACGCCAGCGCGAGCCCCGCGCCGGTCAGTGCCGCGCCAAAGAGCTTGCGCGGGATCGCGGGGCGCCGGGCGACGCGGCGCGCTTCGTAGGCCTCCTGTGCCAGGAGCCCTTCGCGGGTCAGCCACGCCCCCAGCAACAGGGTTCCGAGGGCGACCAAAGACAACGCCATTACAATCGGGCCATTGCCGAAGGCATTCCAGATCAGGGGCAGCGGCGCGAGAAACAGCAGGTTCACCCGACCGCCCGCGCGGGTGCGCGCGGCATCGCGATAGTCGCCTTTTGTGGGTGCGCCGCCCGGGCTGAACCTGCCGCCGAACCGCCGTGCCATCAAACACCTCCTGCCATGCTGACATAGAGGATGAGTATGACAAGCAGCACGAAGGCCAGCTTCCGTAGCCCGGTTCCAGACATGTGCCCCGCAACTTTCCCTAACCCGGTGAACGCCCTTGGCAACTTAGGCCAAGGGGGCGGCCAAGGCTAGGGGGAAGATCAGCGGCCGATTCCCCGCGACGCGGGACTTGCGCCCCATGATGTCATGACTGCCGCGACGGTTTGCGTCTGCGTTGCGGTATCGGCTTGGCGCCGCGGGGGCCTGCGGGTTTCGCACCGGGTTTCGCGCCGGGTCTGGTCCCGGTTTTGGGCCCTGGTCCGGATCCGGTCCTGGTCTTGGCAGCTTTCGGGTCCGGCGGTGTCTCGACCGGCTCGAGCCCCAACTGGTCGCGCAGGACGCGGCCGCGCACCTCCTGCACCTCGCCGGGTTTGAGCTGGCCAAGCTGAAACGGACCATAGGAGATGCGGATCAGCCGGTTGACGGCCAGGCCCACCGCTTCCATCGCGCGGCGGACCTCGCGGTTCTTGCCCTCGCGCAGGGCCACCGTGATCCAGGCATTCGCGCCCTGCTGGCGATCGAGCGTGACCACCATCGGCTGGAAACTCTCGCCGTCGATGGTCAGCCCTTCGCGCAGCGGATCGAAGGTGGCTTCGGTGGGGCGGCCATTGACCCGCACGCGGTAGCGCCGGAGCCAGCCGGTCGAGGGCAGCTCCAGCCGCCGCTTGATCGCACCGTCATTGGTCAAGAGCAGCAGACCCTCGGAATTGAGATCGAGCCGGCCCACCGACAGGACCCGGGGCAGATCGGCGGGCAGATCGTCGAAGATGGTGGGTCGGCCCTGTTCATCGCGCGTGGTGGTCACGAGGCCCGCGGGCTTGTGATAAAGCCAGAGCCGCGTGGGCGCCGGCGCATCGAGCGGCTTGCCGTCGACGGTGACGCTGTCCTTGTCGGTCACGTTGAGCGCGGCGCGGGTGATGACCGTGCCATTGACCGCAACGCGGCCGGTTTCGATCATGCGTTCGGCCTCGCGGCGCGAGGCGAGGCCCGCGCGGGCGATGACCTTGGCGATGCGGTCGCCCTGCGGGGCGGACGGCGCGGCCTTCTTTGGGGGTTTCTGGTTCATGCAGCGGCCAATAGCGGATTGGCGGGGCGCACGGAAGGGGCTATGGCAGGGGCATGGAACTCAACGGCCACATGCGCGCGGCGCTCGATGAGGCGCGGGCCGCCGCCCGGCGCGGCGAGGTGCCGGTGGGCGCGGTGCTGGTCTCGCCCGAGGGCGTGATCGTGGCGCGGGCCGGCAATCGCACCCGCGAATTGTCGGACCCGACCGCCCATGCCGAGATCCTCGTGATCCGGGCGCGCTGTGCCGAGCTGCGCTCCGAGCGCCTGCCGGGCCATGACCTCTACGTGACGCTCGAGCCCTGCGCGATGTGTGCCACGGCGATCTCGGCGGCGCGCATCCGGCGGCTCTATTATGGTGCGGCCGACCCCAAGAGCGGCGGAGTCGCTCATGGGGCGCGGGTGTTCAGCCATCCGCAATGCCACCATGCCCCCGAGGTCTATGACGGCATCGCCGAGGCCGAGGCCGCCGCCCTTTTGCGGGATTTCTTTTCCCCGCGCCGCTGAAGGTCGTGCCCCCGCACGGCGCCCGCGCCTTGATTATGGGGCAGACTTGGGGGAAGGATGAGCCGTCGCGTGGTGCCGGGCGCCGGTGCAGCCAAGTGCAGGAGAGTTTCGCGTCTTGTTCGAAGTCATCACCATCAGTTTCGCCTTCTTTTTCGGACTTGCGGTGCGGCAGATCGGGTTGCCGCCCCTTGTGGGGTTCCTCGCTGCCGGGTTTGCCATCAACGTCTTCGGCCCGCCGCTCGGCCTGCCCGAATATACCGGTGAAACGCTCCACCATGTTGCGCATCTTGGCGTGCTGATGCTGCTCTTCACGGTCGGGCTCAAGCTCAAGCTCGAACAGATCGCGCAGCCGCAGGTCGTGGGCGGGGCACTCTTGCATTTCGCCATTTCTGTCGGCGTCTTCATGCCGGGGCTCAAGCTTTTCATGGGGCTTGACTGGAACACGGCGCTGTTGCTGGCGATCGCGCTGTCGTTTTCCTCGACCGTGCTGGCCGCGAAACTGCTTGAGACCAAGCGCGAGCTGGGTGCATTTCACGGGCGCACCGCCATCGGCATCCTGATCGTGCAGGACATCATCGCGTTGGTGGTGCTGGCGATCTGGTCGGGGCAGACGCCGAATATCTGGGCGCTGTTGATCTTCGGGGTGCCGCTCCTGCGCCCGGTCCTGCACTGGCTGCTGGATTTCGCCGGCCATGACGAGTTGCTGGTGCTCATGGGCATGATGCTGTCGCTGGTGATCGGTGGCATGGGGTTCGAGGCGATGGGGCTGTCGTCCGAGATCGGCGCGCTTGTGATGGGGGTGATCCTGTCGACCCATACCCGCGCCAAGGAGCTGGGCCAGTCGCTCTGGTCGCTCAAGGAGGTGTTCCTCGTCGGTTTCTTCCTGCAGATCGGGCTGACCGGTCTGCCGGATTGGGGGGCGATCATCTTTGCGGTGGCGGTCGGCATCGCGCTGGCCCTGAAGGGCGCGCTCTTCTTTGCACTCATGGTGGCGTTCAAGCTGCGGGCGCGCAGCGCGTTCCTCAGCGCGCTCAGCCTCACCGCCTATTCCGAATTCGGCCTGATCGTCGCGGCGGGAGTGCTGCCCGAGTATCTCGTGCCGCTGGCCATCGCGGTGTCGATTTCCTTCGTGATCTCGGCCCCGCTCAACCGCTTTGCCCATCCGCTCTACGAGCGGTTCGAGGGCCGGCTGCGCGCCTACCAGCGCGATACGATCCATCCCGATGAGCAGCCCAAGGCAATGGGCGATGCCGATGTGCTGATCTTCGGCATGGGCCGCACCGGCAGCGCCGCCTACCGGTTCATAGAGGAACAGGGGCTGAAGCCGCTCGGCCTCGACGCCGACACCTACACCGCCAAGGCGCACACGCAAGCCGGGCGCAACGTGATGTTCGCTGATGCCGAGGACAGCAATTTCTGGCGCAGTTGCGATTTCAGCCATATCAAGGCCGCGATCCTCGCGATGGACGATCTGGAGGCCAAGCTCATCGCCGCCCGTTCCCTGCGACAGCGCGGGTTCACCGGCCCGATCGTGGCGCATGCCTTGCATGAATCGCACCAGGAGCAGATCCGGGAGGCGGGCGCGGACCATACCCACCTGACCATGAACCAGGCCGGGATCAGCCTGGCCGAGCGGACCTCCGAGGCCCTCAAGAAGGGCTGACGCCGGGGCGGCGCCGGCCTGTGCTTGTGACCGATTGCCCCTGCATCACGGCCATGTTTCATTGTGCCGGGTGGGATTGAGCAGGAGACCGGGCATGTGGGCAAAACTTGTGCATGAACTCCGCGACACGATGAGCCCGCCGGTTTTTCGGCGCTCCCGCTGACGGTATTTCTGCTTGTTGCCTGCACCGGCCTGATACGCGCCTTGCGGATCGACGCGGCGACCGACGGACGCCCCAGCCAGGACGCCATTGCGCCGGATTGAAGCGTGCCGCGCGAAACCCGCATCACCAGTGCCCCGACGCGCCTTGCGCTTTGGGGACACTGACGATGATCCATTTATAGGATATTCCCCGAAACGTCCTAGCCGCGCTTGATCGAGACCTTCTTCGCTTCGGTCGCTTGCGGCGATTTCCTGGGCACGCTGATGCTCAGCACACCATCCTTGAGATTGGCCTCGATCCTGTCGCCATCGGCGTCCTCGGGCAGGCGGAACGAACGGGAAAACGCGCCATACTGACGTTCGGAGAAGAACCAGGTGTCGCCCTTTTCTTCTTTCGTGGCGCTTTTCTCGCCCTTCACGCTCACCACGCCGGAATTGACCGAGATGTCGATGTCCTTGTCCTCGACACCGGGCAGTTCCATGGTGATGTGGTAGGCATTGTCATTGGCGCTTGCATCCGAGGCCGGTGCCAGCCAGTCGGCCACCTTGGACCCGAAATTGCGAAGCGGTTCGTAAACAGAGGGCCAAAGACCCGCCGTGTGGGATTTCTCGACCATTGTAGGCACTCCTTTGCAAGTTTACACACAATCCGTTTAGGGCGAGTCGGACACGGTCTGCATTGACCTGTGACAAGTGTCGTCATCCGGTTCACACGGAAAGGAGAGCAGATGCGCGCAGTTGTGCAACGGGTGTCCGAGGCGTCGGTTCGCGTCGGGGGCGCGGTCGTCGGGCAGATCGGTCCGGGTCTGCTGATCCTCGTCTGTGCCATGCAGGACGACACCGAGGCCGAGGCCGACTGGCTGGCCGCGAAGATCGCCAAGCTGCGCATATTCCGTGATGCGGAGGGGCGGATGAACCGGTCGGTGCGCGATGTGTCGGGCGCGGCGCTGGTGGTGTCGCAATTCACGCTGGCCGCCGATACCGCCCGCGGCAATCGCCCCGGGTTTTCGCAAGCCGCGCCGCCGGAGGGGGGGGAACGGCTCTACCTGCACTTTACCGAGGCGCTGCGCGCGCAGGGCGTGCCCTGTGAAACCGGGCAGTTCGCCGCGGACATGCAGGTCGGCCTCGTCAATGACGGTCCGGTGACGATCTGGATTGACACGCGCGAGGCGTGAGCGAAAGGGTTGCGCCGCGGCTTTGCCGCGTCGCGGCGGGGCCTCGCTTCGCTCGGCCGGGCCCTGGGATCGCGACGGGCCCTTGTCCGACGGTCGGCCCGGGCTGTCGGCCCGTGAAAACGAGTATTTTTGCCAAGAAAGAGCAGGGGCGGGCGGCGTTGGCCCGTTTTGCCGGCTGGTGTCGCACGGGTCGATTGCGACACGATCGGGTCGCGAGCCTGCTTGCCATCCGGGCGGGGGATGTCATGGTGCGGGATATGCGCCTCTTGATCTCTTTTGCCGCCCTCTTTCTCTCGGTGTTGCTGTTGCAGCTTTCGACCGGCGGTGTCGGGCCGCTCGATGCGCTGTCCGGGCTGGTGCTGGGATTCTCGCGGGCCGAGATCGGGATGCTGGGCTCGGCCCATTTTCTCGGGTTTTTCATCGGCTGCTGGTGGGCGCCGCGCGTCATGGGGTCGGTCGGCCATTCGCGTGCCTTTGCCGCCTTCACCGCAAGCGGCGCGATCGGGCTTCTGGCGCATTACCTGTGGATCGACGCCTATGCCTGGGCGCTGTTTCGCGTGGCCTCGGGGTTTTGCGTGGCGGGCGCCTATACGGTGGTCGAGGCATGGTTGCAGGCCAAGGTCACCAACGAGACGCGGGGGCGCACGATGGGGGTCTACCGGGTGGTGGACATGACCGGGTCGCTGGCGGCGCAGATGGTGATCTCGGTTCTGGAGCCGGCGTCATACGTGTCCTACAACCTGCTGGCGCTGCTCTGCTGTGCCGCGCTCCTGCCGCTCACGCTGAGCCGCACGACCCAGCCCGACACGCCGGAGGCGCCCCGGCTGCACCCGATGCTCGCGATCGGCCTGTCACCGCTCGCCGTGGCCGGCGTGGTGGTGGCGGCGCTATCCTCGGCGGCATTTCGGATGGTGGGGCCGGTTTACGGGCAGGAGGTGGGGCTGGCCACTTCTCAGATCGCGTGGTTCCTGGCCGCCTTCGTTCTGGGCGGGGCGCTGGCGCAATACCCGGTGGGCTGGCTTGCCGACCGGTTCGACCGGCGCTGGGTGTTGATCGGCATGTCGCTGGCCGCGGTGGGCAGTTGCCTTGCCACCGCGTTGATGACGGGGGTGTCGACGACGGGCATCATGCTCAATGCCGGGATATTCGGGGTGACGACTTTCCCGATCTATTCGATCTCGGCCGCGCATGCCCATGATTTCGCCCGCAGCGATCAGCGGGTCGAGCTTTCGGCGGCGCTCATGTTCTGGTTCGCGGTGGGGGCGATCGCGGCGCCCTATTCCGCCTCATACCTGATGGAATGGTTCGGCCCGCCCGCGCTTTTCGCGATGATCGCGGCGGGCCATGTCGTGCTGGTGATCTTCGGCCTGACCCGGATGCGCGCCCGCGCAACGCCCAAAGAGCGCACCGCCTATGTCTGGGCGCCGCGCACCTCGTTCCTGATCGGGCGGCTTCTGGGCAAATCGCGCGAACGCTGAGCCTGCGCGGCAGGGCCGGATTTCGCGGGCTTGCTGGTGGCTGGAACTCGCCTGCGCAATGGTCTAGACGGGAGCCGAGCGCAGATACCGGAGCGACCATGGCACGCCACCTCATCACATCGGCCATTCCCTATATCAACGGGATCAAGCACCTTGGGAACCTGGTGGGAAGCCAGCTTCCTGCCGATCTCTTTGCCCGCTATCAGCGGGCGCGCGGGCATGAGGTCCTGTTCCTGTGCGCGACCGACGAACACGGTACCCCGGCCGAGATCGCCGCCCAGAAGGCGGGCAAGCCGGTGGCGGAATATTGTGCCGAGATGCACGAGGTCCAGGCGGGGATCGCGCGTGGCTTCGGCCTGAGCTTCGATCATTTCGGGCGCTCGTCGAGTCCGCAGAACGAGAAGCTCACCCAGCATTTCGCGGGCCGTCTCTACGAGGCCGGGCTGATCGAGGAGGTGACCGAGAAACAGGTCTATTCCAGGGCCGACAAGCGCTTCCTGCCCGACCGCTATATCGAGGGCACGTGCCCCAACTGCGGCTACGACAAGGCGCGTGGCGACCAGTGCGAGAACTGCACCAAGCAGCTCGACCCCACGGACCTGATCAACCCGCGCAGCGCGATTTCGGGCTCGACCGATCTCGAAGTGCGCGAGACCACGCATCTTTACCTCAAGCAATCGAAGATGCGCGACCAATTGCGCGCCTGGATCGACTCGAAAACCGACTGGCCGGTGCTGACCACGTCGATCGCGCGCAAATGGCTCGACGATGGCGACGGGCTTCAGGACCGTGGCATCACCCGTGATCTCGACTGGGGCATTCCGGTCAAGCGTGGCGACGAGGACTGGCCCGGGATGGAGGGCAAGGTTTTCTATGTCTGGTTCGACGCGCCGATCGAGTATATCGCCTGCGCGATGGAATGGGTCGATGCGGGCAAGGGCGAGAACTGGGAACGCTGGTGGCGCACCGACAAGGGCGCGGATGACGTGACCTATACCCAGTTCATGGGCAAGGACAACGTGCCGTTTCACACGCTCAGCTTTCCGGCCACGATCCTGGGGAGCGGTGAGCCGTGGAAGCTCGTCGATTACATCAAGAGCTTCAATTACCTCAATTATGACGGGGGGCAGTTCAGCACCTCGCAGGGGCGTGGCGTCTTCATGGACCAGGCGCTTGACCTGCTGCCTGCCGATTACTGGCGCTGGTGGCTGTTGTCGCATGTGCCGGAGACCTCGGATTCCGAGTTCACGTGGGAGAGTTTCCAATCCGGCGTGAACAAGGATCTGGCCGACGTCCTGGGCAATTTCGTGAGCCGCGTGACCAAGTTCTGCCGCTCGAAATTCGGTGAGGAGGTGCCAGCGGGCGGGATGCCGGGCGCGCGCGAGGCGGCGCTGATCGAGGACCTGACCGCCCGCATCCGGGCCTATGAAGCGCATATGGAGGGCATGGAAATCCGGCGCGCCGCCGCCGCGCTGCGTGCGATCTGGGTTCTGGGCAACGAATACCTGCAGGAGGCAGCGCCCTGGGCCACGTTCAAGGAGGACGAGGCGCAGGCCGCGATGCAGATCCGCCTCGCGCTCAACCTGATCCGGCTTTACGGGGTTTTGTCGCAGCCCTTTATCCCCGACACCACGGGGCCGATCTGCGAGGCCCTGCGCTGTGAGGACATGCATTGGCCCGATGACGTGGCCGCGGCGCTCGAGGTGCTGGGGCCGGGCCACGGGTTCAGCGTGCCCGAGAACCTGTTTTCAAAGATCACGGACGAGCAGCGCGAGGACTGGCAGGCGCGGTTTGCCGGCACGCGGGGGTAAGGCGCGCGGCGGCCCCCGCCTCAGGCGGCGACCGGGCCGGGAAAGTGACAGGCGACGCGGGTCGGGCCCTTGTCTTCGAGATCGGGCTGAACCTCGCGACAGATGTCCTGCGCGCGTGGACAGCGGTCGGCGAAGGCGCAGCCCGGCGGCGGGTTGATCGGCGAGGGCGGATCGCCCGAGATCTTGAGCGGCCGGACATAGCCCTTCGACTTGCGCCGCGCGAGTGACGGCGCCGCGGACAAGAGCGCCTGAGTATAGGGGTGTTGTGCCTTGTCGAAGAGCGCGCCGCGGCTGGCATGTTCGACGATCTTGCCCAGGTACATCACCGCCACATCGTCACAGACATGGCGGACCACGCCGAGATCGTGGCTGATCAGCAGATAGCTGAGTCCCAACTCGTCCTTGAGCCGGGCCAGAAGGTTGAGGATCTGCGCCTGGATCGCCACGTCGAGCGCCGAGACCGGTTCGTCGCAGACCAGGAGCTTGGGGTTGGTGGTGAGCGCGCGGGCGATGGAAATGCGCTGGCGCTGGCCGCCCGAGAACTGGTGCGGAAAGAGGTTGAGCTGATCCGGGCGCAGGCCGACCAGCTTGAAAAGGTCGCGCACGCGGGCGACACGCTCTTCCATCGTGCCCATCTCCATCAGGTCCATCGGTTCGCGCACGATGTCGATCACGCGCGCCCGAGGGTTGAGCGATGAATAGGGGTCCTGGAAGATCAACTGGACGTCGCGCCGGCGGGCGCGCATCTCTTCGTCGGACAATGTCAGAAGATCCTGGCCCTCGAACAGCACCTGGCCACCGGCAGCCTCGGTCAGGCGGATCGCGGCCATGGCGGCGGTGGTCTTGCCCGAGCCGCTTTCGCCGACGATGCCGAGCGCACGGCCCTTTTCGAGCGTGAACGAGACTTGCCGCACCGCTTCGAGCACGGGGCGCGGGCCGAACAGGCCCTTGCGCGGCATGTCGAACTGCACGGTGAGATCGCGAACGTCGAGAAGCTTGGTCATATCCGGCCCTCCTCGACGGCGTGGCAGGCGGCGGGATGATGGTCATGGTTTACCAGGAGCGGCTTTTCGCGGCGGCAGCGCTCATTGGCGTGTTCGCAGCGCTCGGCAAAGGCGCAGCCGGCCCCCAGAAGGTGCAGCGGCGGCACGACGCCGGGGATCTCCTTGAGCGCGTGATCCTCGCGCCCGAGAGCGGGGATGCAGTCGATCAGCCCGCGCGCGTAAGGGTGCTGCGGGAAATCAAGCACGTCGTCGGCGCGGGCCTCTTCGATGATGCGGCCGGCATACATCACCGCCACCCGGTCGGCCATTTCCGAGATGGCCCCCATGTCATGGGTGATCAGGACGATCGCCGCCCCGAAATCGCGCTGGATCTCGTTCAGCAGGTCGAAGATCTGGGCCTGCACGGTCACGTCGAGCGCGGTTGTGGGTTCATCGGCGATCAGCACCTTGGGTCGGCAAGAGACCGCCATGGCAATCATCACCCGCTGACGCATCCCGCCCGAAAGCTGGTGTGGATAGTCGTGGACGCGGGCCTTGGGCGACGGGATGCCGACCCGGTCGAGCAGCGCCACCGCATCCTTGAGCGCCTGGTCGTGGCTGACCTTCTGGTGCAGCATGATCGCCTCGGCGATCTGGTCGCCCACGGTAAAGACCGGGTTGAGCGATGTCATCGGTTCCTGAAAGATCATGGCGATGTCGGCGCCGCGCATCGCGCGCAGTCGCGAGGGGCGGGCGCCGACCAGTTCCTCGCCGTCAAGGCGGATCGAGCCACCCGCGATCCGGCCCGGCGGCGACGGGATGAGGCCCATCGTGGCCAGCGCGGTGATCGACTTGCCACAGCCCGATTCGCCCACCACGCCCAGTGTTTCGCCCGCGTTGACATGGAGCGACACCCCGTCGAGGGCGGTGACCTGTCCATAGCGGGTGTTGAACGTGACCCTGAGGTCGTTGATGTCGAGAAGGGCCGTCATCACCGCTCCCTCAGTTTCGGGTTGAACGCGTCGTTGAGGCCGTCACCGATGAGGCTGACCGCGAAGACGGTGAAGAAGATGGCAAGGCCGGGGAAGGTTACCGGCCACCACGCATCGAGGATGTAGTCGCGGTTGGCGCCGATCATCAGGCCCCAGCTCATCACGTTGGGATCGCCCAGGCCCAGGAAGCTCAGCCCGGCCTCGAAGAGGATCGCGATGCCGATGGTCAGGGTGGCCGACACGATCAGCGGGGGCATGGCATTGGGCAGGATCACCTTCCACATGATGCGCATGTTGCGCGCGCCGATGGCGCGGGCGGCGGTGACGTATTCAAGCTCCTTGATCCTGAGAAACTCGGCCCGGGTGAGGCGCGCGGTCTGCGGCCAGGAGACCACGCCGATGGCAATCGCGATGGTCCAGAGCGATGGTTCGAAGAGCGTGACCAGAACCATTGCGAACAAGAGCGCGGGCAGGACCTGGAAGAACTCCGTGATGCGCATCAGGAGATTGTCGATCCAGCCGCCATAGAACCCGGCCAGCGAGCCGAGCGCGATGCCGATCACCATGGTGATTGCGGCCGCGGCGGCGCCCACGGCGAGGGTCGGGCCGCCACCGGTCAGCATACCGGCCATGATGTCGCGTCCGAGGTAATCGGTGCCGAGCGGATATTCGGGCGTGACACCGGGGGCTTCGTGCGGGGCCCAGACCACGTCGTAGGGATCGCCGGAATAGAAGAACGTGCCGTAGAGCGTCGCCAGCACGATGAAGGCAAGGATCACCATGCCGACCAGCGCGGGCACATTGCGCCGGAACATGCGCCATGCTTCGCGCGCGGGGGATTCGGCCTTGTAGTCGGGCGTGTCGGTCATGATTTGCCTCTGAGCCTGGGATCTGCCCAGCGATAGGAAATGTCGGTCAGGATATTGGCCACGACCACCATGGCCGAGGCGAAGAACAGAACCCCCATGATGGTGGGGTAATCGCGGCGCAGGATCGAATCGAACGCAAGCCGGCCCATGCCGGGCCAGTTGAACACGGTCTCGACCAGCAGGGCGCCCGAGATGAGATTGCCGAATTGCAGGCCGGCGACGGTCAGGATCGGCAGCGCCGCGTTGCGCAGCGCATGTTTGAAGAGCACGGTCTTTTCCGCCGCCCCCTTGGCGCGTGCGGTGCGGATGTAGTCGGAGCCCAGCACCTCCAGCATGGAGGCGCGCGAAAGCCGCGCGTATTGCGCGAGATAGATGATGGCGAGAGTGAATGCGGGCAAGACGAGGTGGTGTGCGACATCAAGCGCCCAGGTCAGGCCGCCGGCGCTGCGCAGGCGGACCGACTGCATCCCCTCGACCGGAAAGATCGGAAGGACCGAGGCGAACAGGATGATCAGCATGATCCCGGTCCAGAACACGGGAACAGCATAGCCGATCGTGGCAAAGACCGAGACGAAGCCCGACATCACCCCATTGGGTTTGCGCGCGGCGATGACGCCGAGAAAGACACCCAGGAGGATCGAAAGGATCTGTGCCGTGATCACCAGAAGGATGGTTGCGCCGATACGTTGCCCGATCAGTGACGACACGGGCTGATCGAAGAAGAAGCTCTTGCCCAGGTCGCCCTGCAGCACGTTGCCGACATAGATGCCAAGCTGCGTGATCACCGGCTTGTTGAGGCCGTATTCCTCGCGAATGCTTGCGAGCATCTCGTCCGAGGCGCCGCCCATTTCACCGGCAATGACCACCGCGGGATCGCCGGGGGCAAGACGGATCAGCAGGAAGTTCAGTACGACCACGCCGAGCATCAGGATGAGCCCATAACCGACGCGGCGGAGAATGTAGGAAGAGCTCATGCGGCGTTCCTTCGGGGACGTGAATGCGGCGAAACATGACAGGCCGTCCGAGCGTGTCGTGATCCGCCGGGAAAGAACCGGCCGGAGCCCTGCCACGGGGTGACCCGTGGCAGGGCAAGGCCCGGGTTACTCAGACCATTCGAGACGGTCCAGCGGGTGCATGGTGCCCCAGATGCCCTTGGGCGGGTTCATCAACCGGTTGTCATAGGCGGTGTGATAGGGGGTCGCGTTGATGAAGTAGATCGGCACGTCCTGCGCGATGATGTGCTGGAACCGCGAATAGAGTTCCTTGCGCTTGTCCGGGTCCTGTTCGATCGCCGCGGCGTTCAGGATTTCGTCGACCTCTTCGTTGCAATAGCTCTGGGTGTTGGACCAGATCACGCCTTCCCGGATGTTCGAGCACAGATAGGTGCGGTGCACCCCGATCACCGGGTCGCCCCAGTTGAACACGGCGTCCATGGTGAGTTCGAATTCATGCCCGCTGACGCGGCCCGCCCATGTCGGGAAATCCGGCGCCGAGCGCACGGTCAGGTCGATGCCGATCTTCTTGAGCTGCGACTTGAGGTATTCGGCGACCGATTGCTGCTGTTCCTTCGTGCCGGGAATGAAGTCGATGGTGAGTTCCATCCCGTCGCCGAAGCCGGCCTCGGCCATGAGTGCGTTGGCCTTGTCGAGGTCGACGTCATAGGCTTCGATCGTGTCATCGAAGAAGGGCGAGCTTTCGATGATCGGGCCACGTTGTTGTGTCGAGACACCGCGATGCAGGGCATTGGTGATGAATTCGCGGTCGGTTGCATAGGCGATGGCCTGGCGTACCCGCACATCGCTGAGCTTTTCGCTCTTGGTGTTGAAAGCCAGCCAGTTGATCGGGCCGACGGCGGCATAGCCTTCATCGGTGATCTCGATGTGATCGGCCTTTTCCAGCCGGAGGATTTCCTGGCTGCCCGCCATGAAGGGATACATGTCGACATCGCCATTTTCCATCGAGATCAGCAGCGATGAGGGATCCTTGACCATGTTGATGATGATCTCGTCCAGCTTGGGGCGACCGTCGATGAAGAAATCCGGATTCTTCTTGAGGATGATCGCCTCACCGGCGGTGAACTCTTCGAGCATGAAGGGCCCCGATCCGACCGGTTCGCTGTTGGCGGGGTGCGATTTCACGTCCTGTCCGTCATCGAAGATATGCTTTGGGAGCACCGGGGCCAGCGCCGGGGACAGCGCCAGCAAGAGCGCCGGGTGCGGCTGGCTGAGCCGGATGATGGCGGTGTGCTCGTCCGGGGTCTCGATCGTGTCGACCGGGGCGAACATCGACTGGAAGGGGTGGTTCTCCTTGGTCGTCATGATCGAGAAGGCCACGTCTTCGGACGTGATCGGCTCACCGTCATGGAAGGTGGCGTCCTGCACGAGGTTGAGCGTGACCGACAGGCCGTCGTCGCTGACGTCCCAGCTTTCGGCGAGATAGGGCTGCGGTTCCCAGTTTTCGTCATAGCGCAGCGGCGAGGCGAAGATCTGGGTCGAGGGGACGGCCGTGGCGATGCCCGACTGTACCGCCCCGTTGAGATGGCGTGGCACCTGGGTCGAGCCGATGACGAGTGTGCCGCCTTCTGCAAAGGCAGGTGCAGATCCGAGCGATCCAGCCGTGATGGCCGCCGCGCCCAATAGTCGCGTAACATGTTTCATTGGTAGACTCCCGGTTGGTTCATTATGAATTCTTTGTTTTCTTCCTATCATTGTTAGCGATGACATATGGCACAGAAAACAGTGTTTTCTGGATAGAGAAAAAACAAAAAATGTGCTTAGAGGGTGATGGTTCTCTCGGTCTCGCCCAGAAGAAGATGGTCGAACCCGCCATTCTCGGCGAGATCCGTCACGATCTTGAGCACCGCCTGCACCATGGCCGACCTCAGCGACCCGGATGTGCAGGACACGCCGAACTCCGGCGATGGGACGTTGCCGCGCAGCGGGCGGACCACGTAACCGTTCTGTCCCGAGCGGTCGTTCGGGCCACAGATATTGAGAAGGGAATAGCCGAAATCGGCCGCCACCAGCCCGCGCAGCACCGACGAGGATTTGGTGCGATGCACGACGTTGGGGCGCAGCCCGCGTGACGAGAAGATCTCTCGGAAATACCGCTCGGTGGTGGGCAGATCGAGCAGGATCATCGGCAGGTCCGCCAGATCCTCCAGCGCCACGGAATCGTCCAGTGCCAGCGGTGAGTTTTGCGGCAAAAGTGCCCATGGCCGAGCGTGAAAGAGCGACTTGAAGGGCATTTTCTCGGGCGTGTTGCGTCGATAGGTCAGGGCCAGATCGACCGATCCGGTGTGCAGCAGATCGCTGATCGTCTGCATGTCGCCTTCCTTTAGGTCAATCCGGATCGAGGGATAGGCCCGCGCCACATGCCGCAGGACCGGCGGCAGGACATGCGGCGCGCTGGGCGCGTAGCAGGCGAGGCTGAGCGTGCCCGAGGGCGCACCCGACAGGGACAGCAATTCGGATTCGAACACCCGCGCCTGCTCCAGGAAACCGGTGACCAGCCGGCCCACCCGGTGCCCCGTCTCGGTGGGAACGAGGCCCTTGGCGGGAATCCGTCGGAAAAGCTCGGTGCCGACATGCTGTTCCACCGAGTCGATCGCTGCGGTGATCGAGCTTTGCGAGATGTTCATCTCGATCGCCGCGCGCGCGATCGAGCCGGTCCGCAGGACGGCATCGAAATAGCGCAATTGTTTGAGCGTGAAGTGCATGGTGCAACTGTTCCAACATGAAATCGGGTTTGACCTGACAGTAAAACCATTTTTCCGAAGGGCAAGCCGGGGCGTAACATTTCGTCACAACGAAAGGACGGCATCATGGGCGAGATAACGGTTTTCCGGGCGCAAAAGGTCGTGACGATGGATCCGAACCGCCCGGAAGCGACCCATGTCGCGGTGCGCGAAGGGCGGATCCTGGCCGTGGGGGGCGCCGATTGTGCCAACCAATGGGGCAAGGTGGTGCATGATGACAGCCTGGCCCATGCGGTTCTGATGCCCGGATTTGTCGAGGGCCACAGCCACATGGCCGAAACCGTGTTCTGGGATTATGCCTATGCCGGCTTTCACGACCGTATCGACCCTGACGGGCGGCTCTGGCGGGGCAAGACCGATATCGAGTCGGTGATCGCCGATCTGCGCGCGCATATCGAAACCCTGCCTGCCGATGCGCCGCTGATTGCCTGGGGGTTCGACCCGATCTTTCTGCCGGGTGAACGGCTCAACCGCGACCATCTCGACCGGGTGAGCGATGAGCGCCCGGTGGTGGTGCTGTTCTCGTCGGGGCACCTGATGTGCGTGAATTCCAAGGCGCTCGCGGCGGTCGGCTATGACCGAGAGAGCAATATCGAAGGCGTGATGCGCCGCGGCGATGGTGAACCCTCGGGCGAGTTGCAGGAAATGGCGGCGATGTTCCCGGTGATGCGGCGCATGGGAATGGACACGCGCACCCGGTCGCATCTGCCCGATCATGTCGATGCTTTCGGGCGGATCTGTGTGCGCGCGGGTGTGACGACGGCGACCGATCTGTTCGCGATGCTGACCGATGAGACCGCGCAAAGTCTTATCGCGGCGACGGCGAAACCGGGCTATCCCGTGCGGGTGGTGCCCGCGGTTTCGACGATCCACAGCTCGGCCGAAGAGGTCAAGGCGCAGGTCGATGCGCTGGCTGCGCAGAACCACGAAAAGCTGCGCATCGGGGCGGTCAAGCTCATGACCGACGGCTCGATCCAGGGTTTCAGCGCGCGGGTGAAATGGCCCGCTTACGTGGGCGGGCAGCCCAATGGTATCTGGAACATGGCCCCCGAAGAAATTTTCAGCACCTGCGAGATGATGCAGCAGGCGGGCATCCAGATGCATATCCACACCAATGGCGACGAGGCCAGTGAGTTGGTGCTGGACGCGCTGGCAGCCGCGGCGCGCAAGCACCCCTGGCCGGGCGCGCGCCACGTGTTGCAACATGCCCAGATGATGGGGTCGGCGCTCTTTGCGCGGGCGGCAGAGCTGGGGGTTTGCGTCAATCTTTTTGCCAATCATATCTGGTATTTCGGCGACCAGCACGCGACCATGACCATTGGCGAGGATCGCGCGGCGCGGATGGACGCGTGCCGCTCGGCTCTCGATGCGGGGGTGCATCTGGCGATCCATTCGGATTCGCCGGTGACGCCGATGGGGCCGCTTTTCACCGCATGGTGCGCGGTCAACCGGGTGACTGCCTCGGGCCGGGTGCTGGGCGAGGCGCAGCGGATCACGGTGGACGAGGCGCTTTTTGCTATCACGATGGGGGCGGCCTACACGCTCAAGATGGACGCGGAAGTGGGCAGCATAGAGACCGGGAAACGCGCCGATTTCGCGGTGCTGGGCGAAGATCCGAGGGCTGTTGCCCCCGGGACATTGAAAGACGTGCCGGTACTGGGCACGGTCACGGGCGGGCAACTCAACCTGCTGTGAAGATTTATGAAAAGAGAGGCGAAGATGTCGGGTATAACAGTATTCAAGGCGAAAAAGGTCATCACCATGGACCCGAACCGGCCCAGTGCGACCCATGTCGCGGTGCGCGACGGGCACATCCTGGCGGTGGGCAGCGCGAACTGCGCCGACCAGTGGGGCGAGGCCAGTCATGATGACAGGTTTGCCGATGCCGTGTTGATGCCCGGGATGGTGGAAGGGCATGCCCACATGATGTCGGGGGCGATGTGGAATTTCGCCTATGCGGGGTTTCACGACCGGATGGACCCGAACGGCAAATGGTGGAAGGGCAAGCCGGATGTCGCCGCGGTAGTGCGCGATCTGGGCGAGTATGAAAAGGGCCTGGCTGCGGGCGAGCCGCTGATCGGCTGGGGACTCGACCCGATCTTTTTCGAGGGCGAGCGGTTGTCGCGCTACCATCTCGACCAGATCACGACCGAGCGGCCGGTGGCGATCATGTTCTCGAATTTCCACCTGATGTGCGTCAATTCCAAGGCGTTGGAGATGGTCGGATACGATGCGGCGACCAATGCCGAGGGCGTGGTCAAGGGGGCCGATGGCGCGCCCACCGGCGAGTTGCAGGAAATGGCCGCGATGTTCCCGGTCATGCGCAGATTGGGAATGGATTTCAGGGGGTTGAGCCAGAAGCCCGAGGCAATCCACGCCTATGGCGAGGTCTGCAAGCGGGCCGGTGTGACCACGGTGACGGACCTTTATTCACAGATGGAGGAGGATGATCTGGGCAGCCTTCTGGAGGTGACGTCGGGGGATGACTTCCCGGTGCGGCTGGTGCCGGTGCTGGGCGTGGCGGGGACGGACCCCGACCAGTCGGCGAATCGGGCGCTGGCGCTCAGGGCGAAATCCACCGACAAGCTGCGCCTCGGGGCGGTCAAGGTGATGACCGATGGGTCGATCCAGGGCTGGACCGCGCGGGTCAAGTGGCCCGGTTATGTCGGCGGACAGCCCAACGGGATCTGGAACATGTCGCCCGACGAAATCCACCGCATGGTCGAGGTGATGCAGGCCGCGGGCGTGCAGATGCATCTTCACACCAATGGCGACGAGGCCAGCGAAGTGGCGATCGACGCCATGGCCGAAGCCGCGCGCAAGCACCCCTGGCCGGGGGCGCGGCACGTGCTGCAGCATTGCCAGATGATGGGCCGGGACCAGTTCGAACGCTGTGTCGAGCTGGGCATCTGCACCAATATTTTCTCCAATCATATCTGGTACTTCGGGGATCAGCACGCCGCACTTACCCTTGGCGACGCGCGCGCCGAGCGGATGAACGCGGCGCGCATGGCGCTCGATACGGGCGTGCATGTGGCGATCCATTCGGATGCGCCGGTGACGCCGATGGGGCCGCTTTTCACCGCGTGGTGCGCGGTCAACCGGCAGACCATGTCGGGCCGGGTGCTGGGCGAGGCGCAGCGGATCACGGTGGAGGAGGCGCTTTTTGCCATCACGATGGGCGCGGCCTACACGCTCAAGATGGACGCGGAAGTGGGCAGCATCGAGGCCGGGAAACGCGCCGATTTCGCGGTGCTGGGCGACGACCCCACCGCCGTCGCGCCCGAGGCATTGAAGGACGTGCCGGTGCTGGGCACGGTCACGGGCGGGGTGCCGCACCCGGCCTGACCCACGGACGGGTTGCCAATCCGTTCACGCCCCGCCCCGCCGGGTTAACGGGGGTCTTTCGGCGAGAAACCGGGGGGTGACATGCGTATGCCCCCCGGCTGCCGGGGGATCTTAACGGTTTGGCAAGGAAAAGGGTTAATTGGTCGCGCGGGGGGGGCGGTCTCTCGTTGCGGGTGCAGTCAGCGGGCCTCAGTCCCGGAGCGGACGTCGTTTCACTCGTACATCTTAGACGCCAGCTTAACCTACCACCCATCCTTCCGCCTGAATGAGTTGAAGCAGGTTCATTGTCTGGGGCATGCCCATACCGTTACATACGTCCGGAATGTTGGGTCGATTCAAATTTCCGGTCGGCTTTTCGTCCGTGACGATCTGCAGGCTTTCGACGCGCGCCAGGGCGATGACAAAGGGGTCTGCGGACGTGCGTAGCTTTCGCTCTCCAACAAGCCGAGGATAGGTGGCGAGCACATTCGCCGCCTCAATCTGAATGACTTCCTCGAGTTCTCGAAACATCTTGTCGCGCTGCTTGAGCCAACCATGCAATTCGTCAGAACGTTTGGAAGTCTCGCGCAATACCTCAGTGGGGGCGAGAAGCCTCTCGGAACCAATTAGATCGTCAAACTTTTCCCAGACGCGCGGGAAGTTTTCGGGTGGGTAACGTTCTTGCCATGCTGCGATGAGCGCGCTGGTGTCGATACAGTATACAACTATCACAGGTCATTGCTTGGCTGGAATGCAGCCTGCTCCAACGGCGGGATATGTTTGAGCTTTGCGCCGAGGTAGCCCGCGACGTCGTTTAATGTGATGTGCTGACCGTAGTAGCTCCGCAGCACGAGGCGTGTGAAACCACGGCCATTCCAGCTCATCAGCATTATAGGCCTCTTGATTGGAATCGGCTTGTTATCTTTCTTGCGTTCCAAGGCGGCCTGCCGGTATTCTTGACGAAATCTCTGGCGCTCGCCCATATAAAATGCCCACGTCGCGCGCTCGAGGCTGACTAAACGCAGAAGCAAGGCTTCCCGGCTGACGCCGAGTTGCTGAGCAATGGGTCGCAACTCCTCATCGCTCCACTCACGACGCCTTGCATCAGCAACCTCGCTGAAGCTCATCAATATGTCACGTGGCATCAGGGTGGCCGCCGCTACCGCGTCGCAGAACCGCTCTATTCTGCGCTCGTCCGGAGTAAGGTCGGGGTCATCGCCTGTTCCGTTCGAGATGGCGCTTTCGCCAAGCAAAATATGGCAGAATTCGTGGAGTAGCGTGAAAGCTTTGCCTCCTTGGCTGTAATCCTTGCCGTTAATGACAATGGTGGGAAGTTCGGCTTTTGCGATGGCAAAACCCCGCATTTCGCTCAGCTCCACGCTCCTGTGCGGACCGCTCACGACGAACACCAGCACGCCATGTTCTTCAAGCCGTTTGCGCCAGAAGTCAAAAGCCTGCTTGGCCGACTTTTGTTGCGTCGTTTGGTCGATTTCGAGAAAGTCCCGGATTGCTTGCCCTATCGCTGCCGGATTGTCATCAATCGCTACTTTCAAAGGCAGATCAAGAGGCTTCTCGCCCATATCTTGGAGCAACTCTAGCGCTAATTCACGGCGCTCGTGAGCGACCCGGATATGGTAGGCGAGGTGAGGCGAGAGGGTCTTTTCAGGTTCGTCTGGCAGCCGCCGGAAATCCCGCAGTGGTGCAAAATCAAGCGGTGGTTCGGGCAGATAGAATACGGCCAATGGAAACTTGTACTTCTCTGCGAGGCTTCTGAGCTGGCCAATCGTCGGTTTGTCATCCCCAGCTTCCCACCGTTGAATTCTCTCGACTGTCACCGCCGCAGCCTTCGCAGCTTCTTCAAGTGAGACTTTTGCGCGGTCGCGAGCCCACACCAGCAAGTCACGCTTCACTTGGGCCTTTATTACAGCCATACCTTTTCTTGAGCCTCCAGAGTGCACTGTGAATATGGCAACTTCCGGCTTCTAGCACAATCTTTGCGGTGAATATCGCTGAGTTTTTTGGACACCGCTGAATCGAAGTCACAGCAGGCTTCCGCTCCCTGCGCATCCCCACCGCTCTGGTCATGTCCGAACTGCTCCCAGCAGCGCATACCCACATAGCGGAACATGCCCCGCCCGGAACAGCGGCGCAGCCGCCCGGGCAGCACAGGGCCGCCCTGTCGTGCCGGAGGCACGCCTTTGGCATGGCCGGGTGCTTTCGACGGGGTGCGCGCCGCTTCGGGTTGGGGATGGTGTTGCGGGATAAAGGGCTCTGCGCTGACGTTGTGAGCACCCGGCCGCGGCCGTCTGCTGCCCTTTTGCCGCCGTGGTCGCGACGTCCGTCACGGTTCGTCCACGTCGAACACGAAGTTCCCGGGGTCCATCCGGTTCTCGATGAGGTCGAGGATCTCGGGCCGGATCGTGCCGCTTTGCGGATTGAAGAGGCCCGTCCGTTTCAGCGCCGCGCGCGCGTCGATGTCGCGTCCGAGATATTCCAGTGCGACCTTCGATGCCCCCGGTTTGCGGCCGCGCCGCGTGGGTCCGCCGGTCTGGATTCCCACAAGGATGTCCAGCCGGCTGCGGTGGCTGGGGTAGAGGGTCGCCTGGGTGATCGTGTTCACCTCGACCGACTTGTATTCCATGATGTAGATCCGGTCGGCGAGGAAGAACAACACGCCTTCATACTTGTTGAGCCCCATCGCGCGGCCCGTTGCCGGGTCGCGCAGGACCTCGATGTTCTTCCAGTAGTACTTGCCGTCTTCCCTGTAGATCAGCGCCAGCGACCGGATCACCTGACCGAGATTGCCGAAGGAATAGAAATACCGGAAATAATAGCCGAGATATTTCTCGAGGCCATGGCTGTGCTGATACAGCCGGTCGAGATGGCGGAGCGGTTTGCTGAGCGCCTCCTGCTGGATCGGCTTGCGCTTGAGGGCGACGATTTCCTCGAATTGCGGTGGATCGAGCAGGAGCTCGGATTCCGAAACGCCGAAGAAATCGCAGATGCGCCGCATGTTGTGGCGCGACGGGTGGGAGCTGCCGGCGAGGTACTTGTTGAACTGCTGGCGGTTGATCTGAAGCTTGCGGCAGACCTCGGCGATGGAGAGGTGATAGCTGCACAGCAGCGCGAGGTTGTGGCGAAGCTCATCGGACATGATGCCTTATTAAGGTGATGCGCGTTGCGCGTCAATTCGCGAATGGCCGCGAAATTGCCCCCGGCCGGGCGCGTCTTAGGCTCCCGCCGTGCAGGGCGCGCTTCCGTGCGCCCCGAACCGGAGGCAGGCCAATGCAGCATGTGAACGAATTCCCCCACGCGGTGACCGAGATCCGGCATGTGGAAATCCCCATGCCCGACGGTTGCAGGCTGGCGGCGCGGATCTGGATGCCGGAAGGGGCCGAGGCGGCGCCGGTGCCCGCGATCCTCGAATATCTTCCCTATCGCAAGAATGATTTCACCACGGCGCGCGATGCCTCGATGCAGCCCTACCTGGCGGGGCATGGTTACGCCGTGATCCGGCTGGACCTGCGCGGGGCGGGCGATTCCGAGGGGCTCATGCTGGATGAATACCTGCCGCAGGAATTGCAGGACGGGTGCGACGCCATAGCCTGGATCGCGGATCAGCCGTGGTGCGACGGCACTGTCGGCATGATCGGCATTTCCTGGGGTGGCTTCAACGGGTTGCAGATCGCGGCCCTGCAACCGCCCGCGTTGAAGGCGGTGGTGACGCTTTGCTCCACCGATGACCGGTATGCCGATGATGTCCACTACATGGGCGGTTGCCTGCTGGGTGAACAGCTCAGCTGGGCCTCGATCATGTTCGGGCGCAACACGCTGCCACCGGACCCGGCGAATGTCGGTGACAAGTGGCGCGAGATGTGGCTGGAGCGCCTTGAGGGCAGCGGGCTGTGGCTCAGGAACTGGCTCGAGCACCAGCGCCGCGACGCATTCTGGCGCCACGGGTCGATCTGCGAGGATTGGGCACGGGTCAAGGTGCCGGTCTATGCCGTTTCAGGCTGGGCCGATGGCTATCCGCGCAGCGTCTTTCGCCTGATGGAGAATCTGCAGGGCCCCAGAAAGGGGCTTGTGGGCCCCTGGGCGCACCGCTACCCGCATATGGGAGAGCCGGGGCCCGCGATCGGGTTCCTGCAGGACGAACTGCGCTGGTGGGATCACTGGCTCAAGGGTCGGGATACCGGCATGATGAATGAGCCGATGCTGCGGCTTTACATGCAGGACAGCGTGCCGCCGCGGGGCCATTACGTGACGCGCCCGGGGCGCTGGATCGCCGAGCCGGGCTGGCCTTCGCCGCAGGTTCGGCGCAGGCTGTTTCACCTTGCCCCGGAGGGCGGGATGACACGTGTCGCACCCGCGGGTGGCGCCGTCCTTGTCCATCAGAGTCCCGCGGATGTCGGCATGGCGTCGGGAAAGTGGTGCGGCTACGGCGTGCCGGGCGATGCCCCGGTCGATCAGCGCCGGGACGACGCGGGCAGCCTGTGCTTTGACATGGATGTACCCGAGACCGGGCTGGCTTTCGCCGGCGATGCAAGGGTGCATCTGCGGCTGAGCGTTGACCGCCCGGTCGCACAGGTCGCGGCCCGGCTGGTGGACGTGCATCCCGATGGGCGGGGAACGCGCCTGTCCTTCGGGGTGTTCAACCTCACCCACAGGAATGGTCATGACCGCCCCCAGGCGCTGGAGCCAGGGCGGGTTTACGATGTGACCATCCCGATGAAGCCCGTGGCCCAGTCGCTGCCGGCCGGGCACCGCCTGAGACTGGCCCTCTCGACCGGTTACTTCCCGATGATCTGGCCCGCGCCCGCGCCCGTGACGCTGTCGGTGCACACCGCGGGCAGCGCACTGGAGCTGCCCTTGCGCGATCCATCGCCGCTGGATGATGTGCTGCCCGCATTCGAGCCACCCGAGGCCGGGCCGCCGGCGCCCATCGAGCAGGTTGCCGCTCCCGAGACCCATTTCCGCATCGTCGAGGATGCGGCCGGCGGCGAGATGCAGATGCAGATCGCCGGTGGCAGCGGGGTCACGCGGGTTTTGGACAACGACCTGACGCTGCACAAGCAGGGATACGAGACCTACGGGGTAACGCAGGATGATCCATGCGACGCCTGGGGCCGGACCGAATGGCATCACGGGTTGCGGCGCGGGGATTGGTCCGTGCGCTCGGTCACGCAGACCAGCCTGCGCGGGGATGAGAACGACTTCATCATCACCGCGACCTTGCGCGCATGGGAAGGTGAGACACTGGTTGCGGAAAAGCACTGGGAGGAACGGATCGCGCGCGATCACTTATAAGCGAAGAGACGCGATTTTTGCGTCATGTTGCGAATACTTGCGAAGTGGGCCGACGTGGGGGCCTGTGCCATGCTTTGGCCCGATAATATCAAGGGAGAGAACAAGAATGAAACCGACTGCAACGACGCGCCGAGGTTTTCTCGGCACAACGGCGGCACTGGGTGCGCTGGGCCTTGCCCCGGCCTGGACCACGGCCGCCTTTGCCCAGACCGGTGGCACGCTGCGCCTGCGCATCGACGGCGACAACGACGTGCTCGACCCGGGCTTCATGACCGGCGGCATCGAGATCGAGGCGCAGAAGCAATGTCTGCCCTTCCTTGCGCAATATGTCCGCGACGGGGATACCTTTACCTGGGAGCCGACCTATTTCGTCACCAGGCTGGAACAGCGCGACGCGACGCATATCGATTTCGAGCTGACCGAGGGCCTGACATGGTCGAACGGCTATGGGCCGGTCACGGCCGCGGATGTCAAGTTTTCCTACGAGCGCATGAAGGACACCGACTGGTCGGGCTATTTCGAGGCGCTCGATCATGTCGAAGTGACCGGCGAGCGCACCGGCACGATCGTGTTGTCGAAGCCGTTCGCGCCGTTCATCATGATCACCCTTTGCCACGGACCCGGCGCAGTGCTGAGCGAGAAGGCGATGGCGGATGCGGGCGGAGAGTTCACCACCCAGTTTCCGGCCGTGTGCGGCCCCTATACCTATGAGGCGACACCCGGTCAGCGCGCGGTCTTCAGCGCCAACCCCGACTGGACCGGGCCGGCGCCGGCCTTTGACCGGGTGGAATGCAACGTCATCTCCGAGGTCAAGGCGGCGGAGCGGGCCTTCGAGGCCGGTGAGCTGGATTGCACCGAGGTGGGCGCCGACACGCTGGCGCGCTATGCCAAGGACATGCCCGACGGCACCGGCATCGCCGTTGCGGGCGAGCTGCAATACATGTGGATGGGAATGAATACCGAACATCCCAAGCTGCAGGACATCCGCGTGCGCCAGGCGATCCAGCACGCCGTCGATGTCGACACGATACTTCAGGGCGCATACTCGGGCACCACACCGAGGTCGCACGGTATCATCTGCCCCGGCCTGATCGGTCAGCGCGACAGCACGGGCTATGGCCTTGATCCGGACAGGTCGCGTGCGCTGTTGGCCGAGGCGGGCGTTTCGGGGCTGGAACTGACCCTGCGCACCCTCAACAACCAGGAGCGGATGCTGGCCGCGCAGATCATTCAGTCCAACCTCGCCGCAGTGGGCATCACCGTGACCGTCGTTCCGCTCGACAGCGGGCCGTTCTGGGAGATGGGCCAGGAAAGCAAGGGCGAGACCTGGAAGGACCTGGAATTGTGGCTGATGCGGTTCGGGACCACGCCCGACCCCTATGAGGCGACGCAATGGTTCACCTCGGACCAGGTCGGCGTGTGGAACTGGGAACGATGGACGGACGAAGAATTCGACCGGCTCTATCAGGAAGGCATCAACGAAACCGATCCGCAGAAGCGCCATGACATCTATGTGCGCATGCAGGAGATCATGGAGAACACGGGTGCCTATGTCTGGATCAACCATGAACCGGAAGCCTTTGTTCACAGCACCGACATCGTGGTGAACGCCGCCCCGTCGGGCGAGTTGAACTACCGCCGCTTCGAAAAGGCGTAACCGCGAGGACGATCACCGTCCCGGCCCGCATCATTCGGGCCGGGACGGCGCGCCTGCTCGTCGGGGCAACAGGAGGATCACTTTGCTTTATTACCTGACCAAGCGCCTTGGCCTGTCCGCGGCGGTGATCGGTCTCGTCGTGCTCGTGCTGTTCTCGCTGCTCCACCTCATTCCGGGTGATCCGGCAACAATTGCCCTGGGCCCGCGCGCCACGCCCGAGGCGATCGCGCGCTATGCCGAGAAGATGCATCTCGACGAACCGGTCTGGCGGCAATTCCTGATCTATATCGGCAATGCGCTGACCGGCGATCTGGGGCTCGACGTGTTTTCCAACCGCCCCGTGACGGCGATCATCATGGAGCGGATCGGCTTTACGCTGGCGCTGGTCTGTGCCGGGATGGGCTGGGCCATGCTGCTGGGTATTCCGCTGGGCTGCCTTGCGGCCGTCAAGCCGGGCAGCTGGCTCGACCGCGTGACCGGCGTGCTGTCGGTGGGCACCATCGCCGTGCCCTCGTTTCTCGTGTCGATCTGGGCGCTGCTGATCTTCGCGGTGCAGCTGCGCTGGCTGCCGGCCATCGGCGCGGGCGAGCCGGGACAGCTCGGCGATCAACTGTCGCACCTGGTGCTGCCTGCCTTTGCCATCGGGCTCAGCTGGGTGGGTTATCTTGCGCGGATGGTGCGGGCGTCGATGCTGGAGGTGATGGGTGAGAACTACATCCGCTCGGCCCGCGCCTTTGGCCTGCATCCGCAGCGGGTGATCTTCGGCTATGCCCTGCGAGTGGCGATCCTGCCGACCATCACGCTGATCGGCATGGGCTTTGGCGGCATGATTTCCTCGACCGTGTTCGCCGAAATCATCTTTGCCCGCCCCGGCATCGGCAAGCTCATCTTCGACGCCGTGATGGCGCGCAATTTCCCGATCGTGCAGGGCGCGGTCCTGGTGGCCACCGGCCTCTATATCCTCGTCGTCCTGTTTTCCGACATCCTCATAGCCTGGTTTGATCCCCGTGTCCGAGAATCGCTCTGAATCCGAAACCGGCCTCCCGGCCGTCGACGCGACGGGTCTTCCCGATCACGTGACCGCCGGGGCGATCCGCGAATCCGCTGCCCGCGAACGCCGTGAAAAGCTGCGCATGTTCCTGACCAACTGGCAGGGGCTGACCGGGCTGATCCTTGTCGTCCTGTTCTTTGCCAGCGCGATCTTCGCGCCATGGATCGCGCCCTATGATCCCAACGCGCTCGACGTGCCGTCGCGCCTGTCGGGTCCGACATGGGATCACCTTGCGGGTACCGACCAGTTGGGCCGCGATACGCTGTCGCGCATCCTTTATGGCGGGCGCGTGGCGCTGAAGATCGCGGCCATCGGCGTCTCCGTGGCACTGGTCGCGGGGCTTGTCCTTGGCATGATTGCCGGGTTCGGGCCGCGCTGGCTCGACAACCTGCTGCTTCTGGCATTCGATACGGTGCGGGCCTTTCCGACCATTGTTCTGGCGCTCGCCATGGTGGCCCTGACCGGGCCGAGCCTGGAAATGGTTCTTGCCATCGTGATCATCACCTCGATCCCGCAATACGCGCGCGTGGCGCGGACCGCGACGCTGACGCTCAGGAATACCGATTTCATCCTCGCGGAACGGTCGCTCGGGGCAAGCATGGCGCGGACCCTGCTGCACCATGTCATGCCCAATGTCGTCGGGCCGCTCTTGATCCTGGCCGCGATGGACTTGCCGGTGGTGGTCACCGTCGAGGCCGGCCTGAGCTTTCTTGGGCTGGGCGTGCTGCCGCCTACAGCGAGCTGGGGCACGATCCTGAACGAAGGGTACCTGGTGATCCGCGATGCGCCCTTGATGGTGATCGCCGGGGGTATCCCGCTGGTCCTGACCACGCTGGGCTTCACCTTTCTTGGCGAGGCGCTGCGCGACATTTTCGATCCACGCATGGGAAAAGGACGCTGACATGCCCAAGGACGCAACCCGCGCGCCCGAAACCCTGCTCGATATCCGCAACCTGTCGGTGGATTTCCGCACTCCGCGGGGCCGGGTCAAGGCGCTGCGCGACATCAGCTTTCCGATCCGCAGGAACCGGATCGTGGGAATCGTCGGTGAAAGCGGGTCGGGCAAGTCCACCGTGCTCTGGGCGCTCCTGGGCCTTTTGGCCAAGAATGCCGAGGTGACGAGCGGCGAGGTGCTGTTCGAAGATCGCGACCTGCTGCATGCCAGCGAGGCGCAGCTGCGCGCCACGAGGGGCGAGGAAATCTCGGTCGTGTTCCAGGACCCGATGACCAGCCAGATCCCGGTTCTGACCTATGGCACGCAGATGCGCGACATCCTCTATCGCCGCCCCGGCCTGCCCACCGCCGAGAAACGCCGCATGGCCGTCGAGATGCTGGGCAAGGTCGGTATTCCCGACCCTGACAAGCGGATCGACCAGTACCCGCACCACTTCTCCGGCGGGATGCGCCAGCGCGCGGGCATCGCCATGGCGCTGCTGACCGGCCCGCAACTCTTGCTGGCCGATGAGCCGACAACGGCGCTGGATGTCACCATGGAGGCGCAGATCATCCACCTGTTGCAGGATCTGCAAAAGGAACTGGACGCAACCGTCGTGGTGGTGTCGCACAACCTGGGCCTGATCGCGGAGCTTTGCGACGACGTGGTGGTGATGTATGCGGGCGAGGTGATCGAGGCGGGCGAGGTCCGCGAGATATTCCACAACGCGCAGCACCCCTATACCCGCGCCTTGCTGGAATGCGATCCTGCACGGATCGACGACGTGTCGCGCAAGCTGCCGGTGATCCCCGGCGACATACCCGATCTGACCAAGGCGCGGTCGGGCTGCATCTATGCCCCCCGTTGCCAACGCGCCCTGCCTGTGTGCCGTGACACATTTCCCCCGGATGTGGCGCGAGGCGAGATGAGCCTTGCCCGCTGTCACCTGCTGGCCGGGCCGCATCACGATCCAAGCTGGCCGCCGCCACTGGACGTGATGACCGTCGGCACAGGCGAGGCGGGCGCACGCAAGCCGGCCCGGGTCAAGCGTGACGATCCGCTGCTCGACGTGTCCGACCTGAACGTGCAGTTCGAGACCGTTGGCCCATTGCGCGCACGCCTCAAGGGGATCCGCACCCGTCACGTGGATGCCGTGCTGGATGTCAGCCTGTCGATCGCGCCGGGCGAGACCGTGGGGCTGGTGGGAGAAAGCGGCTCGGGCAAGACGACGCTGGGGCGCACGGTGCTGAACCTGGTCCCGGCGCAGTCGGGCAGCGTGCGGTTCGAGGGCCAAGAGATCCGCAACATGCCCGAGGCGCGGTTCAAGCCGATGCGGCGCGACATGGCGATGATGTTCCAGGACCCGGTCGGCTCGCTTTCGCCGCGCAAATCGGTGCGCGCCCTGATCACCGAGCCGTTCCAGATCCACGGCATCACCGGGATCGACCTCGATGACGAAGCCGAACGGCTGGCCGAGATGGTGCGCCTGCCCAAAGCGTTCCTGTCGCGCTATCCGCACGAATTGTCGGGCGGGCAGGCGCGGCGCGTGGGGGTGGCCCGGGCGCTGGCGCTCAATCCCAAGCTGCTGATCGCCGACGAACCGACGGCCGGGCTGGACGTGTCGGTGCAGGGCGAGATCCTCAACCTCATGGCGGATTTGCAGGCCGAACACGGGCTGGGCTACCTGATCATCACGCATAACCTGCCTGTGGTGCGCCATATCGCTGACCGGCTGGCGATCATGTATCTGGGCCGCATCGTCGAAGAGGGCCGCACCGACGAGGTCTTTGCCCGCCCGGTGCATCCCTATACGCAGGCCCTGGTCGAAGGCGTGCCGCAACCCGACCCCGACCGCCGCCGCGCGCATGTCTCGATTTCGGGCGAGGTGCCAAGCCTTCTCAACCGCCCCAAAGGCTGCGATTTCGCGGGCCGCTGCCCCTTCGCACAAGACCTTTGCCGCGCCCAGAAACCCCCGCATGTGACAATGGCCGATGGGCGGCAACACGCCTGCCATTTCCCCCTCGGGCACTAACAACGCAGACTCCAGCAAGAGAAAAAACACGATGAGTTACGGCATTTACATCGGGAGCAACCACACGGCCGACGGGGTGGCCTACCTGGCCGGGTACGGCGATGAGCCCAGCAGCCACTGGCTCGAAATCAACCCGCGCGCAGCGCATCCGGACGGGGCGACCCTCACCGTTGGCGTGACCCCGCAGGCCGACATGCCCGGGCATCTGAGCGAGATCCCGCAGGCGCGCGAGACGCTGCGCAACATGCGAGTGAGTTACAGCTATTATCTTGGCGTGCCGGCGCCGCTGACCAATGGCGGGCTGAACGAATGCGGCGTGGCGGTGCGCGATATCTGGTCAACCTCGCGCGATGATCTGATCGCGATGACCCCGAAGGACCAGACGGGGCCGAATTACTCGGACCTTGCCCGCGTCGTGGTGGAACGCGCCCGCACCGCCCGCGAAGGGGTGGAACTGATCGGGGAGCTGATCGCGACACATGGCTATGCCACCTATGGCGGCAATTCCCACATGATCGCCGACCCGGATGAGGCTTGGGTGGTGATTGAATTTGCCGGAGGACGTGGCCTTTGGTGCGCCGAACGGCTTGGCCCCGACAGTATCCGCGCCTCGCGGCCGGGCTATATCGGGGAAATTCCCATGACCCCGGATGAGAATTTCCGCTTCCCGCCGCATTTCTTCGATGTCGCTTGCGAAATGGGCTGGTGGTCGCCGGATGACGGGCCGTTCCATGTCAATCGCATCTATGGGGATGGCAAGCATCGCTGGGACGGGGTCGCATGGATCGAGGACGAGATGCGCGCCCGCGCGGCCCGACCCGAAAAGATCGGGCTGGAGGACGTTTTCTGGTCGATCAGCACCGAGCGCCTGACCGGAGACACCGCCGGATACGGACAAGTTGTGCCGCTGATTCACCCCGCCCATGACGCATTGCGCATGTTGTGGCACGCGCCCGTAGGCCCGGTCACGGCACCGCTCTTGCCGGTCTTTCTGGGGCAAGGCCCGGTGCCGCCGGCCTGGCGGCAACACCGCTACCTGACAACGGGCGAGAGCCATCGTTTCCTGGATTGCCGCAAGAGGGACAAGGATCCGGACACGGTTTCACTTGTTCCGCAGGGGATCGAAACCGGGCTGTCGGCGTTCCACGAGTTCAAGCGCCTGATGCACCTGGCCTTCCAGAAACCGGATCCGATCCTGGGCGAGGTCTGGACCCATTGGCGTGCGGTCGAGGCCGAAGTGAATGCCCGTATCCCGGACGTTCTGCGCGCCGCCGAACGGCTTCTTGAGGCGGGTGAGGCGCCATTGGCGGAGCAGGTCCTGACCGAGTTCAGCCATGCGCGCCTGGCCGAGGCGCTGGCCGATTGCCAGGCATTGTCCGAAGCGGCACATGCAAGGCTGCGCGCGCTGGGCAGCCTGAACATGACCGGGGAACCGCGTATGCTTGACCAGATCTGGTAAACCCGGGCCGCTCCAGCCGCCATGATCCGTCATGATCGGCCGAGGGCCGTGGCCGGTTCCGGCGGGCAGGGTCAGAAGGTGGGTTCGAGCCCTTCGGCCTTGAGCGCGGCCTCTTGCGCGGCCTTGGCGCGGGCAAATCCGTCGCGTCCGGAGAGGCGCTCGAACCAGGCGAGGCAATTGGTGGGCAGGTCGTCCTCCATGCGCAGGGCGAGGGCGAGCTGGACCGCGTAGCCGACCGAGATGTCGGCATTTGAAAAGCCGCTGGTCAGCAGATGGTCGCGCCCGTCGGCCAGCGTCTGTTCGGCGAGGCGCAGCCGGGCGAGGAACCAGACCTTGTAATCCTCGGCGACCTGGGGCTGGCGGCGCTCGGGCGGTTCGAACATCGCGTAGCGCAGGACGAGCGTTTGCGGGAAGGTCAGGGTCGCCTCGCCATGGTGCAGCCAGTTGAGATAGGCGCCGTAATCGGCATCCCCCGGTGCGCGCGCGAGTCGGCCACCGCCATGCACGGTCGAGAGGTAATGCGGGATGGCGGCGGATTCGGTCATCCGGGTGTCGCCGTCGATCAGGAGCGGTACGGTGCCCAGAGGGTTTTCGCCCATGTAATCCTTGCGCAGCGCCCGTGGTGGAAAGGGCAGCATGTGCAGGTCGTATTCGAGCCCAAGCTCTTCGAGCGACCAGAGCGCCCGGAAGGAGCGGGCATCGTGGCAATGCCAGAGTTGCAACATCGCGTTTCCCCGTTGTTTCGACAGCGTGTCGAAGCAAGTTATGGAGCAGATCGCGGCCCGGCCCAAGACGGTTTTTGCCATTCCTTCGGGGCCGGCGGTTTCGAGTTGCCATTTCTTGCCACGCCGCCCCATAGTCGAGGCGGCACGGAGCATGGGAGCGTCTTGCGCCGGCCGCGAGAGCAAGGGGGAGGCCATGGCAAGGATCGTCAGCGCAGTGTCACCTGACTCGGAGCGTTTCCGGGCCAACCGGGCGGGGATGCTCGATCTTCTGGGGCGGATGGAGGCGATCGAGGCGCGGACCCGTGCGGCATCGGAGCGGTCGCGGGCGCGCTTCGAGAAGCGCCACCAGCTTTTGCCGCGCGACCGGGTTGCGCTTCTGCTCGATCCGGGGCGACCATTCATAGAGTTGTCGAAACTGGCGGGCTATGGCCTCGACACGGACGACCTTGAGGCATCGGTGCCCGGCGGCGGGGTGATTGCCGGGATCGGCCATGTCTCGGGGGTGCGCTGCATGATCAATGCCTCGGATTCGGGGATCGCGGCGGGGGCGTTGCAGCCGATGGGGCTCGACAAGCAGATCCGTGCGCAGGAAATCGCGCTCGAAAACCGGCTGCCCTATGTGCAACTGGTCGAGAGCGCGGGCGCGAACCTGATGGATTACCGGGTCGAGGATTTCGTGCGCGGGGGCAACCTTTTCCGCAATCTCGCGCGCCTGTCGGCGGCGGGGTTGCCGGTGGTCACGATCACCCATGGCAGTTCGACCGCGGGCGGGGCCTATCAGACCGGGCTTTCGGATTACATCATCATGGTGCGGGGGCGCACGCGGGCGTTCCTGGCCGGGCCGCCGCTTTTGAAGGCAGCGACCGGCGAGGTAGCGACCGAGGAAGAGCTGGGCGGCGCAGAGATGCACACCGGCATTTCCGGGCTGGGCGATTACCTGGCCGAGGATGATCGCGAGGCGCTCGGCCTTGCGCGATCGATCCTGGCCGATATCGACTGGGAGTGCGGGGGCGCGGCGGAGCGTGATTTCGAGGAGCCGGCCTGTGACCCGGAGGAGCTGCTGGGCCTGATGCCGATGGATCATCGCCAGCCGGTGGACATGAAAGAGGTGATCGCGCGCATCGTCGATGGTTCGGAGTTCACCGAGTTCGGTGCGCGCTATGGCGGGGCGACGGTCTGTGGCAATGCGCGGATCGCGGGCTGGCCCATAGGGATCATCACCAACAATGGCCCGATCGACCCCGATGGCGCGTCCAAGGCCACGCATTTCATCCAGGCCTGTTGCCAGGCGGGCACGCCGATCCTCTATCTCAACAACACGACCGGGTTCCTGGTCGGGCGCAGTTATGAGGAGGCGGGCAGCATCAAGCATGGATCGAAGATGATCCAGGCGGTGACCAACGCGACCGTGCCGCAATTCACCATCTATTGCGGGGCCTCGTTCGGGGCGGGGAATTACGGGATGTGCGGGCGCGGCTTCCATCCGCGGTTCTGTTTCTCGTGGCCCAACGCCAAGACCGCGGTGATGGGCGGTGAGCAGGCGGCGGGCACGATGGCTGTGGTGCATCAGATGCGCGCAGAACGGCTGGGCGAGGCCGTGGACCACGAAAGGCTCGATGCGCTCAAGGCGCGGATCGTCGAGAATTTCAACCGGCAGATGGACGCGTTTCACACCTCGGCGCGGCTTTTGGATGACGGGGTGATCGACCCGCGCGACACCCGCGCGCTGATGATCGAGATCATGCAGATCACGCGCGAGGCCGAAGCGCGGCGGCCCAACAGGATCCAGTTCGCGGTGGCGCGGCCATGAGCGGGCCGACACCCTTCACCAGACTGCTGGTGGCCAACCGGGGCGAGATCGCGGTGCGGGTGATGCGCACAGCGCAGAGGATGGGCCTTGGCACGGTGGCGGTTTATTCGCAGGCCGATGCAGGGGCGGCGCATGTGCGCATGGCCGACGAGGCGGTGTGCATCGGCGGGCCTGCGCCGGGGGAGTCCTATCTGCGGATCGGGGCGATCATCGACGCCGCGCGCAGGACCGGGGCGGATGCGATCCACCCCGGCTATGGTTTCCTGTCCGAGAACCCGGCGTTGCCCGCGGCCTGTGCGCAAGCGGGGATCGTCTTCGTGGGGCCGGGGGCCGAGGCGATCCGGGCGATGGGCGACAAGGCCCGCGCCAAGGCACTGATGGAGGCGGCGGGCGTACCCTGTGTGCCGGGTTACCAGGGCGAGGATCAGGGCGACGAGCGGTTGTTGAGCGAGGCGCGGCGGATCGGCTTTCCGGTGATGATCAAGGCTACGGCAGGCGGCGGTGGGCGCGGGATGCGCCTTGTCGAGCGGGAGCGTGATTTCCCGGGCCACTTGGAATCGGCGAAATCCGAGGCGAAGGGCGCGTTTGGCAGCGAGTCTGTGCTGCTGGAAAAGGCGATCGTCGATCCGCGCCACGTGGAAATCCAGATCATGGCCGACCGGCATGGCAACGTGATCCACCTGGGCGAGCGGGATTGCTCGGTCCAGCGGCGTCACCAGAAGCTTATCGAGGAGGCGCCGTCGCCCGCGGTCGGACCGGACTTGCGCGCGGCGATGGGGCGGGCCTCGGTCACGGCGGCCAAGGCGATCGGCTACGAGGGGGCGGGGACGTTCGAATACCTGCTCGATGCGCAAGGCGATTTCCATTTCATGGAAATGAACACAAGACTTCAGGTCGAGCACCCGGTGACGGAAGCGGTCACCGGGCTCGACCTCGTGGAGATGCAACTGCGCATCGCGGCGGGCGAGCGGCTCGCGCTTGGCCAGGAGGATGTGAGGTTCGACGGCCATGCGATCGAGCTGCGGCTTTGCGCGGAAGACCCCGAGGCCGGGTTCATGCCGCAAGGCGGGCGGCTGACCCTTTGGGAGCCAGCCGATGGCATCCGCGTCGATCACGGGTTGCAGAGCGGGGCGGAGGTGCCGCCGCACTATGATTCGATGATCGCGAAACTGGTCGCGCATGGCCCCACGCGCGAGGACGCGCGCCAGAGGCTGCTGGCGGGGCTGCGGAAAACGGTGGCGATGGGGCTGCGCACCAACAAGGATTTCCTGGGTGACTGCCTTGCGCATCCGGTCTTTGCGGCGGGCGGGGCCACCACCGGCTTCGTGGCGGAACATGGCGGAGCGTTGAGTGCCCCCGAGGCGGGCGAGGCGCGTGCCGCGATGCTGGCGGCCGCGCTCTTGCGGGCGGAGCCGGGGATGCGGCTGACCCACGGGTTTTCCGCGCCCCTGCGCTTGATGCGGGGCGAGGTCGAGTATCAGCCACATGTGCAGGTGCGTGGCGATGGGGTCTGCCATGTCGAGATGGCGGGCCATGATGCGCTCGATCTGCGGGTGGTGGAGCGGCGCGGGCACCGCGTCGCCTTGGACATGGCGGGCGCGCGTCGCGTCGCGGTGTTTCTTGCCGGGCCAGCGGGCGTTTACGTCCAGACCGCGGGGCGGTGCTTCGATTTCACCGATCTCACTTTCCGGCCCGGCGTGACGGGCGCGGTGCCAAGCGGCGACGGCACGCTGCGCGCCACGATGAACGGCACGGTGGTTTCGGTGAATGCCGCCGTGGGGGATGTGGTCGAGCCGGGCCAGCCTCTGGTGGTGATCGAGGCGATGAAGATGGAGCATGCCCATGTCAGCCCGGTGGCAGGCCGGGTGACAGCCGTGAACGTGGACAAGGGCGCACAGGTCGGACCCCGTGCGGTTCTGATGGAGATCGCGGCGGGGTAGGCGGGTTGCGTGCTTGGCCCGCGTCAGGCTGTCATGCGCAGGTCCAGCCCCGCGATGTCGCCGACCAGCGCATTCAGTGCGTCGAGGTCGGAAATCTCGATCCCTTCGGGAACCGTGCGAACGCCGTGCTCCTTCAACCGTGCGAAGCTGCGCGACAGGCTTTCCGGCTTGAGACCCAGGTAGTGGGCGACGAGGTTCTTGTTGAACGGGAGCCGCACGATGTGCCGCTCCTGGTCGGGCTTGGCGTGGCGTATGAGGAAACACGCGAGCCGCTGGACGCCGGAATAGATCTTGAGCGTTTCGAGCTGTTCAAGGAGCGAATCGTTTTGCTGGAACGCGTGGCCGAGGATGGTGTCGCCGAAGTTCGGATCGTTGCGCATGGTCTGGCATATGGAGCGCGCGGAGACCGAAAGTACCGTGCAGGCGGTGGCGGCCTCGGCCGTGGCCTTGCGCGAAAGCCTGCGGATGCTGTCGGAGAAGCCGAAAGTCTCGCCCGGGGCGTGCAGGGTCAGGATGCTGATCGCGCCGCAGGGCTGTGTGCGGGTGATCTTGATCCACCCTTCCATCAGGACGTAACCGCTTTCGGCCGCATCGCCATGGGTAAACACGCATGAGCCCCGATCGAGGCGCCGAAGAACGGCGTGGCGCATCAGCGCCTCGCGCGAGGCGCTGGATGCTTTTGAAAGCACCGGACAGCGGGTCGCCGCTGCGGCAATGAGGCTTTGCATGGAACGTCTCCTGTTCGCGGTGACACAATGCGCGAGCTGCCGGCGCCCGGCCTTGATGCAGATCAAGGCAATCGCGCGCTTCCGTCGTCGGAGAATCGGGCGCGCGGCGTGTGCGGTGGTGCCGGCCCCGAACCGTCAGACCGTGATCGGTTCGAGCACCTGCGGTTCGATCACGTTCACGCCGGGCAGCCCCGCGGCGAGGTCGGACGCGTCCTGTTCGAGCAGCGGGAAGGTGCGGTAGTGGCCGGGGATCACCGTCTTGAAATCGAAATAGCGCTTGGCGGCCCAGGCCGCGCCTTTCATGTCCATGGTGAAATGTCCGCCCGCGCTCAGGATGCCGATATCGGGTTTGTAATAGGCGCCCATCCAGTCCATGTCGGCCATGATGTCGGTATCGCCCGAGGCATAGATCACGTGGCCCTCGGCGGCGATCATGAAGCCGACCTCGGAACCGGCGCCGCGCGGGCCTTCAGGGGTGGCGAAGGTATTGGAATGCGAGGCCGGGACCATCGAGACCCTGACACCGTTCAGATCGACGGTGCCGCCCTTGTTGAAGCCCTCTGCCTCGATGCCTTCGTTCTCGGCGAAATGGCTCATGATGTCGTATTGCCCATAGGCCGGCACGCCGAGCTTGCGGCAGAGCGGCAGGATGTCGGCGACGTGATCGAAATGGCAATGGGTAAGCAGGATGTGCGTGGCGCCCTGCACCGCCTCGTCATGGCGGTCCTCGGGCAGCATCGGGTTACCGGTGAGCCAGGGGTCGATCAAGAGGACCTGACCGCCGGTCTCGATGCGCCATGAGCCGTGTCCGAGCCAGATGATGTTCATGAAATGCCTCCCTTGGGATTCGTGTGGTCGAAAGGAGGATAACATGTGTGGGGCGCTGTGCCAGTGGGCGCGGGCCGGGACCGGATCAGGACTGGCGGAACGGCGCTCCTGCTTCGCAGATCGCCCCGCCCGCCGTCCCGTGTGCCTCCGGCGGGAGTATTTGGGGCAAGATGAAGGGCTGGACGATGCCTTGGGGGGCCGCATTGTCTTGAAGCCGGGCGGCGTGGGCGCTAAGAGCCGGGGCAAGGAATGTCGCAGGAGGCGCGCATGTCGATCGACAAGGAAACCGCCGCGAAGGTGGCAAGGCTTGCCCGGATCCGGGTCGAGCCGGACCGGCTGGAGACGCTGGCCGGGGAGTTCAACGCCGTGCTGGGCTTCATCGAGCAGTTGGGCGAGGTGGATGTCGAGGGGGTCGAGCCGATGGTGTCGGTGACGCCGATGCGGCTCAAGCGGCGCGCGGACGAGGTGACGGATGGCGGCATGCAGGACAAGATCCTGTCGAACGCACCCGATGCGCGGGAAGGGTTTTTCGCGGTGCCGAAGGTGGTCGAGTGATGGCGGAACTGAACCGGATGACGATTGCCGCGGCGCGCGATGCGCTGCGCGCGGGTGAGGTGACGAGCGTGGAGTTGACCGAGGCCTGCCTTTCGGCGGTCGAGGGTGCGGGGGCTTTGAATGCCTTTGTTCACCATACGCCGCAGATCGCCATGGAGCAGGCGCGGGCGGCGGACGCGCGGATCAAGGCGGGTGACGCGCCCGCGATGTGCGGGATACCGCTGGGGATCAAGGATCTCTTTTGCACGCGCGGGGTGCCGTCGCAGGCGGGATCGAGGATCCTTGAAGGGTTTCGGCCGGAATATGAATCGACCGTCACGCAGAACCTCTTTGATGCGGGTGCGGTGATGCTGGGCAAGCTCAACATGGACGAGTTTGCCATGGGCTCGTCGAACGAGACGAGCGTGTACGGCAATGCGGTGAACCCTTGGCGGCGCGGCAATGACGACGCGCCGCTGACGCCGGGCGGCTCGTCGGGCGGCTCGGCGGCGGCGGTGGCGGCCGATCTGTGCCTCGGGGCGACCGGCACCGACACCGGCGGGTCGATCCGCCAGCCCGCGGCCTTTACCGGGATCACCGGGATCAAGCCGACCTATGGGCGCTGTTCGCGCTGGGGGATCGTGGCCTTTGCCTCGTCGCTCGACCAGGCGGGGCCGATGACCAGAACGGTGCGCGACGCGGCGATCATGCTGGAGGCGATGTGCGGGCATGATCCGAAGGACAGCACCAGCGCCGACCTGGCCGTGCCGGATTTCGAGGCGATGCTGACCGGCGACATTCGTGGGCGCAAGATCGGCATCCCGCGCGAATACCGCATGGATGGCATGCCCGACGAGATCGAGGCGCTCTGGGCCGAGGGGCGGCGGATGCTGGAGGATGCGGGCGCGCAGATGGTGGATATCAGCCTGCCGCATACCAAATACGCGCTGCCGGCCTATTACGTGATCGCCCCGGCCGAGGCTTCGTCGAACCTCGCGCGGTATGACGGGGTGCGCTATGGCCATCGCGCGACGCTTGCCCAGGGCGACGGCATCACCGAGATGTATGAAAAGACCCGCGCCGAAGGGTTCGGCGACGAGGTGCAGCGCCGGGTGATGGTGGGTACCTATGTGCTGTCGGCGGGGTTCTATGACGCCTATTACAACCGTGCGCGCAAGGTGCGCACCCTGATCAAGCGCGATTTCGAAGAGGCGTTCGCGGCGGGTATCGACGCGATCCTGACCCCGGCCACGCCTTCGGCCGCCTTTGGCCTGGGCGAGATGAGCGATGCCGACCCGGTGGCGATGTATCTCAATGACGTGTTCACGGTGACGGTGAACCTGGCCGGTTTGCCGGGGATCGCGGTGCCCGCGGGGCTCGACAAGCAGGGGCTGCCGCTGGGGTTGCAGCTTATCGGGCGACCATGGGAAGAGGGCGATCTGCTGAATGGCGCCTATGCGCTGGAACGGGCGGCCGGGTTTGTGGCCAAGCCCGGGAAATGGTGGTAATGACCGCGGGCGAGTCAATGTGGCAGGGTCTGAACATGCGGTTTTTCCTTTTTGGTGCGGCGCTCGTCGTGCTGGCGGCTTGTGAACCGTCGATCCCGGACAGTGGAGAAGGCGTGGGATTTGGCGACTATTCGGAATACCTCAGGCGTGAGGCGGATCGGGAGGCGCAACTGACCGGGGAAGACTCGCCCGGGGCACGGGAGGAGCCGGGCGCGCCGCTCTCGGCGACATCGGTCGACGCGGGCGGATCGACCGAGGCGGAGGACGAAGGTGCAGACGTCGCGGCGGCCGCGCGGGCGGTTCTCGAGTCGACGCGGACGAATGCGGGCGAGGAAGATGCGAGCGAGGAATCGGCGGAAGAGAGTTCGTCCGATCCGGCACCGGATGTCGTCACGGACACGTCCGGGATTTCGCGCGAGAACGATTTCAGCGCGGTGGATTCGCGGCGAACGATCGAGGACGATGCGGAGCTGCGTCGCCAGCAACAGGCGCGATACCAGCTGATCGAGCCGACCGAGTTGCCCGAGCGCAGCGGGGAGAGCGGGCCCAATATCGTGGAATACGCGCTTTCGACTTCGCATCCCAAGGGGGAAAGCATGTACCGGCGCGGCGGGATCAATGCGCAGGCACGCTATGAACGCAACTGTGCGAAGTATCCGTCGTCCGACCTTGCGCAACTGGAATTCCTCGAAAGGGGCGGGCCGGAGCGTGACCGGCTGGGGCTCGATCCCGATGGCGACGGCTATGCCTGTAACTGGGATCCGGCGCCGTTCCGCACGGTGCGCGGGAACTGACTCTGCCGGTGGACCCGGTCTGGTGCCCGTCGCCCAATGTCGGGCCGCGGCGCGCGGGAGCCAGGCCCGACATGGTGGTGATTCACTATACGGCGATGCAGAGCGCGGAGGCGGCGCTGGATCGGTTATGCGACCCGGCGGCCGGGGTGTCGGCGCATTTCATGGTTTGCGAGCGCGGACGCGTCTGGCAGATGGTCGAGGAAGAGGCCCGCGCCTGGCATGCCGGGGCGGGGCGATGGGGCGCCGTGCGCGATGTCAATTCTCGATCTATCGGGATCGAGTTGGCGAACCGGGGCGATCATCCCTTTGGCGAAGCGCAGATGGCGGCGCTGGAAGGGCTGATGCGCGGGATCATGGATCGCTGGTCGATCCCGCCCGAACGGGTGATCGGCCATTCGGACATGGCGCCGGGGCGCAAGAGCGACCCGGGGCGGCGGTTCGACTGGCGCCGGCTGGCGTTGCAGGGGCTGGGCGTATGGCCCGGGCAGGCGGTGCCGGGGGATTTCGCGCGCGACGCGGTGCGGTTCGGCTATCCGGTCGGGGATGTGGCTGAGGACGTGATCCTCGCGGCGTTCCGGCAAAGGTTTCGGCCATGGGGCCGGGGGCCGCTCTGCGATGCGGACAGGGCGGCGATGGCCGACCTGGCGGCGCGTTTCCCCATTGACCGGGGCGCGCCGAGTGCCTAACTGGAACCTGCGCGGAGGGCCGGATGGCCGCGCGGGGCCTTCGGGTCTTGCGAGGAAAGTCCGGACTCCACAAGGCAACGGTGCCGGGTAACGCCCGGGCGGGGCAACCCGACGGAAAGCGCCACAGAGAAGAGACCGCCACGCGCACCGCTTCGCGGCGCGCGGGTAAGGGTGAAACGGTGGGGTAAGAGCCCACCGGGGGGCTGGCAACAGCGCCCGCATGGCAAGCCCCACCGGGAGCAATGCCGAATAGGGATCGCGCGCCGGCCTGATCCTGGACCCAGGTCCGGGATATCGCGGCAGGGGCGCCTTGGCCCGAGCGATCCGGGTTGGCAGCTTGAGCCCGCGGGCAATCGCGGGACCAGAGGAATGGTCATCCAGAGGGGGCGACCCCTTGGACAGAATCCGGCTTACAGGCCCTCCGCGCGTTCATGTCGACAAGTCGTGACAGGCTGGAAACCCGTGGCGCGGTGACCTATGATCCATCCAAGCGAGGACGGCCTCCCCCGTTGATCGGGCGATATGTCCGGGACGACCCGGAGAATGATTGGGGGCGGCGACATGCGCAACACCAGGGAAAGGATTGTTCACGCGGTTTCCTTCGAGGTCTCGGGCCTCTTGATCCTTACGGTGCTCGGGTCGTGGGGACTGGGCTATCCGGTGACGGTGATGGGCACGGTTGCCCTGGTGGGCACGACGCTGGCGATGGTGTGGGTCTATATCTACAACCTGGCGTTCGACCGGGTGCTTGTGCGGCTGACCGGGGCTCTGCGCAAGCCGATATGGCTCAGGATCATCCATGCGATACTGTTCGAGGCGGGGCTGCTGATCATCCTGTTGCCATTCATCGCATGGCATTTGGGTATCGGGTTTGTCGAGGCGTTCTGGCTCGATCTTTCGATGGCGGGATTCTATCTGCTTTACGCGTTCGCATTCAACTGGGTCTATGATCTGATGTTTCCGCCCGGTGGGGTCGAGAAACGTGGTTGACTCGCCTGCGCTATCCCTTAAAAGGCAGGCTTCATGAGAATTTCGCGGGTGCGATCACGCCCGCCGCAGGAGAAGACCAATGGCGAAGCCGACCACCATCAAGATCCGCCTGAACTCGACCGCGGGCACGGGCCATTTCTACGTGACGAAAAAGAACGCGCGCACGATGACCGAGAAGATGAGCATCCGCAAGTATGACCCGGTCGCGCGCAAGCATGTCGAATACAAGGAAGGCAAGATCAAGTAGGATCGCCTGACCTTTGCATCTTTTGAAGCCGCGCCTTCGGGGGCGGCTTTTTCTTTTGGCTTGACGGTTCCGCCATTGCATCCCGCCTGCATCGCGCCCGGCCGGTGGCATCCGCTGTGCACCTGTTCCCGGGACGCGCGGTGCGAATTTTTCCTTTCGTCGCGCGGCAAGCTGCGCTAAGGCACGAGGTGCTTCGGTCCGGACGGGAAACCGTCCGGTGAAAAGGGAACACGGTGCGCCAGGCCCAGGCCTGGCAATTCCGTGACTGCCCCCGCAACTGTAAGCGGCGAGCGAAGCCGGACCATGTCACTGTTGCGCGGATCGCGCGATGGGAAGACCCGGCCAAGCGACGACCCGCGAGTCAGGAGACCTGCCGGAGTGATCACCCTGTCCGGGCGCGGGGCGCGCATCGGCAACGGACCTTCCGTAGTGGTGGCATCCTCACCGTCTGCGGACTCGATCTTTCTTCCGCAGGCACAGACTCGAAGCTTCGCGCGATGCGCGAACGGAAGGAAGACGACGATATGACACGACCCATTACCAGAACCCGTCTGCTGACCTCATCTGCGGTTGCTGCGCTGATTGCGCAAGCACCGGCCCTCCATGCCCAGGAGGGGGATGTGACCGACCTCGGCACGCTTGTCCTCTCGGGCAGCCTGATCCCGCAACCGATGAGCAAGACCGGCGCCACGGTCGATATCCTCGAAGAGGAGGACCTCGACGGGGACACGCGGCCGCTGGCCGATACGCTGTCGCGCAAGCCGGGCATGAGTTTCACGCAAAGCGGGCCGCTTGGACAAACGAGCAGCCTCTCCGTCCGGGGCCTGCCGGCGCGCTATGTCGGTGTGCGCATCGACGGGATTGACGTGACCGACGCCGCGGGCACGCAGGTGCAGTTCGATTTCGGCGGGCTGACCAATGCGGGGCTCGATCGGGTCGAACTGCTCAAGGGGTCGCAATCGGCGCTTTACGGCTCCGAGGCGATCGGCGGCGTGGTCGATATCACGACCGCGCGGCCAACGAAGCTCGGCTTTTCCACGCGAGTCGGCGCGGAGGCGGGGAGTTACGGCACCTATTCCGGCAACGTGATGCTGGGATACAAGGACGACCGCGGCGAGGTTGCGCTGAATGTCTCGCGCCTCGAGAGCGAGGGGTTCTCGGCCCTTTCGGACAATACCGAGAAGGACGGTGCCGAGCAGACCACCGCGAACCTGACCCTGCGTTATGACGTGAGCGAGGCCGTCACGGTGGGCGGTGCGATCTACTATCGCGATCTCGATTTCGACTTTGACAACATGGCCGGCGATCCGAGCGGTACCGGGCAGACCCGGGAGCGCGGCGCGCGCGTTTTTGCCGAGTTGACCACCGGGCGGGTCACCCATGAATTGAGCTACAGCCATTTCGAGTCGAACCGCGACTTGGAGACGGCGACCTATACCTCGACCTTCGACAGCACCCGCGACCAGGTTGCCTATCTGGGCAGCGCGTCACTGGGCGGGGCGTCGAACGCGACTCTGAACTTCGGGCTCGACTATACCGAGGAGCGTTACAAGACGGTGGGCGGCGCCGATACGCGCTCGGCCTTTGCCGAGCTTCTGTTGCAGCCCGGTGATTTCGACCTGTCGCTGGCCCTGCGCCACGACGAGCATTCGCAGTTCGGCGGCCACGCGAGCGGGCGGGTCGCCGGGGTCTGGCATGTCACGGACGCGACCGATATTCGCGCCACGCTGGCCACCGGGTTTCGTGCGCCGTCGCTCAACGAGCTTTACGGTCCGTTCGGCGGCAATCCCGCGCTTGACCCCGAGCAGAGCCGCAGTGCCGAGCTGGGCGTCGAACATCGGTTCGGCAGTGTCGGGTCGGTTCGCGGGACGCTGTTTTACACCGAGGTCGATGACCTGATCGATTACAACTTTCCCACGGGTTATGTGCAGGTGCCGGGCACATCGGTCAGCAAGGGATTCGAGATGTCGGGGCGCTATGCGCTGAGCGACCGATACACGATCTATGGCGCCTATACCCATGTCGATGCCAAGGATGGCAACGGCCAGCGCCGCGCCCGGGTGCCGCGCAACACGACCGTGCTGGGGCTGGACGCGGAGGTCACGCCGAAGCTGTCGGGCAATATCGAGGTCAAGCATGCGAGCGGCGCCGAGGCGAGTGCCTTCGCCCCAGCGGGCCACAAGGTCGGTGATTACACGCTCGTCAATGTCGGGGTGGATTATGCCGTGGTGGACAACGCCCGGGCCTATCTGCGCATCGAGAACCTGACCGACGAGGATTACGAGACCGTGGGCGGCTATAACCAGCCGGGTCGTTCCGTGTATTTCGGGATTCGTGCGGAGTTCTAGGGTGTGCCGGGTTTGATCAATTCCAGTCCGCCCGGGCGACTTGCAGCCCGGGCAGCGCCCGCCCCGCCCCATGGGCGGGCGCTTCGCACCCACCCCGGGTCGGGCGCTGCCCTCTCGTTGGGCATCGGGCGAGTTCGGTCAAATGCACCTCACCCATTGATCATGACCCTTGTCGCCATCCTCGTTCTGGCCATGGCGCCCATGGCGGCGGCAGAACAGACCGAGTCGCCGCCACCGTCTGATGCGGCGCCCGGGCGCGTGGTGTCGATGAACCTTTGCACCGACCTGCTTGCCATGTTGCTGGCGGGCGAGGGGCAGCTCTGGTCGGTGTCGCAGATGTCGCTCGATCCGATGGTGTCGCCGCTGGTCGAAGAGGCGCGCGGGCACGAGATCAACCATGGCCGCGCCGAGGAGATCTTCCTGATGCGCCCCGACCTGGTGCTGGCGAACACCCTGTCGCCGCGCAGCACGGTTGCGATGCTGGAGCGGCTGGGCATCCGGGTGGAGCAGTTTGCCCCGGCCAGCACGCTCGAGGATGTGCGCGACCGGATCATGCAGATGGGCCGGGTTCTGGGGCGCGAGGAGGCGGCGCAAGCGCTTCTGGCGCGGTTCGACGCGCGGCTGGAGGCACTGGAGGCGGATGAGGGTCCGCGCCCGCGCGCGGTGATCTATCACGCCAATGGCTATGTGTCGGGGCGCGGAAGCCTTTCGGGTGACATTCTCGACCGGGCCGGGTTCGAGAATGCCGCCCATGCGGCGGGATATGATTCGGGGCAGGTCATGCCGCTTGAGGTTCTTGCGCTCACCGACCCCGATCTTGTGGTCACGGCCCGGACCTATCCCGGCGGATCGCGCTCGGAAGAGGTGTTGTCGCATCCGGTGGTGCGTGCGTTCCGGGCGGGGCGGGCGGGGGCCGTGATCGAGGATCAGAGCTGGGTCTGTGGCACCCCGTTCGTTCTCGACGCGGTCGAGGACCTGGCCGAGGTGCGGCGGCGCATCGCTGTGCGGGAGGGCGAGTGATGCGGCTTGCATTGCCTTTGCTGGTCGCGGTGGCGGTGCTGTTCCTGGTCTCGCTTCTGACCGGACCGGCCGAGATCGGCTTGGGGCGGAGCCTGGCCGCGCTCTTTGCCGGGGGCGAGGATCCGGTTGCGCTGGTGATGCGAGATATCCGCCTGCCCCGGGCGCTTCTGGCGGTGATGATCGGGGCGAGTCTTGGCCTGTCGGGTGCGGCGATGCAGGGCTACCTGCGCAACCCGCTGGCCGAGCCGGGGCTGATCGGGGTGTCGGGGTCGGCGGCGCTGGGCGCGGTCCTGGCAATCCAGACGGGGCTTGCCGCCACCTTTGCGCTGGGCCTGCCGCTGGCGGCCTTGGCGGGTGCGCTGGGCGGGGTTCTCCTGGTGATGGCGCTTGCCGGGCCTCGGGGCACGTCGCTCACCCTGATCCTCGGGGGGATCGCGGTGTCGTCGCTGGCGGGGGCCTTGACCGCGCTTGTCCTGAACCTTTCGCCCAACCCTTTTGCCGCGAGCGAGATCGTCTTCTGGATGATGGGGTCGCTGGCCGACCGATCGATGACCCATGTCTGGCTGGCGCTGCCGCTGATGGTGGTCGGCTGGGCGTTGCTGGCAGGGCTGGGTCGGGGGCTCGATGCGCTCATCTTGGGCGAGGACGCGGCGCAGGCGATGGGGATCGACATGGCGCGGCTGCGGCTGATGCTGGTGGTTGGCACGGCCTGCGTGGTCGGTGCGGGCACCGCGGTGGCGGGGGCGATCGGCTTTGTCGGGCTGGTGGTGCCGCATATGTTGCGCCCGCTGGTGGGGGCGCATCCCGGGCGGCTCTTGTGGGCCTCGGCGCTGGGCGGGGCGGCGATGGTTCTGCTGGCCGATATCGCGGTGCGGGTGATCCTGCCCGACCGTGATCTGAAGCTCGGTGTGCTGACCGCGCTGGTGGGGGCGCCGCTCTTCCTGCATCTCATCCTGCGGCTGAGAAGGGAGCGGATATGAGCCTCGTTTCGGTCAATGACCTCGGCGTGCGGCTGGGCGGGCGCGCGGTATTCTCCGGCGTCAGTTTCGAGATCGGCACGGGCGAGGTCGTGGGGCTGATCGGGCCGAACGGGGCGGGCAAGACCACGCTGATGCGTGCGGTGCTGGGCCTGTTGCCGTTCGAGGGGAGCAGTTCGCTGGCTGCGTTACCGGCGGCCGAGCGCGCGCAGTTGGCGGCGTGGATGCCGCAAGCGCGCGAGATCGCCTGGCCGGTAAGCGTGGAGAGCGTGGTGATGCTGGGCCGGGTGCCGCATCTGGGCACGTTGCAACGGCCCGGTGTCGAGGACCGCGCCCGCGTCGCGGCAGCGCTGGAGCGGATGGAGCTTGCCGATATGCGAGACCGTCCGGCGACGCAGCTTTCGGGGGGCGAGCAGGCGCGGGTTCTCATTGCCCGGGCGCTGGCGCAGGATACGCCGCTCCTGATCGCGGATGAGCCGATTGCCGGGCTTGATCCGGCGCACCAGATTTCCACGATGCAGAGTTTTGCCGCCCTGGCCGATGCAGGGAAATCGGTGCTGGTGTCGATGCATGACCTCGGCCTTGCGGTGCGCCATTGCACGCGGCTCATCCTGCTGGGCGAGGGGCGGGTGATTGCCGACGGGTCGCCGGGCGAGGTTCTCACGCCCGAGCGGCTGGCACGGGTGTTCGGCATTTCGGCGTGGTACCAGGTCACTGAAGAGGGGCCGGTTTACCAACCGCTGGAGGTTCTGAGGTGAGCGGCGCGGTGGTGTGCCTGGCCCGGCCATGGCTCGAATTCGACCTCGGGGGCGAGATGGAGGTTTTGAGCTGGGCGGTGAACCGGCCCGGCCGGGTGCGCGCGCGGCGTATCCTGTGGCGCGAGGTGCGCAATGCCGACCTGCCCGAGGATCTCGATGCGGTTGAGTGGCTCGAGCGCGCGTTGCGGGCGCGGGATGCGCTCGATGCGGTGACGTTCCTGACTTCGCGCGACGTGGGCTGTTTCACGCAAGCAGAGGCCCGCGCAGGCGCGGCACATGCCCACGCGGTGGCGACGGTGGGGCTTTCCAATGCCGAACGGGTGGGCCACAGGATCGACCGGTCTGGCCATGACTGGGGCACGATCAACGTGGCGCTGCAGCTGAACCTCGGGCTGGGCGAGGCGGCGCTGATCGAGGCGATGAGCATCGCGGTCGAGGCCCGCACCGCGGCGGTGATTGCGGCCGACCTGCCGCTTGCCCCTGGCCCGGCGACGGGGACGGGCACCGATTGCGTGGCGCTGGCGGCCCCGGCGGGCGATCTGCCCTATGCCGGGCTGCACACCGACCCGGGCGAGGCCGTGGGCCGCGCGGTTTATGACGCGGTCCTGGAGGGCGCACTGACGTGGAAGGCGACATATGGGCGCGCGGGGTAGGGTGCGCTGGTTGATAGAAGATGCCCGGGGAGGGGTGGGTGTCGGGGAAGAGGTTGTTGTTTTTGGGGGGAACTGGTCAGGTGAGGGCGTGAGAATTGACGTCTCTAAAGTAGGAGGCAGTGATCAGTGCCTGCCATCGACCGCAAGAGACAGGTCCAACAAAATAATCAGAAAAGTTGCTCCAAAGTAGTATTCTTGGCAAAGATTTAAGAGAGTGAAATGCCCCACTGAACTTAATTTCGAAAGGTCGCCATGACAGTTGAGAACGCTACTGACTTCCAAGCTCTGCTTTGCTTTTCCAGAGTTTCGTTGCGCGAGAATTTTCCTTTGGAGAGCCTACATTTCTTGAACACAAAATTGCAAAGTGCGAGCGTCTTGGCCCATGATCTTCCAAAGTTGGCAGATGCACATTTTGTGCAGGATTTCGAACGACCTGAAGAAAACCTGGAAGTGGTAACTTACAACCCAATCTATCAAATTAGGATTGCTAGCTCCTGCGAGTCTCTGTGTAACGCGATTTATGGTGCTGGAGAAATTGCGGCTAAATGCATTGGTCCCAGATTGAGGCCGCAAAAACCTAGCGGCTTCAGAAAATTTAAGGACTGTATAAAAAATGGTGACCTAAAGAATGTTGGGCTAGGTGTTCAGTCCCGGCATTTGGTGGATCGGATTTAAGTTGAATCGATCTGGCTCGGATGTCCAGATCTTGCAGATGTATTCGTAGGGGCTTTGTTGCATAAATCTGCTGAAGGCCGGACTTCCCCTTTCCCCGGACGGATTTACCCTACGGCCACTGTGACGGGTATGCCAAGCGCGGTGTA
>LJSU01000016.1 GCA_001314705.1 Rhodobacteraceae bacterium HLUCCO07
ATTCGTGGTCTTGTACTTCGTAGGGGCCCAACTGCTCATACCATCCAGCTATCATGCTGGATTCATGCAGTGAATCCCTTAGCCGATTTGTGCAACAAAAGCCAGGTTTTGGTCCTCTTCTGACCGTTGGTAATACTCCCGCGGGGTGAACCCGTCGAGGCGCGAAGGCGGGCGGCGGTGATTGTAGTCGTCGCGCCATGCCGCGATGCGATCCAGTTCGCGGGCGACACGCGCGCCGCCAACAGATGTGTCCACGACGGCGGCCAGGCATTCCCGGCTGAAGTCGTCGATGACGTTCTGCACCCGGAACCTGCATCCATCTTCAAATGCGTCGGACATGAGGTCCCGCGACCATCTCTGGTTCGGTCCCTGCGGGATCGCATGGGCGTTCTGGTGCCCACGGCGCGCTTGCGTCCGCTCCGTTTACGAACCGTTAAACCTTCTTCGCGGTAGAGCCGGGAAAGCTTCTTCCAATTCACGTCCCAGCCTTCGCGCTTCAGAAGGAGGTGCAGGCGCCGATAGCCGAACCGAAGCCGCTCGGACGCCAGTTCCTTCATTGGCCCGCAACTCGGTGTCCTTCGGTCGCTTCGCCTTGCGCCGATAAACGCGCGGATCAATGCCCGCCAGCGCACAAGCCCGCCGCTGCGAATATGCCATCTCGTCGGAGCAGATGATCCTGTCAGAGATCGGCGCGGCTGGCGTTCTGTCGTGCCCGCCCGTCAGGTGGGGGCGATCGTCTGCCAGTCGCTGGCGCGTTCCATCTGCGCCGCCAGCCGCAGCACGAGCGCATCTTCGGCGAAACGGCCCACCAGCTGCACGGCAACAGGCAATCCATCCGCGGTTCGGTGCACCGGAAGCATGATCGCCGGTTGGCCCGAGGCGTTGAAGGGCGCGGTGAACGGGCTGATCTCGAAAAGCTTGTCCAGGAAAGCATCCAGGTCCGAGTGGTCCATCGGCAACACGCCGTGCAGGGGCGCAGGGCCGTTGGCGGCCGGGGTCAAAAGGATGTCGTAATCCTCGAAATACCGGGCAAGCTGGCGCACATGCGCGTTGATCTGCGCCGCGCGGGCCAGATGCGTGCCAAGCTCGGTTCCCTGGGCAAAGCGGATCGCCGCGCGGGTCATCGGCTCGAACCCGTGCAGATCTTCGTCATTGTCGGCAGGCATACCGGCGAACATCCCGGCAAGCGAGCCGATCAACAGCCGGATCATGGCCTCGGTCAGGGCGTTGCTGTCGAAATCGGGGCGGTCCTCGGTCACCTCGTGGCCCAGATCGCTCAGCAACCGTGCCGTCATCTCGGCCGCCGCGCGGCTCTCGGGATGAACCGGCCCGCCGTCGAACCGGGTGGTGATGAACCCGATCCTGAGTCGCTCGGGCGGTGTTTCGATCAGCCGTTCGAACGGCATGTCGGGCCGGGGCGTGAAATACGGACACCCGGCATCCGGTCCGGCGGTGATGTCGAGGATCGCGGCACTGTCGCGCACGCTTCGGGTCACCGCGTGCTCATGACTCATCCCGTTGTTGGGATCCCCGCGATGGGGGCCAAACGCATTCAGCCCCCGCGTGGGCTTTAGCCCCACCAACCCGTTGAACGCCGCCGGAATGCGGATCGACCCGGCGCTGTCGGTGGCATGCGCAGCCGGGAGCATTCCCGAGGCCACCGCCGCCCCCGCGCCACCGCTGGAGCCACCTGCCCCGTGATCGGGGTTCCACGGGTTGCGGGTGATGCCCCAGGCCACGCTTTCCGTGGCAAGCGACAGGCCGAACTCGGGCGACGCCGTTCGCCCCAGAAGGCCGAACCCGGCAGCGCGCAATCGCGCGACGGTGGTGGAATCGAAATCGAACACCGTATCCTTGAATCGCACCGACCCATTGGCCAGCGGCCAGCCCCGAACCGGCGCGTGAAGGTCCTTGATCAGGTATGGCATACCGGCAAAGCGATCCGTGGCGGCATCGTCGAGCGCATCCAATGCCTCCTCGAAGCGGGTCACGACCACCGCGTTTACCGCGGGATTTCGCGCTTCGATCTCGCGGATGGCAGTTTGCAGGATCTCGCGCCGCGAAACCTGTCCCGACGTCGCCAGCGCAGACAGTCCAACCAGGTCATGCGCGCGCCATTCCTCGGATGTCAGCATCTCAGCGCTCCTTTCCCGGCGCACCGCCGGCGACGATGTTGAGTATCTGCGCGTCCTCTTCGCTCACCGACACATAGGCATGGGCCATGACCGCATCGTAATGCACGCTGTCCCCGGCACTGAGCCGGATCGGCGCATAAAGATCGGTGTGCAGTTCAACCGCGCCGGACAGGACGTAAACCAACTCCTCGCCCGCGTGGCGGATCGGCGCATCGAATGCCCCCGGATCGCGCGCCGTGACCGTCACCAGCGTGGCGTCGATCTGGGCATTCTTCAGTTGGGTCGTGATCGGTTCATAGACATAGGGGCCGGCATCCATCGCTGACGCATCGGCGCCCCGCAGGACCGCAAGGCGGCCGGCGAAGGCGGGTTTCGGCACGGGCGAATCGGCGCCGTCCAGAAGCGCGACAAGATCGGTGCCCAGCCCCTGCGCAAGCTTCAGCATCACGTCATAGGTAGGCGAGAGATGCGAATTCTCGATCTTGGAGATTGTCGAAACCGCCAGCCCGCAGGCATCCGCCACTTGCTGCAACGTCAGATTCTGCGCACGACGCAGATGCTGCGCGCGCATCCCGAAAGCGGTGCGACGGGCCTGCCCGGCGTCTTGGGTTTCGTATTCAGCCATGCATTTTCCGTATTGGAAATTTTCTTGACTTTTTTCCTATCGTAAAACCATGCTGGAAGCAAGGAGGCCGCATGGTCTGGATCATTCTTCTCGCGTTTTCGCTGGCCGCGATCCTGTCCGGGGTCGCCATCAGCTATGTTGCAGGCGCGGCAGCGGTGATCGCCTTCGCGCTGACCGATCACATTGCGTATCTTGGCATCCTCCCGCAACGGATCTTCAGCCAGATCGACGTGTTCACCTTTCTTGCCATGCCGCTCTTCATCCTTGCCGGCGACGCGATGACGCGCGGCGGGGTGACGGGTGTGCTGATCCGGCTCGCGATGCTGATCGTGGGGCGGTTCAAGGGCGGGCTTGGATATGTCAACGTCGCGTCCAGCGTGTTTCTGGCGGGCATATCCGGTTCGGCCGTGGCGGATGCGGCGGCAACGACGAACACCCTTGTTCCGGCCATGAAGCAAGAGGGGTACCGGGCCGATTTCGCCGCGGCACTTACGGCGGCAAGCTGCGTGATCGGGCCGATCATTCCGCCCAGCATCGTTATGATCTTTTACGGCGCGCTGATGAACGTCTCGGTCGCCGCTCTCTTCGCGGGCGGAATCGTGCCGGGGCTGCTGATGGCCGCGTTCCTTTTCGCCTACAATTTCTGGATCGCGCGTCGCGAAGGGCATCCCGGCGGCCAGCCCCATGATGGCCGTGCCCTCGCGACAATCCTGCGCGCACTGCCGGCGCTGGCCATTCCGGTGACGATCGTCGCCGGCATCGTGTTTGGCGTCGTGACCCCGACCGAAGCGGCGGGTATCGCGGTGGCGATCACGATCCTGCTGATCTTCGTCTATGCGCTGCTTGAAAAGGGCGGCGTGGGCACCGCGCTGCGGACGACAGTGTCGCTGACCTCCGGTTCGGTCGAACGCACGGTGATGCTGACCGGGTCGATCTTCATGATCCTGTTCGCGGCGGCGGTGTTTGGCTACCTGATGGGCATACTGCAAGTGCCGGAACAGATCGCGGCCATGGTCCAGAGTATCGGGCTGAGCAGCACATCCTATTTGCTGCTGGCCAGCGCGATCATGTTCATGGCGGGCATGGTGATGGATGTTACCATGGCCCTGGTGCTGCTGGTTCCGGTGCTGGTCCCCGCGGCCATCGCGGGCGGAGCGGACCCGGTGCATGTGGGCGTCGTATCCTGTCTGAACCTGACGCTTGGCCTGATCTCGCCCCCGTTCGGCGGGTGCCTGATGGTTGTTTCGGCGGCCAGCGGCGTGAATTACCTGCGGCTCAGCCTCGCGATCCTGCCCTTTCTCGGGGTTCAGATCGCCTTGCTGATCCTGCTCTTGCTCGTTCCTGAACTGACCCTCGCACTGCCCCGGGCGCTGGGGCTTGTCCAATGACCAACAAGGGAGAACCGAAATGAAACGAATGCTCGCAACGCTTGCCGCGATTACGCTGGCGACACCACTCTGGGCCGAGGAAATCAAGATCGCCGTCGGCTGCCCACCCGTTCCGGCCTGTGCCGATTGGGTTTATGCCGAAGACCTGGCCGAAGGACTGCGCGAAGCCGGGATGGAGGCGAAGGTCTTTACCGGCGGCGCCCTGGGCAAGGACCCCGAGATCGTGGACCAGCTGAGCCAGGGCCTGTTGCAAGTCGGCCTGACCAATTTCGTGATGATCAACGAGGTGGACGACACGATCCTCGGCTTCCTTGCACCCTACATGTTCGACGACATGGCCCATTTCTTCCGCGCGACCCAGGACACGGAAAGCGAGTTGATGGACGGTATCCGCGCGTCGATGCAGGCGCAGGGCATCCGCATCGCGGGCCTGCCCGGACTTGGTGGCACGATGGGGGTCTTCAACGCGAAAACACCGATCACCTCGGTCGAGGACATGGAGGGACTGCGCCTGCGGGCCATCGACTCCACCCAGATCGAACTGTTCAAGCAATGGGACGTGCAGGGCGTCGTCGTGGACATGCCCGAGTTTTCGGGCGCCGTGCAACAGGGCATCGTGGATGGCTATTTCAACCCGCCGGTCGTCGCGCTGATCTTTCGCCATACCGAGTTCCTGAAGCACTACACCGACCTTGGCGCAGGCACCCCGTTTCGCTCGGCCCTGATGTCGGCAGACTGGTATGACGGTCTGAACGCCGAGGACCGGGAAGCGGTGGACGCGGCGGTGGCGGCGGCCAACGAGAAGAACCGCGCCTGGACGGCCAAGTCCGCCGAAGGCGAGATCGAGGGTCTGAAAGAGGCCGGCGTGACCGTGTCGGAACTGGAAGACGACGCGCTGGAAGATTTCAAGACCCGCAGCCAGGCGGCCTGGGACGTGCTGATGCCCGAAGGCGAGATCGACGCGTTCCGTGCCCTCGCAGAGGCAACCCGCGAATGACAGCCCATGTCGTCAAGGCAAGCGCGGTAGTGGATCGCGCTTGCCTCTTTCTTGCGAAACTCGCGCTGTCGGCGATGGTGGTCGCGGTGCTGTTCCAGATCTGGACTCGCTACGGGCTCGACCACCCGTTCAGCTGGACCGAGGAGCTGGCCCGCTACCTGATGATCTGGGCCGGGTTGCTCGGCGCCACCTGTGCGTTCAAGCGCCGGTTGGACCCGGTCGTGGTCACCGTGCCCGAGGACGCGCCCCTGCTGCGCCGCCGACTGTCACTGCTGTTTCTTTTCGTCACCGTGGTGATCTTTCTCGCCCCGGTTCTGTATTACGTCTTCTTCGGCCCCGGCATGAATGTCGAACGTGGTTTCCTTTGGCGCAGCAACAATCGCATCTCGCCGGGTCTCAATCTCAACATGGCACTGGTCGGCAGCGTGATTCCCGTCACCTGCGTCGTGATCTTCCTGCACCTCGCAGCCCGCATTGCCGAATCCGGGCGCCGCGCATGACCGCCCCGCGCATCTTCTCCGCCGACGAGATCGCCGCCCGCATCGACGTGGCGGACCTGTTGGACCCGATGCGCCGCGCGATGATCGCGGTCTCCCGGGGCCAGGCGCTGCACCCGCCGCGCTTTGCCGTGCCGGTCAACGAAAACGGGCGCATGGGCGTCATGTATGGCGCGCTGGGTGATCCTCCCCTGCATGGCGCCAAGATCCTGAGCCTTTATCCCGGCGCGCCCGCGATGGGCCTGTCCAGTCACCAGGGATATGTCCTGCTGTTCGACAGCACGGATGGCCAGCCGATGGCGATCTTCGATGCCGACGGTTTGACGGCGATGCGCACTGCGGCTGTCACGATGCTGGCGACACGAACGCTCGCGCGCCCGGACCCGGCTGTCATGACGATCTGCGGGGCCGGCGAACAGGCCGAGTGGCACCTTCGGGCCTGCCTTCAGTGCTTTCCCGAAACCCGGTTGCGGCTTTGGGCGCGCCGTCCGGACGCGGCCGAATCCCTGCGCGCAAAATTCGACGCTCTCCGCGACAGGATCGAGACGATCGCCGATCTCGACACCGCCCTTTCGGGCGCAGATGTCATCCATACCGCCACGGCGGCGCGGGCGGCCTTCCTGCCCGGCGTGCGCCTGGAACCCGGCCAGCATGTCAACCTTGTCGGCGCGAGCCTGGCCGACAGCCGCGAGCTGGATGATGCAGGCGTGGCACGGGTTCGCATGTTCACCGACTCGCGCGAAAGCGCCAGCCGCGAAGCCGGCGAGATCATCGGCGCCCGGCAGGCCGGGGTCATCGGACCCGATTACCCCGTGACCGAACTCGGCGCCGTTCTGGATGGAATGTCGGACGGGCGGCGTTCGGACACCGAGATTACCGGCTACAAGTCGCATGGGCTGATCGTACAGGACCTCGCCGCAGCTGCTGCCGTGCTCGCCCGCGCCTGAGTTTCGCTGATCCCCCGGGCGACCCTCCGACGGACCGAACCGTCTCGGGAAATGCTTTAGCCGGGACCGACCATGAAGCAGTTGATATTGCGCGACTGGAGCCTGCGACAGGCGATTTCCGCCGTGTCGCGGCTCATGCCCATGAAATTCGCGTCAAAGCCGCCGCTGCGCTTGACCACCTTGCGAAGTGTGCCTTCAAGCGTCTCCATCTCCTTGAGGGCGGTTTGGAGGAGTACCTTTTCCGCCTGGTACTGGTTGGGGTAGCGGCCCAGGTTGATGCCCCAATGCCGTCCGCCGGCTGTCGAGACGCGGGAAACCATTTCGGGTTCGGGGTCCGGTTTTTCCTCGGCCGCGGCATCCTGCTCCGTGCTGGCCAGCACCATTTCGTCGGGACGGGCCTTGGGTGTTTTCGCCAACAGGGATGATGTCGCCGGCTCTTCTGGCGTATCCGAGCCCTCTGCAATCTGTGCCGCCTGCGCCTCGGTCAGGGCGTCGGCGATCTCGTCCTTCACCGCCACGAGCACCGGATCCGGCCCGGTGCTGCCGCTGCGTGCCACCGGGCGCAAGCTTTTCTTGACCGCGGTCACGAGACGGATGGTCTTGCCTGCTGTACCGGGGGCAAGATCATCGTCGGCTGTATGGGCATAAAGCGGCCGCGCCGGTTTGCGCAGGGGCGCACGCTCCGGCGCCGTTCGAAACCCGAGATCGAGAAGCTCGGCCACCTTCGCATTGCGCGCCGCGGTGGAGCTTCCGCCGAACACCGTCGCGATGATGCGCTTGTTGCCGCGCTCGGCCGAGGCGACGAGATTGAAGCCGGCGGCACGGGTGTAACCCGTCTTGATCCCGTCCGCTCCCCTGTAGGCGTCGAGAAAGCGACGGTTGGTATTGGGCACCTCCTTGACACCCGCATGGGTCGAACGCCGCGAGAAAAGGTTGTAGTACTGCGGGAAATCGAAAAACAGCTGCCTGCCCAGCATCGTCATGTCCCGCGCGGTCGAAAGATGCCCGTTCTCCGTCAGCCCATGAGCGTTCTTGAACGTGGTCCGGTTCATGCCCATCGCCTTGGCGGTGCGTGTCATGCGGCGCGCGAACCGTTCCTCCGAGCCCGAGATCGCCTCGGCCAACGCGGTGGCCGCGTCATTGGCCGAGCGCACCGACGCGGCACGGATAAGATAGCGCAGCTTGATCTTCTGGCCTTCTCGCAGACCCAGTTTCGAGGGCGGTTCGGCAGCCGCTTTCCTGGAGATGGTGACATTCGTATCAAGACTGATTTCGCCATGCTGGATAGCGTCGAACACCACGTAGAGCGTCATCATCTTGGTGAGCGATGCCGGATGCAGCAGTGTATCCGCGTTGCGTGAATGCAGAACCTCGCCGCTGCGCGCGTCGATCACCATGGCTGCATAGGGCGCTGCCATTGCCGAAAGCGGCAGGATCACCAGCATCCATATAGTCGCAAACAGGAACACTCCGGTCCTGACCCGGTGCCCGCCACGCATCCGCATGGTTCTTGCCTTTCTGCCTCTCGCTCCGCCGATTTGTCCGGCTGGAATTCTTACTGCAACCGCAGGTTAGCACAGTCCGAGGATAGAATAAAGCTTGCATTCCAAGTGGATAATCGATTCGCCTTACAACATATGGGGGGGTAGAAACGGCCCTCCCCCCATATCGATGATTTTTTCCTCAAATGCGACGGTGATTGCATCAAACGCAACACCGGGCTTGCATCAGATCAGCTTGACGATCTGCTTGCCCATGTTCCGCCCTTCGAGAAGCCCCATGAAGGCGCCGGGTGCGTTTTCGATCCCCTCGGCGATATCCTCGAGATAGGCAATCTCGCCATTGGCCACGAGCGGCCCGACCTCGCTGAGGAAATCGCCGTAGCGGTCGAAATGGTTCGAGATGATGAAACCCTGCGCCAGCAGGTGCTTGACCAGAAGCGTGCGCCAGAACACCGGGAAACGGTCCGGCCCTGCGCCCGCTGTGCCGCCCAGCGCGCCGGTGTTGTAACCCGAGATCATGCCGCAAACCGGGATCCGGCCAAAGCGGTTCATGAGCGGCAGGACCGCCTCGAACACCTTGCCGCCCACGTTCTCGAAATAGATGTCGATGCCGTCAGGCGCGGCCTCGGCCAGGGCCTTGCGCAGGCTGCGCGCATCGTCATAGGCGCGGTGATCGAGCGCCGCGTCAAACCCGAATGTCTCGGTCGCGATGCGGCATTTCTCGGCCCCGCCCGCGATGGCCACGGTGCGCAGACCACGCGCCTTGGCGATCTGGCCCACCATCGACCCGACCGGCCCGGTGGCCGCCGCCACGACAAGCGTTTCGCCTTCCTTCGGCTTGCCGATCTCGGTCAGCCCGTACCAGCCGGTGAAACCCGGCATCCCCAGAACACCCAGCGAGGTGGTGATCGGCAAACCCTCGGGCAACTTGCGCAGCATCTTGCCCGGCTGCACCCCGTGGGTGGCCCATCCGAACATGCCAAAGACCATGTCGCCCGGCTTGAACCCCGGATCGTTCGAGGCGATCACCTCGCCCACGGCGCCGCCCTCCATGATACCGCCGAGCGGGACAGGCTCCGCATAGGATTTCGCATCGTCCATCCGCCCGCGCATGTAAGGGTCGAGCGACATGTAATGCACCCGCACCAGAACCTCTCCCTCGCCCGGTTCGGGCACGGGCCGCGTTTCGAGTTTGAAATCGCTGTCCTTGGGTGCGCCGTCGGGGCGTGCGGCCAGAGTGATGCATTTCATTTCGTCAGCCATGGTTTCATCCTTTCGTGCTGCCACGAAGCCGGAAAACGGCCGTGGCGGTTGCAATGAGGTTTCCGGTTTCGTCGCGTATTTCGCCCTCGGTAAAGACGTTCGTCCGCCCGCCGCCCGTGCGCCGCCCCTCCGCGATCAGGGTCTTGCCCTTGGCCACGGCGAGGTACTGCACGTTGAGCGACAGGGTCATCCCGGTCTGCCGGTCATCCGGATCACCGGTATAGCAGACCGCGTAACCCATCGCCGTATCGAGCAACGTGGCATGCAGACCCCCATGCGGAATCCCGTTCCTGTTGTTGATATGCGGCACCATGGGCTGCTCGAGCCGGCAATAACCGTCTGACCAGTCCAGGACCGCAAAGCCCAGGATCGTCTGGAACGGGTAGGGTTCTTCCTTGAGGCTGGGATCGAGCATCACACGGTCCTCGCCGCATCGAGCCCGGCCTTCGCAAAACGTGGGACGAACCCGCCCAGCTTGCGTGCGCGTTCAGGGTTCGAGGCGTTTCCGTCGATTGCGCGCTTCAGAACACCTTGAAGGATACCGCCCATGCGGAAGAAGGTGAACGCGAGGTAGAAACCAAAACCGGGAATCCCGTCAATGCCGCGGCGCGCGCAATAGGCGGCGATGAATTCCTCGTCGCTCATAAGCCCTTGGGCGGCACGATCCACGCCGGCCAGGCCGCGCCCCTCGTTGCCGGTGGGCATCTGCCATTGCATGATCACCGCGGCGAGATCGGCATAGGGATGGCCGATGGTCGAAAGCTCCCAGTCGAGCACGGCCAGGATGCGCGGTTCGTCCGGGTGAAACAGCATGTTGTCGATGCGATAGTCGCCATGCACCAGCGTGCGCTGCCCGTCATCCTCGGGGATATGGGCCTGGAGCCAGGCCGAAAGCTCCTCCATCTCGGGAATGTGCTCGGTCTTGGATGCTTCGTATTGCTGGGCCCATCGCTTGATCTGGCGTTCATAATAGTTGCCGGGCGGGCCGTAATCCGACAATCCCACCGCGTCGATATCAACCTCGTGGATGGTGGTCAGCACCCGGCACATCTCGTCCTGGATCGCGCGGCGGTCCTCCCTGGGCAATTCCTCGAGGCGCGGGTCGTCGAACCGGCGGCCCTCGACGCAATCCATCACGTAGAATGACGAGCCGATAACATCGTCGTCCTCGCAAAGCAAGTGCACCTTGGCCACCGGCACATCAGTGTCGTAGAGCGCCTTTTGCACGCGAAACTCGCGATCGACCGCATGGGCGGATTTCAACAGCACCCCGGGCGGCTTGCGGCGCAGCACATAGGTGCCGCTGGGCGTGGTGAGCCGGAACGTGGGGTTGGATTGTCCGACCGAGAACTTGTGCAACTCGATCGGCCCCCGGAACCCGGGCAGGTTCTCGGTCAGGTATGTTTCGACGGCATCGAGATCGAGTTGGGCGGCGGTGTTCGCGCTCATCCGTGGCCTCCCTAGCTATAGGTCAAGAGCCGCTCTTGATTGGCGGCGTTGATATGGGGGGTTTCGTTGAACCCGTGAAGATAGACCGACTTCGCAGAGTAAACGAAACGGTTGACGGCGCAATTCTTGATCTGGAGTTGCAGCTTGATCTGCTGGCCCGGCCCGCAATCGAGCTGGGCCGCGATCATCCGGGCAATCGGCCCGCCCGACGACACGGCCAGCACCTGTTGATGATCCGGGGCCATCACGACCTGCCGCGCAGCCTCGACCCGTGCGGTGAAATCGGCCCAGCTTTCGGCCGCACCGGGAATGCCGCCCTGCTCCCATTCCAGCACCGTGTCACGCAGGGTGCGAAAATGGCTCTTGCGTTCGGTATGCATGTTCTCGGGTGCGGGCCGCCCGGCAAATTTCGCGTTCAGCAAAGCGGTGAAATCGAACTCGTTGAGGCCCGCATGAATGCCCGGTTCGGCCGTCATCTCCAGCCCTTCGAATATCCCCTCCAGGGTTTCGCGATGCCGCAGCATGTCGCCGATGAAAACCGCCGTGGGCCGGATGCCCTGCGCCTTGAGCGCCCGGCCCAACGCGCGCGATTGCTCATGGCCCAACTCCGAGAGCTTGTCGTAATTCGCCGCGCCAAAGGAGGCTTGCGCATGTCGGACAAGGAATAGCTCAGCCACCGCAAAGCTCCTGCCGCGCATCTGCGTATTCGGCCGCCAGCCGGTCAACCAGGTCTGCCGCCGGCGTGATCTGGCGCACTGCGCCGATACCTTGCCCCGCCCCCCAGATTTCTTTCCAGCTCTTGGGTTTCTCGCGGTCGGCGCCGAAATTCATCTGCGAGGGGTCCGAGTCCTCGAGATTGTCCGGGTCCATCCCTGCCCGCGCGATCGAAGGCTTGAGGTAATTGCCATGCACCCCGGTGAAGAGGTTGGAATAGACGATATCCTCGGCCCCTGAATCGACGATCATCTGCTTGTATTCGGGCTGGGCGTTCGCTTCGGGCGTGGCGATGAAGGGCGAGCCGATATAGGCGAGATCGGCGCCCATCGCCTGTGCGGCGAGGATGGATCTGCCATTGGCGATCGCGCCCGAAAGCGCAACCGGCCCCTCGAACCATTCGCGAATCTCGCTGACCAGCGCAAAGGGCGACTGCGCCCCCGCATGTCCGCCCGCCCCGGCGGCCACCGCGATCAGGCCATCGGCCCCCTTCTCGATGGCCTTTTTCGCAAATCGGTTGTTGATGATGTCATGCAGGGTGATCCCACCACAGCTATGCGCGGCCTCGTTCACCTCGCCCCGTGCACCCAGCGAGGTGATCCAGATCGGCACCTTCCATTTCGCGCAGATCTCCAGATCGCGCTCCAGCCGGCTGTTCGAGCGGTGAACGATCTGGTTCACGGCGAACGGGGCCGCCGGATTGTCGGGATTGGCCTGGTTGTGGCGGTCAAGCTCTTCGGTGATCCGCTTGAGCCAGGCTTCGAGCAGGATCGGCTCGCCCTCCTTCTCACGCGCGTTGAGCGCGGGAAAGGCGCCCACGATCCCGGCCTTGCATTGCGCGATGACAAGGTCGGGGTTCGAGATGATGAAAAGTGGAGAGCCGATGACCGGTATCCGCAGATTGGCAAGTTGCGCTGGAAGGGGCATTGTGGTGTCCGTTTCGCTGTTTGAAGGGGCCGGCCCACGCCCGGACAACGGCCCGCCCGCCCACCCCCGTTCTCCGGGCGTGGGCCTTGTCTTGCATTGCTGGGGTTCAGAGAACCTCGAACAGGCCCGCGGCTCCCATGCCGCCGCCGACGCACATGGTGCAGACCACGTATTTGACGCCGCGCCGCTTGCCCTCGATCAGGGCATGGCCGACCATCCGCGCACCCGACATGCCATAGGGGTGGCCGATGGAAATCGCGCCGCCATCGACGTTGAGATTCTCCATCGGGATGCCCAGCACGCGGGCCGATTGCAGCACCTGGCTGGCAAAGGCCTCGTTCAGCTCCCAAAGCCCGATGTCGTCCATGCTCAGCCCATGCGCCTTCAAGAGCTTGGGCACGGCATAGATCGGGCCGATCCCCATCTCGTCTGGTTCGCACCCGGCGGCGGTCACGCCGATATAACGCCCCAGCGGCGCAAGCCCGCGTTTCTCGGCCTCTTTCGCCTCCATGACCACGGCCGCCGATGCCCCGTCGGAAAGCTGGCTGGCATTGCCCGCAGTGATGTATTTGCCTTCCTTGATCACTTGACCGTTCTTGAAAACCGGTTGCAGCCCCTGGAGGTTTTCAAGCGTGGTGCCGGGGCGGTTGCCCTCGTCCTTTTCAAGGGTCACTTCCTTGAACGAAACCTCCTTGGTCTCCTTGTCCATCACGCCCATCGTGGTGGTCAGCGGCACGATCTCGTCATCGAACTTGCCCGCTTCCTGTGCCGCCGCCGTGCGCTGCTGCGATTGCAGGGCATATGCGTCCTGGTCCTCGCGGCTCACGCCATAGCGTTCGGCCACGGTTTCGGCGGTTTCCAGCATCGTCATGTAGAGCGCGGGCTTGTGCTCCATGATCCACTTGTCGGCCAGATAGTCGGTGCGCATCTTTTCATTCTGGACAAGGGAAATGGATTCGACCCCGCCGCCGACGGCGATGTCCATGCCGTCATGGATCACCTGCTTGGCCGCGGTGGCGATCGCCATCATTCCCGACGAGCATTGCCGGTCGAGGCTCATCCCCGCGACCGACACGGGCAGACCCGCGCGAATCGCCGCCTGGCGACCGATATTGCCGCCGGTGCTGCCCTGCTGGAGGGCCGCACCGATGATGCAATCCTCGACTTCGGAGCCGTCGAGCCCGGCACGCGAAACCGCGTGGCTCACCGCGTGGCCGATAAGGGTTTGCGCCGATGTGGCGTTGAACGCACCGCGATAGGCCTTGCCGATCGGGGTACGGGCGGTGGATACGATAACTGCGTCACGCATGTCTTAATCCTTTTGGTCGAGTGAGATGCCACGCAACTGCGCGGCCATCCGGATATACTTGTTGGTCTGGTCGAAGGCCCCGGGCATTTCGGCCTGACCTTCCGGGTCGCGGATACGGGCCATGTTGGCCATCACTGCCTCGGGCGTCAAATCATCATCGCCCAGCGCCACGCCCGGCGTCTCATGGATCTTGGTTTCGGCAAAACACCCGCCGCCCGCGCCAAGGATCATTTTCGAGGGCGCGTCCTCGGCCACCAGCGCCAGAAGGCCCGGGGTGATGGTTTCGGGTTTCAGCAGAGGCAGCACCTCGGGCGGCAGCAATTCCTCGGTCATGCGCGTCGCCGCCGTCGGGGCGAGCATGTTGACGCGGATATTCTTGCGGTGGCCCTCCTGGTGCAGCACGTTCATCAGCCCCAGCATCGCCGCCTTGGCAGCGCCATAGTTCGACTGGCCGAAATTGCCGTAAAGCCCCGAGCCTGACGTGGTAAAGACAATGCGGCCGTATTCGCGTTCGGTCATGTGACGCCAGAGCGCATGGGTGCAGTTGACGCTCCCCATCAGGTGGACATCCATCACCAGCTTGAAATCCTCAAGGCTCATCTTGGCAAAGGTCTTGTCGCGCAGGATGCCCGCGTTGTTCACGAGGATATCGACATGGCCGTATTCGGCAATCGCGGCGCTCACCATCTCCTGCACCTGGTCGGGGTCGGCCACGTTGGCGCCATTGGCGATGGCGTGTCCTCCACCCTCGCGGATCTCCTTCACGACCGCCTTGGCGGCCGCGCTCGATCCGCCCGATCCGTCGCGCGCAGCACCCAGATCGTTGACCACCACCTTGGCCCCGCGCGCGGCCAGGCCCAGCGCATGGCTGCGGCCAAGTCCAGCACCGGCACCGGTCACGATGGCCACGCGGCCGTCAAATCGAACTGTCATGATTCTCCTCCGAAATAGCGCCGCCCGATCCAGTCGGCGGCCAGCGCGGGTTTGTCCTCGCCCTCGATCTCGACCTCGACCGAGGTATGGGTGGTCACGAAGCCGGGCTTGCTCTCATCGAGCGCGGTCAGCGTGAAATGCCCCCGGATGCGTGCCCCCGCCGGCACCGGCGACAGGAACCGCACCTTGTCAAAGCCGTAATTCACCCCCATCGCCACGTTTTCCAGCACCGGCATTTCATAGACCATGGCCGAGAGCATCGAAAGCGTCAGGAACCCGTGCGCGATGGTCGTGCCGAAGGGGGTTGCCTTCGCCGCCTCCGGGTCCACATGGATGAATTGCCAGTCCTCGGTGACATCGGCAAAGGCGTCGATCCGCTTCTGGTCGATGGTAAACCAGCTCGATGTGCCCATCTTCCTGCCCACGAGGGCGCGCATTTCCTCCAGTGTCAGCGTTTGTGCCATGTCACAGATCCTCGTTGAACAGGCTGCCCTGCGCCTTCGACTGCATCCCGCCCGACAGCGGCAGGATCGCACCGGAAAGATAGGCTCCTCCCCGTCCGCAAAGGTATTGCAGCGCACCCGCGATATCCTCCGGGCTGCCCACGCGGCCCAGCGGCACGCCTTCGGCGGCCTTGTCCTGGCCCTCCTTGGTGGCAATGGCAAAGGCCGTCATCTTGGAGACGAACGGCCCCGGCGCGATGGCGTTCACGGTGATATGCTCCGGCGCGAGGTCGTTCGACAGAACCCGCGTCATGTGATGCACCGCCGCCTTGGACACGGCATAGGAATAGGTCTGCGTTCCTTTCGGAATATCCCCCATGACCGAGCCGACATTAACCACCCGCGCCGGATCATCCCGCGTGGCCGCCTTGCGCAACAGCGGCAAGAGCTTCTGAGTGAGGTGGAACATCCCCTGAACGTTGAGCTTCATGAGCTTGTCCCACGCCTCGTAAGGGTGCTCGCCCAACGGCGCGCCCCATGTGCGGCCCGCGTTGTTCAACAGGATATGCAGGGTGTCGGTGCGCGCCTCGACCTCTTTTGCGATGGCGTCGATGCCCGCTTCGGTCGCCACGTCGCCGCCGAACCCCTCGACGCGGCCGGGCAGGCCCAGCGCGTTGACCTCGTTTGCCACCGCCTCGCAGGCATCGGCCTTGCGTGAACAGATCAGAACCCGCGCGCCCGCAGCGGCCAGCCCCTCGGTCGCCATGCGCCCGATCCCCGTCGCGCCCCCGGTGACAAGCGCCACCTTGCCGCTCAGATCGAACAGTGCCGATGGTGTCATGGTGCTCATGCTCATTCCTCCCTCAAAGCCCGCGCATGGCCGCGACGATCGCGGCATGGTGGCCGTAATCGCCGAGCCATTCTGCACCAACGCGGGCGCGTTTCATGAAAAACCCTGCGTCATAGTCATCGGTCATGCCGATGCCGCCATGCATCTGCACCCCCTCCATGACGGCCAGTTTCGCGGTCTGCGTCGCCCGTGCCTTGGCCACACTCACCGCCAGCTGCGCATCCTCCGGCGCCTGGTCGAGCACCCGGCCCGCATGGGCCACGGCGCTGGTCGTCACCTCGATCTCGGCGAAAAGATGCGCGGCGCGGTGTTGCAGCGCCTGGAACGATCCGATGGCGCGGTCGAACTGCGTGCGCTCCTTGAGATAGCCCAGCGTTATCGCCGAAATCCCCGCCGTGAGCCCCGAAAGCTCGGCCGCCAGCGCCGCCTGGCCCGCGCGCAGGCCCGGGGCCAGCGCGGCCAGCCCGCCGCCGACCTCGCCCACCACGTCATCGCCCGTGGCCTCGACATCCTCGAATTCGAGCGTCGCGAAATCGCGCGCGTCGATGCTGTCTGCGGCCCCGCGCGCAAGCCCCGCGCGGTCAGCCTCGATGTCGAAAAGCGTGAGCCCCTCGTCGCCCTCGCCGCTGCGCGCCAGCACAAGCACCCGGTCGGCGCTGGCCCCGTCAGCGACGAACACTTTCCGCCCCGAAAGGCGGAACCCGTTGCCCTCCGGCCGCGCTTCCATCGCGGTCAGGTCGGGCGCATGCTTCGGCCCCTCGTCCACGGCCAGCGCGTAAAGCGCCGCGCCCTCGGCGATCTGAGAAAGCCGCTCCGACCCCGCCGCGCGCAATGCGCTGGCCGCGATCACCGCCGACGACAGGAACGGCGAAGCGGCCAGCGTCCGCCCCATCTCCTCAGCCAAGATGCCCGCCGCCCGGTGGCCCATGTCGGCCCCGCCATGCTCTTCGCCGATCAGCACCCCGGCCCAGCCCATCTGTGCCATCTCGCGCCAAAGGCCCGGATCGAACGCCCGGCCCGCATCGCGGTTAGCGCGAAACGCGCTTACCGGTGCATTTTCATCCAGGAACCCGCGCGCGGCATCGCGCAGCATCACCTCGTCTTCGGTATCGACAAGTCTTTCCATCACCCGGCCCCCTTATTTCGACGGCAATTCGAGAACGCGCTTCGAGATGATGTCGAGCATCACCTCGGACGTGCCACCCTCGATCGAATTGGCCTTGGAGCGCAGCCACGGCGCCGCCAGTCCTTCGCTCCAGTCAAGCGCATCGGACCCGCGCGCCGACATGACGATCTCCTGCCGCCGCTTGTTGAGTTCGGTGCCGTAATACTTGAGCATCGCCGAGGCATGGCCCACCCCCGCGCCGCTTTCGGCGATGTCCTTGTAACGCTCCATGGTCAGGCCAAACGCCAGGGTATCGACCTCGAGCTCCATCGCCTGCGCACGGATCACCGGATCGGCCCCGGCCACCATGTCCATGTCGCCGATCGCCTCCGACAGGGTCGTGCCCGCGATCAGCCCGCCACCGCCCCCGCCGATCATCTCGCGTTCATGGGTAAGCAGGTATTTCGCCACGTCCCAGCCGCGATTCATCTCGCCCACGATGGCGCCCTCTTTCGGCACCTTCACGTTGTCGAAAAAGGTCTCGCAAAACGGCGACGCGCCCGAAATCAGGCGAATGGGCCGGGTCGTCACCCCGGGCGTTTCCATGTCGATCAACATGAAGGAAATGCCCAGATGCTTGGGCGCCTCGCGGTCGGTGCGCACGAGGGCAAAGATCTTGTCGGCCTTGTCGGCGTACGAGGTCCAGATCTTCTGGCCATTGACCAGCCAGTGATCGCCCATGTCCTCGGCCCGGGTCTGCACGTTGGCCAAATCCGACCCCGCGCCCGGCTCGGAATAGCCCTGGCACCAGCGGATGCGTCCGGCCGTGATCTCGGGCAGGTGCTCGGCCTTCTGCGCATCGGTGCCGAACTTCAAGAGCGCCGGGCCCAGCATCCAGATGCCGAAACTCTCAAGCGGCGATGGCGCGCCCGCACGGTTCATCTCGTCGCGCAGGATCTTTTCCTCGTCCCGGCTCATGCCCCCGCCGCCATATTCCACGGGCCAGCGCGGACAGGTCAGCCCGCGCGCATGGCACCGCTCCAGCCAGTCCTTCTGCGCCTGCGAACGGAATTGCCATTTGCGCCCGCCCCAACAGATCGTATCCTCATTTCGCGGCTGCCCACGCAACTCCTCGGGCAGGTTGGCCGCGATCCATTCGGCGATCTCGGTGCGAAAGTCTTCCAGCTTGTCGGGCATCTCCGGTCCTCCCTGAAATGATGGGTCACGGCACACCGGAATCCGGCATGGTGCAAGAGGGCTGCGTACCTGACGGTGCGTCATTTGATCCATGCCGCAACGTCCCGCGCCGCCCCCGGGGTTCTTTCTTGGAACAAATACTCGAATCCCGGCCCGTCCTCCGGCCAGGCACCGCGAGGACGCGGCACGGTTCAGCGCAGCACCTTCCCCTCCGGCCATTCGAGGCTGTAGTTCAGCTCGATCTCCCGCGTCTCGCCCGCACCAACCTCGATCTGCCAGCCCAGAACGCCCTTGCGGTCGTCCACGTCCTCCTCTTGCGGGCGCGGTTGCGCGTTCCAGGTGATGACCAGCTCCTCCTGTTCGGAATAGGGCACCTGGTCGAGCAAGCGCAGGCGCCAATCCTCCCCGGTCAGGTTCTCCGCCTCGATCCGCACCCTCTCGGCCAGCCGGGTCGATCGGCTCAGAATGCCGCGGTCGCCCTCGACCCGCTCGGCCAGACGCTTGAGCCGCAATCCCTCGATCGGCCCGAAGCCAAGCCGCGCCTTGCCGCCCGCCGGGATCATGCGCCCCCGCGTCTCGCCCAGGTAGTCGCCATCGCGGAAAAGCTGCGTGGCGACGCTGGGCAGGATCATCTCGCCGCTCGTGTTGGTGAACTCGGCCACCAGGAACGCGGTCTCGTCACGCCTGGGCACGGCCAGCGCAATGACCTCGGCCGCCAAGGTCAGATCGTCCAGCGCGAGCCGCGACTGGTCCGCGCCCGAGGCGAGGTCAAGCGCGCCCTCGTAGCTGTAGGTCACGCTGAACCGGCCAATCTCGGTCTCGGCGCGATCCTCCGTCACCATCGCCTCGGCCGCCGGCATGTCGGCCATCGCCCCCGACTCCGCCTCTTTCTGCGACCGGACCAGCGGCCCGATCTCCTCGGGGTCGCCGATGCGCCGCAATTCTGGCCAAAGCTCACCGGGCTCCACTGAGCCGCTGGGCTGATTGGTCGAAAGGCTGAGCGCGACCTCCTGCCAGTTCTCGCCGGTCTCCTGGTGCACCAGCGCCCCGCGGCCCAGCGTGATCTCCCCGGCCTCCATGTCGAGATACGCATCATAAACCGGGCTCCAGCCGGCATCGGGGTGGAAATAGGTGATCTCCAGCGTCCCCTCGGTCGCGTCCTGCGCCGTGATGCCCACCGTGACAAGGTTGCGTGACCCGCTCTCGGGCACAAGTGCGGCCAGCGCCTGCCTTGCCGTCTCAAGCTCCCGCTCCAACGCCTCGACCTCGCGATCGACGGCGCGGGCCTCGCCTTCGGCCGCCAGCGCCGCCTGCCGCGCGGCCAGCGTTTCCTCGCCCACCATGCGCGCCACCTCGCGCAGCGTGTCCGCACCGACCCCGCTCAGCGCATCCCCCTGCCCGAGCTGGCGCAGGAAGGCGATACGCGTATCCGCCGCCTCGCCTGCCGCCCGGATCGCCGCGGCCTCGTCCGACTTGGCGCGCACCGCCTCTTCCAGCCGCGCGACCTCGTCGCGCGCGGCCCGCACGGCATCGCTCTCGTCGTCGGGGCGTGGCGGCACGAAATCCTCGCGCGTCGAAACCGCCCCCATCCTGGCCCCCGTGACCCCGATTCGCAGGCTTTCCATCGGCGTGCCGCGGGGCAGGTCGATCAGGCGCAGCTCATGCACGCCCGCCGGGGCCTCGAACGGCACCGCCCGCGTGACGCGGGCCCCTTGCGGAAACAGCGTCACCTCGCTGACCCGGCTGGTCAGCGGGATCGTCTCGGCAAGCGCCAGGCTGGGCAAGAAGACGAGAACAAGGGGAAGGGCACGCATGGTCGGACTCTCCGGGCAAGAATACTGTCCCGATCAAACCCCATCGTCCCTGCAATGAAAAGGGGCGCCCGCAAGGACGCCCCCTCGATACGCGACCTTTGGCCGGTCTCAACCCTTCTTGAGAACCTCGCGTCCCAGCAACTCGGCGATCTGCACCGCGTTGAGCGCCGCACCCTTGCGCAGGTTGTCGCTCACGCACCACAGGTTCAGCCCGTTGTCGATGGTCGAATCCTGCCGGATGCGGCTGATGAAGGTGGCGAAATCGCCGACGCATTCCACCGGCGTGACGTAACCGCCATCCTCGCGCTTGTCGATCACCATGATCCCGGGGCTTTCGCGCAGGATGTCGCGGGCCTCGTCCTCGTCGAGAAACTCCTCGAACTCGATATTGATCGCCTCGGCATGGCCGACGAAGACCGGCACCCGTACACAGGTCGCGGTCAGCTTTATCGCCGGGTCGATGATCTTTTTCGTCTCGACCACCATCTTCCACTCTTCCTTGGTCGAGCCGTCCTCCATGAAGACGTCGATATGCGGAATCACGTTGAAGGCGATCTGCTTCTGGAACTTCTTCGGCGGCTTGTCGTCGGTCGGGTTGTAGATCGACTTGGTCTGATCCCAAAGCTCGTCGATTCCCTCTTTCCCGGCGCCGGAAACCGACTGGTAGGTGCTCACCACCACGCGCTTGATCCGCGCCCGGTCATGCAGCGGCTTGAGCGCCACCACCATCTGCGCGGTCGAACAGTTGGGGTTGGCGATGATGTTCTTCTTCGAATAGCCATGCACCGCCTGCGGATTCACCTCGGGCACGATCAGCGGCACCTCGGAATCATAGCGGTAGAGCGACGAGTTATCGATCACCACGCAACCGGCCTTGGCCGCCTTGGGCGCGTAATCCCTGGTCGCCTCCGAGCCCACGGCGAAAAGCGCCATGTCCCAGCCGGTGAAATCGAACTGGTCGAGATCCTCGGTCTTGAGTGTCCTGTCGCCAAAGCTCACCTCGGTACCAAGGCTCCGGCGCGAGGCGAGAACGGCGATCTTGTCGATCGGGAATTCACGCTCGGCAAGGATGTTCAGCATTTCACGGCCCACATTGCCCGTGGCGCCGACAACGACGACATTATAGCCCATTTCGGGGTCTCCCATGTTTCAACGACGCGGGTCATACATGAGCCGCGCCCGGGTTGAAAGCGAAACCCGGGGCAGGACGCATGACTATGCCGTCCGGTCCTCGGCAAAGAGATAGATCACCAACCCGATCAGAACCGAAATGGCGAAAAATCCGAACAGCACCTGGTAGGAGTAATCCACGCCCCGCCCCGCGCCTTCGGCCGCGGTGTAAAGCTTGCCACTCGCCACCTGCATCAGGCCCACGCCACCGATCCCGAAGAGGTTCATCAACGTGACCCCCCGCCCCACCAGGTGCGGGGGATAGAAACTGCGCCCATGCGCCATGAGCACGGGAAACGAGGCACCGAAGAACCCCACCGCGGCACACAGCACCACCGCCCGCCAGACCACGTCATGCGGCAGCACCGCCAGCGCCGTGACCGCGGCCAGCCCGACAAGGTTGCCGAAAAAGATCACCCATTTGCGCGTGCCCATGATCCGGTCCATCGGCCCATAGGCAAAGGTGCCCGCGATCATCGCCACCCCCATGATCAGCGTGACATTGCCCACCAGCGCGGGCGAGGCGGCAAACACATCCGCGAAATAGGGTCCGATCCACAGCCCACGCAACCCCGCCGCCGGGGCATACTGGACCGCCATCAGCGGAAAGATCAGCCAAAGCGCCGGCATCTTCAGAAGATCGAGAACCGAACCGCGCGCCTCGCTCGCCACCTTGTCGGGATCGCGCACCATCACGAAAAGGCCAAACGCCGTGGCCGCGCTCACCGCTGCCATGATCCACATCACCGGCCGCCAGCCCAGCGCCTCGACCGCCAGCGTCAGCGGCAGCGCGCTGGCCAGGTTACCCACCGACCCCACGCCCAGGATCACCGCCGCAAGCGTGGCAAAGACCCGCGCCGAATAGACCTGCGCGAAAATGAAATAGGACGCCATCAGGACCGGCGAACAGCCCACCCCGATCAACAGCATCGCGGCACTCACATGCGCGGGGCTCTGCGCCAGCGCGAAAAGCACGGCCCCGCCGCCACCGCCGATGAGCAGCAACACCGACGCGGTCAGCCGCGGCCCCACCTTGTCCAGCGCCCAGCCCACCGGGATCTGCATCAGCGCGAAGGACAGGAACCAGAACCCCGAAGCGGTGGCCAGTGCCTCGGCACTCGCCCCGATATCGCGCCCGAGGACCTCGGTCAGAACCGCAAGGAACGCGCGGTAGAACTGGCTCAGCACATAGGCGAATGTCAGCAGAATCAAATCGGCGCGCATGGTCTCACTCCCCTCGTTCACGGGTTAAGTGACACGGGCGCGCCGGATGCACAAGATTTGGGCGAAAAAGAAACCCCGCCCTTCATCTTGCCCAAAATACTCCCGCCGGAGGCACCCGAGGACGCGGCCCCATGGCCGCGGACGAGATACCCTGCGCGCCGCAGGCGCTCCATGGAAGCAACTTGGCACAAAACTGGCACCCTCATGGTTCGCTTCACGTCACAGGAACATTCAAGCTACTTCGTCAACGCAAGATATGCTTCAATCTAATCTCATCACGCGCCAGGCAATCTTGGATAATTCGCGTTTGCATCCAATTGGCGTAGAGTTGAAATCCAGAACCATCAATCTGCAGGGAAACGAGGGCCAAATGACGGACGACATCAGCGATGACATGCACACGACTGATCCAATACTGAGGGTCGCCCACAAGTTCGAGTACTACATCATCCTTGTGTTGGTGACCATCATCGGAGTGGTAACGCTCCTGGCCGTGGCACGACTCTTTGTCGGTATCTATAACTCAATCTTTGTCGCGTGGGATCCGCAGGACTTACACGCCATTCAGCTTCTGTTCGGAATGGTTATGACCGTCTTGATCGCGCTTGAGTTCGGAAATTCGATACTGCGCCACATCCGCGAGCATTCGACAATCATCCAGGCGCGCGAGGTCATTCTGATCGGAATGATGGCTGTGGTTCGAAAGGTGATGATCCTGGATCTGTCCGTCGAATCCGCATGGCAATTTGCTGCCTTGGGTGCGGTCGCAGTTTCATTGGCAAGTGCCTATTGGCTTATGCGAAGCGACTAGCTGCCATTCACCATATTATATTGCAACACTGGAGAAAAAGGGCAGCCAAACCGCCGGTCACTGCGCTCTGTGCCAAGGGCAACTTCAGTGACCGGGGCCCTCTGGAAACAAACAGGATGGAAAGACCTTCAGCCAGTTCCAAAGGCCCCTCCAACGCCTAGCCAATTCACCTCAGATACAGCGCCCGCCATCCACTTCCATGCAGATGCCGGTGATCATGCCCGCCTCTTCGCTGCACAGGAACGCCGCGGCGTTGCCCATGTCCTCGGGTGTCGAGAACCGGCCCAGAGGGATGGTCGAGAGGAATTTCGCACGCATCTCGGGCGTGTCCTCGCCCATGAACGACGCCAGGAGCGGCGTCTCGCCCGCCACCGGGTTGATCGCGTTCACCCGGATGCCGCGCGGGGCAAGCTCCACCGCCATCGCCTTGGTCGCGGTGTTCACCCAGCCCTTGGAAGAATTGTACCAGTTGAGATTGGGCCGCGGGCTCAGCCCCGCGGTGGACGACACGTTGAGGATCGCGCCGGTCCCGCGCTCCTTCATATGCGGCACCAGCGCCCGGGCAAAAAGATAGATCGACTTGCAGTTGACCGCGAAAACCCGGTCGAAATCCTCTTCGCTCACCTCCTCCATCGGGGCGGGCATATGCGTGACCCCGGCATTGTTCACAAGGATATCGACTCCGCCGAACACCTCGCGCGCCTCGTCCACCACGCGCGACACGTCGTCCAGAACGGCCACGTTCGCCGCCGATCCGAACGACCCCGCGCCCAGGTCTTCGGCCATTTCCATCGCGCCTTTCTCGTTGATGTCCACCACCATCACCTGCGCGCCCTCTTCCACGAACTTGCGCGCGATCCCCGCGCCAAAGCCGCTTGCCCCGCCAGTCACGATGGCGGTCTTTCCGTTCAATCTCATGCTCTCTCTCCCGTTTGCCTCATCGCGCCATCCGGCGCCTTTTTCTCAACACGCGCCCGCCACAGCGGCAACAGGCGCCGTGTCACGCGCTCGCGATCCTCGATCCATTCCGGCCCGGCCCTGTCATGACCCTCTTGATAGCGCGGATCATCCATGCCGGTCACGATAACCGGCGCATCGCCGAACTGGTCGGCGGTGACATCGACGATCCGCGGCGGATCGCGCACCACCACCCAGATATGTCCGCGCGTTCCCTCCGGCGCGCAAAACCCGCAATCACATCCGATCGGGCAACCGAAGGCAGGCCGGGCATCGAAACCCGCTTCCCGCAACACCTCGACAAGGAACCGCGACGACCGCCCGCACGTCCCTTGCGAGAGGCTGCGCAAACCCTTGAGGGAACCGGTCTTGCGGTGCCATTCCGCCCAATGTGGTTCAAGAAACGCGCGCACCTCGCGCGCAATCCGTTCCAGTTGGGCGACGTCCTCATCCATGGAAGGCCGCAACCGTCTTGAGCACGGTGAACCCATAGAGCGCCTCGAACCCTTTCTCGCGCCCGTGGCCGGATTTTCCCATCCCGCCAAAGGGCAGTTCCACACCGCCCCCGGCGCCGTAATTGTTGATGAAAACCTGCCCCGCGCGGATCGCCTTGGCAAGCCGCATCTGCCGCGCGCCGCTCTCGCTCCAGACCGATGCCACCAGCCCGTAATCTGTGCCATTGGCGATCGCCACGGCCTCTTCCTCGTCGTCGAAGGGAATGGCCACCTGCACGGGGCCGAAAATCTCGTCGCGGGCCAGCGCATGTCCTGCGGACACGCCGGAAAAGAGCGTCGGCACCACGAAATTGCCACCCTCGGGCGCATCCACGAGCTGCGCCTGCCCGGCGGTTTCAAGGTCCGCCCCCTGATCGAGGAACCCGCTCACGATCCCCTTTTGCTTGGCGGAAATCAGGGGCCCCACATCCAGGTCGCTCATCGCCTGGCCGACCCGCAACTGGCCATAGCGTTCGGCCATCCGGCCCACAACCTCGTCGTAAACCCCGCGCTGGACGAGGATGCGCGACGAGGCCGAACAGGTCTGCCCCGCGTTCTGAACCCCCGCATTGACAAGGAACGGCAGCGCCGCGTCGATATCGGCGTCATCGAACACGACCTGCGGCGATTTCCCGCCCAGCTCCAGCGTCACCGGCACCACGTTCTTCGCCGCCGCCGCCTGGATCATCGCGCCGGTGGCGACCGAGCCGGTAAAGCTCACATGGTCTATGCCGGCATGCCCCGAAAGCGCGGCCCCGGCCTCGGCCCCCAGCCCCGGCACCACGTTCAGAACACCATCGGGCAGCCCCGCCGCCTTGGCCAGATCGGCAAAGGCCAGCGCGGTCAGGCAGGCATCCTCGGCCGGTTTGAGAACACAGGCATTGCCCGCCGCCAGTGCGGCGCCGACGCTGCGCCCGATGATCTGCATCGGGTAGTTCCACGGCACGATATGCGCCGTTACCCCATGCGGCTCGCGCAGCGTGTAAACCGTGTAGCCATCGAGATAGGGAATGGTTTCCCCGTGCAGCTTGTCCGCCGCGCCGCCGTAAAACTCCATGTAGCGCGCCAGCGCCACCGCATCGGCCCGCGCCTGTTTGAGCGGCTTGCCCACGTCCAGCGCCTCCAGCCGGGCAAGCTGATCGACCTTTTCCTCGACCAGCTTTTGCAACCGCATCAGGATGCGCCCGCGCTCCACTGCCGGGGTGCGCGACCATACGCCATCATATGCCTTGCACGCGGCCGCAACCGCAGCGTCCACATCCGCCCCTTGCCCGCGCGCGATCTCGCCGATCTGTTCCCCGGTCGAGGGGTTCATCAGCGGCAGCGTCTGGCCAGACGACGACGCCACCCATTCCCCCGCGATCAGGCATTTCGACGGGTCGAACCACAGGTCATCAAGGCTCATCTCACTTCCTTTCCTTCAGGCCGCGCCACGGTCCGGCAGAACCGGCGCCGCCGCGATCAATGTTTTGGTATAGTCATGTTGCGGCGCGTCGAACACAAGGGCGGTCGGCCCTTCCTCGACGATCTCGCCCGCCTGCATCACCATCACCCGGTCGGTGATCGTGCGCACCACGCTCAGGTCGTGACTGATAAAGAGATAAGTCAGCCCGAACCGTCCCGACAGATCGGCCAGCAGGTCGAGGATCTGCGCACGGATGCTCACGTCAAGCGCGCTCACCGCCTCGTCGAGGATGATCAACTCGGGCTTGATGATCAGTGCCCGTGCGATCGCGATCCGCTGCCGCTGTCCGCCGCTGAACTCGTGGATATACTTGTGCCGGTCCTCCGCCGAAAGTCCCACGCTTTCCAGCGCCTCGGCAATCGCGGCATCCCGCGCGGCCCCCGTGGGCGGGTCGTCCAGAAGGTGAAACGGCTCTGTCACCAGCGGCCCGACCTTCCAGCGCGGGTTGAAGCTTCCGAACGGGTCCTGGAACACCACCTGCATCCGGCGGCGCACCTCGCGGTTGGGCCGGTGCCCGGTAAAGACCGGCTCACCGTCCAGCAGGATCTGGCCCGACTGCACCTCTTCAAGCCCCAGGATGGCCCGGGTCAGGGTCGATTTCCCACAGCCCGATTCCCCCACGAGGCCAAGGCTCTCGCCCTTCGCAATCTCGAAACTCACGCCGTTCACCGCGCGGAAATGCTCCTGCGGCGCGAAAAGCCGCGTGCGCGGCAGGGCATAGTCGCGCACCACCTCCCGCACCTGCAAGAGCGGCACGTCGCGCCGGGTCTCGTCGCGTTCGGGCTGATGTCCCGACGCCTCGAAGAGCGCGCGGGTATAGGGGTGGCGCATCTCGGCAAAGACCCGCGCCGTCGGCCCCGCCTCGACCACCTCGCCATGGCGCATGATCACGATCTCATGGGCCATGTCCGCCACCACCGCCAGGTCATGCGTGATCAGCATGAGGCCCATCCCGTCCTCGTCCACCAAGCGCCGCAACAGTTGCAGGATCTGCGCCTGCGTCGTCACGTCGAGCGCCGTGGTCGGCTCGTCCGCGATCAGGAGCTTGGGGCGCAGCGCGATCGCCATGGCAATGACCACCCGTTGCCGCTGCCCGCCCGACAACTCGTGCGGATAGCGCGACAGCGGGAATTTCGCCTCGGGCAATTCGCAGCGTTCCAGCGCCCCGCGCGCCCGCGACATCGCCTCGGCGCGGCTCACATCCTCGTGGATCAGGATGGTCTCGGCCACCTGCGCGCCGATGGTCTGGATCGGGTTCAGCGCCGTCATCGGCTCCTGGAACACCATGCCGACCTCGTTGCCCCTGAGCCGGCACAGGCTCTGTTCCGACAGCGCCAGCATCTCATGCCCGTTCAACGTGACCCGCCCGCGGCACATCGCCCCGTCGGGCAAGAGCTGCATCACCGAGAACGCGGTCATCGACTTGCCCGACCCGCTCTCGCCGATCACCCCCACGATCTGCCCCGGCGCAACGCCAAGCGACACCCCCTTGAGGATCGCCTCGCCATGGATGTCCAGATCCAGCCCCTCGATCTCCAGAAGGCTCATCGTCCCACCCTCCTGATCTTCGGATCGAAAAGATCGCGCAGCCCGTCGCCCATCAGGTTCAGTCCCAGAACCGTCAGAAGGATCGCCAGCCCCGGGAAAATCGCCATATGCGGCGCAATGGAAATCATCGTCTGGCTGTCGGCCAGCATCCGCCCCCAGCTTGGCAGCGGCGGCTGCGCCCCCAGCCCCACGTAAGACAACGCCGCCTCGGCCAGGATACCGAGCGAGAACTGGATTGTCCCCTGCACGATCAGCAGGTTGGTCACGTTGGGCAGGATATGTTCGAAACTGATCCGCGTGGCCCCCTTGCCCGCCACCCGCGCCGCCATCACGTAATCGCGGGTCCAAAGCGACAGCGCGGCCCCCCTTGTCAGCCGCGCAAAGACGGGAATGTTGAAGATCCCGATCGCGATGATCGCGTTAAGCGCCGAGGCCCCGAAAACGGCGGTGATCATGATCGCGATCAGGAGCGAAGGGAAGGCAAAGACGAGGTCGTTGCCCCGCATGATCACCTCGTCGAGAAGGCTGCCCTTCCTCGCCGCCGCCGCCAGGCCCAGCGGCACGCCAAAGCCCATGCCGATCCCGACCGCCACCACCGCCACCGCGATCGAGGTGCGCGCGCCGACCATGATCATCGACAGGATATCACGCCCGAAATGGTCCGTGCCCAGAAGGTGCGCCCCGCCCGGGCCCTTCATCCGGTCGGGGACATTCATCGACGTGATGTCATGCGGCACCCAGGCAAAACTCACCACCGCGGCCAGCACGAAAACCGCCGTCAGGACCGCCCCGAGGACAAGGCTGCGCGAACGCAGCGCAGCGCCAAGAAACCCGGTTTCCGTCATCCCCGCACCCTCAGCCTTGGGTCGACCGCCGCATAGGCGATATCGACCGCGAAATTCACCACGATCACCGCAAAGACCAACAGCATCACCACCGATTCCACCACGATCAGGTCACGCGCGCTGATCGCCTGGAACACCATCCGCCCCAGCCCGGGCAGGGAGAACACGTTCTCGATGATGATCGCACCGGCCATGAGGAACGAGAACTGCAACCCGATGATCGTAAGCACCGGGATGAGCGCGTTCCTGAGCGCATGGCGCCACAACGCCTGGCGCTTGGTAAGCCCCTTGGCCCGCGCCGTGCGAATGAAATCCTCCGACAGCGTGTCCAGCAGCGATGAGCGCATCACCCGCGCAAGGATGCTCGCCTGAGGCAGGGCCAGCGCGATCGCGGGCAGAGTCAGCGATTTCATTGCCGGAAGGAACCCGGATTCCCAGCCCGCGAAGCCCCCCGCGCTGAACCAGCGCAGGTTGATCGAAAATACCAGCACCATCAGCATCGCGAACCAGAAATTCGGAATCGCCACACCCAGTTGCGTCAGCCCCATCACGCTCACATCCGCAACGCTGCCACGCTTGCTGGCCGCCCAGATGCCCGCCGGAAAGGCGATCAGCGTCGAAAGCGTCAGCGCATAAAGCGCCAATGGCAGCGAAATCCAGAGCCGCTCGCCGATCATCTCCGAAACGGGCGTGCGATAGGTATAGGAGGTGCCGAAATCACCACGCAACATCCCCCCGACCCAGGAAAGGTAACGCTCCACGAGCGTCCCGCTCAGCCCCAGCTGATCGCGCAAGGCCGCCAGCGTCTCCTCGGTGGCATTCATTCCCAGCATGTAGGCCGCCGGATCGCCCGGCACGACCTCGACGAACAGGAAAATCACCACGCTTGCCACGACGAGCGAAAGCGAAAGCGATACCAGACGTTTGAAAGCAAATCTCAGCATTTACGCGGCACCGCGCATGGCTTCTTCCCCATCTTTCATCTTGCCGGAAATACTCCCCGCCGGAGGCCCCGGCCTGCAACATGCACGGCATGGCTGCCGCGCACCAAGCCCCCCCGGGCGCAAGGGGGTGGGTGGGCGGGCCTTGCGCCCGGGGGGCGGCCCGCCGCGTTTCCCTCAACCTATTCCCAGTAAACCCCGGTCATGTCCACGGCCTGGGTCGGCGCGTCCTTCCAAAGGCCCCGCACGCCCGCCTTGGCCACGGTCGGCGTGGCCAGCTGGAAGAGATAGCCGTTCACGTAATCCTCGCTGATGATGGTCTGCGCCTGTTTGAGAAGTTCACTGCGCGCCTCCGGGTCGGTGGTGCGGCTCAACTCGTCCATCAACGCCTGGAAATCCGGGTTGTCATACTGGAAATAGTAATCCGGCCGGGCATAGATGTTGATGTCCATCGGCTCGGTGTGGCTGACGATGGTCAGCCCGAAATCCTTGCCGTTGAACACCTGTTCCAGCCATTGCGCCCATTCGAGGTTGGAAATCTCGGTCTCGATACCCACGGCGCGCAACTGCGACGCGAGGATCTCGCCACCCCGCCGCGCATAGGAGGGCGGCGGCAGCTTGAGCGTGGTTTCGAACCCGTCCTCATACCCCGCCTCGGCCAGAAGCTCTTTCGCCAGTTCCGGGTCATGTTGCGAGTTGCCGGTCAGATCGACGTAATCGGGATGGTGCGGCGCGAAATGCGTGCCGATCGGCGTGCCAAGGCCGAATTGCGCCCCGTCGACGATCGCCTGGCGGTCGATCGCATGGGAAATCGCCTTGCGCACCTTCACGTCGTCCAGCGGTTCGACCTTGTTGTTCATCGCCAGGATCGTCTCGCCCTCGGTGCTGCCCACGATCACCTCGAATCGCGGATCGTCCTCGAACTGGGGCAGGTTTTCCGGCGCGGGAAAGGCGGTGAACACGTCCACATCCTCGGCCATCACCGCAGAAAAGGCTGCGGTCGGGTCGGAAATGAACTTGAACGTCACCTTGTCGAGCTTCGCGGCCTCGCCCCAGTAATCGGGGTTGCGCTCAAGCGTGATGTTGTCACCCTGCACCCAGTTCGCGAACTTGAACGCGCCGGTGCCGATCGGCGCCTGCTTGATATCGTCGATGCTCTCGGGCGCCACGATCACCGCGTCGCCCCAGGCCATGTTGAACAGGAAGCTGCCATCGGGCTCCGACAGCGTGACCTTGACGGTCAGCGGGTCCACCACCTCGACCGTCTCGATCCCCTCGAAAAGCACCTTCTGCGCGTTGGCGCTGTCCTCGGCGCGGGCGCGGTCGAGGCTGAATTTCACGTCCTCGGCATCCATCGTGGTGCCGTCGTGAAACGTCACCCCCTCGGCAAGGCTGAACGTATAGACCCGGCCGTCTTCGGAAATCTCCCAGTCACGCGCCAGCCCGGGGATGATCGACCCATCCGCGTCGAATCGCGTCAGCCCTTCGAACACGTTGGAATAAAGCACCGAATCGATGGCGCCCGCGGCCGCGCCCGTCGGGTCGAGATGCGGCGGTTCAAGCTGCATCGCCACCACGATATCGCTCTTGGCGAGCGCCCCGCCCGTGGCCATCATCATCGCAAGCGCACTTGCCGCGCCCAGTTTCATGAAAGACATCCCGTTTCTCCCCGTCTTGTCCGGCCGCAATCGCGGCACTTCCGTTTGATCTGCGCCACTCTCGCCGCAAAACCTCGCGGGATCAAGCAACTGCATCCCGGCAATCAGATCACCGCCTTTTCCAGGAACGGCCGCCCGCTCACCACCCGCTCGAACCCGAGCGGCGACAGGTCGAGCGTGCGAAACCCGCCATGCGCGATCAACTCGCTCACCCCGCGCCCCGTGGCCGGCGCCTGTTGCAGCCCGTGCCCCGAGAACCCGTTGGCAAAGATAAAATTCTCCACCTCCGGGTGCGGCCCGATCACCATGTTGTGGTCGAGCGTGTTGAACGCGTAATGCCCCGCCCAGAGGTTGACCACCTTCACCGCCTCGAACGCCTCGGACCGTTCGGCCAGCGCGGGCCAGATCACCTCCTCGAAGAGATCGTGATGCGGCTCGAAATCGTCCCAGTCCACGGCCACGTCCTCGGCCGGCGGACAGCCGGTGAGGAAATACCGCCCCTCGGGCCGGCAATAGACCCCCGTGGGGTCGATCATCAGCGGCAATTGCCCGCCCTTCACCCGCGCGCTTCCCTGTGGCGAGCGGGCACAATCGAACACGAACTGCGTGCGCTTGCGCGGCTCGACCGGAATGTGCAGCCCGGCCATGCCCGCCACCCGTGCCGCTCGCGGCCCGGCGGCGTTGACCACCCAGCCCGCGCCGATCTCCTCGCCGCTGGCCAGACGCACTCCCGTCACCCGCCCGGCTTTGCGCGCGATGTCCGCAACTTCGCCGGTGACATAATCCGCCCCCAACTCCCGCGCCTTGCCGCGAAAGCCGCGGATCAGCCCGGTATTGTCGAACCAGCCCTCGCCCGACCGCCCGTAAGAGGCCAGCCGGATGTCATCCACCCGCAGATGCGGAAACGCCTCGGCCAGTTCATCGCGCTCCCAGAGCACCACATCGGCCCCGCAGGACAGCTGCACCGCGTGGTTCTCCCGCAGGATCGCCTCCTGCTCCGGCGTGCGCGCAAGGAACAGGTATCCCCCCTCGTGGAAATTCAGATCGATCCGCGTGTCGCCCACCTGTGTCAGATCGGCGAAATCGCGGATCACCTGCCCGCCATACTTGCTGATCTCGACATTGATCGCGTTGGAAAACTGCGTGCGGATACCCGCCGCCGAAAGCGCGGTGGAACATTGCGCATAGCTCGGGTCGCGCTCGACCACGAGAACCGAACCGTCGAAATCGGGGTTCGATGTCAGGTAATAAGCCACGGACGAGCCGATCACCGCACCGCCCACGATCACCACGTCATAGCGGTCCCTCATCACGCTACCCCTCTTGCGCCGCAAGCGCCGCTTCGCGCATCTGGCTCAGCGTGACGCGCGGAGTCAGCGCCTCGGGCGAGATCACGAGGTCGAGCACCGCGCCCCCCTTGGCCGCGCGCGCCCGCTCATAGGCGGCGGCGAAATCCGCCGTGGTCTCGACCCGCTCCCCGTGAAAGCCATAGGCGCGGGCCAGTGCCGCGAAATCCGGGCTCAGCATCGTCGTGCCCGACACGCGGGCCGGGTAATGGCGCTCCTGGTGGGCGCGGATCGTGCCGTATATCCCGTTGTTGAGGATCAGGATGATCGGCTGTGCGCCCGCCTGTGCCGCGCTGGCCAGTTCCTGGCAATTCATCTGGAAATCACCGTCACCCGCGAAACACACCACCTCGCGCCCCGGATGGGCCAGCTTGGCGGCGATTGCCGCCGGCACGCCATAGCCCATCGCCCCCGATTGCGGGGCGATGTGGCGCATGGCCGGGCCATACTTGATGAACTTGCCCGGCCAGATCGCGAAATTCCCCGCGCCATTGGTCACGATCGCATCCTCGGGCAGGACCGCGCGCAGATGCGCCATGACCTTGCCCATATCCACCGGCGAAGGCTGCTCGGGCAAGTCGAACCCCGCCTCATAGGCCGCGCGCCCCTCTTGCCGCCACGCTGCCCAGTCGCCCGTCACCGGCCCCTCGGCCAGGGCCATGGCAAAGGCGTCATGCCCCGCCTGGATGCCCAGCGCGGGCTGATAGACCTTGCCAAGTTCCCCCTCGGCCTGGTGCACATGGATGAGTCGCTGTTTCGGCATCGGCACGTCAAGAAGCGTGTAACCGTCGGTCGAGTTTTCGCCAAAGCGGTTGTTGATCGCAAGGATCACATCCGCCTCGCCAATCAGCCGCTTCACCGAGGGCACCATGCCCACCCCGGCCTCGCCACAGAAAACCGGCGAATTGTTGTCGAACTGGTCGGCGAAACGAAAGGCCGTCACCACCGGAATATCGCTCGCCTCGGCAAAGCGTTGCAGTGCCGCGCGCCCCGCATCGCTCCAGTTGCTGCCGCCGTAAAGGATCACGGGGCGCTTCGCCGCGCCAAGAATCATGCGCGCCTCTTCCACCGCCTGTGGGTCAGGCTGCGGCTCGGCCATCGCCGCCAGCGGCCCCAGCGGCGCGGCATCGCTCCGGCTGGTCAGCATATCCTCGGGAAGGGCAACAACCACCGGCCCGGGCCGCCCCGTCGTGGCGGTTTTCCACGCCCGCGCCAGGATCTCGGGGATGCGGTCCACGTCGTCGATCTCGACTGCCCATTTCGCAACCCGGCCATACATCGCCGGATAGTCGATCTCCTGGAACGCCTCGCGCCCCTTCATCGCGGTGCCGACCTGCCCGACCAGCAGGATCATCGGAACGCTGTCCTGCATTGCCGTATGGACCCCGATCGCGGCATTGGTGGCGCCGGGTCCGCGCGTGACCATGCAGATGCCGGGGCGCCCGGTGATCTTGCCCCATGCGGCGGCCATGAACCCGGCCCCGCCCTCGTTCCGGCACAGCACGAAATCGAGGCTCCCTTGCGTGTCATGCAGCGCATCGAGCACCGCGAGGTAACTTTCCCCCGGCACGCCAAAGGCTTTGGTGGCGCCCAGCCCGACAAGGCTTTGCACCAGCAGTTCACCACCGTTCCGCATCATGTCCCACTCCCTGTTCCAGCGACGCGACGCGATCACGGTTCGCGAGCCGCGTTAACCCTTTTTCGCCCCGTCACCCGCGTTGCGACCCGGCAGCCGGGAAGCATACGCCCGGCAGCCGGATGTCACCCCCCGATTTCTCGCCGAGAACCCGTGTTAACCCCACCGGCCGGACCGTTAACGCAAGAGGTCGAGCAATGACCGCCCCATCACCTGCGCGCTCTCGACCATATCGTCGATCCCGACATATTCATCAGGCTTGTGCGCAAGGTCCAGGATACCCGGCCCATAGGCGATGCAATTCTTGAGCCGCCCGATCCGGTCGATATGTTTCTGGTCGTAAGTGCCTGGGGAAACGACATAATCCGCTTCCTTTCCCATCACGTCGGAAATCGCGCGGGCGACCGATTGAACCACCGGCGCGCTTTTCTCGGTCATCGAGGGCAGCACGCGCTGCAACTCGCGCACGTCGAAGCGGAAATTCTCGCGCCGCCCCTGCACCGTGGTCAGCACGTTAAGGATTTCGGACTGAACCTCGTCGATATCCTCCTCGATCAGAAACCGCCGGTCGATCACCATCCGACAGCTATCGGGCACGCAAGGGCTTGGCAAACCTGTATAATCTTCCGCCTGCTCGTTCTCGCCGCCATGGATCGAATTTATGTTGAGCGTCGATTGCTTGGCCCCCTCCGGCACCACCGGCATATCGGTCCGCTTGGTCGCCAGGAGCGGGAACAGGCTCGTCTCCATCTCCGCCATCACCGCCCCCATGTGCCGCACCGCGCAATCGCCCAAAAACGGCATCGAGCCATGGGCGATCTCGCCATGGGTCTCGATCTCGGCCCACCACACGCCGCGGTGACCAAGGCAGATCCGATCCTTGTTGAGCGGCTCGGGAATGATCACATGTTGCACGCGATCCGGGGAAAAATATCCTTTTTCAGCAAGATAGGCGACGCCACCAAAGCCCCCCGACTCTTCGTCGGCGGTCCCGCTGATCTCGATCGCGCCGTTGAAATCCGGGCAGACGGCGATAAAGGCTTCGGCCGCAACGATGCTCGCCGCGAGGCCGCCCTTCATGTCACAGGCCCCGCGCCCGTAAACCTTGCCGTCCTTCACCTCGCCGCCGAACGGGTCGGTGGTCCAGCCGCGCCCGACCTCGACCACGTCGATATGCGAGTTGAAATGCACGCATTCTCCGGGCTGTGCGCCTTCTTTACGCGCGATTAAGTTCCAGCGCGGATACTTGTCGCTGTCACCGATCGCGCCTTCGGCCCGCACGAGTTCGGTCTGAAACCCGTGCCGCACCAGGCGCCGATCAAGAAAATCACAGATTTCCCGGTAATTGTCACCGGGCGGATTGAGCGTGGGAATCCGAATCAGGTCCTGCGTCAGTTCCACCAGATCGGCGCGGCGCGCCTCGATTTCCAGCATGAGTTTTTCGGCAAGATCCATGTGACGCACTCCCTTTCAATTCCGGCGCGATGATGCGCGCGACTTTCGGAAGAGTGCAACCCCCAGTGCCCGGGGAATGTTGCATCGGGTTGATCGAAACCGGGGCGCGCGGACAGCACGCCGTTCAGGAGGGTTCACGAAACGTGCCCTGCCCGCTTTCCCGAGATTCGCGCCACGCCCAATACATCCAGCACCTTTGCCTCGATATGCTCGGCGCTCAGCCCTGCACGGGCATACATTTCGTTCGGCGCCCCCTGGTCGAGAAAGGCATCCGGCAACACCATCGAGCGGAATTTCAGCCCTGCGTCGAACACGCCCTCATCGGCCAGCAATTGCGCCACATGGCTGCCGAAGCCGCCCACGGCCCCCTCTTCGATGGTGATCAACGCCTCGTGCCGCGCCACCAGGTCAAGGATCATCTCGCGGTCCAGCGGCTTGGCAAAGCGTGCATCGGCCACCGTCGGGAAAATGCCCATGGCTTCAAGGGCTTCGCACGCCTTCGTCACCTGGGCCAGGCGCGTGCCAAAGGACAGGATCGCGACCCGCGCGCCCTCGCGGATGATCCGGCCCTTGCCGATTTCCAGCGCTTCCGGCACCTCGGGGAGTTCCACGCCCACGCCCTCGCCCCGCGGATAACGGAACGCGATCGGGCCGCTGTCATGCGCCGCCGCCGTCGCCACCATCTGCCGCAGCTCCGCCTCGTCGGCGGCGGCCATCACCACCATGTTGGGCAGTGTCGCCAGATAGGTGATGTCGAAACTGCCCGCATGGGTGGCCCCGTCGGCCCCCACCAGCCCCGCCCGGTCGATCGCGAACCGCACCGGCAGGTTCTGGATCGCCACATCATGCACGACCTGATCGTATCCGCGTTGCAGGAACGTGGAATAGATCGCGCAAAACGGCTTCATCCCCCCCGCGGCCAGCCCGGCACAGAAGGTCACGCCATGCTGCTCTGCAATGCTCACATCGAAGCACCGGCTCGGGTAACGCTCGGCCATCAGGTTGAGGCCCGTGCCATCGGGCATCGCCGCCGTCACGGCGCAGATCTTGTCGTCCTTCGCGGCCAGTTCCACCAGCGTTTCGCCGAACACGCTTGTATAGCTCGGTGCGTTGCTGGGCGCCTTCTTCTGCGCTCCCGTCACCACGTCGAATTTCGCCGTGGCATGGCCCTTGTCATCCGCGCGCTCGGCCGGGGCATAGCCCTTGCCCTTGCGCGTCAGTGCATGGATCAGGATCGGCCCCGTCGCCCGCGCCTTGACCGTGCGCAGCACCGGCAAGAGCTGATCGAGGTCATGCCCGTCGATCGGCCCGAGATAGGAAAAACCCAACTCTTCGAACAGCGTGCCGCCCACTGTCATGCCCTTGAGCATGTCCCTGGCCCGCTTCGCCCCCTCCTGGAAAAACGGCGGCATCAGGCTCACCGCGCCCTTGGCGGCGGCCTTCAGCTCCTGGAACGGCGGCTCGGCATAAAGCCGCGTGAGATATGAAGAAAACGCTCCTACCGGCGGCGCGATGCTCATGTCATTGTCGTTCAGGATCACGATCAGGCGCTTCTTCAGGTGCCCGGCATTGTTCATCGCCTCGAACGCCATGCCCGCGCTCATCGCGCCGTCACCGATCACCGCCACCGCATCGCCCAGCCCCTCGGGACAGGCCCCGCCCAGATCACGCGCCACGGCAAAGCCCAGCGCCGCGCTGATCGAGGTCGAGGAATGTGCCGCCCCGAACGGGTCATAGGGGCTCTCGCTCCGCTTGGTGAACCCGCTCAACCCGTCCTTCTGCCTTAACGTGCGGATGCGGTCGCGCCGCCCGGTGAGGATCTTGTGCGGATAGGACTGGTGCGACACGTCCCAGATGATCTTGTCCTTGGGCGCATCGAACACCGAATGCAGCGCCACGGTGATTTCGATCACGCCCAGCCCGGCCCCCAGGTGCCCGCCGGTCTCGCTCACGGCCGAAATCGTCTCGGCCCGCAGTTCCGCGGCAAGCTGCTTCAACTGCGCATCGCTCAGCCGTTTGAGATCGGCCGGCGCATGCACCGTATCGAGCAAAGGGGTATGGGGTCGTTCGGCCATGGTGCCGCCTGAAACCTGTTCACATCTCGCGGGCAATAACGAAGCGCGCGGCCTCCCGCAAGCATTCGGCTTCCGCTCCGTACCCAGATAATGCCTCGCAGGCCACATCGACAAGCTCTCGCGCGCGCCCTTTCGCCGCATCCATCCCCAGCAGCGAGACAAACGTGGCCTTGCCGGCCTCGGCATCCTTGCCCACCGCCTTGCCCAGCGCCTCCGGGTCGCCCTCGACGTCCAGCACGTCATCGGCAATCTGGAACGCAAGGCCCAGCGCATCGCCATAGGCTCTCAGCGCAGTTGTTTCCGCGCCAGCGAGCCGTGCCCCGCACGTGGCCGACCAGGTGATGAGCGCCCCGGTCTTGCCCGCCTGCAACCGCGTGATCTCGTCCAGCGTCAGGGACCGCGCCGCGCTCTCGGCGGCAATATCCAGCGCCTGTCCCAGAACCATGCCTTGCGCGCCCGCCGCGCGCGCCATGCTCAGCACCAGGTCGGCGCGCACCTGTGGGTCGGGGCTGCATTCCTCGCGCGCCAGCAGCTCGAAACACAGGCTTTGCAGCGCATCGCCCACCAGCACCGCGGTTGCCTCGTCCCATTTGCGATGCACCGTCGGCAGGCCACGTCGCAGATCGTCGTCATCCATGCAGGGCAGATCGTCATGCACAAGCGAATAGGCGTGCAGGCACTCCACCGCGCTGGCCGCCCAGATCGCCTGATCGTCGGTCATCCCGTGCAGCCGCGCGCCCTCCATGACCAGGAAGGCGCGCAACCGCTTGCCTCCCGCACTGGCATAGCGCATTCCCTCGGCGACGGGCTCTTCGCCCAGCGGCGTCATCACCTCGCCCAGATGCGCCGCGACACGCGCCGCAACCTCTGCCAACCGGTCCTGGAACATGGGCTATTGCCCTTCGACAGGCTTCAACCCCGCCGGGTTGCCCTCGTCATCAAGCGTGATCGCCGCGACCTTTTCCTCGGCTTCCTTGAGCTTGCTCTCGCAGCGCTTTTTCAACTCGGCCCCCCGCTCGTAAAGCGTGATGGATTCCTCCAGCGCCACGTCACCGCGTTCCAGCTTGCCCACCACCTGTTCCAGCTCGGCCATGGCCTCTTCGAATGTCATCTCTGAAACGGGTCGATCGGTCATCTCGTGCTCCTTGGCGGCCTGTTTGTCGCGCCACCATATCCGCGCCCGACACAGGGTTCAATTCGCCTCGTCTCATTTGAGTTGACGCGGCCCCATGCCCACCGGATGCTGCAGCCATGACCATACTCGACAAGGACAATATCACGCTCTACCCCGACGCGGCGCTGGACGCGCTGACCCGGCTCGACACGCTTCTTGCCCAGATCCTCCCCGGAGCCAAGGTCGAACAGGCCCTGCGCCTCGTTCCTGGGAAACGCGCGGTTTTCCGTGGCCGCATGGCCGGGCGCGACGTGGTGTTCCGCCTGCCGCTCGACGAGGCCAACCGCAAGGGCTTTGACGAGGAATGGGCAGAACTGACCCGCGCATGGGGCCACATGGCGCAGGGTGCGAGTCGGGTGGCCGAACCGCTCTTTTTCGAGCCTGACTCGGCGCTGATCGTTGTCGCGCATGTCCCCGGCGAACCACTCCTCACGCATCTTTGGTCACTCGACGCCCCCGATCGCCTGCCCCTCGTCACCCACGCTGCCGGGTGGCTTCACGCCTACATGGCGCCCACGATCACAAGCCGCGGCATCAATCGCCGCCCCTGGCGCAGATGGGCCGCCGCCGCCGCTGCTAAACAGCCCCATCCCGAACTGGCCGGGATAGAGACCCGCATCCTGCAAAAAATGCACAAGCTCTCGCGCCAGATGGGCGATCCCGACTGGCGTGTCGCCGTCCCGCACGGCGATTTCCACCTCAACAATCTGATCCTCGATGGCGACACGCTCACCGGCATCGACACCGGCGGCTCGAACCGCGCACCGATCTACAAGGACATGGCCCGCGCCCTCACCCACATGGCACGGCGCGGGATGCTGCCCTCGGGCCAGCGGCGCTTCGGCGTGGACGCGGGCGCGCTCGACGCCTTCACTCGCGCTTTCGCCCTTTCAGAGCGCGAAACCGACGCCTTCCTGCCCTACATGATTGCCTACGAGACCCTGATCCGCGTCGAACATCCGCAGATCTCGCCCGACCGCATCGCCCACGCGCGCGCCATGTCCGAGGCCCTGTTCGAGGATCTGCGCCAGATCACCTGAACCGTTACGCCACGCTCAACGCCTGAACATGCGAAGCCACGCTCCGGCCCAGCGCATCGAGGTCATAGCCCCCCTCCAGCACCGAAACCACGCGCCCGCCGCAATGCAGATCGGCCATGGCGCAGAGCTTCTCGGTCAGCCAGACGAAATCCTCCTCGACCCAGTTGAGGTTAGCAAGCGGATCGTCGGCATGGGCATCGAACCCGGCCGAGACAACGATCAACTCCGGCTGGAACGCATCGAGCCGTGGGAAAACCTTCTCCTCGTATTCCGCCCGCATGACCGCCCCGTCACTTCCCGGCGGCAGCGGCACGTTGAGCACGTTGTCATGCGCGCCCCGCTCACTCGGATCGCCCGTACCCGGCCAAAGCGGCATCTGCTGCGACGTGGCAAGGAACGCCCGCGCCTCATCCCACAGCAGATCCTGCGTGCCATTGCCATGATGTACGTCGAAATCCACCACCGCCACCCGGCTCAGGTCATGGAAATCGAGCGCGTGTTTGGCCGCAATAGAGACGTTTCCAAACAGGCAGAACCCCATCGGCCGCGCCGTCTCGGCATGGTGGCCGGGCGGGCGGGTGGCGACAAAGGCATTCTTCACCTCGCCAGACAGAACAGCGTCCACCGCGGCCACGGCACCGCCCACGCCCCGCCGCGCTGCCTGCATGCTACCTTCCGACATATGCGTGTCGGCATCGAGCGGCCCCGGCCCATGCGTCGCGATCATGTCGAGATACTTGCGCGGATGACAGCGCAGGATGTCCTCGTCCCGGCCGAGCGGCGCCTCGCGCCGGTCCAGCGTGTCGAAATGCGCCAGCGCCGCCTCGACCGAGCGCATCCGCGCCACCTGCTCCGGGTGGCCCGGTGGCGTGACGTGATTCAAACAGTCGGAATGGGTGAACAGTACCGTCATGTCTTTAGTGCCTCTTTCAGTTCATAGAGTGCCTGCAACGCCTCGCGCGGCGTCATTTCATCGGGATGAATCGTCTCTAACATGGCCTCGATGGCGCTTTCCTTCGCCTCCGGCGCGGGTGCCTCGACCGGCATGGCCGCGAAGAGCGGCAGATCGTCGATCAGCGCCTTCTTGGCATTGCCGCCCTCGCGTTCCCCCTTTTCCAGCGCCTCGAGCACCACCTTGGCCCGCGCCACGACCGCCGGGGGCAGCCCTGCCAGCTTGGCCACCTGCACGCCATAGGACCGGTCCGCCGCGCCTTTGCGCACCTCGTGCAGGAAGATCACGTCGCCCTCCCACTCCTTGACCGCCACGGTCGCATTCTCGACCCGCTCCAACTTGGCCGAAAGCCCGGTCATCTCGTGGTAATGCGTGGCAAAGAGCGCCCGGCATCCGTTCACGTCATGCAGATGCTCCAGCGTCGCCCAGGCGATCGACAACCCGTCATAGGTCGCCGTGCCGCGTCCGATCTCGTCAAGGATCACCAGCGCATGATCGTCTGCCTGGTTGAGGATCGCCGCCGTCTCGACCATCTCCACCATGAAGGTCGAGCGCCCCCGGGCAAGATCGTCACTGGCCCCCACCCGGCTGAACAACTGGCTCACCATCCCGACATGCGCCGCCCTGGCCGGCACGAACGATCCCATCTGCGCCAGCACCGCGATCAGCGCGTTCTGCCGCAGGAAGGTCGATTTCCCCGCCATGTTCGGCCCGGTCAAAAGCCAGATATCCTCGTCGGTCCCGAGGCTGCAATCATTGGCAATGAACGGCTCGCCCTCGGATTTCAGCGCCTGCTCCACCACCGGATGCCGCCCGCCCTCGATCACCAGCGCGCGGCTGTCATCGACCTTCGGCCGGGACCAGTTCTCACACCGCGCCAGATCGGCCAGCGCCACGCTGAGGTCCAGTTCGGCCAAGGCCCGCGCAGCTGTGAACAATCGGTCGGAAACACCAAGAATGTCCTCGCTCAGGCAGGAATAGAGCCGCTTTTCGATCTCGATCGCCCGCCCCCCGGCATTGAGGATCTTCGTCTCCATCTCGGAAAGGGGCACCGTGGTAAACCGCACCTGGTTGGCCGTGGTCTGGCGATGCTTGAATGCGTCGTTCCCGTGCATCTTCTCGGCGTGGGTTGCCGTCACCTCGACGAAATAGCCCAGCACGTTGTTGTGCTTGATCTTCAGGCTCTGAATACCGGTTTCGCGCTGATATTCCGCCTGCATCCCGGCGATCACCCCGCGCCCTTCGTCACGCAACCGGCGGCAGTCGTCCAGTTCCTCGTCGAACCCTTCGGCGATGAAGCCGCCATCGCGCGCCAAGAGCGGCGGCTCGGCCACCAGCGCCCGGTCCAGCAGGTCGAGCAGTTCCCCGTGCCCCTGCAAGTCATCCACCGCCTCGGCCAGAAGCCCCGGCAGCTCCTCCCCGGCCAGCGACGCGGCTATCGCCTCGGCCTGGGTCAACGCATTTCGTACCGCGGCAAGGTCGCGCGGCCCGCCCCGCTCCAACCCCAGCCGCGACAGCGCCCGGTCAAGGTCCGGCACGCGCCGCAGCGCCTCGCGCAGATTGTCCGCGATTCGACCCTGATCCAGCGCAAATTGCACCGCATCGAGCCTGTCGCGCACCACCTCCAGCATCCGCGAGGGCGACGACAACCGCCGTTCCAGCAATCGCGCGCCCCCGGCCGTCACCGTCCGGTCGATCGCCGCCAGGAGCGAACCCTGCCGCCTGCCCGAAAGCGAACGCGTCAACTCGAGATTGGCCCGTGTGGCGGCGTCGATCTGCATCACCCGCGCAGCACCTTCGCGCACCGGCGCGCGCAGGATCGGCAACTTGCCCTTCTGCGTGATCTCGAGCCATTCGACAATCGCCCCCATGGCCGACAGCTCCGCCCGCCCGAACGCCCCGAACGCATCGAGCGCGCCAACGTCGAACAGCGCCTTGAGCCGCTTTTCCGCCGAGCCCGAGTCAAAGGCCGACCGCGCCAGCGCCGTGATCGACGCCCCCGATTCAGTCACTGTTTCGGCCAGATCAGCCTCTTTTGCCTCGGACACGACCACTTCCGACGGCATCAGCCGCGCCAGTTCCGGGCCCAGCCGCACCGGTGCAAGCGGCATGACGTGAAACGCCCCTGTCGAAATGTCCACCCAGGCCAGCGCCGCCTCGTCCCTGACCTCGGCATAGGCGGCAAGGTAATTGTGCCGCCGCGCCTCCAGCAGGCTTTCCTCGGTCAGCGTCCCTGGCGTGACAAGCCGCACCACCTCGCGCCGCACCACCGCTTTCGATCCGCGCTTCTTTGCCTCGGCCGGGTCTTCCATCTGTTCGCAGACCGCCACCCGAAACCCCTTGCGGATGAGCGTGAGCAGATACCCCTCGGCCGAATGCACCGGCACCCCGCACATCGCGATATCCTCATCGAGATGTTTGCCCCGCTTGGTCAGCGCGATATCCAGCGCCTCGCTCGCCGCCACCGCATCGTCAAAAAAGAGCTCATAGAAATCGCCCATCCGGTAGAACAGGAGCGCCCCGGGATACTGCGCCTTGATCTCCAGGTATTGCGCCATCATCGGCGTGACTGCGGATTTTGCGGATGTCACGAAAGCCCCCCGGTTTCCCTTTTGCCGACCTTACAAACCCCGCTCGCGACGCGAAAGGGCTTGTTTCTGTTGAGACGCGCCCCGGCCCCGTGTAAGAGACCCGGACCCCAGCCGAGGCGAACCCGATGTCCAAGACCAAGTACACCCGCGAAGACGCGCTGCAATTCCACCTCGAACCCACCCCGGGCAAATGGGAGGTGCAGGCCACCGTTCCCATGACCACACAGCGCGACCTGTCGCTCGCCTATTCCCCCGGCGTGGCCGTGCCCTGCGAGGATATCGCCGGAAACCCCGAGCTCGCCTATGATTACACCAACAAGGGCAACCTCGTCGCGGTGATCTCGAACGGCACCGCGGTCCTGGGGCTTGGCAATCTCGGCGCCTTGGGCTCAAAGCCGGTGATGGAGGGCAAGGCGGTGCTGTTCAAACGCTTCGCTGATGTCAATTCGATCGACATCGAGCTCGACACGGAAGACCCGCAGAAATTCATCGACGCGGTCAAGCTGATGGGCCCCACCTTCGGCGGCATCAACCTAGAAGACATCAAGGCCCCCGAATGCTTCATCATCGAGCAGACGCTCAAGGAAGCGATGGACATCCCCGTCTTTCACGACGACCAGCACGGCACCGCCGTGATCTGCGCCGCCGGGCTCATCAACGCGCTGCATCTCTCGGACAAGAAGATCGAGGATTGCCGCATCGTCCTCAACGGCGCGGGGGCCGCCGGTATCGCCTGTATCGAACTGCTCAAGCGCATGGGCGCCCGGCATGAAAACTGCATCGTCTGCGACACCAAGGGCGTGATCTGGCAGGGCCGGACCGACGGCATGAACCAGTGGAAATCCGCCCATGCCGTCAACACCGAGCTACGCACCCTCGAAGAAGCGATGAACGGCGCCGACGTGTTCCTGGGCGTGTCGGTCAAGGGCGCGGTGACGCCCGCCATGGTCGCCTCGATGAACGACAACCCGGTCATCTTCGCCATGGCCAACCCCGACCCCGAAATCACCCCCGAAGAGGCACACGAGGTTCGCGAAGACGCCATCATCGCCACCGGGCGCAGCGATTATCCCAACCAGGTCAACAACGTCCTGGGCTTTCCCTATCTCTTTCGCGGCGCGCTCGACATCCACGCACGCGCCATCAATGACGAGATGAAGATCGCCTGTGCCGAGGCATTGGCCAAACTCGCCCGCGAGGATGTGCCCGACGAGGTCGGCATGGCCTATGGCCGCAAGTTGAGCTTTGGCAGAGACTACATCATCCCCACCCCCTTCGATCCGCGCCTCATTCACACCATCCCGCCCGCCGTGGCCCGCGCAGGCATGCAGACCGGCGCGGCCCGGCGCCCGATCATCGACATGGACGCCTACGAGCTCACCCTCAAGAGCCGGATGGACCCCACTGCCTCGATCCTGCGCAGCCTCAACGCCCGTGCCCGCGCCGCCCAGGCCACGATGATCTTTGCCGAAGGCGACGACCCTCGCGTGCTGCGCGCCGCCGTGCAATATCAACGCTCCGGGCTGGGCCATGCGCTCATCGTCGGGCGCGAATCCGATGTCAGGGCCAAGCTCACCGAAGAGGGGCTGGCCGACGCCGTGGACGAGCTTGAGATCGTCAATGCCGCCAACACCCCGCATCTGGCCGAGTACAAGGAATTCCTGTACCAGCGGCTGCAACGCAAGGGCTTTGACCGCCACGACATCCACCGCCTTGCCGCGCGTGACCGGCACGTATTCTCGGCGCTGATGCTGGCCCATGGCCATGGCGACGCACTTGTGACGGGCGCGACCCGCAAGTCGGCCCATGTCCTCGATCTGGTCAACCACGTCTTTGACACCGACGCCGCCCATGGCGCCGTGGGCGTGACCGCGGTGTTGCACAAGGGCCGGATCGTTCTGATCGCCGACACGCTGGTGCATGAATGGCCCGACGAAGAGAACCTCGCCACCATCGCCATGCGCGCCGCCGATGTCACACGCCATCTCGGGCTCGAACCCCGCGTCGCCTTTGCCAGCTTCTCGACCTTCGGCTATCCACGCTCGGAACGGGCCGAGAAAATGCACCTCGCCCCCGAAGTTCTCGACCGGCGCGGCGTCGATTTCGAATACGAGGGCGAAATGACGGTCGATGTGGCGCTCAATGCGCAGGCGCAACAGAATTACCCGTTCTCGCGCCTCACCGGCCCGGCCAACATCCTCGTCGTGCCCGCCCGCCATTCGGCCTCGATCTCGGTCAAGCTGATGCAGGAAATGGCCGGCGCCACCGTGATCGGCCCGATTCTCGCAGGCGTGGACAAGTCGATCCAGATCTGTTCATCCAACTCGACCGTGAACGACATTCTCAACATGGCGGTGCTGGCCGCCTGCAAGGTCGGCTGACCGGTTCATCCGGTAAAGGGTGCCGCGCTTCCCCAAAGCTCGCGCACCTTGTCATCACGCCCACAGGCCTCGCGATAGAACTTGTAGGCGGATGCCTTGCTCTTGGGCCCGGCCCGCGTCAGGACCAGTTCCTCGCTCTTGTAATAGTCCTGGTGGTAATCCTCCGCGACCCAGAATTTCCGGGCCTCCAGGACCGGCGTCACGATCTTCTGGCCCAGCTCCGCCTGCGCCTCGGCCTTTACCTCTTCGGCAAGTGCCTTTTCCGCATTGTCAGAGACGAAAATCGCCGTGCGATAGCTCTCGCCCCGGTCACAGAACTGCCCGTCCGCATCGGTCGGGTCAATCGAGCGAAAGAACATTTCCAGGAGTTGCTCGCGGCTCACCTCATCGGCGTCGAACGTGATCTCCGCGGCTTCGTAATGCCCGGTTCCCCCGCGCGTGACCTGCTTGTAGGTGGGGTTGTCCACGTCGCCGCCGGTATAGCCGGACACGACCTCGATCACGCCCTCAACACGCTCGAAATCGGCCTCGACACACCAGAAGCACCCGCCCGCCACCACCAGCGTTTCGCGTGGCCCGGCCTCGGCCCGTGCGCATTGCAGCAGAACCGCAACCCCGATCAACAGGCTCAGCGCAAGGGGTTTCATATCCTTCATCGACAGCATCACAGATACCTCCTCTCACCACAATGCCGCGCACATGCCGCCCCGCCAATCCCCCGAAACCCGATATCACGCACAGGTGAAACCCCGTGACCCCCTTGGCATCGCGCCCGAAATCGCTAGCGTTCCACTCAAAGGAGACCGCGATGCAAGACCAAGTCACCACCCACCAAGCCCAGGAGGACGCCCGCAACGAAGGGATCCTCATCTGGCTCAACGGCCGCCTTGTCCCCAAGGCACAGGCCATGGTCAGCGTTTACGACTCCGGCTTCATGCTGGGCGACGGCGTGTGGGAGGGGCTGCGCCTCTACAACGGCACATGGGCCTTTCTGGGTGAACACATGGACCGCCTGTTCGAAGCCGCCAAGGCCATCGACCTCGACATCGGCATGACCCGGGACGAGGTGATTTCCGCCTTGTTAGAGACACAAAAAGCAAATGGCATGACCACCGATGCCCATGCCCGCCTGATGGTCACACGCGGGGTGAAAACCCGCCCGTTCCAGCACCCTTCGCTCTCGCGTCAGGGGCCGACCGTGACGATCATCATGGAGCATTCCAAACCTTCGATCCCCCGCCCCATCCGCCTTGCCACCGTGCCGCATATCCGCGGCCTGCCGATGACGCAGGATCCGAAGCTCAACTCCCATTCCAAGCTCAACTGCATCCTCGCCTGTATCGCCGCCGAAAAGGCCGGCGCCGACGAGGCGCTGATGCTCGATATCCACGGCTTCGTGAACACCACCAACGCCTGCAACTTCTTCATCGTCCGCAAGGGCGCGGTCTGGACCAGCACGGGCGATTACTGCATGAACGGCATCACCCGGCAAAAGGTCATCGACCTTTGCCGCGAAAACGACATCCCCGTCCATGAACGCAACTTCTCCCTCGTCGATACCTATGGCGCCGACGAGGCGTTCCTCACCGGCACGTTCGGCGCCCAGACCCCTGTCGGCGAGATCGACGGCCGGCAGATCGGCACCGGCGACATGGGCCCCGTCACGCTGCGCCTGCGCACGCTTTACAAGGCGCTCGTCGAAAAGGAGAGCGCCTGATGCGCATCGCCATGTGGTCCGGCCCCCGCAACCTCTCGACCGCGATGATGTATGCATTCGGCGCGCGGCCAGATTTCGCGGTGGTGGACGAACCCTTCTATGCCGCCTATCTCGCGCAAACCGGCCTCGCCCACCCGATGCGCGACGCGATCCTCGCCGCGCAACCACAAGACCCCGCACGGGTCGTTGACGAACTATTAGGCCCTGTTCCGGGCGGAAAGCCGCATTTCTATCAAAAGCACATGACCCAGCACATGCTCCCCGCGATCCCTCGCGACTGGATGTCCGAAACGGTCAATGTCTTCCTCATCCGCCACCCCGCCCGCGTGGTGGCGAGTTTCGGTGCAAAATACGACAACCCCACGCTGGGTGACATCGGCTTTGCACGACAGGCCGAGCTTTTCGATCACACCCGCGCCATGGGTCAGACCCCCATCGTGATCGACAGTGCCGACATCCGCCGCGCCCCCGAGGCGACGCTGCGCAAACTCTGCGAGGCAATCGGGCTGCCCTTCGATCCGGCGATGCTCTTCTGGCCGGCGGGCGGCCACAAGGATGATGGCGTCTGGGCACCGCATTGGTATGGCTCGGTTCACCGGTCGACCGGCTTTGCCGCGGCCGAGGGCCCGCTCCCCGAACTGCCCCCGGACCGCGCCGCACTGGCCCGCGATGCGCTCCCGTTTTACGAAAGATTAGCCGAAGTTAAGATTTGATTGCCAAAATCGACCGCGCGCCCGGTTAACCCCGGAATTCCGCGTTTGCGGCATACGCAGAACAGCCGGGGGGTGCACGCATATCACCCCCCTTTGCCCCGCGACCCGAGGCACTGTTAACCACCGGCAATCATTCGCCGCCGACCCGGTTCCTGCGCATCGCCAAAAGCCGCAAGCGCAGCGCATTGAGCTTGATGAACCCGGCCGCGTCCTTCTGATCATAGGCACCCGCGTCATCCTCGAAGGTCACGTGTTCCTCCGAGTAGAGCGAATACTCCGACCAGCGCCCCACGGTCCGGGCCAAACCCTTGTAAAGCTTCAATCTTACCGTGCCGGTCACGTAGTCCTGGCTCTTGTCGATCAGCGCCTGAAGCATCTCGCGCTCGGGGCTGAACCAGAACCCGTTATAGATCAGTTCCGCATATTGCGGCATGATCTGATCCTTGAGATGCATCGCGCCGCGGTCCATCGTGATGCTCTCGATCCCGCGATGCGCCTCGAGCAATATGGTGCCGCCGGGCGTTTCATAGATGCCGCGGCTCTTCATCCCGACGAATCGCCCCTCGACAAGATCAAGCCGCCCGATCCCGTGCTTGCGCCCGTATTCATTCAATGTTGTCAGCACCTTGGCAGGGCTCATCGCCACGCCATTGATGCTCACCGCGTCGCCTTTTTCAAACCCGATCTCAATGAATTCCGGCTGATCCGGCGCATCCTCGGGATGCACCGTGCGTTGGTAAACATAGTCCGGCGCATCGACGGCCGGATCTTCCAGCACCTTGCCCTCGGACGAGGTGTGCAAGAGGTTCGCATCGACCGAGAACGGCGCCTCGCCGCGCTTGTCCTTGGCGATGGGAATCTGGTTTTTCTCCGCAAAATCAAGCAGCTTGGTGCGCGAGGTCAGATCCCATTCGCGCCATGGCGCGATCACCTTGATGTCGGGGTCAAGGGCATAGGCCGCCAGCTCGAACCGCACCTGGTCATTGCCCTTGCCCGTCGCCCCATGCGCCACTGCATCGGCGCCGGTCTCCGCCGCGATCTCGATCAAACGCTTGGAAATCAGGGGCCGCGCGATCGAGGTGCCCAGCAGGTAGAGCCCCTCGTAAACCGCGTTCGCCCGGAACATCGGAAACACGAAATCGCGCACGAACTCCTCGCGCACATCCTCGATATAGATGTTCTCGGGCTTGATCCCCAACATCTCGGCCTTTTCCCGCGCCGGCTCAAGCTCTTCACCCTGGCCCAGGTCGGCGGTAAAGGTCACGACCTCGCAACCATATTCGGTCTGGAGCCATTTCAGGATGATCGACGTATCAAGGCCCCCGGAATAGGCCAGCACAACTTTCTTCGGCGCGGACATCGCTGTTCCCCTCGTTTGTTTGACCGCGCGATAAAGGGTTTTCCGCGGCAGGGCAAGGCGCGGGGCTTGCCTGCATTCGCGCTCTGCGCCACACAGGAGGGATGAGCTTTCGACAGGATTTCCAGACCCGGGCCCGTGCGGCCGAACGCGCCATGCGGCAGGTGTTTCCCGAAACACCGCTGCAACGCAACGTTCACCTTTCCGAAAGATTCGGCTGCGATCTTTACCTCAAGCGCGAAGATCTTTCGCCGGTACGGTCCTACAAGTTGCGCGGTGCGTTCAACGCGATGCGCAAAGTTCTGGATGCGGCACCCGCGTCGCGGCTTTTCGTCTGCGCCTCTGCGGGCAACCACGCGCAGGGGGTGGCCTTCATGTGCCAGCATTTCGGCGTGCGGGGCGTGATCTTCATGCCGGTGACAACACCGCAACAGAAGATCCAGAAAACCCGCATCTTCGGCGGCAACACGATCGAGATTCGCCTGACCGGCGACTATTTCGACGACACGCTGGCCGAGGCGCAGCGCTTTTGCGCAACCGAGGGCGGGCATTTCCTCGCCCCTTTCGACGACGACGACGTGATCGAGGGGCAGGCTTCGGTTGCCGTGGAAATCGCCGACCAGTTCGACGGCGCCCCTGATCGCATCGTCCTGCCCGTCGGCGGTGGCGGGCTTTCGGCCGGCGTGTGCCAGTATTTCGGCGATGCTGTACACTACAGCTTCGTCGAGCCGGAGGGCGGCGCCAGCCTCGCTGCCGCGATCCGCGCCGGTGGGCCGGTCACACTCGAAAAGGTCGACAGTTTCGTCGACGGAGCCGCTGTCGCAAGGATCGGGGAATCACCCTTCAAGACTCTGAAAAATATCAATATATCAGATGTTTATGCAGCACCCGAAGATCGCATCTGCACCACGATCCTCGACATGCTGAATGTCGAGGGCATCGTCCTTGAACCGGCCGGCGCCTTGGCTGTCGATGCACTGATCGACATGGCCGACCAGATCGCGGGAAAGCGCGTCGTTTGCATCACCTCTGGCGGAAATTTCGATTTCGAACGCCTCCCCGAGGTCAAGGAACGCGCCCAGCGCTTTTCCGGGGTCAAGAAGTATTTCATCCTGCGCCTTCCCCAACGCCCCGGCGCATTGAAGGAATTTCTCAATGTCCTCGGCCCCTCGGACGATATTGCGCGCTTCGAATACCTCAAGAAATCAGCGCGGAATTTCGGATCGGTCTTGATCGGGATCGAGACCACGAAACGGGAAAACTTCGACACGCTGTTCTCCCGGCTGGACGAGGTGGGCTTCACCTACAGGGACATCACCAACGACAATATCCTGGCAGAGTTCCTGATCTGACATGATGAGCCCACAGTGGCGCCCGGCCTCACGCTATGTCGATATTTTCAAGTGTTTTCAGGAAAGTGGCTTTGGATGCATCATAAGTCTGGATGACCTCGCACAGATCGATCGACGTGTAATCCCCGGCGGCAGAGGCCGCCTCGCCCTTGGCGCAAAGTTCGGAGAAGGCGGTGAAACCAAGGTTCAGCGCACTGCCCTTGAGAAAATGCAAACAGCATTCAAGCTTGTCCGCGGGCAAGCCGGCGCGAAGCCTTTCCATGGCCTCTTCCACTTCTTCAAGAAACAGTTCGACGACTTCATCGAAATCCTCTTGACCGATGTCGTTGCGAAGTTCAGCTATCTTGTCCCAGTCAATCATGGCTCGTCTCGAAAGAGTGTTGGCATGGTCGAAACATGCCGCAACAATGTTAATCGATCCTTTTCACCTGGCCGAAACATCAGTCTGAATCGATTGTGATTTAACGTTCACCCAACGTTAAATTCTGCGCTGTTATGCCGGTTGAAATGTTCCCTCGGAACTTTTCGAAACAGGCTGGCCAATGACACGAACGCCACGATTGGATGCCCCGCCCCTCAATGGAACGGCATCGGTGCACGATCGGGCGCCACGCGTTCTTGTCGTCGATGACAGCCGCCTGCAACGCCATATCCTCAAGGCATCGCTCAAACGCTGGGGCTACGAGGTGCTCGAAGCAGAGTCCGGGCATGATGCGATCGGTATCTGCAAAGACATCGAACCCGACATGGTGATCAGCGACTGGATGATGCCGGGCATGAACGGGCTGGAGTTCTGCAAGGCATTCCGCGCAATGGATCGAGAAAGCTATGGCTATTTCATCCTCCTCACGTCAAAGAGCGAAAAGAACGAAGTGGCGCATGGACTCGACAACGGTGCCGACGATTTTCTGACGAAACCGGTGAATGCGGCGGAATTGCGCGCGCGCCTCAACGCCGGCGAACGTATCCTGCGAATGGAACGTGAGCTCACGGAAAAGAACCGCCTCATCAAACATGCGCTCGAGAAAATTCAATCGCTCTATTACTCGATCGACAGTGACCTGATCGAAGCCAAGAAGCTCCAGCAATCGCTCATCCGCGAGCGTTTTCGCGATTTCGGCTGCGCACAGGTCTCGCTCATGTTGCATCCAAGCGGGCACGTTGGGGGTGACCTCGTCGGGTTCTTTCCAGTGAACGAAACAAGGATCGGCCTGTTTTCCATCGATGTGTCCGGACATGGAATCAGCTCGGCCCTGATGACAGCACGGCTGGCCGGCTATCTTTCATCAACCGCGCCCGAACAGAACATCGCGATAAGGGCCATTGCCGGTGGAGGGCAGGATTCAATCAGCCCGGCCAGGGTGGTCGAAAACCTCAACCGCCTCGTCCTGGACGAAATGGATACCGAACACTATTTCACCCTTCTCCTCGCTGATGTCGACCTTGCAAGCGGGCATGTGCGAATGGCACAAGCCGGGCATCCGCATCCGCTGGTCCAGCGCGCAGATGGCACAATCGAACAGGACGGGCCCGGGGGGCTGCCGGTCGGGCTGTTTCCCGGTGCCTCCTACGAGGAATTTTCCGTCACCCTCCAACCTGGTGACCGGCTCATGATCTTTTCGGACGGTATCACCGAATGTCCGGACCCCGATGGCGTGCTGCTCAACGAGCAGGGCCTGGAGAGCATGCTTCATCGGCTTGCCGATATGCGGGGCACCGCCCTGCTCGAATCGGTGATCTGGAACCTTTCGGAGTTCGCCGGTAATGGCGATTTTCCCGATGATGTCTCGGCGGTCCTGTTCGAATATCAACGACTCGCAAGGTAACGCGCAATGAACATCCTGTCCCCCGCATTGCCAAGCTCCCGAGCGGCGAGGTCCGCGCCCATCCACACCGGAACATGATCCTCCTCGGACGCATCAGAAAGCGGCCGCACCGGTCGTGCAATGAAAACCTCGCACAGCTTTTCGGCCCAAAGATCGTATTCTGGCATATATGTGAAACGCCGAAACGCCCCGAGTCTCCGGGGCGATGCGATCTTCCAACCGGTTTCCTCGAACACTTCACGGTGCAAGGCATGAAGTGGCGACTCCCCGTCGTCGACACCTCCACCCGGCAATTGCAGTTCCTCGAAGGGCGCCATCTGAAACGTCAGGAGAACATCCCGACCAAATGGCAAGATCGCATAGACGCCGCGTCGTAAGACATGTCGCCGTAACCGTGTTGGCGGCGCACCGATCCTGCGTATCATGGGGTTTCCCTTGGACCTTCCATTGCCGCTCCTATATTCACGCGGTATGCCAAGGATCGGCCGCTAAGGAAACCCCATGACTTTCGGAACTAAAATCGCCTGGGACGACTCGGTTTTGCCGTTCCAACTCGACAATTCAGATATTCGCGGACGCGTCGCACGGCTTGACCGAACACTTGAGGGTATTCTTGCCCAGCACGACTACCCCCCGGTCGTCGAGGCGTTGGTCGCGGAAATGGCCCTGTTGACTGCCCTTATCGGACAGACGATCAAACCGCGCTGGAAACTCTCGCTTCAGGTTCAATCGAACGGTCCCGTGCGCATGATTGCCACTGACTTCTTTGGCCCGTCCAACGAGGGCGAACCCGCACAACTTCGGGCCTATGCCAGCTTTGACCGCGAAAAACTGGGAAAAGGCCGGCCATTCGAGCAAGTCGGGGAAGGATATTTTGCCATCCTGATCGACCAGGGAAAGGGGATGACGCCCTATCAAGGCATCACGCCACTTGCCGGGGACTCCATTGCGTCCTGCGCTGAAGCCTATTTTGCTCAATCCGAGCAATTGCCAACCCGGTTTTCACTCAGTTTCGGAAAATCCACCGAGGCAAGAGGCGTGGAACACTGGCGCGCTGGTGGCGTCATGCTTCAGCACATGCCAAAAGCCTCGCCGCTTGCCAAGGTTCAGGAGGGTTCGGGCGAGAAAGGGCTCTTGCAGGCAAACGACTTGGTCGATGGTGAAGACGGGGAAAACTGGAACCGCGCCAACCATCTTCTCGATACGGTGGATGAGATTGAACTCGTCGGCCCGACGATATCGCCCACCGACCTTCTGGTCCGCCTGTTTCACGAAGAGGCACCACGTGTATATGATGCACAGCCCGTACGCTTCGGCTGTACCTGTTCCGAAGATCGCGTCAGGCAGAGTCTTTCGATCTATTCGGCCAAGGATATCGAGAAAATGACCACTGAAGAGGACCGGGTTACAGCTGATTGCCAGTTCTGCGGTCGCCACTACGATCTCGATCCCAAAACGCTCGGCTTCGAGGCACAGGAGCAATCGGATGGAAAAACATGATCCTTTCGGTACAATCCGAGCTGCCTTGGGTCGTCAGGGACGCCCATCGTCCGACTTCGACCTGAACCCCGATACTGTTCTGCCGGAAGGACGCCAACTGCGTCCCGCTGGCGTGCTCGTCCCACTTGCAGAAGAACGCGGCGACCTGCATGTCATCCTGACCAAAAGATCATCCGCGCTCAAACATCATCCGGGGCAGATCGCTTTCCCTGGTGGCAAGGTCGAGCCCGGCGATGCCGACGAAGCAGCAGCCGCGTTGCGAGAAGCGCAGGAAGAAATCGGCCTCCACCCCTCGAATGTCGAGGTTTTCGGGACGCTGCCAACACATGAAACCGTTACCAGTTTCATGGTGACCCCGGTCATCGGCCGAGTCATAGAGCCCTTTGACGCCCGCCCTCAACCCGAAGAGGTCGAGGAGATTTTCTCGGTTCCACTTTCACATTTCGCCAATGTTGACCGATTCTCGGTTCAATCGCGCCGCTGGCTCGGACAACGTAGATACTATTACACGGCGCCCTTTGGCCCTTACTATGTCTGGGGCGCCACTGCGCGTATCCTGCGCGGACTGGCCGAACGGATGGCAGGTTGATGCATATCCACGGCGATTGGTTCAGAAACGCAGATACGCAGTCGGTTTGCAGCGCATTGACCGAAGCAGGATACCAGGCGCTCTTTGTCGGCGGCTGTGTACGAAATGCACTTCTAGGCACGGTGGTCAGCGACATCGACATCGCCACGGATGCCACACCCGAAACCGTCACCATGCTGGGAGAAAATGCCGGCTTCAAAGTCATTCCAACCGGAATAGACCATGGCACCGTGACCGTGGTGTCCGGCGGAATTCCTCACGAAATCACGACCTTCCGCCGCGATGTCGAAACCGATGGTCGCCGCGCGGTGATCGCATACGCCGACAATGTCACCGATGATGCACGGCGGCGGGATTTCACGATGAACGCGCTTTATGCCGATCCTGATGGCAAGATCATTGATCCGCTTGGCGGCCTTGCCGATCTTGAGGCCCGGCGCGTCCGCTTTATCGAAGATCCGGTCGAGCGGATCCGCGAGGATTACCTGCGCGTCTTGCGATTTTTCCGATTTCACGCCTGGTATGGCGATGCTCGGGCCGGGATCGACCCCGTGGGCCTTGCGGCCGTGGCGGAAAATCTGGATGGCCTCAGTGCACTCTCGCGCGAGCGCGTCGGTGCCGAGATGAAGAAACTCCTGGATGCACCCGATCCGGCCCCATCTGTTGCTGCGATGCGCGCGACCGGGGTGTTGAGCATCATTCTTCCAGGCGCAGATGACCGCACCCTCGCCCCGCTTGTTCACGCCGAGGCGTCGCTTGGTATTGCGCCCGACCCAATCCGGCGGCTCGCTTGCCTCGGCGGGGAGGATATTGCCGACCGGTTGCGCCTTTCACGAAAGGAGGCCTCGCATCTGGCCAGTTTGCAGTCCGCATCCGACTTGGTGAAATCGCCCGATGTTCTGGCTTACAGGCGGTCGTACGCGATCGCGCAGGATATCATCCTTCTGAACGCCGCCCTACTGGGTCAGAACCCAAATCCTGACGACCTTGAGTTGGCCCAGATGGGCGCGGCGGCAAGGTTCCCAATAAGGGCGCGAGACCTGATGCCGGAGTATCAGGGCCCAGCCCTTGGGCAGCGCATGAAAGCCTTGGAAGAAGCCTGGATTGAATCGGGTTTTCAACTCTCGCGCGAGGCTCTGCTCGCGCTGCCGGACGAGAGCTGAGGTATGCAGGTTTTCAAGATCGAGCGACTTGGCCATCAGGGTGACGGAATCGCACCAGGACCTGTCTTTGCGCCAATGACGCTTCCCGACGAAGAGGTCAGCGGATCACTTGACGGCGACCGGCTCGCAGATATTCGCGTTCTCACCCCCTCACCCGAACGGGTTTCGCCACCCTGTCGCCATTTCAAGTCCTGCGGCGGATGCCAGTTGCAGCATGCCTCTGACGCTTTGGTCGCCGAGTGGAAGGTCGAAATGGTGAAACAGGCCCTGGATGCGCACGGCTTGTCCACCCATTTTCGCCCGATCATTACATCACCCGCACAATCGCGCCGGCGTGCCGTGTTTTCGGCACGACGCAACCGGAAATCCGCACTTGCCGGGTTTCATGCCCGGGCATCGAACCAGGTCATCGCCACACCGAATTGCAATCTCGTCGATCCCGCTTTGCTTGCCGGTCTAAGGGTGTCTGAACGGCTGGCAGAGATTTGCGCGAGCCGACGGAACGAGCTGAACGTCACGGTCACACTCTCAGATGGAGGGCTTGACGTGTCCGCAGCGGGAGGACCAGACGCCGATCGTTCAAAGCTCGTGGAGATGGCAGTCTTGGCCGAGCGTTTTGATCTTGCCCGTCTTACCTGGAACAACGAGATCATCGTCACGCGCCGTCCACCGATCCAGTCATTTGCTGGGATCGAGATCGTTCCGCCTCCCGGCGCTTTCTTGCAGGCGACAAAAGAGGGCGAAACTGCCCTCCGCGATGCGGTTCAGGAGGTCGTTTCGGGCGCAAAATCCATCATCGATCTGTTCGCTGGCTGTGGCACCTTCGCGCTCCCCTTGGCGGTGCAGGCGCGCGTTCACGCGGTTGAAGCCAGCCATGACATGATACAGGCGCTCAACAAGGGTTGGCGTAACGGAAACGATCTGAGGCAAGTCACAAGCGAAACGCGCGACCTTTTTCGAAATCCAGTCCGCGCCGATGAGCTCTCGTACCTCGACGCCTGCGTTATCGATCCTCCGCGCGCCGGGGCTCGAGCACAAGTCCACGAGCTTGCCCGCGCGAGTATCGCAAGAATCGCCTATGTCTCTTGTAATCCGCGTACCTTTGCCCGTGATGCCGCCGCATTGATCGACGCCGGATATGAACTCGACTGGGTTCAAGTCGTCGATCAGTTTCGCTGGTCCACGCATGTTGAACTTGCGTCATCGTTCACCCTCACATCGGCGTGAGCCGCAAAATAATGAGAAGGGCGTCAACGCTACTGTAGTAGGATGCCAAAAACTGTGGGGCAGCAGGATGCAGATCATCAGGTTTCTCGTACTTGCGCTGGCTCTGGCCGGACTTGCAGGATGCGCGTCGAAATTCCGAACCTATAATGGCCCCGAAGTTACACATGTTGTTGTAAACAAAGGCGATCGGGCGCTGTATCTTCTCCATCATGGCGGGGTTCTGAAATCTTATCGTGTCGGTTTGGGCTTCGCGCCCGAGGGTCACAAACGCTTCGAAGGCGACGGAAGAACACCCGAGGGAACATACGTTATCGACCGACGCAATCCGAACAGCGAATTCCATCTATCCATCGGTGTCTCCTATCCAAACGAAGTCGACCGCGCCTATGCCAGTTCAAAGGGGCGCGATCCTGGCGGTGATGTCTTTATTCACGGTCGCCCTTGGAAGAACCGAAAGGGTAGCCAGGACTGGACCGCTGGATGCATCGCAGTCACCAACAGTGAGATGGAAGAGATTTACGCGATGGTTCGAAACGGGACACCGATCACGATCAACCCCTGAAGGCTCATGCCTTCAGGATCCCATGATCATGGTCCACCAGATCTTGCCACTTTGTTCCTGAAACCACGCAAACCCAAGCTTTGTGGCGCGCTCGTCAAGGATGATCCGTCGCGTATCCTCCTGCTCCATCCATGCGCCAAGCGTTTCCAATTCTGTCTCGTAAGTCTCGGAAATCAGTTCACCCAGCATCTCGCCCTCATACCCGACACGCTGAACCCGGTCGACCGGAGAAGAACCGTCAGATCCAAAATGCCAGGGCCGGCTCTGGACCGACATGTCCCTCGAATGCGTTGCCGCCGCTGCATTCAGCTTCGAATCAAGCTCAACGCTCGGGGCGCCGGCGGCTTGTCGCAAGGCATTCACCGAATCAAGGACACGAAACTGGATCTGCGCAGTTGATCCGACAGATATGCGGTACAATCTTGGAAGGGGCTTTCCATCCGCGCCGAGTTGTGGCGTCGTGGTTGTAGCGCAGGCTTGCAGCAGGAAAAGGCACGCAAGCAGAAAACCAAAGTGTCGATTCATGGTACCATCCCAGTTCTATTTCCCAGCCATAGCTTGACCATGCCACCTTTCAAACCCACAACGACGTGTATTGGCCCCCATGACGCTTGTTTGATTTGCGAGTGCGTCTTTCAGGCAATATGATCTAGCGTTATCTACCGGCGACATGAAGAGGACGCAATGAACCGTAACCCTATGCATAACATGAATCGCCGCAATTTTGTTGCTGGTGGTGCTGCGATGCTGTCCACTCCAGCCATCGCGCAGAACATTGACGGAGAGGAAACGGTAGAGGTCGAACGTGATCTCAGCAAAGTGGTGCGGCGCAATATTTCAAGCTTTCGATCGCTCGACTGGCAACCCTATTTCCCTAACCTGAGCAATGGTGCGATCCTGGTCGACATTTCTTCGCGTGCACTACATTTCTGGTCGGAAGATGAAGCAACCTACAAGCTCTATCCGACCAGCGTCCCGCTCACCGAAGATCTGACGCGCCTTGGTCGAACCAAGGTCGTGCGCAAGGTCGTCGGCCCAAGCTGGCGCCCGACACCCGCCATGAAAGAGCGCAATCCCGAATGGCCGGATTTCGTAGGCCCTGGGCCGGATAACCCGCTCGGCACACATGCGCTTTATCTAAGTTGGACATATTACCGCATCCACGGCACGCATGACACCCGTAAGATTGGCCGTCGATCCTCCAACGGGTGCATCGGTCTTTTCAACGAACATATCTCGGAGCTTTTCGAACTGACCAAAGTTGGCACACAAGTGTTGCTAATTTGACGACATTTCGACTGCCACGGGTTGCTCGCGTGCAAGATGGGTTTGCAATCTTTCAGGTTTGCTGATTATACGGTTGCACGAGGTAAGTCTTGAGTGCTTGCCATCTGTCATGGTGCCTGATGGTGGGCGAATATCTGGAGGATAACATGAAGAAACTTGTTCTGGCTGCCGCTCTGACTGCTGCCGCTTCGACTGCCTATGCCGGTTCGATGGACGACCCAGTGATTGAAGAGCCCGTCATCGTGGAAGAGACTGCAAGCTCGTCGGCTGGGGGCATCATCATTCCGCTGCTCGTTCTGGCCGCGATCGTTGCCGTTGCAGCAGACTGATTGCAGCAACACCTAGACAAGGAAAAGGCGGTGGATGAAACCACCGCCTTTTTCAGTTTTCAAGCGCCCGGCAAATATCAACCGATCCAACCTTTCAGGTTGTCCGTTATGATGTCCGATAGAACGTCTATGTGTGCTGGTTCAGCATTGAGGCACGGAATATATAGAAAGCTCTCTCCACCCGCTTCAACAAAACTCTCCTGAATTTCTTCATTGATTTCTTCCAGCGTCTCGATGCAGTCGGCGGAAAAGGCTGGCGCTATTACTGCGATGTTCTTTTTGCCTTCTTCTCGGGCAAGTCGCGCAACTTCCTCAACGGTGTAGGGTCTCAACCATTCCTCGGGACCAAAGACAGACTGGAACGTGGTTGCAATCTTGTCATCCGTCCAACCCAACCGCTCTTTCAAGAGCCTTGTCGTCTTCTGGCACTGACAATGGTAGGGATCACCCTCCATCAGATAACGTTTCGGCATCCCGTGGTATGAGACGACCAACAGGTCAGGGGTGATTTCCGCCTTAGAATAGGCAGCTTCGACCGATTGCGCGAGCGCATCAATATATTGCGGATTGTCAAAATAGGCCGGAACAGTGCGGGCAGCGGGTTGCCATTTTTCCTTCATGAGCGCGCGAAAGAATTCGTCATTCGCTGTGCCACTCGTGGCGCCAGCATAGTGCGGATAAAGCGGGAAGAAGAGAAGCTTCGTACAGCCTCTTGCAACCATTTCGCGCACCTTGGATCTGGTCGAGGGATTGCCGTAGCGCATGCAGAAATCAACCTCGACATCTTCACCAAATCGCTTGGTGATCTCCTCAGAAATCGCTTTGGTCTGTTCCTTTGTAATGGTCATCAAAGGGCTTTCGCCCTTATCTTCATTCCAGATCGACTTGTAAGCGGCCCCACTGGAAAACGGCCGCTTTGTCAGGATGATGAGTTGCAACAGTGGCTGCCACTTCCAGGCCGGATAATCGATCACGCGCTGGTCTGACAGGAACTCGTTCAGATAGCGCCGCATCGACCAGTAATCATATCCATCAGGCGTTCCAAGGTTTGCTATGAGCACACCAATTCTCTGCCGTGGTATCGCGGGATGATCAGCTGCTGCATGCTCGGGAACCTTGAGATCTGGATCTTCGTCTTTCATCGCTTGCCCCTGATGGAAAAGTTCTTTGGAACAGATATGCTGTTGAAGAACCAGATCAATCTTTAAGTGGGTTTTCTTTTACGTTCAGTGCTTCGGCCAAACGTGCCTGTGCAGAACCGGGACGCAAGGGCTGTGGCTGATCAGCATCAGGCGCCCATCCAAGCAAGAATATCAACTCGAAGGTTGCGATCAGGCGCCCGTCATCTCCAGCATGGGAATCCCGGTAGATACTCTCAGCACGGTCAAGAATCTCTCGCCTTGTCATGTGCTTGATACGACCGGCCAATGCGTTTGTTTCACCCATGCCGCGAAGATCACGAACCAGATCCGCCAATGACTCGTAGCTTGCACGAATGGTCACACTATCGGCAACCGGCAGCGCAAAACCTGCCCGTTGCAACAATCCGCCAAGATCCCGGATCTCGGCCATCGGAGCAACGCGAGGGGAGAGGCCACCCACCACGTCAGCCTCGGCATGCGCGATCGCGGCGCGCAGTTCCGCAAGGGTCTGCCCGCCGAAAAGAACACCTAGAAAAAGACCATCGGGCCGCAACGCGTGGCGGCTCTGGATCAATTGGCCCACAGGATCATTCGCCCAGTGTAGCGCCATCGCGTGAACGACCAGATCATGGGCCCCAGCTTCAAGCAAAAGCGTATCGTCGTCCGCGATCTGTGGTGCATTCGGGATCAGATCGCACCAAAAATCACCCTTCCCCGACACGACAACCGGCTCGTTAAACACTTTGTTAACCACCCCCAAGCGATCCTTGAGCTCATCGAACGCGATTTCATGGACAAAGTTCACCGGTGCGTTTGCCGCACGGCGTCGATTTCGCAGGAGTGCTGAGCGACAAGTCAGGGTGGTCGGACGGTTCATTGGATTGAGAATAGGAGCGCAAGGGTGAAGATTCAAACCGTGTTGAAGATTCTCTACCCTCCACGTTGCATCAATTGCGGTGTGATGGTCGAAACCGATTTCGGCCTTTGCGGCAAGTGCTGGCGCGATACCCCGTTCATCGAAGGCCTTTGCTGCGATCTTTGTGGCATGCCACTTCCCGGGCAGTCTTGCGAAGCCGAATACTGTGACGATTGCCTCTCCGCACTGCGGCCGTGGACCAGAGGCAGGGCTGTATTTCGCTATGGCGATATCGGGCGCAAGCTTGTGCTTGCCCTCAAACACGGGGACCGACAAGAGATCGCCCGGCCTGCCGGTTTGTGGCTGGAACGCGCAGCACGGCCGATCCTGATCGAAAACATGATCATTGCGCCGATACCGCTTCACTGGACCCGGATGATCAAGCGCCGATTCAATCAATCGGCCCTTCTGGCCCGTGAACTGGCCCGGAATACCGGTCTTACATACTGCCCGGATCTCCTCGTGCGGAACGTCCGCACGAGGAGCCTCGAAGGACAGGGGCATGAGGCTCGGTTTGAAACAGTCTCGGGCAGCATTAAGCCCCACCCGGGACGACGCCACCGCATGACGGGCCGTTCGGTTCTTTTGGTCGATGACGTGATGACGTCTGGCGCGACGATGAGCGCCGCCGCCGAAGCGTGCCTTGCCGCCGGCGCAAGGGATGTTTTCTCCCTGGTACTGGCACGAGTTGCAAAGCATGACTAAATCCACGACAAGCACATAGTTATGTCAAGGAAGTTGTCATGAAACCTGTGGAAATCTATACTTCTCCAATGTGCGGCTTTTGTCATGCTGCCAAACGGCTGCTGAGCCAGAAAGGCGTTCAGTTTTCGGAAGTCGACATCTGGGCAGAACCGGGGCGGAAGGCCGAAATGATGCAGCGTGCCGGAGGACGCCATACTGTACCGCAAATATTTGTCGGAGAAACCCATGTCGGTGGTTGTGATGAGCTTTATGGGCTGGAACGGGCCGGAAAGCTCGACCCGTTGTTGGAAGCATGACATGTGATGCGCGCGGCCCTGATTCAGATCACGTCGGGAGAAGACCCGGGCGCCAATCTTGACGTTGTTCGCAACCGGCTTCGGGAGGCCAAGTCAGGCGACGCGGACTTCGCACTGACCCCTGAAGTGACCAATTGCATATCGGGCAGCCACAAGCACCAGGCCAGCGTTTTCAGTCTTCAGCAAGACGACTCGACTCTCGCAACGATCCGCGAGGACGCGCGCGCACTCGGACTGTGGGTCTTGATCGGATCACTGGGCATGCAAACGCAGGACACCGACGGACGGTTCGCCAACCGCTCCTTTCTGATCTCGCCTCAAGGGCAGATTCTTGGCCAATACGACAAGATCCACATGTTCGATGTGGATGTTTCCAAATCCGAAACCTACCGCGAATCGGCCCGCTACCGCCCCGGCAACAAGGCGGTCATCGCCGAAACCGACTTTGGCAAGGTCGGGTTGTCCATTTGCTATGATCTACGTTTCGCATATCTTTACAGGGCTTTGGCACAGGCTGGCGCAACAATCCTGACTGTTCCTTCAGCCTTCTCTCCAGTGACCGGCAAGGCACATTGGGAACCCCTGTTGCGTGCGCGGGCCATCGAGACAGGGTCGTTCGTGCTCGCCCCAGCGCAAACCGGGTTGCACTATGTCATGAATGGCAAGGCCCGCCGCACCCATGGGCATTCTATGGCGATCTCGCCCTGGGGTGACGTTCTCGTCGATGGGGGAACGGAATGCGGGATCAGCTTCGTTAACCTAGATTTGGCGCAGGTGAAACAGGCACGGCAACGCATTGCCGCGCTGACCCACGACCGGAGTTTCGACGGACCGTCGACATGAGTGACCCGAGCAATGCACTTGCCGTCGCCCTTTTCAGTGAGATCCTGACCGCGGATCAACTGATCCGGAACCGGTTGTCGCGGGTCTTGCCCAAGGGCATGGAGATCTCGCATTTCTCCGTTCTCAACCACCTTGCCCATAGTGGAGACGAACGCACGCCGGCGCAGTTGGCCAAGAGCTTCCATGTAACCAGAGGTGCGATGACCAACACGCTGGGGAAACTGGAATGGGCAGGCTACGTGCATATACGCCCCGATTGGGACGACGCACGACGCAAATGGGTCGCAATCAGTCCGGCCGGAAGGCGCGCCCGCGATGCCGCAATCGCGGCCATCGGACCCATGATCGCCGAGATGATCGGCGAGTTGGGTGACAGCAAGGTCCGCGCAGTCTTGCCGATCCTGCGCGAACTGAGGCTCAAGCTGGAAGACGATGGTTAGACCGGCCGTAAGCTGGCGGTGACATAGTTCACGCTCAGATCTCGCTCCGAGATCGACCATCGCCAGCTTATTGGGTTGAAAACAAAACCCTTTTTGTCAACGGGCCGCAAACCTGCCTGTTCCAACAGGTCGAACAGCTCATCGGGTTTGATGAACTTGTTCCATTCATGGGTGCCCTTGGGAAGCCAGCGCATGACGTATTCCGCTCCAACGATCGCCATGGCAAAGCTCTTGGGATTGCGGTTGATGGTCGAACAAACATGAAGCCCCCCCGGCTTCAGCAACTGGCGGCAAGCGGTAAGATAAGCGAGCGGGTCGGCAACGTGTTCGACCACTTCCATGTTCAGGACAACATCGAACGTCTCGCCGGCCTCGGCCATCGCTTCGGCGGTGGTGTGGAGATATTCAATGTGCAGCCCGGATTGTTCGGCATGGATTTGGGCGACGGGAATGTTTCGTGCGGCCGCATCCGCACCGACCACAGTGGCCCCAAGTCGCGCCATGGGTTCGGACAAGAGCCCGCCGCCACATCCGATATCGAGAAGACGCAAGCCGGCAAAGGGCTTGGGCGCGTCGAGATCGCGGTCGAATTCGCCCGCAATCTGGCGGGTGATATAGTCGAGTCGACAGGGATTCATCAGGTGCAATGGCTTGAACTTGCCTGTCGGATCCCACCATTCGGCTGCCATGGCCTCGAACTTGGCGACTTCACCGGGATCGACAGTGTTCGGAGCGGCTTGCATTCTGGTCTCCATATGCTCAACTTGACACGCCTTATCATATAGGACGGTCATGGACAAATTCGGAGCCCACAAACCCGCGACAGATTATCTCTATCCTCAAATCGAACCCTTCGATCAACGGATGTTCGAGGTTGGCGATGGTCACAGGGTGTATGTCGAACAATCGGGCAGCCCCCAAGGTCAGCCCGTCGTCGTTTTCCACGGCGGACCGGGCGGTGGGTGCAGCCCGGCGATGCGCAGGTATTTCGACCCTGCACATTACCGCGTGATCCTGTTTGACCAGCGCGGTTGCGGTCGTTCAACGCCATTTGCGAGTGTCGAGGCAAATACGACATGGCATCTGATCCGCGATATCGAACTTATCCGCGAAAGCTTAATGATAGATCAATGGATCGTGTTTGGCGGCTCCTGGGGTGCGACGCTGGCACTGATCTATGCGCAAACTCATCCTGAGCGCGTGCAATATATGGCGCTGCGCGGGGTTTTCATGGCGACGCGGAAAGAGCTCGACTGGTTCTACGGCGGGGGTGCGGGCCAGTTCTGGCCGGATGTTTGGGACCGGTTTCGCGGGATCATTCCGGAGAGCGAACATCACGACCTAATATCGGCCTATCACAAGCGCCTGTTCTCCGGTGACAAGTCCGAGGAATTGCGCTTTGCCCGGGCTTGGTCATCCTGGGAAAATGCTTTGGCATCCGTGCATTCCACCGGTGCCGTGAGTGAGGCTGGGGGGGAATATGCGCATGCGTTTGCGCGGCTGGAGAACCACTATTTCACGAATGCGGCGTTTCTGGACTATGATGGCCAACTGCTGGATCAGGTGGACAGGATGGCGGATATTCCCGGTGTGATCGTGCAGGGGCGGTTCGACATGATCTGCCCGCCTGCCACCGCCTATACCCTTGCAAACAAATGGAAAAAATCAGATTTGCGATTGATTCCGGTGGCCGGTCATGCCCTGTCGGAGCCCGGAATCAGTGCCGAACTGGTGCGGGTCATGGATGCGCTGCGGCGCTGAGCGCGCATGGTTAACCCTTGGCCGAAATCGCCGAAATCGAGGGGGTGACATGCGTATGACTCCCGGCTGTCGCCCGGCTGCCGCCCGATTTGCCGGACCTCGTTAACCGAATCCGGGCCGATCACGCAACACGCGCGCATGTCGGGGGTTGCAGACTCACCCGGTGAGGCGTATATCCCCTTCAACAGCGGCGCGTGAGGGTCCAAACCTGACGCACCACCGGGAAATATCGACGGGCCGCGCGCCCGTTTTTTTGTATCTGGACACATCATGAGCGACCTTATCGCAAAAACCGCGATTGACCGGCGCCTTGCCGGGATCATCGGCCCCGTCATCGAGGACATGGGGTTCGAGCTGGTGCGCGTGCGGTTGATGGGCGGACAGACCAAGACGCTGCAGATCATGGCCGAACGCCCCGATGGCGGGATCGAGGTTGATGAATGCGCCGACATTTCCGGCGCGGTGAGTGCGACCCTTGATGTCGAAGACCCGATCAGCGAGACCTACACGCTCGAAGTGTCGTCGCCGGGGATCGACCGGCCGCTGACGCGGCTCAAGGATTTCGAGGCGTTCGAGGGCTACGAGGCCAGGCTGGAAACATCGGAATTGATCGGCGGGCGCAAACGGTTCCGTGGCGTTCTGGCCGGGGTGGAAGGCGATGAGGTTCTGATCAACATCGAACAGGACGGTGAAACGATGACGGTGGGCCTTGAGTTTGATTGGCTGGCCGACGCCAAGCTGGTGCTGACCGACGACCTGATCAAGGCGATGCTCAAGGCGCGCAAGGCGGCCGGGCATCTGGACGAAAGCAAATACGACGAGATTCATACCGATACCGGTTCCGAGGAGTGACGAGACATGGCAATCACATCTGCAAACCAGCTTGAATTGCTGCAAACCGCCGAGGCGGTAGCCCGCGAAAAGATGATCGACCCGGGGCTGGTGGTCGACGCGATGGAGGAGAGCCTCGCCCGCGCCGCCAAGAGCCGCTATGGCGCCGAGATGGACATTCGCGTGTCGATCGACCGCAAGACCGGCAAGGCGACCTTTACCCGCGTGCGCACCGTGGTCGAGGATGACGAACTGGAAAACTACCAGGCCGAGATGACGGTCGAGCAGGCGAAACAGTATCTCGAAGACCCCAAGGTCGGCGATCAGTATGTCGAGGAAATCCCGCCCGTCGAAATGGGCAGGATCGCGGCACAGAGCGCCAAGCAGGTGATCCTGCAAAAGGTGCGCGAAGCCGAGCGCGATCGCCAGTACGAGGAATTCAAGGACCGCGCGGGCACCATCATCAACGGCGTGGTCAAGCGCGAGGAATACGGCAACGTCATCGTGGATGTGGGCCGGGGCGAGGCGATCCTGCGCCGCAACGAGAAGATCGGGCGCGAAGCCTATCGCCCGAACGACCGCATCCGCTGCTATATCAAGGATGTGCGCCGCGAAGCGCGCGGGCCGCAGATCTTCCTGTCGCGCACGGCCCCGGAATTCATGGCCGAGCTGTTCAAGATGGAAGTGCCCGAAATCTATGACGGCATCATCGAGATCAAGGCCGTGGCCCGCGACCCGGGCAGCCGTGCCAAGATCGCGGTTGTCAGTTATGATGGCGGCATCGACCCGGTCGGCGCCTGTGTGGGCATGCGCGGCAGCCGCGTGCAGGCCGTGGTGAACGAGCTTCAGGGCGAAAAGATCGACATCATTCCGTGGAACGAGGATGTGCCCACTTTCCTCGTGAACGCGTTGCAGCCCGCCGAGGTGAGCAAGGTCGTTCTGGACGAGGATGCCGAGCGAATCGAGGTGGTCGTTCCCGACGAGCAGCTGTCTTTGGCGATTGGCCGGCGCGGGCAGAACGTGCGACTGGCCTCGCAACTGACCGGGCTTGATATCGACATCATGACCGAGGAAGAGGAATCGGCGCGCCGCCAGAAGGAGTTCGAGGAACGCACGCAGCTGTTCATGGATACGCTGGACCTCGACGAATTCTTTGCCCAGCTGCTGGTCGCCGAGGGTTTTACCAACCTCGAAGAGGTGGGATATGTCGAGCTTGACGAGCTTCTGGTGATCGACGGCGTGGATGACGACACCGCCAAGGAGCTTCAGGCCCGGGCGCGCGATTACCTGGAGGCGCAGTCCAAGGCGGCGCTGGAACACGCGCGCGAACTTGGAGTCGAGGACAGCCTGGTTGAATTCGAGGGGCTGACGCCCCAAATGATTGAGGCATTGGCCGAAGACGGCATCAAGACGCTGGAAGATTTCGCCACCTGCGCCGACTGGGAACTCGCTGGCGGCTGGACCACGGTGGACGGCGAACGGGTCAAGGACGAAGGTCTGCTTGAAAAGTTCGACGTCGGCCTCGAAGAGGCGCAAAACATGATCATGACCGCGCGGGTCATGCTGGGTTGGGTTGACCCGACCGAGCTTGAATCCGGGGACGAAGAAGGCAAAAACGAGGAGGTCGAGGCCTGATCGCAGGTCTCGGAATCTTGGGAATGGGGCGCGCAAAGCGAACCGACGGCCACGACGAAGGCCAGACGCGCAAATGCATCGCCACGGGCGAGCTTTGCCCCAAGGCGCGGATGGTCCGTTTCGTCGTGGGGCCGGATGGCGCGATCGTGCCCGATGTGATGGGCAAGTTGCCCGGGCGTGGCATTTGGGTCGGCGCCGAGCGTGCCGCGCTTGAAAAAGCGGTCGCCAAGGGCCTTTTCAAGCGCGCCGCGAAGCAGGCCGTCACGGTGCCGCCGGGCCTCGTTGACCAGGTCGAGGCATTGCTTGTGCGCCGGGTCGTCGACCTGATCGCGATGGCGCGCAAATCGGGCGCGGCGGTGGCCGGGTTCGAGAAAGTGAAGGATTGGCTATCCAAGGACGTGGCCGAGATCCTGTTGCAAGCAAGTGACGGATCCGGGCGCGGCAAATCGAAACTGAGCACACCGATGGGAGGGTATTTCATCGGCTGGCTCACGACAGAGGAACTTGGCCGGGCATTCGGGCGACAAACTGTTGTCCATGCGGCCATAGGCGCTGGAGGTTTGGCGCCGCGTGTTGTAGAGGAAGCGGCAAGGTTGAAGGGCCTGCGCGTTTCCAGTGGCGGAACGACCCGCCCGAGAGGATGAAGAGAACCATATGAGCGATAGTGACGGCAAAAAGACATTGGGCCTCACGGGCGGCCGCCCCGGTAGCGTAAAGCAGAGCTTTAGCCACGGGCGGACAAAGAATGTCGTGGTCGAAACCAAACGCAAGCGCGTCGTCGTGGCCAAGCCCGGCGCGGGCAAGCCCGTGTCGCCGACAACGAAGCCGGCGTCGGGCAATCCGGCCAAGCGTCCGGCGGGCATTTCGGATGCGGAACTCGAACGCCGGATGAAGGCGTTGGCTGCGGCCAAGGCACGCGAATCCGAAGAGGCCGCCGAACGCGAAGCCGAGGAAAAGGCCCGAGAGGAAGAGCGCGAGCGCCGCCGCGAGGAAGCCGAGCGCAAGGAACGCGAGGAACGCGAGCGCGAAGAGGCGTTGAAGGCCAAGGCCGAAGAAGAGGAACGCCAGAAGCGCGAGGCCGAAGAGGCCGCAAAGCGCGCCGCGGCCGCCGCGGCAGCGCCCCCCGAGGATGCGGCCGCCGCCCCGCGCGCAGCCAAGACCGCCCCCAAGCCCGCGCCCGAACGCAAGACCGAACGCGAGGACCGCAACCGTGGCGCCAAGGCGCGCGACGATGGCGGGCGCCGGTCGGGCAAGCTGACTCTCAACCAGGCACTCTCGGGCGGTGAAGGCGGACGCCAGCGGTCGATGGCCGCTATGAAACGCAAGCAGGAGCGCGCCCGGCAAAAGGCAATGGGCGGCCAGGTCGAGCGTGAAAAGATCGTCCGCGAGGTTCAGGTCCCCGACATGATCGTGGTCAGCGAACTGGCCAACCGGATGGCCGAACGCGTCGCCGATGTCGTCAAGTCGCTCATGCAGATGGGCATGATGGTCACGCAGAACCAGCCGATCGACGCCGAAACGGCGGAACTGATCGTCGAGGAGTTCGGCCACAAGGTGGTCCGCGTATCCGACGCCGATGTCGAGGACGTCATCAAGACCCAGGAAGATTCGCCCGACGATCTCAAGCCGCGGCCGCCGGTGATTACGGTCATGGGCCATGTCGATCACGGCAAGACATCGATTCTGGATGCGATTCGAAACGCCAAGGTCGTATCGGGCGAGGCGGGCGGCATCACCCAGCATATCGGCGCCTACCAGGTGACAACCGATCAGGGGGCCGTGCTGACCTTTCTGGACACGCCGGGCCACGCCGCCTTTACCTCGATGCGCTCACGCGGGGCACAGGTGACGGATATCGTGGTGCTGGTCGTTGCTGCCGATGATGCCGTGATGCCGCAGACCGTGGAGGCGATCGCGCACGCCAAGGCGGCCGAGGTTCCGATGATCGTGGCGATCAACAAATGTGACCTGCCGGCCGCCAACCCCGACAAGGTGCGCACCGACCTGCTCCAGCACGAGGTGGTTGTCGAGGCGATGTCGGGCGACGTGCAGGATGTCGAGGTATCGGCCCAGACCGGGCAAGGGCTGGATGAACTGCTTGAGGCCATTGCGCTTCAGGCCGAGATCCTCGAACTCAAGGCCAACCCGGATCGCGCCGCCGAGGGCGCGGTGATCGAAGCGCAGCTTGACATCGGCCGCGGTCCCGTTGCCACCGTTCTGGTGCAGCGCGGGACATTGCACCAGGGCGACGTGTTCGTCGTGGGTGAGCAATACGGCAAGGTGCGCGCGCTGATCAACGACAAGGGTGAGCGCGTCAAGGAAGCCGGCCCCTCGGTTCCGGTCGAGGTTCTGGGTCTGAACGGTACGCCCGAAGCGGGCGATGTTCTCAACGTGGTGGAAACCGAAGCGCAGGCGCGCGAGATCGCGGAATACCGCGAGGCGGCCGCCAAGGAAAAACGCGCCGCGGCGGGCGCAGCGACGACGCTCGAACAGCTCATGGCCCAGGCCAAGGAGAACGAGAGCGTTTCGGAGCTTCCCATCGTGGTCAAGGCGGACGTGCAAGGCAGCGCCGAAGCCATCGTTCAGGCGATGGAGAAGATCGGCAACGACGAGGTGCGCGTGCGGGTCTTGCATTCCGGTGTGGGTGCGATCACCGAAAGCGATATCAGCCTTGCCGAGGCGTCCGGCGCACCAGTCATCGGGTTCAACGTGCGCGCCAATGCCCCGGCGCGCAATTCGGCGAACCAGAAGGGCGTAGAGATTCGCTATTACAGCGTGATTTACGACCTGGTTGACGACGTGAAAGCAGCGGCAAGCGGTCTTTTGTCGGCCGAGATCCGCGAGACCTTTATCGGCTATGCCGAGATCAGGGAAGTGTTCAGGGTCTCGGGTGTCGGCAAGGTGGCGGGCTGTCTTGTCACCGAAGGCGTGGCCCGGCGCAGCGCCGGCGTGCGCCTCTTGCGCGACGACGTGGTGATTCACGAAGGTACGCTCAAGACGCTGAAGCGCTTCAAGGACGAGGTGGCCGAGGTCCAGTCCGGTCAGGAATGTGGCATGGCCTTCGAGAAATACGAGGACATCCGTCCCGGCGACGTGATCGAGATTTTCGAACGTCAGGAAGTCGAGCGCAAGCTCGACTGATCCGAACGGGAGACTCAAAGAGAAGGGGCGGCCTGTACAGGGCCGCCCCTTCGTCGTTCAGGCACCGGCCCTTTCGTGACGCCCGGGCGCATTGACCCTGGTCGCAGGCAACGGGCCCTAGAGCCAGTCGCGCAGAATCGGGATCAGCGGGATATCGGCGGGCGGCATGGGATAGCTGCGCAGATCGCGGGCGCGCACCCATTTCAGGGTCTGGCCTTCACGTGCATGGGGGATACCCTCCCATTTTCGGCAGACGAAAAGCGGCATCAGCAGGTGAAAATCATCATAGCTGTGCGAGGCGAAGGTGAGCGGCGCAAGGCATGAGCCCCATGTGTCGATGCCAAGCTCTTCCTGCAATTCGCGGATCAGGGCATGTTCCGGGGTTTCGCCCGGTTCGACCTTGCCCCCCGGAAATTCCCAAAGACCGGCCATGGACTTGCCCTCGGGGCGTTGTGCGAGCAAGACGCGGCCGTCGATATCGACAAGCGCGACGGCCGCGACAAGAACGATGTTCATCGGCCCCGTCACGAGCGATAATCGGCGTTGATGTCGATATAGCCGTGGGTGAGATCACAGGTCCAGACCGTGGCCGCACCCGCACCGAGGCCGATATCGACGGAAATCACGATCTCGTCGCGCTTCATCAGTGCGGCGGCGTCCTCTTCGCGGTAGCCGGGTGCGACCCAGCCCTTTTCCGCCACCAGAACATCGCCGAACCGGATGCTGAGAAGGTCGCGGTCGGCAGCGGCGCCGGACTTGCCGACGGCCATGACGATGCGGCCCCAGTTCGGATCCTCACCGGCGATGGCGGTCTTGACCAGCGGCGAATTGGCGATGGAAAGGGCGTGGGTTTTCGCGTCGGCATCGGAGGATGCCCCGGTGACGCGGATTTCAACGAACTTGGTCGCCCCTTCGCCGTCGCGCACGACCTGATGGGCGAGGTCGAGCATGACCGAATGGAGGGCGGCGCGAAACTCGGCGTCGTCGCCGGCAATTTCGACGCCGCTGACCCCCGTGGCGGCCAGAAGCAGGGTGTCGGAGGTCGAGGTATCGCTGTCGACGGTGATCGAATTGAAGGTCGGTCCGGTAAGGTCGGACAACATTGACTGAAGCGCGGGCTGTGCGACCGCCGCATCGGTGAAGATGTAGACCAGCATCGTCGCCATGTCCGGCGCGATCATGCCCGACCCCTTGGCAATGCCCGCGATGTTCACAACCCTGCCGTCGCGGTTGAAACTGGCCGACGCGCCCTTGGGAAAGGTATCGGTGGTCATGATGGCCCGAGCCGCATCCGCGATGGCGGTTTCATCGAGTGTGTCAGCCAGATCGGCGAGCCGCGACGTGATGCGTTCATCCGGCAGCACCTCGCCAATGACGCCGGTCGAGGCGGAAAAGACGCGCGCCTCGGGAAGGTCCAGCGCGTGGGCGACGCCCTCGGTCACGCGACGAGCCGCAGCGGACCCGTTCGTGCCGGTAAACGCGTTGGCGTTGCCGGAGTTCACGATGATCGCGGCCCCTTCGGTTGCATCGCCGCCGATCTTGGCCTGGCAATCGAGCACCGCCGCGGAGCGGGTGGCGGATCGGGTGAACACTCCGGCAACAGAGGTTCCCGGCGCCAGGCGGGCCAGCATGACATCGGGACGCCCGGCATAGCGCACCCCGGCGGCAACGGTCGCGAACGCGGCCCCGCCGATAACGGGCAGGTCGGGAAAACCCGCAGGCGCGAGCGGGGAGCGTTTCGGCGTCTTGGCCAAGGTGTCAGTTCTCCAGGAGGGATGTATCTTTCAGCATGGCCGGATCAATATCGCTTTCGCCGCTGCGGTCGATGGTCGCTTCCTCGGTCAGCTCGTCGATGCGGGACTGGATCACGTCGGCCTGGAGTTCACTCTCGATCTCGGAGCGGACATCCTCGAATTCGGGGGCGTCCGTGAGCCGTGTTTCATTGAGCTTGATCACATGCCAGCCGAACTGGGTCTCGACAGGGGTTGAGAGTTCACCGACCTCGAGCGCCAGCACGGCCTCTTCGAAGGGCGCGACCATCATGCCTTCGCCGAACCAGCCAAGATCGCCGCCGTTGGGGCCGGAGGGACCGGTCGATCTTTCGCTTGCGAGCTTGGCGAAATCGGCCCCGTCTTCAAGCTCGGACAGGATGGCGCGGGCTTCTTCCTCGGTTTCGACGAGAATGTGGGCCGCGTTGTATTCCTTGGCCGGGGTCGCGTCGGCATATTGCTCTTCATAGGCCGCGCGAAGCGCATCTTCGGAGAGCTCCGAGTCGAGCGTTGTCTGGATCGCCTCGGCGGCCATCAGCGAACGCTCTTCATTCTCGAGGGCGGTCTTGACCCGGCCGGGCATCGCGCCCTCATGGGATTGCATCAGCACGGTCTGATGCACGAGCTGATCGAGGACACCCTGAAACATCACGTCATCGGGAAGTTGCGCGTATTGCTCCGGAAGGTTGTTGCGCATGAGGATCATGTGCGCGAGCGTGATCTCGGTACCGTTGACGGTGGCGACCACCGTATCGGCGTTGGGCGCATCGTCGGCCATGAGCGGCATGGCGCCGGTCAAGGCCACCGCGAGAAGCGGCGCAGCGAGAAATGAGAGACGATTCGACATCGGGTTGTCCTTTGCTGTTGCCGCGCGGGAACGCGACGTTGACACTGCCAGAGCCGCCCCTTACATCGCCTTAAGACAAAGGCAAAAGCCGCTCTTTGGAGCCCGTTGTAGGGGCTGAGAAATGGAGGGGCAAGCAAATGCCGCCCTTGATAACGACAATAGCCGGATCGGATGGAACATGCTGGGATTTGGAACGCTTGCGAAAAAGGTCTTCGGAACGCCGAATGACCGGAAGATCAAGGCGACCCGCCCCACCATCGACAAGATCAACGCACTTGAGCCCGAGTTCGAGGCCCTGTCGGACCAGGGCTTGAAGGACAGGACAACGGAGCTTGCCGACCGCGCCAAGAGCGGCGAGAACCTTGACGACCTGTTGCCCGAAGCCTTTGCAAACTGCCGCGAGGCAGCCAAGCGCACGCTGGGTCTGCGGGCGTTCGATGTGCAGTTGATGGGCGGCATCTTCCTCCATCAGGGCAATATCAGCGAGATGAAGACCGGCGAGGGCAAGACGCTGGTTGCGACCTTTCCCGCCTATCTCAATGCACTGACCGGCAAGGGCGTGCACATCGTCACGGTCAACGACTATCTGGCCAAGCGTGATGCGGAATGGATGGGCAAGGTTTACGGCGCGCTCGGCCTGACCACCGGCGTGATCTATCCCCAGCAGCGCGAGGCCGAAAAGCGTGACGCCTATCGCTGCGACGTGACCTATGCCACCAACAACGAGCTGGGTTTCGATTACCTGCGCGACAACATGAAATCTTCGCTTGAGGAGATGGCACAGCGCGGGCACGGATTTGCCATCGTGGACGAGGTCGACAGCATCCTGATCGACGAGGCACGCACGCCGCTGATCATCTCGGGGCCATCGCAGGATCGTTCCGAGCTTTATCTGACGGTTGACAAGCTCATCCCGGAACTCTCGGACGATCATTTCACGATCGACGAGAAAACCCGCAACGTGACCTTCACCGACGAAGGCAACGAATGGCTCGAAGAACAGCTCAAGACTCGCGGGCTTTTGCCCGAGGAACATAGCCTCTACGACCCGGAAAGCACGACCATCGTGCACCACGTCAACCAAGGTTTGCGGGCGCACAAGCTTTTCGCCCGGGACAAGGATTACATCGTTCGCGATGGCGACGTGGTGCTGATCGACGAGTTCACCGGGCGGATGATGCCGGGGCGGCGCCTGTCGGACGGGCTTCACCAGGCGATCGAGGCCAAGGAGGGTTGCAACATCCAGCCCGAGAACATCACCCTCGCCTCGGTCACCTTCCAGAACTATTTCCGGCTCTACGAGAAGCTGTCGGGCATGACCGGCACGGCGGTCACGGAGGCCGCGGAATTCGCCGAGATCTATGGTCTGGGCGTGGTCGAGGTGCCGACCAACCAGCCGATTGCGCGGATCGATGAGGACGATGCGGTCTATCGCACCACCGCCGAGAAATACGACGCGATCCTCGAAACGATCCGCGAAGCGAATGCCAAGGGACAACCGATCCTTGTGGGCACGACCAGTATCGAGAAATCCGAGCTCTTGTCGGAAATGCTGACCAAGGCCGAGATCACGCACAACGTGTTGAATGCGCGCCAGCATGAGAAAGAGGCACAGATCATCGCCGATGCCGGCAAGTTCGGCGCGGTGACCATCGCCACGAACATGGCAGGGCGCGGCACCGATATCAAGCTGGGCGGCAATGTCGATTTCAAGATCATGGAAGTGATCGAGGCCGACCCCGAGGCCGACCCCGAAGAGATCCGCAAACGGATCGAGACGGAGCACGCCGAGAACGAGAGGAAGGTCAAGGAAGCCGGGGGGTTGTTCGTTCTGGCCACCGAGCGGCACGAAAGCCGACGTATCGACAACCAGTTGCGCGGCCGCTCGGGCCGTCAGGGCGACCCGGGGCGCAGCGCGTTCTTCCTGAGCCTCGAAGACGACCTGATGCGCATCTTCGGGTCGGAGCGGCTCGACAAGGTGCTTTCCAAGCTCGGCATGCAAGAGGGCGAGGCGATTGTACACCCATGGGTGAACAAGAGCCTGGAACGCGCGCAGGCCAAGGTCGAGGCGCGCAATTTCGACATCCGCAAACAGCTGTTGAAATACGACGACGTGATGAACGAGCAGCGCAAGGTCGTGTTCAAGCAGCGGCTCGACATCATGAAGGCCGAAGACCTGTCGGGCATCGTGCGCGACATGCGCAACGAGGTCATCGACGATCTGGTTGAAACCTATATTCCGCCCAAGAGCTATGCCGATCAATGGGATGGCGAGGGGCTTTATGCCGCGGCGCAGGAACATCTCGGGATCGACGTGCCGGTGACCGATTGGGTCGACGAGGAAGGGGTGGATGACGACGAGATCATCGAGCGGCTGGAAAAGGCCAGCGACGAGTTCATGGCCAAGAAGACCGCCGCGTTCGGCCCCGACAACATGCGTTCCATCGAGAAACAGGTGCTGCTTCAGACCATCGACACGAAATGGCGCGAGCATCTTTTGACGCTCGAACACCTGCGAAGCGTCGTCGGGTTTCGTGGCTATGCCCAGCGTGATCCGCTGAACGAATACAAGACCGAAGCCTTCCAGCTTTTCGAGGGGATGCTCGATAGCCTGCGCCTCGACGTGACCAAGACACTGGCACAAGTTCGACCGCTGAGCGACGAGGAACAGGCGCAAATGATGGAACAGATGCAGCAGCAGCGGCAGATGCTCGACCAGCAAGCCGAAGCCGCGACGGCCGGTGCCGCACCGAACCCCGAAGCTGCCGCCGAAGGCTTCGATGAAACAGACCCATCGACATGGGGCAATCCGGGGCGGAATGCACCCTGCCCCTGCGGTTCGGGCAAGAAGTTCAAGCACTGCCACGGGCGGTTTCTGTAGGCCCAGATGCCTTGAAGGGGTCAAGATGACTCCTTCATGGGGCCACAACGGCGCCGCTTTTCCCACCGATACTCATTCAAAGAGAACGAGTATTGGAGGCAGTCATGCCGGACCGCAAGCGCATAATCACGATTGGCGGGACGCTCTTCGCGATCGCCGGAATCGGCTTTTTCATGCAAAATGGCCAGTCGGGCCCGGGCCAGGCCGCGATGAACAAGGCCGCAAGCGACCCGGTCGAGATACTGGATATTTCGAGCACGGAACCGACTGCGGCAGACACGCGGGAAACATCGGAGGTCGAGGCGTCGTCAACCGCGAACCCGACCGAGGCCGAGGCAACACCCGATACGGCATTGATGGACAGCATTGCAGAAGAACCGGCACCCGAGGTCGAGACGTCGACATCGGCCGGGGACGATCCCGCCATCCCGAACTCCAAACAGGCGCAAGCGCGCAAAGAGGCCGCGCAGACCATTTTCGAAAGCGCGGCGCTCGACGATCCCGTGATTACCGTCGCGCCCGAAGTCACACCCGAGAATTCGGAAGCTTCGACGGATCAGGCGATCGAAGGGCCCGACGAGACGCAGACCTGCGACCCCGAAATGAAGGTCGAAACCGTCGCCGCCGCGCTTGTCAACGTTTCCATTCACGCGGAATGCCTGCCCAATGAGCGGGTAACGCTGGAACATGCCGAAATGGTCTTTACCGAAGCGACAGACGCGGAGGGAAAGCTCGAGGTGACAATTCCCGCTCTCGTCGAAGACGCACGGATCACCGCGACCTTCGTCGACGATCACGCGGTCTCGGCCAGCGCGACGGTCAGTTCACTCGAATTCTATGACCGCGCTGTCATTCAGTCGAGCAACGACAGTGCTGTCACACTTCACGCTCTGGAATACGGGGCAGAGCATACGGATCGCGGCCATATCTGGTCCGAAGCGACCGGCGGCATCGAAAACGCCGCGACGGGCAAGGGTGGCTTCCTGATCACGCTGGGTGATCCTTCGATGGACAACGCCCGAGTGGCACAGGTTTACAGCTTTCCGACCGGCATCGCCCAGGAGGAAGGCCAGGTGGAACTGAGCGTCGAAATCGAGGTGACGGACCGCAATTGTGGGCGCACGGTAGACGCAAAGGCGATGCAGCGCAGCGCGGCTGGCGAACTCGATATCAAGTCACTCAGCCTGACAATGCCGGATTGCGATGCGATTGGAGACCTTCTTGTATTGAAAAACCTCGTCAATGACCTGAAAGTGGCGCGCAACTGAGTTCGCCACCTTAGCCACGATCGAGGTCTTTTTGAAACCCATGGTCTGTGCGGCGGTTTTCGCCGCACTTTTCCTTTTGAGTGCAGTCCCGGCCGTGAACGCCGATGACGTGACCCTCAGGTCGCGCGACGGCGCGATCGAGTTGAACGGGACGATGCTCGGATTTGATGGCGAGTTCTATCGCGTCGACACGATCTATGGCGAATTGACGGTCGATGGATCCGGGGTCACCTGCGAAGGTCCGGGATGTCCCAACCTGATTGATTTCGTTGCCGAATTGACCATCTCGGGCGCCGCGACAATGGGCAATCTTCTGGTGCCGGCCCTGATCGAGGCCTTTGCCCTTCTGCAGGGCCTGGAGGCCCGACGAGAGGACAAGGGAGAGAACGCCTTCGAATATGTGTTGTCTGACCGCGGTGACGGGAAGGAGAAGGGGCGCTTCCGATTCAGTCTGACCAATACCGACGAGGCGTTCGCCGACCTGCTTGCCGACGAGGCCGATATGGCCATGGCCTTGCGCGAGGTTCGGCCGGAAGAGGCCCGCCTTGCCCGCGATGCGGGGCTTGGCGATCTGACGGGTCGGGCACGCAGCCGGGTACTGGCGCTTGATGCCCTGGTGGCCGTGGTGGCACCCGGAAACCCGGTCGACAGCATAAGTATCGTCGAGCTTTCACAGGTGTTTGCGGGCGAGATCACCAATTGGCAGGCGCTCGGCGGCCCCGATGCGCCGATCAGCCTTCACCTCCGCGACTCCGCGTCGGGGACGGGGCAGGCGGTCGAGGACCGGATCATGGCTCCGGCAGGGCTTGCGCTGTCACCCTCGGCCACGCGGCACAGCAGTGACAACGCGCTGGCCCGTGCTGTGGCGATGGACCCCTTTGCACTGGGTATCGCCAGCAAATCCGCGACGGGAAACACCCAAGCCCTTGTTCTGAAAGGAGGTTGCGGGTTTCCGCTTGCGGCCACGCGGCGCACGGTCAAGACCGAGGACTATCCGTTGACCGCGCCGATGTTCCTGTATCTGCCGACGCGGCGCTTGCCGAAACTGGCGCGCGAATTTCTGTCCTACACACGTAGCCCGCAGGCACAGATGGTGATCCGGCGGGCGGGGTTCATTGATCAGGCGCCAGAAGAAATCACTGTCGATGCACAGGGGAATCGGCTGGCCAATGCGATTGCCGCGGCGGAGCCAGAGGACGGGCTGGCCAAGCTTCAGGATATGCTGAAAAAAATTAGGGATATGAAGAGGTTATCGACTTCATTTCGATTCGAGGCGGGTTCGGTCAAGCTCGACGCACAGTCACGGTCGAACATTCAATTGCTGGCCCGGGCATTGGAATCCGGGCGCTACGACGGGCGCAAAATCCTGTTCGTCGGCTTCAGCGATGGCGCAGGATCGGCGGAATCCAATCTGGCGATTTCCAAACGCCGGGCAGAAGCCGTGGAGAAGGCCGTTCGTACCGCGGCTGAAACCGCAAATTTCGACCGTTTGACAATGGGTTATACGGGGTTCGGAGAGGCGATGCCGATGGCCTGTGACGATAGCGCCTGGGGCCGGCAGGTGAACCGGCGGGTCGAGGTCTGGCTGCGTTAGGGTGCTAGAGCAAACCCTCGGCGCGGAAGCTGAGCTCGGCAGATTTGCCGATGATCAGATGATCATGCAGGGTCAGGCCCAGCGCCTGTGCGGCGGCTTCGACCTGCCCGGTCATGGCGATATCCTCGGGGCTGGGCGTGGGGTCGCCAGAGGGATGATTATGCACCAGAATCAAGGCGCTAGCGTTGAGTTCCAGGGCACGTTTGACGACCTCGCGCGGGTAGACGGGGACGTGATCGACAGTGCCGCGCGCCTGTTCCTCGTCGGCGATCAGCACGTTCTTGCGATCAAGATAGAGGACGCGGAATTGCTCGGTGTCGCGATGGGCCATGGTGGTGTGGCAATAGTCGAGCAGAGCGTCCCATGACGAGACGACATGGCGTTGCATGACGCGCGACCGCGCCAGGCGCTGTGCCGCGGCCTCGACGATCTTCAACTCGCAGATCACCGCCTCGCCCACACCCTTGACCCGGGCCAGCCGCTCGGCCGGGGCGGCAAGCACACGGTTGAAATCACCGAATGTTTCCAGGAGCTTATGAGCCAATGGCTTGACGTCCTGACGCGGGATCGCGCGGAACAGCACCAGTTCGAGCATCTCGTAATCGGGCAGGGCCTGCGCGCCGCCCGAGAGAAAGCGGGCGCGCAGGCGTTTGCGGTGATCGGCGATATAGGAGGGGCGCTTGCCAGAGGGCAGCGCCGGGACGATCTGAACCTCGTCATCGTCGAAAAGCGGCAAGGGGCCTTCGGAGAACTGGGACGTGGCGGTCATGCCCCGAGTGTGAGCCGGATCCGGTGAAGGATTGGTTAATTTCGGCAAGGGTTAACGATTCTTTTTGGGCCGAAAAGGGGGGTGATTTGCGTATGACTCCCGGCTGCCGCCCGGCTGCCGGGGGAGGGGGTCGCGTGGTTCCGGGCAATCGTGAACCCAGCGCGCGGTGTTTGTTAAGCAAAAAGAAAGGGTGCGTGAGAACACGCACCTGCAAGATGATTCGGCAGCGAGGGTAGATCGCACGACCAATGCGGGACGAGGGGGCAGCAGATGGCTGCGGTCGGGTGCTTACAACGTCGGCGCCATGCGCTTTATCCCGCAACGTCATCCCTCACTCGAAGCGATGCGCATCACATCAAAAGCATCCGTCCGGATGCTGCTCGGACGGCTCTCTTCGGCTCAGCCCTTCATCGCGTCCCAGAAGCTCTTGACCGAGGAGAAGAAGGACGAGCTTTGCGGGTTGTTCTCCTCGCTCAGTTCCTCGAACTCCTTGAGAAGCTCCTTTTGCCGCGCGGTGAGATTCACCGGGGTTTCGACCGCCAGTTCGATGAACATGTCGCCCGCAGGGCCACCGCGCAGGGCGGGCATGCCCTTGCCGCGCAGACGCATCTGGCGACCCGACTGCGAACCGGCGGGAATCTTCACGCGGCTGCGGCCGCCATCGATGGTGGGCACCTCGATATCGCCACCCAGCGCAGCGGCGGTCATCGAGACCGGCACGCGGCAGAAGAGATCATTGCCTTCACGTTCGAAGAGATCGTGTTTCTCGACCTCGATGAAGATGAAAAGATCGCCCGCCGGACCGCCACGCATCCCGGCCTCGCCCTCGCCCGCGAGGCGAATGCGGGTTCCGGTCTCGACGCCCGCGGGGATATTCACGGAAAGCGAGCGGTCCTTGTGAACCCGGCCCTGTCCGTGACAGATCTTGCAGGGGTTCTGGACGATCTGGCCCAGCCCGCCACAGGTCGGACAGGTGCGTTCGACGGTGAAAAAGCCCTGTTGCGCGCGGACCTTGCCCATGCCCGAGCAGGTCGGGCAGGTTGTGGGTTCGGACCCGCTTTCGGCGCCGGTGCCGTCACAGGCATCGCATTGCACCGAGGAGGGCACGTTGATGGTTTTCTGCAGGCCCGAAAACGCCTCTTCCAGCGTGATGCGCATGTTGTAACGCAGGTCGGCGCCGCGGGTGGCGCGCTGTCGCCCGCCTGGGCCACCGCGCCCGCCCATGAAATCGCCGAAGAGATCATCGAACACGTCCGAGAAGGCCGAGGCGAAATCGCCATGGCCGGGATGACCGCCGGGTCGTGCACCGCCGCCGCCCATGCCACCCTCGAAGGCGGCATGACCGAACCGGTCATAGGCGGCCTTCTTATCGGCGTCCTTCAAAACCTCGTAGGCTTCGTTGGCTTCCTTGAACTGGGCCTCGGCCTGGGGGTTGTCGGCGTTGCGGTCGGGGTGAAGCTCTTTGGCCTTCTTGCGGTAGGCTTTCTTGATTTCGTCGGTCGAAGCGCCCCTGGAAACACCGAGCACCTCGTAAAAGTCGCGTTTTGCCATCGGGTTATCCCCTTTCAAAGGACCACTTGGGGCCGGGCCGGATCATGGCCCGGCCCCCGAGATCCCTGAACGCTTACGCGCGCTTGTCGTCATCAAGGTCTTCGAAGTCGGCATCGACGATATCGTCGTCGCCCGGACCCGAATCAGCCGCCGAGGGTTCTTCATCTCCACCCTCTTCCTGGCTGGCCTTGTAGATCGCCTCGCCCAGTTTCATGGCCGCTTCGGTCACGTTCTGGATGCCGGACTTGATCTTCTCGGCCGTGACATCCTCTTTCTCGAGGTCTTCCTTGAGCGCGGAGACGGCAAGCTCGATCGCCTCGACGGTGGTCGGATCGACCTTGTCGCCATGCTCTTCCAGCGACTTCTCGGTCGAGTGGATGAGGCTCTCGGCCTGGTTGCGGGCCTCGACGAGTTCCTTGCGGGCCTTGTCGGCCTCGGCATTCGCCTCGGCGTCCTTGACCATCTTCTCGATGTCCTCTTCGGAGAGACCGCCCGACGCCTGGATCGTGATCTTGTGTTCCTTGCCGGTGCCCTTGTCCTTGGCCGAGACGTTGACGATGCCGTTGGCGTCGATGTCGAAGGTCACCTCGATCTGGGGCATGCCGCGCGGTGCGGGCGGAATATCCTCGAGGTTGAACTGACCCAGCATCTTGTTGTCGGTCGCCATTTCACGCTCGCCCTGGAAGACGCGGATCGTCACCGCGGACTGGTTGTCCTCTGCGGTCGAGAAGATCTGGCTCTTCTTGGTGGGGATCGTGGTGTTGCGGTCGATCAGGCGGGTGAACACGCCGCCCAGCGTTTCGATGCCCAGCGAAAGCGGGGTCACGTCGAGAAGGACCACGTCCTTGACGTCGCCCTGGAGCACGCCGGCCTGGATGGCGGCGCCCATTGCAACGACCTCGTCGGGGTTGACGCCCTTGTGGGGTTCCTTGCCGAAGAACTTGGTCACTTCCTCGAACACCTTGGGCATCCGGGTCTGACCGCCGACGAGCACGACCTCGTCGATGTCATCCTTGGAAAGGCCCGCATCCTTGAGCGCGGCCTGGCAGGGCTTGAGCGATGCCTTGATCAAATCGGAGACGAGGCTTTCGAGCTTGGCCCGGGTCAGCTTCATCACCATGTGGAGCGGCTGGCCGGTGTCCTTGTCCATCGAGATGAACGGCTGGTTGATCTCGGTCTGGCTGGAGCTGCTGAGTTCGATCTTGGCCTTCTCGGCGGCTTCCTTGAGCCGTTGCAGGGCCATCTTGTCCTTGGTCAGATCGACGCCATGCTCTTTCTTGAACTCCTCGGCGAGGTAGTTGACGACCCGCATGTCGAAGTCTTCGCCGCCAAGGAAGGTGTCGCCGTTGGTCGATTTGACTTCGAACAGCCCGTCGTCGATTTCGAGAATGGTCACGTCGAAGGTACCGCCGCCGAGGTCATAGACCGCGATGGTGTGGCTGTCCTGCTTGTCGAGACCATAGGCCAGCGCCGCGGCGGTCGGCTCGTTGATGATGCGCAGCACTTCGAGACCGGCGATCTTGCCGGCGTCCTTGGTCGCCTGACGCTGGGCGTCGTTGAAATAGGCGGGCACGGTGATGACGGCCTGCGTCACCTCTTCGCCGAGATAGCTTTCGGCGGTTTCCTTCATCTTGCCGAGGATGAAGGCGGAAATCTGGGACGGCGAATATTTCTCGCCCTTGGCTTCGACCCAGGCGTCGCCATTGCCGCCGTCGATGACGGAAAAGGGCATGTTCTTCTTGTCCTTGGCCAGATCGCTGTCGTCGAAACGACGACCGATCAGGCGCTTGACGCCGAAGATGGTGTTTTCAGGGTTGGTGACGGCCTGACGTTTGGCCGACTGGCCGACGAGGCGTTCATCGTCGGTGAAGGCGACGATCGACGGGGTCGTCCGTGCCCCTTCGGCGTTTTCGATCACGCGCGGTTGCGCACCATCCATGATGGCGATGCAGGAGTTGGTGGTTCCGAGGTCAATACCGATGACTTTGGCCATGTTTTTCGATCCCTTCTACTTCAAGGCGATTTTCGAGGGCCGGACCCATTATGGCATCCACCCCCGGCTTTGGGGCGCCGTGTCCGGTTCCGCCGGTTCGCGGCGCTTCCGGGCGTATATAGGCAGGCAGTTTTGGCGCTGCAAGCACCGGTATCGTCAAGAGATTGCAAATATCCGGTGTTTTTTGCACCAATCGCCGGAATCGGACGTAACAAGGGGTTGGGATGAGCGAATGTGAGCGGATCGAACTGCGCGGCGTGACCGTGTTCAGACGCGCGCTGGACGAAAGCGCGCAGGCCGGGCTGGTGGACCGCATCCGCGAGATCGCCCGCGCGGCGCCGATGTTTCACCCCGAAACGCGCTGGGGCAAGCGGATGAGCGTCAAGATGACCAGCGCCGGAAAATTCGGTTGGGTCAGCGACCGGCGCGGCTATCGTTACGAACGCCGGCACCCGTCGGGTGCGGACTGGCCGCCGATCCCGGCTGCGGTGCTGGAGATCTGGGAACGGTTCGGAGCGGTCGCGACGCCCGCCTTGCGCGCGCCGGAATGCTGCCTGGTCAACTACTATGGCGAGGGCGCGCGGATGGGGCTGCACCAGGACCGGGACGAGGCCGACTTCACGCAGCCGGTTGTGTCGGTCTCGCTGGGCGATGCGGGGCTGTTCCGCGTCGGCAATATCGAACGCGGCGGCAAGACCGAATCGCTCTGGCTGGAGAGCGGTGACGTGGTGGTGCTCGGCGGCGCGGCGCGGCTTGTCCATCACGGGGTGGACCGGATCAGGTTCGGGTCGAGCGGGCTCCTGAAGGATGGCGGACGGATCAACCTGACGCTGCGGGTGGTGACATGAGGTGCAGGACCGCCAGCAGCCATCAGCGCCGCGCGCTCCAGCTCAGCGAGGCGTGGCGGCGGGTATAGAATTCGCCGATCAGCCCGATCATCAACAGGGCGATGCCGACGATGATCGGATATTCGAGGCTCGAATTGCGCGGAAAGTAATTCACGAAGATGAAGCCACGCGCCTGGTCGATGGCATGAAAGAGCGGGTTCCAGTCGAACATGGCCAGCATGTAACCCGGCAGGGTATTGGCGACGAACATCTTGCCCGAGGCGATCATGTTGGCGCGGGTATAGAATGTGCTGAAGATCGACACGAATGTCGGAAACCACGGCTTGATCGCGAGCAGCACGACGCCCACCGCGAACCCCGTGAACCACGCGATCAGAAAGGCGCCGAAGGCGGCAACCGGTTGTTCGATGACAAAGCGATTGATGATCACGTAATAGCCGAACAGGATCAGGAAGAGCGACAGCACTTGGATATAGAGTGCCCCCAGGGCCGCCGAGAGAATCGACACGATGGTGTTCATCGGCGCATGCTGCATCATCGGTGCGGCCGGGCCTTCGGAGCCGACCACCGCGCCCAGCGTCTTGACATGGGTCATGTAGAGAAAGATGCCCGACATGATGTAGAGCAGGAAGTCACCGCGAATCGCCGAACGGCGCATATCCAGCAGCGAGAACATCGCGTAGAAGACCACCACCATGATGGCGACCTGCATCATGTTGATCAAAAGCGCCATGACCGCGTTGCCGTGGCTCTTGCGCACCGAACGCACGACCGAGTGATAGACCAGTTCGAGAATGATGAAGGCCGAGGTAAGGCTCGATCGCTTTCGGGGTCGTTGTTCGAACATGGCAACACTGCTCCGCCGGGCACCCGTATTGTGGGACGTATTCCTTGCCGTCCCGTTAGCCGCCGATCATAAGGGGAGCAGGCGATTTTGACAACAAAAGCCGTTGAATAACGCACAGCCAAGGAGCCCCGGATTTGAACCATGAAAAACTGAGCACGGTGATGCGCGAACTGGCCCTCAAGGCGGGCGAGACGATCATGGACGTCTATCGCGCGGACGATTTCGAAGTGAAGGTCAAGTCGGACGCGAGCCCCGTGACCGAGGCCGACGAGGCCGCCGATGCGGTGATCAGCGCCGGTTTGCGCGCCGCCTTTCCCGATCTTTTGCTGATCACCGAGGAACAGGCCGCGTCGCATGCCGAGACAGGCGAGACGTTCCTGATCGTCGATCCGCTGGACGGGACAAAGGAATTCGTCAACCGGCGCGGCGATTTCACCGTCAACATCGCCTATGTCGAGAACGGCGTGCCGGTGCGCGGCATCGTCTATGCCCCGGCGAAAGAGCGGATGTTCTATACATTGCCTGACGGCCGCGCGGTCGAGGAGGAAGGGCCCTTTGATCCGATCCGCGCCGGCGCAACCCGCCCCATCCGCGTGGCCGAGGCCGACAACGGCGCGCTGATGGTGGTTGCGTCGAAATCGCATCTCACCGACGAGACCCGCGACTATATCGCGAAATACGCCGTGAAGGATTTCAAGAGCGCGGGATCGTCGCTCAAGCTCTGCCTCGTGGCGACGGGCGAGGCCGATCTCTATCCGCGTGTCGGGCCGACGATGGAATGGGACACGGCAGCCGGTCACGCGGTTCTTGTGGGCGCCGGCGGAAAGGTGGTGCGGTTCGACGATCACACGCCGCTTCGCTATGGCAAGCCGGGCTATCGCAACCCCTATTTCATCGCCCATGCGCCCTCGGTGGAGTTGAAACCGGCATGAGCGTTCTGATCGTCATTCCGGCGCGTCATGCCTCGACCCGCTATCCCGGCAAGCCTCTGGCCGCGTTGACCGGGGCGGACGGCACGGCCAAGAGCCTGATCCGGCGGTCATGGGAGGCCGCGCGGGGCGTGTCGGGCGTCGACCGGGTGGTGGTGGCCACGGATGACGCGCGCATCCGCGACGCGGCCGAGAGGTTCGGCGCCGAGGTGGTGATGACCTCATCCGCATGTCGCAACGGGACCGAACGCTGTGCCGAGGCGCTTGTCGCGCTGGGCGGTGGGTTCGACATCGTGGTCAACCTTCAGGGCGATGCGCCGCTCACGCCGGCCTGGTTCGTCGAGGCGTTGATCGAGGGATTGCAGGACAATCCGGCGGCCGCGGTCGCGACACCGGTGCTGCGCTGTGACGGGCGGGCACTGAACGGGTTTCTCGAGGACCGCCGCGCCGGGCGCGTGGGCGGCACGACCGCGGTGTTCGACCGCCGGGGTCATGCGCTCTATTTTTCCAAAGAGGTGATCCCGTTCACCGGGCGAGCCTATGACGACGCGGATGAAACGCCGGTCTTTCATCACGTGGGTGTCTATGCCTACCGACCCGCGGCGCTGCGCGATTACGCGGGCTGGGAAATGGGGCCGCTGGAGACGCTCGAAGGGTTGGAGCAATTGCGCTTCATGGAGCAGGGGCGGCCGGTTCTGTGCGTCGAGGTCGAGGCGCGGGGACGACAGTTCTGGGAGTTGAACAACCCCGAGGACGTGCCCCGGATCGAGGCGATGATGCGCGAGATGGGGATGGCATGACCCCGCCGCCGGTCAGCGTCGTCATCGTGAGCCGCGACCGGCCCGAAAGCCTGATCTGGTGCCTGACAGGGGTGGCGGGGCTGCGCTACCCGGGTTTCGAGGTGGTGGTCGTCGCCGACTCGCCGGGCGTCGCGGCGGTGCGCGCCAGCCGGTTCGCGGGGCGCGTCAAGCTGATCGCGTTCGACCGGGCCAACATCTCGGAAGCGCGCAACCTCGGGGTTTCGCAGGCGGCGGGCGAGGTTGTCGCCTTCATCGACGATGACGCGGTGCCCGAGCCGACATGGCTGACCTTCCTGACCGCGCCGCTCGCCGATCCGGGCGTGGCGGCCGTGGGCGGGTTCGTGCGCGGGCGCAACGGGATTTCCTTTCAATGGAAGGCGCGGATGGTCGACACCTGCGGACGCGCCGAACCTCTGGACGTGGACGAGGCGCAGCCCACGGTTCTGCACCCGGGGCCGGGGCAGGCGATCAAGACCGAGGGGACCAACATGGCGCTGCGGCGGCAGGTCCTGGCCCGGCTGGGCGGGTTCGATCCGAATTTCCGGTTCTATCTCGACGAGACCGACCTCAATATCCGGCTGGCGCGGGCAGGCATGGCGACGGCGATTGCCCCGATGGCGCAGGTGCATCACGCCTATGCCGCAAGCCCGCGGCGCAGCGCGGATCGCGCGGTGCGCGACCTGCACGAAATCGGGGCGAGCTGGGCGGTGTTCCTGCGCAAGCATTGCCCCGAAGAGCAGCGCGCCCGTCGCTGGCAGGAGGTGCAGAACGACGAGCACACGCGGCTGGACGACCAGCAGGCGCGCGGGTTGATCAACGCGGCCGACGCGCCGCGTATTCTTGCCAGCCTCTCCGAGGGGTTCGCCGATGGCCGCCAGCGCGAGATCGCCGACCCGCCCGGGGTCGAGCCATCGCAGGCCGGGTTCCTGCCGTTCCCGGGGGCCCAAGGGGCGTCGGTCGTCCTTGCGGGGCGCATCTGGCAGGCGCGGCGGATCCGCCGCGAAGCGCGCGACCGGGTCGCACGCGGTGAAACGGTGAGTCTGTTCCTGTTCTCGCCCACGACACGGTTTCACAAGGTGCGGCTCAGCCCCGAAGGCGTGTGGGAACAGGTGGGTGGGCTGTTCGGGCGCAGCGAGCGCGATGCCCCGCTTTTCCGGCTCATCGGGTTCAGGGCAAGGGTCGATCAGGAATCGCGGCGCGTGGCCGCGTTGCGCGACCTGAACGGTGCGGATCAGGACAAGCGGCAACATACCGCGATTTCGCCGTGACTATTCAAAAATCTTGTTGGACAGGTATGTTTCGCCGCAAGAATTGTGTGGTAAGCAAGCCCTGCATTATCCACCAACGACATGATTGAACAGTGAGGTTTATCACCATGAAGAACAAGGTAACCAAGGCGATCTTTCCGGTTGCGGGTCTGGGCACCCGGTTCCTGCCCGCCACGAAATCGGTTCCCAAGGAAATCATGACGTTGGTCGACAGGCCGCTCATTCAATATGCAATCGACGAAGCACGCGCGGCCGGCATCAAGGAATTCATCTTTGTCACGTCACGCGGCAAGGGCGCACTGGAAGACTATTTCGATCACGCGCCGGTGCTCGAACAGGAGTTGCGCAAGAAGAACAAGACCGAGCTTCTGGAGATTCTCAAGAACACCAACATGGATTCGGGCGAGATCGCCTATATCCGTCAGCACAAGGCCATGGGTCTGGGTCATGCGGTCTGGTGCGCGCGGCGCCTGATCGGGAACGAACCCTTCGCGGTCATCCTGCCCGATGACGTGATCGCGGCGGAAAAGCCTTGCCTGCAACAGATGGTCGAGGCGTTCCAGGAAAACCCGGGCTGCATGGTGGCGGCAATGGAGGTTCCGAGAACCAAGACCTCGTCCTACGGGATCCTCGACGTGGCCGAGGACATGGGTACGCATGTATCGGTCAGGGGCATGGTCGAGAAGCCCGAGGCCGACGCGGCCCCCTCGAACCTTGCGGTGATCGGTCGCTACATTCTGACCCCGAACGTGATGCGCAACCTCAACCGGATCAAGGCGGGATCCGGCGGCGAGATCCAGTTGACCGACGCGATTGCCATGGAGGCGGCCGAGGGCCGGCCGGTCAATGGTTACCGCTTCTCAGGGCAGCGGTTCGATTGCGGTTCGAAAGCGGGTTTCCTTCAGGCCACGGTCTCCTTCGGTCTCGCCCGCGAGGAATTGCGTGACGGGTTGATGGAATACCTTCAGGATCTGCTTCATGTAGACAAGGCGGCGCAATAGGCCCGTCACGCGGAGCGGGAGAAGCACGTGAAGACAGTTCTGGTGACCGGCGGGGCGGGCTATATCGGCTCGCATGCCTGCAAGGTGTTGGCGCGGGCGGGGATCACGCCGGTCACGTTCGACAATCTTGCAACCGGCTGGCAGGAGGCGGTGAAATTCGGCCCGTTCGAGCAGGGCGATCTGCTGGATCGGGACCGCCTGGATGACGTGTTTGCCGCCCACCGGCCCGATGCGGTGATGCATTTCGCCGCGCTGAGCCAGGTGGGCGAGAGCATGGCGCAACCGGGACGCTACTGGCGCAACAACGTCACCGGATCGCTCAACCTGATCGAGGCGGCGGTGGCGGCGGGGTGCATGGATTTCGTGTTCAGCTCGACCTGTGCGATCTATGGCGATCAGGACAACGTGGTCCTGGACGAAAGCTGCGCCCAGCACCCGATCAACGCTTATGGCAAGTCCAAGCGTGCGATCGAGGAGATCCTGGAAGATTTCGGCGCAGCGCATGGGCTGCAATCGGTGATCTTTCGCTATTTCAACGTGGCGGGCGCGGATGACGCGGCCGAAATCGGCGAGTTCCACCAGCCCGAGACGCATCTTGTTCCGCTGATCCTCGATGCGATCGACGGGCGGCGCGGAGCGCTCACGGTGTTCGGCACCGATTACGACACGCCCGATGGCACCTGCATCCGCGATTACGTGCATGTGATGGACCTCGTGGAGGCACATGTCCTGGGGTTGCGCTGGCTTGGGGCAGGCAAGGGCAGCCGGGTGTTCAACCTTGGCACCGGACACGGGTTCTCGGTGCGCGAGGTGATCGCGGCGGCCGAGGCGGTGACAGGGCGCGAGGTGCCGTTCGCCGAAGGGCCAAGGCGGGCGGGAGATGCGACGCGGCTGGTTTCCGGCTCGATGCGGGCCGGGCAGGATCTGGGCTGGACACCGGGCCGTTCGACGCTGGAGCAGATGATTTCGGATGCCGCGCGCTGGCACAAGGTGGGCCACTATGAGAGCTAAACCCGGCGAGGCGAGGCTATTGGACCTGACCCGGCTGGTCAGCCGGGCCGGGCGCGTGCCGACCGGCGTGGACCGGGTGGAACTGGCCTATCTGCGGGCACTGGTGGCGGCGAAGACCCCCGCGTTCGGCCTTGTGCGCACGTCGTTGGGTTACATCCTGCTGGACGAGGACGGCATGTGCGCGATGGCCGAGCGGGTCGAGGGGCGGGTGTCATGGGGGCCGGCGGACCGGTTGTCGCGGCTGTCGCGCAGGCTTGACCCGGCGCAGCAGCGCGGGCAGTCGGACGCGCGGCGGCTGGCCCGGGCAAGGACCGTGCGCCCGGGTCTGAAACGGATGCTGGCGCGGCACCTGCCGCAGGGCACGCGCTATTTCAACGTCGGCCATACCAACCTGACCGAACGGGTGACGCAGGCGGTGAAACAGGGGGTGAACGGCACGATCAACGTGATGGTACATGACACGATCCCGCTGGATCATCCGCTTTACCAGCGGCCCGAAAGCATCGAGCGGTTCCGCAGGATGATGGGCCGGGTCAGCCGCGATGCCGATCTGGTGATCTATAATTCGCGCCACACGCGGCAGAGCGCCGAGCGCCGCCTCGAAGAGACCGGGCGCGTTCCGCCGGGGCTGGTGGCCAAGCTGGGAGTCGAGCTGTCCGAGCCACGACCCGGCGACCTTCCCGCGGGGCTACCGCCCGAGGGGGTCTATTTCGTCACCGTCGGCACGATCGAGCCACGCAAGAACCATGCGCTTCTGCTCGATATATGGGAGCGGATGGTAAAGCAGACCATTCCGCAGGAGATGCCGCATCTGGTCATTTGCGGGCAACGGGGCTGGATGAACGAGGAGCTGTTCTTTCGCCTCGACCGGTCCGCGTTGCTGGGTCAGCATATCCATGAACACGGCGATTTGAGTGACGGGGCGATCGCGGCGCTCGTGCAGGGGGCGGCGGGCGCGCTTTATCCCAGCCTTGCCGAAGGCTTTGGCCTGCCGATGGCCGAGGCGGCGGCGATGGGCGTTCCGGTGATCTGTGCGGATTTGCCGGTTTACCGGGAGGTGCTCGGGGATATTCCCGTTTACGCAAGCCTGAAGGACAGCTATCTTTGGCAAAGAAGAATAACGTCCCTGGCAGACAGTCAGAGGGCGGGCAAGGCAGGAAGTGGTCACGCGGCCAAGGGTTTCGAGCCACCGACGTGGGGCGGGCATTTCAACGCGGTCTTAAAGATGGCGTGATAAGACCCGGGCAGTTCCGCAATTTCCTGCCATGTGCAAAGAGGGGCGTCAGTGGGCGTTGTGCAGTCATACCGTCTGAGGCTTCAGCGCAAGCGCTGGCGCATCCGCGCCTTTCGCAAACGGCGTGAATTGCGGGCCATTTCCGACCGGACGGCACGGATCAGGCCCGATGACATCCTGCTGTTTTCGACCCAGCGCAACGAGAAGATCCGCCTGCCCTATTTCCTGCACTATTACCGCGAGATGGGGGTGAATCATTTCCTGATCGTGGACAATGACAGTGACGACGGCAGCCTCGAATACCTGATGAAACAGTCCGACGTGTCGGTCTGGCACACGCGCAAGAGCTACAAGCGGTCGCGGTTCGGGGTCGACTGGCTCAACTGGCTGCAATGGCAGCACGCGCACGGGCATTGGGCGCTTGTGGTCGATCCCGACGAGTTTCTTGTCTATCCGTTCTGCGACACGCGGCCGCTCAGGGCGCTGACCGACTGGCTCGATGCGTCGTCGATCAAGTCGTTCAGCGCGATGCTTCTCGACATGTATCCCAAGGGGCGGATCGACGCCCAGCCCTACCAGGAGGGGCAGAACCCGCTGGAGATCACGAGCTGGTTCGACAGTGGCAACTACATGATCCAGAAGAACGGCAAGTTCGGCAACCTGTGGATCCAGGGCGGGCCGCGGGCACGGGTGTTTTTCCGCGACGCGCCGGAAAAGGCCCCGGCGCTCAACAAGATCCCGCTGGTCAAGTGGGACCGGCGCTATGCCTATGTCAGTTCGACCCACATGCTTTTGCCGCGGGGGCTCAACCTTGTCTATGACGAGTGGGGCGGCGAGAAGGCCAGCGGCGTTCTGTTACACACCAAGTTCCTCGATACGTTCACCGCAAAGGCGCAGGAAGAGCTGGACCGCAAGCAGCACTACGCCGCCAGCATCGAATACAAAGCCTATGCCGAAACCCTGGCCCGGAACCCCGATCTCTGGTGCAAGTGGAGCGAGAAATACATCAACTGGCGGCAACTCGAGATCCTGGGGCTGATGTCCAAGGGGAACTGGGCATGACGCGCCGGCCGCCACATTGGGGCAGCGTCGGTATCGTGATGCTGGTGCATACGGCGCTGGACCGGGCCGAGCAGGTGGCGCGGCACTGGCACGCGGCGGGTTGCCCCATCGTCATTCATTGCGACAAGTCCACGCCGCGCCGCGCCTATGAGGCGTTTCGCGAGGCGCTGGCCGATCTGCCAGATATCCGGTTTTCACAACGTCATCGCTGTGAATGGGGAACCTGGGGCATCGTGGCCGCCACGCAGAAAGCCAGCGAACTGATGCTGGTGGAGTTTCCGAAGGTCCGGCATGTCTATCTGGCCAGCGGATCGTGCCTGCCGCTGCGCCCGGTGCAGGAGTTGATCGACTACCTGGCCGAACGGCCACGCACCGATTTCATCGAAAGTGCGACCACCGCGGACGTACCCTGGACCGTCGGAGGGCTGGACGAGGAGCGCTTTACCCTGCGGTTTCCGTTCTCGTGGAAACGGCAGCGGCATCTCTTTGACCGATACGTCGCGATCCAGCGCAAGATCGGCTTCAAGCGCAAGATCCCCCGCAATATCCTGCCGCATATGGGCAGCCAGTGGTGGTGCCTGACACGACAAACCCTGTCGGCCATCCTGCAAGACCCCGAGAGGCCGGCCTATGACCGGTATTTCAGGCGTGTCTGGATTCCCGACGAAAGCTATTTCCAGACGCTGGCCCGGCTCTATTCCACCAGTATCGAGAGCCGGTCGCTGACGCTCTCCAAGTTCGATTTCCAGGGCAAGCCGCATATTTTCTACGACGACCACCTGCAACTCTTGCGGCGGTCGGACTGCTTCGTGGCGCGCAAGATCTGGGCCCATGCCGACCGGCTTTACGAGGCGTTCCTGACCAGCCCCGAGGGCGCGATGAGCCGGACCGAGCCGAACCCCGGCAAGATCGACCGCATTTTCGCCAAGGCGGTCGAGCGCCGCACGCGCGGCCGTCCGGGGCTTTACATGCAAAGCCGGTTTCCCAACGAGGGTTGGGAGAACGGCATGACGGGCGGTCGGTACTCGGTATTCCAGGGGTTTGCCGAACTGTTCGAGAATTTCGAGCCATGGCTGGCCAGGTCCACCGGTGCGCGGGTGCACGGGCATCTATTTGCGCCGGACCGGGTGGAATATTCCGGCGATCAGCCGGTGATCAACGGCGCCCTGTCCGACAGCGCGGCGGCGCGCGACTACAATCGCAAGGCATTCCTGACCAACCTGATCTGGAACACGCGCGGCGAGCGGCAGTGTTTTCAGCTTGGCCCCGCCGACATTCCCAACCCCGTCGCGGATCAGCAAGAGGATCCCGACATGGAGCTGAGCTGGATGCTGGCACGTGACCCCAACGCCCAGATCAGCATCATCAGCGGGGCCTGGGCCCTGCCCCTGTTCAAGTCGAATCGCAATTTTGCCGACATTCGAGCCGAGGCCGCACGGTTGCAAAAGATCGAGAGCGAGCATCTCGACGTGCTGCGCAGCCCGTATTCCAAGGCGCGCATCCGCATCTGGACCATGGCGGATTTCATAGAAAGCCCGATGGAATCGCTTCAGACCATCATCGACGAGATCGGCAACAAGGGGTTGCGCCGCCTGGCCGAGGCCCCGCGCATGACCGACCTGACCGGGTTCGGGCAGTTCCTGCAGAACCTCAAGAACCAGGGGATGCACCCCTATCTGATGGGCGATTTCCCGGTTGTCGGCCAACCGGTCGGAAGCGAGAACGACAAGCCACGCAAACCTTACCTGGTGCAGTAGATGCAAAGCCCCTTCGATTATTTCGTCGTTTTCGCCGAGATGCGGACCGGTTCGAACTTCCTTGAATCGAACCTCAACGCCTTTCCGGCCCTTTCCTGCCTGGGCGAGGCGTTCAATCCGCATTTCATCGGCTATCCCAATCGGGAGGAGTGCCTCGGCGTGAGCGAGGAGGCGCGCAACCGTGACCCGATGGTGCTCATCGAGGCGGTGAAACAGGCGCCGGGACTCGCGGGGTTCCGGTTCTTTCACGATCACGATCCACGGGTTCTCGAACCCATCCTGTCGGACCCGCGCTGTGCCAAGATCATTCTGACGCGCAACCCGGTCGAAAGCTATGTGAGCTGGAAAATCGCGCAGGCGACCGGGCAGTGGAAGCTGACCAATGTGCACAAGCGCAAGGAGGCGAAAGCCCGGTTCGACGCCCGAGAGTTCAAGGCGCATCTCGAAGAGTTGCAGGATTTCCAGGTGATGCTGCTACGGGCGCTTCAGACCACCGGGCAGACCGCGTTCCATGTCGCCTATGAGGATCTGCAGGATGTCGAGGTGATGAACGGCATCGCCAGATGGCTGGGGCAGCCGGACCGGCTCGACAATCTGGAAAAGAACCTCAAGCGGCAGAACCCCGAACCGATTTCCGAGAAGGTCGAGAATTTCGACGAGATGCGCGCGGCGCTGGCCGATCTTGACCGGTTCAACCTCAACCGGACCCCGAATTTCGAGCCGCGGCGGGGGGCGGTTGTGCCGAGCTATGTCGCCTGTGCCAAGGCGCCGCTGATGTATCTGCCGATCAGGTCGGGGCCGGAGGCCGAGGTGCGGTCCTGGATGGCTGCGCTTGACGGGGTGGACGAGGCCGCGCTCTTGACCGGTTTCAATCAGCAGAGCCTGCGGCGCTGGATGCGCGGCAACCCCGGGCACCGGTCATTTACCGTGCTGCGGCACCCGGTGGCGCGGGCGCATCATGCTTTTGTCACACGCATCCTGATGACCGGAAAGGGCAGCTTTGCCAATATCCGCAAGACACTGCGCCGGGTGCACAATCTGCCCATTCCCGCCGAGGCGCCCGACGCGGCATGGGGTCCGAGCGAGCATCGCGCGGCTTTCCTCGCGTTTCTCGAATTCGTCAAGGCCAACCTGTCGGGACAAAGCGCGGTGCGCCAGGACGCGGCCTGGGCCAGCCAGGCGGGCATCCTGCACGGCATGGGCAGTTTCGCGTTGCCGGATTTCGTGCTGCGCGAAGAGGAACTGTCCGCCTACCTGCCCGCGATCGCGCAGCAGGTGGGCCGAGCGGATGCGCCCGAACCGGCAGAAGCACCCGCCGAAGGGCCGGTCACGCTCGCCGAAATCTATGACGAGAAGATCGAAGCCGCCGCGCAGGATGCCTATCAGCGCGATTACATGGTTTTCGGCTTCGGGGCCTGGCGGGATTGACCCCCTCAGACGGCCTGGGCGGATTGGTTCTCGGTCAGGATGGTATAGAGCGTGGCAGGATCGGAATTGGCGCGCAGTTTCGCACAGACATCCGCATCACGCAGGGTTCGCGACACCCGAGCCAGCGCCTTGAGGTGCTCGACGCCCGCTTCCTTCGGGGCGAAGAGCGCAAAGGCGATATCGACCGGTTGACGATCGACCGCTTCGAATTCAATGGGCTTTTCGAGCATCACGAACACCCCGACCACCTGATCGACATCCCCGACGCGGGCATGTGGCAGGGCGACGCCGTGGCCGACCCCCGTCGGCCCGAGGCTTTCACGCTCGAGAAGCGCATCGACCGCGCGGCTGGTGTCGAGACCATAGACCGTGTTCGCGATCTCGCCGATTTCATGCAGCAAACGCTTCTTGCTCGAGGCGGTCGATATGACCTTGACCGCCTCAGGCTTGAGGATGTTGGAAAGTTCCATCCGTGTCGCTCCGACAATGCGGGACGCGGCGCGACCCGATCACCTCAGTTTTGCGGGTCGATCCAGCCGATATTGCCGTCATCGCGGCGATATACGACGTTCAACCCGTCTTTACCCTCTTTGCGGAAGACAAGAACAGGTGCACCCGCGAGTTCCATGTGCATGACCGCCTCTCCGACAGAAAGGGATGGAATGCTGGTTTCCATCTCGGCCACGATGATGGGTTGAAGGTTCGCGGGTTCCGAATCCTCGTCTTCGTGATCTGAGGCGAGGATATACGAGGACGCCTGCATAAGTTCAACCGGTTCGGCGCGCTCGCGGTGATGATCCTTCAACCGTCGCTTGTAGCGGCGCAACTGCTTTTCCATCTTGCTGGCGCAAGCGTCGAATGCGGCATAGATTTCAGTGGCATGGGCCTTGGCCGAAGCGGTCAGCCCGGTCGAGAGATGCACGATGGCTTCGCAGACGAATTCGTGCGCGCTCTTGGAAAAGATGATGTTCGCATCGGTGGGGCGTTCTGCATACTTGTTGATCACCGCGCCAAGCTCGTTCTGAACATGGGTCTGAAGTGCGGTCCCGATGTCGATGTGTTTTCCGCTGATCTGATAGCGCATCTTGTCTCCTTTGCGTGACAATTCGGGCGTTTTCCGGGGGTGTCCCGCGGCTCTTGTTATTCCCGAATGCTGAAACATGACCGCCGCGATGGCTGCCCGCCATGGTTGCCTGACCTGCAGGTCATGATGAGGGGCGAGGCGATATCCACGGCTGTCATGGGATCAGTTTGGTGTAATCCGAGCGGGCAAGTCAATCGAATCCGGTGCCGCATCGCGACAGGTTTACTTTCACGAAATGCGGAAATTCTCGCCGAGGTAGACGCGGCGCACATTCTCGTTTTCCACCACATCCTTGGGACTGCCCGACATCAGCACCTTGCCGTCGTGCAGGATATAGGCGCGATCGACGATTTCGAGGGTTTCGCGCACATTGTGGTCGGTGATCAGCACCCCGATACCGCGCTTCCTTAGATCGGCAACAAGGTGGCGAATGTCGTTCACGCTGATCGGGTCGACCCCGGCAAAGGGCTCGTCGAGCAAGAGATAATTGGGATTGGCCGCAAGGCAGCGGGCGATTTCCACGCGGCGGCGTTCGCCCCCCGAAAGGGCCATCGCGGGTGCGCGCCGCAGATGTTCGATGGAAAAATCCGACAACAGCTCTTCGAGGCGTTCGCGGCGCTTGTGGCGGTCGGATTCGGCGATTTCGAGCACCGCGAGGATGTTGTCCTCAACGCTCATGCCGCGAAAGATCGACATTTCCTGTGGCAGGTAGCCGATACCCAGTTTCGCACGGCGATACATCGGCAGCCCGGTCACGTCGCGCCCGTCAACCAGCACCTGCCCGCCCTCGGGAAATATCAGGCCACAGATCGCATAGAAACAGGTTGTCTTGCCGGAACCGTTGGGGCCGAGCAGGCCGACCACCTCGCCGCGCTGGAGATCCATCGACACGTCACGGATGACGACGCGCTTCTTGTAGCTCTTGCGCAGATTGCGAATGTGCAGGCCCGAGCTGCCCCGGGTGAGCGTGAGATCGGGCTTTGCGGGTTGATCAGTCATTGGATTGCAACACCGTCCTGACGCGGCCCTCCATCCGGGCGGTGCCGTCGTGCGTGTCGACCGTCATCCGGTCGGACGTGAGTGCCGACTCCCCCTGGACCAGCAGGACATCGCCCTGCATCAGGATCGTGCCGCTTTCGACCGAGTAATCGGCACTTTCGGCTTCGGCCGAGTCATCGCCCGAAACCAGCGTGACGCCGCCTGACGCCTTGAGCCGCTGGATACGATCTCCGGCCTGATCATAGAACACCTCGACCGTGGGGGCGGAAAGGCGCATTTCGCCCTGCACGATCAACACGTCGCCGGTAAAGATCGCGGTGCCGTCGTCCTGATCGACCGAGAGCGTCTCGGCGGTGACCTCGACCGGCTGTGCGGGATCCTGCTCGACATCACCAAAGGCAATCTCGGCCCCCTGAGAAGTGGCAGTCACGGGCAAGAGGGCAAGGCAGAGGGCGGCGGCAAGGGCGCGCAAGAGAGCTTGGTTCAATGGACTATTCCTCGATATCCTGCGGATCATATATCAGCTCGATACCATCGGTGAAGAGCAGCCTTGCGTTTTCGCCATTCTCATCCGTGGTCAGCAACATGCGTCCGGCCTTAAAATCACCGGGCGGCCCTGTCCCCACTACCGCGCCGGGGCTTTCTGCGCGAATGCTGCGCATCCCTGAAATGAGTTGGTCGGTGGTGATCTCGTAGCCCGTGGAGCTGGTTACCACGACATCACCGGTCAACTCGGCCCTGTCATTGCCCTGATCGACGATCCCTTCCAGAGCGGAGAAGGTGATCTCCGAGCCACTCGCGAGGGTGATCCGGGCAGAGAGCATTTCGGCAAGGCCGCGGGAGGGGTTCTCGGGATCGGGACGGGCCGACGCCGAACGAAACAGGATCAGGTCGCCGTTTTCCGTGGCGCCCGCCAATTCGGGCGCGGTGACCCGTTCCTCGCGGGCCCGTTCACGCAGGTCGATGGTGGTAAACGGGATCGTCGTTGCCGGATCGATGTTGCGCGACAACAGAAAGAGCGTGGAGAGAATGGCCAGGGCCGCGATCGGAAGCAGGATCTTGAGCCACGCAACGAACCGCGAGTAGAAATCACCCCGCGCCGACATATCAGCCCAGTCCGATCCGAAGGCAGTCATGGATATGGATCAACCCGAGGGGCCGGCCTCCATTGCCTGCGTCGGTAACGAAAAGACAGGTGATCTTGACCGCGTTCATCAATGCAACGGCCTCTTCCGCAAGAGCATCGGGGGCGATGGTGCGGGGGGTGCGGGTCATGACGTCGCCGGCCTTGTGATCGAGAAGTCCGGCCATGTGGCGGCGCAGGTCACCATCGGTGATGATCCCGTCGAGCAGGCCACCGGCATCGGTGACGCCGACCACGCCGAAGCCCTTCCGGCTGATTTCAAGAAGCGCCTCGGACATGGGCGTTTGCCCCGTGACCAACGGCAGGGCGTCGCCCGTGTGCATCAGGTCGCGGACCCGGCTTAGCCGCGCGCCAAGCTTGCCACCGGGGTGAAACTCGCGGAAATGCTCGGGCGTGAAGGCGCGATGCTCCATCAATGCGATGGCCAGCGCATCGCCCAGCGCGAGGGTCATCGTGGTCGTGGAGGTGGGCACGATCCCGGTACCGCAAGCCTCGCCCGCCGGGGGCAGAACGATGGCCACGTCGGCCTGTTTCAGAAGCGTGGATTGCGCATGAGAGGCAACCCCGATCATCGGGATCGAGAACCGGCGGGTATAGGCGATCATGTCGGCCAGTTCGGGCGTTTCGCCCGAGTTCGAGAGCATCAGCACCACGTCGCCCTGCACCATCATCCCCAGGTCGCCGTGGCTGGCTTCGGCGGGGTGCACGAATTGTGCGGGCGTGCCGGTGCTGGCCAGTGTGGCCGCGATCTTGCGTGCGATATGGCCGGACTTGCCCATGCCCGAGACGATCACCCGGCCCCGGACGGCAAGAATGAGGTCGATCGCCGCGGCAAATCCATCACCCAGCCCGTCGGCCAGCATGGTCAGCGCGTCGGCCTCGGTGCGGATGACGCGGCGCGCGGCGGCGAGGAATGTTTCATGGTCGGTCATGTATGGGCAAAGATATCCGTTTCCGGCCAACCCGCCAAATCGAGTTGGGCACGGATGGGCAGGAAGCGGAAACATGCCTGTGCGATCTCGCTTCGCCCTTCGCGGGCGAGTCGCTCTTCGAGCTTGTCGCGCAGGGCGTGGAGATAGAGAACGTCCGACGCGGCATAGTCGAGTTGCGCCTCGCTCAGATCCTCGGCACCCCAGTCGGACATCTGCTGTTGCTTGGAGATGTCGACCCCCAGCATTTCCTGCAACAGGAACTTGAGCCCGTGGCGGTCGGTATAGGTGCGCACCAGTTTCGAGGCAATCTTGGTGCAGTAGACCGGGGCAGTCATCACGCCGAAAGCATGCAGAAGGACGGCAATGTCGAAGCGGCCGAAATGAAACATCTTGAGCACGTCCGGATCGGCCAGCATGGCCGTGAGATTGGGCGCCTGCGTCTGGCCCTTCATGATCTGGACAAGATGGGCCTCGCCGTCGCCCGCCGACATCTGCACGAGGCAAAGCCGGTCGCGATGGGGGTTGAGGCCCATGGTTTCACAGTCGATGGCGACGATCGGCCCGAGATCGAGCCCGTCGGGAAGGTCGCCCTTGTAGAGATGATTGGCCATCTGGGTTGCGCCTCTGGCTGTGGTTCCTGGACTTGTCGGGCCCTTCGGGTCTTATCGGGCCAGGCCCGGTCGAGATCAAGGGGCGAGTTCGGTGGCCCGCACTCAGTCCCTGGCCGCCCGTGACGCAAGGGTGCGAATCTCGGAGGACTGGGCAATCTCCGAACTGTTGGCATAGGCCTGGTGGTTGGTCTCGATCCGGCTGTCGTCATAAAGGTAGTTGACCATCGCCCCCCAAGAGTTTGCCATGCCGCGCGGTCCGGGATCGGCCTCGGCATGGGCGTGGGCGAGGATCGCACCATTGCCAAGGTGAAAATGAGCGACCGGGTCGAGCGCGGCGCCGCTCGACCGGCGGGCGCGGGTGAGGTAAAGCGCCGTCACCTCGCGCAGCGTTGCGGGATCGGGAGGCGCGTCATCATCGCGTTCGGACAGGGCCTTGCGCAGGTGCTTGGAAAGCAGGCCGTCCTCGGCCTGCATCTCGTTCTCCACCCAGCGACGCAGGCCCGGAACCGGCGACAGGGTTACAAAGGTCGAAAGCCCCTCTATGTCACGGCGCAGTTCCTCGACGACCTGCTTGATCAGGAAATTGCCGAAGGAAATGCCGCGCAGGCCGACATGGCAATTCGAGATCGAATAGAACACCGCGACCCGGGCCTTCTCCGGCGGGATGCGGTCGCGGTCGGGGTCGAGGATCGGGCCAATGGCGCCGGGGATGTCACGCGTAAGGGCGATCTCGACAAAGATCAGCGGATCATCGGGCATGGCCGGGTGGAAGAACGCGAAGAGCCGCCGGTCAGGATCGCCGACGCGCTGGCGCAGATCATCCCAGCCGCGAATCTCGTGCACCGCCTCGTAGGTGATGATGTTTTCCAGAACATTCGCGGGCGTGCGCCAGTCGATCCGGCGCAGTTCGAGAAAGCCCCGGGTGAACCACGAGGCAAAGAGATGGCGAAAGTCCTGATCGAGGCTGGTCAGTGCCGGGTCAGAGCGGGCATCGCGCAGGAGTTCCGCGCGCAGCCGCACCAGCCTTGCCGTGGCGCCGGGCACACGGTTGAAGGCGCGAATGAGTTCCTGTGAGCGCGGTTCGGCGGCGAAATGCACGCGTCGCGCGGCCGCGACGTCACCGGGAACATAAGTGGCCAGCGCATGTTGCAGTCTGGTTTCATCGGGTCCGAACTCGTCGGCGATCCGGACAAAGGCGGCACGGCGTTGCTCCGGCGTCGCCTGTTCCAGCCGATCGAGAATATGCCGCGCAAGCACGAGGCCCGACACCTCGCTGCGGGTATCGAGCAGGGAGTGGCACAGGTCGACCGGGTCTTCGCTTTGCCGGCCGCGACCGAGCACACCGAGGCCCGAGCCGGCAAGGCGGCGGAACATGTCGCTGATGAATCTGGTTTCGGGCATGGGTCGCCATCCGTTGTGAGTCGGCGCGACTATATTGCGATCGACACGGCGCGTCACGCGGGCAAGGCGCGGGGTGTGCAGGCCGGAACTCGGAAAACTGGTGCACAACAGGGATGACCGGCAGCGGGGCACGATTTTCTTGTGATTGGAAGGCTTCCGGATCGTGGGAGCGCAGTGAACTCACAGCAAGCGTCAGGCATCAAAGCATTACGGTTCCGTCGATCAGGATGCGGACATCGCCACCCACCGTTAACCGCCCGTCCTGGTCGTGTTGAAGGTGAACGCGTCCCGTCCGACCGATTGCGGTACCCTGCGCCACGATGGCAGGCAGGGTCAGACGGCCTTCTTCGGCGAGCCAGCATGCGATTGCCGCGTTGAGCGAACCGGTTACCGGGTCTTCGGACACGCCGTTGGAAGGCGCGAGCATGCGGACCTCGAAATCCAGGCCCGTGCCGGGACCATGCCGGGCCATCAAGCCGATCCCTCTGAACGGGGATTGCTGCAGACGCTGCGCGCTGGCCCCGAGAACGCGGGCGGGGCTGTCCAACTCCAGCAATTGCCATGACGAACCGTTTTCGAGTGTCACGGCCCGGGAAATGCAGTCCGACGGGAGATCCAGAACTTCGGCGATGTGCCGGCGCATGTCTTCGGCCATCTGCACGACCTTTGTCGGCGGTGCGACGAATGCCGGTCTGCCGCTGCGCAAGTCTATTCCAACAAGTCCGATGCCGCATTCCTGCCGCACCATTGAGGGGTCCAGCGGGGTGCCGCCAGCCGCCAGCCACGCCATGCAGCTGCCAAGGGTCGGGTGACCGGCAAAGGCGATCTCCCGCGTCGTGGTGAAGATGCGCAGCCGGTAATCGGCCCCCGGCGTTTCGGGCGGGAGCAGAAAGGTGGTTTCAGCAACGTTCGCCCACGTGGCGAAGCGCTGCATCTCTTCGGCGTTCAACCCGACGCCATCGACAACGACGGCCAGCGCGTTGCCTTGCGTGGGCTGATCTGTAAATACGTCACATTGGATGAAGCGGCGTGCACGGGGCATCAGGCGGTCATCGGTAGCCACTGGCCCCGCGGCACGTCCGTGACCAGGGCGCGGTCGCACACCAGCACCTCGCCACGAGACATGACATGCAGCGGCATTCCCTTCACCTCTGTGCCTTCGAATGGGTTGTACCCAGTGTTGCAGCTCAGGTCGTCAGGGCCATAGGTAAGGGAAATTGCCGGGTCCCAGAGCGCCAGATCGGCGTCAAAGCCCACGGCAATCGCGCCTTTACCCTCAAGCCCAAAGGCGCGGGCAGGGGCGGTCGCGGTAAGGCGGGCAAACGCCTCGAGTCCCATGCGCCCCTGGCTCACCATGGCGTTGAACATCAGCGGAAGGCGGGTTTCCAGGCCCGGCATTCCGTTGGCGATCTGGTTGAAGGGCGCGTCTGTGCCGTGTGCGAACTTGCCAGTCGCGTCCAAGCGGTAGGGGGCATGGTCCGAGGTCACCAGTTCGACCGTGCCGTCGGCCATGGCGCCCCAAAGTGCCTCCTGATCGTCTCGGCTGCGCTGCGGCGGCGAACACATGAAGCGGGCTGGATTCTCACGCTCCAGGATATCGACGGTCATGAACAGGTAGTGCGGGCAGGTCTCGGCTTGTACCTTCACGCCACGTGCGCGGGCCTGCCGAATGATTTCAACACCTTCGCGGGTGGAGACATGAAAGATCATGATCCGCGCGCCGGTGAATTCGGCGAAACGGCACATGCGATCAATCGCCTCTATCTCGGCCTCGCGCGGGTGGGAGGCGGCATGGTATCTGGGTGCGGTCTTGCCCTCGGCGAGCAGTTTGTCCGTCATGTGGCGGATCAGCCCGTCATTCTCGGCATGTAAGCAGACCAGGGCGCCCGCATCCCGCGCCTGCGCAAGAATGTCGAGGATCGACTTGTCGTCCTGGCGCACCTTGGCATAGGTGGTGAATATCTTGATCGACCGGTGACCTTCGGCGATCAGCGCGGGGATATCCTCGGCGAGATTGCCGTTGCCGGTATCGGCCACGATCATGTGGAACGCGTAGTCGATCATCGCGCCTTGCTCAGCGAGGGCAGCATAATCACCAACCACCTGTCGCATCTTCTGGCCCGCATGCTGCGCAGCGAAGGAGACGACAGTCGCCGTGCCGCCCTTCGCCGCTGAACGGGTGGCCGTGGCGAAGGTATCGGCGTTCATCAGACCTGCGCCGGACATCTGTTCGATGTGGCAATGGGTATCCACACCGGCCGGCAGGACAAGCAGGCCCGCCGCATCGATCTCATGCGTTGCTGTGCCATCGAGCCTGGCGCCAAGCGCGGCAATCCGGCCATCGGCAATCGCGATGTCCTGCCTTGTCGTGCCTTCAGGGGTGACAACGGTTCCCCCCCGGACGATCGTGTCGTATTCATTGATCTGCATGGTGGCCCCGCCGCTGTGGTTTCAGTTGGCATACTACCTGTATACCACTATATGTACTTGGGGAAAGACACCGCGCCGGAAACGGGCGAAATTTGTGCCGGGAGGGATGTAGCATGACCGAAAAATCTCAAACCTTGGGGGATTCGGCGTTTCAGCGGATGAAGGCGATGATTCTCGACGGTACTCTGGAGCCCGGCACGCGTCTGAGCGAGAAAAAGTTCGCTGACCGGCTGGGCGTGTCACGTACGCCCGTGCGCGAGGCCATTGGACAGCTGGTGAGCCAGGGGCTGGCGAAGCGCAACGCCGGTGGCGCCCCCGTGGTGAGCAGCGTGTCCTTGAACGAGATCATGGAGATCCTTCATGTCCGCAGCCTTCTGGAGTGCGAAGCCGCCAGAAAGGCCGCGTCCGCGGGCAGGCCCACGGCGGAATTGGTGGAAATAAAGTCCAAAATGCAAGGGTTTATTGACGGCCCACGTCCCAGCCCGGAAGAGCATTCGGCCCTTGATATGCGCTTGCATTACGCTATCGCCGAGATGGCCGGCTCCAAACTTCTGCTCGAACTGATCGAACAATTGAAAGTCAAGACAGGGATGTATGACCAGGGCTCCATCCCCGACCGTCTGATCCCGGGTTGTGAAGAACATATCGCCTTGATTGACGCAGTGGTCGCCCAAAAACCCGAAGAGGCCGGCGCGGCCATGAAACTGCATTTGAGCAATGTCCGCGAATCGATCATCTCGCATATCTACCACGCCTTCTGATCCGCTCTTCACGGGCGGAGGTTTCCAAAGCCGGTTGACTTTGCATTCCATGTGTATACCATTTGCATACACATTCGAAGCACAGTGGAGTCTCCATGCAGGCGCAACGACCCTCCGGCGGCATAGTTCTGGCGATCACCTTTCAGTATTACCGTGACCTGCCCGCCGCGATGCGCTTTTACGAGGACGTGCTGGGATTCACGCTGGCCATCGACCAGGGCTGGTCCAAGATCTATCGCATTGACGGTCAAGCTCATGTGGGTCTCGTCGATGAGACCCGCGGCATGCAGAAATGGCAGGAAAAGAAAACCGTACAGCTTTGCCTGCGGGTGCCGGATGTCGACGCCTGGTATGCCTGGGCTCAGGCCAATGAGGTCGCGGGCCTGACCAGGATGTTCGACAGTGACGAACTGGGCATCCGCGCCTTCGCGATGAACGACACCGAAGGCTACCAGATCGAGGTGCAGACAGCCCGCCCCGGTCACTGACCCCATTCCCGAGACAACAATGAACGAGGTCCGGTCAAGCGGCCCCATCACACATTCCCAACAACGGAGAAGTTCCCGATGAAATACCTGAGTGAAACCGCGCTTCGTGCCAGTGCGCTCGGCGTCGCGTTGATGGCGACGACGGCAAGCGTGGCGCTGGCTGAAAAGGCCGTCACGATTGGCCTGACGGCCGACCCCAGCCACCTCTACCCGCTCGCGGGCGAGGAACTGTCATCCAATATCATGTATTACCACATCTACGATCCGCTGGTGAAGCGCAGCACGGACCTGACATTCGGACCCGGTCTGGCCGAAAGCTGGGAAAACGTCGACGACACCACGTGGCGTTTCAAGTTGCGCGAGGGTGTCAAGTTCCACAACGGCAATGACTTCACCGCCGAGGACGTGGTGTTCACCGTTGAGAAGGCACGCGAGTCGATCCGCCCCGACCTGGTGGCAAATATCGCCTCGATCTCCGCTGTTGACGACATGACCGTCGAGATCAAGACGCCCAAGCCCTATGCGGTCTTGCCCAACGATCTGGCCGAACTGCTCATCCTCGACAAGGAATACACGACAGAGGTCGGCGATGAGAAAATGGACCGCGAGCCGATGGGCACCGGCCCTTACAAGCTGGAAAACTGGACCAAGGAAGAGAAGCTGGTCCTCAGCGCCTTCGACGATTACTGGGCCGGTGAGCCGAAAATCGACACAGTGACCTTCCGCCCGATCACCAACCCGGCAACCCGTACCGCGGCGCTGCTGACCGGTGAAGTGGATGTGATTCAGGATCTTGCCGTGCGCGATGTGGACCGTGTGAAGTCCGAAGACGGGTTCGAGGTGATCACCCGGCCCAGCCTGCTGAACCTGGTGCTGGCCATGGACATGCGAGAGAAGTCACCGACCATCGAGGGCGAAAACCCGATGACCGACCAGCGCGTGCGCGAAGCCATTGCACGTGCGATCGACGCCAACGCGATCAACGAGATCGTCATGAACGGTCTGGCCACGCCCAGCGACCAGTTCGTGCCGGAATCCCATATCGGCCATGCCGATGGCATGAGCTTTCGCGAGATGTATCCGGTGGACATTGAAAAGGCCAATGAGCTGATGGCCGAGGCGGGCTATGCCGATGGTTTCACCATGACGCTGGATGCCACCAACAACCGGTACGTGAACGACGCCCAGATCGCGCAGGCACTGGCATCGATGCTGGCCAAGATCAATATCGATCTGGAGCTGAACATCATGCCCAAGTCGAACTTCTGGGGTTACATCCGCGTTCCCACCGAGAATTCCAGCTTCATCATGTCCGGCTGGGATGTTCCGGAAGGGGATGCGGGGTCCATGTATGGCGCGCTCTTCTATACCCGCGACAAGAAGGAAGGCTACGGCCAGGTCAACCGGGGATCCTATTCCAATCCGGAGCTCGACGCGCTGGTCGACAAGGCCGACGCCACCCCCAGCATCGAAGAGCGGGACGCATACCTTCAGGAAGCCTCCAAGCTGTTGCTCGAGGACATTCCGATGATCCCCGTGCACTACGAGCAGGACATCTATGCCGTGCGAGATGGTATCCATCTCGAGCCGCGCGTGGACAAGTTCATCTGGGCCTTTGACATGGACGTGGCCGAATAAGGGCACGCTCCTGCGTTCCCGGCGGCAGGTTGCCGCCGGGGTCATTCCAGTTACCCGCCTGCGAAAGACTGTTGCCACCGATGACCGGATATATTTTCAAACGACTGCTCCAGATGACCCTCGTGTTATGGGTCGTTTCCGTGATCGTCTTCCTCATGATGAGTTTCACCGGCGACCCGGTGTTCATGGTCGTGCCCATCGATGCCACCGATGCCGAGATTGCGCAGGCGCGGCGCCTGTTGGGTCTCGATCAATCGCTTTTTGTGCAATACGGGCGCTTTGTCACCAGTCTTGTTCAGGGGGATTTCGGAAATTCCTATGTCTTTCGCCAGCCGGCGATGGCGTTGATCCTGGAACGGCTGCCGGCCACGTTGGAAATGGTGCTGGTCGCCATGGCGCTGGCACTGGTCGTGGCGATTCCCTTGGGGGTCTATGCCGGGGCCAACCCGAACAGCCGCATAAGCCGCACCATCATGGCCGGGTCGCTTCTGGGCATCTCGCTGCCCGGTTTCTGGGTCGGCATGGTGCTCATCTTCCTGTTTGCGGTGCATTGGGGAATCTTTCCGTCCTCCGGGCGTGGCGACACGGCCGAGATATTCGGCCTGCGCGTCAGCCTTCTGACTGCGGATGGGTGGCACCATATCATCCTGCCCGCGGTCACTTTGTCGCTGGCGACCATGGCCATTCTCCTGCGCATGACTCGCGCGGGCATGATGGAGGTCAATCGGCAGGATTTCATGAAATTCGCCCGCGCCAAGGGCGCGACGCGCCGTGACGTGCTCTATAAGCACGGGCTGAAAAACGCGCTGATCCCCGTCATCACGATCTTCGGCCTTCAACTGGGCGATCTCATCGCCTTTGCCACGATCACCGAGACGATCTTTTCCTGGCCCGGCATGGGGAAGCTGCTGATCGACAGCATCTATCGCGCCGATCGGCCGGTGATCGTTGTCTACCTGATGCTTGTCGCGCTGATCTTCGTGGTCATCAATTTCCTCGTCGATATCATCTACACGCTGATCGACCCGCGCATCACGTTGAAATGAGGGGCGATAAAATGACGGCATTCCTTCAGTCGGAATTCTTCCACAACTACTGCCGCAGCAGTTCGGCAATGATCGGCAGCGGGTTGATGGCCTTTTTTGCCCTCGCCGTTCTGATCGGTCCGTTCCTGGTTGCGCAGAACCCCTATGACAACGCGACACTGAACCTGTTGGACAGCTACAAGCCACCCATGTGGCTTGAGGGAGGCGATCCGCAATTCCCGCTGGGTACGGACGGACAGGGACGGGATGTCTGGGCTTCCATCCTTTACGGCGCGCGCATTTCACTGTTCATCGGGTTGGTGGCGATGATTGCCTCGTGCACGATCGGCACGGTCCTGGGGCTGATCGCCGGGTTTTACGGCGGACTTGCCGACAGCATCATCATGCGCATCGCCGATATCCAGCTGTCGTTTCCGTCGATCCTGATCGCGCTCTTCCTCATGTCGGCGGTGGGCACGGGGATCGACAAGGTCTTGATCGCGCTCACGGCGGTCGGCTGGGTGGTCTATGCCCGGACCGTGCGCGGCTCGACCCTCTCGGAGATCGAAAAGGAATATGTACAGGCAGCCAAGGTTGCCGGGCTGCCCAATACCAAGATCATCCGCAAGCATGTGTTGCCCAATGTGCTGACCCCACTCATCGTGATCGCAACGATCCAGGTCGGTACCTTCGTACTGATCGAAGCCTCGCTCTCGTTCCTGGGCGTGGGTGTTCCGATCACCAAGCCGTCGCTGGGGCTTCTGATCAAGAACGGCTTTGACGTGCTGTTCAGCGGGCTCTGGTGGACCAGCGTCTTTCCCGGGTTCGCGATCATGATGCTGGTCTTCGGCATCAATCTGTTTGGCGATTTCCTGCGTGACGAATTGAACCCGAGGTTGAAGTAATGACTGAAGCGGCAAAACAACCGCTGCTCGATGTGCACGATCTGCGGACCCATTTCCATACGTTTGGCGGGACCGTGAAGGCCGTCAATGGCGTCAGCTTTGACATTGCCGAAGGCGAGGTCATGGGGCTGGTTGGCGAAAGCGGTGGTGGCAAATCCGTGGTCGGCTTTTCGATCCTCGGGTTGATCGACAGCCCCGGCAAGATCGAAGGCGGCCAGATCCTGCTCGATGGCGAAGACCTTGTGAAAGCGGGCGAGGCGCGGTTGCGCGAAATCCGTGGGCGCGAAATCTCCATGGTTTTTCAAGACCCGATGACGTCCCTCAACCCGTTGCACAGTGTCGGGCGGCAGATGGACGAAGTCTTGCGCCTGCACAGCGATCTTGACGCCCAGGCCCGTCATTCCGCCTGCGTCGAGATGCTGGAAAGCGTCGGCATCAGCCGCGCGACGGAACGGCTCAGGGCCTATCCGCACCAGTTCTCGGGTGGGATGCGCCAGCGGGTCGTGATCGCCATTGCCTTGCTCGCGCGGCCCCGGCTCATCATCGCGGACGAGCCGACGACGGCGCTCGATGTGACGATCCAGAGCCAGATCCTCAAGTTGATGCGCCGCCAGATCGCGGAAAAGGGCGCCTCGATGATCCTCGTGACCCATGACCTTGCCGTTGTGTCCGAGATGGCCGACCGTATCACCGTCCTCTACTGCGGCAACGTGGTGGAGAGGGGCCGCGCGCGTGAGTTGATCGAGGCGCCGGCGCACCCCTATACGCGCGGGCTGATCGACAGCATTCCCGACCCGTCCAACCGGCACGAGCGGCTCAAGCAGATCCCCGGCACGGTGCCCGACATCCGCAACCTGCCCCAGGGCTGCAACTTTCGCGACCGCTGTCCGCGCGCGCAGGCCCTCTGTGCCGAGATAGAGCCCAAGCTCTCCGCCCAGCGCGGCTCGCTCTCGGCGGCCTGCCACTTTCCACTGAACCCCGGAGAATCCGCATGACCGACGTCACTGCACCCATGCTCGACGTGCGCAATCTGGAGATGCACTTTCCCCTTGGCGGAGGCTTGTTCGATCGGCTGCGGATCGGGCGCAAAGGGCCTCGGCTGGACCGTTCTGTCGTGCGCGCCGTGAACGGGGTGAGCTTCAGCATCAAGCGGGGCGAGATCATGGCACTGGTCGGCGAAAGCGGCTGTGGCAAGTCCACCGTCGCGAAAACCATCGCACGTATCTACAAACCCACCGGCGGGGAGTTGCTGATCGATGGCGAAGACGTGGCCAATCATGATTTCGCGCAGATGCTGCCGGTCCGCGCCAAGATGCAGATGATCTTTCAAGACCCCTATGCCTCGCTCAACCCGCGCCAGAAGGTGCGCGACATCGTGGCCGAACCGCTCTTGCAGCAGGCCAAGGGCGCCGAAGCGCGACGCGAAGTGCCGGCACGAATCGAAAAATTGCTGGCGCGCGTGGGGCTAAATGCCGAGCACGCCGGACGCTATCCGCATCAGTTCTCGGGTGGACAGCGACAGCGAATCGGTATCGCGCGGGCGCTGTCGGTCACACCGGGTCTGATCGTGGCGGATGAACCCGTCTCCGCGCTCGACGTGTCCATTCAGGCGCAGATTCTCAATCTGATGAAAGATCTGCGCGACGAATTCGGGCTGGCCTACCTGTTCATCAGCCATGACCTGTCAGTTGTACATCACGTCGCCGACAAGATCGGGGTGATGTACCTTGGCTTCATGGTTGAGACCGCGCCGCGTGACGTGCTGTTCGCACGCCCGCGCCATCCGTATACCCGCGCGCTGCTGTCTGCCGCGCCGAGCATCAAGGCAAAGCGCGACAAGCAGGAGATCGAGCTCACCGGGGAGGTGCCTTCGGCGCTGTCATTGCCGTCGGGCTGCTGTTTTCGTACCCGGTGCCCCTTTGCCTGGGACCGCTGCGCCGTCGAACGCCCCGCCTTGCGCGACATGGGCGAGGGCCAGGCCGTGGCCTGCCACTTGATCGACGAACCGGAAAGGGATGTCGCATGACCTTGATAGCACAGCCTCGGCTGAAGCTTGGTGACCCGCATGATTGCACGGATGCCAACGACGAATTGACGGTACTGCACGCGATCTATGACACGCTGGTCAACCGCGAAGGACAGGGATTTGTGCCAGCGCTGGCGCGGGAGTGGACGGTATCAGAGGATGCCCGGACGTGGACCTTCACCTTGCAGAGCAACGTGCAGTTTCACGATGGCACGCCCTGCGATGCCGCCGCAGTTGCTGCCTCACTCGAACGCATGGCACGGGAAGACAAGGGCTATACGCTGGGGGCGCCCGCAGTCTGGCGGCAGTTTCTCGGTGGGGCGGCGTTCGAGGTGCTGGACCCGCTGCGATTGCGAATCACGCTCACCGCGCCGATGGCGGATCTGCTCGACGTGCTGGAACAGGGCTTCATTGTCTCCCCTTCGGCTTTTGAGGGGCTGGATGCCGGCGATTATTCCAAGCAGATCGGCAGCGGCCCGTATCGGATTGCCCAGGTCACGGCGGAACGGATCACCGCCACGCTTGTCGAGGGGCATTTTGGCGGCACGCCCGCCAATGCCTCGGTCACCTGGTTGCTGGAACCTGATGCGGCCACGAGCCAGGCGATGCTCGAGAGGGGCAAGGTGCAGGTGGCCAATGATCTGGATTTCGTGGCCTCGCGTGCGCTGGCTGCCATGCGGCATGAATTCCTGTCGCCCGTGGCGATCATCTATCTGCTCAACGCCTCCAGCGGTCCGCTGGCCGATGCGCGCGTTCGCCGGGCGCTGAGCCTTGCCGTCGACCGGGATGCTATCGTCGAGACGGTGATACGAGGCGCCGCGCGCCCCTTGCGCGGTTTCATCAGCCCCAACCATTTCGGCGCCGGGCAGGGGGCCGGCGCGCAAATGAACCGTGAGAGGGCTCGCACGTTGTTGGCCGAGGCTGGCCATGGTGACGGGCTGGTGCTCGAGGTAGATTGCCCGACGCGCCTGCCAGATGAGGCCGAGCGGCTCACAGCGGCTCTGGGCCTGCAGCTTGAAACCGTCGGAATCACGCTCAAGACGCATATACATCCCGAGCGTGAAGATTATGCCCACATGGTCCGTCGCAAGGAGATCCATGATCTTTGCGTCTTTGATTCCAGCCCCATGAGCACCTATCGCGTACTTTGCGAGAAGATCGACAGCCGCGTCGCAGGATCGTGGTGGCAGGGCTATGCGAATCCTGCGGTCGAGTCGCTGATCGACAGGGGCCGCGTGACCACCAACTGCGCCGCTCGGGCCGAGATCTGGCGGCAGGCCTATGTGCTGCTGCAAGAGGATCCTGCGTGGCTCACGCTATACAATCCCCTGCGGGTGATCGGGATCGCGGGGGAACATCCGGACTTTGCCATGCCCGCCAATGGCGCACTGGACGTGAGGCGCCTTCCGCCACTTGGGGAGACCACCCATGCAGGCTGATACACTTCTGACCGGCGGGTGCGTCATAACGATGGACCCGTCCCGCCGCGTGATCGAAGACGGGGCCGTCGCCGTCGCCAACGGGGTCATCGTGGCGATCGGCACGGCCGCGACCTTGCGAGAACAGATCAAGGCGGCAGCGGTAATCGACGTCACGGGCCATGTCGTCTTTCCAGGACTGATCGACGTTCATGCCCACGCGGGCCATGGCCTGATCAAGACGATGGGGATGCATCGGGAAAACCGTTGGGAGGCGATCTGCGGCGAGGTCTATACGCGGGTTTCACCTCCTGAATTCTGGCATGCCGAAGGCCGTCTCGCTGCACTGGAAAGGCTGCGGTTTGGCGTGACCACCGGTGTATCCCTCCTTGGTGGCGGCGACACGATCATGCGCAGCGATCACCCCGAGTATGCCGCCGCCCATTGCCGCGGGGTGGTCGAGGTAGGCACCCGCAGCGTTGTCGCCGTGGGCCCGACCCGCGCGCCACACCCGATCACCTATGCCGATTGGAAAGACGGTACGCAACGCCGCTACCCGGTGACTTTCGAACAGCAATTCGACACGAGCAAGGCTGTGGCCGCGGACTGGCACGGCACCCATTCAGGCCGCATCAACATCGCCATGCTATACCCCGTATTGCGTGATGAACATGAGCGCGACATGGCCCCTGCCGACTATGCCGCCGCCTGCGAACAAGCCCGGGCCGTGCGGGCCTTTGCACGCGAAAAAGGATTGGTCTTTACCCAGGACGGGCATTGGCGCGGCTCGATCCGCCGGGCTGATGCACTTGGGCTACTGGGGCCTGACGCGCTGCTGTCGCATTGCATTGATCTGCACGACGACGAGATCATGTTAATGGCTCGGACCGACGCGAAAATCGCGCATAACCCTTCGGCCAATGCATCTATATCGGGCCGCTGCCCAGCGATCGAAATGCTGGAGATAGGCGCCTGCGTGGCCTTGGGGTCGGATGCTACCGCGCCGGACCGGTCCGGCGACATGTTCCGCCACATGCAACAGGCCATGCACTACCACCGTCGCCATTTCCGCGATGCCGACGTGTTGCCCATCGGCAAGGTGCTGGAGATGTGCACCATCGACGGAGCGAGGGCGCTGGGGATGGAGAAAAGCATCGGCTCGCTCGAGATGGGCAAGGCAGCCGATATCGTCACGCTGGACCTTGCGCGCGCGCATCTGCAGCCGGGCAACATGCCAGTGCACCGGCTGGTGTGTTTTGCCAATGGCAACGATGTGACCAATGTGATGGTCGGTGGGGAAATGGTGCTGCGCGACGGCCGCGCGACGCGCCTGGACGAGGGTATCGTTCTGAACGAAGCCGCAGAACAGGCAAATCTGATGATCGACCGCATGGGCGCACGGCAAGACCTGCAACTGCCGTCCGATTTCTGGGGTCATCCGGGAGGACAATCATGACGATCTACATCATCAACCCAAATAGCAGTCAGCATGTCACGGATGGTATCGACCGCGCGGTCGATCCGATGCGCGCGGCCAGTCCGGTGCCAATCATTGCCCGTACGTTGGCCGAAGGTCCGCCGGGGATCGAGACCCAGGCCCATGTCGATGGCGTCGTCGGCCCGATGCTGTCCCATTGCGCGGCCCTCGAGGATCAGGCCAGCGCCTTCGTGGTCGCCTGTTTCTCCGACCCGGGGCTCGCGGCTCTGCGCGAACAATCCTCCCGACCGGTGCTCGGCATTGCCGAGGCGGCGGTGTTGACCGCCATGACCCTCGGCCAGCGTTTCGGCATCCTGTCGATCTTGCAACGCAGCATCCCGCGCCACATGCGTTACCTGGGTGCGATGGGGGTGATGGACCGGCTGGCCGACGATCAACCGCTGCAGCTCGGCGTTCTTGACCTGGCAGACGAGACACGCACCTTTGACCGGCTCAAGACCGTGGGCACCAGCCTGCGCGATGGCGCGGGCGCCGATGTGCTGATCCTCGGCTGCGCTGGGATGACCGCCTTTCGCGGTAATCTTGAAACACATCTTGGCATTCCCGTGGTTGAACCCTGCCAAGCGGCCACCGCCATGGCCATTGGCCGGGTCGCCCTGCAACAGACACGATAGGAGACAACATGTCAGCACTCACAACCGCGGCCAGGGGCGTCTTTGTCATCGCCGTCACCCCATTCCACCCAGACGGGCGCATCGACATCGAAAGCTGCGACCGCATGGTCGACTTCTATCTCGAAACAGGCGCCACGGGTCTGACCGTTCTTGGCATGATGGGCGAGGCCCCCAAGCTGACGATCTCGGAATCCTGCGATGTGGTCGCACGTATCCTCAAGCGGGTTGGCGGTCGCGTCCCAGTGGTCGTCGGCGTTTCGGCTCCGGGTTTTGCACAGATCGATACGTTGACCCGCGCGGTCATGGACCTGGGCGCGGCAGGTGTGATGGTGGCCCCGCCCGGCAGCCTGCGCACCGACGATCAGATCGTGAACTACTATACCCAAGTGGCCGAGACCCTGGGTGAGGTTCCCTTCGTCCTGCAAGATTTTCCATTGGTCACCGGCGTGCAGATATCGCCAAAAGTGATCGCGCGCATCGTCAATGATCTGCCGACCTGCGTCTGCCTCAAGCACGAAGACTGGCCCGGCCTTGAAAAGATCAGCGCCCTTCGGGCCGAGGGCACGCTGAAGCGCCCTTTGTCGATCCTTTGCGGCAATGGCGGGCTCTTTCTTCCCGAGGAAATGGGTCGCGGCGCGGATGGCGCGATGACGGGCTTTGCCTACCCCGAGATGATGGTTCAGGTGGTGGATCTCTGCAACAAGGACGACATGGCTCGCGCGCAGGACATCTTTGACGCTTATCTGCCGCTCGCACGTTTCGAGCAGCAGCCGGGGCTGGGCCTTGCGATCCGAAAATACACGCTCGCCAAGCGCGGAGTCATCGCTCACGATACCCTGCGCCGCCCCGGTGCGCCGTTAACGGAAAGAACCCGTGCCGAGGTGGACCAACTGATCGCCCGGCAAGAGAAACGACTGAAGGAATTGAACTGATGGATCTGGAACTCACCGGTAAACGCGCACTTGTTCTCGGGGCCAGCCGCGGCCTTGGCATGGCTATCGCCAGTTCGCTCGCCGCCGAAGGCGCCACCGTCTTTGCTGCTGCGCGCAACCGCGACAAGATCGAGGGTTGGGCGGCAGGCATGGACCACGTGCATCCCGTGGAATGCGACCTCTCGCAAATCGCGCAGGTCGATGCGCTGGCAGACAGCCTTCTGGCAGATGGCGGCGTGGACATCATCGTCAATAACGGCGGCGGTCCTCCTCCGGGCACAGCGCAGGCCGCGGAACGGGCCCAGTGGCTCACCCATTTCGAGGCGATGGCGGCCAATATCTTTCACCTCAACACCCGGCTTCTCCCCGCGATGAAAGAACGGGGCTGGGGACGAATCATCTCGATCACCTCTTCGGGTGTTGAACAGCCGATTCCCAATCTGGCGCTGAGCAACGGCATCCGTTCTGCCGTGGTTGGCTGGTCAAAGACGCTGGCAAACGAGGTTGCTGGCGATGGCATCACGGTAAACGTGGTTATGCCGGGTCGCATTCATACGCAACGTGTCGACGAACTCGATGCCGCCGCAGCCAAGCGCACGGACAGCGATGTCGCCGATGTCGCCGCCAGGTCGCGCGCGACGATCCCGGCCAGCCGCTATGGAAAGCCAGAGGAATTCGCGGATGTGGTGAGCTTTCTTGCATCGGCCCGCGCAAGCTATGTGACAGGTTCGCGTATCCGGATTGACGGCGGGGCAATCCGCGGCATCTGATGGATGCGACAGTTCCGGATCGAGAGGCCACGCGGCGCCAATGGCTGTCGCGCGGCCATGAGGCGGCGCCAATGGATTACCTTGAAGGCAAATGGTTCCGCCCGTCCGTGAGCGGAAAACGGTCTCGAGGCCATGCCGCGCTCGACGTTTCGCGGCGCAGTATCCTCAGCATGCAAGGAAGCGAGTGCCTCTGGGCAGCGGCCCGGGATTTGGAAAGATTGCATTAGCTTTCCAAATGCGCGCCGGAATATCATCAAAACACGAATTTTCGGGCTTGAAATGGTGCCCAGGAGAGGACTCGAACCTCCACGTCCATACGGACACTAGCACCTGAAGCTAGCGCGTCTACCAATTCCGCCACCTGGGCAGGTGTCGTGAGGCAGGCGTTTAGACCGCGCTCGGAAGACTGTCAATCGGTTTTCCTGTATATGCGGCGGCCGCCGTTTTGCCTTGTCCCGCAAGCCGCCGGGCGGTAGGAAAAGCCGACATCTTGCAAGACCGGAGGGCGCCATGTCGAAGCTTGTCACCATCTATGGCGGATCGGGGTTCGTGGGGCGGTATATCGTCCAGCAGCTGGCCGCAAAGGGCTGGCGGGTGCGGGTGGCTGTGCGGCGGCCCAACGAGGCGATGTTCGTCAAGCCCTATGGCGTGCCCGGTCAGGTCGAGCCGGTGTTTTGCAACATCCGCGACGATGCGAGCGTGTCCGCCGTGATGCAGGGGGCGGATGCGGTGGTGAATTGTGTCGGGACGTTTGCCGCGCGGGGGCGCAACAACTTCGACTCGGTTCAGGCCGAAGGGGCCGAGCGGATCGCACGGATCGCGGCGGATCAGGGCATCCAGCGGATGGTGCATATCTCGGCGCTGGGCGTGGATCGCGACCAGAAGAGCGACTATGCGCGCACCAAACGGGCCGGAGAAGAGGGCGTGCTGCGCCATATGCCGGCTGCGATGATCCTGCGCCCTTCCGTGGTGTTCGGCCCCGAGGACGGGTTTTTCAACCGCTTTGCCGGGATGAGCCGGTTCGGCCCCATCCTGCCCCTGTTCGGGGGCGAGACCAAGTTCCAGCCCGTCTATGTCGATGACGTGGCCCAGGCGGCCGTGATGGGTGTCGAGGGCAAGGCCGAGGGCGTCTTTGAACTGGGTGGACCCGAGGTGAAAAGCCTGCGCGGCTGGGTTCGCGTGATGCTTGAGACGATCCACAAGCGGCGTCTGGTGATGGATCTGCCGATGTGGCTGGGACGATTGCTGGCGTGGGGGTTCGACATGCTCGAGATTGCCAGCCTGGGTTTGATCGGCAACGGCGTTCTGACCCGCGATCAGGTCCGGCAGCTGGGTACCGACAACGTGGTGGCCGATGGGGCCCGGGGTTTTGCCGATCTGGGGATCGAACCGGTCGCGGTCGAGGCCATGATCGACAGCTATCTCTGGCGCTTTCGGTCATCCGGACAATATGACGCGATCCGTGATTCGGCCAAGAACCTCAGAACCTAGGCCGAATAGGCCAGGGCCAGAAGGACAAGACCCAGAAGCACGCGGTAGATCACGTACGGGGTGAAACTCGTGCTGCGCAGCAGCCGCATCATGAACCCGAGCGCGAGCAGGGCAGCGAAAAAGGCAAACAGCGCCGCGATGGCGCCGTCGCGGGCGGCGGCCATGTTGGCGGTGGCGGCGACCTCGAACCCGAGCAGGGCACCCGAAGCAAAGATCGTGGGGATCGACATCAGCATGGAGAGTTTCGCAGCGTCGTGACGGGCATAGCCCAACATGCGCCCCGCGGTGATGCAGATGCCCGAGCGCGACGTGCCGGGGATGAGGGCCACGGCCTGCCAGAGGCCCATCCTGATCGCATCGGCCAGGTTCCAGTCGGCATCTGTTTTCGTGGTCGCGCCGGCCTGGTCGGCCCACCAAAGGAAGAGCCCGAAAAGCAGCATCGTCCAGCCGATAACGGTCATCGAGCGCATGGCGTCACTCAGACCGGTAAGCTTGAGGAACAGGCCAAGGAGGATGGCGGGAATCGTGGCGATCAGAAGCAGGAAGGCGAGACGCGCGCCGGGGGTGTCGATCCGTCCGATGAGCATGCGCGGGATACCCGCAAAGCCCATGCTAACGTCGCGCCAGAAAAACAGGATCACGGCGAAGAGCGTACCGATATGTACCGCGACGTCGATCGCCTGGCCCTGATCGTCCATGCCTGAAAGTTCCGGCAAGAGGATGAGGTGGCCCGAGGACGACACAGGCAGAAATTCGGTAACGCCCTGAATCAGGGCCACGAGAATCAGGTGAAAGAGGGGCATGTGCTCGGCCTTTGGTCTTTTTTCAGCTATAAGGGCGGGTGCTGTTAAGGTGAAGGCGGAAAGTAGGTCCGCAACGGTCCTAAAAAGGAAGATTTTTTCGCAAATAATCAACGGCCATACCGGAATGCGCCCAATTAGGTCACCAATACTGACTTTTCTTTCGCGATACGATGCATTAATCAGCAGTTCACTGAAAAAATGATGCGGAGAGGATCGCCGTGGCCAAGCAACCGATGTTGAAATTCGTGTCTGTCGGACGGGACATGCCCGAAAAGCGCGTGCCCAACCTGCGCAACAGGGATTTCCACGAGATTTATGGCGAGTACGCGGACGAGAAGGCGCGCGAGCAGGCCGGGCGGTGCAGCCAGTGCGGCGTGCCCTATTGCCAGACCCATTGCCCGCTGCACAACAACATCCCCGACTGGCTGCGCATGACGGCCGAGGGACGGCTGCGCGAAGCCTATGACCTGAGCCAGGCGACCAACACCTTCCCCGAGATCTGCGGCCGTATCTGCCCGCAGGACCGGCTGTGCGAGGGCAATTGCGTGATCGAGAAATCGGGCCACGGCACGGTGACGATCGGCGCGATCGAGAAATACATCACCGACACCGCATGGGAAGAGGGCTGGGTCCAGCCCATCACACCGGCGCGCGAGCGGACGGAAAGCGTGGGCATCATCGGCGCGGGGCCCGGTGGGCTGGCCGCCGCCGATCACCTGCGCCGGGCCGGCGTGCAGGTCACGGTCTATGACCGCTATGACCGGGGTGGCGGGCTCATGACCTATGGGATTCCGGGGTTCAAGCTGGAAAAGGACGTGGTGATGCGCCGGATGGAGCAGCTCGAACAGGGTGGCGTTCAGTTCCGGCTCAACTGCAACGTGGGCGACGACATCTCGTTCGAGGAAATCCGCGCGACACATGATGCGGTGATCATCGCAACCGGCGTTTACAAGAGCCGCGAATTGCCGGGGCCGGGTGCGGGCGCGCGGGGGATCGTGCGGGCGATTGATTACCTCACCGCGTCGAACCGCCTGGGATTTGGCGACAGCGTGCCGGATTTCGAAAGCGGCGAGTTGAATGCCAACGGCAAGAAGGTGATCGTGATCGGCGGTGGCGACACGGCGATGGATTGCGTGCGCACCGCCGTCAGGCAAGGTGCGGAGAGCGTGAAATGCCTCTACCGGCGCGACCGTGCCAACATGCCGGGCAGCCAGCGCGAGGTGCAAAACGCCGAGGAAGAAGGCGTGATCTTCGAATGGCTGGCCGCACCGAAAGCGTTCAAGGGCGATCCGGTGAATGGCGTGGTGGTGCAGCGGATGCGCCTTGGCGTGCCCGATGCGACAGGACGGCAAACCCCCGAGGTGATCGAAGGGGCGGATTACACCGAAAGCGCCGACCTTGTGATAAAGGCGCTTGGATTCGAGCCCGAAGACCTGCCCGCGTTGTGGGATCAGCCGGAACTGACCGTGACCGGATGGGGCACAGTGAAGGCGCAATACGGAAGTGGCGAAACCGAGCTGGACGGGGTTTACGCGGTGGGTGACATCGTGCGCGGAGCGAGCCTCGTGGTCTGGGCGATCCGCGACGGGCGCGATTGTGCCGATGCGATCCTGTCGCGCCTGAACGGCGTTAAGGAAATGGCCGCGGAGTGATAAACCGGGGGTGACTCATGTGCACCGCCCGGCTGCTGCCCGGCTGCCGGGAAACACACCGGAGAAAGTTAACGTGTCAGCATTGCTGACCTGTCTGATGAAGAAGCCGTGAATGCGGAGCACCGGGGCAACAGCGCCCGAAACGGAGGTGACAAGATGAAAGACCTTGAGATCCGGGCCGAGAACTGGGCCGACGAGCAGGCGGCGCTGCGCGATTACGTGGCCAAGCACGGGATGTACGCACATGAGGACGAACACTCGTCCTGTGGTGTGGGCCTCGTGGTCAACCTCGACGGTCAGCCCTCGCGCCGCGTCGTCGAGGCCGGGATTGCCGCGCTCAAGGCGGTGTGGCACCGCGGCGCGGTGGATGCGGATGGCAAGACCGGCGACGGGGCCGGCATTCACCTGCAAATCCCTGTGCCGTTCTTTTACGACCAGATCCGCCGCACCGGGCATGAGCCACGCAAGGACGAGTTGATCGCGGTGGGACAGGTGTTTTTGCCGCGCACGGATTTCGGCGCGCAGGAGACCTGTCGGACCATCGTGGAAACCGAAGTCCTGCGCATGGGCTATTACATCTATGGCTGGCGGCACGTGCCGGTGGAGATCGAGTGCCTTGGCGAAAAGGCCAACGCGACCCGGCCCGAGATCGAGCAGATCATCCTGTCGAACACCAAGGGCGTGGACCAGGAAACGTTCGAGCGCGAGCTTTACGTGGTGCGCCGCCGCATCGAGAAGGCGGCGATGGCGGCCGGGATCCAGGGGCTCTATATCTGTTCGCTCTCGTGCCGGTCGATCATCTACAAGGGGATGATGCTGGCCGAGCAGGTGGCCGAGTTCTATCCTGATCTGCAGGACGCGCGGTTCGAGAGCGCCTATGCGCTTTACCACCAGCGTTACAGCACCAACACCTTTCCGCAATGGTGGCTGGCGCAGCCGTTCCGCATGCTGGCGCATAACGGCGAGATCAACACGCTCAAGGGCAATGTCAACTGGATGAAGAGCCATGAAATCCGCATGGCGTCATCCACCTTTGGCGACCTGGCCGAGGACATCAAGCCGATCATCCAGAACGGATCGTCGGATTCGGCCGCGCTTGACGCGGTGTTCGAGGTTCTGGTGCGCGCCGGGCGCAATGCACCGATGGCCAAGACCATGCTGGTGCCGGAAAGCTGGTCGAAACAGGCGGTGGAGCTGCCGCAATCCTGGATGGACATGTATTCCTATTGCAACAGCGTGATGGAGCCGTGGGACGGGCCTGCGGCGCTGGCCATGACCGATGGGCGCTGGGTCTGTGCGGGGCTGGATCGCAACGGGCTGCGGCCCATGCGCTATGTCGTCACCGGCGAGGGGATGCTGATCGCGGGGTCCGAAGCGGGCATGGTGCCGGTGGATGAATCGCGCGTGGTGGAGAAGGGCGCGTTGGGTCCCGGCCAGTTGCTGGCCGTTGACATGAAGGAGGGCACGCTCTTTCACGACACCGAGATCAAGGACAGGCTGGCCGCGGCGCAGCCCTTTGGCGAATGGGTCGGCAAGATCACCGAGCTGGACGAGCGGCTTGCCGAGGTCGAGGAAAAGCCGCTCTTTGCCGGCGATGAACTGCGCAAGCGGCAGATCGCGGCGGGCTATACGCTTGAAGAGCTTGAGCAGATCCTTGCGCCGATGGCCGAGGACGGCAAGGAGGCGCTGGCCAGCATGGGCGACGATACGCCCAGCGCGGTCCTGTCCACGAAATACCGGCCACTGTCGCATTTCTTTCGCCAGAATTTCAGCCAGGTGACGAACCCGCCGATCGACAGCCTGCGGGAGTTCCGGGTGATGAGCCTCAAGACGCGGTTCGGGAACCTCAAGAATGTGCTGGACGAGTCGAGCGCCCAGACCGAGATCATCGTGTTGGAAAGTCCGTTTGTCGGCAATGCGCAATGGGCCGAGCTGACCACGCTGCTCAACGCCGACCTGGTCGAGATCGATTGCACCTTTGCCGCGGGCGGAAGCGAGACCGCGCTGCGCGATGCGTTGGAGCGCGTCCGCGCCGAGGCCGAGGACGCAGTGCGCAGCGGGGCGGGGCACTTGGTACTGACCGACGAGCACCAGGGGCCGGACCGGGTGCCGATGCCGATGATCCTGGCCACGAGCGCGGTGCATTCGGGCCTGACCGCCAAGGGGCTGCGGACCTTCTGTTCGCTCAACGTGCGGTCCGCCGAATGCATCGACCCGCATTATTTCGCCGTTCTGGTGAGCTCGGGCGCAACGGTGGTCAATCCCTACCTGGCCGAGGATTCGATTGCCGACCGGATCGCGCGGGGCCTGCTGGAAGGGAGCCTGAGCGAGAATGTCGCGCGCTATCGCGAGGCCATCGACCAGGGGCTCCTGAAGATCATGGCCAAGATGGGGATCAGCGTGATCTCGTCCTATCGCGGCGGTCTGAATTTCGAGGCGGTCGGCCTCAGCCGGGCGATGTGCGCGGAGTATTTTCCCGGCATGACCAGCCGGATCAGCGGCATCGGCGTGAGCGGTATCCAGAAGAAGATCGAAGAGGTGCACCGGCAGGGCTGGCACACGGGCCGGGATGTTCTGCCCATCGGCGGCTTCTACAAGGCGCGCCGGTCGGGCGAGACGCACGCATGGGGCGCACAGACGATGCACCTGATGCAGATGGCCTGCAACAAGGCATCTTACGAGCTGTGGAAACAGTATTCCAAGGCGATACAGGCCAACCCGCCGATTCACCTGCGCGATCTCTTGGCGATCAAGCCGCTGGGCAATCCGCTGCCCATAGAGGAGGTCGAGAGCATCACCGCGATCCGCAAACGCTTTGTCACGCCGGGGATGAGCCTTGGCGCGCTCAGTCCCGAGGCACACAAGACCCTCAACGTGGCGATGAACCGGATCGGCGCCAAGTCAGACAGCGGCGAAGGCGGCGAAGACCCGGCGCATTTCGTGCCCGAACCGAACGGCGACAACCCCAGCGCCAAGATCAAGCAGGTCGCATCGGGGCGGTTCGGGGTGACGGCGGAATACCTCAACCAGTGCGAGGAACTGGAAATCAAGGTGGCGCAAGGCGCCAAGCCCGGTGAGGGCGGGCAGCTTCCGGGGATGAAGGTCACCGACCTCATTGCGCGGCTGCGCCATTCGACCAAGGGTGTCACGTTGATCAGCCCGCCGCCGCACCACGACATCTACAGCATCGAGGATCTGGCGCAGCTGATCTATGACCTCAAGCAGATCAACCCGCGCGCCAAGGTGACGGTCAAACTGGTCGCAAGCTCGGGCGTGGGCACGATTGCCGCCGGGGTGGCCAAGGCCAAGGCGGACGTGATCCTGATCTCGGGGCATAATGGCGGCACCGGGGCAAGCCCGGCGACATCCATCAAGTATGCCGGCCTGCCATGGGAGATGGGCCTGACCGAGGCGCACCAGGTTCTGGCGATGAACAAGCTGCGCGAGCGGGTGACATTGCGCACCGACGGCGGGCTGCGCACCGGGCGCGATATCGTGATGGCCGCGATGATGGGGGCCGAGGAATACGGCATCGGGACCGCCGCGCTCATCTCGATGGGGTGCATCATGGTGCGACAGTGCCAGTCGAACACCTGTCCGGTCGGGGTCTGCACGCAGGATGAAGACCTGCGCGCGAAATTCACAGGCAGCGCGGAAAAGGTGGTGAACCTGATCACCTTCTATGCCCAGGAAGTGCGCGAGATCCTTGCCAGCATCGGCGCGCGCAGCCTTGGCGAGGTGATCGGGCGTGCCGATCTTCTCAGCCAGGTCAGCCGCGGGGCCGACCATCTTGACGATCTCGATCTCAACCCGCTGTTGATCACGGTCGATGGCGCGAAGGACATCGTTTATAACCGCGAAAGAAAACCCAACAAGGTGCCCGCGACGCTGGATGCGGAGATCGTGCGCGATGCGCGGCGGTTCCTCGAGGACGGGGAGAAAATGCAGCTTTCCTATGCGGTGCAGAACACGCATCGCACGGTGGGCACGCGGCTCTCGTCCCATATCGTGCGCAATTTCGGCATGCGCAACGCGCTTCAGCCCGACCACCTGACGGTCAAGCTGACCGGTTCGGCGGGGCAAAGCCTTGGCGCTTTTGCCGCGCCGGGCCTCAAGATCGAGGTGAGCGGGGACGCCAACGACTATGTCGGCAAGGGGCTTTCGGGCGGGCTTATCGTCGTGCGCCCGCCGATGGCAAGCCCGCTCGTGGCGAGCGAGAACACGATCATTGGTAACACCGTGCTTTACGGCGCGACCGACGGCTATCTGTTCGCGGCTGGCCGCGCGGGCGAGCGGTTCGCGGTGCGCAACTCGGGCGCCAGGGTGGTGATCGAGGGCTGCGGCAGCAACGGGTGCGAATACATGACCGGCGGCGTTGCCGTGATCCTGGGTTCGATCGGGGCCAATTTCGGGGCCGGGATGACAGGCGGCATGGCCTATCTCCATGATCCTGATGGCGAGGCGCGCAAACTGATGAACATGGAGACCCTTGTCACCTGCCCGGTGACGGTGGCCCATTGGGAACAGGAGTTGAAGCAGCTGATCGAGCGCCACCTGGCCGAAACCGGAAGCCGCAAGGCCGCCGATATCCTGCAGCATTGGGAGCTTGAACGGGGTCATTTCCTGCAGGTCTGTCCCAAGGAGATGCTGGACAAGATCGAGTATCCGCTGAGCGAGGAGAAAGGCGCGATTCCCGCGGAATAGGGACTGTTCCATGCCTGCATCCCGGTATCGTCAGCCAACCCTCTGTTCAGAGGGATGGCACCGGGGCGGATGCGTTCAAGACACTTTTTCCAGTGCGTGAAACCGCCTATAGCTGGGTCGTGGCACAGAAAGCGAAATCCAGCGGGAAAACCGCCAAACGCGGCGCATGGGTCGATCGGGTGCTCGCACCCTATTGGTGGTTGCAAAAGTGGCTGATCAGGCTGGCGCTGCTCGCGGTGATCGTGGTTCTGGGCGGAGTCGGGTGGTATTCGGTGACGAACCCGGGCCAGACCCCTTACATGCGGGCCGAGGCGCGTCGACTGGGCGCGCCGGTCGATCATGCATGGGTGCCGCTCACTTCGGTTGCGCCGGTGATGGCGCGCTCGGTCGTGGCGGCGGAGGATGCCAATTTCTGCCTGCACTGGGGCTTTGACATGGAAGCGATCCGCACCGCGCTTGACGAGGGATCAGGGCGCGGGGCCTCGACCCTCAGTCAACAGGTGGTGAAGAATGTCTATCTCTGGCAGGGGCGAAACTGGACCCGCAAGGCGCTGGAGGCGGTGATCACCCCGATCGTCGAGGCAATGTGGTCGAAGCGGCGAATCGTCGAGGTTTACCTCAACGTGGCGGAGTTCGACGAGGGCGTGTTCGGAATCGATGCAGCCGCCCAGCATTATTTCAGTGTGACACCCGCCGATCTGAGCCCGGTTCAGGCCGCGCGGCTGGCCGCGGTTCTGCCGAGCCCCAAGACACGCTCCGCGGCCCGGCCGGAGCGCGGGCTTGCACTTCGGGCCACGGCGATCATGGACGGGGCGGAAACAATTCGCCGGGATGGGCGGGCAAGCTGTTTCGAGGATTGAAAATCCCACGCCAAACCGGCATTGAGGGTGTGTCTTTCACAACCCAGACCTGAGCCATGGCCAAACTCTATCACGTTCCGCTCTCCCCGTTCTGCCGCAAGGTTCGTCTCAGCCTGGCGGAGAAGAAGATCGAATGTGAGCTGATCGAGGAGCGCTATTGGGAACAGGACCCCGATTTCCTCCGGCGCAACCCGGCGGGAAAGATCCCGGTCTTGAAGATCGACGGGATGATCCTGTCGGAGAGCGCCGCGATCTGCGAGTATCTCGAGGAAACCCGGCCCGATGTGCCACTTTTGCCAAGGGATCCGGTCGGGCGGTTCGAGGTGCGGCGTCTCGTCGGGTGGTTCGATGACAAGTTCCACCGTGAAGTGACCGCGAACCTTGTCTATGAGCGGGTCAACAAGAAGGTGATGAAGCAGGGGTACCCGGATTCCAAGAACGTCAAGACCGGGTCGCAGAAGATCAAGTATCACCTCGATTACATGGCCTGGCTTCTGGATCAGCGGCGATGGCTGGCCGGTGACGTGTTAACCCTGGCCGATTTCGCCGCGGCGGCGCACCTGTCCGCGCTCGACTATATCTCGGACGTGGATTGGAACCGAAGCGAGGTGGTCAAGGATTGGTATGCCAAGATCAAGTCGCGGCCCGCGTTTCGCGGCATCCTGGCCGATCAGGTGCCGGGATTTCCACCGCCGGCGCATTATGCCGACCTGGATTTCTGAATGGGGGCGTTGCCCCCATACCCCCAAGAGTATTTTCGGCAAGATGAAGCATGGGGCATGATCTGAAAACCCGGCTGGTGGAGCGCGCGCGTGCCGAAGGTTTCGCGGCGGCGCGGATATGTCGGCCATGGGATGTCCCGCATGTGATGGGGGATCTAAGTGGGTTTCTGGCCGAAGGTTATCACGGCAGCATGGGCTGGCTGGCCGAACGGGTGCAGTGGCGGGGCGACCCGGCCGCGCTTTGGCCCGAGGCACAGTCAGTGATCGTTCTGGCGGAAAATTACGGGGCCGGGGAGATTGAACCTGTGCCGGATCATGCCGGAACAGTGTCGATTTATGCGCGCAACCGGGATTACCACGACGTGGTCAAGAAGCGGCTCAAGCGGGTGGCGCGGTGGCTGATCGAGGAGGCAGGGGGCGAGCTCAAGGTCTTTGTCGATACCGCGCCGGTGCCGGAAAAACCGCTGGGACAGGCGGCGGGACTGGGGTGGCAGGGCAAGCATACCAACCTGGTGAGCAGGGAATTGGGGAGCTGGTTCTTCATCGGTTCGATCTTTACCACGCTGGACCTGTCGGCGGACCCGCCGGAGGTGGATCATTGCGGGTCGTGCCGGGCCTGTCTCGATGCGTGTCCGACCGGGGCGTTTCCGGCGCCGTACAGGATCGACGCGCGGCGCTGCATTTCCTATCTCACGATCGAGCACAAGGGGCCGGTGGATGAAGCACTGCGGCCAATGCTCGGCAACCGGATCTACGGTTGTGACGATTGCCTTGCCGCCTGTCCGTGGAACAAGTTCGCCGTGGCGGCCAGCGAGGTGAAATACCATGCCCGCGAGGATCTGATCGCGCCGCCACTGGCGGAGTTGGCAGGACTGGACGATGTCCAGTTCCGGCAGAAATTCAGCGGCTCGCCGATCAAGCGGATCGGGCGGGGGCGGTTTGTCAGAAACGTACTTTACGCCATCGGGAACTCGGGTGATCCCGGGCTGATCCCGGTGGCGCAGGCGCTTGTCGATGACCCAGAACCCGTGGTGGCGGATGCGGCGCGCTGGGCCGTCGAGAGGTTGCGGGGATGAGCCTTCTTCTGGGGGTGGACACGGGCGGCACCTATACCGATGCCGCCCTGGTCCGGGATGAGCGCGAGGTCGTGGCGCGCGCCAAGGCGCTGACCACGCGGCACGACCTGGCCGAGGGGATCGGCAAGGCGGTGTCCGAAGTTCTCGCGGCAGCTGACGCACAGCCTGGCGAGGTGAGCCTGGCCGCGCTTTCGACGACATTGGCAACCAATGCACTGGTCGAGGGGCAAGGCGGGCGGGTTGGATTGGTCTATATCGGATTCTCCAAGGCGGACCTTACGCGGAGCGGTCTGGATCGCGCGTTGAACGGTGAACCGGTATTGTTGCTGGACGGTGGCCACGATCACGCGGGCGTTGCACGCTCTGCGCTTGATCTTGACGAGATTTTGGCCTGGTTAGAGACGATCCAGGACGTGTCGGGCTTTGCCGTGGCAAGCCAGTTCGCAACCCGCAACCCCGAGCACGAGAACGCGGTGGCGGAGATGATACGGACCCGGACGGGCAAGCCGGTGTCCTGTTCGCATCACCTTTCGGCGCGGTTGAACGGGCCCAAGCGGGCGCTGACGGCGCTTTTGAACGCTCGGCTGATCGGGATGATCACGCGGCTGATCGCACGGGCCGAGGCGAGATTGGGCGAGATGGGCATTGATGCGCCCTTGATGGTGGTGCGGGGGGATGGCGCGCTCATTTCCGCGGCGGTGGCACGCGAAAGGCCGATCGAGACGATCCTGAGTGGACCCGCCGCATCGCTCGTGGGGGCAGCGTGGTTGACCGGGATGCGCGATGCGCTGGTGTCGGATATCGGGGGGACAACCACGGATGTGGCCCTTTTGCGTGATGGCAAGCCCGAGATCGACCCGGAGGGGGCACAGGTGGGTGGGTTTCGCACGATGGTCGAAGCCGTCGCGATGCGCACGACCGGATTGGGCGGTGACAGCGAGGTGCGGCTTGCAACCGAGGGCCTGGCCGGTGGGATCGAATTGGGGCCCCGGCGGGTGGTGCCGGTGAGCCTTTTGGCGCTGGAGGCCCCCGAGATCGTCTTGCCGGTTCTGGAAGAACAGCGCCGCGCGAGCACGGCAAGCGAGTTCGACGGGATTTTCCTGCGGCGGGTCGTCGGTGCGGATGATCAAGGACTTTCGGTTCGGGAAAGCGAGATTCTCGCACGAATCACGGGTGTTCATCCGGTTGGTACGGTGTTGCGCGCACGTATGGAGCGGCAGGCGCTGGCGCGGCTTCGGGATCGCGGTATCATCCAGTTTGCCGGGGCGACACCATCGGATGCCTGCCATGTGCTGGGGCTATTGAGTACGTGGGATGAGCAGGCGGCCCGGCTTGTGCTTGGGCTGTTGGCACGCAGACGGACGGGGGCGGGCAACGCCTTGGCGGCGGGGCCGGAAGCGATGGCCCGGATGATTGTTGATCAGCTGACGCGGCAGAGCGTATCGGCCTTGTTAGAGACTGTTCTTTCGCATGACGAAGGGTTTGGGCCGGGCCATGAACAGCTTGCACGTCATGTCCTGGTGCAGAAGGGGCTGGATGGGCACAAGGGACTTTTGCGCATCGAGGCCGGCCTGAACATTCCGGTGGTGGGCCTGGGGGCGTCGGCACGCAGTTACTACCCGGCGGTTGGCCGACGACTTGGTTGTGAAATGATCCTGCCCGACGATGGCGGTGTGGCCAACGCGATCGGAGCGGTCGTGGGGCGCGTCACGATGCGCCGATCGGGGGCCGTGACCTGCCCGGCGGAGGGCTGTTTCCGGACGCATGGCGCGCAGGGTCCAAGGGATTTCGCCACGGCCGAGGCGGCAATGAACGCACTTGAAGAGGAGCTTGAAACCGTGGTGCGGAGCGAGGCCATGGCGGCCGGGGCGGATGAAATCGAAATGCGCCGCACAAGGGATATCCGTCACAGCCAGGTCGAGGGGCGCGATGTCTTCATCGAGGCGCAGATCACCCTTGAAGCGACGGGTCGGCCGCGGATCGCCCGGTGATCACCCTTTCGGCGTGGAGGACACGCCGACCTGTGCGGGGCGCAGCAGGCGGTCGTGCAACATGAACCCTTCGGTCGAGACCTGGATGATGTCACCGGCATTGGTGCCGGGCACCGGGGCCTCGAACATCGCCTCGTGGACCTGGGGATCGAAGCGGTCTCCGACCTGTGGCGAGATCACCGTGATCCCGTGCTTGCCGAAGACGTTGAGAAGTTCACGCATCGTGAGCTCGATACCTTCGATCAGGGCGGTCGACATCTCGCGTTGCTCGTCGGTGACAGCTTCGAGTGCCCGTTTCATGTTGTCATAAACCGGGAGCATGTCACGGGCGAGTTTCGAACCACCGTATTGTTCGGCATCGCGGCGCATCTTGTCGCCACGTTTGCGGGCGTTCTCGGCATCGGCCAGCGCGCGCATGAATTTGTCCTTGAGCGCGTCACGTTCGCTGCGCAGGGCGTCAAGCTCGGCCTCGACAGGGTCAATTTCGTCCATGTCCTCGGCCAGCTCTTCGGTCTCGGCAGCTGTGATGTCGTCGAGAAACTCTTCTTCCTTGCGCTCTGCCATGTGTCTACTCACCTCTGAGTTCGGTCGGAAATCAGGCGTCCGACCAGTTGTGCTGTATAGTCGACGATCGGGACGATGCGCCCGTAGTTGAGGCGCGTGGGGCCGATGACGCCCACCGCTCCGATAATCTTACGATCAGCGTTCATATATGGAGACACCACCAAAGAGGAACCCGAAAGTGAGAAAAGTTTGTTCTCCGAACCGATAAAGATGCGCACGCCCTCGCCCTCTTCGGCCAGTTCAAGGAATTCGGCGATGTCTCGTTTGCGTTCCAGGTCGTCAAAGAGCGTCTTGATGCGGTCGAGGCCGTCTTCTCCCTCATCGTCTGACAGGAGGTGCGAGCGGCCTCGCACGATCAGGCGTTCGTTGGTTTCGCCCTGCCCATCCCAGACGGCAAGTCCGCTCTCGACCAGCCCATGGGCGAGTTGGTCGATTTCGCGGCGGCGCGATTCGATCTCGGCGCGCATCACCGTGTTGACCTCGGATAGGGTGCGCCCCTCGATGATGGCATTGAGGAAATTCGCGGCCTCCCGCATGGCGCTGGGGGTGGCACCGGGGGGTGGTGCGAAAACGCGGTTCTCGACATGTCCGTCAGCATAGACAAGCACGACCAGGGCGCGGTCATGGGCGAGGGAGACGAACTCGATATGCTTGATCGGTGCCTCGGTTTTCGGTGCAAGCACGAGCGACGCCCCGCGGGTGACACCGGAGAGGGCCGAGCCGATCCGGTCAAGCATCGAGTTGACGTCGCCCGAATTGGTGCCGAGGGTTTCATCGAGTTTCTGGCGGTCGTCATTCTGAAGGTCGGACACTTCGAGCAGGCCATCGACGAACATGCGCAGCCCGATCTGGGTCGGAATGCGACCAGCGGAGACATGCGGGCTGTCGAGCAGCCCGAGAAATTCGAGATCCTGCATCACGTTGCGGATGGTCGCCGCGCTGACCTTTTCGCTCATCGTTCGGGTGAGCGTGCGAGAGCCGACGGGATCGCCGGTTTCTAGATAGGATTCGACGACGCGGCGAAACACTTCGCGCGAGCGGTGATTGAGTTCTTCCAGGAGTTTACTGCTGTCTTTCATGATGTCGATCCGATCACGGCAGCGTGCATTAGATGTGTCAGGCCACAAAAGGTCAATCGGGGTTGCGCTTTGCACGGGGCCACCTGTATCCCGTGGACAACCATAGAAAGGAATGACCATGCGGCCCTCGGGTAGAGACTTAAGTGAAATGCGGCCCGTTTCAATCGAAACCGGTGTCACGAAACACGCGGAAGGATCCTGCATGATCCGCGTGGGCGATACACACGTCCTGTGCACCGCGACGATCGAGGATCGCGTGCCACCTTTCGTGAAAGGCACGGGGCTGGGCTGGGTGACGGCGGAATACGGGATGTTGCCGCGCTCGACGGGCAGCCGGATGCGGCGTGAGGCCACTGCCGGCAAGCAGGGCGGCCGGACCGTCGAGATTCAACGCCTGATTGGCCGATCGCTGCGCGCCGGGGTCGATCGCGTTGCATTGGGCGAACGGCAGATCACGGTGGATTGCGATGTCATCCAGGCCGATGGTGGCACGCGCTGCGCGGCAATCACCGGCGGCTGGGTTGCGTTGCGGCTGGCAGTCAACAAGTTGATGAACGCGGGTGACGTGATTTCTAACCCGCTGGTGGAGCCCGTGGCAGCGGTGTCTTGCGGCATCTATGCCGGGCAACCGGTGCTTGACCTCGATTACCTCGAGGACAGCGAGGCCGGGGTGGACGGAAATTTCGTCATGCTGGGCAACGGTCGCCTTATCGAGGTGCAGATGAGCGCCGAGGGCGCGACATTCACGCGCGAGCAGATGGATACGTTGATGGAGCTGGCGGCAAGCGGTGTGGGTGAGCTGGCCACGATGCAGAAGGCGGCGTCAGGTGCGTAGGTTCGACGGTTCCGACCTTGTGATCGCAACGCACAACAAGGGCAAGTTGCGGGAGATTTCAGCCTTGTTAGAGCCGTTCGGCGTGCGCGTCAGCTCGGCCTCGGAACATGGTCTGGAAGAGCCGGACGAGACCGAGGACACGTTCGCCGGAAACGCCCGGATCAAGGCGCATTTTGCAGCCCGCGGGACCGGTCTGCCGGCCCTTTCGGATGACAGCGGGCTCATGGTGACGGCGCTTGACGGTGCGCCCGGTGTCTATACCGCAGACTGGGCGGAAACACCCCAAGGCCGCGATTTTGCGATGGCGATGCAAAAGGTCTGGACCCTGCTCGAGAACGAGAATGCACCGTTCCCGCGCAAGGCGGCCTTTGTTTGCACGCTTTGCCTCGCCTGGCCGGACGGACATGACGAGGTTTTCGAAGGACGGGTCGAAGGACAGGTCGTGTGGCCAATGCGGGGCGAGAATGGGTTCGGTTTCGACCCGATGTTCCTACCCGATGGTGAAGAGGAAACCTTTGGAGAGATGGACCCCGAACGCAAACATGCGATGAGTCATCGTGCGGATGCGTTCCGGCAACTCGTGCAGGGCTGCTTTGACTGAAGACTGGCAGAGTGGCGGCTTCGGGATTTATATTCACTGGCCGTTTTGTGAATCGAAATGCCCCTATTGCGACTTCAACAGCCATGTGGCGGCTGAGATCGACGAATCCCGCTGGGTTAGAGCCTATTTGCAAGAGCTTGACCGCTATGCGGCATTGGTGCCCGACCGACTTCTGACCTCGGTCTATTTCGGGGGTGGCACACCGAGCCTGATGGCGCCCGACACCGTGGCGACAGTGATGGAGCGCATCCGCCACATTTGGCCGGTGCGCAACGATTTCGAAGTGACGCTCGAAGCCAATCCCGGTTCGGTCGAGGCCGGGCGTTTTCGCGGATACGAACAGGCTGGCGTCAACCGCGTTTCGATGGGGGTTCAGGCGCTGAATGACGATGCGCTGCGGCGCCTGGGGCGCTTGCATTCGGTCAAGGAGGCGCTTTCGGCGTTTGATGTCGCACGAAACCAGTTCGACCGCGTCAGTTTCGACCTGATCTATGCCCGCCAGGGACAGGCATTGGCGGAATGGGAGACCGAGTTGAAACAGGCGCTGAATCTCGCTGTCGATCACCTTTCGCTCTATCAACTGACCATCGAGCCGGGAACCGCTTTTGGCGACCGATACGACAGGGGCCGATTGAGTGGATTGCCAGACGAGGACCTTTCTGCCGATATGTATCAAGCGACGCAGACGCTCTGCGAGGATGCAGGGTTTAGCGCCTATGAGGTCTCGAATCATGCGCGAACCGGCTCGGAATCCCGGCATAACCTGATCTATTGGCGATACGGGGATTATGTCGGGATCGGCCCCGGGGCACATGGGCGCGTGACAATCGGCGGTGATCGGTTTGCGACCGAAACGCCGCTGATTCCCAACGCCTGGCTGGACATGGCGGATGCAGGAAACGGTGAAAGCCTGTGCCGAACGTTGGCGCGGCAAGATCAAGCCGAAGAATTCCTGATGATGGGGCTGCGCCTGCGCGACGGGGTGGACCTCGACCGCTATGCTCGCCTGCGTGGTGAGCCCGTCGATGCCCATGTTTTAGTCCATCTCGAAGAGATCGGCATGATCTTGCGCGAGGGACAAACAGTCAAGGTGACAGAGGGCGGCCGCATGGTGTTGAATGCGGTGATCAGAGAGTTTTTGTCAGGATAAGATATGCGATTTTTATGGGCTGGCTTGGGGCTGCTCTGCGTTCTGCTGGGGCTGATCGGTGCTGTGCTGCCTCTCGTTCCGACCGTTCCGTTCATGTTGCTCGCTGCATTCTTCTTTGCGCGCTCATCCGAGCGGATGCACAACTGGCTCCTGTCGCATCCCCAGTTCGGCCCGGCGATCGTGGATTGGCAGACCAACGGGGCCATCAATTCTCGTGTCAAACGGATTTCAACGCTTTCGATTGCTGCGGTCTTCGGGCTGTCCCTGGTGCTTGGCGTGAGACCGATGATCCTCGGCATACAAGCGGTCGTGCTTTGTCTCGTCCTGATCTTTATCTGGACGCGCCCGAACTCATAACGTGAGTTTGCGGCAAAGTTCGTCCAACTCGTCCAGCGATGTATAGCGGATCGAGACCTGGCCCGATTCCTGGCCACTGTCGTGATTGACAGTCACTTTCATTCCGAGATTCGCCGAGAGATCGCCTTCGAGCGCAACGGTATCCGCGTCTTTCTCGGGATTCCGGCTCGCGCCTGGCCTGGATGTTTTTTCCTCGGGCGGTTTCTTGGCCAACTTTTCCGTCTCGCGGACCGAAAGCCCCTTGGATACGACAATGCGCGCCAGCGAGGCTGGATCATCCGACGTGATCAGGGCGCGGGCATGACCAGCAGATATCTGATCCTTTTCGAGGTAATCAATGACCTCCCTGGGCAGGCTCAAAAGGCGCATCTGGTTGGCGATGTGGGACCGGCTCTTGCCCAGCGCCTTGGCAAGTTGATCCTGCGTGTGGCCGAAACGTTCGATCAGCTGACGATACCCGGCCGCCTCTTCGACGGGATTCAGGTCGGCGCGCTGGATATTTTCGATAATTGCAACCTCAAGAACCTCGGTATCGTCAAATTCTCGAACGATAACAGGTACTTCATGCAGTTGCGCAATCTGCGCCGCGCGCCAGCGCCGTTCACCCGCGACGATCTGGAACTTCCTGGCGTCAGCCGGATCGGGACGAACGATCAAGGGCTGGATGATGCCCTTCTCACGTATCGATCCGGCGAGATCCTCGAGCGTGTCACTGTCAAAGTTCCGACGTGGTTGATCCGGGTTTGGCGCGATCACTTCGATCGGCAGATGCTGTTCCGCCCGACGCGCGGAGGCGTCGGAATTCGATGCCGGCGCATCATTGTTCACGTCCGACATAAGCGCCGAAAGACCACGACCAAGCCCGCGTTTCTTTTCAACCATTTTCTGGTCCTTCCGATTATGCCGCAGCGCGGTTGTTGTTGCCCAGGATTTCATGCGCCAGGCTGCGATAGGCCTGAGCACCCTTGGATTCGCTGTCATAGCTGAGCACGGGCATCGAATAGGATGGGGCCTCGCTGACGCGGACATTTCGCGGTATCATGGTTCTGAAGACCAGATCGCCCAGATTGTCGCGCGCATCGCTCTCAACCTGTTGTGAAAGTCGGTTTCGGCCATCATACATGGTCAGAACGATGCCTTCGATCCGAAGCTCCGGGTTGGCTGTTTGCCGAACCTCGCGCAGCGTGATCATCAGTTGCGACAATCCTTCAAGCGCGAAGAACTCGCTTTGCAGCGGTACAAGAACGGAATGCGCGGCAACCATCGCGTTGATGGTCAGGATGTTCAGCGAAGGCGGGCAATCAATCAGGATGAAATCGAAATCAAAGCTGTCCATCGCGGGCTGACGGAGGGCATCATGCAAAAGGAAGCTACGCTTTTCATTTGAAATCAGCTCAATATCCGCCGAGCTGAGATCGACCGTGGCCGGCACGATCCGAAGGTTACGGGTATCGGTCTCAAGAATGATCTCGGAGAGCGGAATGTCATCCAGAAGCAGATCATAGGTGGTGTATCGTCGCGCGTCTCCCTCCACTCCAAGCCCCGTGGATGCGTTTCCTTGCGGATCAAGATCTACAACGAGAACCTTCTGGCCGGTTTCAGCCAACGCCGCCCCGAGGTTTATGGTGGTTGTCGTCTTACCAACGCCACCTTTCTGGTTGGCCACTGCGATGATTTTCGGGCCAGGCGGCCGGGTGGGATCAGACACGTGAAAGTCCTTTGATTTTCAGAATGACGGCGTCGGAGTCGGTCACGCTCGGGATTGCATCATACTCAAAATGCCATGAAAGCGATGCGGTTTGAACCTCGGATTTCCAGTTTACACCCTTTGGGAACAAGCAAATCCCGTCATTTGACAGGTGAGGCCCTGCAAGCTCGAGCAGGCGTGAAAGATCGGCAAGGGCCCGCGCGGAGATCACATCGGCTTTCAAAGGTGGGATGCCTTCAATGCGCGCCGGGATCACCGTTCCTGCGACGCCGACTTCGCGCAGAACCGCGCGAAGAAAAGTGGCTTTTCGTTTGTCGCTCTCAACCAGCGTGACCTTCTGTGGAAAACCCAGATCCTTGGCGCAGATCGCAATGACCAGCCCGGGAAATCCTCCTCCGGTTCCAAGGTCTGCCCAATGGTCGACCTCATTACCGACACAATGCAGGAGTTGAAGGGAGTCCTGGACGTGACGGACCCAGAGGTCGGACAACGTGGACTTCGCGACGAGGTTGATCTTCGAGTTCCACTTTTCGAGAAGATTGGCAAAACTTCTCAACTTGTCGAGCGTTTCACGTGAAACACCAAGTGTGCCGCCCTCGTGCATCAGGCTGATTTCTCCCGCCGGTCCTGGCGAAGCTTGACGAGCAATAGCGCGAGCGCAGCCGGCGTCATTCCGTCGATCCGCCCCGCCTGACCAAGATTCGTTGGCCGGGCCGCAGCAAGTTTGGATTTGAGCTCGGTCGACAATCCGGCGATTCCATCGAACTGAAAATCAGGCGGTATCGCATGCCCTTCATCACGCTTCATCGCCTCGACATCGCGTTTCTGACGCTCAATGTAGTTCACATAGAGCGCCTCCCTTTCAAGCTGTTGCTGGATTTCCGTGTCAATCTCGGAAAACTCCGGGGCCAATGCAACAAGATCTCTGAACGAGATATCGGGTAGGGCCAAAACAGCCATCCCGTTTCGACGGGTTCCGTCCTTGCTCATTGGAATGCCGGCCTTGCTCAACTGGTTGGGCGTCCAGTTTCGCGACTCCAGCATCGCTCTGCCCTGGACAAGTTTTTCCAATTTCGCTTCGAAGGCGGATTTTCGTTTCTCTGACACACAGCCAAGCGCAATCGCTCTCGGCGTCAATCGCTGATCGGCGTTGTCAGCCCGCAAGGCGAGGCGGAACTCTGCGCGCGACGTGAACATCCGATAGGGTTCCGTCACACCACGCGTGATCAGGTCATCAACCATCACGCCGATATAACTATCGGACCGGCTGAACACCTGGGTGTCCCGGCCCAGGCAGGACAAGGCAGCATTGAGCCCCGCAACGAGTCCTTGTGCCGCGGCTTCCTCGTATCCGGTTGTGCCATTGATCTGACCCGCCAGGTACAAACCGGGCACCGACTTGAGCGCCAAGGTGGCGTCGAGGGCACGTGGATCGACATAGTCATATTCAATCGCATATCCGGGCTGAAGAATGACCGCGTTTTCGAGGCCCCGAATCGATCTCACGTATTCATCCTGAACGTCCGGGGGGAGAGACGTTGAGATCCCGTTGGGATAGACAGTGTGATCCTCAAGCCCTTCGGGCTCGAGGAAGATCTGGTGGGAGGTCTTGTCTGCAAATCGAACGATCTTGTCCTCGATGGAGGGGCAATAGCGTGGTCCAACGCCTTCGATATGGCCGCCGTACATGGCAGACTTTGAAAGGTTGCCCTCTATAATCTCGTGCGTTCTTTCATTGGTATGGGTAATCGCACAGCAAATCTGTCGCGCGGTCGGGGCTTCTGAAAGAAAGGAAAACAACGTGGGATCTTCATCTCCCCGCTGCTTCTCGAGAATATCCCAGTTTATCGTCCTTCCATCCAGACGGGGCGGCGTTCCAGTTTTCAATCGCCCAAGCGAGATCGCGAAACTGTCGAGCCGCTCCGCAAGCTTTACGGATGGCCGGTCGCCCATGCGACCACCAGGCCGCGATTGATCGCCGACATGGATAACTCCGCGCAGAAAGGTTCCCGTTGTCAGGATGACCGCATGAGCGACAATCTCGCTTCCATCTGCCAGTCGAATCCCCGAAACGCGTTCGCCCGACATGATGAAATCGATTGTTTCACCTTCTATGATCGTAAGGTTTTCCTGGGAAACGGTGGCGGCCAACATTTCGTGGCGATAGATGCCACGATCCGCCTGCGCACGCGGCCCTTGAACCGCGGGGCCCTTTCGGCGGTTAAGCAAGCGGAATTGAATTCCAGCCAGATCAGAAACCCGCCCCATGACACCATCCATCGCGTCAATCTCGCGAACAAGATGCCCCTTGCCCAGACCACCAATCGCCGGGTTGCATGACATCACGCCAATATCCGCCTGACGCAAGGTCACGAGCGCGGTATTCACGCCCATCCGTGCCGCCGCATGTGCAGCTTCGGTCCCGGCATGTCCACCGCCGACAACGATCACATCGAAATCATGTTTCACGTGAAACACCCCTGTCTTTGCTGCACCTACTTACCGATGCAAAAGCTCGAAAATATCTCGTCGAGGATATTCTCAACATCTACACGTCCGACCAGCGCGTCAAGGGATCGCACCCCGCTACGAAGCTCCTCGGCCGCGATGTCGCTACGATCCTCGCCGAGTTCAAGTTGCTCCGTTGCTGCATCGAGCGCCCTGATCGTGTTCTCAAGCGCGATTCGATGCCTTTCGCGTGTCGCGACCACGGTAGAGCCGGCCCTTTCGGAGAGCTCTTCCGTGATCCTCGCGACAAGCTCTTCCACACCATACCCCGTCAGCCCCGATATGGCGTCGCAACTGTCATCCTGTAAATCGGCCTTTGCCAGAAGAACGATGTCGCCCTTCCGACACTCAATTCCCTGTGGGAGTTCGGAATCTCCCGTCTCCTTGAGAAACACGCGCAGGTCTGCAAGATTGGCACGGTCCCTGGCCCGCGCGATCCCCATGTTTTCCACCCTGTCGGTCGTTTCCCTCAGCCCCGCAGTATCGAGAAGCGTCACAGGCAGCCCGCCAAGATCCATCCGAACCTCGATCACATCTCGTGTTGTTCCCGCGACCTCCGAGGTAATTGCTGCGTCACGTCCAGCCAGGGTGTTCAACAACGTCGATTTACCAGTGTTCGGCGCCCCGAGGATCGCAACCTCGAAGCCTGTGCGCACACGCTCAGCAGATTCGACGCCCTTCGCCTCCCTGGAAAGTGAGCTGCGGGTTTTTTTCAGGAGTTCCTGGACCTCGGGGCGAACATCGACAGGCACATCCTCATCTGCGAAGTCGATGGTTGCTTCAAGCAGCGCCGCGGCGCGGATCAGGTCGCGCCGCCAAATTTCGGCACGTTTACCCAAGTCACCCGAAAGCACCCTAAGCGCCTGCCGCCTTTGGGCCTCGGTTTCCGCCTCGATCAAATCCGCGAGACCTTCGACCTGCGCCAAATCAAGCCGCCCGTTTTCAAGTGCACGCCGTGTAAACTCTCCGGGTTCAGCCGCACGCAGGCCGTCGACCCGGGCCAGCTCACGCAAGATCGCGGAAACACTTGCCGTCGAACCATGAACCTGGAACTCGACAACATCTTCCCCGGTGAAGCTATGGTTCTTGGGAAATCGGATCACCAGACCTTCATCCAGCCTGTTGCCGTCGCGATCCTTGATCACACGCAGCGACGCCACGCGCGGATCAGGAAGCAATCCTGTCAAATCGCGGCAGACATCGCATGCGCGTGATCCCGAAACACGAATCACGGCAACCCCGGATTTTCCTGGGGCGCTTGCAAGGGCAAAGATCGTGTCCATCTTCAATACCGCGTAAAGACGCGCATTTTCAGCCGTTCATCGAATCGAAGAAATCGGCATTTGTCTTTGTTTGCTTGAGCTTTCCGATGAGGAATTCGATCGCATCCGTCGTGCCCATCGGATTGAGGATTCTTCTCAAAACGAAGGTTTTGGAGAGGTCCTTGGGATCAACGAGAAGCTCTTCCTTGCGTGTGCCGGACTTGAGAATATCCATCGCGGGGAACACGCGCTTGTCGGCAACCTTGCGGTCGAGAACCAGCTCGGAATTGCCCGTGCCCTTGAACTCTTCGAAAATCACTTCGTCCATCCGGCTGCCTGTGTCGATCAACGCCGTCGCGATGATGGTCAGCGAGCCGCCCTCCTCGATATTCCGCGCTGCCCCGAAAAACCGCTTTGGTCTTTGCAGGGCGTTGGCATCCACGCCACCGGTCAGGACCTTGCCGGAACTGGGGACGGTCGTATTGTAAGCACGACCCAGACGCGTAATCGAATCGAGAAGGATGACGACATCTCGTTTGTGCTCGATAAGCCGCTTGGCCTTTTCGATCACCATCTCGGCCACGGCAACGTGTCGCGTCGCCGGTTCGTCAAAGGTTGAGGAAATGACCTCTCCCTTCACGTTCCGTTGCATGTCGGTCACCTCTTCGGGGCGCTCGTCGATCAGCAAAACAATAAGGTAGCACTCCGGATGGTTCAGTTCGATCGAATGGGCAATATTCTGGAGCAGAACCGTCTTGCCCGTTCTCGGCGGCGCGACGATCAAGCACCGCTGGCCTTTGCCGATCGGCGCCACAAGATCGATGATTCGGGCCGATCGGTCCTTGATGGTGGGATCTTCGATCTCCATCTTGAGCCGCTCATCGGGATAGAGCGGCGTCAGGTTATCGAATGCGATCTTGTGACGGGCCCGCTCGGGGTCTTCGAAATTGATGCGGCTGACGTCGGTCAGAACGAAATAGCGCTCATTGTCTTCTGGTTGCGCCAGCTTGCCTTCGACCGTGTCGCCTGTTCGCAGCGAAAACTTCCGGATCGTTTCAGGAGACACATAGATGTCGTCCGGACCAGGCAAGTAATTCGCTTCGAGTGACCGCAGAAAGCCGAAACCGTCTTGCAAGACTTCGAGAACACCATCACCCGAAATCTCCCACCCATCCTCGGCCCGCTCCTTGAGGATCGAGAACATGATCTCGCCCTTGCGCATGGTCGATGCGTTCTCGATCTCGAGTTCCTCGGCCATGTCGACGAGGTCTTTGGGTGTGTTTGCCTTGAGTTCGGCAAGCGAAATATGTTCGGATGTCATGGAATACCTATGGGTGACCGGCCAGGCGGCTCAAGATCAGGTTTAGCACGTGGAGAATCCCAACCCGGACGGGCAGGCATGTGGCTACATAGGGCTTGCCATATTCTAAGTCAACTCTTCACAGTCTGACTTCGGGTTTCTTCGGGTTGATAGCGCCTCTGGAGGCCTGAGCCACCTTAATAAAATATAAAAGAAAAGAAAGATTGATGGTTTAGTAGGAAGGCATCATTTCTGTGGATAAATGCTTATCCTCAAAGATTTCAGATGTGAACCGTCCCTGTGTAAAACACTGTTGATGAATTTCCGTGACGCGGGCAAGGCCGTCATGGATCGCCTTGATCTCAAGGCTAAGCGCGCCACGTCCGCGAGATTTTCTCTTGTGCATAGAATTGGGAGCTCAGGTCAAGAGCACCCATTTTCCCACAAGAAGGAGATATCCATAAACACGATCGGATAACCATGGCAAAGACCCTCGGCGCGCAGTTGACTTGCCTGCAGCCGGTCTGGATGTTGGAGTTTTCCCGATTGGTGCGTTAAAACCCGGTTACCATTTCCACCAGGATATCCACATGCCACGTTCCATCATTCTTGCTTCAGGCTCGGATATACGTCAGGCGCTTCTGACCCAGGCTCATGTCCCATTTGAGGTTGTCGTTCCGCGGATCGACGAGGAGTCGATCAAGATGGCGCTTCTGGAGGAGGGTGCATCTCCCCGTGATATTTCCGATGCGTTGGCGGAACATAAAGCATTGAAAATAAGCAAGAAATATCCTGATAGCATGGTTATCGGCTGCGACCAGATCCTGGAGCACAGAGGCACGATCCTGTCCAAGCCCGAGAGTGTTGAAATGGCACGAAATCAACTCGCCATGCTGCGTGGTAATCGCCATCGCTTGCATTCGGCGGCGGTCATCTGTCATCAGGCAAGTCCGATATGGCGGCATGTCGGGCAGGCGCAGCTTGAGATGCGGACTTTCAGCGATGCCTATCTCGACGCCTATATCGGCCGGAACTGGGACAGCATTCGCCACGCCGTTGGCGCCTACAAGCTTGAGGAAGAGGGCGTTCGGTTGTTTTCGCGCATAGATGGAGATTATTTCAGCATTCTTGGATTGCCCCTTCTGAATATTCTTGCCTATCTCGGTACAAGCGGAGAGCTCGAGACATGACAACACAGAGAATACCCCTGACAGGCGTCATTGGATCGCCGGTATCACATTCGAAATCACCACAGCTTCATGCGCATTGGCTGAGAACATATGGGCTGTCGGGATACTATATCCCGATGGATGTTGCGGGGGACGACCTGGAAACCGTGCTGGAGACGCTGCCGAAAATGGGCTTTGTCGGTGTTAACGTCACGATCCCGCACAAGCAACGCGTGATGGAAATGGCCGACCTGGTTAGCGATCGGGCGACGCTGATCGGGGCGGCCAATACATTGATTTTTCGGAAAGACGGGAAAATCCATGCCGATAACACAGACGGGTATGGATTTGTCGAGAACCTCCGACAAGGCGCACCGGATTGGGATCCCAAAGCCGGGCCAGCGGTCGTATTGGGTGCAGGTGGCGCCGCGCGAGCCGTCGTTGCATCGCTGATCGATGTGGGTGTTCCGGAAATCCTCGTGACCAACAGGACCAAGGTTCGGGCCGAAAAGCTGGTCGAGGATTTCGGCAAGCGGTTGAAAGTCGTCGATTGGGTCAAGGCCGGCAACATCCTCGAAGAGGGCAATACCGTCGTGAACACGACTTCGCTTGGCATGTTGGGTAAGCCGGAGATTCGGGTCCCATTGGATGGCTTGCGAAAGCAGGCAGTCGTTACGGATCTTGTCTATAACCCGATCGAGACCCGGTTGTTGCGCACAGCGCGCGAGATGGGGTGCACCACGGTTGACGGTCTGGGTATGCTCCTGCATCAGGCGGTGCCCGCTTTTGAGCGCTGGTTTGGCCAGAGGCCAGAGGTGGACAACGCGGCCCGCGCGGCGGTTCTCAGATGACGTTCCGGCTTGGGCTGACCGGTTCGATCGGGATGGGAAAATCGACGACTGCGAGGCTATTCGCGGATGCAGGTTGTGACGTGTGGGATGCTGATGCCGCTGTGCACCGTCTGTATTCGAAAGGCGGAGCCGCGGTTGAGCCAATGCGCGCGGCCTTTCCCGAAGCGATTATCGAGGGTGAGGTTTCGCGCGCCGCCCTCAAGGAAATCATTGCCCGAGACAGCTCGGCACTGAGCCGGATAGAATCCATCGTGCACCCGCTGGTGGCCGCGGATCGAGCAGCTTTTATCGAACAGTCACGATCCGATATCGTCGTTCTTGATATCCCGCTTTTGTTCGAAACGGGCGGGAATACCAGGGTTGACGCCGTGGCAGTCGTGACCACCGATCCCGAAACCCAGCGGGCCCGGGTTCTTGAGCGCGGCACAATGACGGGTGAGCAATTCGAGACCATCCTGTCGAAACAGGTTCCGGACGCCGAAAAGCGTGCCAGAGCCGACTACGTGATCGTAACCGATACGGTTGAGCATGCCCGCGCCCAGGTGCAGGATGTCATTGCCGATATACGCAAGAGGTTGGCTGATGCGTGAAATCGTTCTGGACACGGAAACCACGGGCTTCGAGCCCGAACAAGGCGATCGGATCGTGGAAATCGGGGCAGTCGAGCTATACAACCACATGCCGACCGGCAAGACATATCATCAATATATCAACCCGCAGCGCGGAATGCCGCAAGAGGCCTTCGAAGTGCACGGTCTTGGCGAGGAGTTCCTGCGCGACAAACCGGTGTTTGGGGAGATCGCCAGGGGATTTCTTGATTTCGTGAGCGATGCAAAGCTTGTCATCCACAATGCGGCTTTCGACATGAAGTTCCTGAACGCTGAACTCGGCTGGCTCAACCTGCCCAAGCTGCCGTGGGATCAGGCCATTGATACACTGGCCATTGCGCGCGCCAAGTTTCCCGGCTCACCAGCTTCTCTTGATGCGTTGTGTCGCCGGTTCAACATCGACAATAGTGCGCGGACACTGCATGGCGCATTGCTCGACAGCGAAATTCTCGCGGAAGTATACCTTGAGTTGATCGGGGGACGGCAGCCTGATTTCTCGCTCAATGTGGTTCATGAAAGAAGCGAGCGCACTGGGCAAAGCGATCAGGAAGCCTGGAGGCCGAAGCCACGCTCAAGACCGCTTGGACCCAGGATAACCAGGGAAGAGGCCGCCGCCCATGCCGCTTTTGTCGAGGCAATGGGCGACGCTGCGATCTGGAAGAAAATCAGTTAGGGGTCAGGTCAGGACGTTTTCGCATCCTCACCCTCATTCTGCGGGGCCGAGCGGCGCGCCACCTCTTGCCGGTAGAGCTTCATGAAGTCGATGTTGTCGAGATTGAGTGGCGGGAAGCCACCGTCCCGGCTCACGTCCGACACGATACGTCTCAGAAACGGAAACAACAGGCGCGGGCATTCGATCAGCAAGAACGGATGCAGTTGCTCATCCGGCACGCCATCGATGTGAAACAGACCGACATAGTCGATCTCCATCAGAAAGATCTTGGTCTGGGGGTTGTTCTTGTCGACGGATTCGACATTGAGCTTGATCGACACCTCGTACTGCTTTTCGGTCTCACGCTTGCGGGCATCGAGATTGACCTGGACCTTGACGTCTGGCTGAACTTCACCCGACGCTCCTTTTTGTGCGAGAATGTTCTCGAAAGACAGGTCGCGAATGAACTGGTTCTGGATATTCAATTGAACTTGTGGCGCCTGTGCAGCGGCCCCGTTGCCGGTCTCGGCCATGGGTCATCTCCTGAGCGAGTGTTGAACTTGACTGTCCTTTAACAGGACGTGGTCAAACCCTCAATGCCTTGTCCAGCCAGATGAGTCATGGGTCGGTTTCGGCGGCGGATCGAGATCGACATAATCCGCATCGATTACCGATTCATCCTGTCGATGAGGATGCGGTTGCTGCGGTGATGCCGACGCTGAAAAATGTGTCATCCGAACACGCGTCCGAAGCCACCGAAACACGATGGTCCGGAAACCCGGAACGAGCAGGGCGAGACCAAAGGCATCGGTGAAAAACCCCGGCGTCAACAAAAGCGCACCAGAGAACAATATCATTGCCCCGTGGGCCAGGGGTTCGGTGGGATCCCGCATCTCGGAGAAGGCCCTGTCCAGTTGTCCAAGCGCCACGCGCCCTTGCGTTCGGACCATCCAGGTGCCCAGAATCGCGGTGAGAAGCACGATCACGAGCGTGTAGGCCAGACCGATCGCACCGCCGATCTCGACAAAAAGCGCGATTTCGATCAGGGGAACCGCGATAAACGCAAATAGCAGCCACATTTTCACAATCTCCTTTGGCCATGACGGCGTGATGGACTTGATCACGCCAGTCCCTTACATAAGTGCAAGAGACGCCCGTTTCCACGTCATGACGTCCGAGAGGTCCAGATGAATTCACCGATCCTTCAGCTCTTGGTGCTGGCCGGCATTGCCGTTTTCCTGATCCTGCGGCTCAAATCCGTGCTGGGGACGCGTGACGGTTATGAAGCACCCCCGGCTGAGCGACCTGCAACTGATACCGGGGCGCGACGCAATTTCGAAGTTATCGAAGGTGGGCCCGATCATGACATTATCGACAATGTTCCCGAGGGCAGTCCGGCCGCAGACGCCTTGAGCCGGATGAAGGCGATCGAGCCATCCTTCAACGTGGGGCAGTTTCTTCAGGGAGCGCGTGGCGCCTATGAGATGATCCTCATGGGGTTCGAGCGTGGTGATCTTGCACAGGTCAAACCCTTCCTCGCCGAAGACGTCTATGAAGCTTTTGCCGAGGTCGTCGAGGACCGAGAGAAAAAGGGCCTGACAATCGATGCCGAGTTCATCGGGGTGCGGGAGTTGTCGCTGGTTGATGCAACGCTTGATGAAGAGACGAAAGCCGCTGAAATCACGGTGAAGTTCATCGGAGAACTGACCTATGTCGTGCGTGACAACGCTGGCGAGGTCATAGAGGGCAAGGACGGCAAGATCAAACGCCAGAAGGATGTCTGGACTTTTGAGCGTGTGTTCGGTTCGGATGATCCCAACTGGCACCTTGTCGCCACTGGCGAATGACCCGTGCGGTTCTGGCCGCTGCCTTACTGGGGCTGACGATGTCCGGCCCGGCAGCGACGGAAACCCGCCATACCATCCTGAGTTTCGATGACCTTGACGGTTGGGCCGAGGATGATCACGGCAAGGCACTCGAAGCCTTTCGTAAAACCTGCGCGGATATGAAAGATCCCGATTGGCGGGCGCTTTGCGCTCTTGCCGCAGATCGGATTGATGCCAAGGCATTTTTCGAGTTGTTTTTCCGTCCGGTGATGATCGAAGACCAAGGGGAGCCGCTCTTTACCGGGTATTTCGAGCCCGAACTGCGTGGAAGCCTGTCACCCACGGATCGGTTCCGTTATCCGGTTTATCGCATGCCACCTGAAGCGCGCGACGCGCGAAAGTGGATATCCCGTCGCGAAATCGAAACCGGAAACGTGCTGGAGGGGCGGGGCCTTGAAATCGCCTGGGTCGATGACCCGGTCGATCTGTTCTTTCTTCAGATCCAGGGTTCAGGTCGTATCCGCCTCGAGAACGGAGGGTCAATTCGGGTGGGCTACGCAGGATCGAACGGGCATGATTACCGTTCGATCGGCGTCGAGTTGATCCGGCGAGGCATTTATGATGCACATCAGGTCAGCGCCGAGGTTATCAGGAACTGGGTCAGGCGGAACCCAGTCGAGGGTGAAGAACTGTTGCGGCATAATCCATCTTACGTCTTCTTTCGGCCGGTAAATCATGTGCCATCCGAGGAAGGACCTTTGGGTGCGATGAATCGCTCGATTACCCCAATGCGGAGTGTTGCGGTCGACCCGGCATTTGTGCCCTTGGGCGCACCGGTCTGGATTGAAAAGGACGGCGAGGATCCATTGCGGCGACTTCTGGTCGCTCAGGATACGGGTTCAGCAATCAAAGGGGCTCAGCGGGCGGATATTTTCTTTGGTACCGGCAAGGCCGCCGGCCAGATGGCCGGGAAGCTGAAGGACGCAGGCCGCATGATGGTCTTGCTGCCAATTCAGCGTGCTTATGCGGTGTTGCCCGAAGGTGCGGAATGACGCGAAGGCGGCTCAGACCGGACGAGATCGAGCTCTGGCGTCGGGTCGCGGAGACGACTGAAAGGCTTCATTCGGATCGAAAGGCGCATGAGGCACCCATGCCGCGCCCAAAACCCAAGAAGCCCGCACCGAAGGTGCGATCCATCACCTCGTTCGACATGGGCGAACGAAGCACCATGGAGTCCATGGCTCATGATCTCGCCCCCCCGGTGTCCGACCGCATTGCTGCTGCCCCGTTACGGATGGATCGCAAGACTCACCAAAGGCTCAAGCGCGGGAAACTCTCGCCGGAGGCCCGGCTTGACCTGCATGGAATGACAACAGAACGGGCGCACCCGCTTTTGACGTCCTTCATTCTCAGGGCGCAGGCAGATGGCAAGCGACTCGTTCTGGTCATTACCGGAAAGGGAAAGCACAGGGATGAAGGTGGCCCGATCCCGGTGCGCCACGGTGTGTTGCGCCATCAGGTTCCGCATTGGCTAAATATTCCGCCGCTGGCACAGGCCGTCATGCAGGTGGTCGAGGCGCATAGGAGCCATGGTGGCGGTGGGGCCTACTATGTCTATTTACGCCGGCGGCGCTAACAGCGCCCGCGCCCGCCCGACGCCGATGATCATCATGAGGGTGGTGAACAGGAAATAGCTGGCGATGATCAGGAACTGGGTCTCAATACCAAGCCCTGCATCGATTCCCAGGCCGGTAATCCCCGGGCCAATGGCCGAGCCGAAGACCATCACCGCAGCGAGCATTGCCTTGACCGAACCGATATGGCGCGTCCCGTAGAATTCGGCCCAGAAGGCATTGGGCACCGTCATCATGGCGCCGGTGGTCATGGCCATGAACAGCAAGCCCAAGAGGGTGAATCCCAGACCGGGCGCGAAAGAGTAGCAAAGAAACCCGAGTATTATCGGTATTTGTGTGAACGGCATCAGGCGACCGGTTCCCAGGCGATCGAGCAGCGCCCCCCCGATGATCATCGAAATGACGCTGAGGCCGGTATAGATGGGGAACAGGGACACCAGCTCGATATGCGCAAGGCCCTTGATGTCGGCATAATGGACCTGATGGAAGAAGAACGCCGTGTTGAAAGCGGCCGGACCCAGCATTGCAGGCACCATGAACCAGAACAGAAAATGCTGTATCGCCTGGTTTCTGGTCCAGTGGCGACCCTGCATTCCGAGGGTCGAGTCCGATTGGGCAAAGCTCTGGGGTGTGCGCTCTTGCTGAAGCAGCAAGAGCAGAACCGGGATGGCGGCGACGGCGATCCCCGCGGCCAGCACCCAAAGCAGCCGCCAATCAAAAAACACCATGAGCGCGACGAAGGTGACCGGCAGCGTCGCCTCGCCGATGGTGAACCCAAGCGTGGCGATGGAAAGCGCGCGCCCGCGCGTGGCGATGAACCAGCGCGACATGGCGACGACGGCAAGATGACTGGTCATGCCTTGACCGGTGAAACGCAGTGCGAATATCACGAAAGGCAAAAGCCATGCGGCCTGGACGCTGGCCATGAAAAGACAGGCCGAGGCTGTCAGCACGAGAACCACAGCGCCCAGGGCCCGAACCCGGAACATGTCGGTCAAGCCCCCGGCCCAGACCATCAGGATGGCGGACGCACCGGTTCCAAGGGTGTATATGGTTCCCCATTGACCATGCGTGAGGCCGAATTCATCGCGAATGTGACCTGCGAAGATCGAAATGAAAAAGGTCTGCCCGGGACCGGACATGAAGGTGAGAAGCACCCCGGCTGCGAGCCAAGGCAAATTGTCGCGGAAGAAACGCAGCGTGGACATGCGCCATCTGTTCCCGGTTTCCCCGGGGAATGAAAGAGCAAAAACTAGAGAACGTAGCGGCTCAGGTCGGCGGAACGTGTCAGCTCGCCAAGGTTCGCTTCGACAAAATCGGCATTGACGACAACGGTTTCTCCGGCGCGATCAGGTGCGGTAAAGGAAATCTCCTCGAAAACCCGCTCCATGACCGTGTAGAGCCTGCGCGCGCCGATATTCTCGACCGCCTGATTCACATCGGCGGCGATCTTGGCCAGGGCGGCGATACCCTCTTGGGTGAACTCGACCTCGACCGATTCGGTGGCCATCAGGGCTGTGTATTGCCGGGTCAGCGCGTTGTCGGTTTCAGTGAGAATGCGCACGAAATCCTCTTCGGTCAGTGCCCGCAACTCGACCCGGATGGGCAGACGACCCTGCAACTCGGGCAGCAGATCAGACGGCTTGGCAATATGAAAGGCGCCAGACGCGATAAAGAGGATATGGTCGGTTTTGACGGCGCCGTATTTGGTCGAAACACTCGTGCCCTCGATGAGCGGTAGCAGATCGCGCTGTACCCCTTCACGGGATACGTCGCCGCCGCGGGCATCCTGGCGGGTGGTGACCTTGTCGATCTCGTCGAGAAACACGATGCCGTTCTGTTCGACCGCTTCCAGGGCGGACTTGTTGACAGTCTCATCATCAAGGAGCTTGTCGGCCTCTTCGCTGATCAACAGGTCATAGCTTTCGGCCACGGTGGTCTTGCGCCGCACGGTGCGACCGCCGAATGCCTTGCCGAAAAGATCGCCCAGATTCATCATTCCCATCTGGCCGCCGGGCTGGCCGGGAATGTCAAGCATTCCCATGGGGTTGGAATTGTCCGCGATGTCGAGCTCGATCACCGTGTCATCAAGCTCGCCCGCCTTGAGTTTCTTGCGGAACATCTCGAGTGTGCCTTCGCGGGCGTCTTCGCCGGCGATGGCGCGCAGCACACGTTCCTCGGCAGCGTGGTGGGCCTTGGATTTCACGTCTTCGCGCATTTGCGCGCGGGTCATGGCGATGGCGGCATCGACCAGATCGCGGATGATCTGTTCAACGTCGCGCCCCACATAGCCGACCTCGGTGAACTTGGTTGCCTCGACCTTGATGAAGGGCGCGCGGGCGAGCTTGGCGAGGCGGCGGCTGATCTCGGTCTTGCCGACGCCGGTGGGGCCGATCATCAGGATGTTCTTGGGATAAACCTCGTCGCGCAGATCGTCGGAAAGCTGCTTGCGCCGCCAGCGGCTGCGCAGGGCGACGGCGACCGCGCGCTTGGCATCCTTCTGGCCGATGATGAAACGGTCGAGCTCGGAGACGATTTCGCGGGGGGTGAGGTCGGTCATTTCGAGATTTTCTCCACCGTCAGGTTGCCGTTGGTGTAAACGCAGATATCCGCCGCGATGGCCATGGCGCGGCGGGCGATCTCCTCGGCGGAGTGGTCGGTCTCCATCATCGCGCGGGCAGCGGCGAGGGCGTAATTTCCGCCCGAGCCGATGGCGGTGACGTCATGTTCAGGTTCGAGAACGTCGCCGGCGCCGGTGATGACGAAAATGTCGGCGCCATCGGTGACGATCAGCATCGCTTCGAGCTTTTGCAGGTATTTGTCGGTGCGCCAGTCCTTTGCCAGTTCCACGGATGCGCGGGCCAGTTGCCCGGGCGTGGCTTCGAGCTTGGACTCGAGTCGTTCCAAAAGGGTAAACGCGTCGGCCGTGGAGCCTGCAAAGCCCGCGACGACATCATATCCGCCCGGCGAGAGGCGTCGCACCTTTCGGGCCGAGCCCTTGATCACGGTCTGGCCGAGTGACACCTGGCCATCACCTGCGACGACCACCTCGCCGCCCTTTTTTACACCGACGATCGTGGTGCCGTGCCAACCGGGGAACTGATCCTTTGACATCTCGCGCTCTCCTGTCACTGGGGGCCTATATGGCGCCCATGGGTCCGAGGCACAAGGCCCGGGCTTGCCTGTGCAGGGGCGGCGCCCTAGCCTCTGGGCCATGAGCGATGCCCGTATCCTGCGCTTCTACCTGGAACCCGGCCTGAAAGAGAGCGCGGAGTCGGGCGCCCACAACTTTCTGGGCAAGATCGCGACGGTGGCGCGGGCGGCGGATTTCGAGGTTTCCTATCATGGGAATGGGCCGGAGGAGCGGGAAAAATCCCTTGAGAGAAAGGGGTTTGCACTCTTTCACATGGAGCCGCCGACGCATGAGCGGGCGGTAACGGTGCGGCGGGCCTACAGCTATCCGTTCTGGTCGATCGAGCGGACGGAAAAACGCTGGGAGTTCGACGTGGCGCGGGCCGCGTTTGACGGGGATAACGTGCCAAGACGGGAGGCGGCGCGCTTTGCCGGGTTCTGGCGCAAACGGCTGTTCGGAGAGTGGCCGGAAACCTACGAAAAGGGCCATGTTTACGCGGCCTTGCAGGGGCGGCTGCTGGAGCACCGGTCTTTCCAGTCGTGCGCGCCCATCGAGATGTTGCGTGCGGTGCTGCGGCAGGAGCGGGAAAGGCCGGTGGTGGCGGGGCTGCACCCGAATGAGGATTATTCAGCGGCGGAGCTTCAAGCCCTTGAAAAATTGCAGAAATCACACCCGAACCTCGATCTGCGAATGGGCGGGATGGAGGCGCTTTTGCCCGGTTGTGCCTATGTGGTGACGCAGAATTCAAGTGTCGGGTTCATGGGGCTTTTCCATGCCCGGCCGCTGGTGTTGTTCGGGCGGGTGGATTTCCATCATATTGCCTTGAAAACATGGGAAATCGGCGTCGAGGACGCACTACGCCGGGCGCCTGGACACGGCCCTGATTTCAAAGCTTACCTGTGGTGGTTCTGGCAGACGATGGCGATCAATGCGGGTCGTCCCGAGGCGGAGGAAAAGATCGCCCAAAGGCTGCGTGATCACGGTTGGCCGGTGTAAAGGTTAACGGCGGTTTTCCGCGAAAATCCGAGGGGTGACATGCATATGACTCCCGGCTGACATCCGGCTGCCGCCGGATTTGCCCGAAGGTTAACGCGCGTTAAGTTAATGCATCGTGCGCTGGGCGGCGGGGGAAGCATGAAAAAGCCCCGCGCGGATTGTCCGGCGGGGCCTTGTCGGGCCAGTTGTCCGGGATGCGGATCAGATCGACTCTTCGATCCAGCTTTGCAGCGCGGCCTTGGGCTTGGCGCCGGCCATGTTCGACACGACCTGGCCGTCCTTGAAGATGAAAAGCGCCGGAATGCCGCGCACGCCCAATGCGGCGGGCGCGTTGGGGTTGCTGTCGACATCGACCTTCACGATCTTGACCTTGCCCTGCATTTCATCGGACAGCTCTTCGAGGGCGGGGCCGATCATCTTGCAGGGGCCGCACCATTCGGCCCAGAAATCGACCACGACCGGAAGGTCGGCATTCTTGACCTCGGTGTCAAAGGTGTCGTCGGTGACAGCAACGGTTGCCATTTGTGTTTCTCCTGTATCGGGATTGCGGGACGTTGCAGGGAACCTATGGGCCGGGAGGTTGGGCGTCAAGCTGGGTGCCGTGTAACGTGGTCATCACGAGATCATGAGGCAGACGCATGAGGGTGGCATTCCGGGTCCAGAGAAGGGCGGTTTCAACCGGCCTGTCAGGATAGATCTGTGTGAGCGCCGAGGCATAGGCGCCCATTTGCCGCAGCAGTGCGTCGGGCACGGTTTCGGGCCTGTCGGGCACGGCGGCGTTGGTCTTGAAATCGACGGCCAGGATCCTCTCGGGCCCGATCAGCAGACGGTCGATGATGCCATGCATACGCCGCCCGCCCAGTTCGGGAAGAGCGGCGGAAACCGGCACTTCGGTCAGCGCGTCGGGCGCAAAGACCGGCGCGAGGCCGGGCCTGGTGAGCACGTTGCGTGCCTCGGAGAGCAGGAGGGCAAGCTCGTCGCCGTCGGCGGAGTCGGGGCCATTCGCCAGCAGTTTCGCGGCGATTGCAGCCCAGTGTTCCGGTGGATGGGCCGGCAGGAATTCCAGAAGGCGATGCACCTGCCGCCCGCGCCGCATGGCTGCGTCTTCATCAAGACCGGCCTCGCCCGGGAGCGCCTTTGCCCCCGGCAGGTCAGAGGGCGCAAGCGCGGCAGGGCGCGGATCGGGGATCGGTGCGGCGCGGTGAAAATGATCGGGGATCGCGGGTGGCGAGGGGGAGACAAAGCCCTTTGGGTCAGTCTCTGATCCGGCCCAAATGCCGTGTTCGAGTCTCAGGCCGGGCGCCTCGGCCAGCCCCTCGCCCAGATCGAAATGATGCGGGGCGGCGCCCATGGATTCCATGCCAAGGCGGATCTTGTCATACCAGCTTTGCTCGTCCTTGCCCAATTCACCCGCGGCGGCGACGATGAGCCATTTCTCGGCCCGTGTCATGGCCACGTAAAGCAGGCGGTCGCGTTCCTGCCGATCGCTTTCACGCTGCTGTTCGAGCGCGTCTTGCAGGGTGGGCGGGGTTTCCGTGGCAAGTGTCTTCCAGAGCGGTGGTCCGTCATGGGTGACGATCTCGTTGCGAATGCGGTCCGGCCGCTGGCCGGTGTCGGGCAGGATCACGATGGGGGATTCGAGCCCCTTGGCGCCGTGGACGGTCATCACCCGGATGCGACCGCCTTCGCTGTCTGGCTGGCGCTTGATCTCGATGTCTTCGGTTTCCATCCAGGTCAGGAAACCGGTGAGCGAAGGGACGGATTGCCCCTCGTAGGCCAGCGCCTGTTGCAGGAGCGCGTCGATCCCGTCTTCGGCCTCGCTGCCCAGGCGGGCGAGCAGGCGGCGGCGGCCGTCATGGCGGGTGAGTAATCGCTCGATGAGGTCATAGGGGCGCAGGAAGTCGGCCCAATAGCGCAGATCGTCGATGATGGCGAGCGTTTCGGGGTGGTCGGGGTCGTTCCTGAGTGCCTCCCAGAGATAGCCCGGCCGGCCGTGGGCGAGGGCGAAGAGCGCCTGTTCGGACCAGTCGAAGAACGGCGATTTCAGCGCGGTGGCCAGCGCCAGGTCATCCTCGGGCGTGGCGAGGAATTGCAGGAGGGCGGCAATGTCGCGCACTGCCAATTCGCCGCCGATGCGCAGCCGGTCGGCGCCGGCGATGGGCAGGCCCAGCACCTTGCATTCGCGGATGATGGCATGAAAGAGCGGTGAACGGCGCTGCACGAGGATCAGGAAATCGCCGGCATGAACCGGGCGCATGTGGCTTTGATCCCCGGGAATCAGGGTCCGTTCGGTAATCATGCGGTCGATCTGGCGGGCGACGGCGCGGGCCAGTCGTGCGCTGTGGTGGTCGGGGCCGACGAGGTCAACCGGGTCGTCCCAGTTGGGGCGCTCGGTCTTTTCCGTCTTTTCGATATGGGGCCAGAGATCGACCCGACCGGGCAGGGCATCGAAGAACGCAAGATGGGTTTCCTCGGCCGTGAACCCCGCGGCCTCGCGGTCCCTGAAGGTTTCATCGACGAGGCTCAGCACCGCGCGCGACGAGCGGAAGGACCAGGCCAGCATCCGGCTTTGCAGCGGCGTATTGGTCAGGGCGAGGCGGGCGTCGAACTCGGCCCGCATCCGGTCGAATTCGCGCGGATCGGCGCCCTGGAAGGAATAGATCGACTGCTTCTTGTCGCCGACCACGAAGATGGTGCGCGGGATGTCGGCGCGGGCACCTTCGCCGCTGGTGAATTCCTGGGCAAGGCGTTCGATGACGCTCCATTGTACCGGCGAAGTGTCCTGCGCCTCGTCGACAAGGATATGGTCGATCCCGCCGTCGAGCCGGTAAAGCACCCAGGCCGCGACCCGATCATCGGTCAGGAGGGCGCGGGTCTTGAGAATGAGATCGTCGAAATCAAGCCAGCCGCGGGCCTGTTTTTCCCGTTCGTACCGGGCGAGGAAGGCGCGGGCGAAGGCATGCAGGGCGAGCGTCTTGCGCGCGGCGGCGAGGGCGATGCGGGCCACTCGGGTATCTTCGACCCGTTGCATCCAGGCGTTCAGTGCGTCGAGCGTGTCGGGGTCGAGCTTGTCGCGGGATGCCTTTGTTGGAAAGGCGTCGATCTTGGCCGAGAAAGGTGATTTCGCGGTGCTGCCGGTGAGCAGCACGTTTTCCAGCAAGGGCAGCTCGGCAATGGTGAACGCGCGCAGTGCGGTGAGTTTGTCGTGGGCCTTCGTGTCATTGGAACTTCCCATGGCCAGAACTGGGAGGAGCGCCTTGAGAATGGCGGGCTCGTCTCCGTTATAGGCCATGGCTGTCAGGTCGGATTCCGAAAAGTCGGGGGCGAGGTCGAACAGGGCAAAGGCATCGTCATGGGATAATGGTTCGGCGAATGCGGCAGCGTTAGAGACGATTTCGCCGGTCAGCCCCTCAAGATCGCCACTCAGGTGCCGCGCAAGGTCGGTGACGAGGGGGCGGTCGGGGCCCTCTGCCATGGTCTCGACGATGTCGGCGCGCAGGAGCCTGGCCGCGTGATCGTCCATCTCGGCAAAGCGGGGGGTCACGCCGGCTTCGAGCGGGAAGCGGCGCAGGATCGAGGAACAGAAGGCGTGGATCGTCTGGATCTTGAGCCCGCCCGGTGTTTCGATGGCCTGGGCAAAGAGGCGGCGGGCATCCTGGAGCTTTTCGGTGGAAACAGTGCCTGAAATGCCCAGGTCATGAAGCTCCTTGCGGAGCTTCGCATCGGGCAGCATCGCCCATTCGCCGAGCCGGTCAAAGAGCCGGTTCTGCATCTCGGACGCGGCGGCCTTGGTGTAGGTGAGGCAGAGAATGTTCTGGGGGTCCACCTCAGCCAGAAGGAGCCGCGCCACGCGGTCGGTGAGCACGCGGGTCTTGCCCGACCCCGCATTGGCCGAAAGCCAGGTTGAGCGATCGGGGTTTGCGGCCTCGATCTGGGCCCGGGTGGCGTCGTCGGGGGTGGTCATTTGAGCACCTCGGGTGCCGGGGTTTCGGTGATGTCCCATTCGCCGAAGCGGGCGAGTTGATCGTAATTGCCGGTCTGGGTGATTTCGAACATGGCGCGGCGTGACAGAAAGCCCTGGTTGGGGGAGAGGTAGCGGGTGATGAGGCGGCGGAACTCGGTCGTGAACTCGGCAAGCGATATTTCGGAGAGCGGCGCTGCGACCTGACCGGGTGAAGACCCCAGGCCGATGTACCACGCGCCCGCGACGGGCGCCGCGGGGATGTCGGAGAAGCCGCCATGTTCGGCGATAACAGTCTCTAATATGAGCTGTTTGTCGAAATACTTCTGCTCGTCCTTTCCGGGGACCGCGCCGGTCTTGTAATCATAGATCAGCAGCGCGCCGGAGCGGTCGCGGTCGATCCGGTCTGCGGTGCCGGTGAGCGTGAACCCGATATCGTCAAGGGCGATCTTGCCGCGCACTTCGTAATCCACAGGGTCGGCATGGGCACGTCGGGCCTCTTCGTCAGCCAGGAATTCATCAACCACCCGTTCGAGCCGGGCGAGCCAGATCAGCCGCTCGGCGGGCCAGGGCAGGGATGCCTCGAATACCTCGCGCGCCGTGGCCATGAGGGTGTCGCGATTGCGCGCCTCGGGGGTATCGGCGGTGTCGCGGATGAAGCGTTCCATCACCTCGTGGGTGACGATCCCACGGATGAGCGCATCGGGCAGGCGCATCAGCGGGTCGAGCGGCCTGAGCCTCAGGACGTGGCGGGCATAAATTGCGTAAGGGTCGCGGATGAGTGTCTTGATCTCGGTCACGGAGAGCTGGCGCGGGCGCGCGGCAGCGGGCGGCATGGGCGCGGGCCGGGGCCGGGGCTTGGCGGAGCCGGGAGCTTCGATCGCGTCGGCGAGGGCGAGCCAGCAAGCGCCGCGCTCCTTCATGGAGTCGAGCGCCTCGGTGCCGCCCTGGTCCGGCAGACCGGCAAGCAGGTTCTGCAAGCGATTGAGCCAGCGCGAGACCACGGTTTCGGCATCGTCCGAGCGGATCGAGCGGGTGAGCCAGACCTCGGGCGCGGCGATGGCCTGCTGGAAATCATGGGCGGAGAGGCCGATGCGCCGCTCGGGCAGCAGGAGCCCGGCCTTGTGGCGCAGCGCGCGGTTGAGCCACGGGTCGGGCGTGGGCGCTTCGGGCCAGGTGCCATCGTTGAGCCCGGCAAGGATCAGCAGGTCGGCGCCCTGCACCCGCGCTTCGAGCGTGCCCCAGATGAGGATATGCGGATGCGGGGTTTCGACCTCGCGCACCTCTCCATCGCCCAGGACCGCACCGAAGAGATCGGCATAATCGCGGGCGTTCAGCGTGCCGCCATGGGGGGCTGCGTCAAGAAAGGCGTCGATCACCGGTTTGGCGGCACGACCGTCCTCTTGCGCCCAGGGGTGCGGCGTGGCGGTGGGATCATGGCCCTGAATCGCACGGTTCAGAAGGGTGAGATGCGTCTCTAACCTTGCTGAAATTGCCATTTCCTGCGGGCTGTGATGGGTGGTGAACGTATCGGCCACCCATGCGGCCCAGGCATCGGCATCCCGGGTCTTGCGCCCGGCGGCCCAATTGGTGATCGCATCGGCATCCGGGTAGGGCGGGCCGTTGCGGCGGATGTGGAGTTCGAGATCGCGGGTGAAGCGCAGGTGATCGCCGCGCCCCGCCGCGCCATGGGTGAGCGGATGCTTGAGCAGGGTCAGGAGCGCATCGGCGGTCAGCCGGGCCTCGAACAGCCCGGCGATATGGCGCATCAGCCGGCCGATGGCCGAAAGCTGGAGCGGCTCACCGGCGCTGTCATCGGGCAGGATGTTCCAGCGGTCGAGCGCGGCGGCGACCTGGCGGGTCAGGCCGCGGTCGGGTGTGATGAGGGCAGCGGTCTCGCCTCGTTCGGCGGCTTCGCGCAGGCGCAGGGCAATGGCCAGCGCCTCTTGACGCTGGGTCGGGGCCTCGATCAGGGTCATGGATCGGGTTGCAGGCCGCAGATCGCCCAGCGCCGGGCCGTCGCGCAGCCATTGATCGGTTACCGGCGCCGGGCGCAGGGCGAGCGAGACAAGACGGTTGCGCGACGGGTTGGGGGCCGTGGCGCCGGGCCATGGGCGGATATCCGTGGCATTGAGGTCAAGCCCCTGCATCAGCGCGTGAAAGCGGTATTGCGGGTGATCCTCGGACAACATCGGGTCATCGAGCGTGCCCCAGAGATCGGCGGGCATCTCGAAATCGAAACCGGGCAGCACGAGCGCGCCGCGCGGCAGGCGCGCGACGGCCTGCATCAGGCGTTGTGTCGTGCCGCGCGAGCCGGTGGAGCCGGCGACGATCACCGGATCGGCGGGTGGGGTCGCGGCCCAGCGCGCGATCAGGCGGTCGACGATCAGGCGCTGGCGGGCTTCGGAGTCGGGCGGTTCGCCGGTATCGTCGAAATAGTGCTGGACGATCGACAGGAAATTCACCGTGCGCGTCCAATGGCCGGATTGGTCGCTGACATCGAGCTGGGCGATCATTTCGGGTGTGACGCCCTCGCCCTGCATCTCGGCCATGAGTGCGGCGAGACTGTCGGCAAGGTCATAGAGAGCGGACCGGGGCGCGAAGGCCGGATTCGTATCGAGAAAGCGTGAGATCAGCGGAATGAGTTCGAGCCGCCGCCGCAGGGGCGGAACGGGGGGCGGGATCTCGTCGAGCGCGCTGAGATCGCCGAGGTCGGTGACGAGCGAGAGCCGCGGCAAGAGGAGTGCCGGCCCGTCGTCGAAAAGGGCCTGGATGCGGCGGGCCATGCGGCGGGTGTTGACGATGAGATGCACCCGGGCCAGCGCCTCGGGCGGCTCATTCGCGTAATGCGCGCGCAGGCCGTCGACCAGTGCGCGGGGAAAATCTGCGCCGGGCGGGCAGGCAAAGACGCGGGGGGAGTCGGCGGGGTCAAGCATTGCTATCCTCCAGCATTCGCTCGGCGAGGGCGATTCCCTCGGGGTGGCCCACGTCGCACCATTTGCCGGGATAGGGCAGGCCGAAAAGGCGATTGGCCCGGGCCATGCGGTCCCAGAGCCGGTTGAGCGAGAAGGCGCGCTCGGGGATGTCGTGCAAGAGATGGGTCTTGACGATCTGCACGCCACCATAGACATGGCCCGGCCCCCGGCTGAGGCGGCCCGAGTCGTCGAGCAGGAAATCACCCGGCCCCGCATGGCCGATGGCGCGGGGTTTGGGCACGCAGATCAGCAGCGCGTCCATCTCGTCCGGATTCCATGCCCCGGCCAGAAGCGAGAGCGGGTTGGGGCCGCGCCAGACCGCATCGGTGTTCAGGGTGAAAACCGGCCCCGGCCCGAGGAGCGGCAGGGCGTGGCGCAACCCGCCGCCGGTGTCGAGGATGTCGGGGGTTTCATGCGAAAAGGCGAGGCCGCGGCCGTCGAGGTGGTCGATCAGCGGTTCGGGGCAGTAATGCAGGTTGGCCACCATGCGCGCGAGGTTCATGGGAGCCACGAGGTCGAGCGCATGGTCGATCAGCGGACGACCGGCGACCGGGATCATCGGCTTGGGGCGCTCGGCGGTGAGCGCGCCCATACGGGTGCCGAATCCGGCGGCAAACAGCATTATGGCGTCGGGATGGTCGCGCATTTGTCCTTGATGGTCCGGAGTGTGTCGGGGGTGGGCTCGGGAAGGGCGCGGCGCACGAGGGGCGCCACCGGCGCGAGCGCGGGATGGGCAAGATCACGTTGCAGGAGGCCCCAGACGCGGGGGATGAGATCGACGTAGTGGGCCTTGCCGTCGCGCAGGCAGAGCCGGGCGAAAACACCCAGTATCCGAAGGTTTCGCTGGGTGCCGAGAAGGTGATAGGCGGTGTCGAACGCGTCTCTATCCGCGCCCGAAGCGGTGATATATCGGGCGATCATCGCCTGTTCGATCTCGGGCGGAACATCGCGGCGGGCGTCTTGCAGAAGCGAGACCAGATCATAGGCGGGGTGGCCGGTCATGGCGTCCTGGAAATCGAGCAGCCCGACCCGGGCCGGGCCATGGCGCGATGGCAGCCAGAGCAGGTTCTCGGCATGGTAATCGCGCTGGATCAGGGTGGATTGTTCGGCAACGTGATGTTCCAGCAGCGGCCGAAAGGCGGCCAGGAAGCCGGCGCGCCCGGCGGGGTCTGGCCTCCGGGAATGGGCGAGATACCAGTCGAAGGCAAGCGCCGCGAGCTCGGTCATGAGTTCCGGCGAATAAGGGGCAAGGCCGGATGGCAGCGGCGCATCACGCAGGGCCAGAAGCACATCGGTCGCGGCCTCGTAGAGCGGGCGCTCGAGCGCGGGGTCACGGGGGATGACGCGGGCGAAGAGATCGTCGCCCAGATCTTCGAGCAGGAGAAAGCCGTTGGTTTCGTCCTCGGCGAGGATGGTCGGGGCGGAGAGTCCGAAGGATGACAGGTGCCGGGCGATGCGGGTAAAGGGGCGCACATCCTCGCCCTTTTCGGGCGGTGCATCCATCAGGACGGCGGGGCCGTGTGCCGGGTGTGTGAGACGCAGGTATCGGCGATTGGAGGCATCGCCCGCAAGCGGTGCGATGGAGGCGTCGGCCCAGTCGGTTCGGGCCAGAAAACCCGCGGCAAGCGCATCACGCGACGGCATCGAGAACCCCATCGAGACGTGCGGCCCATGCGGGCGTGGACCAGTCCAGCGCAAGCTGCCTGACGCCTTCGACCGGATCCAGGGCAAAATCGAGCGACAAGGCCGATCGCGGGGCCAGATCGCCGAGCCGATCAGGCCATTCGACCAGGCAGAGCGCCGTCTCGAACGCGTCGGGCAGGCCCAGTTCCACCACTTCGTTCGCGTGCGAGAGCCGATAGAGATCACTGTGCCAGATCTCGAAATCCGGCGTGTCGTAGACCTGGACCAGGGTGAAGGTGGGCGAGGGCACGTCCTCGGGCTCCGGCAAGAGCGACTGGATCAGCGCGCGGGCGAAATGGGTCTTGCCCGCGCCGATCCCGCCCGAAAGCAAGAGAGTATCACCCGGACCAAGGATCGGGGCCAGCGCGGCGGCCAGTCGAGCGGTGGCATCGGGCGAGGTGAGCGTGATTTGGACGGGCCGCTGAAGCATGGCGCGAGAGTAGCGCCCCCTGCGCCCCCTGCAAGCCCGTTTCAGCCCAACGGCATGGATGCGCCTTTCGCTTGTGATTCGCTCACCTGCAACACGGGCCGCATGCGGAAGCCCACGAGTGTCGCACCCGCGGCGATCGGGGCGACGCGGCATTCAATGGGCGTGCCGTCGCTCATGCGGATATCCGCGAACCACGGGTCGCGGCCACCTGTTTGCGAAAGGAAATTCCGAAGATTGGTCCAGAAGTCGGTATCGGTGCAGATCGTGCGCATATGGCGGGTGGCATCGCGTGCCGTCATTTCGGCGAAACTGCTTTCGGGGTCGAGTTTCCACATCGCGCGGAAGGCCGCGTTGGAAAAGGTCAGGGCACCTGTTGCGGAAAACACGGCGATCCCTTCGTCGAGCGTGTCGATCACCGCCTGACCCAGGTCGAGTTGCGAGCGGAATCTGCGGGTGAGGGAAATCTCGGCGCTGATATCCTCGATCAGGATGGCGATGGCGCCGTCGGGATGGGGCCGCCCGGTCACGCGATAGGTCAGCCCCGAGGGAAGCGACCACGTTTCGTGATACCGCCCGTCGGCGGCGGCGACCACGAGTTCGGCGATATGCTGGCGCCAACCGGCATAATTCTTGGGCTCGGGCATCATGCGGTTGTCGCGCAGGCGGTCGAAGAAGGATTGCAGATCGGGTCGGGCCGAAAGGAAGTCGGCGGGCAGCGTGGTCAGGTCGATCAGCGCGGGGTTGAAGAGCGCCAGCTGACGGTTCCGGTCGAATATGGCCAGCCCGGTGGACAGCTGTGCGAAAGTCTTGGAGAGGGTCTGCACGAAGCGATGCTGCGCGATCTCGGCCTCGACCACGGGGCTGATGTCGATGGCGAAGTTGAGAAAGCCATTGCGGCCCGACCGTGTCTTCGTCACGTCGAACCAGTCGGTTCGGTCGGATTCCCCGGTTTCGATCGCCACCCGCCGGCTGGTGCTGTCCTGCGCATCGGAGATGTCGAGATCGAGGGGTGACAGAATGGTCTTGGCCTGATCCGACATGCGGTCCGGACGGTCGGCGAGCCTTTCATGGGCGGCATTGGACCAGATGACCGTACCATCGGCGTGGCTGATCCAGATGGGATAGGGAAAGAGATTGGCCGCGCGGGCCACGGCATGTAATTCGTCGTTCCGGATGATGGCGAGGTGACGGTCGGCGGCATCGGGCGGGGACTCTTCGGTGACGACAACGCTGAGCCTGCCACGGATCTCGGAAAGGGTGAGTTGTGCGTGATCCCGTGGGTCGCGGGCCGGGAGTCGGCCGGGGGCCTCTTGCAGGGCTTGCGCGGCGCTGGCGGGCAGACCGGGAAAGCGGGCTCGCAGAAGCTGCGCTACCCCGGTCCAGCCGAGATCGGCGTCAGGATCGGCAGGATCGTCGTCGAGATTGCCACGGGCAAGGATCTTCTGCCCCGCTTCGCTGGCGTGTTCAAGGCTCTCCCCGTCGAAGAGAAAGGCGACGTGGTCGAGCATGGCACTGTGCTTTCGCCCCGAACCGCGCCGATCGAGCATGGCGAAAAGCCCAAATGCGAGACCGGCCGCGGCAATGCAGACCGCGCCCAGTGCCACGAATCCCCAAAGCCCCAGATCGGCCATCGTGCAATTCCCCTGTCGCTTTCACCATGCCACGCGGCACGTGTCAGGGTCGCCGTTAATGATTAATGATTGGTAAAGACCGGCCCGGAGCCATGGGGTCGGGCAAGAACGGCGGTCAGGTTTCGAACGGGCGGTTGTCTCCGACCGGCATTCGGCCTTCACCAAAGCGCGCATCGATCCGGTCGAGCGGCCAGCACACCTCTACCATGGCGCCGGAGCGGCCAGGGCCATCGGCAACGCGCGCTTTGGCGCTCGGACCATTGGCGAAGGACAGCTCGGCGCCTGTGCGTTCGAGAAGTGTCTTGGCGATGAAAAGGCCAAGGCCCATGCCTTCGTATGCCGGGCGTGCGGCGCGTTCCGTTGCGCCACGCCGGTCGCGCATGAATGGATCGCCGATCCGCCCGATCAGATGCGGGGGAAAGCCCGGGCCATCGTCCTGAATGCGGATCGTGATCTTGTCGCCGGTCCACCCGGTTTCGACCCAGACTTGACCATGGGCGAAATCCACCGCGTTCTGGATCAGGTTGCGCAACCCGTGGACGATCTCGGGTCGGCGCGGGATTGTCGGCTGGGGAAGGTCGGCGCCGGTCGAGGTTTCGAAATGAATGGGTTTGCCGCGATCGAGATGCGGGGTCGCGGCCTCTTCGACCACCGCCGTGACCGGGGCGTGGCGCAAGTAGAGATCGTCCTTGCCGGTCCCGCCCATCGACCTGAGGATATCGCGACAGCGGTCGGCCTGTTGATTGATCAGCTGGATATCGTCGAGCGCATCGGGATTGTCGGCAAGATCCTCCATCAGTTCGGCCGAGGTGAGCTTGATCGTTGCCAGCGGCGTGCCGAGTTCATGTGCTGCTGCTGCCACGACGCCGCTCAGATCTGAGAGCTTTTGTTCGCGTGCCAATGCCAATTGCGTGGCCTGAAGCGCCTCGGACATGGCGTGCACCTCAGAGGCGATCCAGCGGGTATAGACCGACAGGAACACGATGGCGATGACGATGGCGGCCCAGTTGCCGAAGACGAAAAGCTCGCCGATCCGCAGCACGGTATCCGACTCGGTTCTGAGCGGCATGTGAAACACCGCCAGAAGCGAGACCACGAGAATGGCGACAGCCCCGAGAAACACCGTGCTGCGTGCCGAGAGCGCGGCTGCCGACACGGTGACCGGCCCCACGATCAGAAGCGAGAACGGGTTGTTGAGCCCGCCGGTCAGATAGAGAAGCGCGGCCAGTTGCAGCAGGTCGAACAGAACCATGAGCAGGTTTTCGACTTCGCTGAGTCGCTTGTTCTCCGGAAAGATGAACATCGCGACGAGGTTGGCGATGATCGACAGGCCGACGACGAGAAAGAACAGGCCGAACTCGACTTGCAGCGCGTAAATCTGCTGCGCCACGACAAGCGCGCTGATCTGCCCCACGATCGCGGCCCAGCGCAGCCAGATGATCGTGCGCAACCGGACCCAGTTGCCGCGCTGGCGCGCCCCGATCAGCCCGAAACCGGTATCCGTCATCTGCGCGCCTTCGTCCCGTTGCATGTCTCCTCAAGATTGATAGATGTGGGAGGCGCGTCATTCAATGGCGGGCTGCAAGCGATGCGAAGGGCAATCTCATGATGAAATACTATGCTTTCGGTGCCGTTGTGGCGGTTGTGGCGGTGATTGTCGGGATGGTTTTCGTCACCATGGATCGGAATGGCGGCGACAAGTATGCCGAGTGTCGTGTGGGCCAGGTGGCCGGGGGTTCCGACGCCATCGGGGGGCCGTTCACGCTTGTGGACGAGACCGGCGAGACCGTGACCAGCGAGGAACTGATCGACGAGCCATCGCTCATTTATTTCGGCTACACCTTCTGCCCTGACGTCTGCCCGCTTGATACATCGCGCAATGCCGAGGCGGTCGAGATCCTGGAAGACCGCGGGATGAGCGTGAAACCGGTCTTCATTTCGGTCGATCCGGATCGTGACACACCCGAGATCCTTCAGGATTTTACAGATCGTTTGCATCCGCGCATGGTGGGTCTGACTGGCAGCATGGAGCAGGTGCGCGCGGCCAGCCAGGCATACCGGACCTATTTCAAGAAACAGGAACCCGAGCCGGGTGACGAAGATTACTATCTGGTCGACCACTCGACCTTTTCCTACCTGGTCTTTCCCGAGGAAGGCTTCATCGAGTTCTTTCGCCGTGACCTGACGCCCGCGGAACTGGCCGATCAGGTGGGGTGTTTCCTCGATAATCGCTAAAGGAACATTGTTCCGCTACGTCAGATGTTTGACGGGTGCATGATCGACACCTAAATAGGGTTGAGGTGCGTGAACAGGAGGACACCCCCTTGGCCGAAGATCAACTGGACCTCGGCGATGACAGATCGCTGTTGATTGTCGATGACGACGAGCCGTTCCTGCGCCGCCTCGCGAAAGCAATGGAAAAGCGGGGGTTCGAGGTGGAAATGGCGGATTCCGTTGCCGCGGGCAAGGCGATCGCGACGGCCCGGCCTCCGGCCTATGCGGTCTGCGATCTTCGGCTTGAGGATGGCAACGGGCTCGACGTGGTGGAGGTGCTTCGCGAAAAGCGCCCCGATTGCCGGGTTGTCGTGCTTACCGGGTATGGCGCGATTGCGACGGCTGTGGCGGCGGTCAAGATCGGGGCGACCGATTACCTGTCGAAACCCGCCGACGCCAAGGATATCACCATTGCCCTGTTGACGCCGGACGACGAATTGCCGCCGCCGCCCGACAACCCGATGAGCGCCGACCGGGTGCGCTGGGAGCATATCCAGCGGGTCTATGAGCTGTGCGACCGTAACGTGAGCGAGACGGCGCGGCGGCTCAACATGCATCGCCGCACGCTTCAGCGTATCCTGGCCAAGCGCAGCCCCCGCTAGGTTTTCACCGGTGGGCAAGCGCGATCCGACCACGCCGCCGGACCCGTCGGGCGGGTGGTCTGCGGGGGTGCGCGAGGTGTCGGGCGCAGTTGTCGTGCCGCATGAAAGACCGGGTCGTGATCTCTATTGCGGGGTGTTCACCGGCGAAGGGAAATACATGCCATGGGCGGCGACCTGGCAGCGCGAGGCGCTGATCACCCACGCGCCGGACGTCGTTCCCGACCCTGCCGAAATGCTTGAAGGAGAATGGCTTTGGGGCGGGGTGCTTTACGGGCATTTCGGGCATTTCCTCGTCGAGACGGCCGCGCGTCTCTGGGCGGTTCCGCGCCTGCGGGAGCGTTTGAGCGGGGCGCTCTTCGTCGAGAAATACTCGTCGGAGCAGGCAGGGTTGCCGGACTATAAAACCGAGTATTTCCAGCTTCTTGTCGGAGATCTCCCGCTGCGCATCCTGCGTGTTCCGACGCGGGTTGCGCATCTTCATGTGCCGGGGCAGGGGTTCGGGCTGGGGCGCATCTCAAAGGGGACGCGGGTGTTTCGGCGCTTCATCGCCGAGCATTTTGCGCGGGATGTCGAGCCGGAGGGGCCGGAGAACCTGTTCATCACCCGGTCGCAACTGGCGCTGGATCGTGAGGGATTCGTTGGCGAGGCGATCCTTGACGACCGTATGGCGCGGGCGGGGTACGCGGTTTTTTGCCCGGAAAAACATGATCTTGGGACACAGGTCGCGCGCTATCGCGCGGCGCGGCGGATCGTGGGGATGGACGGCTCGGCCTTTCATCTGTTCGGGCTGGTGGCTAACCGGGATCAGAACGTGGGCGTGATCCTGCGTCGGCAGAAGGGGCGCAGCCGCGCGATGCGCTGGCAGATCGAATCCTTTTCCGGAAGAACCCCGCATGTCATTGATACATTGAAGAAAAACCGCGACTGGGTGATGGGCAGGAAAGCCCTGATCCATGATTTCGACATGGAGCGGATCGGCGCGCAGATGAAGGCTGCGGGCCTGATCGCCCCGGGCGTTGACTGGGGGCCACTTTCGCCCGCGGAGGAGGCATTGGTGGCCGAGGAGCTGGCGCTCGAGGCGGCGCGTTAAGATTTGCCCGGATCGTGCGACTCGGGGGGGTGACTGGCGTATGACTCCCGGCTGCGCCCCGGCTGCCGGGGGGACGTGGTTTGCAGGGGCGGCCAGAGGTTAACCGGGCGCGCGGTGGGGTTAGCGCAGATCGCGGCGCATGAGGACCTGTTCGATGCGCGTGCCGTCGGTCAGCGCGATTCCCTCGCGTCGCCCCCATGGTTCGAAACCGCGCGACTGGTAATAGGCAAGGCCGCCCGCGTTGTCGGCGCGGATGGCGGCGTTGATCCATCCATAACCCAGATCGTGCGCGGCGCGTTGCGTGGCATCGAAAAGTTTCGAGCCGACCCCGAGTCGGGTCTGACCGATGCGGGTGAATGTGGCGATGTCGCAGGCTTGGGGCGTCAGATCGCGATGTGGGCCGATCCACTGGAAACCCAGGAGCGCGCCGTGGTCATCCTCGGCGACATGCCACGCGCCGCGCGCGCCGTCGTTTGCGATCCACTCTGACAGGATTTCAGGCGCAACTGGCCCCGATATGGCCGTTGCGCCACCGCGCCTGATGATCGCGTTCAGCAGGCCGGCCATGGCGCGGGTGTCGAGGGGTGAAGCGTGGCGGATGTGAATCATGGCGTATCAGAGACTATATTTCCGCCAGAAGCGCCGCGTGTCGCGCGGTGAAATCGTCGCGCACCTCGCGGGGTGGGCGCAATTGGATGTCGAGGCCGCGGGTCAGCTCGGGACGGGGTTTGCCGAAAAACCTGTTGGCCTCTTCCACGGTGAAGCCGGCGATCTGCGTCGCCTCCATCCAGGCGGAGACCCGGTCGGCCGCCTTGATCCTTTTCTTGACAGTTGCGGGGATGGTGGCGGGCAGGCCAAAGCGGATATGGATCGCGGCGGAAAGCCGGTCATCGAGCGCCCCATAGCCTGGCCCGACCGCCGCCTTGACCGGGGAAATCATGTCCCCGATCACGTATTCGGGCGCGTCGTGCAAGAGCGCGGCAAGGCGCCATCTTGCAGGAGATTTAGGCTCTAACCTTGCGAAAATCGTCTCTACCAGCAGCGAATGCTCGGCCACGGAGTAGGGCCAGTCGCCCCGCGTCTGGCCATTCCAGCGGGCAACGAAAGCAAGCCCGTGGGCAATGTCCTCGATCTCGATATCCATCGGCGTGGGATCGAGCAGGTCGAGCCGGCGACCGGACAACATGCGCTGCCAGGCGCGGGGTGGTTTCGGAGCGGGGCCACGTGCCATTTTCCTGTCTACTCCCACTGGGCGTGCCCCATTTCTGCCACAATTGGGGCGCAGTATCACCGCACTGCGATTACCTGCTGCCACATCGCACGACAAGACCGGGAATCCGGCGCGCGTGATGGGTGATTGCCAAGACGGGGCGGCGCGCGGGATTTCTCTCTCTGACCGCGCGCCTTTTGGATCGAGGCAGTGGGAAAGGAGCAGCCCCATGCTTTTGAAACGGATTGTGGCCGCCAGCCTGGCGGTCGGTGCGATTCTGACCGCGATTCCGGCTCATGCGGGCGATTGCGCTGCGCGTGAGCAGGTGGTGCAACGGCTGGAGCGCGACTATGCCGAGAAGCTGGCCGGTGGCGGACTGCACGACGCCGAGGCGGGCGATGCGGTGGTCGAGGTCTGGGCCTCGTCCGAGACCGGCACGTTCACCGTGATCCTGACCGGGGCGGACGGGGTAAGCTGTATCCTGGCGACGGGAACCGACTGGTTCCAGACGCGGGACGCGATGCCCGAACAGGCCGGGATCGAAAGCTGATACGCCGGCGTCACCGGTGGGAGGTGCATTGCCCCTGCGGAGGGTGAATGCTATCTGCCTTGCAAAACGTATTGGCAAGGAGCCCCCGGATGACAACCGATTACATTGTCAAGGATATCGACCTGGCCGAGTATGGCCGCAAGGAAATCGCGATTGCCGAGACCGAGATGCCGGGCCTGATGGCGCTGCGCGCGGAATATGGCGCGCAAAAGCCGCTCAAGGGTGCGCGGATCGCGGGCAGCCTGCACATGACGATCCAGACGGCGGTGTTGATCGAGACGCTGGTGGAACTGGGCGCGGACGTGCGCTGGGCGTCGTGCAACATCTTCTCGACGCAGGATCACGCGGCGGCCGCGATTGCCGCGGGCGGCACGCCGGTCTTCGCGGTCAAGGGCGAGACCCTGCCGGAATACTGGGATTATGCCGACCGGATCTTTCATTTCGAGGAGGGCGGCGCCAACATGATCCTCGATGATGGTGGCGATGCGACGCTTTACATCCTGATGGGCGCGCGGGTCGAAGAGGGCGAGGAAGAGCTGATCGCCACGCCCACGAGCGAAGAGGAAGAGGCGCTTTTCGCGCAGATCCGCAAGCGGATTGCGGAAACGCCCGGCTGGTTCATCAGGCAGCGCCACATGATCCAGGGCGTGACCGAGGAAACCACGACCGGGGTGCACCGTCTTTACCAGATGATGGAAAAGGGGCATCTGCCTTTCCCGGCGATCAACGTGAATGACAGCGTCACCAAGTCGAAATTCGACAACAAGTACGGCTGCAAGGAAAGCCTTGTCGACGGTATCCGCCGGGCGACCGACACGATGATGGCGGGCAAGGTCGCGGTGGTCTGCGGCTATGGCGACGTGGGCAAGGGCTCGGCGGCCTCCCTGCGCGGGGCCGGCGCGCGGGTGAAGGTGACCGAGGTCGACCCGATCTGCGCCCTGCAGGCGGCGATGGACGGCTTCGAGGTGGTGACGCTCGAGGACGTGGCGTCCAGCGCCGACATTTTCATCACCACCACCGGCAACCGCGACGTGATCCGCATCGAGCATATGCGCGAGATGAAGGACATGGTGATCGTCGGCAATATCGGCCATTTCGACAACGAGATCCAGGTGGCGAGCCTCAAGAACCACAAATGGACCAACATCAAGGACCAGGTGGACATGATCGAGATGCCGAGTGGCAACCGGATCATCCTGCTGTCCGAAGGGCGACTCCTGAACCTCGGCAATGCCACGGGGCATCCCAGCTTCGTGATGTCGGCGAGTTTCACCAACCAGGTTCTGGCACAGATCGAGCTGTTCACCCGGGGCGACGCATACGAGAACGAGGTTTACGTGCTGCCCAAGCATCTCGACGAGAAGGTCGCGCGCCTGCATCTCGACCGGATCGGCGTGAAGCTGTCGAGCCTGAGCAAGGACCAGGCGGATTATATCGGGGTGAGCCCGGAAGGACCGTTCAAGCCCGATCATTACCGCTATTGAATCCCGGCCAGGAGACGATCACGATGGGCCCCGGAATTCCGGGGCCTTTTCATTTGGAGGATAAGCGATGCGGGTGATCATCTATGGCGTGGGTGCGGTTGGCGGGGCGGTGGCGGCCGCGCTGGTCGAGAACGGGCAGGAGGTGATCGGCATCGCCCGCGGGGCGCAGTTGGAGGCGATCCGCGAGAACGGTCTGCGCGTGCGCTCGCCCGTGTTCGACCGGGTGGTCGCGTTGGAATGTGTCTCTGATCCGGGGGAAATCGCGTTTCGCGAGGATGATGCGATCCTGCTGTGCATGAAGACGCAGGACACCGCGCCGGCGCTCGAGGCGCTGCGGGCGGCGGGTGTGGACAAGCAGCCGATTTTTTGTGCGCAGAACGGCGTAGAGAACGAGCGGATCGCGCTGCGTGTCTTTCCCAACGTGCACGGGATCACCGTGATGCTGCCTGCATTGCTGTTGGCGCCGGGTGACGTCGTGACATGGGGTGAGCCGCAATTCGGATATTTCGATATCGGGCGCTATCCGCACGGCCATGACGCGGACGACGTGCGGCTGGCGGAGGCGTTCCGGGGCAGCAAGATCACTCCGTTCGTCCTCGATGACGTGATGTCGAGCAAATACAGGAAACTGCTTCACAACGTGGGAAACATCACGCAGGCGGCGCTGGGCCGGGGTGTCGATACCGGGGAGATCGGAGCGGCGCTGAAGGATGAGGCCCGGGCCGTCTACGACGCACATGGGATTAAGCCCCGGGACGGCGAGAAGCACGAACCCGAACGCAAGGAGTTGATGCGGTTCGGCACGATCGAGGGAATCGAGAATATCGGCGGATCGACGGCGCAGAGCCTTGCCCGGGGGGCCGGGTCGGTGGAAACCGACTATCTGAACGGCGAGATCTCTCTCATGGGGCGGCTGGCGAGCGTTCCGACGCCGGTGAACGATGCGATGACGCGGCTGGGTGCGCGGTTGGCGCGCGAAGGCGTGGCGCCCGGATCTATGACGCTCGATGATCTGCGCCGCCTCGTTGGATGACACCACGGCAGAGAGAACGCGGGCCAGTTTTCCCTTTGTGGCGTCAGGAACTCACGCTAGTCTTGCCCATAGCGCAAGCAGGAGCTTTTGTAACGGGCGGAAACGTCAGACAATTGGAGACATTGAGATGGGCAAACGCGACGATTTGATTGCAAGATATGCGGAAGACCTCAGGACAAAATGCGGGATGACGCCGGACATGGACCTTTTGACCAAGGTCACGATCGGATGCGGGCCGGCGATCTATGACGCCGATGCCGCGACCGTGGCGGCGACGCAGGAGAGCGAACTCGAGACGGTGAAGAACAACTTCCTGATCAAGAAGCTGGGCCTGGCCGATGGCCCGCAACTGATGGAGGCGATCAAGTCGGTGCTGGACACCTATGGCCAGTCGGAGCGCAACAAGTACCGCGCCGTGGTCTATTACATGCTGGTCAAGCATTTCGGCAAGGAATCGGTTTACAACTGAGCCGCGCCAACACCCGATCGAGGACGCCCGCCCATCCGTGGCGGGCGTTTTGCCTGGTTTTCAAAAGAACAGGATATCGGCCAGAACGTAAGGCGCCATGAAGATCACGATGAGCGAGCCAAGCGTATATAGAGACATGTTTCCCCGTTTTTGGAGATAGGGCGCGGAACTGTCCCGGATCTGTCAAGGCTGTCGGGTTTGGAAATCCTGCGCGCATCCGGATGAGACCCGCATTTTAGCCAAATTCCAGACAGATGACGTTTGCGCGTTGGGGGCGAGCGCGATATTTTCAAACCTGCCCGAGTCAGGATGGCCGGACCCAGTTTCAAAAGTCGCGTGTGGTGAGTAGGGAGCACGTGGGGAGACGGAGGGTTCTGGTTGTGCCGGGGCCCTCCGTTCATGTGTTGGGGCCGTGTTGCGCGGGCGGACGCCTCCGGCGGGAGTATTTCGGGCAAGATGAAGGGGCGGGATCAGGGATCGACGCCGCCCAGTTCACAAATGATGCGCCATTCCGCGTCGGTGACGGGTTGCACCGAGAGGCGCGAATTCTTTACCAGCACCATGTCGGCCAGGCGGGGGTCGGACTTGATCTCGTCGAGGGTGACGGGGCGGGGCAGCGTGGACAACGCCTTGATGTCGACGCATTCCCAGCGGGTGTCGTCCGTGGTGCTGTCGGGGTGCGCCTCGGCGATGATCTCGACGATGCCGACGATCCGCTTCTCGTTGACCGAGTGGTAGAAAAAGCCGCGGTCGCCGCGTTTCATTTCGCGCATGAAATTGCGGGCCTGGTAGTTGCGCACGCCATCCCATTCCTCGCCTGCATCGCCGCGGGCGAGCTGATCGTCCCAGCCCCATGTGTTGGGCTCGGATTTGAACAGCCAGTAGCGCATCAGCCGATCACCTTTTTCCATTCGATGAGATTGACGGACTCGAAAAGACCGGCCTTGGTATAGGGGTCGTTGTCGGCCCAGTCCTGGGCCTGCTCCATGGTCTCGACATCGAGGACCACCAGCGATCCGGCCATTTCACCATCGACGATGAGCGGCCCGGCCTGGGTCACGATGCCGGTTTCCTCGATGTAATCGAGATGGGCGGCGCGGTTCTCGCGGCGCAGTTCGATCTTGCCGGGCATGTCCCGGGCGATGAGAGCGACGAGCATCTATTCCTCCTTAAGGGGTCTGGACAGCAGGGTTTGCAGGGCCTGCGTGGCGGTGAGGCGACCGGCGCAGAGATCGGCGACGGTGGCGCAGATCGGCATGTCGATCTGCAACTCGGTGGCCCATTCGGTGACGGCGCGGGCGGTGGCCACGCCTTCGACGGTGATCACGGGATCGAGGGCCTCGCCGCGGCCGAGCGCGAGACCGTGGCGATAGTTGCGCGAGAGGTCCGAGGTGCAGGTGAGCGCGAGATCGCCAAGCCCCGAGAGGCCCATGAGCGTCTCGGACCGGGCGCCGCGTTCGAGGGCGAGGCGCTGCATCTCGGCAAAGCCGCGGGTCATGAGCGCGGCGCGGGCACTGTCGCCCATCCCGAGGCCGATCGCGGCACCACAGGCTATGGCGATGACGTTCTTGAGCGCCCCGCCCAGCTCGGCGCCGATGGTGTCGGTGCTGCGGTATATGCGCAGGTTGGGCGTTGTCAGAGACTGTTGCAGGGTCTTGCCGGTGGCGTCGTCGGCACAGGCCAGGGTGAGCGCGGTCGGCAGGCCATGGGCGATGTCGGCGGCAAAGCTGGGGCCGGTGAGGATGGCCGGTTGCGCATCGGGAGCGTGGCGGGCGATGGTCTCGACCGGGCCGAGATGGGTTTCAAGGTCGATCCCCTTGCAACAGGCGACAAGGGGGCGCGGGCCGAGCGTGGCGGCGTGGTCGTCGAGAAAGCCGCGCAGGGTCTGCATCGGCACCGAGAGCAGCGCGGGGATCTCCGAGGGGAGCGCCCCAAGATCGTCGGACAGAAGGATGTTCTCGGGCAGTTTCAGCCCGGGCAGGCGGCGGGTGTTCTGCCGCGTGTTGCGCATTTCCGCGACATGGTCGGGGTCATGCGCCCAGAGCAGGATGTCGCCGCCATTCTGTGCCAGCGATATGGCCAGCGCGGTGCCGAACGCGCCGGACCCGAGGATCGCGATCATGCCTTGGCTCCCTTCTTGCCCGAGCCCAGAAGGGCCGGTTGGTTTGCGTCGAGCGGCCAGCGCGGACGCGCGGCCAATGTCATGTCGTCCTGTTCGCCATGGGCAAAGCGTTCGAGACCCGCATAGGCTATCATCGCCGCGTTGTCGGTGCAAAGCGCCAGCGGTGGAGCGAGGAAGCGGGTGGCATGATCGGTCGCAAGCGTCTCTAACCTTGCCCGAATGGCGGTATTCGCGGCGACACCGCCGGCCACGGCAAGGACCGGCACGGGCGGGTCTTCGGCAAGGTAGAGCGCCAGGGCGCGGGCGGTTTTCTCGGCCAGCACATCGACCACGGCGGCCTGGAACGCGGCGCAGAGGTCGGCGCGGTCCTGCCGGGTGAGGCCGCCCTTGTCGGCGACAATCGCGTCGCGGGCGCGCAGGAGCGCGGTTTTCAGACCCGAGAACGAGAGGTCGCAACCGGGCCGGTCCAGCAGCGGGCGGGGGAAGCGGAAGCGGGTGGGGTTGCCATGCGCGGCCGCGGCCTGAACCGCGGGGCCACCGGGCTGGGGCAGGGCGAGAAGGCGCGCGGTCTTGTCGAAGGCTTCGCCGGGGGCATCGTCGATGGTGCCGCCGATGCGCGAGAAATCGCCGTGACCACGGGTCAGCAGGAACTGGCAATGCCCCCCCGAGACGAGCAGCATGAGATAGGGATAGGCGATCCCGTCGGTGAGCCGCGGGGTGAGCGCATGGCCGGCAAGATGGTTGACGCCGATGAGCGGTTTGCCCGCCCCCGCGGCGAGCCCCTTGGCGCACATGACACCCGAGAGCACGCCGCCGATGAGGCCCGGCCCGGCGGTGACGGCGATGGCGTCCATGTCGGAAAGGGCCAGATCGGCCTGTAACAGAGCCTCTTTCACGCAGGTATCGACCCGTTCGGCATGGGCACGGGCGGCGATTTCGGGGACGACGCCGCCATAGTCGGCATGAAGCTCGGCCTGGCCATAGACAACCGACGACAGGATGCGCGCCGCGCTGGGCACGCCACGGACCACGGCGGCGGCAGTGTCGTCGCAACTGCTTTCGATACCGAGGATGGTCAGCGTGTCGCCCATGGTGTTTCCATTGCGTGGCCCCTTTGCGGCAGGTAACACCGGTCAAGCGCCAATAACAAGTTGGCCCGTGGTGGCATGTGATGAAACCCGTGATCCTCCTGACCCGTCCCGACACCGCCGCCCGGCCTTTTGCCGATGCGCTGCGGGCGCAGCTGGGCGCCGTCCGGATCGTGCAATCGCCGCTTCTGCGGATCGAATGGCTGGCGGCGGACCTGCCAGGGGGCGTGCCGATCTTTACCTCGCCGCGCGCGGTCGAGGGGTTCGTGCGCGCGGGTGGAGATGCGGGTGGCGGCTGCTGGTGCGTGGGCGATGCCACGGCCCGGGCCGCGACAGAGGCGGGATTCACCGCGCGTTCGGCCAGCGGCGATGCAAGGGCGCTGGTCGCGGCGATTCTGGAGAGCGGCGAGGCCGGGCTGTTCGTGCATGTCCGGGGGCGCCACGCGATTGCCGATCTGGCGGCGATCCTGAGCGACGCAGGACGCGAGACGCGTTCGGCGGTGGTCTATGACCAGGTGACACAGCCGCTGACCCCGGAGGCGCGGTCGCTTCTGCATGGCAAGGCGCCGGTGGTGCTCCCCCTGTTTTCGCCACGCACGGCACGACAGTTTGTAAAGGAGTACCGCGCTGACCCCGCGATGCGAGCGCCGCTTTTCATCGCGGCGATGAGCGCGGCCGTGCGCGATGCGCTGGGCGATATCGATGCCCGTGCGTTGAGCATTGCCGCGCATCCGGATGCGCAAGGGATGCGTGACGCGGTGCAAGGACTGATCGACGCAGCGAGGCGGCTTGAGGCCGGGCCGGGTCACAAGTAAGGTCGATTGGATTGAACTGAGTTTTTCCACGTCGAGATTCGGGAAGGTGGTAGCAGGTGGCAAAGACATCGAAACCGAAGAATGAGCCGGACACCGGGCATGAGGTCGATGCCGACAAGCTCAGAACTGCAATTCAGGATGTGGTGGCAGAGGTGCCTGAACGGCCCGTCGCGAGGGATCCCGAGACATCGCCGGATGACATGGCCATGGAAGCCGTCGACCGTGACGATGCGGACACGCTGCCAAAGGATGCGAGCGACGACGCCGAAGCACCCGATGCCGACGGTGCCGAAGAGGCCACGCAAGCACCGGAACCCGATGAACCCGAACAAGCCGACTCTGGCCCCTGGGTGGGCAGCGAGACGGCCAGCGCGCAATCCGCCGAGCCCGTGGTGATCCGCAAGGGCGGGTTTTTGCCGATGCTCATCGGCGGAGTTCTGGCTGCGGGGATCGGATTCGGCGCGGCGTTCTATATCCTGCCCGAGGTCTGGCCGGGCCTGGGCGATGACGACGCGTTCGAGGCGCAGGTGAGCGAACGGCTGGACGAACAGGCGCAGGCGATCGAGGCATTGCAGGACGCCGAGCCGGACCTTGGCCCCATCGAGGCGCGGCTTGACGATCTCGAAGGGATGCAGGGCGCGATCGACACGCTCGACGGGCGGGTCGATGACATGGCCGAGGCGATGTCGGCGCTTGAAACCCGGGTGAACGATCTGGAAAAGCGGCCCGTCACGGAAAGCGCGTCGCCCGAGGCCGTGGAGGCCTATGAACGCGAGTTGCAGGCGGTGCAGGACGCGATGGCCGAGCAGCGCGCCGAGATCGAGGAGCTTTTGGCCGAGGCCGCGGAGAAGGAGGCCAGCGCCGAGAAGAGTGCGGAGGAGGTGGCGACACGGACGGCGATGACCCGAATCCTGACCGCGCTCGATACGGGGACGGGTTTCGCCGAAGCGGCCGAGGAGCTGGCGGCGCAGGATGTGGACCTGCCGCCGGAATTGGCCGGGGTCGCGGATTCGGGCGTGGATACGATGGCGGACCTGGCCAGCGCCTTTCCCGACGCGGCACGCGCGGCACTGGCCGAGGCGCGCAGGGACGAAGACGGCGGGTTCGTGACCTTCCTCAAGGATCAGTTGGGGGTTCGCTCGCTCGAGCCGCGCGAGGGCGACGATGCCGATGCGATCCTGAGCCGGGCCGAGGCGGCGGTCAATGAAGGTCGGCTCACGGATGCGATGGCCGAGATCGACACCCTGCCCGAGTCCGCGCGGGCGGCGATGTCGGACTGGATGGATCGGGCGCAGGCACGGGCGGATGCGGTCGCCGCCGCCGAGGCGCTGGGCGCGGATCTGGATTTGAACCGGGGATAACGGAATGCTGTGGTCACTTATCAAGATTGTCCTTTTCGTTGTCCTTGTCGCCATGGCGACATTGGGGGCGGGGTATCTTCTGGAAATGGAGGGCGGTGTGCGCATCGCCTTTGCCGGGCAGGAAATCACGCTCACCCCGCTGATGTCGGTGATCGTGGCGCTGCTGGTGATCCTGGCCGTGTGGCTGTTCCTGCGGCTCTTCGGACTGCTGATCGCGATGCTCAAATTCCTCAACGGGGACGAGACGGCGTTGTCGCGCTGGTTCGACCGCAACCGCGAACGCAAGGGGTATGATGCGCTCGCACAGGGGATGCTGGCGCTGGCCTCGGGTGAGGGCAAGCTGGCCATGAGCAAGGCCGGAAAGGCCGAGAAATACCTGCGTAAACCGGAACTGACCAACCTTCTGACCGCGCAGGCGGCCGAGATGACGGGCGATGCGCGGAAGGCCGAACAGGTCTACAAGCGACTTCTGAAGCACGATTCGACCCGCTTTGTCGGTGTGCGCGGGATCATGAAGCAGAAGCTGGCCGAGGGTGACACGGACATGGCTCTGAAGCTGGCGCAGACGGCCTTTGCGCTCAAGCCGGGCCATGCCGAGACGCAGGACGTGCTGCTCAAGCTCCAGGCGGAGAAAGCCGACTGGAAAGGCGCGCGCGAGACGCTGGCCGCCAAGCTGCGCCACGGAACATTGCCGCGCGACGTGCACAAGCGGCGCGAGGCGGTTCTGGCCTTGCAGGAGGCCAGGGACGTGATCGAGGAGGGGGCCACGATCGAGGCGCGCGAGGCGGCGATCGCGGCCAACAAGCTGTCGCCCGACCTCGTTCCGGCGGCGGTGATGGCGGCGCGCATGTATATCGAGCAGGGCAAGCCACGCTATGCGGCGCGCGTCATAAAGAAGGCGTGGGAGGCCGCGCCGCATCCGGACCTTGCCGCCGCCTTTGCCGAGATCGCCCCGGATGAAACGCCCGCCGAGCGGCTCAAGCGGTTTGCCAAGCTTACGAAAATTCGGCCCGATCACCGCGAGACCCGGCTCTTGCTGGCCGAGCTTAACATCGCGGCCGAGGATTTCCCGCAGGCCCGGCGCGAGCTGGGCGACCTGCCCGAGCGTGACCCGGATGCGCGGGTGTTCACGATCATGGCCGCCATCGAACGCGGCGAGGGCGGATCGGACGCGGTGGTCAAGGGCTGGCTGGCCCGGGCGCTCAACGCGCCGCGGGGGCCGCAATGGGTGTGCGACAAGTGCCACCATATCCACGCCGAATGGGTTCCGGTCTGCGAGAATTGCGGTGCGCTCGACACGCTGAGCTGGACCGCGCCGCCGCAATCGCAGGTGACGATGCCCGCGGGGACCGAGATGCTGCCGCTGATCGTGGGGGCGATCGGGGACGATTCGGATCGTGACGAGACCCGCGCGGAGGAGGAGGAGCCAGACGAAACCGAGATCATCGACGCGGAGGACGTCTTGCACGAGCCGGCCCCGGAGCGGACGGACAAGTAGAAAAGGACATTGGGACGGTTCCAAGTTTCAAGCGCTATCGTTCGGGGGACGCACTAAGCTGACTGGTAGATTGTGATATTCATAATGAGCGCTAAACTCGACTTCTTCATGCAACTTGATCAAGACATTAGGTGCCCCGCTAAAATTCACATGTGACTTCAGGTGTAGTGGATTCACAAGATTTCTTGGCATGGCATTGATGCCGTGCTAGCGTATGGTGTGATCAAAGTCTTTAATTGCTCAAAATATGTTGACTCTTGAGGCATTTTGAGTCCTGTCGACTCTTGCTCACGATTCGTCCATGAGATACCTTACGAATCAATGTGGAGGAAGGTGTGTCCGTATCGCGACTGCCAAAGGTACTTGAGCAAGAACCGCTCGTGGACGCGCTCTGCGAGTTGCGTATAGAGGCATCGGCACCCCTCGCGGACATATTGCCTGGCATTCTCTATCATAAGCTGGACCCGAAGCCGACTTTGAACCGGCTGCCAGCGGCAGAGATACCTAAACCGATGCGCGCAAATGATCCCGCTTTGCACTATGCACCTACGCAGCGTTTAGAGTGGGGTAACTATGTGATAGCTGTTGGTGATCGCAACGTGATCATCAGTTGTAAGCTTCCTTACCCAAAATGGCCGAACTTCAAGGCGAAAATACTTGAGGTAGTCAGTTTGATTTCCGAGATCGGCGTTGCGGGTAAGGTCGAGCGCTTCTCGGTTAAGTATGTGAACTTGATTGAGGCTCCGAGCCTCGCGGAACAGATAGAAAAGATAGATCTAACGCTTCGCATCGGCGGGCTTGAAGTGTGCGACGACCATATAAACATTAAGGTTCACCATGTCGAAGGGGATACTACCCATATCCTGACCGTTATCACTGGTGCGAATGCTAGAATGCCCGGTGGGCGGGAAGCCTTTGGCGTTGTAGTTGACATAGATTCTATTCGGAACATCCAGCCGACTCCGTTCGATGAGTTTGCACAGGGGCTGGAGGAACAACTTGAGACACTACGTCAGTCGAACAAAGTGAATTTCTTCGACTGCTTGAAACAAAGCACTGTTAACGAAATGGGGCCCGTCTATGAATGAGATCGTTCTTCCTGGTACTATGACTGCCACCGTTGCGGTTGTTGGGCTTAACGCTGCGATTGCGGTGGGAAATGCTGCGTGGCCAGTACACGAACCAGTTTACGTTACTAAGCAAAACAATCCGACCTTCAGTTTCTTCGAAGCGTCTCTCGCTGGGGAGGCCAAAACATCTTGGCATGATTTTGCGCAAGACATTGCCGCGGTCTTCGCGTCCTTGTCTGAGGGCCAAGAACCACTGGGAGCGGATTTTGAAGCGGTTTGGGACGAAAACATGGATACTCTGTATCAGTCCTGATTGATAGAATGAACTTTGATGTAGAGAGCCTTCAGAAACAAATTCCATATTACCTGACGGCCGAAGACCGTCAGGTGCTTGTCAACGATTTGAAAGCGATCACACGGGGTGGGACGGCTGATTTCTTCCTCAGCCCGTATCGGGACATGTTCAAGAAAGTCATGCTGCAAGGTGATGGCTGGCGAGGGTTTCAACTCTTTCTGTTTAACACAGGCGACAGGCGCTCTGTGCAGGGTATGGTCGTATCGAATTCCTGCGACATTGATCCGGATAACCAGCGTGACCTTCCGGCGCGTGTGATTTTCGCTCCCTTGGTTAAGCTCGCAGCCTTTGAAGCGGTTCTACGGAAAAGCGGCATCGAACCACAACAGGTGGACGAAAAACTCGCTGCGATTCGGGCGCAGAAAACGACCAACATGTTTTTTCTGCCGTCAGGCGGGCCATTAGCTGAAGATCATGTGGTGCGTCTTGATGACGTGCACTCCATGCCAGTTGTTGCCCACTTTGCAGCTGAGGATCGTGAAAAATTGTTCACGCTCAGCAATACTGGATTCTACATGCTTATATTAAAGCTCACTGTTCACTTTTGCCGATTGCAGGAGCGGGTAAACCGAAAGAATACTGCCATAACTACCTGAAGCTGAGTACTTGGCTGCTTTGCATAAAATAAATTGGTGTGATAATGTCTGAAGCTTGGCTTGAACCGTCAAATCGCTCTCGACGAAACAGTCGCTTAACCAACTGAGCTATTTGGGCTGTGAGGTTTTTTACGATTCCGGGCACCATAAAGCGCGGTGAACGCGGTAGACAAGGGTTGGTTGTTTCGGTGACTTTGAGGCGATGCGATGCGCTTGAATCATGTATTTTCCAAAACGCCTTAAGAAATTCTGAACCCCCCGAACCGCGGCGTGAGGAACGCTTTACCCCGCGGCGATAGACCGGTCGCTGTCTTATCAGCACAGCTTCACGGAATTCGGGAAAGTCAGATGCCGCACTCTTCGCCACGGGTTGAACTGCCCTATCTTCAGCCGTCCCAGGCCCAGAAAGACGTCACCCATAACGAGGCGCTTCAGCGTCTGGACGCGGTGACGCAGCTTTGCCTGTTGGGCTTTGCCGATACGGAACCGCCGGAATTGCCGGCGCCCGGCGACATTCACGGGCTGGGCAGTGGCCCGACGGGTGTTTGGGCCGGGCACGGGCATGAACTGGCCTATTGGAGTGGCGATCAGTGGCTGTTTCTCACCCCGAAAGAAGGTTGGCGGGCCTGGGGTGTGCCAGAGCAGGAACTGCGGGTCTGGCGCGATGGGCAATGGCAAGCCGTCATTGACCGGCTGGACGACATGGAGCGCCTCGGCGTCAACACGAGCGCGGATGCAACGAACAGGCTGGCGGTGGCGTCTGATGCGACACTTTTGAGTCACGCGGGTTCGGGGCATCAACTGAAACTCAACAAGGCCGCGACGGGCGACACCGCCTCGCTCCTGTTCCAGTCAAACTGGGCGGGTCATGCCGAGATGGGTCTGGCGGGCACGAATGACTGGTCGATCAAGCTGTCACCTGATGGCGCGTCCTGGATCGAGGCGCTCCGTCTTGACAACACGACCGGTCTTGCCTCGGGCGAGGCCATCCAGAAATCGGCCACAGACACCACGGAGGGGCGGCTGGCGCGAGCGGATTTTGCCTATAGTCCCGGCAACCTCCTTGGCACCGTTTCCCAATCCAGCGGCGACCCCACCGGCGCGGTGATCGAACGCGGCAGCAATTCCAATGGCGAGTATGTGCGCTTTGCCGACGGGACGCAGATTTGCTGGTATGACCTGAATGTGGGCAAGATTGATGATGGAGGGGGCACCGGCACACGCGACGACCCATACTACTCCGCCAATGTGTCATGGACCTATCCGGCGGCCTTTGTCGACGATGTTCAAGGGGTATCAATGCATGTCGAAGGCGCGACGCATGCCCTGTCTGACCGATCAATGCTCGCAACATACTTTTCACGTCAAGACTCGAGACTGAATTCCGTTCGTGTCTATTCCATGAATGGCAATGCGTCAGACGAGGACGTGATTGTTCCGCTGACAGTCATTGGCCGCTGGTTCTGAAGGAGAATCCCATGAATATCTCGTTTTCCCCCATGCGCCGCGACGACAGTCTTACGCTTTCCAGGAGGGGTGATATCCTGACGATCAATGGCGAGGCGTTTGACTTCTCGGGCATTCCCGAGGGTGCAACGCTGCCGCGGGAGGCCGTCGATTGCGACTGGCTGGCCTCGGACGTGGTGCGGATCGACGGTGATCTGCACCTGGCCCTGATCCTGCCGCACGGAGCCAACGCGCCACGGGAAACGCTGTTTCCCGACCCTGTTACCATCACCGAGGATGGGCCGGTCGATTTGCCCGCCAATAGCATCGAGGAGAATGCGGCATGAGCAATATCGACCTGAGCCAGTTGATCACGCCCGAGACCAAGGTGGCCCGGCGTCGGGCAGAGAAATTCGCCGAACTGGCGGATTTGCGGTGGAAGCGGGAAATCGGGGGACTCGACCTTGAGGAGGGGTTGCGGGTGAACACCTCGCGCGAAAGCCAGGCCCAGATTGCCGCATCCGTTCAGTCGATACAGTCGGGGCTGCTCAAGGGACCGGTTGACTGGAAACTCGAAACCGGCTGGTCGAAATTGACGACCGATCAGATTCTCCTGATGGGGCGTGCGGTGATGCATCACGTCCAGCGGTGTTTTGCCGCCGAACGACAGCTCGCGGCGCGAATGGAAGAATGCGCCGGAGATCTGTCGGATCTCGATCTTCCGACCGCATTTGATGAAGCCTATGAGGTGCTGAAGCCGGCCGATTGATCGCGCAGCCGGTCCAAAAGTGGCCGCTTGGCGTTCACCATCGCCACAGCGCAATTGTGAGCGTGTAATCCGTGCGTTAGAAGGGGGAAACAGGGGCGGCGTCGTCTGCTGCCCGGTCCTTGTCAAAGAGTTGCTTTCATGTCCAAAATCAGGATTACCGTCGCTGGCATGGGGTATGTCGGCCTGTCAAATGCCGTCCTGCTGGCCCGTTCCAATCGCGTTTGCGCCTATGACATCGATGCACGGCGTGTGGAGATGTTGTCGGCGCGGCAGAGCCCGGTCGAGGACCCGGAGATCGAGGATTACCTTGCAGGAGATGCGCTGGACCTGAGGGCAACCACGGATGCGGAAACGGCATTCGCCGACGCCGATTTCGTGATCGTCGCGACACCCACGAATTATGATCCCGAGACCAATTTCTTTGACACGACGAGTGTCGAGGACGTGATACGCACCGCCGCGCGGATCAATCCGACGGCGACGATCGTGATCAAATCCACGGTTCCGGTGGGATACACGGCCAGCTTGTCGGAAAAGCTGGGCACCGGGCAGGTGATTTTCAGCCCCGAGTTCCTGCGCGAAGGGCGTGCGCTTCATGACAATCTCTATCCCAGCCGGATCGTGGTTGGCGAGCACTCGGATCGGGGGCGCCGCTTTGCCGAACTTCTCAGGCAGGGCGCGCTGCGCGAAGACGTGCCGGTCTTGCTGACCGATCCGTCAGAGGCCGAGGCGATCAAGCTTTTTGCCAATACCTATCTTGCCATGCGGGTGGCCTTCTTCAACGAGCTCGACAGCTATGCGCTCAGCCTCGGGCTGAATTCGCGCCAGATCATTGAAGGGGTTGGATTCGATCCTCGGATCGGAAGCCATTACAATAATCCTTCCTTCGGGTACGGGGGTTATTGCCTGCCCAAGGATTCCAAGCAGTTGCTGGCCAATTATTCCAGCGTGCCGCAGAACCTGATCCGGGCCATCGTGGATGCGAACAGCACGCGCAAGGACTTCATCGCCGAGCGGATCGTGAAAATGAATCCGTCCTGCGTCGGCATTTACCGGCTGGTCATGAAGCAGGGGTCGGACAATTTCCGGCAAAGCTCGGTTCAGGGGATCATGAAGCGGATCAAGGCCAAGGGCATCCCGGTCATCGTCTATGAGCCGGCGATGGAGGATGCCACGTTTTTCGGATCGGAAGTGACACGCGATCTTGCTTCCTTCAAGGCACGTGCCGACGTGATCCTGGCCAACCGCAATACGGCGGACCTTTCGGATGTCGACGAGAAGGTATTCACCCGCGACCTGTTCGGACTGGGATGAACGGGGCAATGCCGCCTAGCGCGGCAACGGGGTGCGGTGCTTGTTATAGGGCTTCCAGTCGGTGATCTCGGGGTAATACATCTCGCGCCAGCGCGCGACGCGCGGGTTCATCACCTGCCGCCATTTGCGTGGCCACAGCGCGAACAGCGTCATGATCGGATAACCATAGGGCAATTGCGGCGCCTGCGCCTCGGAGTAGTTCTGCAACAGCGGAAAGCGCCGGTCGGGTTTGTAATGGTGATCCGAATGGCGTTGCAGGTTGATCAAGAGCCAGTTGGTCGCCTTGTGCGCCGCGTTCCATGAATGATGCGGTTTCACGTGCTCATACTTGCCATCGCCCAGATGTTTGCGCGTCAGCCCGTAATGCTCGACATAGTTGGTCAACTCCAACTGCCAGACAGCGCTCAGCGCCTGCACGAGGAACAGGAACAGCCCCAGCCAGCCCCCCAGATAGAGCGCCAGCGCCAGCGCGAGACCCTGCAACCCCCAATAGCGCCAGAACGGGTTGCGCGCATCGGTCCAGGGCAGGTTCTTTTTCGCCAGCTTCTCCTTTTCCGCGCGAAACGCCGAGGTCAGCCCCTCGCGCAGCACGCGGGCAAAGTAGCGGTGGAAATTCTCGTTATAGCGCGCGGTCACCGTGTCGCGCGGCGTGCCGACATAGGGGTGATGCACCAAAAGGTGCTCGGTGCGGAAATGTGAATAAAGCACCATCGCCAAAAGGATATCGCCCAGCCAGCGTTCGAGCTTGTTGCGCTGATGCAAAAGCTCATGGGCATAGACGATGCCGACCGTTCCGCTGATCACCCCGAGCGAGGCGAAGAGCACCAGAAGCTCGACCCAGCCCAGGTGCCCCGAGGCGGTGACATACCACAGGATGCCGTAAAGCGTGACGAACTGGACCGGCACCCAGAGCATGACGCCCATCTTGTACCAGTAGAGCGCATCGTCATCGATCCCGGTGTCGGCATTCTCGGTGTTCAGCCCCAGAATCCCGTCGAGCCCTGAAAACACCCACCACGCCACGAGCGGCAGCAGGATCACGGTCCAGCCACCGTGAACCGCGCTGATCCACGCGATCGGGACCAGCAGATAGGTCATCCAGAACGGCAGGAACCGGTTCGGGCGGGCGATGGTTTCGGCGTCGATCATGGCAAGTCCCTCGGCGCGTTGGCCACAGATTGCAGCTCAGTTTCGACCGCATCGCGGGCAAGGTCAAATACCTTGCGCATCACCGTGGGCAGGTCCGAGGGGCGAAAATCGTGGCTTGGCATGAATTCGCCTCGCTCCGGCACGCAACCCATCGGCAACACGGCGGTCCGAATACCGAGATAAAGGTGGAAATGGGTGAATGTGTGGCGCGCCTCGGCCCCGATGTCGCGCCATTTTGCCGCAGCGGGCGGGGTCTCCTGTGCCACTGCGCCCCACTCTGCCCCGGGCCAGCCCAGCATCCCGCCCAACAGCCCCCGCTCCGGCCGTCGTTCCAGAAGCCATGCCCCATCGACCCGCCGACCCACATAGGCGACGCCGAACCGGGTCGGTTTCGCCTTTTTAGGCTCTTTTTTCGGAAGCTCCGACGCCATGCCATCGGCCCGGGCGCGGCAAGAGCCCGTCCATGGGCATATTCCGCAGGCCGGGTTCTTCGGCGTGCAGATCGTGGCACCGAGGTCCATCACCGCCTGTGCGTAATCCCCGGGCCGCGCATCGGGCGTCAGGCGGGCGGCTTTCTCGCGGATCGCGGGCTTGGCGCGGGGCAGCGGCGTTTCGATCCCGAACATGCGCGCCATGACCCGCTCGACATTGCCGTCCACCACCACTTCGGGCGCATCGAAGGCGATTGCCGCGATCGCTGCCGCCGTGTAGGGGCCGATGCCGGGCAGTTTCTCCAATTCCACCCGCGTTCGCGGAAACCCGCCCATCCCGGTCACCACCCGCGCGCATTTCAAGAGGTTGCGGGCGCGGGCGTAATACCCCAGACCCGCCCATTCGCCCATCACATCCGCATCATACGCCGCGGCGAGCGCGCCGACCGTGGGCCAGCGCGCGGTGAACCGATCGAAATAGCCGCGCACCGCCGCAACGGTGGTCTGCTGGAGCATCACTTCGGACAGCCAGACCCGATAGGGATCGGGCCGTTCCGTCCGCCCCGGTGGCACCCGCCAGGGAAGGTCGCGCGCATGGGCGTCATACCATGCGAGGATTTCCCCGACCCTGCCTTCCGGCCCGTCACGCAAGTTTTATGTCCCCCAATTCGAATACCCCTGTTCGCCCTGCTCTCCTGCCACTAAATTGGCCCGGAACCAAGGGAGGCAGCGATCACATCGCGCAAGGTATCATACAGCAAGGGCTTTACCCGCGCATCCGCGCTCTTGCAGCCTGATATCCGCCGGGCGGGCGAATCGCGGGGGTTTGCCGTGTCGCGCATCCTGACCCACTGGGCGGAAATCGCCGGTGAAGAGGTCGCCGCCATTTCGCGCCCGGTCGAGGTGTCCTATGGTCGTGGCGGCTTTGGCGCGACGCTTTCGCTCTTGACCACCGGGGCACAGGCCCCGCTTCTGGAGATGCAGAAAGAGCAGATCCGCGAACGGGTGAATGCCGCCTATGGCTATAACGCCATCGCCCGGGTGCGGGTGACACAGACCCACGCCACCGGCTTTTCCGAGGGCCAGGTCAGTTTCGAGCATCGCCCCAAACCCACCAGTCCCGCCACTGCCGACCCCGCGCTGACCCGCGCCGCCGCTGCCACGGCATGCGGCGTTACCGACCCCGGGTTGCGCCAGGCGCTTGAAGCGCTCGCGCAAAACGTTCTATCCAGATCCAAACGCCAGAAAGGGCCCGACACATGATCCGACTTCTCGCAGTGACGCTTGCCGCCATCCTCGCGTGGCAAACCCCGGCCATCGCGCAATCCGACGGTGAGGGCGCAGCCGTAACCGAAATGACCATGGGCCCCGAGGACGCGGAGGTGACGCTCATCGAATACGCCTCCTTCACCTGCCCGCATTGCGCGACCTTCCATGAGGACCAGTTCAAGAAGATCAAGGCCGACTATATCGACACCGACAAGATCCGTTTCATTTATCGCGATGTCTTTTTCGATCGGATCGGCCTCTGGGCGTCGTTGCTTGCCCGTTGCGAGGAGTCGCGATTCTTCGGCGTCACCGGCCTGCTTTATGAAAGGCAGGATGAATGGCTGAGCTCGAACGATCCGGCACAAGTCGCGGGCAACCTGCGCCGGATCGGCAAGGTCGCCGGACTTGATGAAGACCGGATCGAGGCCTGCCTTTCGGATTCCGACAAGGCCACCGCACTCGTCAGCTGGTTCGAGGAGAACCGCGAGGCCGACGATATCGATTCCACCCCAAGCCTCGTGATCAACGGCACGAAATATTCCAACATGGCCTATTCCGAGATCAAGGAAATCCTCGACGAGGAGCTGGGCGAGGAATGACAGCCCCGCTTTCCGGCCTCAAGGTCGTCGAACTCGCCCGTATCCTGGCCGGCCCCTGGGCCGGTCAGACGCTTTCCGACCTCGGCGCCGAGGTGATCAAGGTCGAGGCACTGCAAGGCGATGATACCCGCCAATGGGGCCCGCCGTTCATCGAACGTGACGGTGATCGCAGTGCGGCCTATTTCCACTCCTGCAATCGCGGCAAGGCGTCGATCACGGTCGATTTCCGCGATCCGGACGATCTGGCCCGGCTGCGCGACGTGATCGCCGGGGCCGACATCCTGATCGAGAATTTCAAGGTCGGGGGCCTTGCCAAATACGGGCTCGATTACGATACGGTCAAGGAAATGAACCCGGGCCTCATCTATTGTTCTATCACCGGCTTCGGGCAGGATGGCCCCTATGCCCATCGCGCCGGGTATGACTATATCATCCAGGGCATGTCGGGCTTCATGTCGATCACCGGCGATCCCGATGGCCAGCCCCAGCGCGCGGGCGTGGCGATCACCGATCTCTTCACCGGGCTTTATTCCGTCGCCGGTATCCTTGCCGCGCTGCATCAACGTGCGAGCACCGGGCGTGGGCAGCATGTGGACATGTCCCTTCTCGATTGCGCCGTGGCGGCCATGGCCAATCAGGCGCTCAACTACCTTGCCACCGGAACGCCGCCGGGGCGCACGGGAAACTATCACCCCAACCTCACCCCCTACCAGGTGTTCGACTGCGCCGATGGCTATATCATCATCGCCACCGGAAACGATGCGCAGTATCAACGCCTTTGCGGGCTTCTCGGCCTCGACTGGATGGCAGAAGACCCGAAATTCCTGCGCAACGCCGACCGGGTTCAGAACCGGCCCGAGATGATCGGGAACCTGATGGCCGAAACCCGCAAATGGACCAAGGTGGACCTGCTCAAGGGCTGCGAGGAGAAGGGCATTCCCGCCGGGCCGATCAACGACATGGCCGAGGTCTTTGCCGACCCGCATGTGCAGGCGCGCGGCATGCAGATCGAGCTTGACGGCATCCCCGGCGTGCGCGCGCCGTTCAAGTTCTCGGATGCCGAACTTTCCCTGCACCGGCCCAGCCCGAAACTGGGGCAGGACAACGGCTGAGGCGTCGAAATTCGCGCCTGATTTTTTGGCCTGCCCTCCGAGGTCTTCCGGGGCGCACGCCGTCTTAACCGATCTGGCGATCGAAACCCTGGAACGCCCCGGCAGCCGGGTGGCAGCCGGGAGTCATACGCAAATCACCCCCGTTTTTCGGGTGTTGCGGCCCGCGTTTACCTGTCGGGACGTGGTATTAACCGATCCACAAGGTCATCCAGCGCCTGCCAATCCTCGATCTCCAATCGCACCGGCAATGTCAGCACCTTGAACCGGTCCTCGCGTGCCAGCCGCACCGCGTCCTTCTCGGTCGTGACAAGCTGGGCATTCATGGATTTCGCCTGAGATTCCAACCGGTTGAGAATGGCCTTGGTCAGCGGCTGGTGATCCTCAAGCGCCACTTCGCCGACCACATCCGCACCCAGGCCGCGCAGCGTGTCAAAGAATTTTTCCGGGTGCCCGATTCCCGCAAAGGCGAGACAGCGTTGCCCGTCCCAGTCCATGCCCATCTCCAAAGGCGCCAGATGCCCCCTGAGACGGGGGCGAAAGATATTCTTACCCCATTGTTTTTCAAAGGATTTCTGATGCTCGTCCGGCCCGATGGAGATCACGGCATCGGCCCGTTTCATGCCCTTTTCCACCGGCTCGCGCAAAGGCCCGGCCGGCAGGCAGCGCCCATTGCCGAATCCCTTGGCGGCATCCACGACGATCAGGGAAATATCCTTGCGAATCAGGGGGTTCTGAAACCCGTCATCGAGAATCACGAGATCCGCACCCGCCGCTTTCGCTGCGTGCGCGCCCGCCATACGGTCCTTCGCGACCCAGGTTGGCAGGAACGCGGCCAGCAGCAGCGGCTCGTCTCCCGTCTCATCCGCCCGATGCGTGCGCTCGTCCACCTGCACGGGCCCTGCCAATCGGCCACCGTAACCCTTTGAAACCACGTGCGGTTTCAGCCCTCGATCCTGCAATCTGCGGGCCAGCGCAATGACCGTCGGCGTCTTGCCCGTCCCCCCTGCATTCAGGTTGCCGACACAGATCACCGGCAGACCCGGATCGCCCGGCGCGCCGCGCCCAAGTCGCCAGGCCGTCGCCCACCCGTAGAGCCAGCCCAAGGGGGCCAGCGCCCGCGCCTGCCAACCCGGCCGGGCGGGCGGATGGAACCAGAAACCCGGCGCCCGCATCAGCCTTTCCCCAGCATGTCGAGCATGTCCTGCAACAGATTGATGACCCGGTCCGTCGCCTCGGCGCCCTCGGATGCGACCTCCCATCCTGCCGATGCCATCTGCGCCACGCGATCCGGCGCGGAAAGCAGCTCCAACGCCGTCGCCAATGCTTGGGAATCATTGACGATTCGCGCTGCGCCCGCATTGGCAAAGCGAGAATAGGCCGACAGGTACCGGCTCACGTTCGGACCGTAAAGAATGGCCGAACCGAGCGCGGCAGGTTCAAATGGATCGCGCCCGCCGAAGCCGGGAAACAGAGAGCTGGCCATGAACGTTACCGGGGCGAGCCTATACCAGAGCCCCATCTCTCCCCGCGTGTCGCCGAGCAGAACCCGGGTCCATTCGCTGGGCATCTCGCCGGCCGACCGCGTGGCCGTGGCCAACCCCTGCTCGTGCAGCATTGCGCTGAACTCCGGGCCCCTGGTTTCGTCATCAGGGACAAGGATCAGGAGTTGTCGATGCGCCATTCGACTTGACTGCCGGTGCGCCTCGAGAATCGTTGGCACTTCCTCGGGCTGCGCCATCGCAGCCAGCCAAACCGGCCGACCACCCAGCGCCCGCGCCATTTCCTGCCGTTCCTCCTCATCGCATGGCAGGGCGTTTCGGCCCTCCTGCAAAGGGCCGGTCACGGTCAGGGTTTCGTCGGGCACACCCAGGCGCCGCAGTTTCTGGGCCGCATTGCCGGACCGGGCAAACACGCTGTCGAATGATTCGAGATTGGAACGCAGGATTTCCGGCAGCCAGCGCTGGTGCGGCGCATTAAACCCTTCTTCACATGCATCGATCAAGATCATCGGAACTTCCCGGCGCTTTGCCCGTTCGAGCAATACGGGCCGAAAATATCCGCCGGTCCATAACCCGATGTCGGGGCGCCAATGGTCGAGAAAGCGTGCAGCCCCCACAATCGTATCCTCTGGCAACACCTGCCAGATATCGCCGTGGCGCAGATGATCGGGTGCAGGATCGGGCGTCGGCGTGGTGAGCAGGAAGGTGAACTCGGCTCGCTGTGCACGCAGCTGCGCAGCGAGCTGGAGCAATGCCGAAGCCCGGGAGGGCGAGGTCGCATGACCCCAGATCAACGTCCCGTCGGGCCTGTCTTTCGCAAAACCCTTGCCCGATCTTTGCCCCTTGCCCGCATAGGCCATATAGGCGCCCAGCGACAAGGAACGGCCGATTGATCGCAAAGGCACGTTCAAACCCTTCCATCGCGACGATCCGGGAGCGGTGGCCACGTTGTCAGGGACCGTAGAATATGGACCATGGGTTCGCCTCGATCGCTTGGTTTCGCAATAGTGCCGGGGGTTTGCCGGAAGCGTTCAAGCAAGCGCCCGGACCTTGCCACCTTGACGCAGACGACCCTGCAGGTCAAACCACATGGGCCAAGGAGATCCCGATGAAGCCATTCCTGATCCTGCAATTGCGGCCCGAAACGGAGGCTTCGGATAATGAGTTCGAGGCGATCCTGCACAAGGGCGGGCTTGGGGAAGCGGGTGCGCATCGCATCCGGCTGGATCAGGAGGCGTTACCGAATTGGCTCGATCTCGACCAGTATTCCGGCGTCATCGTCGGGGGCGGCCCGGGCTGCGTCAGCGATCCACCCGAAACGAAATCCCCGGTCGAAGCCCGGATCGAATCCGCCGTGATGTCGCTCATGCCGGAAATCACGGCGCGTGATTTCCCTTATCTCGGATGTTGCTATGGCATCGGAATCCTTGGTTTGCACCTTGGCGGAGAGATCAGCAAGGCGCGCTTCGGAGAGGATGTCGGCATCTCGGATTGCAGCCTGACACCCGAGGGTCGTGCCGATCCGATATGCGCGGGACTGCCCGATCGGTTTGAGGCCTTCGTTGGCCACAAGGAAGCCGTGCAGGCTCTTCCGCCCGGATGCGCCCATCTGGTGAGTTCGTCCAGCTGCCCGTTCCAGATGATCCGGCATGGAGAGAACGTCTATGCCACCCAGTTCCACCCCGAGGCCGATAGCGACGGATTCGAGCTTCGGATCAAGATCTATGGGAATCGCGGCTACTTTCCGCCGGAAGAGGCCGAAGACCTGGTCGCCCTGTGCCGCGCCGCGGAGGTCCACGCGCCCGAGCTTGTGCTGCGGAATTTTGTCTCCAGATACCGGCGTGCCTGAATCCGACATGACATGGCCGCGCGCGGGCTTGGACAGCGTTCTGCCACATGCTAGGTTTTGATCAAATTCGATATCCGAAGCGCAGGGAGTGACTCCGATGAAGGACGACAATTTTCTCAAGGAAAACAATGCACGCCATCTCTGGCATCCGATGGGTCATCCTGCGGACAGCCTCGAGAATCCACCGACGATCATCAAGGGGGCCGATGGCGCCCATATCACGGACATAGACGGGCATCGTGTCGTGGATGCGGTTGGGGGGCTCTGGTGCGTGAACCTGGGTTATTCCAACGACGTGGTGAAAGATGCCATTGCCAAGCAACTTTACGATCTGCCCTATTACTCGGCCTTCGCCGGATCGACCAACCCGACCGCGATCGAAGCCTCCTATGCCGTGCGCGAGTTCTTTGCCGAGGACGGGATGGTGCGTTGCTTCTTCACTTCGGGCGGATCGGATTCCGTGGAAACCACGCTGCGGCTTGCCCGGCAGTATCATCGCCTGCGCGGCGAACCCACGCGCACCAAGTTCCTGAGCCTGAAAAAGGGTTATCACGGCACCCATTTCGGCGGGGCTTCGGTCAACGGCAACAACCGTTTCCGCATCAACTACGAGCCGCTCCTGCCGGGCTGCTATCACCTGCCGTCACCTTACACCTATCGCAACCCGTTCAACGAAACCGATCCAGCGAAACTTGCCCAGTTCATCGCGCAGGCAATGGAGGACGAGATCCTCTTTCAGGGCGCCAACACCATCGCCGCCTTCATCATGGAGCCCATTCAGGGCGCTGGCGGGGTGATCGTGCCGGGCGAGACCTTCATGCCGCTCATGCGTGAAATCTGTGATCGCCATGGCATCCTGATGATTTCGGACGAGGTGATCACCGGTTTCGGCCGCACCGGCGACTGGACCGGTGCGCGCCACTGGGGCGTCAAGCCCGACATGATGTCCACGGCCAAGGGCATCACCTCGGGCTATTTCCCCGTGGGTGCCGCCCTGATGGGTGAGAAGGTCGCGGATGTGTTCGAAAACGACACCACCGGCGAAGGCGCCATCTATCACGGCTATACCTATTCGGCGCATCCCGTGGGGGCGGCGGCGGTCACGGCCTGCCTTTCGGAAACCCTGCGCCTCGACACCAAGACCAACGCCGCCGCCCGGGGCACGCAGCTTCATGAAGGGGTTTTGAAACTGGCGGAAAAACACGACATCATCGGCGATGTCCGTGGCGGTCACGGCCTGATGACCGGGATCGAGATCGTGAGCGACAAGGCGGCCAAGACCCCGATGGACATGGCCACCATGAAACGCATCCACAAGACCGCCTACGAGGCCGGGGCGATGGTGCGTCTGGGTGCGCACAACATCCTGATGTCGCCGCCCCTGACCATCACCGAGGGCGAGGTGCAGACCATTCTCGACGCGCTGGATGCTGGTTTCTCGACGGTCTAGGCAAACCTGTCGCGCAACCGGAAACCGGCATAGGCCGCGAACATGAGAGCGCGTCTGAACCGCCCGAGGCCAAAGCGCCCGGGCGGTTTTTGCATGACGGCCGGGATCGGAGCGTCACCTGCCCGGCCCAGCACCATGTCGGCCAGCCGCGCGCCGGTATAGCTGCCCATGGCGACGCCATTGCCGTGATAGGCAAAGCCGGCATATACCCCCGGCATCTCGGGCACTTTGCCACAAAAGGGTGCGAGCGAAGGGGAAAGGCAGACCATCCCGCTCCAGTAATGCGATGTTTCGACATGCTGCCAGGCCGGGAACATCGCGTCGAAATCACGCCGTATCAACCGGCGGATGGCCCGGTCCGATGTGGTCGAGGCGCGCAGCCCCCCGCGCATCCCGAACAGGAACCGATTGTCCGGCATGAGGCGGAAATAGTGCAGCAGTTTGCGCGTATCAAAGGCCATCTGGTACGAGGTCCAGCCCTGCGCGGAGAGTTCCGCATCGCTCAGCGGGCGGGTGACGATCACGCTCGACTGCGCCGGCATATAGCGTGCGGCCATCCAGTCGGGCAGGTCTTCGCTTGAATAGCCGTTGGTCGCGACGATGATGTTTTCACAGCTGACAGCCCCATGGTGCGTTTCGACGCGCCAGGCGCCGGCCTGTTTGGCAATACCCAAAACCGGGCTGTCGCCATGAACCACCGCCCCGGCCTGTTCCGCGGCCTGCAACAGCCCGGCCAGGTATTTTCGCGGATGCAGTGCGAAACCGATGGGCAGCTTCATTCCACCGTGAAACCCGGCATTGAGCCCATGTGCCGAAAGCTCATCACCGGGAATGATCTCGGGCGTGACGCCGAAATTCTCTTCGATCTGCGCCATGTCACCTTCAAACCGGGCAAGTGTGGGACGATGGGCAAGAAGTGTTTCACCATCCGAGTGGCGATCGGCTTCGATCCCGTGTTTGTGCAACAGTGTATCGACATGCCGGATCGCTTCGCGCTCTGCTGCTCGCCATTCCAGCCGCGCGGGCTTGCCGAATGTCCGGTCGAGGCTGGCATCCGAAAGCTTGCTGCCGCCCAGGCAACAGAAGCCGCCATTGCGCCCTGACGCCCCCCAACCCGGATAGCGCAGGTCGAGCACACGCATTTTCACCCCGGCCTCGGCCAGCGACAGGGCGGCGTTCAACCCTGTGAAGCCGGCCCCGATGATGACCACATCGGCCTTGTGATCGCCTTTGAGCGCGGGGCGTTCCAGCATCGTTTCGGGCACGGCCTCGGCCCAGAAACAGTGGTCGATGCGGGCATCGGAATAGGCAAAGGGCGGAAATATGCGCTTCATGTTCAGTTTCGCACGGCTGCCCGTTCGTCGGCTTGCATCTTGAGACTCGATCGCTTTGACACCAGTGACGCGGTAAGGACGCCGATCGTGACAATCAGGATCAGGATCGTCGAAAGCGCGTTGATCTCGGGACTGACCCCAAGGCGAATGGACGAGAATATCTTGATTGGAAGGGTCGTGGCCGAGGGCCCAGAGGTAAAGGACGCGATAACCAGGTCGTCGAGCGACAGCGTAAAGGCCAGAAGCCAACCCGAGATTACGGCCGGTGCAATGATCGGCAGCGTGACAAGGCGGAAAGCCTCGAACGGTGTGCTACCCAGATCGAGCGCCGCCTCCTCCAGAGAGCGGTCAAAACTGACCAGGCGCGATGACACGACGACCGAGACAAAGCACATCGAAAAGGTCGTGTGTGCCAAGACGATGGTCAGGACGCCCCGGTCCAGCCCGATCCCGATAAAGAGCAGCAAGAGCGACAGACCGGTAATCACTTCGGGCATCACAAGCGGCGCATAGATCATGCCCGAAAACAGCGTCCGCCCCCAGAATCGACCACCCCGGATCAGCACGTACGCAGCCATCGTTCCCAGGACCGTGGCGATGGTCGAGGACGCGACCGCCACCTTGAGCGTGGTCCAGGCTGCGCTCAGAAACGCCTCGTTCTGCAAGAGCTCACCATACCACCTGGTGCTGAACCCGGCCCAGACCATGACCAGTTTGGACGCGTTGAAACTGAAGATGATCAGGATGAGCATCGGGATATAGAGGAACGCAAAGCCCAATGTCAGCGAGGTCGCGTTGAACCAGGTTAACCGCCTCATCCTTCGGCCTCTCGTTGCTTTTGCTCGTTGCGTTGAAAGAGGATGATCGGGACGATCAGGATCAACAACAGGACGACCGCCACCGCGGATGCGATCGGCCAATCGCGGTTGTTGAAGAACTCCTCCCACAGAACCTTGCCGATCATCAGCGTCTGCGAACCGCCAAGAAGCGAAGGGATGACAAACTCGCCCAGGGCGGGAATGAAGACGAGAAAACACCCGGCGATGATCCCGCTTTTTGAAAGCGGCACCGTTACGAGCCAGAACGCCGAGGCGCGCGAACAGCCCAGATCCTCGGCCGCTTCGAGCAGCGACTCGTCAAGTTTTTCAAGCGTGGCATAGATCGGCAGAACCATGAATGGCAGATAGGTATAGACGATCCCGATATAGACCGCCGTGTCGGTGTTGAGGATTTTGACAGGCGCGTCGATCACCCCGGTCCAGAGCAGGAACTGGTTGAGAAGCCCCTCGCGGCTCAGAATACCCATCCATGCATAAACGCGGATCAGAAAGCTGGTCCAGAACGGCAGGATGACCAAAAGCATCAGGGTCGGCCGCCATTCGTCGGGTGCCTGCGCCATGCCATAGGCAATGGGGTAGCCGACGATCAGTGTCATGATGGTCGACAAAAAGGCAATTTGAAGGCTGGAAAGGTAGGCCTTCCAGTAAAGCTCGTCCGTCGTCAGGAACCAGAAATTCTCGAAATCCAGCCCCGCGAAGAATTCTTTCACACCCGTCCAACCGGCACCGAGATCGAGTGTGGGTGTATAAGGGGGAATCGAAAGCGCCGTGTCGGAAAGCGAGATCTTCAGGACGATCAGAAACGGGATCAGGAACAGCGTGAGCAGCCAGAGATAGGGAACCGCGATGAGAACAAGGCGCCGCATCTCAGACCTCAAGGACCACGGCGGCGGTTTCGGTCCAGCTTAGCCAGACCTCATCCTCCCAAGTCAGATCGCGGCGCGCGATGCGGCGGGTGTTGGCCGTCTGCGCCTTGATGATCTGGCCCGAGGCCAGTTTCACGTGATAGGTCGAGAGATTGCCCAGATAGGCGATGTCCAGGATCGTCCCCTTGACGAGATTTGTCCTGCCTTCGGGCTTCTCGGCCGAGACCGTCACCTTCTCGGGACGGATCGCCAGATAGCATTTCCCGGCTGATCCGAGATCCCTCGATGTCTTTGCATGCAGCACCGGCTGGCCCTCGGCAAAGGTGATGTCATAGCCATCGCCGGATTTCTTTGCGTGACCTTCGATTATATTCACGTCACCAATGAAATCGGCGACATACAGCGAGTTCGGCGACTCATAGATCTGTGCTGGCGTATCGACCTGAATCAGGCGCCCCTCGTCCATCACCGCGACGCGGCTTGCGACGGTCATGGCCTCTTCCTGATCATGGGTCACGATCACGAATGTCGTGCCGGTCTTTTCCTGGATGTCCATCAACTCGAACTGCGTGTCCTGTCGCAACTTCTTGTCGAGCGCGCCGAGGGGCTCATCGAGCAGGAGCAGCTTTGGTGCCTTGGCCAGGGAGCGCGCCAGTGCGACGCGCTGACGCTGGCCGCCGGAAATCTGGTGAGGTTTGCGATGGGCGAACTTTTCAAGCCGGGTCAGTTGAAGCATCTCTGACACACGGTCCCCGATCGCTTTTTTGGGCAGTCTGTCTCGCTTCAGGCCGAAGGCAATGTTGTCCCAGACCGAAAGATGCGGAAAAAGCGCGTAGGATTGGAACATCATGTTCACGGCCCGCTTGTTGGGCGGCACCGGAGCGATATCCTTTCCGGACAGGTAGATCGCACCTTCGCTGACGCCCTCGAAACCCGCAAGCATCCGCATCATCGTTGTCTTGCCGCATCCGGATGGACCCAGAAGGGCAAAGAACTCACGCTCGAAGATATCCAGTGACAGATTGTCGATCGCGGTGAAATCACCAAAGCGCTTGGTCACATTGCGAAACTGGATGAGCGGTTCCTGATCGGGATCGTTCCAGGGTTCGAACACGGTTTGCGCCATCGACTGTTCCTCTGAAAAACGGCCCGCACCGGCGATGGCGCGGGCCTGCTTTTTGGCTTCTGATCAGGTGCCGGACTTGATCTTGGTCCAGAGGCGCGTCACGACCCGCTGCACCCGCGCATCATAGGGTGTGGTCGTGAACAGGTTTTCAAGCGTGGCTTCATCGGGATAGATCGACGGATCACCGATCACATCCTCCAGGAGATACTCCTGCGATGCCTTGTTCCCGTTAGCATAATAGACGTAATTCGATGCCGCCGCCATGTTCTCGGCATCCATGATGAAGTTCAGGAACTTGTGCGCCCCGTCCGGGTTGGGCGCGTCGACGGGAATGGCCATCTGGTCGAACCACATCTGCGCCCCTTCGACCGGCGCGTTGTAGACAATCTCGACGTCATTGCCGGCCTCGTCCGCGCGGTCGCGCGCCTGGAGGATATCGCCAGACCAGCCGACCGCGACACAGATGTCTCCGTTGGCCAGCGCGTTGATATACTCGGAGCTATGGAATTTCTGGATGTAGGGCCGCACCGGCTCGAACACGCCTTCCGCCTTGGCGATGACATCGGGGTCATGGCTGTTGGGATCTTCCCCGATGTATTTGAGTGCCGCCGGGATCATCTCGGCGGGCGCGTCAAGAAAGTGCACGCCACAATCGGCCAGCTTTTCCATGTTCGCGGGATCGAAAACAAGCGCAAGCGAGTTGATCGGTGCGTCGTCGCCCAGAACCTCCCTGACCTTGCCGACATTCACCCCGAGCCCGGTTGTGCCCCACATGTAATTGATCGAATAGGCATTGTCCGGGTCATATTGCTCGGTCCGCTTTTCGACCACGTCCCACATGTTTTCAATGTTGGGCAGCTTGGACTTGTCCAGTTTCTGGAAGGCGCCTGCCGTGATCTGGCGCTGTAGAAAAGTGCCGGACGGGACAACGACATCGTAACCCGATCCACCGGCAAGCATCTTGGTTTCCAGAACTTCGTTGCTGTCGAACACATCATAGACCAGGTCGATGCCGGTCTCTTCCTCGAATTTGTCGAGCAGGTCCTCGTCGATGTAATCGGACCAGTTGTAGACGCGAACTTCTTCGGCGGTGGCCATGCCCGCGAAAAGAGCGAGCGAAGCTGCGGCGGTGAGCAGATGGTTTCTCATTTCAGTCTCCCTTTGTTGAGGTCGTGCGCCTCTTGTCGCAAGATTTGATCAAGTTTTTTCCCATCATGCAACATGGCAATTTCATTTCACTGCTTGTAACCTTGTCGGAAACGGCCCATCGACGAAAGTGCGCCCTCGCAGATGATTAAAAACTTGGCAGATCGATCCGGCAAAAACTCGGCGACGGAGCGCATGCTGCCGTCCCTTCCGGCCCATGAGCAGGTATACAGACGGTTGCGCGAGACGATTCTGTTTGGAGAACTCGCGCCGGGACAACCGGTCACGATCCAGGGACTTACCTCGACTCTCAATGCCGGCATGACGCCCGTGCGAGAGGCAATCCGCAGGTTGATTGCCGAAGGAGCCCTGGTTTCAAACGACAATCGGCGCGTCAGTGTTCCGAACCTAAGTGTCGGAAACATAGATGAAATCATATATGCTCGCCAAGCGATTGAAACCGAATTGGTGCTGCGTGCAGCACAGCGCGGATCGGTGGAGGACGTTGAGGACCTTGCTCGGATCGACATGCGTCTCGATCAGGCGATACTGAACGGAAACCTGCGCGCTTATCTCGAAGAAAACTATCGCTTTCACAAGACATTATACGCACTGGCAGATGCCCCGATCCTGTCCTCCCTGGCCGATGGGCTTTGGTTGCGTTATGGGCCCTCGTTGCGCGTGGTTTGCGGCCGAATGGGGACGCAGAATCTGCCGGATCGGCATAAAGAGGCGTTGGATGCGCTCAGGGCAAGAGATGCACTCGCGGCCGCGGAAGCGATGCGCGGAGACGTGATTCAGGGCATGGAGCAGGTTCGCCAGGCCATCGCCGAATCGGAGCCATTGCCACATGATTCGATTGACACCGCATAATTTGATCATATTCTGAACGCAACGCTCCGGGCTTGGCTTGGACCATGTTGTATCCCCCACTTGCGAGGCTTTCCGAATGATACCGATCTCGAATCACATGCCGACGAAAGAACTTCAGGCGCTTGATGGGGCGCATCACATGCATCCTTTCACCGCAGGCGACGAACTGGCCGAGAAGGGCGCCCGCGTGATCACCCGGGCAAGTGGCGTGACGCTGACGGATAGCGAAGGTAACGAGATACTGGATGCGATGGCGGGCCTTTGGTGCGTCAATATCGGTTACGGCAGGGCGGAACTTGCCGAGGTTGCAGCCCGGCAGATGAAAGAGCTTCCCTATTACAATACTTTCTTTCAAACGACGCATGTGCCCGCGATCGCCCTTGCAAATCGGTTGGCAGAACTGGCGCCCGGGGATCTGAACCATGTGTTCTTTGCCGGGTCGGGGTCCGAGGCCAATGACACCAACATGCGCTTGGTGCGCACCTACTGGGCCCAGAAGGGAAAACCCGACAAGCAGATCATCATCAGCCGCAAGAATGCCTATCATGGGTCGACGATGGCCGGGGCCTCTCTTGGCGGGATGACCCCGATGCATGCGCAGGGCGGCCTGCCGATCCCTGGCATCCACCATATCGACCAGCCCAACTGGTGGGCCGAAGGCGGTGACATGAGCCCGGAAGAATTCGGTCTGGCCCGGGCCCGCGCGCTGGAAGAGGCGATCCTTGAACTGGGCGAGGACAAGGTCGCGGCCTTTATCGCGGAACCGGTTCAGGGGGCGGGTGGCGTGATCGTGCCGCCCGAAACCTATTGGCCCGAGATTCAGCGGATTTGCAACAAGTACGAGATCCTGTTGATTGCTGATGAGGTCATCTGCGGCTTTGGTCGCACCGGGCAATGGTTCGGCAGCCAGACAATGGGCATCCGCCCGCATATCATGACCATCGCCAAGGGCCTGTCATCGGGATACGCCCCGATTGGCGGCTCTATCGTTTGCGACGAAGTGGCCGCGGTAATCGGGGCCTGCGAGTTCAATCACGGCTATACCTATTCCGGCCATCCCGTCGCGGCGGCTGTCGCGCTGGAGAATCTGCGGATTCTCGATGAAGAGAAGATTGTTGAAACCTGTGGTACCGAAACCGCCCCGTATCTAAAGCAGAAATGGGAAGCTTTGGCCGATCATCCGCTCGTGGGGGAGGCGCGGATCGTCGGCATGATGGGGTCAATTGCCCTGACACCCGACAAGGCATCGCGCGCGAAATTCGCATCGGATCCGGGCACCATCGGCCTCATCTGTCGCGAACGGTGTTTTGCCAACAATCTGGTGATGCGCCATGTAGGTGACCGGATGATCATCTCGCCGCCGCTGGTCATCAGCAAGAGCGAAATCGACACCTTGATCGAACGTGCATCCCGGGCTCTTGATGAATGCTTGGCCCAGGCCACGGAACGTGGGCTCATGGTGCCGGCAAGCTAGGCAGCCGGAACGTAGCGTTCTGCTTGCCAATGCGACCTGAATGATTTGAGCATCCCGCTCGCGCAGGCGTGGGAGGGAATGGATGATCGAGTTTGAACCGGGTGCACCGGAAAGCAGGCCCACGAAAACCGTCGTGGACATGATCCGCGACGCGGCAGAACGCAATGCGGACAAGGAAGCGTTGGTCGAGGGGGACACGCGCCTGACATGGCGCGCGCTGGATCGCCGGACCAACCAGGTCGCCAACCAACTGCGCGCGCTTGGTGTCGAGAAGGGAGACCGGGTTGCAATCCTGTCGGAAAACTCGGCAGCTTTTGCGGAGATTTTCCTTGGAACGATCCGGGCCGGTGCTTGCCTGGTGCCGCTGTCCACGATGGCGTCCTCCGAAGCCTTGGGAAAGATGATCGCGGATTGCACGCCCAAGGTCTTTTTCCTGTCGGATCAATATAGGCCACTGGCGCAGCCGTTTTTGCCCGACCTGGACGCAATCCGGATCGCGCTGGATTTTGATGCGGACGGATGGACCGGTTACACGGCGTTCCGGGACAAAGGCGACACGTCCGATCCCATGGTGCCCACCGGAATGAAGGACGCGTTCAACCTGATCTATTCTTCCGGCACGACCGGCACGCCCAAGGGCATTCTTCACAACCATTATATGCGTGCGGTCCAGATGGAGCGGATCGAACCCGCCGGATATGTGGATACTGCGCGGACATTGCTTTCTACGCCGCTCTATTCCAACACGACGATTGTAGCGTTTCTGCCCACCCTGGCGGGTGGGTCCTGCGTACACCTGATGCGCAAGTTCGACGTGTTGCGCTATCTCGAAATCGTTGAGCAAGAGAAAATCACGCACACGATGCTTGTGCCCGTTCAGTACAAGCGGATCATGGAACACCCTGATTTCGGCAATTTCGACCTGTCGTCCATGCAGGCCAAGTTTTCCACCTCGGCCCCGCTGCGCGCGGACATCAAGCGCGATGTCCTGGCCCGGTTCCCCGGTGGCCTGACCGAATACTACGGCTTGACCGAAGGCGGTGGAGTCAGTGTTCTGGCGGCGCATGAGCACCCCGAGAAGCTCCACACCGTGGGCCAGCCCGGCCCGGGCGTAGAATTCCGCCTTGTAGATGAAGATGGAAACGAGGTTGCGCCAGGCGAGATCGGCGAGATCTGTGGCCGCTCCGGCGCGATGATGGCGGGGTATTTCGGACGTGATGACCTGACCGAGGAAACCATCTGGCGCGACGCAAACGGCCGAGTGTTCTTTCGCTCGGGCGACATGGGCTCGTTTGATGAAGACGGATTTCTGGTGCTCAGCGACCGCAAGAAAGACATGATCATTTCCGGTGGCTTGAACATCTATGCCAACGATCTGGAACTGGTTCTGCTGGATGACCCCGATGTGACCGACGCTGCAGTTGTCGGTATCCCGTCGGAACAATGGGGCGAGACGCCGGTGGGTTTCGTCGTTCTACGTCAAACCGCAACACGTTCAGCACAGGATATTCTCGAGGCGGCCAACGCGCGATTGGGCAAAAGCCAGAGACTGCACAGCTTGCGCGTGATGAACACCCTTCCGCGCAGTGAGATCGGCAAGATCCTCAAACGGGATCTGCGCAAGGAGTTCCTTGCTTAGGCCGCTACCTTGCGGCCCAACCCCTTGAGCATATCGAGGCAGGCCGAGAGCTGATCGAGTTCTATGTATTCATCGGGTTTATGGGCCTGCTCGATCGAGCCCGGGCCACAGACCACCGCGGACAGACCCAGCGACTGGAACAGCCCCGCTTCGGTCCCGAAGGCCACGACATCGGCGTCATTGCTGCCAGTCAGACCAGCGACAAGGTCTCGTGCCTCGTTTTCGGGCATGGGCTCCAGCCCGGTCACCTCACCTATGGTTTCGGTTTCGATCGAGGCATCCGGGCAAATGGCGCGCATGGCTGGCAACAGCACAGTTTCGGCATAGCGCGTGATTTCAGATGTCACATAGTCATAGTCATCAGATTGGACCGGCCGGAACTCCCATTCCACCTCGGATTTGCCCACAATCACGTTATGCGCAACGCCGCCGGTCACACGCCCGATATTGAGCGTGGTCCATGGTGGATCAAAGCGGCTGTTTCCAGGCGCGCGGCCCTTCAACTCTTCGCGGATCTCCAGCAAGCGCGAGACATAGCGCACCGCGTACTCGGCAGCATTCACGCCACGATCGGGGGCCGATCCGTGACCTTCGAGACCGGAAAAGCGGGTCGTGTATTCACAGCATCCCTTGTGGCCCTCGATGATCCTCATCATGGTCGGTTCACCGATAACCGCAATGCCGGGTTTGATACCGCGCGCCTTGAGCTCCGAAACCAGCGTCTGCGCCCCGATGCATCCGGTTTCCTCGTCATGGGTGAAGGCGAAGTGGATGGGGCGGGATAATTCGCGGCGCGCAAACTCGGGTGCCATGGCGAGCGTTGCAGCGATAAAGCCTTTCATGTCGCAGGTGCCGCGGCCATAGAGCTTGTCATCCGCCTCATAAAGCTGGAACGGATCGGATCGCCAATCCTGATCGGCCACCGGCACGACGTCCGAATGACCAGACAACAGGATACCTCCATCGCGATCCGGCCCGATCGTGGCGAAAAGGTTCGCCTTCGTCCCGCTGTCATCGGCATAGATATCGACACTCGCGCCGATGTCATAAAGTAACGCACCCATATGCTGTATCATGTCCAGATTGCTGTCGGTGGACACGGTCGGAAAGGCTATGAGTTCGCTCAATATGTCCTTGGTACGAGCAAGATCGGTCATGGTTTCACGAACATCTGACGTGGGCGATTGCAGAAAGCCTCGGCCGGACCACTCTCGCGGATCAGGATAGGCTCGGTGATTTCAAGGCCCCAGGTGGGTGTCCAGAGACCCGGCATGAAATGAAAGGTCATGCCCGGTTCGAGCACGGTTTCATCTTCGGCGCGCAGTGAAATGGTGCGTTCGCCCCAGTCCGGCGGATAGGACAGTCCGATGGGATATCCGCAACGCGCGCCGCGTTCGATTCCAGCACTTTCCAGCGGCTTGGCCAGGGCATTCGCGATATCACATGCCCGGTTTCCGGCGCGGGCCACGTCAAGGCCGGCCTCCAGCCCCTCGACCAGTGCGGCCTCGGCGCGTTTCATGTCGTCTGGTGGCGTGCCGAGAAAGACGGTGCGGGAGAACGGAGTGTGATACCTGCGGTAGACACCAGCCAATTCAAAAAAGGTGCATTCGCCGGTCTTGAGCGTGTTGCCGTCCCATGTCAGGTGCGGCGCGGACGCATCGGCCCCCGACGGACACATCGGCACGATGGCCGGGTAGTCCCCCCAGTCCTCGCCAACACCGCGCAATGCATCGCGATAGATTTCAGCCACCAATTCGTTCTTGTGCAACCCCGGTTCGGCGCGTTCGATCGCGCCGTCGATCATCTTTTCCGCGATGCGCGCGGCGCGGCGCATGAAGTTCAGTTCCTCCTCGGACTTCACTGCGCGCTGCCAGTTCACAAGCGCGGTCGCATCGACAATCTGCGCCTGCGGCAGGCAGTCGAGCAGTGTCGTGTACGCTTTTGCCGAGAAGTAATAGTTTTCCATTTCGACGCCGATCCGCGCGCGCTCGAAACCCAGATCGGCGAGCAGAACGGCAAGGTGCTGCATCGGATGACGCGCGGTCGATTGCACGTATTCGTCCCCATAGGGGCGCAGGCTGTCATCCGAGAGCCAGGCGGTGCGACGTGCGCCATTCGCGTCCATGTTCCGGCCCCACCAGAACGGTTCGCCCTCCTGGGTCAGGATGACACCCTGATGCACGTAGAAGGACCATCCGTCATAGCCGGTCAGCCATGCCATGTTGGAGGGATCCTCGACGAAGAGAACGTCGATGCCCTGTTCGGACATCGCTGCGCGTGTCCGTTTCAACCGGCGTTGGTATTCCGCTTCGGAAAACGCGGTCGCGTTCCTTGTCATGCCCCACTCCTTCTTTCGCATGGGCGCATTAAACACGGTCAACGTGTTCTGGCCCCTTCGATTACGACAACCCGCGCGCTTGCGGCGACGCGAGCAACCCGACACCAATCTTTGCAGTTGGGCGGAAAAGGCGCCCATTTCTTCAACAGAAGTGCCCGAATCGCCGATTAAAACCTCAAATCTGTTGCAAACGGACGTCTAGCCCGGTTTACATACGATTCAACAAACGGCAAGAGCCGGGAAAAACAACAGGGAGCCGAAATTGGCAGCTTCGCAGACTTCGGATGCGTTCGTCGAGTTCGATCGCGTGCAAAAGAGTTATGACGGCGAAACGCTCGTCGTAAAAGACCTGAACCTCACCATGCCCAAAGGCGAGTTTCTGACCATGCTTGGTCCCTCCGGATCCGGCAAGACCACCTGCCTTATGATGCTCGCGGGGTTCGAGACAGCCACCCATGGCGATATCCGGTTGGGTGGCAAGTCCATCAACAACATTCCGCCGCACAAGCGCGGGATCGGCATGGTTTTTCAGAATTACGCGCTTTTCCCGCACATGACGATCGAGGAAAACCTGTCCTTCCCATTGGAGGTGCGCAACATCGGCAAGTCCGATCGCGAGGCCAAGGTCAAGCGCGCGCTGGAAATGGTCGAGATGGGCAATTTCGGCAAGCGGCGCCCGGCGCAGCTTTCTGGCGGGCAGCAACAAAGGATCGCCTTGGCCCGCGCGCTCGTGTTCGAGCCCGAGCTTGTCCTGATGGACGAACCGCTCGGGGCGCTTGACAAGCAGTTGCGCGAAAAGATGCAGTTCGAGATCACCAACCTGGCCCACAGCCTTGGAATCACCGTGGTTTATGTGACCCATGACCAAACCGAGGCTCTGACCATGTCCGACAGGGTGGCGGTTTTCGATGATGGGGTCATTCAGCAGCTTGACACGCCAGACAAGCTTTACGAGGAGCCGATGAACAGTTTCGTGGCGCAGTTCATCGGTGAGAACAACACGCTGGAGGGTGTCGTCAAGGAGATCAGGAACGGCGTTGCACTGGTTCAGCTTGACGATGGCGAACTGATAGATTGCAACCCCGTAAACGTGAGCAAGGCCGGTGAACGTACGCGCGTATCCATTCGCCCCGAACGGGTGGAGTTCAACAAGGCGCGTCTTCAAGAGGGGGCCCATACGCTCAAGGCCGAAGTGCTTGAATTCATCTATATGGGTGACATCTTCCGCACGCGGCTCCGGGTCGCCGGGAATGACGAGTTCGTCGTCAAGACCCGCAATGCGCCCGACCAGAAAAGGCTTCAACCCGGAGAGCATATCGAGATCGGCTGGTTACCAGAAGACTGCCGGGCACTTGATGCCTGAAGGGAATGTGACCGTTCCGGGTCGTCCAGGACCCGGGGTGACGGCATGGGCCAATCCGCTGAACCCGGAGCGGCGGTCCTTAATAACGAAACGGGTCAACTAGGGAGAAAAAGCGAATGAAGCTCAAATCTGTACTGATGGCAACGGCACTCGCCGGCGTGGCGTTCGGCGCCCAGGCGCAGGAAGTAACGGTGATGTCGTGGGGCGGGGCCTATACGAAGTCCCAGGTCGAAGCCTATCACAAACCGTTCACTGCCGAGACCGGCATCAAGGTGAATTCGGTCGATGCCGACAACCCGGCCACCCCGATAAAGGCGCAGGTCGAAGCGGGCAATGTCTCGGTTGATGTCGCCGACGTTGAATTATCCGACGCCGTGCGCCTCTGTGACGAAGGCCTGCTCGAACTTATCGACCACAGCATGCTTCCGCCTGCCCCCGATGGCACCCCGGCGACCGAGGATTTCATCGAAGGCGCTCTGCAGGATTGCGCCGTGGCCAGCATCGTGTGGTCAACTGTGGTGTCCTATAACTCTGACAATGTCGATGGCACGCCGACCTCGATCGCGGATTTCTTCGATACGGAGAAGTTCCCCGGCAAGCGCGGCCTGCGCAAATCGGCCAAGGCGACCCTTGAAATGGCGCTGATGGCAGATGGTGTTCCCGCTGAAGAGGTCTATGACGTGCTCGATACCTCTGAAGGCGTGGATCGCGCCTTTGCGGTTCTCGACGGGATCAAGGACGACATCGTCTGGTGGGAAGCCGGAGCACAGCCGCCGCAACTGCTCGCCGATGGCGAGGTGGTGATGTCCACTGCCTATAACGGTCGTATCTTCAACGCCGCCGTCATGGAAGAGCAACCTCTTGAAATCCTGTGGGATGGCCAGATCCTCGACTTCGACCTTTTCGTGGTGCCCCGTGGTGCGGCCAACATGGAAAGCGCGATGGAGTTCATCTCTTTTGCCACTGACACGCAGCGCTTGGCAGATCAGGCCAAGTGGATCTCCTACGGTCCGGCTCGCAAGTCTTCTGGCGAGCTCGTGGGACTGTACCAGGATGGAGAAACCGAGATGGGCCCGCATATGCCCACAGCGGAAGCCAATCTTGAAAACGCTCTGGTCAACAATTTCGAGTTCTGGGTCGACATGGACGCCGAGCTGAATGAGCGTTTCAACTCCTGGTTGGCGAACTGAGTCAGCACACGGCCCGGGGCACATGACCCGGGCCGGATGACAACGGGCGGGGCGCCAATGGGACGGCCTGCCCCCACTGGGACAGGATGACGGCATCGATGAGCGACGCAACGGCCAATCAATCGCTGACCACCGCGGACGGCATACCTCTCAAGGCTGCCCTTGCAAGGGCAGAGGCACGGGCGCGGCGCCGCGCATTCCTTCTCGTGCTGCCCCTGCTCGCCTTCATCCTGATCACCTTCGTAACGCCGATCGCACAGATGCTGCATCAATCTGTCTATAACGAAGGCTTCACGATGCATACCGACGTCATAACCGGCGAGCGCACGCCGATCATGACGAACGTCAAGGAATGGTTCGACGAAAACCCCGTCGGGACCGAACCAGACGAGGAGGCCTATGCCGCTTTGGCGGAAGACATAAGAAAACTGCGAGAAGTGCGGGCCGCCGGCTCGGCCGGGACGCGGATCAATTATGAACGGTCCGGCACCCGGTCGATGTTCACCAAGGCCAACAGGAGCATCACCGGCCTTGAACCACCTTACAAGGAGGCCTTCATCGAGCTTGACGAGGAATGGGGTGCCCCGGACCTCTGGCAGGTCATGCGCGATGCATCCACCCCATACACTGTAAATTTCTATCTCGCCGCGATCGACCTCAAGAAATCGCCCGACGGGGGCTTTGAGGGCGTTCCGGACAATCGCAAGGTCTATGTGAACCTGTTCCAGCGCACGTTGTTCCTGTCGGTGCTGATCACCTTCCTGACCTTTGTGCTGGGGTATCCGATCGCACATCTGCTGGCGACCCTGCCGCTCCGCCAATCGAACCTGTTGATGATCCTCGTCCTGCTGCCCTTCTGGACCTCGCTCCTGGTGCGCACGACAAGCTGGATCGTGCTGCTTCAATCCGAAGGGGTGCTCAATGACGCGCTGGTGGGTGCGGGGTTGCTTGGCGACGAGAACCGGCTCCCTATGATGTATAACCAGATCGGTACGGTGGTTGCGATGACACATATCCTGCTGCCGTTCATGGTGCTGCCGCTCTACTCGGTAATGCGGCCGATCAATCCCTCCTATGTGCGCGCCGCACGCAGCCTTGGCGCGACAAGCTGGACCGCGTTCTGGCGAATCTATTTTCCACAGACGATTCCGGGGATCGGGGCCGGGGCGTTGTTGGTCTTTATCCTGTCGGTCGGCTATTACATCACACCCGCGCTTGTCGGGGGCTCCAGCGGGCAGCTGATTTCGAACCTGATCGCCTTTCACATGCAGAACTCGCTCAACTGGTCGCTTGCCGCGGCGCTTGCGGCACTTTTGCTCGGCGGGGTTCTGATCCTTTACTGGCTCTATGACCGCCTTGTCGGAATCGACAACCTGAAACTGGGATGATCGCGATGAATTCAGATGTTTCGACCACGCAGGCAACCGCGTCTTTCCGCTTCTCCTTGTCCTTTTTTGCTCTTCTGTCGGCTTTTGTGGTTCTGGTCGTGATGAACGCCCGGGCATCGGGTTTGCTCGAGGCCGCAACGGCGATGCTGGTGACCAGCGTGCTGGCGGCGGGCATGGCATTCGTTCTGGTTTCGGTCTTTGACAGCAAGCGGACAGCGATGATCGTGCTGGGTGCGATGGGTCTCGTACTCGGGCTGTTTGCCGGCGGCATCGGCGGGGCGATCGCAGGGACAATCCTGGCTGTCCTGATTGCCCATTTCGTATTCTGGATTCACTATCGACATTATCTGGATGGCCTGCCCAACTATCTGACTTCGAACGAAGTTCTGTGGCATTACACTTATCTTGCCATCTGCAGCATCGTTTTCGTTTTCCTGATCGCACCGATCCTCGTCATCATCCCGCTCAGCTTCAACGTAGAGCCCTATTTCACCTTTACCGAGAAGATGCTTGCCTTCGATCCCACGGGCTATTCGCTCCGCTGGTATGACCTGCTGCTGACCTTCGGGATGAACAATCCCGATGCGCCGCGTGACCTGAGTTGGTGGGCCGATGCCTGGGACAACGCGAGGTGGATCAACGCCGCCAAGAACTCGATCATAATCGGTTTCTTCTCGACGATCCTGGCCACGACGTTGGGCACCATCGCCGCGCTGGGACTGAGCCGGTCGGAAATGCCCTATCGCCGGGCGATCATGGCCATCCTGATTTCCCCGATGATCGTGCCGATCATCATCGTGGCAACGGGCCTGTTCTTCTTCTACTCGGCGCTCGGCATTCAGAACTGGGGCATTCCCTATCTGGGCGTCGTGCTGGCCCATGCCACGCTGGGCATTCCGTTCGTGATCATCACCGTGACCGCGACGCTCGTCGGGTTCGATCATTCGCTCACCCGCGCGGCGGCCAGCCTCGGGGCTGACTCGTTCACGACCTTTCGGCGCGTGCAGATGCCGTTGATCCTTCCCGGTGTCGTGTCGGGCGCGCTGTTTGCTTTCGTTACGTCATTTGACGAGGTTGTGGTGGTTCTTTTCGTCGGCGCTCTGGACGAGCAGACCATCCCCCGGCAAATGTGGAACGGGATCCGCGAACAGATCAGCCCGGCAATCCTGTCGGTGGCAACGATCCTTGTCGTGATCTCGATCCTGCTCTTGACCACGGTGGAGCTTCTGCGCCGTCGATCGGAGCGTCTCAGGGGGGTTACCCCCCAGTAAAAGGGAGGGTAAGTCATTGGAAATAAATGGTAAGATTGCAGTTGTCACGGGTGCTGCCCAGGGTATCGGCCGGGCGCTATGTGTTGCGTTGAAAGATGCGGGCGCGCGTCATGTGGTGGCGGTGGACCTCGATATCGACGGTGCGGCGGAAACCGCGGACATGGTGGATGGCACGGCTGTTGCCTGTGATGTCAGCGATCAGCACCAGGTCGAAGGCATGCTCGACAAGATCGAGGCGGATATCGGGCCGATCGACCTTATGTGTTCGAATGCGGGCATTCTGACCGGGAAAGATGACTCGTTTGACAACATCGCGTTCGCCAGCACGGAGGCCTGGAACAAGGCCTGGGCGGTGAATGTCATGGCACATGTCCATGCCGCGCGCCATCTGATCCCGAAAATGAAGGCGCGTGGCGGCGGGTATTTCATGCATACGGCCAGCGCCGCAGGGCTGCTTAATCAAGTGGGATCAGCGGTTTACGGCGTGACGAAACATGCCGCAGTTGGGTTTGCCGAGGCGCTGGCGCTGGGCCACAAGGACGACAATATCCGCGTAAGCGTCCTGTGCCCGCAGGGGGTGGATACGGCGATGGTGCGCAATGCCGGTGACAACCCGGCCACGGCGGACGGAGTCCTTTCAACTCAAGAGGTTGCACAGAAAACGCTGGATGCGATCCGGTCTGAGACCTTCCTTGTTCTGCCGCATGAGGAGGTTGCGCAATACATGCGCAACAAGGTCGAGAATTATGACCGCTGGATCGGCGGAATGGCCAAGTTGCAGCGCATTTACAAGAACGCCAACGCGAAATCGTAAACGCCGCAAAAAGGACGAAAACCGGGGGGTGTTTTGCGTATGACTCCCGGCTGCCATCCGGCTGCCGGGTGAAACGGCGACAGGTTAACGGCGCATTAGGTTAATGCAGCGCCCGCCCCGCCCCTTGGGCGGGCGCTTCGCACCCACCCCGGGTCGGGCGCTGCCCTTTCGTTGGGTGTCTACCGAATCCCGTGCAAGGCAATACGTTAACTTCGCACCACCTTCTCATAGCCCTGCGCGATGTCCTTGGTCAGGGCACCGACCTCGAAATTCCAATCTCCGATCTGGCCGACGGGGGTGACCTCGGCGGCGGAGCCGGTGAGCCAGCATTGTTCCATGCTCTCAAGTTCCTCGGGCATGATGTGGCGTTCATGCACCTTGACCTGGCGATCCTCGAGCATGCCGATCACGGTCTGCCGGGTGAGTCCGTTGAGGATGGCATCGGTCAGGGGGGTGTGGACCTCGCCGTCGCGCACGAAGAAGATGTTGGCGCCGGTCGCCTCGGCCACGTAGCCGCGGTAATCGAGGAACATCGCGTCCGAGCAGCCCTTGGCCTCGGCGGCGTGTTTCGACATGGTGCAGATCATGTAGAGCCCGGCGGCCTTGGCGGAGGTGGGGATGGTTTCGGGACTGGGGCGCTTCCATTTCGCCACGTCGAGTTTCGCCCCCTTCATCTTTGCATCGCCGTAATAGTCACCCCATTCCCAGGCGGCGACCGCCATGCGGACCGGGTTGCGCGCGGAACTGACGCCCATGTCCTCGCCCGCGCCGCGCCATGCAACGGCCCGGACATAGGCGTCGGTCAACCCGTTGGCCGCGATCACCGCCTGTTTGGCGGCCTCGATCTCGTCCACCGAATAGGGGATCGGCATGTCAAGAAGGCTGCCCGAGTTCAGGAGCCGCTCGGAGTGCTTGCGCGAGAGGAAGATCTTGCCGTCATAGCAGCGTTCGCCCTCGAATACGGAGGAGGCATAATGCAAAGCGTGGGACAGGACATGCACATTGGCCGCGCGCCAGTCGACCAGTTGGCCATCCATCCAGATCTTGCCGTCACGATCATCGTAGCCCGTCATTTAGCTTACTCCTTCACAGTCCGAGCTTTGCATTTGTTGCGCGAGTTATGTCCGTTACGGACATAAAGTTACGCAAAAACTGCGATTCGCTAACAGTTGCATCTTGGAATGTCAATAAAGCTGACTTATTGTGGGGAAAATTCAGGCGATTTGTGATTGAGGGGTGTGTCATGTCAGACAGCGCGGGCGGCGAGACGCTTTTGTTTCTGACCGACGAGCAGTTGCGGCAGGCGATCGAGGCGATGTTCTTTGCCTATCGCGGGTTCACCGCCGACCCGGATCGCATCCTGGCCACGATGGCTTATGGCCGCGCTCATCACCGGGCGCTTCATTTCATCGCGCGGGTGCCCGGAACGACGGTGAACAACCTGCTCGAAATTCTTGGCGTGACCAAGCAATCGCTCAACCGTGTCCTGCGCACGCTGGTCGAGGATGGCCTGGTGGAAAGCCAGGTCGGCAGGACCGATCGGCGGGAGCGGCATCTTTACCTGACCGAGGCGGGAGCCGCGCTCGAACAGAGGCTGAGCGATGCGCAGCGGGCGCGGATGCGGGCGGCGTTCCGACAGGCCGGGCCACAGGCCGTGGCGGGGTTTCGCACCGTTCTCGAAGCGATGATGGACCCGGAGATGCGACGGCGCTATCACGCGCTGAGGGAGAAGGGCGCATGACGGATTTCGAACCGCATCTGCTTATCGTGGATGACGATGAGCGTATCCGAACGCTTTTGCAGAAATTCCTGAGCCGGCATGGGTTTCTCGTCACCTCGGCGCGGGATGCGGCGCATGCACGGCGCGTCCTTGCGGGGCTGGAGTTCGACCTGATCGTGATGGATGTGATGATGCCGGGCGAGACGGGAATCGCGTTGACCCAGGATCTGCGCGAGACGTCGCAGACGCCGATCCTGCTCCTCACGGCGAAGGGCGAGACCGAAGACCGCATTGCCGGGCTCGAGGCCGGGGCGGACGATTACCTCGCCAAGCCGTTCGAGCCCAAGGAGCTCTTGCTCAGGATCAACGCGATCCTGCGGCGGATGCCGGAGGCACAGGATGAGGCGCCAGGGCCGAAGGTCCTCAACCTCGGCTCGATCCGCTATGACATCGAGCGCGGCGAGCTTTGGAAGGACGGCGCCCCGATCCGGCTGACCGCGACCGAGAGCCAGTTGATGCGCATCTTTGCTGCCACGCCGAACGAGGCGGTGAGCCGGATCAAACTGGTCGAGGAACTGGGCCGCGATGGCGGGCAGGCGCAGGAGCGTGCCATTGACGTGCAGGTCACGCGGCTGCGGCGCAAGATCGAGGTAGACCCGAAACAGCCGCGTTACCTTCAGACGGTGCGCGGGGCGGGCTACATGCTTTCGCCCGATTGACCCCGGCCTTCAGGTGAAGAGCCCGGCATAGGTTTCGCGCAGCGTCTTTTTCTGCACCTTGCCCATGGTGTTGCGGGGCAGCTCGGCGACGAATTCGTAATGCTTGGGCTGCTTGAATTTGGCAAGGTTAGAGCCTGTTATGGCGGTGATATCCGCAAGCGAAAGAGCCTCTTTCTCTTTCACGATCACCGCGACGACGGCTTCGCCGAAATCGGGATGCGGCACGCCGATCACCGCCGATTCCAGGACGCCGGGGATGTCGTCAAGCAGGCTCTCGACCTCCTTTGGATAGACATTGAAGCCACCCGAAATGATAAGATCCTTGCCGCGGCCGACGATGCTCACATAGCCGTCTTGGTCGCGCATCCCCAGATCGCCGGTGATGAACCACCCGTCGGGGCGCAGTTCCTCGGCGGTCTTTTCGGGCATCTGCCAGTAGCCCTTGAACACGTTGGGGCCGCGCACCTCGATCATGCCGATCTCGCCGATGGCGACTTCGCGACCGTCCTCCACGATGCGCAGTTCGACCCCCGGCAGGGGAAAGCCCACCGTGCCGGCGCGGCGTTCGCCGTCGTAAGGGTTCGAGGTGTTCATGTTGGTTTCGGTCATGCCATAGCGTTCGAGGATGCGATGGCCGGTCCGTTCCTCCCATTTCTCGTGTGTGTCGACGAGGAGCGGCGCGGAGCCGGAGATGAAAAGCCGCATGTTAGAGACTGTTTCGCGGTTGAGGCGCGGATCGTCGAGCAGGCGGGTATAGAAAGTGGGCACGCCCATCAGCGAGGTGGCGCGCGGCATCGCGTCGAGGATCGCGCGGGCGTCGAACCTGGGCAGGAACACGGTCGAGGCCCCGGCCATGAGCGCCACGTTGGTGGCCACGAAAAGCCCGTGCGTGTGGAAGATCGGCAGCGCGTGGATCAGCACGTCCTCGGGGGTAAAGCGCCAGTAATCGCACAGCGTTTGCGCGTTCGACGTGAGGTTGTCGTGGCTGAGCATCGCGCCCTTGGAGCGCCCCGTCGTGCCCGAGGTGTAGAGGATCGCTGCAAGATCGTCGGCCCCGCGCGGCACGGGGGCAAATCCGGCTGCGTCGGGCAGGTCGGCGGTCAGGCTGCCTTCGCCCGCGCTATCGAGGGTGAAGAGCCCTGCCTGTCCTGCGAGCGGCGCAATCTCGGCCTCGCGCGCGGGGTCGCAGGCGACCACGGCCGGCGTGGCATCCGAAAGGAAATACTCGATCTCGGCGGCGGTATAGGCGGTGTTGAGCGGGAGAAAGACGCCACCGGCCAGCACCGTGCCCATATAGAGTTGCACCGCCTCGATGCATTTCTCGACCTGAACGGCGACCCGGTCGCCGGGTTGCAGCCCGGCCGAGATCAGTCGCGCGGCAAGATGTTCGGCCCCATCGAAAAGCGCACCATAGCTGACATCCGACTGCCCGGGACGAACGGCAAAGACCTTGTCGCGGATCTCGGGCAGATGGGTGGCGAGACGATGAGCGAGATGGTTGTTGTCGTACATGGGTCCGGTCCTCGGTAATGTCTGGCTTTCCTGCGGTGCATGGCGGGTATTTTCAAGCGCGGATTGATCTTTTCGCCGGGGGTCGTAAGTGTGGCAACCGGAAAAAGGGCGCGCAAAATGAATCCGATCAAGGGAATATTGCTGAAATTGCTGGCAGTGGTGACATTCGTCGTCATGGCCGCGCTGGTCAAGGCGACCTCGGATCATGTGCCGGCGGGTCAGGCGGTGTTCTTTCGCTCGTTCTTTGCGATTCCGGTGATCCTCGGCTGGCTCTGGGTGCGCGGCGATCTGCGCACCGGGCTGCGCGTCGCGTCACCGATGGGGCATTTCTGGCGCGGGTTTGTCGGGACGACGGCGATGGGGCTGATGTTCACCGGGCTGGCGCTCTTGCCGCTGCCCGAGGTGACGGCGATCGGCTATGCCGCGCCATTGCTGACGGTGATTTTCGCGGCGATGTTCCTCAACGAACAGGTGGGTCTGTTTCGGCTCGGGGCGGTGGCGCTTGGCCTTGTCGGGGTGTTGATCGTGCTGTCGCCACGGCTGACCGCGTTCGCCGGCGATACGGTCGAGACCACGCAGGCGCTGGGCGCGATCGTCGTCCTGGCCGGGGCGGGCTGTGCGGCGCTGGCGCAGATCTATGTGCGCAAGCTGGTCCAGACCGAGCAGACATCGGCAATCGTGTTCTTCTTTTCGCTCACATCGAGTATCCTTGCGCTCTTGACGCTGCCTTTCGGATGGGTGGTGCCGACCGGCAAGGAAGCGGTGTTGCTGGTGTTGATCGGGCTTGTCGGCGGGATGGGGCAGATATTCCTGACCTCGGCCTATCGTTTTGCGGATGCGAGCGTGGTGGCGCCGTTCGATTATGCCTCGATGATCTTTGCGCTTCTGATCGGGTATTTCGTCTTTTCCGAGGTGCCGACCGGGCCGATGCTGCTTGGGGCGGGGATCGTCATCCTGGCCGGGGTGATCATCATCGTCCGCGAACACCGGCTGGGCATCGAACGCAACCGCGCGCGCAGGAACATTACGCCGCAAGGGTAACTGGTCGTTTGGGCCTGAACAGAGACTGAATTGGAGGGGTATGGAAATGTCAGACAGGGTGCCTTGCCCGGCGCTTGGGCCCGGAGACGTGGTTCAGGACCAGCCGCTCGGGAAGCTCGACGCGGCCGCGCGGCTCGCCGTGGCGGGTCATGCGGCGGGGCATCCGCATTGGGACGGGGTGATCCTTTTGCCGGGCGTGCGCAGCCATTGGGTGCATCTGAGCGCGGGCGAGATCGTGAGTTTCCAGTCCTTCCTGACCGTCCGCCTGGCCCGCGCGCTGGATGCGGGCGAGCGGGCGGATGCGGAGGCGCTTGCCGATACGATGGCCCGGCCCGAGCGTTTGGCCCAGCATCTCGATTCCGCGGAATTGGGCGGAAACAGGGACGCATTGCTGGGTCATCTTCTGGGTGCCGAGATGGCGGCGGCACGGCCCTACTGGCTTGGCCAGCAGGTGGTGGTGATGGCCGATGAAACGCTGGCCGAGGGCTATGCGGCGGCACTGGAGGCAAAGGGCGTGCCGGTGGAGCGGGTCGGGCGCGCGGCGATGGAGGATGCGGGGCGCAAGGCGTTGGGTGCCTGACGGACCGACTTCTAGAGGCTCTTGCGCTCAATCGAATTCGATTCGCCCGGGCTGCTTGCAGCCCGGGCAGCGCCCGCCCCGCCCCTTGGGCGGGCGCTTCGCACCCACCCCGGGTCGGGCGCTGCCCTGTCGTTCGGGACAATCCGACTTGTTGCGATACGCTAGGCGCTGCGCGGCGCGCGGCGTGGGCCGAAACCTGCAGCCAGCGCGAGGATGAGGCCCGAAACGGTGGCGATCATGCCCGCCGCGCTGACCGAGTCGTCGAAGCCGAGCCAGAGCGGGCCATAACCGGCGAGAACATAGCCCAGTATGGCGGAGAGCGTGGCAAACCCCACGCTCAGCCAGACCTGATGCGCCAGCCGGTCGGTCATCAGCCGCGCGGCGGCGGGCGGGCAGATGAACATCGCGATCACGATGATCGAGCCCACGGCGTCGAAAGCCGCCACGGCCGCCATGGCCGCCATGATCACCAGCGCGAGGCTGAGCGCGCGCACCGGCAGGCCGAGCGCGCGGGCGAAACCTTCGTCGAATGTCGAGAGCTTGAGCGGGCGCCAGAGCAGGGCGGTTACGCCGGTGACGATCAGGCAGGTGATCGCCATGCGCGGGAGTTCAGGTGGCAAACCGGCCAGCGCCTGCGCATCAAGGAGCGAGGCCCAGCCCGTTGCATCGAGCCAGATCAGGCTTTCGAGATTGCCGTAAAGCGCGTGCTGCACGTCGAGATGCACCGAGGAGGTGTCGGATTGTTCAAGCAGCAGGACGCCGCCCGCGAACATCGTGCTGAACACAACGCCCATCGCCGCGCCGGGTTCGAGCCGGCCAGCGCGGCGGATGCTTTCGATCAGCAGCACAGCGACAATGGCCGCACCGCCCGCGCCGAGCATCATCGGCCAGGTCGAGACGGTGCGGGTGACGAGAAAGCCGACCACGATCCCCGGCAGCACCACATGCGAAATCGCGTCGCCGATCAGGGCCTGCCGACGGAGCAAAAGGAAATTGCCCGGAATCGCACAGGCGATGGCGGCCAGGCATCCGATCAGGATCGGAGGCAGCGACAGCGCGACGAACTCGGCCCCGATCATGTGAGCGGCCTCGGGGCAAGGCGGGCGTCGATCTGCGCGATCTGGTCGGGGGTGAGCACGGTTTCGATCGGGCGCAGCCCGTCATAATGCGAAGCGGCGATTTCCTGCGCGGGATCGGCACGCAACACCTGCCAGCGGCTTTCGTCGAGCAGAGCGCGCGCCGCGGCGGCACGGCCGGTTTCCGTGGCGGTGCCGTCGGGATTGGCAAGCCCCGCGCGGATCAGAAGCCGCAGTGTAAAGCGTTCATAGACCGGATGGCCATGGGCGAGGGCCAGTAACCCCTGCCGCAGATGCACCTGGCGTTGATAGCGATGCTGTCCCAGGACGGTGGCCAGGAGCCCGCGCCTCGGGGCGATCAGAAGCGAAAGGGCAAAGCCCGCGCTGCCGGTCAGCACGATGATCGGGCCGGTGGGCAGGTTCGGCGCGGTCGCCGAGATCAGCGCGCCCACAAGGCCGGTCAGACCACCCATGATACCGGCGATCAGAACCACGCGGTTGCCCCGGTCGCTCCAGAACCGGGCGGTGACCGGGGGCAGGATGACCATCGCGACTATGAGCACGAGGCCCACGATCTTGATTCCTATCACGGTGATGGCCATGACCAGCCCCATCATCGCCAGGTCGACCCGCCGCACATCGAGCCCCGTCGCGATCGCGTAGCCCGGATCGAAGGCGGCGGTCAGCATCGGACGGCGGAGCACCAGCGCAGCCAGCGTGGCCAGCCCGCCGCCAATGGCAATGGTCAGGGCGTCGGAATAGAGCATCCCCGCCGTGGCGCCGAGCAGGAAGGTTTCAAGCCCGGCCTGCCGCCCCAGGTTCAGGGACTGAATCACCGTCAGTAGCAGGATTCCGAAGCCGAAGAAGACCGAGAGCACGGCACCGATGGCGGCATCCTCGCTCAGCCGCGTGGCATGGGTGAGCCAGCCGACACAGAGCAGGCCGAGCCAGGCCGAGAGCGCCGATCCCATGAGCAACCCGGCAAGGCTGCGGCCGTCACCGCCCAAAGCCACCATCACCAGAAAGGCCAGCGCGATGCCGGGCAGCGTGGCATGGGCGATGGCATCGGACACGAGCGCGCGTTTGCGCAGGACCAGGAAGCTGCCGGTAATTCCTGCCGCCGCCCCGAGGAGCCCCGCACCAGTCGCCACGAGGGCGGCGTTATAGCCCAGCCCCCACATGTCTCAGCCGAGGATCTGGGCCAGCTGCGCCTGTGCGAGGCGCCCGCCATAGGTGGCCTGAAGCGTATCGGGGGTCAGCACGTCGGCAACGGGCCCTTCGGCGATGCGGGTGGTGTTGATCAAGAGCGCCCGCTCGAAATAGTCCGACACGGTGGCGAGGTCGTGATGGACAACGACCACGGTGCGGCCCGTGTCGCGCAGGGACTTGAGGACCGCGACGATGGTCTTCTCGGTGGCGGCATCCACCCCGGCAAAGGGCTCATCGAGCAGGTAGAGATCGGCCTCTTGCGCCAATGCGCGGGCGAGAAAGACGCGCTGTTGCTGGCCACCCGAAAGCTGGCCGATCTGGCGGTCGGCGAAATGCTCCATCCCGACGCGGGTGAGGCAATCCATTGCGCGGTCGCGGTGTGCCCGCCGGATCGGGCGCAACAGCCCCAGCTCGCGCGCCATCCCCATCAACACCACGTCGATCACGCGGGCCGGGAAATCCCAGTCGACACTGGCGCGTTGCGGCACGTAGGCGATGCGGTCGAGCACGTCCCTGACCGGGTGCCCATAGGCCCTGATGTCGCCTGAAACCGGTGACACCATGCCCAGAACCGCCTTGAGCAGGGTCGATTTGCCGGCCCCGTTCGGGCCGATGATCGCGCTCATCACGCCGGCCTCGAACGTGGCGTCGAGCGCGAAGAGCGCAGGTTTCTCACCATAGGTGACGGTCAGGCCACGCACCGCGAGCGGCGCGGTCTTGTTCTCGTCGGTCGAGACGATCCTGCCATCGCGTGCTGCCAGTCCAAGTTGCATTGTGGCCCTTTCCTCAACTTGCCTGTGCCAGGCGCCCGTTCATGCCACGGGAGGGCACGGTGCCGCCAAGCGCGGCGGCGATGGTGGTGACATTATGGTCGATCATGCCGATATAGGTGCCTTCATAGCTGCCTTCAGCCCCCATTGCATCCGAATAAAGCTCGCCGCCGATCCGCACCTCGTGATCCCGCGCCGCGGCGCCTTCGATCAAGGCGCGGGTATTGCGATCCGAGACTGAGCTCTCGACGAAAACGGCACTGATCTTGCGGGACGCGAGCATTTCAACCAATTCGCTGATACGGTTCAGCCCGGCCTCGGATTCGGTCGAGATGCCCTGGATGCCGATTACCTCGAAGCCGTAGGCGCGGCCGAAATAGCCGAAAGCGTCATGCGCCGTGAGCAATACACGGGCGGGTTCGGGCACGCTCGTCAGCGTTTCGAGGGCGTAGGCGTCAAGCCTGGCAATATCGGTCAGGAACTCCTCGGCCCGGGCGGCGATCGTCTCGGCCTCATCCGGCAGGAGCGCAGTCAACGCATCGCGGATTGCACGGGACGCATGAGCCCAGAGCGCGGGCACCATCCAGACATGCGGGTCGAACTTGTTGTCGTAATCCGGGTGCGCGATGAGCAATTCGGCCGGTGTCGCCTCGCCCACGGCAACGAGGGTGGAGCGTTTGGCCATGCGCGCGAAAAGCTCTTCGAGCTGGGCTTCGAGATAGAGACCGTGGCGCAGGATCAGATCGGCCCGGGTGAGCGCGACGATATCGCTTCGGGTCTGGCGATAGGAATGCGGATCGACGCCCGGCCCCATGAGCGCGCGTACATTGATCAGGTCGCCGCCGATCCGGCGCGCGGTATCGGCGATCATGCCGGTTGTGGCGACAACGCCGGGCCGGGCGCTGGCCGCGCCGGCAATGTGGGGAAGGGCACTTGCTCCCGCGATCAGACCGAGCGCCGCCCGTCTGGAAAGTGTCATGGAAACCTCATGTGGGTCGGGTTGTTCAGATGAATATGCGAGTCACTCGCAGGAATGTCAATATTCTTGCAAGTCATTCGCAAAGTTTCCGGGTACCGGAATGCCCGGATACGCCGTGCTTGCCTTGGCACCGGCCGCATGAGACCTTTCTTCGGCAAGCGAGGACGTGATCATGCAGACCGATCTAGCAACTCCGGTGGCCGGGCTTCCACAGGCGCGCGTGGCCCGTAATGCGGGCATGGCGCTCGACCTCGACTGGGTGATGCGGTCGCAGGCCAACCGGTCGGCCATCGAACGACGCGTGGCGACGCTTGCGGGGCGGCGCACGGTGAAGAAGGAATATCAGGCGGCATGGCTGTGCCGGGCGATCAGTTGCATCGACCTGACCACGCTTGCCGGCGATGATACCGCGGGCCGTGTGCATCGCCTCGCGGCCAAGGCGCGCCAACCGGTGCGCGCCGATCTGCTCGATTCGCTGGGGATGGAGGGGCTGCGCGTGGGCGCGGTCTGTGTCTATCACGAGATGATCGCGCCGGCGCGCGCGGCGCTGGAAGGGTCGGGCATTCCGGTCGCGGCTGTCTCGACAGGGTTCCCGGCCGGGCTCACGCCGTTTCACCTGCGGCTGGCCGAGATCGAGGAAAGCGTCAAGGCCGGCGCCGAGGAAATCGACATCGTGATTTCGCGGCGCCATGTGCTCACCTGGGACTGGGCCGCGCTTTATGACGAGATCCGGGCCTTTCGCGCGGCCTGTGGCCCGGCCCATCTCAAGGCGATCCTTGCCACCGGAGAACTCGGCACGCTGCGCAACGTGGCGCGCGCGTCGCTGGTGGCGATGATGGCGGGGGCGGATTTCATCAAGACCTCGACCGGCAAGGAGGCAGTGAACGCGACGCTGCCGGTGTCACTGGTGATGATCCGCGCGATCAGGGACTATTGCGCCGCAACAGGCCATCGCGTGGGATACAAACCGGCGGGCGGGATCAGCAAGGCCAAGGATGCGCTGAGCTATCTCGTGCTGATCAAGGAGGAGTTGGGCAAGCCGTGGCTGACCCCGGCGCTGTTCCGGTTCGGCGCATCGAGCCTGTTGAGCGATATCGAACGGCAACTGGAACATCACGTGACCGGCGCCTATTCCGCCGGTTACAGGCATCCGATGGGGTAAGGGACATGAGCGTGAAAGAGATTTTCGAGACCATGGACTATGGCCCAGCTCCCGAGGATGCGTCTGAAGCCTTTGCCTGGCTCGTTGATCAGGGCGACCGGTTCGGCCATTTCATCGACGGGGCGTTCACGCCGCCGGGCGAGGGGTTCCTTTCACGCAACCCGGCCAATGGCGAGACATTGGCGACGCTCACCCAGGCGACGCAGGCGGATGTGGATGCCGCGGTTGCGGCGGCGCGCAAGGCACAGGGCAAATGGGCGCGGCTTGGCGGGCACGGGCGGGCGAAACACCTTTATGCGATTGCCCGCATCCTGCAGCGCAATGCGCGGCTTTGCGCCGTGTTGGAGACGCTTGACAATGGAAAACCGATCCGCGAGAGCCGCGATATCGACTTGCCCCTCGTGCAGCGGCATTTCTATTTTCACGCGGGCATGGCGCAACTGATGGAAAGCCAATTGCCCGACCGCGCCCCGGTGGGGGTCTGCGGACAGGTGATCCCGTGGAACTTCCCCCTGCTGATGCTGGCCTGGAAGGTGGCGCCGGCGCTGGCGATGGGCAACACGGTGGTGTTGAAACCGGCCGAATACACGTCGCTGACCGCGCTTCTTTTTGCCGATCTCTGCCGTCAGGCGGGTTTGCCCAAGGGGGTGGTCAACATCGTGACCGGCGACGGCAAGGTGGGGGAAATGATCGTGACCCACCCGGGCGTGGACAAGATCGCCTTCACCGGTTCGACCGAGGTGGGGCGCAAGATTCGCGCCGCGACCGCCGGGACGGGCAAGGCGCTGACGCTCGAACTGGGCGGCAAGGGACCCTATGTCGTGTTCGACGATGCCGATCTCGACTCGGCGATCGAAGGGCTGGTCGATGCGATCTGGCTCAACCAGGGGCAGGTCTGTTGCGCCGGGTCGCGCCTTCTGGTGCAGGAGGGAATCGCAGAGCGGTTTCACGACAAGCTGAAGGCGCGGATGCAGAGCCTGCGCATCGGCAATCCGCTCGACAAATGCATCGATGTGGGGGCGATCGTCGATCCGGCGCAGTTGCGGGCCATCACCGAGATGGTCGAGGGTTGCGCGGAGGGTGAACGGTTCAGCGTCGGCACGGAGCTGCCTGCCGAGGGGTCATTCTATCCGCCGACGCTGATCACCGGGCTGGCGCCGTCGCATCGCCTGATGCAGGAGGAAATTTTCGGCCCCGTTCTGGTTTCGACCACGTTCCGAACACCAGATGAAGCGGTGCAGTTGGCCAACAACACGAGATACGGGCTGGCGGCGAGTGTCTGGAGCGAGAATGTGAATCTCGCGCTCGATATTGCGCCGCAGATCGAGGCGGGGGTGATCTGGATCAACAGCGCCAACATGTTCGATGCTGCCGCCGCTTTCGGGGGTGTGCGCGAGAGTGGTTTTGGCCGCGAAGGCGGCTGGGAGGGGTTGCGTGCCTATACCCGGCCTGCGGATCGTGCGCCGCGACCCTTGGTCAGAATCGAGCCTAACACAGGGGAAAGTGGCACTTTCGAGGGCATCGACCGCACCCCGAAACTCTATATCGGTGGCAAGCAGACGCGGCCGGATGGAGGCTATTCCCGCGCCGTTTTCAGCCCTAGGGGCAAGCTTCTGGGCCAGGTGCCCGAGGCCAACCGCAAGGACCTGCGCAACGCGGTCGAGGCTGCCCGCGGGGCCAGGGCCTGGGGGGCGACGAGCGGGCATCAGAGGGCGCAAATTCTCTATTACATGGCCGAGAACCTGTCGGCCCGGGCCGATGAGTTTGCGCGTGAAATCAACAAGATGAAAGGTGGACGCGGGGGCGACAGGGAAGTTGAGGCCAGCATCTGCCGCCTCTTTACCTATGCCGCCTGGGCGGACAAGTTCGACGGGCAGGCGCATGGGGTGCCGATGCGGGGCATGGCGCTGGGCCTGCGCGCGCCGGTGGGGGTGATCGGGGTGTTCTGTCCCGACGAGGTGCCGCTCCTGGGATTGGTGTCGGTGATGGGGCCCGCAATCGCCATGGGAAACCGAGCGGCTCTGGTTGCAAGCGAGCCTTATCCTCTTGTTTATGCTGATTTCTACCAGGTTCTCGACACCTCCGATCTGCCCGGTGGGGTGGTCAGTATCCTGACTGGAAAACATGACGCGCTGGCCCCGGTGATGGCGGCGCATATGGATGTGGATGCGGTCTGGTCGTTTTCGTCCTCGGATATTTCCGGAGTGATCGAGCGCGGGAGCGTGCGCAATCTCAAGCGCACATGGGTCAATAATGGCCTTGTTAGAGACTGGTTTTCAGCCGAAGGCGAGGGAAGCGCCTTTCTTGAAGCAGCGACCGAGGTCAAGACGATCTGGGTGCCTTGCGGCGCGTGAGCGGGCGCTTGCCTGCGGTGGGGCCTGACAGCCGTCCCGAAAGGTTAACGCCAGGCTGGCCCATGAATCAGGGGGGTGATTCCCGGCTGCGGCCCGGCTGCCGGGCGTGCACCGCCGCACCGCGGAAAATCCGCCGCGAGATCGGTTAACGCGGCGCACGGCGCCACCCGTGAGATGACAAGACTTGCCGGCTCTTTCTTGGGACAAATACTCAATCCCCGGGCTCACCCACGGCCCGCCGCAAGACCCTTGGCACGGGCCCCTCGTTCTGATGGGCCGAGCGAAAGCGAGGCCCGCCGCGACGACGTCAGTCGGCGCAACTTCTCGTCCGTCAGTTCGACAGCCCCTGCGGACGCCCGACAACGACGAAGCTGAGCCGTTCGGGGTCGAGTCGTTCCTTTGCGACGCGGTTCACGTCGTCGAGCGTGACGGCATTCACCCGGTCGTTTCGGGTCTCGATATAGTCGATGGGCATGTCCGACATCTGCATCGCCACCATGATCCGGGCGATCGGGCCATTGCCGTCAAAGCGCAGCGGATAGGAGCCGGTCAGATAGGTCTTGGCCTGTTCGAGCTCTTCCTCCGTCACGCCCTCATCGCGGGCCCGGACCCATTCCTCACGCACTGCTTCGATGGCCTCGGCCACGCGCTCGTTGGACGAGGCGACCGAGCCCATCCAGAGATCGGCCTGGTCCTTGTCGACCAGGTAGGAATATATGCCATAGGTCAGGCCGCGCTTTTCCCTGATTTCGTTCATCAGCCGCGATTCGAAACCGCCACCGCCAAGGATATGGTTGAGGATGTAGGTTGCGAAGTAGTCGGGGTGGTCGAAATCGAGTCCCGGCTGCGCGAATTGCACCACCGATTGCGGCGTGTCGAAATCGACCACTTCGATCCCGCCATCGAGCCGGGGTTCGGCGGGTCCGGGCAGATCGGCGCCGGATTCGGGCAGGTCACCCAGAAGCCGGTCGAGCAGGGCGCCCAACTCTTCGCCGGTTATGTCGCCCACAGCGCTGACATAGAGCCTGTCGCGCGCGAGCGCGCCGCGATGCGCCGCGACGAGGTCGTCGCGTCTGAGCGCCGATACGCTCTCCGCCGTGCCGTCAAGCGGCGTGCCATAGGGATGGTCGCCATAGATCTTCGCGTCAAAGACGCGCCCGGCGATGGCGCGGGGGTCCTTTTCATCCGAGCGGATCAACGAGAGCAACTGCCGGCGCACACGCTCGATGGCATCGTCATCGAATCGCGGGTCAACCAGGCTCTCGCGCAAGAGCGCGATGGCATCATCGCGGGTCTCGGTCAGGAACTTGGCGGAAACGCTCACCGCGTCGTCATTCACGTCATAGCGGAACGAGGCGGCGAGCCGTTCGGAGGCGCGGGCAAACTCGCGCGCATCCATATCGCCCGCCCCTTCTTCGAGCAGGCCGGTCATGAGGCTTGTCGCGCCGCGTTTGCCGGGCGCGTCGAGCGAGCCGCCGCCACGAAAGCGCAGTTCGAGCGCGACGAAGGGAATCGACCGCTCCTCGACCAGCCAGGCGGTGATACCGCCGGGCGACGTGACCTCTTCGATCTCGATGCCGGCGCGGGCGGGAAGGGCAAGCAAAAGCGTGGCGGCAAAGGCAAGGACGAAGCGAATCACTGGATGATCTCCTCTTGCGCGGTTTCGGATGGCGCGTTGAGCCAGCCGGTGACGGCGCGACGGCGGTCGAACACCTCTTGCGCGGCGGCAAGGATGTCGTCCTCGGTGACGGATTGGAGAACGTCGGGCCATGCCTGCACGTCGGCCACGGTCAGGCCCTGGGTCATCGCCTGGCCATAGCGGTTGGCCAGGCGTTCGACATCGTCTCGCGCATAGACCTGCGCGGCGCGCAGTTGCATCTTGACCCGGTCGAGATCTTCGCTGTCGATCCCCTCTTCGAGGAATTGTGCGAGCGTCGCGTCCATCTCGTCTTCGGCCTGTTGCAGGGAAACGCCGTCGGCGGGCACCACGATGAGCGAAAAGGTCGTGTCGTCCAGCGAGAGCCCGTCATAGTAGGCCGATGTATGGACCGCGATCTCATCGTCGAATTGCAGTTTCTCGGCGAGGTAGGAGGTGGTGCCACCGCCCAGGAGCTCGGCCAGGATGTTGAGCGCCGCGGCTTTTTCCTGTGCGCCGCTTTCCCGTGCGGGCGCCGTGTAGGAGCGGTTGACCCAGGGTTGGGCGACGCGCGGGTCTTCGAATACCAGGCGGCGCTCGGCCAGTTGGGGCGGCTCTTGCGGGCGTGCGCGGTCGGCGAGGTCGGGATTGGCCGGCAGCGGGCCGTAATGTTCTTCGGCCAGCGCGCGCACCTCGTCCGGTCGGACATCGCCCGCGACGACCAGGATCGCGTTGTTGGGGGTGTAGAAGCGTTCGTAGAAGGCCAGTGCCGCCTCGCGGTCGAGCGTCTCGATCTCGTGGCGCCAGCCGATGATCGGCACGCCGTAGGGATGGTTGAGATATTGCGCCGCGTTCTTCTGTTCGCGAAAGAGGGCAGAGGGGTTGTTCTCGGTGCGCTGGTTGCGTTCCTCGAGGACGACATCGCGTTCGGTGGCGACGGCCTCGGGGGCGAGGCGCAGATTGACCATCCGGTCGGCCTCCATCCCCATCACCAGGTCGAGCCGGTCGGCGGCGACACGTTGGAAATAGGCGGTGTAATCATAGCTGGTGAAAGCGTTGTCGCGGCCGCCGTTGCGCGCGACGGTGCGCGAGAGTTCACCGGGGGCGAGGGTCTCGGTGCCCTTGAACATCAGGTGTTCGAGGAAATGCGCGATACCCGATTGGCCGGGGGGTTCGTCCGCCGCGCCGACCCGGTACCAGACCATGTGCATGGCGACCGGGGCGCGGTGGTCTTCGATCACCACCACCTCCATCCCGTTGTCGAGGGTGAAATGCGTCACCGTGTCGTCGGCCCGTGTGCCGGGTGCGAGGGCCAGAACGAACGTGACGGTCAGGGCGAGGAAGGCGGCGCGAAGGGGCACAAGGCGCAACATGGGCTGTCCTTTTGTCTGGAGAACGCTGCGCACAAGATAGACCATCGTCCCGCGGCTTCAAGCCGGGCGCGGTGCCGGTGACGCAGACGTGAGGGCCGATCAGCGGTTGGGTGGCGGGTAGGTCGGCGTGCGCACGCCGGTCGCGCGGCGGAACCGTTCGGCCTCGGCGCGCGGGTTGAGGGTCTGACCCCGGTAGACCTGGTTGTAGCGGTCGGTCGGGACGATGCGGATCTTGGTAAAGCGCGATTTGCGGCGGCGGAAATCCTCGTCCACGGCAGCCAGTTCCTCGCGGATATTGGCTGGCACGCCATTGCGTCCCGCGTGGCGCACCAATGCTCCGTCCGACGCGGGCACATCGCCGGGCGAGAGCCGTTCGGGTCGGCCGCCAAGCGCGGCGACGCCATCGGCACGTGGATTCTGATCGACAAGGTTCGCCGCGCCGGGTGTGGGCGTGGGCAGGTCGCCGCGTTCGGGCGGGGCCTCGAGCGGCTTGGTCGGCAGGACCGAGAATTCGTCCGGGCCGGGCGTGGCCGAACGCATGTCACGCAGGGTTATGTCACGTTCATTGCCACCACAGGCCGAAAGACCCAGGGCAGAGATCAACAGGATCAGGACGCGCTTGCGCATCTTTGCACTCCCACACAACTTGGCACAGGTTTACCCCATCACGACACTGGCGTCACGAGCCGTTTTTGGCCTGATTTGCCCTGGGTGCCCTTTTGCCGCCGGGTTTCGCGTTTTTCTGCCCGCCATCCTGTCCACCGGTGAAGAGTATCAGGCCTATGGCCCCGGCAAAGACCGCGATATCGGCGACGTTGAAGGAATACGGGTTGCGGATGCCGCAGCAGCTCATGTTCAGGAAATCGGCCACGGCACCATAGAGCAGCCGGTCCACGACGTTGCCCAGCGCCCCGCCGACCAGAAGCCCGGCGGCAATCCGCGCCCGGAGGCCCGCCTTCTCGTGATACACCCACCAGACGACCGTGCCCGAAATCGCCAGCGCCACCGCGATGAGCACCCAGCGCATCGCGTCGAAACCATCGCCGAAAAGCCCGAAGTTGATGCCGTGATTCCACGCCATGCGCAGGTTGAGAAAGGGCGGCAGCACGTCGATTTCAAGCCGCTGGGACAGGCTCAGCCAGTGCACCACGACCCATTTGCTGGCCTGGTCGGCCAGAAATGTCCAGAACCCCACCCAGAAAACGGTGCGCATGGGTTTATCTCCTGCCTCGTCGTGGGGCGGTTGATCCGACCTCGGTCGCTCGATTGCCCATTAGTGCCGGAAATGCCGCATGCCGGTCAAGACCATAGCCAGCCCTGCGGCGTCCGCGGCGGCGATCACTTCGTCGTCGCGCATGCTTCCGCCCGGCTGGATCACTGCCGTCGCCCCGGCGGCCGCGGCCTCCATCAGGCCGTCGGCGAAGGGAAAGAACGCGTCCGACGCCACCACCGATCCCTTGGCCGGGCTTTCGGACAGGCCCAGCGTCTCGCCCATGCGGGCGGCCTTGATCGCGGCGATGTTGGCGCTGTCCACGCGGCTCATCTGGCCGGCGCCGACGCCCACGGTGGCGCCGTCCCTGGCGTAGACGATGGCGTTCGATTTCACATGCTTGGCCACTTTCCATGCGAACAGGAGGTCCGCCATTTCCTGCTCCGAAGGTGTGCGTTTCGTGACCACGCGCAACGCGTCCGGCGCGACATGGCCGTTGTCCTTGTGCTGCACCAGGAACCCGCCCGAGACCTGCCGGAAGGCGAGCCCCGGCGCGCGCGGATCGGCCATCGCGCCGGTGGTGAGCAGGCGCAGGTTCTTTTTCGCGGCAAAGAGGGCGCGCGCCGCGTCGCTGGCCGAGGGGGCGATGACGACTTCGGTAAAGATCTGTGCGATCTCTTTGGCCGTTTCCTCGTCCAGCGGCTGGTTGAGCGCGACGATCCCGCCGAAGGCCGAGGTGCGGTCGCAGTCGAACGCCTTGGCGTAAGCCTCTTTCAGGGTCGCGCCCCGGGCAACGCCGCAGGGATTGGCGTGCTTGATGATGGCACAGGCCGGGCCGTCGCCGGGCGCGAACTCGCTGACCAGTTCAAAGGCGGCGTCGGTGTCGTTGATGTTGTTGTAGCTGAGCTCCTTGCCCTGATGCTGGGTCGCCGTGGCGACGCCGGGGCGGTTCGTGCCGTCGGTGTAGAAGCTGGCCGATTGGTGCGGGTTCTCGCCATAGCGCAGGGTCTGGGCAAGGGTTCCGGCAAAGGCGCGGCGACGGGGGGCGGGATCGTTCAGCGCCCCGGCGAACCACGTGCTGACAGCCGCGTCATAGGCGGCGGTGCGGGCATAGGCGCGCTGGGCCAGTTGCTGGCGGAAGGCCAGTGTCGTGTGGCCGTCATGTGTCTCTAACTCGGCCAAAAGCGGCTGGTAATCCTCGACATCCGTGACGGTGCTGACAAAGGCGTGGTTCTTGGCCGCGGCGCGGATCATCGCGGGGCCACCGATGTCGATATTCTCGATGCAGGTGTCATGATCGGCGCCCTTGGCCACGGTTTCCTCGAACGGGTAGAGGTTGACCACGAGAAGGTCGATCGGGCCGATGCCGTGTTCCTCCATCGCGGCGACATGGGCGTCATCGTCGCGCAACGCCAGCAGCCCGCCATGCACCATCGGGTGCAGGGTCTTGACCCGGCCATCCATCATCTCGGGAAAGCCTGTCACCTCGGCCACGTCACGCACGGGCAGTCCGGCCTCGCGCAATGTGCGGGCCGACCCGCCGGTCGAGAGCAGTTCGACCCCGCGCGCATCGAGGGCGCGGGCCAGATCGACCAGGCCGGTCTTGTCGGACACGGACAGAAGGGCGCGGGTGAGAGGGGCAAGATTGGGCATCGGTTTGCTCCGCTTGGTGACATGTCGGCTCTTGCCGCGCGGCATAGGACAATTCGCCGGAAGATAGAACCGCAATCGTTGTCGCGGTGCCGCCAGCGGCCGTTTGTGCGGATCGGTGCGCTGCTGCCGTTGGCCCTAGTCCTGCGCTGCGGGGATCAGGTCGGGGTTGAGGTCGCGGACATGGAGCGGCGAATCCTGGGCCTTGGCCAGGGACCAGCGCACGCGGCTCGCCGCGTCGGTGGCGCGCGACGTCAGCACGACCTGGTGGCAGGCGCGGGGTTTGAGGCGCCCCTTTTCGAGATAGACAGACGGTTCGAGCGTCATCTCGATGCTGCCATCGGTGCGCAGCACCCAAAGCTCGCCGCTCTTGAGCGCGAGCGATACCGCGGTGCCGCCCATGTCGATCTCGGCATCGACCTCGGGGTGGAGGTGAAAGCGCACGTGAAAGAGAATACCGGGGTCGAGCGCCTCGGCGAGGCGCTTGTTCAGGCGCTTGCGGTCGGGCGGGTCGAGCGCGACCAGCAGATCCTCGCCGAAAAGCCCGATGCCGTCATGGGTGAGTTCGAGCGTGCGCGCATGGGTCAGGCCATGGGTGCCGACCCACCCGTCATGCCCGCCCTGAAAGCGAAACCCGTCGGGTGCGTGGCCCATTTCCACCGGCACGCGGCTGGGGCCATCGGCGATCTGGTCGCGGCGCCTGCCGGTTCCGCCGACAAGGCGGGCGCTGGAATAGCCGTCGATGCAAAGGGTGGAATGCGATGGCGTGGCGCGACCGGCGCGCCGCCATTCGGCACCGAAACTCGCCCCGGAGCCGCAATTGACGATGAGCGGGCGACGACCGGAGGTCAGCTCGAACGCCAGGGTGCTGGCATGGGCGTCGTGGCTGTCGCGACCCTTTGGGGGCGGCGCCGCGTCGATGATGACGCTGGTGCGCCCCGCCGAGAGCCGGGCATACCCCATGGAGAGCCCGTCAGGCATACGCGATTTCAGGCCGGAGGCCGCCAGTGCGTGGTCGAGGCGTCCCTCGATCCCCTTGCCGCCGCCATGAAAGCGCGCCAGCGACCCGTCGGCATGGCGCAGCGTGCGCAGCGTCGGCGTGATCCGGTCGATCGCGTCGAGATGGTCGTGCAGGGGTTTCTGCCCCACGTCATCGAGCGCCCCGGCGGCCCATGTCAGCAGGGTGAAGACATCGAGAAGCTCTTCGGGATTGCGGGTGGAAATACCGCCCTCGGCGTCGATTCGGGCCTTGCATTCGGCGGCCAGTGCGCGCTTGGCGGGGGCGACGTGCTGTTCCATGCCTTCGAGCGAGAGCCCGGCATAGAGCAGCCCGGTCAGCGCCTCGAAGCGGGGCAGGCCGGATCTGGCGGCGGGCCAGCGGCGGCCGAGAAACAGGGTCTGTTGGGCCAGCGAGCGATAGAAGGCATCGCTTTGTGCCTTGTCAGAGCCGTGCAGCAGGAAGATCGCGTGGCTGATCCAGCGCAGCAGGCGCCGGCCGGTGAGTTCGGGCGTCCAGCCGGGGCCGCGCCCGCGCCCGTAAAGCGAGATCCAGTCCCAGAGCCACGCCTGAGCCCTGGTTCTTGCGGGCGGATCGCCGACGGCGGCCAGATCGTCGAGCCAGCCGAACCCGTGCAGCTCCTCGGCGAACTCGGGGCTGGGCGGGTCGATCTGCCAGATGCTTTTGCGCGTATCCTCGACAAGGCTCCCGGCGAAGAGGAAATTCCCGGCGACCAGTTGCTTTCCGCGGGCATAGAGACCGATCGAGCGGGGTTCGGGATGCGACACGAAGGCGGTTGCCGTTTTCGCCCTCGTGCTCGCCCGCGCGTGAAAGCGGTTGAGTATGCGCGCAGGCAGCGCGTGTTTCGCTTCCCTTTGGGGCATTTGCTCGGCCTCGTGTCCCTCTTTGGCGAGGTTTGGCCCATGATAGCCCGGGTTTGATGACAGGTCATCAGGGAATGTCCGCCCGATCGGGTTTGGGCGGCATTATGTCAGGCAGGTCGGCGCAGGCAGGCGATGTAGAATCCGTCCATACCGCCCTGATCGGCCCAGAAATCCGGGCGCAGGCGCAAGCCGCCCTCTTCGGTGATCCAGGCCGGGTCGATGCCGGGGCGGGTCAGCGTGGCGCGGTCGGTGGCAATGCCGGGGTGGCGGGCAAGGGCCTCCTCGACCTGGCATTCGCCCTCGTCCGGCAGGAGCGAGCAGGTGCAGAACACCAGCCGCCCACTGGGAGCGAGGAGCGTGAGCGCGTGGTCGATCATCGCCGATTGCAATGCGATGAGCACAGCAAACTCGGACCCGTCCTTGGCGTGGGGAAGGTCCGGGTGCCGGCGAATCGTGCCGGTGGCCGAGCAGGGCGCGTCGAGCAGGATCGCGTCATAGGGGCCGTCCGCATGGGTGAGCGCATCACCCTGAACGACCTGTGCGGTGAGCCCGGTGCGGGCAAGGTTCTCGCGCACCCGTGCGAGGCGCGATTCGGACAGGTCGAGCGCGGTGACATCGGCCCCGGAGGCGGCGAGTTGCAGGCTCTTGCCGCCGGGGGCCGCGCAGAGATCGAGCACGCGCTCTCCGGGCCGTGCATCGAGGATGCGAGCGGGCAGCGCGGCGGCGGCATCCTGCACCCACCAGTCGCCGGCGGCGAACCCGGGCAGGGCAGAAACCTGCGGTGCGCCGAAAAGCCGGATCGAGCCCGTGGGCAGGAGCGTTCCGCCGGTGGCCAGTGCCACCATCTCGGGGTCGGTTTTCGCGGTCAGGTCGAGCGGTGCCCCGGCGAAATGCGCGGCCTCGAATTTCGAGACTGTTTCGGCGGAATATGCCTCGATCAGCGGTGCGCGGAGCCATTTGGGCAGGCGCGGGATGCGAAGGGTATCCCATTTGGCCGGGGCTTCGTCGGCGAGCTTGCGCAGCACGGCGTTGACCAGCCCCTTGAGATGGCCATGACGGCGATGGGCGGCGGCGATGGTCACAGCCTCGTTGACCACGCCATGGGCATCGCCGCCCTGTGCCAGTTCGACGGCACCGAGCCGCAGGATATTGCGGATATGCAGCGCCGGGGTCTTGCGCAGATGTGGCTTGAGCAGGCGGTCGGCGCGTTCCAGCCCGCGCAGGGTTTCGTTCGCCAGCCGCTGGGCGCGGGCCCGGTCGGGCGGGTCGAGCCGGTCGAGCGCGCCCGCTTCGGCCAGCTCGCTCATGAGGCGGCCTTCGCCCAGGATCTGGTCGAGCAGGTAGACCGCCGAGCGGCGGGCGGAATGGGTGCGGGGCTTTGACATGCGATGTCCTTGGCAAGCGGTCGATGGCGGCCTATATCAGGCGCATGAGCGACAAGAAAGACCTTCCCCCCGCCGCGATCCGCGCCCTCGCCGAAGCCGAGGCGCGCCGCAAGGAGGCCGAAGCCAAGGCCGAGGCGCTGCCCAAGGAGTTGGGCGGGCGCGACGGGCCCGAGCCGGTGCGATACGGCGATTGGGAGCGGAAGGGAATCGCGGTCGATTTCTGAGGGCTTCAACGGTCAAGCCTCGCGCGGAATCAAGGCCGAAGGCCGCCGCGCATCGCCGGGCCGCCCCCCGGCACGGCGATTTGGCCGAGCTTCGTGCGCGGCTTGGATGTTTTCAGGCTTTGCTGGCATAAAGCGCTGCAAATTGGACCGGGGAACGCCGCACCGCGGCCCGTCGCCACGCGGCTTGGAAAGACCTTACAACCCCAGCACATCCATCATGTCATACTGTCCCGGCGTCTTGTCCTGCCCCCAGAGCGCGGCCCTGAGCGCGCCCCGGGCATAGATCGAGCGGTCGGTGGCGACGTGGCGCAGGATGATGCGTTCACCGGCGGCGGCGAACATCACGTCATGTTCACCCACGATGTCGCCGCCGCGAATTGCGGAAAAGCCGATATGGCCTTTCTCGCGCTTGCCTGTGAGGCCATCGCGGCCGCGATCAGAGACCTCCTTGAGCGACACGCCCCGCCCCTGCGCCGCCGCCTCGCCCAGCATCAGCGCGGTGCCCGAGGGCGCATCGACCTTCTGGTTGTGATGGGCCTCGATCACCTCGATATCGTAATCCGCGTCCAGCGCCTCGGCCACCTTTTGGGTCAGCCGGGTGAGCAGGTTCACCCCGAGGCTCATGTTGCCGGCACGGATGATCACCGCGTGACGGGCGGCGGGTTCCAACGCGGCAATGTCGGCCTCGTTCATGCCGGTGGTGCCGATCACGTGCACGGCCCGCGCCTGCGCGGCCAGCGCGGCAAACTCGAGCGTGGCGGCGGGCGCGGTAAAGTCGATGATCGCCTGCGCGCGGGCGAAGGCGTCGAGTGGATCATCCTCGATGGTCACGCCCAGCGGGCCGATGCCGAGCGCCTCGCCCGCATCGCGACCGATCCAGTCGTGCCCCTTGCGTTCGATTGCACCCACAAGCCGCGCCTTGTCGGAAGCGGCCACCGTGCGCAGAAGCATCTGGCCCATACGCCCCGAGGCGCCGGTGATCACGATGCCGGGAAGGTCGGTGCGGGGCAGGTCGTTCATGGCGCGGGTCTCCTGTCTGGGTTTGTCTTGCATAGCCGAGCATCGCGTGCTTGGCAAAGGCCGGTGGAAGGCTTAGATGCTGCCCATGGCAAAGAACAGGTTTCAGGACGGGCCCGGCCCGTCGCAGCGACAATTGCGGGTCGGCGAGTTGATCCGCCGCACCCTTGCACAGGTTCTGGCGCGGGGCGATGTGCATGACCCCGAGCTGAACCGGATGTCGATCACGGTGGGCGAGGTGCGGGTGACGCCCGACCTCAAGATCGCCACTGCCTATGTCCTGCCGCTGGGCGGCGAGGGGCAGGAGGATGCGATCAAGGCCCTGGCGCGCAACAAGGGCGAGTTGCGGCGGATCATCGGCAAGGACCTGACCCTGAAATACGCGCCCGACCTGCGGTTCCGGCTGGATGAGACCTTTGACCGGCTGGACGAGACGCGACGCCTGTTCAACCAGGAGAACGTCCGGCGCGATCTGGAGGAGTGATGCGGGTCTGGGCCGCACTGGCGCTGCTGCTTGTGCCCGGGATCGCCGGGGCGGTCGAGTGTCGCGAGCTGCGCCATGACGGCAATGGCTATGCCATCTGCGAGGTGGACGCGCGGACCGCGGATATCCGGCTTTTTCTGGAAGATGACGCCGGGCAGGTGATCGGCACGTTCCCGGCGTTGGAGGCGCGGCTTTCCGAGCGGGGCGAGCGGCTGGCATTCGCGATGAATGCGGGCATGTATCACGGCGACCGCAGCCCGGTGGGGCTTTATCGCGAGGGCGGGCGGGAGGTGCAGGGCCTGATCACGCGGGCGGGGCCGGGGAATTTCGGGCTTTTGCCGAACGGGGTTTTCTGCATCCGGGACGGGCGGGCCGATGTGATCGAGACCATGCGGTTCGCGCGCGAGGAACCCGATTGCCGCGATGCCAGCCAGTCGGGTCCGATGCTGGTGATCGACGGGGAATTGCATCCCCGGTTCCTGCCCGACAGCACGAGCCGCTATGTTCGCAACGGGGTCGGCACATCGGAGGACGGGGCGCGGGTGGTGTTCGCGATTTCGAAGGGCGCGGTGACGTTTCATGAATTCGGGCGGTTGTTCCGCGATGCGCTGGATCTGCCGCAGGCGCTTTACTTCGATGGCAATATCTCGCGCCTGCACGCGCCCGCGCTGGGCCGGTCGGATGCCGGTTTGCCGATGGGGCCGATCGTGGGCGTGGTCGAGCGGGGCGATTGACCGACCGGGCCGCATGGGCTAGGCGACCGCTTTCGACAGCAGCGAGGGCAGGTGCATGGGACGCAAACGCAAGGGGCGGGACATTTCCGGGTGGCTGGTGGTGGACAAGCCTGCGGGGATGACCTCGACCGCGGTGGTCAACAAGGTGCGCTGGGCGTTTGACGCCAGGAAGGCGGGCCATGCCGGGACGCTCGATCCCGAGGCGACCGGGGTTCTGGCTGTGGCGCTGGGCGAGGCGACGAAAACCGTGCCCCATGTCACCGACGCGCTCAAGTGCTATCGCTTTACCGTGCGGCTGGGACAGGCGACCAACACCGACGATGCCGAGGGCGAGGTGATCGCCGCGTCCGACCTGCGCCCCGGCGACGACGAGATCAAGGCGGCGCTGGGTGGGTTCGTGGGCGATATCATGCAGGTGCCGCCGCAATTCTCGGCGGTCAAGATCGACGGGCAGCGCGCCTACAAGCTTGCCCGCGCGGGCGAGGATCTGGAGATAGAGGCGCGGCCCCTTTGGGTGGAGGAGCTGTTGCTCATTGACCGACCCGACGCGGACCGGGTGGTTCTGGAGATGACTTGCGGCAAGGGCGGGTATGTGCGCGCGATTGCCCGGGATCTCGGCGAGGCGCTGGGCTGTTACGGGCATGTGGAGCGATTGCGGCGGATCTGGTCGGGGCCGTTCGACGCCGAGGACGGGATCGACCTCGAGACGCTGGAGCGGCTGGCGCGGCAGCCGGAAGTCGATGACTGGCTGCGCCCGCTCGAAGAGGGGCTGGTGGATCTGCCCGAGGTCAGGGCCACGGACCAGGGCGCGGCGCGGTTGCGCAACGGCAACCCGGGCATGGTGATTGCCCATGACGTGGACTATGGCGAGGAATGCTGGGCCTCCTACCAGGGCCGGGCGCTGGCGGTCGGGCGCTACAAGTCAGGTGAATTGCACCCGGCGCGCGTCTTTAACCGGGACGCTTCTGCTTGAGGGCGGGCGCGACCGGAGAGCATTGTCTCAGTTTGAAATTCAGGGGAGTTGACCCGATGTTGGCTCGTTATGAGAGTGTTAGCCTCTTGAGAAGAGTATGGCCCAGAGCCATATATATGTGGTACATGCACCGTAAGGGCTGCCTAACGGCCCATGAAAGGGAGAGACATGCCAAAGGGACCGCAAGGCCAGAAGCGCCCGGCGGACGTGATCGGGAACGCTGTTCACATTGCGAAGATCGCAACGGGCGAGATCGAAGAGAACACACTTGAGCAGCCGGCCAAGCGCGAAAGCGGTTTGGCGGGCACGAAGGTGCGTCACGAGAGTACCATAGAGGTCCAGCGCGCTGGGATTGCGCGAAAAGCTGCAAATGCGAGGTGGAAGTGATGGTCGCAACGCAAGCACCCATTACAACAGCTACGACAGTGGCGGATGAAATCCTTAAAATTGCAAAGCGCCAAGGCAAGAGCCTGACGCCCATGCAACTAATGAAGCTTGTTTATATTGCGCATGGTTGGTCTCTTGCCATCCTGGATCGCGATTTGTTTTCGGACAGGATTGAGGCGTGGAAATATGGCCCCGTTATCCCCACACTTTATCAGGCAACCAAACGTTTTGGTCGCGATCCAATCCCGCACGATCTCATAGAAGATGATGAGCCGTCGCCTTTAGATCCGGAGGTCCAAGCGTTTCTTGAGGACGTGTTTTCAAAATATGGTGATTTGTCAGGGATTAGCCTGTCAAACTTGACCCACCGGCCAGGTTCGCCTTGGGATCAGAGATTTTGTGATGGGGTAATGAACATCGAGATTCCGGACGATCTGATTAAAGAACATTACTTGGGTAAGTTGAATGAGCTACAAGGCAGTTCCGCCTCCTGAAGATGACGACCTTCCGAAATGGTTTGGTGATCAAAAAGCCAGAAAAGAAGACCAAAATTGGGACAAGGAAGGCAAGCTTAAGGGGCAAGAAGAAACAAATCACTTATGGTGGTTGCGCGCATACGGTACCCTTATAATTTTGTTTCTGGTGGTTTTCGCACTGCTTTTCCTTGGCTCATTGGGCTCGTGGGCATTGCACTACTTGCTGCCAGAGCGCTGGCATTGGCTGACGCCAGACCAGCTTTCAAAGATTCAATCAGTTCTATTTAGTGGAGGGATGGGCGGCGTTGTGTCGCTAGTTGCGCGAAAGCAGCTTTCTAAGTGAACGTTTGCTTACTAAACAGCCTATTGCTTCCTATGTTGGATGCACGAACAAGCTACCCAAACATAAACGCGTCTTTAACCGGGACGCTTCTGCTTGAGGGCGGGCGCGACCGGAGAAGACAGATGACTTTTGCCGCGTAACTTGCTACCCAGCAGGAGAAATTTCGCTGTTCCGGCAATTTGTGAGAGATGACCTTGGAAATCGAGAAGACCGCCCTTGAAGGTGTGTTGATCCTGACTCCGGCACGTCATGGCGACAACCGCGGGTTCTTCAGCGAAAGCTGGAACCGCAAGCGGATGCAGGAGGCCGGCCTCGACATTGATTTCGTGCAGGACAATCACTCGCTTTCGGAACGGGCGGGCACGGTGCGGGGGCTGCATTACCAGGCGCCGCCCTTTGCACAGGCCAAGCTGGTGCGCTGCGGGCGCGGGCGGCTTTACGACGTGGCGGTCGATATCCGCAGGGGAAGCCCGACCTATGGTCACTGGGTCGGGGTCGAGCTGAGTTTCGACAATGGCCGACAGCTTTTGATCCCCGAGGGGTTTCTGCACGGGTTCGTCACGCGCGAGCCGATGACCGAGATCGTCTACAAATGCTCTGACTACTATTCGAAACCACATGATGGCGCTGTGCGGTTCGATGACCCGGATATCGGGATCGACTGGGGCGTGGACCCGGCCGGGGTCGTCCTGTCCGGCAAGGACGAAGCGGCCCCGCGCCTGGCCGAGTTCGACAGCCCGTTCACCTATGACGGGGCACGGGAATGAAGCTCCTGGTGACAGGCGGGGCCGGGTTCATCGGCTCGGCCGTTGTGCGGCAGGCCATGGACAGGGGCCACGAGGTCGTCAATCTCGATGCGCTGACCTATGCCGCCTGTCTCGAGAACGTGGCGGCGGTCGCGGATAGCCCGCGTTACCATTTCGAGCATGTGGATATTCGCGATGCCGCGGCGGTCGAGGACTGTATCGCGCGCCATGCGCCCGAGGCGATCATGCATCTGGCCGCCGAAAGCCATGTGGACCGGTCCATCGACGGGCCGGGCGTGTTCATGGAAACCAACGTGATGGGCACGTTTCACCTGTTGCAATCGGCCCGCGCATTGTGGGAGCGCAAGGGACGGCCCGAGGATTTCAGGTTTCACCATATCAGCACGGATGAGGTGTTCGGCTCGCTGCCCGATGATCCGGTGGTGAAATTCACCGAGGATACGCCCTATGATCCGCGCAGCCCCTATTCGGCCTCGAAGGCCAGCTCGGATCACCTTGTCCGGGCCTGGCACGAGACCTATGGCCTGCCGGCGGTGCTGAGCAATTGCTCGAACAATTACGGGCCCTATCATTTTCCCGAGAAACTGATCCCGGTGATCATTCTGGGTGCGCTGGCGGGCAGGCCGCTGCCGATCTATGGCGACGGGTCGAACGTGCGCGACTGGCTTTATGTCGAGGATCATGCCGATGCCCTTCTGACTGTGCTTGAGCGCGGCGGGGTGGGGCGGTCCTACAACATCGGGGGCGAGAACGAACGGACCAACCTTGAACTGGTCCGGAGCCTGTGTGGCATCCTTGACCGGCTCAGCCCGCGGGATGACGGCAAGCCCTATGCCGAGCAGATCACCTTTGTTGCTGACCGTCCGGGGCATGATGCGCGCTATGCGATCGATCCCACGCGCATTCGCGAGGAACTGGGCTGGCGGCCGTCGGTCACGGTCGAGGAGGGGCTCGAACGCACGGTGCGGTGGTATCTCGACAACGAGGACTGGTGGCGGCCCTTGCAGAACCGGCAGGGCGTGGGCCAGAGGCTGGGTACCGGGGGCGCGCGATGAAGGTTCTGGTGTTTGGCAGGTCCGGACAGGTGGCCACGGAATTGCAGCGCCGCGCGGCCGCGCATGAGGTGGTGGCACTGGGCCGGGAGGAGGCCGATTTCGAAAACCCCGACGCCTGTGCCGATATCGTGGCGCGCAGCGATGCGCAGGCGATCATCAACGCCGCCGCCTATACCGCCGTGGACAAGGCCGAGGAGGACGAGGCCCGCGCCCGGCGCATCAACGGTGAAACGCCCGGTGCGATTGCTTGTGCCGCCGCCGCGCGCGGGTTGCCCGTGGTGCATATTTCGACCGACTACGTGTTCGATGGTGCGGGCGCGGCGCCCTTTGCGACCGATCATCCGACCGCGCCATTGGGGGTTTACGGGCGCAGCAAGCTGATCGGGGAAGAGGCGGTGCGCAGTGCCGGAGGGGTGCATGCCATCCTGCGCACCTCGTGGGTCGTCTCGGCGCATGGCGGCAATTTCGTCAAGACGATGATTCGGCTCGGGGCCGAGCGTGAGAGGCTCACCATCGTTGCCGACCAGGTGGGCGGGCCGACCCCGGCCGCCGATATCGCCGATGCATGCCTGATCATTTCGGCGCAATTGCTCGATGATCCGGGCAAGAGCGGCACCTATCATTTCTCGGGTGCGCCCGATGTGAGCTGGGCCGATTTCGCGCGCGAGATATTTGCGCGAACCGGCCTGGCCTGCCCGGTCGAGGACATTGCGACCACCGCCTATCCCACCCCGGCGCAGCGGCCGCTGAACTCGCGGTTGAACAATGCTGCCACGGCGGCCGTTTTCGGTATCGCGAGGCCGGACTGGCGCGACGGGTTGAACGACATTCTTTCCGAACTTGGAGCACTCAAGGCATGACAGATCGCAAGGGTATCATCTTGGCTGGCGGGTCCGGCACGCGGCTCTATCCGATCACCCTCGGGGTGTCGAAACAGCTTTTGCCGATCTACGACAAGCCGATGATCTATTATCCGCTCAGCGCGCTGATGCTGGCCGATATTCGCGAGATCGCGGTGATCACGACGCCCCACGACCAGGCGCAGTTCAAGCGGGTGCTGGGCGATGGCAGCCAATGGGGGCTTGGCCTGAGATATATCGTGCAGGAAGAGCCCGAGGGCCTGGCCCAGGCCTATGTTCTGGCCGAGGAGTTCCTTGCCGGAGCGCCGAGCGCGATGGTCCTGGGCGACAACATCTTTTTCGGCCATGGCCTGCCCGAGCTCTTGATGGCGGCCGATGCGAACAGGCAAGGCGGCACCGTCTTTGGCTATCGCGTGGCCGATCCCGAGCGCTATGGCGTGGTGGATTTCGACGCGGACGGAGCGGTGCGCGCGATCATGGAAAAGCCCGAGGTGCCGCCGTCGAACTATGCGGTGACGGGGCTCTATTTCCTCGACGGGAGCGCACCCGATCGGGCCAGGAAGGTGCAGAAATCCGCGCGCGGGGAGTTCGAGATCACCACGCTTCTGGAAATGTACCTGGCCGATGGGCTGTTGAGCGTCAAACAGATGGGGCGCGGGTATGCGTGGCTCGATACCGGAACGCATGGCAGCCTGCTGGATGCGGGGAATTTCGTGCGCACGCTGGAACGGCGGCAAGGGCTGCAAACCGGCAGCCCGGACGAGATTGCCTATAACAAGGGCTGGATCGGGGTGGATGCGTTGCGAGAACGGGCCCGGGCCTTCGAGAAAAACGATTATGGCACCTACCTCTTGGGTCTGCTCAGGGAGTGAGCCGGCGGATCGGAGCGGCTGTGCCGGGCTTCGAAAAGGTGGGCGTGTGCCTTTGATGAATGAATGGAAACGGGGTTTTCTTTGCGCGTTTCCTGCGAAAGTATCGTTGCAGACCCAGCAGGAGTTTCGCCCGAATGTCCGCCGACCCCCGCCCCGACTGCCCCGATATCGCGCCGCTCGGCGTGGACGGGTTGCTCGTGCGGTTTTCCACCCGGCTTGACGATGCCGCCAATCGTGCGGTTCTGGGTTTTGCCCGCGGTCTGGAGTCGGACCCGCCACAGGGTGTGGTCGAGGTCGCCTCGGCGCTGAGTTCGGTCTATCTCCGCTTTGACCCTGCGGTCGTCAGCCGTGCCGAATTGACACGGGCCCTGCAGGACCGCGCGGCCACGCGCGACTGGTCCACGCCGATGGATGGCGTCGGGCGTCATTGGCATATCCCCACGGCCTTTGGCGGTGATTTCGGGCCGCAACTGGCCGAAACCGCCGCGCTTCTCGGCATGAGCGAGGAGCAGGCGGTGGCCGACCTCGTTGCCCATCCGGTGCGGGTGCTGGCCATCGGGTTTGCGCCCGGTCAGCCCTATCTGGGGATGTTGCCCGACCGCTGGGACATTCCCCGGTTGAAGGACATCACCCCTTCGATCCCCGCCTCGGCTCTGGTCGTGGCGGTACGGCAGTTGATCGTGTTTTCCGCCGACACGCCGACCGGCTGGCGCCATGTCGGGCAGACCGCGTTCAGACCCTTTCGCAGCGAGTCGGACGCGCCCTTTCCGCTCCGGCCCGGGGACGTGCTGCATTTCGAGGCGGTCTCGCATGACGAGTTCGACCGCATCCGCGCCAGTGACAGCGACGGGTCGGGTGGCGCCCGGCTCGAGGTGCAGGAATGAGCGGGCAGCTCACCATCCACAGCGCCGGGCCGATGGTCACGGTTCAGGACATGGGCCGCAGCGGCACGCTCAGCCTTGGCCTGTCGCGCGGTGGGGCCGCCGACCGGTTGGCGCTGATCGAGGCGGCGGCGCTCCTGGGCCTCTCGGCGCCTCTCGCCGCGATCGAGATGGCGGGCATGGGCGGGGTGTTCTCGACCGACACGCCCACCCGTATCGCGCTGACCGGTGCGCCGATGCGCGCCACGCTCGACGGTGTGCCGCTCGACTGGCATGGTTCGCACCTGCTGCCTGCCGGGGCGCGGCTTGAAATCGGGCCGGTGACCCGCGGCGCCTATGGCTATCTCGCGTTTGCGGGCGGGATAGAGACGCATCCGGTTCTGGGCAGCCGCGCCACCCATGTGAATAGCGGACTGGGCCACCGGCTGGCGGCGGGCGATACCCTGCCGCTTGGCCCTGACCCCGCGCCCGATGCCCCGGCCCTTGCCCTGCCCGTCGAGGACCGCTTTTCCGGCAGCGAGATACGCATCACCGAAGGCCCGCAAACCCGTCTCTATTCCGCCTCGAAGCGCGAAAGATTCATCGAAACCGCCTTTCGCCGCTCGACCCATGGCAACCGGCAGGGGGTGCGGCTCGATTTCGACGGCGAGCCCTTTACCGCGGAGGGTCAGCTTGGCATCGTCTCCGACGTGATCATCCCCGGCGATATCCAGATGACGGGTGACGGCATTCCCTTTGTCCTCGGCCCCGAATGCCAGACCATCGGCGGCTATCCCCGGATCGGTGCGGTGATCCCCGCCGACCTGCCCCGCGTGCTCCAGGCCGCCCCGCAGACGCCGCTCAGCTTCCGCTTTGTCACGCTGGAGGAGGCCGATGCCGCCTTTGCCGCCGAGACGGCCCTGCTCAATCGGCTGCGCACCGCGGCGCAGCCCCGCATCCGCGATCCGCGCGACATGGCGGACCTGCTGGGCTATCAACTCATCAGCGGGGCCACCGCGGGCGACGAACTGAAAGGAGACTGAACCATGGTCACGCAAGTCGATCTCAATTCCGACATGGGCGAAGGCTTTGGCCCGTGGACAATGGGCGATGACGCGGCGCTGCTCGACGTGATCACCTCGGCCAATATCGCCTGTGGGATGCATGCGGGCGACCTCGACGTGATGGCCCGAACGATGCAGATGGCGATCGACAAGGGGGTGGGCATCGGTGCGCATCCCGGGTTCGACGATCTGCGCGGCTTTGGCCGCCGCCGCCTGCTGCGCACGGCCGGGGAACTCACCAATCTCGTTACCTATCAACTGGGCGCGGCACAGGCGATGGCACGCGCCGCGGGCGGACATGTGCGGCATTTCAAACTGCATGGCGCGTTGGCCAACATGTGTTCCGAAGATCGCGACATGGCGCTGACCTGTTATCGGGCGGCGCTGGCGGTCGATCCCGATATCGTGGTGATGGTGCTGGCTGGAACCGAGCAACAGGCGGCGATGGAAGAGCTTGGCGGAAACTGGGCGGGCGAGATCTTTGCCGACCGCGCGTATAACGACGACGCGACGCTGGTCGATCGCACGCTGCCCGGTGCCGTCTTGCATGACGCCGCAACCGTCGCACCACGCATCCTCGCGATGCTCGAAGCGGACGCGATCATTGCCGAGTCGGGCAAGCGCATCCCGGCACGGATCGACACGATCTGCCTGCATTCCGACACGCCCGAGGCCGTGGCCATGGCCCGCGAGTTGCGTCGCCTTCTGACCGAGGCGGGCGTCACGTTGCAAAAGCTCTGACGACGCGTTCCGATTGCCGGAGAGATGCGCCCTTGCTAGCCTGCCGAGGTCAGATGACGGAGGGACATGACATGAGCAGACTCACCGGAAAGCGCGCATGGATCACCGGAGGCGGCAGTGGCATCGGCGAGGCCAGCGCCCACGCGCTCGCCGCATCGGGGGCCGAGGTGTTCGTGTCGGGCCGCCGCAAGGAACCGCTCGACGCGGTCTGCGCCGCGATCGAGGCAAATGGCGGCACCGCCCACGCCCTGCCGCTCGATACCACCGATAAGCAGGCGGTGCAGGACGTGGCGCAGGAGGTCGGCCGCGTCGATATCCTCGTTGCGTCCGCCGGGCTCAACATCCCCAACCGGTCGATGGCCGACATCACGCCCGAAGCCTGGGACCATGTGGTCGATGTCAACCTCAATGGCGTCTTCTATCCTTGCCTTGCCGTTCTGCCCGGGATGCGCGCGCAGGGAGACGGCCAACTCATCATCGTCTCGTCCTGGGCCGGGCGCTATGCCTCGCGGATGACCGGGGCGGCCTACAGCGCCACCAAGCGCGCGCTCATCTCGCTCAATGAATCGCTGAACGACGAAGAAGGCGCGCACGGCATCCGCTCGACCGTGATCATGCCGGGCGAGGTGGCCACGCCGATCATGAAGGCGCGGCCCAAACCGCCCTCCGAGGCTGATATGGCGCGGATGCTCCAGGCGGAAGACCTTGGGGAAACCGTTCGTTTCGTGGCCGAAATGCCCGCGCGCGCCTGCGTGAACGAAGTGCTGATCTCGCCCACCTGGAACCGTTTCTACCAGGGAATATCGGAAGTGGACTGAGCCCCCGCCAATTCACGACTCCTCATGTGAAAGGGGCGGCCCCGCTTGGGAGCCGCCCCTTCAATGTCTCACGCGCACCCCGGGTGGGGGGCGCTACCGGGTCAGGTCAGGGCGCCGGCGGCTTCGAAACCGAGGATGTTGTCGGATGTGAAGCCGGAGAGGTCGCCGATATCCTCGAAGGTGGCGT